>JAJXZL010000025.1 GCA_021780075.1 Acidobacteriota bacterium
CTGCCCTCCACTTCCGGTACCATACTTGAGGTACCAATTGACGAATGAGCCTGAAAGCTAAGCTGGAAGCTGTCATCTACGCCGCGGAGGAGCCGGTCACACTGGCCCAGCTCGCCGCATTGTTTGCCACCGAAGCCCTGGAATGGAAGGCGGAGCAGGAAGCCGCATCTGCGGCGGCCACAGCCGATGCCCCTGAACCGGTTCCATTGCTCGACGAAGAGCTGGAATACCTCGGGCTGGAACAGACCCCTGCCGCTCATGCCTCCGAGGTCGCAGGTGCGCCTGCCGAGCCTGCGGCAGTGCCTGGTTCCGAACCTGGCGCGGATGAGGCGTTGCAAGCCGTGCCTGGCTCTGAGGAAGAACTCGCCGAAGTGGCCGCTGAACCGACGGCTGCTCCCGGCGCTCCGCTGGACATTGAAGCCGAGGCGAGACGCCTGGCCCGCCAGCGCGACCGCGAGGTCAAGGCAATCCTCCGCCAGTTGCTCGACGAACTCATTGCCAGCTACTCCGCCGACGCCCGTGGCGTGGAGATTCGCGAGATCGCGGGCGGCTACCGCATGGCCACCAAGCCGGAATGCCATGACGCGGTGCGCATGTTCATCAAGAGCCTCAAGCCGCCCATGAAGCTCTCTCTGCCGGCACTGGAGACTTTGGCCGTCATTGCCTACAAGCAGCCCGTAACCGCGCCCGAGGTCAACGAGATTCGCGGTGTGGAGTCGGGAGGCGTGCTGGGGTCGCTCCTGAGCCGCAAGCTCATCGCCACTGCCGGCCGCAAGCAGGTGATTGGCCGGCCCATTCTCTACAAGACCACCAAGGAGTTCCTGCTTCGCTTTGGGTTGAAGGATCTAAGCGAACTGCCGTCGATGGAAGAGTTCGAGAAAATGGCGGCCATGGAACTGAACGAAGCACCTGACGAGACGGATTCCGGCTACGAGCCCGGTCCCGATGCGGGGCCGGAGTTGGACGAGAACGCTTCGGAAGATTCGGAAGGTGAGCCCGCCGAAATCGGCGCTCCCGCTGAGGAAGCGCCTGAAAGCCCCGAACTTGCGCCAATGGCCGCCGCGGTGGAAGCGGAACCAGCCACACAAGAGGCCGCGCCTGCCGAGCCTCCTGCAGCAGAGCAGGCAGAAACTGAGATTTCCCCCCATGACTGACGAACAAAAACCCGAAGCCAATGAGCCTGAGCTGAACGAGGCAACCGAGAGCGCGGAGCACAGCAACGAAGAGCACGAAGGCACCGCGCAAACGGAAGTTGCGGCCAAGGCTACAAGCGTCGAAACTGGGGATGACGAGGCTGAAATCGAGGCCGAACCGCGCCCCGCGCCCAAGCTTGAGCGGCTCCAGAAGATCCTGGCGCAGGCCGGCGTGGCCAGCCGCCGCAGTGCCGAGCAGCTGATTACGCAGGGCCGTGTGCAGGTAAACGGCAAAGTTGCCACCGAGCTTGGAACCAAGGCTGACGCTGCCCGCGACCATATCCGCGTGGACGGCAAGCTGCTGCACGGAGCCGAGCGGCTGCGTTACTTCATTCTCAACAAGCCCCGAGGCTTCGTGACCACGGTGAAGGATCCTGAGGGTCGCCCCACAGTCATGGAATTCTTCGCCAAAATGGCCGAGCGACTGTACCCGGTGGGCCGGCTCGACTACCTGAGCGAAGGTCTGCTGCTGGTGACCAATGACGGAGAGCTGGCCAACAAGCTTACGAAAGCCGCTTCCGGCGTGGAAAAAACTTATCTGGTCAAGATAAGCGGACAACCGACTGAAGAGGAACTCGAAACCTTGCGCGGCGGCGTCTCCATCGAACGCGGCAAGGCAGGCGAGGGCCGCGTGCGCACCGCTCCAGCGCGCATCCGCCAGGTACGCCAGGGCGACAACCCCTGGTATGAGGTAGTGCTGATCGAGGGCCGCAACCGCGAACTGCGCAAGATGTTCGAGGAAATCGGCCACTTCGTCGAAAAGATTCGCCGCGTGGGCTACGGCCCACTGGTGCTTGATGTAGAGCCGGGCAAGCTGCGCGAGTTGGAGCCGGAAGAACTCGCCGCCATCCGCCTGGCCGCCGAAGGCAAGCTGCGCACGCCGAAAGCCAAGGAAATCCGCCGTCGCAACGCCATGGACGCACAGTTGCCCACGCTGGCTCCCCGGCCCAGCCAGCCCCGGCCAGCCAGACCGGCTGAAGGGCGCCCCACCGCCGCGGGCCGCACCGGCGACTACCGCCCCAAAAAGTCCTTCGGCCCACCCAGGAGCACCGGGAAACCCTTCCGGCCTGCAGCGCCTCCATCCGGCGAGGAATTCCGCCCCGCTGCGGGACGCAGCGCAGACCGCAGATCAACTCGCGGCCCGGCGCGACCCGACGAGCGTCCCCGTCGTACCGGCGCAGGCCCGGCAAGATTCAGCCCCGGCAGGCCAACGGAGAGAACAACCAGCGCACGGCCTGCATGGAAGAAAGAAGATCGCACGACACGCCCGTCAGGCCGGCCAGAAGCACGCCCGGAATGGAAGAAAGAACCCAGCCAGGGCCGCACTTTCCCAGCCAGACCGGCCACAAACAAGCCCACCTGGAACAAGCCGTCTGGCGGTGATCGCCCGGCCTATAAGCGCCCGTCGGCTCCCCGCGACAATGCGCCTGCCGCAACCGGCGGCTTTGCCAGACCCAAACCGCCTCGTCTGCACATCGAAGCGGTAGAGCCGGAGCGTCCCGGCACAGGCAGACCAAGTCCAGCCCGCCCCAGCTACAACCGGCCAGGTCAAGATCGCCCCCGGTCAGACCAACCCAGATTCGATAGACCCAGGCCTGAGCGGTCCAGGTTCGACCGGCCCAGCTCAAATCGTCCCGGCGGTCCCGGTCGATCCAGTGCTGGCCGTTCCGGCCCATCCCGCCCATTCCGCGGCGAAGGAGGCCTTGCGCGGCCCTTCACCACCAGTACAGGCAAGCCTCGCGCGGGTGGCGCACGGCCCAGCAGTAAACCGGGCAAAGCCACCGGCTCCCGCCCAGACAGCAAGACCGGCTGGAAGCCCAAGCCGCAGTTCGGTGGCACCGGCAAGCCCGCTTCCGGCTCCCGCCCAAGGCCCGCCTTCGGCTCCAAACCCGGCGGTCCCGCCAAATCCGGCTTCAAGAGCAAGCCAGGCAGCGGCGCCAAGCGCACCGGCCCGCGTCCTGGCGGCAAGCGCCCCGGCGGTGCTCCGGGCGGAAGGAAGCATGGCCGAAGCTGACCGGGAAGCTGGCCACCACAATTGAGAACAGGGCCGGCAAGCTGAACGGATAACAGCCGGCTATAGCCACCGCATTCGTTTCATCCAAATAGATGGCGCCCCTCTGAGCGGCAATCCGGCAATCGGATTGCCACCAGTGTCCAGCACAAAAGCTGTTACCAAATCCTCGCCGCAGCATCTCAAGGGCATGGCGATTGAAAAAGCAACATTCGGCGCAGGATGCTTCTGGGGTGTGGAGGCGGCGTTCGCCGCCATCCCCGGCGTGACGGCCACGGCCGTTGGCTATGAGGGCGGCTCACTGCAACAACCCAGTTACAAAGACGTCTGCACAGACCAGACAGGCCACGCCGAGGTGGTGGAATTGGACTTCAACCCGGCACAGGTGAGCTATGAGCAGCTCATCGAAGCCTTCTTCTCGCTGCACGACCCGACAACTCTCAACCGCCAGGGACCTGACTGGGGCACACAGTACCGGTCTGCCATCTTCTTCCATTCTCCGGAACAGGAGGCGCAAGCCCGCGCCAAGATTGAGCAGTTGAACACCGAAGGGCGCTACAAGCCCAAACGCGTCGTAACCAAAATCGAGCCCGCGCAAACCTTCTGGCGCGCCGAGGAGTACCACCAGCGGTATCTGGAGAAGCGCGGCCAGAAAAGCTGCCACATTTAGCCCTTGGCTGCGCTCTACTCTTTCCCCTGCGCCAACCACCACGCCTTGATGAACTTCCAGTGGATGTAGACGGAGTGGTTCAGGTGCAGCAGCAGCCCTTCGCGGCCATCGAGAAAGCCTAGCCGGAAAAAGTAGTTGTACACAAACGTCGCCGCCGGGTTGAGGATGGCGTTCCACACAAATGCCGGGAGCGACCGGCTCGTGCGGCCACGCTGGTGCAGCAACTGGGCAATCTCGGAGCTGTAGCGGTTCATGTGCTCCAGATAAATGGCCAGCGTGGGGTAGGCATAGTGGAGCATGTCGCCTTTCAGCTTGCCGCGCGGCCCGGCAAACTGCGGCGTGCTGTGCGGCCCCACTCCCTCACTCAGACGCGCCGCGCCGCGCCGGAAGAGCCGCAGCTTGTGGTCGGGATAAAACCCGCCATGCCTGATCCAGCGGCCGAAGTAGAGATTCAGCCGGGGAATCCAGTAGGCGCCATACTTCGGCTCGCCGCGCAGCAGCTCGCGAATCTCCGCCTGCAGACCGGGCGTAAGCACTTCGTCGGCGTCCAGCAGCAGAATCCAGTCTGACGTGCACAGGTCCAGGGCAACATTTTTCTGTTCGCCGTGGCCGCCGAAGGCGTGGTAGCTGGTCTTGGCGCCAAAGGACCTTGCGATCTCCAGCGTGCGGTCCTTTGAGCCCGAGTCCACAACAATAATCTCGTCTGCCCAGCGGACGCTCTCGAGGGTGCGGGGCAGGTTCGCTTCCTCGTTCATGGCGATCATGGCTACTGAAAGACTCTTCGGCATCGAAGGAAGGATAAATCAGCGGGTCGCCGCGCGTATGCTGGTCAAGACACAGCAGAGAGGGCATCCGCGATGAATGTGTTGCTGTTTGGTGCGACGGGAATGATAGGCCAGGGAGTCTTGCGCGAGTGCCTGCAGGACCCAGAGGTGCAGCTCGTGGTAACGATGGGCCGCACCGCGACCGGCGCCCACGACTCCAAACTCCGTGAAATTGTCCACCGGGACTTATTGAACTACGCGGGAATGGAAGACGCGTTGGCCGGGTTGGACGCATGCTTCTTCTGCCTAGGCGTGGCGTCCAGCGGCATGAACGAAGCCGACTACATGCGCATCACCTATGACTACACGCTGGCCGCCGCCGAGACGCTCAGCCGGGTGAATCCCGGAATGACATTCATCTTTGTCTCCGGCTCAGGGACGGACAGCACGGAGAAAGGCCGCATCATGTGGGCGCGGGTCAAGGGCCGCACAGAGAATGCCCTGCTGCGCCTGCCGCTCAAGGCCTACATGTTTCGCCCGGGCTTCATTGAGCCGATGGACGGAATCCAATCCCGTACGCCTCTCTACCGGAAGTTCTACAAGATAGCCACGCCGCTTTTCCCGCTGCTGCGCCGGGCTCTGCCGAATCAGGTATTATCGACGCGCCAGATTGGGCAGGCGATGCTGGCCGTGGCGAAGCGGGGCTTTGAAAAGCGCGTGCTGGAAACCAGGGATATACGCGCGGCTGCTGTCAGCTGAGGAGAATTCGTACCGGCCTCCCATTAAAAGTGGGTATGCTGTGTGCATGCTTCCCCGCATACCGCGCATGCTCTGGATTGCGCTCCTTTTCCTATTTGCCGCTTGCGCGCCTCGGTCACCGGGCGAAGCCGCCGCTGCGCCCGCTGAGGCCGCCGCCCAGGTTCGCTACCACTTCGGCGACGATATGCGCTGGGCCGATCCGAACTTCGACGACAGCTCATGGCCCGTCGCGCACCAGGGACATTGGCCCGTGCCACCATATGACTCGGATGGATTTATCTGGGTTCGGGTGCGCGTCCCGACCAGCGAAACTGTTGCCGGGCCTCTCGCGTTGCGCCTTCGCGGCAAGAACGTCCTCATCGCAGACGAGATCTTCGTGAACGGGGTCCTCGTTGGCCGTCAAGGCAGCCTGCCGCCCCGAACCGAGATGAGCCTTTACGCACGGGATGAAATTTTCAGCCTGCCCACAGGCTTAACTGCGCCGGGCTCCGCTGCCGTGTTGGCATTTCGAGCCTGGTATCCGGCGGGCGGGCGGTCATTGGCCCGAGTAGGCGGTGAGGTTTTCACGATCGATGCAAGCCAGATGCAGCATCTTGCCTTGCAAGCCGATCATGACGCATCCCTGATCGCCGAAGGGCCCAACCTGGCTCTCAACGGAATCATTCTCATGCTGGGCGCGGGCCTGCTCGTATTTTGGCGTTGGGCTGGCGGGCGCGACCTGCTCGTGTGCAGTTGGATGTTGATGGCCACGTCGCTCATGGAGCTGTGGAACATTTCGTTCCCGTCTGGACTGGTGTCGATTTCGGGGCGAGCGTACTTCCTGGTGGATGCCGGCCTACAGGCGCTTTCCATGGCTGCGTCTGTCGAACTCGTCTGGACTGTTCATGGCCTGCGGGCCGTTGGCATAAGGCGCCTTTACCATGCATCGTGGGTCATCGGCACAGCGGCCTACCTGATATTGATGCTGGCGGCCAACCCGTCGCCGATCATTCTCTGGTCAAGCCTGGTGATGGTGCCGGCAATCGCGAGCTTCGATTGTATTCAGGTCGCGGTGAACCTCTGGGCGCTGATGACGAAGAGAGCAAACCGGCTGATCGCCGTCGCGATGATTGTCATCGCGGTTTCGGACCTGCTGCAGAATTTTGGCTACCTGCGCGGCGCCAATTTCGGACGGTTTCATGAAACGTATTTCGGACTGTCGCTCTTTCTTTGTGAATTTGCCTTGTTCGTGATGCTCGGCCGACGCGCCTGGCAAGCCTGGCGGGCAAGGGATGAACTGCGCGTCGAATTCGATGCCGCGCGCGAGGTTCAACAGCAATTGGTAGCTCCAGCGGTGGACGTGCCGGGATTCAAAATCGAGAGTGTTTACGCCCCAGCCAAGCACGTCGGCGGAGATTTCTTCCGCGTTTTGCCCGAGGCCGACGGCGGGATGCTGGTGGTTGTGGGCGATGTGAGCGGCAAAGGTCTGAAAGCGGCCATGACGGTTTCCGCGATTGTCGGAGCGCTGCGGACAATGCCGGCGCTGGCTCCGTCGCAGGTTCTCGGCGCCTTGAATCGCGGGCTCGCGGGCCAGTTGCAGAGCGGATTCGTGACCTGCTGCGCAGCGCGCATCGGGCGGGATGGCACAGTGACTATCGCCAACGCCGGGCACCTGTCCCCTTATCGGAATGGCGCTGAAGTGCCCGTTGCATCAGGGTTGCCGCTGGGCATTGATCCGGCAGCCGAGTACGAGGCGAACCAGTTCCGCCTCCAACCGGCGGAGTCGCTCACGTTTGTCTCCGACGGCATCGTGGAGGCGCGCAATGCTGCGGGCGACTTGTTCGGCTTTGACCGCACGCAACGGATCAGCATGTCTGGCGCGGAAGCGATTGCGCAGGCAGCCATCGATTTCGGCCAGGATGACGATATTACGGTGCTGACACTGACATGGCTTCAGGAATCCGGGCAATCCAATGGCCCAATCAGGGCGCCGACGCTGGAGCCAGCCTGATTTGGTGCATCGGCGGAAGGCGTTTTGAATCTATATCTGGCTGCGCGGCGGCCATGTTACAGTTGAAATCCCACGGAGGTCGCGGGCAATGGCGGCTGGAATTCACCTTCCGGACAGCGGCGAGACGATTGATCTGCAGCAGCAGGTGGCGCGGTTACAAGCGCTGCTTGAGGCATCGCGGCAGGTCCACTCGACCATTCGCGAAGAGGACGTGCTGCAGCAAGTGCTGCGGATTGTGGTCCGTGAACTGGAAATGGCCGGAGCAGCTTTCCTGGGCACAGGGCTGGCTTACGGAGACGCCCCGCACGTCGGCGATAGCATAACGGCGGAAACTGCTGCGCTGCCCGCCTATCCGCTGATGGATCGCGAAGGGCGGCGGATGACGGAGCTGCTGGTCACTCCTCCCGATGGGCGCGAGCTGACGATTTACGAGGCTGATTTTCTGGAAGGGTTGGCGCTGCAGGCCGCAGTAGCTCTTGAAAATGCACGCAACCACGAGCGCAATATGCAATGGGCGCGCGTCCAGCAGGATCTGGACGCAGCGCGCAACATTCAGCGCTCTCTGCTGCCGCAGGCACTGCCCAGCATTCCCGGCTATTCGCTGGCATTCCGCTCAGTCACCTGTTATGAGGTGGGCGGCGACTACCTTGACATTGTGGAACAACCCGACGGTAGCCTCCTGTTGGCGGTGGCAGACGTGGCAGGCAAGGGGCTGGCCTCCGCCATTATGGCAACGAGCTTCCGCGCGGCCTTTCGCGCCATGGCAATCTCCGGGCCGCCCCTCGACGAACTGGCCACACGCATGAACGAGCACCACTGGACAGAGGGTGAAGAAGCCCGCCGCCGCTATGTAACGGCGATCTTTCTGCGGCTGCACCCGACAACGGGCATGGTGGAAGTCGTCAACGCAGGGCACAATCCCGGATTCCTCGTTTACCCCGGAGGCGACTTTTGTCAGTTTGAATCTACGGGCACTCCGCTGGGGCTGCTGCCTGGAATGCGCTACTCCAGCCAGGAATGCGTGCTCACACCGGGGGCGCGGGTGCTGTTCTACACCGACGGACTGACGGAAGTCTTCCGTGGGGATGAAGAATTTGGTCCGGAAAGGCTGCTGGACGAGTTTTCAAAGTGCCCGGCACAGAAAGCGGATGATATTCTCGATGCGTTGTGGGCTACCTTGGAAAATTTCACTGAAGGCGGGCCGCAGGCAGACGATATGACTGCGCTAGCTGTTTGCCGGGGAGAGGCAATGGCGGAGACAAACGAATGAGCAATGTGAAGTCCACGAACGTTGAGGTGAGGCTTCCCTCCAGGCTCGGCTACGAAAAGGTAGCCATGAGCACGGCTGCGGCGGTTGCCAAGCTAATGGGCTTCAAAGAAGACCGCATTGAAGACCTGAAGACAGCGGTAGCCGAGGCGTGCATCAACGCCATCGAACACGGCAACCGGCTGAACGAAGGCCTCTCCGTAGGAGTCGTGCTTTCAGCGGGCGACGATTCGCTGGAGGTGAAGGTCATCGACGATGGCAAGGGACTGAAAACAGTACCTCCGAAGCCCGACATCGACCGTAAGATTCATGGCGAGGAAGACCCTCGCGGTATGGGCATGTTTCTGATTCAGGCGCTGGTAGACGAAGCTGAGTGGGTAAAAGGTTCCAACGGAAAAAGCAGCTACGTCAGGCTCGTGATTCGCCTGGATGAAGTGTCGGAATAACACAGAGAAAACGGAGACACAAAATCGTGCAGAACGAAACGAAGGCGCGCATTGACCAAATTACTTCCCCGGCTGGGCATTCCGTTGCCGTATTACGCTTCGAAGGCGATATTGCCAGCACTTCAAAGGAAGCTGTCCTTGGCACCTATCAGACTTTGCCGAAAGATTCGTCCAGACTCGTGTTGCTAGATTTCAGCAAGGTGGAATACATCAACTCGAGCGGCATCGCACTGGTGATTCAAATGCTGATTGAGGCCTCGAATTCCGGCCAGAAGGTCTTTGCCTTCGGGCTGTCGCCCCACTTCACCAAGGTATTCACCATGGTCGGCATCACCAAGTACGCGGGGCTGTTTCCGCGCGAAGCGGATGCAATGGCGGCGCTATAGAAGATTCACCACCATCGCATCCCCGCCGCAGGACTTGCTGCACCCCTACTGCCTGGCAGTCATGAGGTATTTTTGTTCCTCAGCCAGTTGTGCCTTACACGCGTAGAATGAGCGGTATGAAACTGGAAGAGATTCAGGCGGCGCTGCGCGATGCCGGCCATGACGGCTGGCTGTTCTACGACCATCATCACCGCGATCCCATCGGCGGGCGTATTTTGGGCCTCGATGAGAAGGCCCACATCACACGTCGCTGGTACTACTTCATCCCAGCCGCCGGTGAACCGCACAAGCTGGTACACCGTATAGAACAAGGGCGGCTGGATTCGCTGCCCGGCGCCAAGACGGAGTATTCAAGCTGGCAGGAGCTTGCCGCAGGGCTGAAGCAGATGCTTGCCGGCGCGCAGCAGATCGCCATGCAGTACTCGCCCAACAACGCCATCATGTACATCTCCATGGTTGACGCGGGGACAGTGGAGTTCCTGCGCGGACTGGGCAAGCAGATTGTGAGTTCAGCCGATCTCGTCAGCCAGTTTGAAGCAGTCCTGAGCGAAGAGCAGATGTCCACCCACTCCGCTGCACAGCAGGCGATTGATGCGATTCTCGCCGAAGGCTGGCAGCAGATGGGCCGCCGGCTGCGCCCGGCAACAGGCGGTGCCGGACGTCTGAGTGAATTTGACCACGTCCAGTGGCTCAGCGAGGCCATGCGCCGGGAGGGACTGGTGTGGGAAAACGGCCCCAACGTCAGCGTGAACGCCAACAGTTCCGACTCGCACTACGAGCCCACGGCCGAGCACCACGCCCCCATTTGCGAAGGCGACTTTGTGCTGATCGACATCTGGGCGCGGCAGGACAAGCCCGACAGCATCTTCTACGACATTACCTGGACTGGAGTAGTGGGACGCGAGCCGACGCAGCGCGAGCAGCTTGTCTTTGAGACCGTTCGCAATGCTCGCGATGCCGCCATCAAAGCGGTGGAAAGCGCCTTTGCAAAGAACAAGCCCATCTGCGGCTATGAGGCTGACGACGCTGCCCGCGCGGTGATTTGCGCAGCCGGCTTCGGCGAATATTTTACCCATCGCACGGGGCACAACATCGCACGCGAACTGCACGGTCCCGGGGCGCACCTCGACAACCTGGAAACGCACGACGAGCGCCGCCTTCTGCCCTGCACCTGCTTCTCCGTCGAACCGGGCATCTATCTGCCGGAATTTGGCGTGCGAAGTGAGGTGGACATGCTAACCGCGCCCGGCAAAGCCTGGGTGACCGGGCGAATTCAGCAGGATCTGGTGAGGATATAGCTGCGATCAAAGATCGCGGAACGCGAGCCAACTGCATCAGGGCACTGCGCTAAGAGCCCGGTACGATATAGTCAAGAAGGAATGGACACTCCGCAAAACAAGAACGCAGCGGGACAGGACTTGATGCAAGGGTTTGTTTACCTTCCACTCATCGCCGGTTGGCTGGTGCCCGGAGCAGGGCACTTTCTGCTCCGCAAATGGGGCCGCGGAGCTCTGCTTGCAGTGTCGATACTCAGCATGTTTGCGCTGGGAATCGCCATGCAAGGCAAGCTCTACTCCAGCGCGCACGATATCCTGGACATGCTTGGTCTGGCCGGCGACCTGGGTAATGGCCTGCTGTACATTGTGAGCCGTGTGCTCGGCCTTGGCGCCGACTCCGTACAGGTAACGACCGCGGACTATGGCACGCGCTTCATCGTCGTAGCCGGTCTGCTGAATGTGATCGCCGCCGTGGACGCGCACAACCTGCGCACCGGGAGGAAGGCGTAATGTTCAGCCCGACTCACTTTACGGCGCTGGTGCTGTTTGCGCTGTTCGCATCCGTAGTCTTCGGCATCACGCAGCGCGATACGCCGCAACGCATGGTCCGTTATGGCGCATATTGCTTCGCTTTGTTTGTCGGCTCGGCAGTCCTGCTCAGCTGGCTCATGTACCTGATCGCGCGATAAGAACCTTCCGCAGCCAGCGCCTGCTTGTGTCGTGCTACTCCACGGTCACCGATTTGGCCAGGTTTCTCGGCTGGTCTACGTCGCAGCCGCGGCGCACTGCAATGTAGTAGGCAAGCAGTTGCAGCGGCACGATCTCAATGATCGGCGAGAGCAACTCGACGGCCGGCGGAATATGAATCACCTGCTCCACCAGGCTGCCGATGGTGGTGTCGCCCTCGGTGGCCACGGCAATCACGCGGCCCGAGCGGGCGGTCACCTCCTGGATATTCGAGAGAGTCTTCTCATAGCGCAGTTTTGAAGCAGGGTCCGACTCGTCCCGTGTGGCCAACACAACCACGGGCAGCGTTTCATCAATCAGAGCATTGGGCCCGTGCTTCATCTCCCCTGCCGGATAACCCTCGGCGTGAATGTACGAGATTTCCTTGAGCTTGAGCGCGCCCTCAAGAGCGATGGGAAAATGGATGCCGCGCCCCAGATAGAGAAAGTCGCGCGCGTTGGAGAAGTCCCTGGCCAGTTGCTCGCACTGGGCTGAGCAGGAGCGCAGCACCTCCTCGATCTTGCCGGGAATGCGGCTCAGTTCCTCAATCAACGCGACTGACTGAGTTGCGTCGAGCTTGCCCCGCAGTTGTCCCAGTTTGAGCGCCAGCAGAAACAGCGCCGTGAGCTGCGAAGTAAATGCCTTGGTGGAGGCAACGCCGATCTCCGGTCCAGCGTGCGTGTAGATGGCTCCGTGTGCCTCCCGTGCAACCATGGCGCCCACCACGTTGCAGATGGCCACTGTCCTGGAGCTCAGGTTCTTCATCTCGCGCTGCGCGGCCAGCGTGTCGGCGGTCTCGCCTGACTGCGTGATCAACAGACCCAGCGAGTGCGCGTTACCAATTGGATCGCGATAGCGATATTCGCTGGCATAGTCCACGTCCACCGGCAAGCGAGCCAGCCGTTCAATCATGTACTTGCCCGTCAGCGCGGCGTGCCAGCTGGTGCCGCAGGCGGCGATGTTGATGCTGCTGGCCGCGGCCAACTCCTCGTCGCCAATCTCCATTTCTCCCAGAAAGACCTTGCCCGAATCCAGTGAAACGCGGCCCAGCGTAGTGTCGCGTATGGCGCGTGGCTGCTCCCAGATTTCCTTGAGCATGAAGTGCTTGTAGCCGCCTTTTTCCGCTTGAATCGGGTCCCACTGAATACGGGTGATGGCGCGCTCAATCGGGTTGCCATCGAAGTCCGTCAGTCGCACTCCGGCCGGCGTCAGAATGGCCATATCGCCATCGGCGAGGAAGTAAATGTTGCGCGTGTGGTGCAGGATGCCAGGCACGTCAGAGGCGACGAACGACTCTCCCTCGCCCACGCCGATCACCACAGGCGGCCCTGAACGAGCCGCAATGATCTTGTCCGGCTCGCTGGCAGAAAGCACACCCAGCGCGAACGCGCCGGTCAGTCGCTTCACCGCGCGACGGACTGCGACCTCAAGCGAAACAGGCGCACCCACGGCCTCAGCGTCCTTCTGTACCTGCTCGATCAGATGCGCAATGATCTCCGTGTCAGTTTCCGTCACGAACTTGTGGCCCTGAGCGGTCAGCTCGCGCTTCAGTTCCAGGTAGTTCTCCACAATGCCGTTATGGACCACAACGATGCGGCCGGAGCAGTCGCGATGGGGGTGCGCATTCTCCTCCGTCGGGCGGCCATGCGTGGCCCAGCGGGTGTGGCCAATGCCATACGTGCCGTCGAGCGGATGCTCAGCCAGAGCATCCTCAAGGTTGTGCAGCTTGCCCGGAGCTCTGCGCACCTCCAACGTAGGCCTGGAAGGACTGCCCACGGCGATGCCAGCCGAGTCATAGCCACGGTATTCGAGGCGTCTCAGCCCCTCGATAATGACCGGAACGACCTTCTTGGGACCAACATAACCGACGATTCCGCACATGCTCTCATCTTAAGGGACGGAAGAGAAAAATCGACCTAGAGTCCCATCGCTTTGCCGATTTTGAAGAGCAAGGGGATAGACAGAGCCAAGAGCATCGGCACGCCTAGGATAGAAGCGATCGCCTTTCCGCCGCTCACCTGACCTTCCTTCAGCGCAAGAAATATAAGCCAGAATAAGATGGGAATATTCAACGCCAAGGCGCTTGCCAGGCCGGGCATATACTTGCGCATTGCAATCGTGAGGACGGCGTGTGGAATGATGACATTTCCGAGCATCGCAGCCATAAATCCAAACACCAGATAGGTCCACACCGACTGACCGCCCGATCGCGAGCTCATCCACGTAACAAGCCAGGCAAATACCGTAAGAACCAAGGCGGCAGCGCGAAAGATACGCGGCGCAATAGGCTTGTACCACCGGCCGGCATCGGCAGACCATGCTGGAAGCCAAATAGCCTCTTCCGCATTATGCAGGGTGAGAACTGTGGGGAAGAGCCATATTAAGTGCCGGAAGTCCATCGAACTCTCCGGATACGCGGCGTCTCGAAGCGGCATGCCGCGCAGGGTCATTCCTCTATGCGGTACGTAAATTCCTCAATCACAGGATTGGTCAGCACCTCGCGGGCGATGCGTTCCACCTCCGCGCGCGCCGCTTCCGCTGGCAGGCCATCCTTCAGGGAAAGCGCAAAATACTTGCCCTGCCGCACGGCGGTTACATCTGCAAATCCAATCTTGCGCAGAGCGTTCTGGATGGTCTGGCCCTGAGGATCCAGGACGGACGCCTTCAACGTGACATAGACATGTGCCTTCATCATCCGTGATTATAGTAGTTCCGGCAGTTGGCCGGTGATGGCTTGGACGATTTTCAGCTTTTGCAGACTGGAAGCTTCTTTACCCGCCAGCCGCTTTGCTTGAACGGCATGGCTCGCGTGTGAGACTCCGGCAAGAGTGTAACGCTGAGCGCAACGATTGCAGCATCCGGCAAGATCATTCGCCCCGGACCTAACCCCCAGGAGACGGAATTGAGATGGTGAATTATCTGGAGTTGCCCGTTGGTGATCAAGCCCCGGAGGTCTTTCGGGCGGTTATCGAGATTCCCAAGGACGCGACCAATAAATTTGAGTACGACAAGCAGTTGCACGTCTTCAAACTCGACCGCAACCTGCACTCGCCCGTTCACTATCCCGGTGACTACGGATTTATCCCTTCCACGCTGAGCGACGACGGCGACCCGCTGGATGTGCTCGTGCTGGTTCCCGGCCCCAGCTTCCCCGGCTGCGTGCAGGAAGTGCGCCCCATCGGCCTGCTGGAAATGCTGGACCAGGGCGTGCTCGACGAAAAAGTGCTTGCCGTGGGCAAGAACAATCCCCGCTACAACAATGTGTGGAATTACACCGACATTTACCCCCACATGCTCAAGGAGATTACGCACTTCTTTTCCATCTACAAGGATCTTGAAGGCAAGCGGGTTGAGATCAAGGGCTGGCACGACGCAGCCTATGCGCGCGCCCAAGTGGTGCGCGCCATGAAGCTGTTTGACGAAAGCAAGGCTGCCAAGGCTGAGCTTGCCCAGAAAGCGGCAAAATAGGCTAGACCGTTCTGACCGCAAAGCACACAGGCCGCGTCCTCAACGGGCGCGGCCTGCGTATTTTGTGCTCAGACATCAATCCGCAGCCGGAACCTCGGCAAGCCTCCGGCGCGCGGGCTGCGCAACCGTAAGCCAATAAAGTACCGCCCCCAGCAAAGCCACTGCCACTGAGAAGATCAGCGCCGAGGTGGAACCCATGACCTTTTCGCCGCGCGAGGCATACAGCGCGAAACCGATAAGCACCGCCGGTCCGATACCCAGCGAGCAGGCAAATGCCAGATTGCCAGCCTTGAAAGGCCTCGCAAGATCTGGCTCGCGGATGCGCAGCACAACCAGCGCGACAAACTCCAGCAGCAGGCTCGACCCGTAAAGAATCAGATCGATTGAGATGAGCCTCTCAAAGGGCAGCTTGAGCGCCAGCGCCCAGGCCAGCCCGCAGAGCAGCACGCTCACCCACGGCACACCGCGGCTGTTCCGCCGTGCAAGCATGCGCGGCAACATGCCTTCCTCCGCCATCGCCATGGGCACGCGCGTGTAACTCATCACCAGCGCATTGAACATGCCAATGCCGGTGATCGCGCCGCCAGCAACCACCGCCAGCCCCAGCAACGGCCCGCCAATCGACGCGGCGGCTGTCGTCCAGTCGCCCGTCGAAAAGCTGCCCACGGGCAATCCTGTGAGCGCCATTGCCACCAGCGGAAGGATGTAGGTGAAAGCCACCAGCGCAGAGGCCGCAATCATAGCGCGAGGGTAGTTCCGCTGCGGATGCTCCACCTCCTGTGCCACAGTCGAGGCATTGTCCCAGCCCATGTAGTTCCACATGGCCACCAGAATCGCCGTGGAAAGTGCGGACTCCGACCCTGCCTGGCCCCACTGCACGACCGGATGCAGAACAATGCCGCGCCACACCCCGAGCACCACAAAAATGACAAAGGGCGACAGCAGCAGCACAAACAGGCCCATTGAGCCATTGCCCACGGCCGGAGCACCACGCAAGTTCCACACGCTGCAAACCACCACCACGGCAAGGGACCAGAGATAGCCATTCCAGCCAGCAGTGAGCGAAGGGCTGAACTTGCCCAGATAGAGAACGAAGATGGCCGGATAGATGGCCATGTCGAAAATACTGGCCGAAAGCGAAAGCCACCCCTCCTGGTAGCCCCAGAATGGGCCCAGAGCACGCCGCACCCACACGTAGAATCCACCCTCGGCGGGAATCGCGCTGGTCAACTCGCCGATCATCAGAGCTGTGGGCAACGACCACACAACGGGGAGTACCAGCAGAATCACAATTGCCCTGGCAAAACCCGCACCACCCAAAATGTCCTCAATCCCGTAGGGACCGCCAGACACCATAAAGTAGGTGGCAGCGATCAACGGCAGAAAGCGCATCTTCCGCCGGGCAGGTTTGAGGGTAAAAAGCATAAATGTGAATCTAGCAACTTCCACCCCTCTGCACGAAGCGAAATCCGCATCCCGGCTCGGATTCTTCGCGAACACGCCATCGCCGCGTCAGGCACGGGCTGGAACATGTTCTTCGCGGTCAGAAAGAGGAGCTTTGTTGGGGCAAATCATTTGCTCGCCTGCACCGGCCAACTTGACCTTGAAACGCATCCGTAAACACCGCTGAGCAATCACGCCTGGACCGTGAACGCTCGCCGCTTCCCCCAAGTTCGCTGATTCAGTCGTGGCCGCCGCTAGACATTTGTTTGTCTGCGTGGCGTCCGCGTCCATGTGGCGGGTTCTTTGTCTTTTGGCCTCTTGCCTGCGTTCCGGTATAATCCCGCTTAGACCCGGAGAGATGGCCGAGTGGCTGAAGGCGGCGGTTTGCTAAACCGTTGTAGGGTCAAAAGCTCTACCGGGGGTTCGAATCCCCCTCTCTCCGCCATGCAGTCTGCCCATTTCATAATTGATGGCAAATAAAGCACTTCAGGCCCGGTTTCCGGGCCTTTTCGCTTGAAAAGTTCAACTGGAGAATCTCTCTCCATCGCCAGTCCCCCTCCAATTCTCCGGTTTTCTCTGTTCTGCATTCTTGCAGTGGAACTTTTGCCCTGCCTGGCTGCAGGCCGCCCCTGCATTTGTAGGAGCAGCAACGAGGAAACCCCATTAAGAAACTCGATCTCTCGGGCACCGCGCGTTCTGGCTGTCTGCTCGACTTCGGTCCCACGCACAGCTCTCTGGGAACCTACGCGCTGAACCCTCGTCAGTCTCCACTCCCGCTAATCGTGAACAAAGAACAATTCTTGACAGCGGCCAGGTGTGCCATGCGTGCGCGACATGCTCGTCTTGGGAGAGCACACGGCACCCGATGTCAGTCCCGGGGATATGTTTTCCCCGGCAGCGACCGGGCAGGGAGTTGGCTCACATCTGAGAAGCCAGATTTCTCAGAAGTCAGAGCGACCTGAATGCCTAGGCCGACGGCCAAAGTTGTCTTGCCGCATCTGTTTCTGAGCAGACCGAATTCGCCGCCGTGTCGGAGTTGGCGCAGCGCATGATCGAGTACACATTTCGAGGAGGCGTCGCCTGCAGAAGACGTCAATCCGTTTGTGTAAGAATGCGGACAACTGGGGATCAAATAGAGGGAAGATTCCCTGAGAAATTCAGAATTTCGGAAAAGGTTTTGAGATGGAGTTTGTAGTTATCGACGTGGAAACAGCAAATCAGCGACCTGCGAGCATTTGCCAGATAGGCGTAGCCCATTTTCGCAACGGGGTGCTTGCCGAGGCGTGGGGCGAACTCGTCAATCCTGAAGACTGCTTTCTACCTTTTAATACGCATCTCCATGGGATCGGGCCAAGGGATGTCTGTGCTGCACTGACTTGGCCTGAATTGCGGCCAAAGCTTCGCTCCCTCCTTGAAGATCGGATGATTGCCAGTCATACCTACTTCGATCGCACGGCTCTGAGCGGTGCCGACGCGCGCTACGGGTTGCCCGCTATTCCAGTTGCAGGTTGGTTGGATACGTGTCGAATCGCTCGCCAAGTCTGGCCCCACCTTGCAAACCATAAACTGACGAACCTCGCCCGGAATTTTGGCCTATCTTATCGAGCACACGACGCAATGGACGATGCTCGCTGTGCCGGACAGGTACTACTATTGGCAGCGCACTCCTCGGCTCTTGGTCTTGAGCAAATGCTCTATCCAACAGCCACGACGGTAAACACTCTCCGACGCAGGGTGGTCGCTAAAAAGGCATGAAGTAACAAGAGCCCTTCATCTGAATCGTATGATGGTCGGTTAGAGCGTTTGCAGCTACACACGGGGGAAGCGCCAGAATATGCTCGACGAACAAGCTGGAGAGCGTTACAGAAATCCCTGGGGCAAGTTCGATAAAGTCACCGGAGAACACCACCATCTGGCTCATCATTGTGCCGACGTAGCGGCCTGTTTTGAGGTGATTACGTCCTTGCCTGTCTTTCGTGCTCGCTTGGAACAGGCAGCGGACATGGCTTTGGCACCGGTGGTGCTGGAGCGCTTGGCGGTAATTTGCTTTCTGCACGATGTTGGAAAGCTGCATCCGGGATTTCAGGCCAAATCGTGGCCAAAGGGCACCTGGCGGGAACCTCTGCACGGACACCTTCAGGAAGGTGCGGCCATCTACTCTGCTGATGCGCCGCCGAATCTCGCCACTCATCTCTGTCTCGATGATTTGGTTCGCTGGGGCGTGGAATTCGATTTGCTGTATGCGGCCCTCTCGCATCATGGTCATCCGCTGGCGGTAAGCAGCACCGGGGTGAACAGATGGAGTAGCGTGCAAACTCCTCAGGTTATCTATGATCCAATCACGGCGGCTGCTGACATTGGCGCCATGCTCCCAAAGTGGTTTCCACTCGCGTTCTCTCCTTTAGTTACTGCGTTGCCCAGTCGAGCAGAATTTCAACATCTGTTCTGTGGTCTGATATCGCTTGCCGACTGGTTGGGATCAGACCGAAGGTTCTTCAGTTTTGCAGGTGAACTTGATCCCAACTACATTCATCGGGCGCGACACCAGGCCAGGAGAGCGGCTTTTGCGATTGGACTTGACGTGACATCACTCCAACCCCGTGCTGCAATAGGCATGAATCTCTCGACCGTCATCGGCTTTGAGTCACCAAATGCCACACAAAGAATCGTAGATAGATTTCCGGTCGAAGAACAACTCGTGATTCTGGAAGCTGAGACGGGTTCTGGCAAAACAGAGACAGCGTTCTGGCGTTTTGCCCGCCTTTTTGAGGCGGGAAAAGTGGAGGGACTCTACTTTGCTTTACCGACGCGGACGTCTGCAGTTCAATTGCACGGCCGTGTAAATCAAATGCTCAAGCGACTCTTTGGAGAGCACGCGCCGGAAGCGATTTTGGCTGTGCCAGGTTACATGAAATCCGGCGACGTCGAGGGTCTGGCTCTGCCCGGCTGGAAAGTGCTTTGGGAAGATGCTGGCAATGTTTCGGATGAAATTCTGGAGGCACGCTGGGCGGCTGAAAGCAGCAAGCGGTACCTGGCGGCGACGATTGCCGTAGGCACCGTCGATCAAGCCATATTGGCAGGATTACAGGTGAAGCATGCCCACCTGCGCGGCGCAGCTCTGTCGCGCAGCTTGCTGGTAATTGATGAGGTACATGCCAGCGATAGCTACATGACTGAGGTGCTGTATAACTTGCTGTGCATCCACACGAAGCGTGGCGGCCATGCATTACTAATGTCCGCTACGCTTGGATCGCGTGCCCGTGGCAAGTGGCTCAGTATGGCCGCAACCTCCTTTGATGAAGCGAAGATGGCTCCCTATCCGGCGGTATGGGGAAGGAGCAGTAAGAAGCCCCTGAGTGCGCCGTCTGCGGAAAGGCACAAATCTGTTGAACTGAATTTGCATCCGACCATGGAGGCTGCGGAATGTGCGCGTTTGGCCATGCGTGCAGCTCGATGCGGGGCGCGAGTGCTCGTCGTTCGAAACACGGTGACCGCAGCCGTGGATGCATGGGAGGCGGTCCGTCTGGCTGATGGCGTGAGCCTCTTGATGAACGCGTCTGGCGGACCAGCACTGCATCATGGAAGATTTGCGCCGGAAGACCGCAGACTCCTGGATCGCGCGGTGGAAATGGCGCTGTCGCCAAAAGCTCGCCGCACTGGTGGCGTGATCGTGATCGGAACGCAGACTCTGGAGCAGAGTTTGGATATAGATGCAGACCTGTTGATTACCGACCTGTGCCCGATAGATGTTTTGCTACAGCGCATTGGCCGTCTTCACCGACATGCATCCATCGCGCGGCCCGCTGGCTTCGAGGCGCCGCGCTGTCATATATTGACTCCTGCAAAAGGATTGGAACCGCTACTGGCGCCGGCATTTGAGAATGGTCTTGGAGCATGGAGAGAAAAGAAGGGCCACAACGGAATCTATCGCGATCTTTCCATGCTGGAGTTGACGCGGAGACTGGTACTTGAACATCCCGTATGGACTTTGCCCGCCATGAATCGAATGCTGGTGGAGAGCGCCACCCACGAGGAACGGATCGACGCACTGCATAGCGAACTCGGACGGAAATGGAGCGACTACCGTAACGAGGTGATAGGCAGTGAGATTGCCGATCGTGGCGCAGCCAAGAATGTCTCCCTGCACACGGAGATTTCATTTGCCGACAGTGATGTACTGTTTGCTCAGGATGAAGAATCCATCCGTACTCGTTTGGGTGAAGAAGGCGCCCGCATAACCTTTGCGGAGACTGTTCGCGGCCCATTCGGTGTGGATATTAGCGGACTAACTCTCCCCGCTCACTGGTCACATGGGCTGGATTCGCGGGAAGCCGTACGACCAGAGCAGGCTGAAGGGTTGCTGACCTTTGAGTTAGGAGATAGGATGTTTCATTACACTCGGAGCGGCCTTTTGAAAGGAAACAAGTGACGAAGTGCGCACTTAACTTATTGACTACTCCGTTTTTGCATGCGTCACCCAGTGGTCCAGTGACTCTTCCCGGGCTGCTCGCCTTGCTGGTTCGAGATGAGGTGGAGAGTTATCCAGCACTTCGTCCTCACCAAGCGCCAGCTTGGCACATGTTCCTGGTGCAATTGGCCGCGTTGGCGCTGCATCGGGCGGGTGTGAGTGATTTGCCGGATACGGAGGCTGCGTGGGCGCAGGCCTTGCGAGGGCTGACTCCAGAATTTTCCGGCGACGAGCCATGGTGCCTGGTGGTGGAGGATGCAAGCAAGCCTGCGTTTATGCAACCGCCCGTGCCGGAGGGAATCAGCCTCGGCAATGCTACGTCTACTCCGGACGCGCTTGATCTGCTGATCACTTCTCGCAATCATGACCTTAAGCAGGCCGTGGCTCGTACGGCAGAGGCGCAGGATTGGGTGCTGGCCCTTGTGTCGTTGCAGACGTGTGAAGGATTCGGTGGAGCTAAAAACTACGGCATCGTGCGCATGAATGGCGGGTCTTCCTCGCGTCCGATGTTGAGCCTCGCACCGCTTGCAAAAGATCACGCAAAGTCTAGCGAGCCTAGTCCAGGGGCCTGGTTTTGCCGGGATGTTTCAGTTTTACTTGCCACGCGTGTAGACGAATACGCGAAATACGAACATATCGGCTATCCGCCGGGGGGCGGACTAGGTTTGGTCTGGACCGCGCCTTGGCCGGAAGGAGAGCAGCTTCCGCTACAGATGCTAGACCTTTGGTTTATAGAAACCTGCCGTCGTGTTCGGTTGTCGATGGAGCAAGGATGCATTGCATGTGTTCGCGGCACATCGAGTACACCGCGCATTGAGGCCAAGAATTTGAATGGAGCCGTAGGAGACCCCTGGGCTCCCGTTCACAAGACCGCCAACAAAAGCTTCACTTTGTCGAGCAGCGACTTCGACTATGCCAAGCTCGTGGAGCTCATGTTTTCCGGCGATTGGAAACCACCCCTCTTGGCTTGCCCAGCCTCGTTTGAAACAGGGTGCGAAACTATGGCGCTTGTCGCGCAGGCACTTTCGCGTGGAAACAGTAAGACGGAAGGGTTCAAGTCACGCATTTTGCCGATTGGGGGAAGGATTTCGCGAGCCTTGGGACCGAGACGCCAAGAAATGCATGAGTTGGCGAAGAAACAAATGGAAGCAATTAGCAAGTTTGATGCTGCCCTTCGCCTGGCATTGACGCTGGTGGCCGCCAGCGGGGATGCGGACAGGCGACGCAAAGAACATTACGCATTAACCGAGGGTGCTCGCACAACTCTGGACCACGCAGCGGATGCGATCTTCTTCGAACGCCTGTGGGCGCGTTTTGATGCGCAGGAGGCTGGTCGAGAGGCTCTTCAAGCAGAGGAATTCCGCTTTGCCAGTGAACTGCACCAGAAGGCGGAAGAGATTTTCGAGGCGGCGTTGCCGTCGATGCCGTGTGCGCGCCTTTTCCGTCCTCGCGCCGAGGCCCGTGCCCGCAAGGCGTTCCGAAGTTCCATTCAACGCGCCTTTCCTGAACTGTATTGCGCCCATGAAGGCGAGGAGTTAAGCCATGCCAACGCTTGAGGAAACGATCGAATCCATTTCAGCCAAACTGTTGAGTTTGGACCCTGGTCCGCTAGCCGAATTGCGGCGCATGGAGCCAGATGGACCCGGAACTCCGATCTTCTGGCGCATGGTGGCACAGCACAATTTGCGCGATGGCGAACTGGATGCATGGAAGCAGATCATTCGCATGATGGCTTTGCTGACGCCCTGTGGCCATCGCGGCGCTGACGTGCGGCTCCATGACCGGAGGCAGCATCTTGGGGCTGCTTTGTGCGACGGTGGTACGCCTGTCTGGCCGACGCCCGGGTCTGAGCCCAAGCCCGTTTATTCCGAGGCCAGGCTGGCCCGGCTTCTCGCCACTCCCGCGGCGCAGCGGGGAGAGGCATTGGAGCGCATGGCGCGCATGCTGGCGCGGAGCCGAAGCCCGGAGAACGGCGTGAACTGCATCGAGGTTGCGCGTCTGCTGTTAAGGCAGGACGAAGCCTACCCCCTGCAGGATGTAGCCAAACATTACTACGCAAGACTTGACCGCGCGGCATACCAAACCAAACAAGAGAAAGGAATTGCCTGATGTCAGACCCGCGTTTTCTGCAAATCCATACGCTCCACTCTTACACAGCCACGCTGCTGAACCGGGATGACAGCGGTCTTGCCAAGCGTTTGCCGTATGGCGGCACGTTACGCACGCGGATCTCGTCGCAGTGCCTGAAACGGCATTGGCGCATGGCCGACGATCCGCACTCACTGCATACAATCTCTGGAGCCGAATTGTCTTATCGTTCCCGTGAGTTGGTGACAAAGCTGGTCATTGATCCGCTTCGAACGAAAGTCGCAGCCGACATACTCGATGCGCTGGAGCCGGAGTTTCAAAAAGCGGTGTACGGCGACAAGGCTGACAAGGGCAAGCAGAGCCGCCAAACGCTACTCTTTGGTGCTCCCGAGATTCGCTGGCTCGCATCGGAAGCCGATCGTCTGGCGACATCATCGGAGAACCCAGCCTTAGCTAAAACTGCGGTCGCGGAATGGGCGAAGGCTTTCAAGGACAATATTAAAGTTCTGCGTGAGTCCGCGGCTCTACCGGGTGGATTGACCTCAGCCCTTTTTGGTCGCATGGTGACCTCCGATTCGGCCGCCAATATCGATGCGCCGGTCCACGTCGCTCATGCTTTCACGGTTCATGCGGCGGAGACCGAGAGTGACTACTTCACGGCGATGGACGATCTGAAAGAGGATGCGGACGATGCCGGTGCCGACACGATTCAGGAGACGGAACTCACTTCGGGCTTGTTTTACGGCTATGTGGTGATCGATCTGCCAGGCCTGATCGCCAACTGTGGCGGTGACAGGATGCTCGCCGCTCGCGTGGTGCACAACCTTGTTTACTTGATTGCCGAGGTCTCTCCGGGGGCCAAGCTAGGTTCGACGGCGCCTTACGAGCGTGCCAGTCTTATCCTGCTGGAGGCGGGTAATCGCCAGCCGCGCAGCCTGGCCGGGGCCTATCGCAAGGCCATCGCGCCCGATCTGGAATTCGCTGTCGAGAAGCTCGGCAAGCATCTGGCCAACTTGGATGCAACCTACGCGACCGGAGAGCAGCGCCGCTATCTGACTTTGGCCGACGCGACACTACCTGGGATAGAAAAGGGTTCGTTGCCCGATCTGGCGGAATGGGCAGCAGAGCGAGTGGGAGAGGCGAAATGACCGAGGGGCATTGTTGGCTGATCTTGCGCCTGGAGGCTCCGCTGCTGGCCTTCGGCGGCGTGGCCGTCGACCAGGTCGGCGTCACGCGCGATTTTCCAGCCGCATCCATGCTGACGGGGTTGATCGCTAATGCGCTTGGCTGGGAACGCATCGATTGGGCCGCACATCAGCAGTTGCAGGACAGGCTGGTTTTTGCTGTTCGGCGAGATCGTGAGAACCCTCTTGGCTTGCTAATCGACATGCAAAATGCGCGACTGGAAAAGAATGACAAGGGCTGGACGACCTTTGGTGCACCCGAAGGGCGTGATGGCGCCAGTTATGGCGCTCCTCATCGTCGCCAGCGCTTTTACCACTCAGATGGCTGCGTGACGGTGGTTCTACGTTTGCTCTCGGCTGAGGTGCAGCCCGACCTGAGTGCAGTAGCGCGTGCTCTTCAATCTCCAGCTCGGCCGCTTTGCATCGGACGTAAGCCGTGCCTGCCTGCGACGCCGATTCTGTATGGGGAAGTTCAAGCTGTAACAGCCTACGAAGCGCTGCAACGTGTGCCGCTGATTGAGGAGGGAAGACAACCCATGCGGGCGATTTGGCCCCCCGCGGAAGGCCCTGAGAGCGGGGCGGTAGTTCATCGGGTTCTGGCTTTGCCTGATCTGCGCAATTGGAAGACCGGATTGCATGGCGGCTCGCGCACGGTGGTGGAAGGAGAACTGATTGTGACGGAGGCGAGTCAATGAGCACACTTCACCTGGTGCGAATGGCCGTCTCGCTGCCTGACCTGGCACGCTGGGCGGCTACACGCAATTACGGTTGGACCCCCCGCCGCGACCAAAAGGGAAGAGAACAGGACGCCGACTTTGATGAGGGACGCGCTCTGCATCACTTGCTGGTGGAAAGTTTCGGCGTGGGCGTGCTGTCGCCGTTTAGGCTGCTGGTGGCGCCCCGCTCCACGCATGCGCACCTCTACGCTTACAGTGCCTCGGATCAGGTCACGCTGCGAGAGACGGCGCAGGCTTACGCCTTGCCCGAGGTCGCAACCGTTTGCAATTGGACACAGTTGGATGCCAAGCCCTTGCCCGAGAGTTGGCGCACAGGACGGCGCGTCGGCTTTGAGGTGCGCATCAGACCAGTCAGCCGCATTGCCAGTCCTTTGCCAAATTCGAGCGGTACGGCCTTCGCCAAAGGCGCGGAGCTGGACGCCTTTCTGATCGAGGCGCTACGCCGCTTTCCTCCATCCATCGGGGAACACGAGCAGCAAATGAAACAGGCGGGGCGATCGCGCCAATCCGTCTACGCGGACTGGCTGTCGGAGCGGCTCAAAGGAGCGGCCACCTTGGAGCCAGACGTGCGTCTGGCGCACTTTCAACGTCGTCGCGCCGCTCGAGAAGGCTTTGCACCCGAGGGGCCGGACGCCACGCTGCAAGGCAATCTGGTGGTTGTTGACCCTGCACGATTCCAGGAGCTGCTGGCAAGGGGCGTTGGCCGCCACAAAGCCTATGGCTTTGGCATGTTGCTGCTGCGTCCGCCAAGGAACCTCTAAATGCTGGCAGGTCGGCTCGGACTTGAAAAAGCGCGGATTCCTCATGCCGACCGGCAAGGACTGGTCTGGTTGGATCGTGGACGGCTTGAGGTCGAAGACGGCTGCCTGCGCTTCATTACGGCTGGCGGGGGAGATTTGCAGGCGGGCGACTACCAGATTCCCCATCAGTCGGTTTCCATCTTCCTGCTGGGGCCTGGGTCAAGCGTCACGCATGATGCTCTGCGTCTGCTGGCCCGGCACGGTTGCGCTCTGGCCGCAGTCGGAGAAGGCGCGGTGCGCTTCTATACCGCTCCGCCGCTGTTGCCGGATAGCTCGGCAGCTGCTCGATCTCAGGTCTCGCTTTGGGCCAATCCCAAAAGCCGAATGGAAGTTGCCCGCGCCATGTACGCCATTCGCTTTGGTGAATTTGTTCTCACTCGCGACATTGAAGTCCTGCGCGGACAAGAAGGCGCACGCATCAAGCGCAGCTACCAGATCGCTGCCGAGCGCTTTTCCATTCCATGGCATGGCCGCAGCTACGACCGCGCCAACCCCAACGCAACCGATGCACCAAACATGGCCATCAACCATGCCGCCACCGCCATGAGCGCCGCTGCCGCCGTGGCTGTCGCCTCACTCGGCGCCATTCCCCAACTTGGATTCATTCACGAGGACTCCGGGCAAGCTTTTGTCTTGGATATTGCCGATCTCTATCGCCACGATATTACCCTTGATATCGCCTTCGGGGCTGTCAAGGAATCGGTCGCCGCCGCGCAGCCTTTGGAAAGAATCGTGCGCCAGCGCGCGGCCAAAATCTTCCGCCAGAAGTCCGTCATTCCCTCCATGATCGATCGAATTAAGACACTCCTGCACCTGGATACGGAACAGGTAACGGAACAGAAAAACTCGGGCGCAGAGGAGATGGCCAACTGATGCCCATGGTCGTCGTCATCACCCGCGATGTGGAAGCTCGCTATAGGGGCTTCCTCGGCTCCGCGATGCTCGAACTCGCACCCGGAGTTTACGCTCACCCGCGCATGAGCGCCGGGGTGCGCCTTCGCATTTGGAGCGTCTTGCAGGATTGGTTCTGCGCCTTGGGCAAAGGCAGCATTCTTATGACCTGGGCCGACACCGCTTCCCATGGTGGCCTGGGACTGGCAACTCTGGGAGATGTTCCCAAAAGCATTGTCGCGCATGACGGAATGCTCTTGGTGAAACGCCCCCTTCCTGAAGCAGAAAACGGCTCCAGAGCCCGGACATATCTTTGACAACTTGATTGGATTCTTTTCGTTATCCTACAGGGGTTCCCCCGCACACGCGGGGATAGACCCAGGTACCTGCCAGCGGTCACCCATCCCTGTTGGGTTCCCCCGCACACGCGGGGATAGACCCACGGGCCGCACATCGATCACGCGCCGGTTCTCGGTTC
>JAJXZL010000003.1 GCA_021780075.1 Acidobacteriota bacterium
ATTTGGGCGAAACTCCATTTGTCAACATGGTTCGGAGGGCGGGCAAGAAAGTCCTCTTTGAGCCGGGCGACACGAGGCAGCAGTGGAAAGGGGAAGCCGCGGCTAGCTTCGTTTCATAGGGATCACCAGTAGCCGCACGCTACCGACCTCCAGCGTCGGCTACTGGTCCCCGCTTTCATCTTGTGAAAGACAAGCGCCTCCGAAGAGAAGAGTTCCTTCGGAGGCGATTTTTCGTTCTGCTGCAATCCGCGCACATTTTCAGCAACCGAGCAGCAACGGGCGCTCAACCGCTATGCGGTGGCGCGCTGCTGCTCGTGCCCGCCAAGCCGCACACTGACCACCTTCGACACGCCCGGCTCCTGCATGGTGACGCCATAGATCATGTCGGCGGAGTGCATCATGCGCTTGGAGTGGGTAACAACGAGGAATTGCGTCTCCAGGCTCAGCGAGTGCAGCAGATCCGCCAGCCTGCCCACATTGGTTTCGTCCAGTGCGGCGTCCACTTCGTCGAGCACGCAGAACGGGCTGGGCCGGAATTGGAAGATGCCCACCAGAAGCGACAGGGCAGTGAGCGCCTTTTCGCCGCCCGAGAGCAAGAGCACATTCTGCAGCTTCTTTCCCGGCGGTGAGGCCACGATGTCCAAGCCACTTTCGGCCTGATTCTCCGCGTCGGTGATGCGCAGGAAAGCCTGGCCGCCCTGGAAGAGCCGCGCAAAGACCTTGCCAAAGTTTTCGTTAATCTGCGCAAAGGCTTCTTCAAACCTGGTGCGGGAAATCTGGTCTATTTCCTTGATTGTCTCCTGCGTGTTCTCGATGGACTCGATCAGATCCCTGCGCTGCGTTTCGAGGAATCCGTGACGCTCCGCCGTTTCCTTGTATTCGTCGAGGGCCATCATATTGACCGGGCCCATCTGCTCGATGCGCTGGCGCAGGCCGCGGCAGGTCTCCTCTTCAAGAGCGAGAGCCTCATCGGCCAGGTGAACAATCTCCGCGTCGGCGCGCAGGGCGGACGCCTCGATATTCACTTCAGTCAGGCAGCTTGCCTCAAGATGCTCGAGGTCCGAACGCAGCCTGGCCACAGCGCTGGAACGGCTGGCGCGGTCTTCGCGCAACTGGTCCAGCGCGGCGCGGCCGGTCTTCAATTGCGTTTCCAACGACGCCAGTTGCAGGCGAAGATCGTGCGCCTGCGCAGACATGGTCTGCCCCTGGGCCAGTGCCTCGGCGCGCTGCGCCGTCAGTTCCTGCGCACGCTGCGCCAACTCGGCGCTTTCGCGGGTGCGCTGCTCGCGCTCCGCCTCGGCGGCGGCGCGCTGCTGCTCCAGGGAGAGTACACGGCGCTGCAGGTCAGCATGGAGCCGGTCAATACGCTGGAAGGCTGCCTCCGCGCCACGTCGCCGTTCCTCAAGGCCAGCCAACTCCGCTGTGACCTGCGCCGCCTCCTGCTGCAAACCTTCGCGCTTTTGCCGCAACGAGGCTAACTGCGCCTGCTGCTCCTCGATGGCTGCTTCAGCTGTGGCGTGCTCCGCCTCAAGGCGCATTGCCTCTTCGCGCTTCTGCCCGATGACGGCAGACTTGACGTTACGCGCATCACTGTTGCGCGCGGCCTGGAGGGACCACTCCTGCAAACGCCGCTCAACGCGCTGTGCTTCGGCCTCCATCTGCTTGAGCGCGGCGCCCTGGTTCGCGGCTTCGCGCTCGGCCATGCGGCGTTCTTCGCTGCGTGTTTCCAACTGCGCCGCGAATTCTGCGATGGTGCGGGTGAGCGCTACTGCCTCAGTCTCAGCGTCCGCCAGATCCTTCTCCAAGCCGGCCAGCCGTGAGTCGATCTCGCGCAGTTCGCGCTTGAGGGCGAGCGGGCCTTCGCTGGCCGGCTTGCCGCCGGTTACCGTTGCGTTGTGGAAGCACTCTCCCTCAGGCGTGAGGAAGAAGGCATGCTGGTGCTCGCTGGCCAGCCTCTGGGCGTCGGCAGCGTTTGCCACCAGATACCCGTGGCGCAGCTTGGGCAGAATCATCTCCAGCGAGCGGCCGAATCCGTTGAGGACGCGTATGGCGTCCTTGAGCGGCGTGACCCCGGCTGCTGTGATTGTGCCGTGGCCATTGTCCGAGCCGCCCTGCGCAGTACTCTCCGGGTAAATCAGGAACGTCGCGCGGCCGTCCACGCCCGACTTCAGCAGCCGGACACCTTCTTCTGCGGCGGTCCAGCTCTTGACCACCACATAATTCAGCTCGTCGCGGAGGAACTCATCCACTACGCCCTCATGCGCGTCGCTAACCTCAAGAAAGTCTGCCAGCGTGCCCACCGGAGCCATGCCCTGCGCCAGCGCGCCGGGCTTGAGCAGCCGTCGCACCGTGTCAGTGGAGTAGCTGTGGTCGCGAATCAGTGCGGCCAGCGAGTTGCGCCGGCCGGTTGCCGTGGCTTGCGCGCTGCGCAACTGGTTGGCGCGTGCCCGCAGGGCGTCTTCTTCAGCACGGCGCGCCTGCAGGCTCTCGCGCAGAGATACGATTTCGTTCTCCAACTGCTTAAGCGACTCGCCTGCGGACTCGAAGCGCAGCTTTACCTGCCCGCTTTGCACGCCCATGTGCTCCAGCTCATTCCGCGCCTGGCCCATCTCGGCTTCAAGTCGCTCCGCCTCGCGCTCCAGTGCTGCCAGGCTTTCTTCAGCCTGCGCGGTGCTGTTGCGCGCGTTACCGGCCTGGGCAAGCAGGTGCATGGCGTGGCGGCGGCTGGATTCCAACTGGCGCTCCGCGCTGAAAACCTCTTCGGCCGCCGTGCGTGCCTCCTGCTGGCGTACCTCCACCTTCTGATGAAAGGCATGCGCTTCGCCGGCCGCGGTTTCAAGAAAACTATGCTGCTGCGCGCGCTCCTCGGCAATGCCGCCGAGCTGCGTCCGCGTCTGCTCCAGCTCGGCCGCCGCAGCGGCCAGCCGTGCTTCAAGTTCGTTGATGCGCTCGCCGTTGCTGCGCTCGCGCGCCGTGGCGCGTTCCAGCTCAACTGCCGCTGCGTTGGCCCGGTTCTGCGTCTCCTGGCCCTCGCGCTCCAGCTCGTAGCCGCGCTCTGTGAGTGCGTGCTGGCTCGCCTCCTGCGTTTCAATTTCACTTGCGGAGCCGTTGATCCGCTCGGTCAGGCTGGCAATCTCCTGCTCCAGCCGCGCCTGGTCGGCGTCCATCGTCGCCATGCGGCTGGCCAGCACCACGCGCAGGCGGCCGCGGAGTTCATCGCGCACGGCGGCGAAACGCTCGGCCTTTGATGCCTGCCGCTTGAGGCTGTTCATCTGGCGCGTGACTTCTTCAAAAATGTCGTCCACGCGCGCCAGGTTCTGCTTGGAGCTCTCAAGGCGCAACTCGGCGAGCCGCTTCTTTGTCTTGAAGCGCGTAATGCCCGCGGCTTCTTCAATAATGGCCCGACGGTCGTGCGGCTTGGAGCTGAGCAGTTGCCCGATCTGCTCCTGCGCGATGATGGCGTAGCTGTCCGGCCCCAGACCGGTGCCCATGAAGATGTCCTGAATGTCGCGCAAGCGGCACAGCTTGCCATTGAGCAGATATTCGCTCTCTCCGGTACGGAACAGCCGCCGGGTAATTACAACTTCGCCCTTTTGCGGTGTGCGGTGGAACTTGCGGCGGCGGATCTTGAGCACCACCGCTTGCGGGCCCTCGGCAGTGATGGTCTGCTGCTCCGGCTCATCCTCCTCGATCACCTTGCCGGGCTGCTCGGCAGACATGATCTCCTCGGCCTCTGCTGCCCGCTGGCGACGCACTTCATCTTCATCCCAGTCCGTCGGCCCGTCGTGGTCAACCACGACCTCAGGCTCCACGGCAATGGGCCCCTCGTATGCCTCGGGGTCAACCATTGTGAGCGTGACCTCTGCCATGCCCAGCGGCTTGCGGTCGCGGGTTCCGGCAAAGATGACATCCTGCATATGCGTACCGCGGAGGCTTTTGGCACTCTGCTCACCCAGTACCCAGCTCATGCCGTCAAGGATGTTCGACTTGCCGCACCCGTTTGGCCCAACTACCACAGCGATGCCCGTACCCGGCACGGTGAGTTCCGTGCGGTCGCAAAAGCTTTTGAAGCCGAGGATGTGGATCTTTTTCAGTTTCAGCATGGACACTCCGGTTAGCTGCGGTTGTGCACGACTCTGTTTTTTGCCGCCACGGCAAACTGCCGCCTGAGCCCGTGCGACGGATGGATTACCCTTCGACTACAGACTTTAAGGAGCCAAGAGGGTAGGGTCAACGGCGGGAAATGGGGTTTTTGTGGATAAGGCGGGCCGGAATTCGACTTCTGCAAGAATCTCCGGAAATAGGCGCGGAATTCCCGGTTTTCCTGGAGTTTCTCCCTATTTTTCCACAAACCGAGACCCATCGCTTGTCAGTTCAGAACCTTCGCGGAATCGACTGCCGAGAGAATCACTTTTTCCAGTGCCCGCAGTGCCTGAGGCCGGGGAAATCCCGGACGGCTGGCCAGCCGGATGGCACGGAACGACCGCCCGGCCAACTGCCGCAGTACAATTCCACGCTGCCCTAAAGAACTGGCCGCCAGCGCCGGAATGAGCGTGACTCCATAGCCGGCTGCGACCAGGTTCACCAGCGTCTCCAGCGTTGCGGCCTGCATGGACCCCTGCAACCCGCTGCGCGGCCCGTGCTTTGTTCCGCAGGCCGCCAGGGCCTGATTGGCCAGGCAATGCCCCTCGGCCAGCACCAACAGTTCATCGGCCAACGCCTCCTCAGGGAGAGACGCGCCGGCGGCCAAACGGTGATTCAAGGGCAGGGCGGCCAGCAAGGGCTCCTCAAACAGGGTGATTTCTGTAATCTCAGGGGCCTCGGTCGCCGTAGCCAGCAGCAGCGCGTCCAGCCGGTGGTTTCGGAGCGCGTCCACGAGCGCGTGGGTCTGATCCTCCCACAACTCGATCGTCAGGCCGGGGTAACCCTGGTGCAACGGATTGAGAATCAGCGGCATGAGGTATGGCGCAAGCGTGGGAATCACTCCCAGCTTCAGCGGCCCAACGAGCGGGTCGCGCGCCGCGCGAGCCACCTGCTCCATCTGCTTTGCCTCATCGAGTGCGTGCTGCGCATGGGCCAGAATTCGGCTGCCCACTGGAGTCATCTCGACTCGCTTGTTGGTGCGCTCGAACAGCGTGACGCCCAGCTCGTCCTCCAGCTTGCGAATCTGGCTGCTCAGTGTTGGTTGGCTCACGTTGCATGCTTCAGCGGCGCGGCCAAAATGGCGGTGCGCGGCCACGGCCACCATGTAGCGAAGATCCTGCAGGTTCATCGATTGCCCCGAATATCACTGGTCACTGCCATAGAATATACCGATAGTCATAGTGGAAACGATTGTCGCTCTATATCGAAACAGATGCCAGGTGTTAGCTCGTAATCGCCTATTGAGTTTGCGGGAATTTTCCGGAGAAGTAATCGCAAGTGAATCATATGTAAAGAGTTACGTTTATATCTGAACTTGATCCGATTAGAGCGGCCGTGGATTGCTCCCCAGACCTATGAACGACAACTTATCGCGATCTATCATGTTTACAATAAGAACTTTAGACGGAAATAATAATGTTTTGCTTCGGAAACTATCATCCCGAAAATGCGGACTGATGCCTAGTCACCACTACGGGGATGAGGGCGCGATGCGCGTCTTTGAGAACGGAACGAGAAGCCCGGATGTCTATTTTGAGCCAATCACTTCAACAGTCCAGCGGCGAACGAATCGGTCGGCGACCGCCGTCGAGGATCACCGGAGAGGCCAATCGATTAGAAGCATCGAAAGTCTACGACAATTATGCACAGTAACGTAACTTGTTGATATTGATAATGAAAAAGCAAAAACCAAGATTTTACTTGAGGATTATGGCAACCATGCGCAGGGTTCCCCATCGTATTTGGGGCGGCAGTTGGGCCGTTTTGATTAGGCGGATCCGGCCGACGACGCTGGCGCGTTGCGCCTTTGGTAGGGGTCTGGCACCTAGTGCACGAAGGAGGGCCGAGCCTCTTCAAAGCTAATCGCCAGCCCCACTGCTCGCGGATTGGCGGACGCTGAAGGCTATCCTGTCAAAAGCGTGGTCAATTCCAAAGGCCAGATCCTTCATGCCCATCGTCACTCCACAGGCAATGAGAGCGCAGAGAAGCGCGTATTCAACAAGATCCTGAGCTTCTTCGCATACCATCAGGGTACGCAGCCAAACATAGATTCTTAGAGTCAGGTCGTTCAATTCTCCTCCTTCTGCCCTCCGAGTCCCAGACTGGCGACGGCCATCAAAGTGGCGGGTCGGTGGCATCCAGTGCATTCGGCTGGAAACAATCTAATGCGAATGTTAGCCGCTAAGGTATACCACAACAGTTGCAAGTGTATGCAAATAAAAGGGGATAAAGGTGGGATTTTAGTGACTAATGTACCGTATTGCCTTGCCCGTTGCCTCAACAGGTTCAAAATATCCGTGTTGCTGGCCGGGATGTGCGCGGATCGCAAGTTGCTGTTCCCGGTCCTGTAGAGTGTCTTGAGGGGCGTACGCGGAGTTGAGGTTGGAGTCGCACGGACCCCCATAGGCTTTCCACTTGATGAATCTTTCCAAGTCACAGGACCTCCTCGGCATTTTGCGTTCCACCTTTGGCTTCTCGCGCTTTCGGGCGAACCAGGAGGCGGTCTGCATGGCAGCCATCGAGGGGCGCGACCTGCTGCTGGTGATGCCGACCGGAGCAGGCAAGTCCCTGTGCTACCAGTTGCCGGCTATTGCTCTAGGCGGAACCGCACTGGTGATCTCGCCGCTGATTGCGCTGATGGAGGATCAGGTGGCCAAGCTGGCCGCGCTGGGACTTCGGGTGGCGCGGATACACTCCGGGCTGGACCGCGCGGCTTCGCGGCAGGCCTGCGTGGACTACCTGCAAGGCAACCTGCAATTCCTGTTTATTGCGCCGGAGCGGCTGCGCGTACCGGGCTTTGGCGAGATGCTGGCCAAACGCAGGCCCGCGCTGATTGCCATAGACGAGGCGCATTGCATTTCGCAGTGGGGGCACGACTTCAGGCCAGACTACCGGATGCTGGGCCAGTACCTGCCCGCGCTGCGGCCCGCGCCCGTACTTGCGCTGACGGCTACGGCAACGCCCACGGTGCAGGAGGACATTCTTGCTCAGCTTGGGATGGCGAAGCCGGAGCGCTTCATCCACGGCTTCCGGCGCGAAAATATTGCGATTGAGGTGGTGGAGGTCCCAGTGCCGCAGCGGCCGGAGGCGGTCTGCGGTCTGCTGGCGGATAAGGCCCGGCGGCCGGCTATTGTTTATGCTTCCTCGCGCAAGCTGGCCGAGACGCTGGCCGCCGAGTTGTCGCGTACGGTTTCGGCTGCGGCGTACCATGCGGGGCTGGATGCGGAGACGCGGGAGCGCGTGCAGGCCGCGTTCCAGTCTGGAGCACTCGAGGTTGTGGTGGCCACGATTGCTTTCGGCATGGGCATCGACAAGGCCGACATTCGCACGGTGATTCATGCTGGGTTGCCGGCGACGCTGGAAGGCTACTACCAGGAGATTGGACGGGCGGGACGGGACGGGGCTCAGAGCCGGACGTTTCTGATGCACTCCTATGCGGACCAGCGGACGCATGACTTCTTCTTGAACAGGGACTACCCGCCGGTGGGGAATTTGGAACAGGTGTTTAAGACGCTGGGGGAAGATCCGCAGGCAGAGGGGGAACTGCGAGAAAACTCGAAACTAGATGAGGAAGAATTCGATAAGGCGCTGGAAAAACTGGAGATTCACGGTGGCGCCAAGGTGGACTTTGGCGGGTATGTGACACGGGGTAGAACGGGATGGAAGAAAACTTATGCGGTACAGGCGCAGCACCGGGCGGAGCAGCTCGGGAAGGTGCTGCGGTTTACCGAGTCCAGCGAATGCCGCATGGCGGCGCTGGTGCGGCACTTTGGCGACGTGGAGGATGCGGGGCGCGTTTGCGGCGTGTGCGACGTGTGCGACCCGGCGGGAGCAGTGCTGCGGTTGTTCCGACGGCCGTCGGCGGCGGAGCGGGATGCGGTGCAGGCGATTGCGGACGAGCTGCGGGCGGTGGACTACAAGGCTGCAGGCACGCTGCAGAAGGGCATTGACCCAACAGGACGGCTGGGCCGGAGCGGCTTTGATGGGCTGCTGGATGCGATGACGCGCGCCGGACTCATTGAGATTGAAGAGGCTGAATACGAAAAGGACGGCGAGGTAAGGCGCTTCCGCAAGGTGCGGCTGACGGCTGCGGGGCTGGAACTGCGGCGGACAACGCCAGTGGAACTGCTGATCGCCGATGGCCTGGTGGAGGAATTTGGGCGAGCGGCAAGGGCATCACGCGCGCCCAAGAAGGCTGCGGCGAAGACCGGCTCCAGGGACAAGGCAGCCGCCGGGCCGGTGCGGCCCTCTGCTGCGGCCGAGGCGCTGGTGGCGCAGCTGCGGGAGTGGCGCGCGGGCGAGGCAAAGAGGCTGAGGGTGCCCGCCTATGTGATCCTCCACGACAGGACTTTGAACGCGGTGGCGCAGGCTCGGCCGGGAAATCCCAGACAGCTGAAAGAAATTGAGGGAATTGGCGAGGCCAAGGTGGAAAAATTTGGTGCCGCAATTCTGGAGTTGTGCCGAGAGAGATGATGCAACACGGCACGCCGTAAAATTCTCTGAAAACATTCCGTGGAAAACAAAAATAAAAGCGGAACAGGGGTGCCAGCAAGCCGCCGATCTCCAGCGGCCAGCTCTCTGACCTCATCCTGAGAATGCGCATCCCATAGCGGGTGGGTATTTCCATCGTCTGCTTCGAGCGCTGCATCTGTCGGGCGCTATCCAGCGAACCTGCACCCTTCCAATGGCTTTTTGAACTCAGATGGGCGGAGATAGTTCTGCGTTGAGTGCATGCGTTGGCGGTTATACCGCTTATGTCAACAATCAAAACCTAACATCGGTAGCAAACCGTCGTTCGCTTCGCCGACTCACAAGGTAGATGCTATGAGACGGTATCCATTCAGGATCCTTTGCTGGCCGTAACGTGTGGCGCATCGAAATCACTAAGCGGCCCAATGGGTAAAATCATGCGCAGTGAATTCAGGATCGAGAGAAGGTCAATGACCTCCTGAAGGAGCGCGCCTCGAAGCGGAGTAAGATATCCAACCGCCGCTGCACCCATGCCTACAAGGCTCAAAGCCATGCCACCGACTGCGCTCGTAAGAGCAATGCTCCGCATTCGTCTTCCGATGTGAATTAATTCATCTACGCTTGCAAGTGACGACCGCAGGATGACTGCTCCCGCAGCTTCAGAAGTAATGTCACTGTACACGCCAAGTGCGACTCCGGCTGTAGCGTTGAGCATGGCGGGAGCGTCATTCATGCCATCGCCAAGATAAAGCGTGGGCTTCTTTGCCGTCATTTCCCGCACAATCTCAACTTTTTGTTCCGGGCTCTTTCCGCCGTAAAAGTGCGATATTCCCATGCCGGAGGCAAAGAGTGACACTTCTGCAAGGCGATCACCCGACAGCAGAATGACCTCATCAATCTGATGTCTAGATCCAAGATGCCTGATGAAGTGTTTGCTGTCATGACGTGGTTGATCCTGCAAGTGAAAAATGCCCGCCAGCTGATCGTCGATGAGCATCACACATTCCAAGCCTGGTGACAGGGGTGCGAGCTTGCGCTGCAATTCCGGAGTAAGCTTACCGCGCCCTGTCAGCGTTAATGAATGGCCGTCAATATGTCCCTTGAGCCCCGCGCCAGGAGATTCAGTAACATCATGGGCGTTGCAAAGCTGCAACTGTTCGCGCTCGGCAGCTTCCATAATTGCTGCCGCAAGAGGATGTTTTGAGTAGCGCTCGAGGCTTGCGGCAAGCCGGAGAATGTATTCCCTGGGCCACTGCCCCAATTCGATAATCTCAGTCACAATGGGCTTTCCATAGGTCAACGTTCCCGTCTTGTCAACGATCAGGGTTCTGCAAGAGTCGAGCTTTTCGAGGATTGATGGGTCTTTGATAACCATGCCATGTCGAGCGGCTACAGAGATAGCTCCAATGATGGCAACCGGAATTGCAATCAGCAGAGGGCACGGGGTTGCGATGACAAGAACTGCGAGAAATCTCTCTGACTGGCCACTGAAATACCAACTGGCGAGAGCAAGAGTCAGCGCAATGGGCGTGTACCAACTGCCGATTCTGTCGCCAAGCCGACGAATTGTCGGCCGGTTTCTCTCGGAGGCATTCAGCACCTCAACGATCTTCGCGTAGCGCGAGTCGCTGGCAAGGCGCACTGCTTCGATGGTAAGAACAGCATCGCCATTGATCGCGCCAGAGAGAACCATTGTTCCCGGAGCCTTTTCTATAAGGAACGGCTCGCCCGTCAGGTAAGACTCATCCATGCCGCCGGAACCATCAACGACCACGCCATCCACCGGGCAGAGTTCGTGTGGATAAATCATTACCTTATCGCCGATCTCTACCAAGCTGGTTGCAACGTCAACAATGGATCTGTCTGGTTCCACGCGATGAGCGATCTGGGGCATGCGCTTCGCAAGCGCGCTGAGGACAGAAGAGGCTCTGCGTGTGGCAAATTCTTCCAGCGCCTTTCCGCCGGAGAGCATCAGAATAACAATGATCGCGACCCAGTATTGACGCAGAACCAGGGACGTAACGATCGAGAGCACGGCGAGGATATCGACGCTCAGATTTCGCTTCAGGAGTTCGCGAATGAGCTCGATGCAAAGAGGAATACCCGATACTGCGATGGCAACGACAAGGACCAGATGTACAAACTGCCTATGATGAAATAGTAGCTGTGCGCTCAATGCCGCCGCGATGCCAGCAGCAGCGATGAATGACACCACTACATGCGCGAGATCGCCCCATATCCATCTGGATAAGTTCAACGACTGATTCTTAGCGATATCCATCCCAATCCCTTATTGGGCACTTATCTGCAGAACGATTACGGATTATTTCCATGCCTGAACAGGTAACAATACCTAGCCGCCAACGACGTGCGGGTTTATGCCAGGCATTGTAATTTGCAGAAGCATGCCGGATTATAGCGCATCACGCATTTGCTCAGTTTTCATCTTCATGCTGTAGCTACCCAATCCATCGCCGTTAAGGAATGTGACGGGGTCTGCGCAAGGTTTTTCCGTAACTGAGCGACCCTTCAGTAAAGCTCCCTGAAATTCTGAAGAGGACTGTAGTTTCCCGTGCAGGCAGGATCTATATATAGCCATGAGATGTCCCAAGATTCTGACAATTGAGTCAAAGCGTTTTGACATATTCGCAGAGTCTCATAAATCTTGCTATTTGATTTCAATGTCTTAGGTGGTGGAAATTGGTGGCAACCTGATTGCTTCGATGAGGGCACCTATTGCGAGATAGCATCGCAGTACCATGGAGGAACCATGAAAGCTCAATCGATTCATCGGACCTTGATGGGCATCGCCGCCATCGCGTTGGTCTTGCTCATCGGATCACCCTACGTGGCGGCACAGAAGGCCGACTCTGAAGAAATATCGAACCTTCTGACCCAATCCAAGACGCATGCTGTCCAGGCAGAAGATGACAGCGCTACCCTTGAATCCTTTACACGTTCCGGTCTCGAATGGCGTTCGCATGCCGCGAAGCTTGATCAGATAAAGACGCATGTGAATGAAATCGGCAAGCTGCTCAAGCAAATGAGCGACCTGAACGCTGAGGGATCGCCGTGGCAGCAGGAAGCCATCAGGCAGATCGATCCGTTACTGAGGAGTATGGCCGACAACCTGACTTCTACCATCGATCACTTGAATAAGAATCAGAACAAGGTTCACTTGCCCCCTTACCGTGACTATGTGCATGCGAACTACGAGTTTGCGAGCAGGACCGCCGAAATGATCAAGGACTTTGTCGATTATGACAAGGCGAAGGCTAAAGCGGATGCTCTCGAGCAGAAGCTGGAATTGCCGGTTTCCGATCAAGGCGACTAGTTGCAGTACAACCGGCTACAGGAACGACGGACCCGACACGATTGCGCTAGGTGCGTGGCACAAGTGAATCTCCGAGAGCGAAAGGGAGTGGATCAGGGTGCACTCCCTTTCGCTTGATGCGATCTTTCAACCGGGATTGTCGTGACGACGAAGACTTGAATATCAATGCTGCCATGTTCTGTTCGTAAGCTGCTGTACGGAGAAGGGAAGCAGCGCGGCATTGCGGCCACCCGATAGAACTGCGCCTTTGCACGGTGAGTGTGCTCAAAAATATTCGCTACTTATCTATCTCTATTTATTGCCGAGAGCATATTTGGATACTTTGTAACCCAGATCGCTGCGCGACAGGTTCAGGTGCCTGGCGGCTTCTGCCTGTACGCCTCCGGTCGCCAGGAGTGCTCGCTCGATCAACGCAATTTCAATCTTCCCCAGGACATCCCGGAGGTCGAGATGCTGAGGCAGCCGTTGCGCAAGCTGTCCGGCGCTCAGCTCTGTTTCACCTGTAGATCCGCTTGCCGGCGAGGCGTTCAAAGGAAAATCTTCGGGTTGCAGTTCGGCTTGTTGTCCGAGGATATGAGCGCGTTCCAGAAGATTGCGCAGTTCCCTGATGTTGCCGGGAAAACTATATTGACTCAGCTTGGTAATCGCTGCCTGGCTCAATGGCCGCTGAGCCACCTTCATCTCCTGAGCGATTCTCGCAGACAGAATATTGCAGAGTCCTGGTATATCTTCTCTTCTTTCGCGCAGCGGCGGCAGGTGGATGGGCAACACTGCCAGCCGGTAATACAAGTCCTCCCGGAACAGCCCTTCCTGCACTCGCTCCTTAAGATTGCGGTGCGTGGCGGCCAGGACCCGAACATTGACGTGACGGAGTTTTGCAGAGCCCACGCGCTGAATTTCTCCATCGGCCAAAAACCTAAGCAATTTCGCTTGTGCTGCAGGAGATAGTTCCGCTGCTTCATCTAGAAAAAGCGTGCCTTCGTGCGCAGCCTCAAACAGCCCGGATTTCATCTTATCCGCGCCGGTGAAGGAGCCGCGCTCATGGCCGAACAGTTCACTCTCGATCAGCGATTCGGCCACGGCGGCGCAGTTGATGGCGACAAATGACTGTTGTGCCCTAGGGCTGTTCTGGTGGATGGCTCGTGCAACGAGTTCTTTGCCGGTCCCGGTCTCACCCGTAATCAGGACTGTCGTGTCTTTCGGTGCAACGCGGGCAATGGTCTCTCGAATGGCTCGAATGTTTGCGCACTCGCCGAAGATCTCATCCGGGCCTTTCAATTTCAGCACAGCAGATTTGAGCACGGCGTTTTCTCGCAATAGCGCAGTGCGCTCGCACGCTCGTCTTACCGCTGCCTTTACTGCATCCGGTACAAATGGCTTAGTCAAAAAGTCGAAGGCGCCATCCCGCATACTTGCAACCGCGAGTTCCAGCGTACCCACAGCGGTCAGAAAGATAACCGAGGCTGTCGGATCGTCCTGCCGCACCGCATGCAGAACGTCGAGCCCGCTGCCGTCACCCATTTTTTGATCCGTGATGACAACATCGAAATCTTCATGGGTCAATATGGAGATGGCGCTCAAGACGCCCGATGCCTCGACGACCACATGAGAATCCATTTGCAGGTTGGTCGAAAGGATGCGTCGCATGTTTGGTTCATCATCGACGATCAGCACTTTGCCCATGTGCCACTCCTTCTTTCATTTCTCACGACAGTGGGGCAGAAAGCGTTATGGAGAAGACCACGCGGCCCTCTTCGTTGCAACTAACCCAAAGATCTCCACCGTGTGCCTGTGCAATGCGGCGTGCGATTGCAAGTCCAAGGCCAGTGCCATTCGGCTTTGTACTATAGAACGGTTCAAAAATGTGGGGCAGATCAGCATCGGAAATAGGCCTGCCGCTATTCGCGATGTTGATCTGCACGAACGGGCCTGAGCGAGCAGCGTCCATTGAGACCAGCCCCGAAGCGCTTGTAGCCTCAATGCCATTCAGCACCAGATTGAGCAGTGCCCCTTGCACCTGCGCAGAATCAGCTTCGATCTGGATCGGCTCCGTCGGTAAAAGAACAACTTCGACGGACCTGCTTTCTGCGTGAGCTTTCACCACATCGGCGGTATATAAAAGCAGATCTCTCAACTGAATGGGGGTTCGCTGCGGGGCTGATGGGCGCGCATAATTCAGAAACTCCGATGTCAGACGTGCGAGTCTCTCCGCCTCTTTCGTCGCGATTTGCAGCATCTCCTCACGATCCCGAGGTCCCACGTCGGGGTTTGAAGCAGTGGCAAGAGAGCTGGAAATCATGGCGACAGGGTTGCGAATTTCATGAGCGATGTTTCCAGCGAGCCTGCCGACTGCCGCGAGCTTTTCTTCAACTATAAGTTGTTCCCGTGTTGCCTCAAGCGTAGCCATGTTCTCGGTGAGCCTGGCCTGTTGTCGCTTGAGCTGCGTCACCAGAAACCAAACAATAAATCCCATCAGGCTGAAGATGACTGAAATCATTCCAGCTTCAAGGTATTCAGAGGCCAGTGCCGGGGGATGCATCTGAAAGTAGTGGTGCATCCAGAAGAAGATCACTGCGATTGCGCCCGCGATCGTAAAGGTGGTAGGAACCAGCCCGAAATTATACGCCGCTTGAAGAATCGGAATGGCCAGCAACACGAAGTAGGGGGCATCATCCCGGTCTGTAAGGAATATAAGTATGATCGCCAGGAGGAACATTTCAGCGATGGAAAGCACCGTTTCAAAGCGGAAGGTTCTCTCTGTGATTCCCCCAGTCCGCCCCTGCAGCCAGACGAGTTCCAAGACTTTTAGTGAGAAGCTGAGCCCGAGGAGTGCGACTACCCAGATAGAAGGCGTGCCCAGCAACGAAGCAAAGATTGTGTGAAGCAGGAGGAGCACTGCGATTACAAAAAGCGTGAGAACGCAGAACGCAGTCTGCTGTTTCTTAAACGATTCCTGCTCCAACAACTTACGCGAAGGGAGATTCACCGTCATCATGCCGTGCACAGTACCCTTCCAAGAGCCTGCTTCCAATACATCATCCACGTCTAATCCCTATTGTCTTCCTTGGCGCTTGCGGCTGCAATGGGGGCGGGTTCGGGGTGACTTCCCGCATCAGGAGCTATCGCATGCACGCCAAATTCATGGACCAGCCTGCCACCCTGATGCGAAGCGTTCACCAGGAACATGATGCCAACCGAATACAACACCAGGTATGCAAGAGGCAGTACCGTGGAAAAGATGCGGGTCTCCTGCCGGCGCAGTATGCGGGGCAGAAAAAACATGGCAATCAGGATAGTCAAGAGTCCGGAGAAGATAAGCTTGGTTTCTGAGGCGAGATCCTCGTGGGAAGCCAGCACTGAGTCAACTGGCCCGCCTCGCTCAGCTAACTCTCCGGCCGCCCTACCCGTTGACGCGGCGACGAACAGGCTTGCGGTTCCAAGCACGAGCACGATCAAAGCAGCGATCAGGAATGGCCGCCCTTTAGGGGGCGCAAGGGCAGCGCTGATTCCGATGAAGATCGGGCTCAGAAAGAGCAGCGCTATTGGAAAGTGAACAATCAGCGGGTGCAGTGAGTCCCAGGTTGGCATTGGCGGTAGTTCAAACATGTTGCCCCTCCTGATTTAAGCTAACCAAGGCCCGCCGGCAGAAACTGCCAGCGGACCCTTGTTAAGTTCATGCGACCTTTTCGAATTTTTCCTTGGGCGTGAAGCATGAAGGACACTTCTCCTGGGGCAGAGTGCGCGCAGTGAAACCGCAGGTCGGGCAAACATAGAACGCCTCATTCTTGCTGCCCTTGAGTTGATCAAGTGAGTTGAGCGCCTCGGAGTACAGCTTCGCGTGCTCCGCCTCAGCGGTCTTTGCGAGGTTAAAGGTCCTGATTGCATCTATATTTCTGTCGAGTCTCGCCTTTTTGAGGAAGTCGGGATACATGACGTCGCGCTCGTAGGTCTCTCCCTTGATCGCAGCCTGCAGGTTTTCCCGCGTTGATTGCACGTTCGGAGTGTCGATCTTTGCCTGAGGAACTCCGCCCATTTTCTTAATGACTACGGCGTGGTTGGATGCATGGACTTCTTCCGCCCGGGCAGCCGCACGGAACAGGCTCGCCGCCTGGCCGTAACCTTCGGCATCGGCTTTTTGAGCAAAGGCAAGGTAGCGCGCATGAGCGTTGCTCTCGCCGTTGAATGCCGCTTGCAGATTGTCGAGGGTGGTAGGGGCCGCTTGAGCAATTTTGGGGGATGCCAGGATAGCCAGTAGAGCAATCGCGGCCACAGACGTGCCAACAAACAAGGATTTGATTTGAAACATTGCGTTTCCTTTCTTGCACGGCTTAATCGGAGACCGCGCTTCTGTTAGCACTGGTGCAAATGGCCAGCCATTGTAGAGAACAGATTAAGATATTGAAAATGAATGACTAAGAACATGGTTTGCATCTTTAATCTGCTGCTTTTGTCAAAATTTTGCGACAGAATGTCAGAATATTCGGACACATCAGACAAAAGCTGTATCTGCTGAGGTCTCCCAGAGACTGCAGTTCGACGGTTCTACCGACTGCGCCAGATTCAGGGGATCGGGTTTAAGCACTGAGCTAAAGCAGGGAAGATGCAGACCGGTCGCCGACCAGTATTCAGACAATTCAGTAGCCGGCATTTGAGCAGCTTAACGCTATTTCCATGGACACAGATTGAGATGGATGCCAACAGAGACACGCACCCAGCTTAGTGAACCCGGTGGGGGCCCATTTCGATCGGCGGCATGTGCGGGGGAAGAAAGATCTGGCTTGTGAAGCTCGGGATCACTCCAATGCCGACGAGTGCCGTGAAGCGTAGTACTCGGCAGAGCTATCACGTCCGATAACAGATATTCTGTATACCAGATGACCGGGATACTGTTGCCTGCCCCAAGATCTGGCCCAATATGGGCACCTGAGCCGGCGTAGTTCCCTACATCTTGTAGCGGCCCAAGTCCTCGTCATTCAGACCTTCGAGCCAACCCCGCAATTGCTCTGCTGTCGGACCTTCCGGCGGTCCCGAGGTATTTAGCCTGGCCGACTGCATAACCTCTTCGGCAACATAAATCGGGCAATCCGCTCTCAGTGCCAGAGCAATCGCATCCGAAGGACGTGCGTCAATTACGATGGGCTCGTCTCCCTGGCGAATCCATAAGACGGCCAGAAATGTATCGTCTCGAAGTTCTGTAATCACAACGCGCTCGAGCGTTCCATTCATGTAATGAATTAAGTTTTTAGCCAAGTCGTGCGTCATCGGGCGCGGGGCTGTCGCCTTTTCGATTTCGATGGCGATGGCGTTGGCCTCGAAGATACCAACCCATATCGGCATAACGGATTCCGATGCGACATCTTTAAGCACAACGATGGGCATGTTGGTGGCGGGGTCCATCATCAGGCCGCGTATTCTCACCTCAATATTCATGTGTCTCCCTCCTGCGCCACGCTGTTTAGACGGCTTCACCTACCAGACTGTTGGGAAACGTGCCGGTAATTTTAACTTGCGCGTAGCTGCCCGGGGCTGGGGCTATGGGCTGAGCGCTGGTGAAATTCACAGGTTTGTTCTGACTGCTGCGCCCCGCGATCTGCCCCCTGGCCGGATTCATTCCTTCAATCATCACTTCAATAATCTGGCCTATGTGCTTTGCATAATTGGTCCTTTGAATTTCTCGCTGCCGGTCAAGCAGGACCTGGAGCCGTTGTGCCTTTTCCGCTTCTGGAATCGAATCAATCATCGTCAGGGCCGGCGTATTCGGACGGGCTGAATATTTGAATCCGAACACGCAATCGTACTCGACCTCTGCCAGAAGGTCCATAGTTTCTATGAAATCATCCGGCGTCTCTCCTGGAAAGCCCACGATGATGTCAGTAGAGAGTGAGATGGGCCGCCTAGCCGCCTTGATCCAGCTGATACGTTCCAGGTACCACTCGCGCGTGTATTCCCGCGCCATGAGCTTCAGCACGCGAGACGAGCCTGACTGCACGGGCAGATGCACATGGTCGCAAAGCGTGGGTACGGCGTCGATGACCTCGACAATATCGCGGGTAAAGTCGCGGGGGTGGCTGGTTGTAAAGCGCACGCGGCGGATGCCGGTCACCTGCCCTACGCTGGCCAGCAGTTCCGCAAAGCTCGACTTCCCTTCCGGGTCGCGATAGCTGTTGACATTCTGGCCGAGCAACTGAATCTCGGTGTATCCCATGTCAGCAATGCGGCGCGCCTCGGCAAGCACTGAAGCAGAGCCGCGGCTTCGCTCCTTCCCGCGCGTGTACGGCACGACGCAGTAGGAACAGAACTTATCACAGCCTTCGATAATCGTTATATAGCCGCGGTAGGGGTTCTGCCGGGCGGTAAACTCCGTCTCGAAGGTCTCGTCGGTCTGGCGATCGTCCAGGCCTGTGACCCGTGTTTCGCCTGATTCCAGCCGCGCCAGCATCTCAGGCAATTTGCGGTAGGAGGCGGAGCCGGAGACCAGCGAGACGTACGGCGCGCGCTCGAAAATCTTGGCGCCCTCCTGCTGGGCTACACAGCCCAGCACGCCGAATCTCTTACCGGACTTGTGCAGCTTTTTGTAGTCGTTAAGGCGGTTAAAGACCTTCTGCTCTGCTTTGTCGCGGATGGAACAGGTGTTGTAGAGGATAAGGCCGGCATCGTCCTCTGTTTCGACCTGGCGGTAGCCTTGCTGCAGGAGCGTACCAATCACCTTTTCGGAGTCATGGGCATTCATCTGGCAGCCAAAGGTCTCAAGATAGAAGGTTTTTTCGGTTGCCATAGCAATTTTGAGTATATCGTGCCGTAAATTGAACCGGAACGCCAAATGGCCTCCCCCGAATCGACGGTCACTGCGAAGAGTCCGTCCGTCCCATATAATCGCGTGTTGACAGATGGTCGCATTTACCTGTTTTTGAGGGATTGATCTCGCACATTGCGAGGAGTAAATCATGCAGAATGAGCACGAAACGCCTGAGGCAAAGGCGCATTGGGATGGTGTCTACGGCCGCGTGGCACATGATGCGGTGAGCTGGTATCGGCCGCACCTTGACACCTCGCTGCGGTTGATCCACGGCGCCGTGGGCCCGGAGGCATCCGTGATCGACGTGGGCGGAGGCCACTCAACCCTGGTGGACGACCTCCTTCAGCAGGGCTTTCGGAATATCACGGTGTTGGATGTTTCAGATATAGCTCTCAGCCATAGCCGGCAGCGACTCGGGCAGGCAGCCAAATCGGTGACCTGGCATGCAGGCAATATCCTGACGGCTTCCCTGCCGCATGGCGGCTACGACGTGTGGCATGACCGTGCCGTCTTCCACTTTCTGCTCGATCCGCAGCAACGCATCGACTATGCCCGGCAACTAGAGCACGCCCTGCGTCCGGGGGGACACCTGGTGATGGCAACCTTTGGCCCGCAGGGGCCAATGAAGTGCAGCGGACTGGAAGTTTGCCGCTACGACGCCGAGTCACTGGCTAAGCTTTTGGGACCTCGGTTCCATCTGGTCGAAAGCCTGCTTGAGATGCACCACACACCCTCTGGAGGGCAACAGCAGTTTCTCTATTGCCACTTCATCTTTTCCTGAGAGGGCTGCTGCGAGAGTCGCTCTCAGCGCAGGCCGGTGTGCAGATAAGCCAGCAGCGACGCCATTTGTTCATCCGTAAAGCGCCCCGCAAACGACGGCATCATTCCCTTGCCCGAAAGCACTACACGCTCCACCTCGGCGTCAGTGGCCGGAATGCCGCTGGGCAGCGTGGCATGCGCGAAGACACCATGCAGATCCGGCGGAACCTTTTTGAGTGCGAGGTCGTTGTCTTCATGACAGTGGGCGCAGCGAACCTGATAGATGTGCTTTCCTTTCGCTTCCTGCTCAGTAAGCGCGGATGCTCCGTGACAGCCGGCGAGCCCGCGAACACCAGCCGCGAGCGCAACAAGAAAGAGAGCCCACTGGCACGGCCGCCTGAGCAGTTGCATTACTTCAACCATGGGCCTCCCGAGCAAACTTCCCACTCCTGTAATCCCAGTTGAGCACCTGGAAAAGCGCCTTTACATCGTCAGCGCGGCAGACAGTTCTCCCTGCCAGCTCAGCGTGCTCGACCACAGCGGCATTCAGGTTATTCCAGTATGCAGGGCGGTGTTTGTCGTGGCGCAGGTGCATGGTTTCAGCGTCGCAGTCTGGCTCCAGTGCGTCGTAGGCGTACAAATTTCGCATGCAAGGCTTCAGTCAGAGGCAAAGTGCTCGCGACCCCGCCCATATGTTGATCGCAGTTCGTCGGACCATCATGGTTCCGGTCCCTCTTGTTGCCGCTGCGTGGCGGCACGGAAGGTCTGTGGGGATGCGGAACACTGCGTCAAATTATATTGAGTTGAACGACGCGACGACTAGTCGGCCCATGCGGCAATCGCATTCAGTATCCTGAAGCCATGATGGTACGAGACGAAAAATTGACGCCTCTGGCTCACGGAGCCCACAATCGCTGCTTCGGCTGCGGCCCGGCAAACCCGGGTGGATTGCACCTCGAGTTTCTGCTCTCCGACGACAATACTGTCGTCTGCAGGGCAACGATTCCGGACATATTTGAAGGACATCCCGGCTATCTGCATGGCGGCATCATTGCTACCCTGCTGGATGAAACCATGAGCAAAGCGGTGCGCGTTCGAGGCCTGACAGCGATGACGCGCCACATAGAAATTGACTACCGGAGGCCGGTTCCCAGCGGAGCGCCCATTCGCATGGAAGGTCGCGTGGTTCATGATGAGGGCCGCAAGCACTGGGTAGAGGCTTGGATTTTCGCAGACAAGGAAACAGCACTGGCGCACGGCAAAGGGTTGTTTGTTGAGGTTCGGCCGCGATAGCGCACCAAGGAAACCCATGGCAGGGTGGCGCCACGACCAGCGCTGATCACATGCTGGACTGGCGCCGCTTTGATCCTGCAATTGCGCTAGTGAATCATATTGATCGTTTCCTGCGTCACCGTGTCGAAGGTGGTTACGGCCTTGGAGTTTGCCTCAAAGGCGCGCTGGGCGATGATGAGGTTTGAGAACTCGGACGAAATGTTGACGTTGGACTCCTCCAGCGCCCCATCCTGCAGCGTTCCCAAGCCGGCTGTTCCTGAGGTACTGATGGAAGCAGCCCCACTGGCCATCGTGGTCGCGTAGTTGCCTCCGCCTAGCATTCTCAACCCCTGCACATTGGTCACATTGGCCAGCGCCAGTTGTCCCACCGCCAATTGCTGCCCGTTGGAGAAGGTTGCTGAAACAGTCCCGTCGGAACTGATGGTGAAGTTTTGATATTGGCCGCTGTCGTAGCCATCCTGCGTGGTCGCGCTTGTCGCGGAAGCGGCGTCCACCTGGCTGATCGTAGGCGTTCCGCCGGTGCCCAGCAGGTTCCACTGCATATTGAGATTGGCAGCACCGTCAGCCAGTCCGCTGAAGCTGACCGGTATGGAGGAGATGTCTCCTGCCGCGGTTCCAACCGTGGTCGCAGCGCCGCCTGCGGGGGTCACCGTGGTGAGATTGCCGCTGGAATCAAAATTCATGGTTCCGGTCACCGGCGTTGAGATGCCTGAGGCAAAGTCCGCCGCCGGCAACGCAGCTGAGTAGCTCCACGTGTTCGTGCCCGCCTGCGTGTAGGTTACCGTCGCAACATGGCTCACCCCCAGCGAATCATAGATCGTAATCTGCGCGGGAAACTGCGTACCTGTTGCCGACGTGGCGTTGAGGTTCGCGGTCATGTTCATGGTCGTGGTTGCCTTCGGGGGTTCCACCTGGCCTACGGGAATGCTGACTTGCGCGAGCGGCGAGTTGGTGTTGACCACGCCATTCACTGCCGAGTAACCCATCACACCCATACCACTCTCGGTCACAAGATTGCCGCTGGAATCAAGTGAGAAGTTGCCGGCACGCGTGTACTCATTCACGCCGTTATTATTCACCACAAAAAAGCCGTTGCCGTTGAGCGCTACGTCAGTGGCGGTGCCAGTGGAATTGAGTGTGCCCTGCGTGAAGTCGGTTGCGATCGAGGAAACCTGCGTGCCGGCGCCGACCTGGATCGGGTCACCCGACCCGGCAGCTCCGATTTGTTGATAGAACAGGTCAGAGAAATTCGCAGTCTGCCCCTTGAATGCCGTCGTGTTCATGTTCGACAGATTATTCGCAATGGTATTCAAGGCCGTCGAATCGGATTCGAGGCCGGTCAGCGGGATAAAGAAGCTCGCCATCTTGGTTCTCCTGTTGGTTTCTTAAGAAATGTTGGACAGGCCATTACGGCCAATTGCTGACGCAACCTGACGGAAGCGCCGCCAGATGCTGTAGGTCTATGCGGGGCCAGCCTTGCCGCTTAGAGACAGGGCCACGCGTTCCGCGGCTGGATTCGATCTGGGAACGCCAAGATTCCCGGGAGCAAATTGCGCTGCCATACCGTGCGACAAAACTCCCCCGGATGAAGTTGGCGCCTCGGCGTGGTGTGGAGTGGTCTCCACCTGCGGGGACGCGCCTGTGCCGCTCGCACTCACAGCAGAAGCGCCCGTGCCCTGGCTCAGGCCTCCACTCACCGTCGTACCGCTGCCGGAACCTGCCGCTCCGGAAAGCGTCTGGTTGATGGAGATGAGCTGTTCCAGGCTGTTTACGTTGACCAGTTGGTTGATGTACTCGTTGGGATCGCTGTTTGCCGTCGGGTCCTGGTTCTGCATCTCGGTCACCAGAAGGGTAAGAAAGTCGTTGGCCGAGATGGTTGCCGAACTCGTATTTGCAGTGCCGTCTGTCCCGCTTGTCGAACTGCTCGTGGTCATGGGAGAAGCGCCCCTCAGCGCCTGCGCACCCAACGATGGATGATTCCATATCCCTGTTGTCGCTACCACGCTTCCTCCTTGTTCTTCTTTGCGTCGTTCTTGCTTGCTGCAATCCTCTATGTGCCAGAGACTCTGCGTCCGGCAATTCCTCTGCACGCCGCCTCACACGATCACAGAGATGGAAACACCTTCAGACGCAATCTCAGTCGATGGCGCGCCTGCACTGCTAACGCCAACCGCGGCCTGGGGGCGGTTCGCGGCTGTCATTGTGAATGCGCCGTCTCGCGCGTCAGCCTCCTGCTGCGGCTCTCCTTGTCTCGTATTCTGTCCTGCACCCTGTCCCATTCCCTGCCCTGCCCACTGTCTCTCCTGTGCGGCCAGCGTGAGTGTCGCCACGGGTGTGTGATGTTCAGTGAGGTAGGCGTGCAATCCCGCGAGGTGCGTGCCGAGAGACTGCGCCGCGTCTGCCGACCCTGGCACAAGTGCTGCATGAATACCCTTCGCATCGGCCAGCGCGCGCACCGCGATCCAGCCAAGCGACGGATCCTGAAAGCCTGCTTCCGCCTGGTGTGCGCTGACATGAGTCCACGTGGGCGCTCCTTTGTTGCCTATCGAGTCAAGGGCCGCAAAGGTTTCGTAGGGAGACAGACTTTTCGTGCCGCTTGGCGGCAAGCCTGGGTTTAAACCGCTGTTTCCCTGCGTGTCACTTGCAGCATGAGCCGGCGACGCGTCGTGAGATCCCGTCGCTCCCGGTTGAAACGGCGTCGAAGCAACCGTCTGAATTGCAGCGGGATGTACAGCTTGCGTCGCCGAGGCGTGAAGCGCATTGGTGCGCGTTTGAGCCGTCTCCACTTTGCTCGCAACGCCATTGCTGCCGGACGCTGGCTTCTCCTCTGCCGCGGACGACGCTGCGACGTCCGCTGTCTTCTTCTGCGGAGTCGAAGATGAAGCGCTGAGTGCTGGCGATTTGCTTGCTTCTGCGTGCCCTGACAAGGATGGAGCCATGCTTGTCCCGGCATTCTCTGCTTGGCTTGAGGCCGGCGAAGTTCCTTGCAGTGCTCCGCTCGCTACCGCAGGCTCCTTGCCGTTGCTGCCGGGCTGCGCATCCGGACCAATCGACGATGCACTCATGGCCGGATCAAAAGCTGGCCCGAAAGCGGGCTTTGTGCGCGAAGGAATTTCACCTGCGCCTGGCCCTACGGAGCCAGTTCGCGTGTCAGTCAGAGCGGCGGCCCCGTTCCTGGTTGAGAAGACCTGCGGACTCGAACCCGACGCGTTGACCAAGAATCTCGCCTTTGCCTTGCAGTCCGTCGAGGAAGACGTGCGCACGGGTGCTGGAACGCGCACTGGCTGTGCGGGCATCACCATGGGAACCGATGGCTGTGCCGCTGTCCTCTGCGCGGAGTTTGTGGAGTGCGTCTCGTTCTTTGCATCCTTGCGCTCATGCCCGGTCCGTGTGGCCTTGCCGGGCTCCGATGCACCTTTCTTCAACGTACTTGCAACGGGCTGGCCGGACGCTTGCAATGAAGCCGTCCCCGGGTCAACCGCGGCCCGTGCAATCGCACTGCGCGGGGCTATCGCCTTTGCTGATGTGGCGACTCCGTCAGGATGCCGCTGCGGTACAGTCTCCAGGGGCAGACCGACGCGGTTCATCGGCGTACCTGCGACTTTCATGGTTCCTTGCGCCTGCCCTGAAACATCCCGCGCTGGCCCTGGCTTTGCGGTCTTCTCAGCACACGCTTCGGGCATGCCAGGAGCCACCAGAATGGACCGCAAGCTCGAACCAAAACTCCGCTCTCTCGCTGACGACATGGCCGCCTTTAATCCAGCACCGTGGCTGAGGCCATTCGGAGCGCCGGTTGCTGTGCCTGACGCGGAGGCGAGTTCTGCGGATGCGAGCTTGATCACAGCGGAACCTGTCATGCGGTAAGTCATTACAGATTGCGTGCCAAATGTCGCTAAAAAGGATTAGAAGATTATCAGTTAAGGGGCCGTCATGCCCGATTTCGATGCGCCATCCGATTGCGCGCCATTGATTTCTTTTAATTTTTCTCTGGATTGGATTGATGTCCTCGACCTGCGCGATTCGATGAGCCGACGCCTTGTGTGTCCGCGCACGGTTTTGGTTTCCTGTTCGCTTGCGGAGTGCGCGAGCGGTGCCACTCGTCCAGAGCCTGTTGTCCGCGGCGCTCGGCTTCGATAGCGTTCATCGCCTCCGCCGCCTCAATCAGTGTCTCTGCCTGGCGGCGCTCCACCCGCCGCGCGAGGAAACTCTGCTGCAGAATCTCCACTTGTTGCTTGACACCATCTCTTCTCTCTTTCAACACCTTGCCGTGGCGAATCGCAGCGAGCGACTCTTCCAAACCGGCAAGCCTGTCGGGCAGTTCACCGTTCAGCGCGCTGGACGACACCAGCTGCCGACCCTGCCGATCGCGCCCAGCAGCAACAACCACAGCCTTCTCCAGGCAACTCAGCTCTCCAATGACGGATTCGAGAGCTGCCCGGCTCTGCTCTTCTTCCAACTCCCTGATGCGAAGCAGGCGGCGCAACGCGCGCGAAACAGGCACGGCTTAAACCTCCGCGGCAAGGGCCGCCAGCCGGTTTCGAGAGTCGGCAAGCGTAAGGCGCTCACCAGCATCCTGCATCATGAAGGCGCGCATCGCGCCGCGCGCACGCAATGCGCGATCCAGGTCCGGGTCCGCGCCGGACTTGTAGGCGCCGATGCGCACGAGATCCTCCGAGCGCGCGTAGACGGCCATCAGCCTGCGCAGTAATGCAGCCTGTTCGCGGTGCTGAGGGTCCGTGACCGCCGGCATCAGACGGCTTATCGAGTCCAGTACCTGCACCGGCGGATACCAGCCCTCAGAGGCCAATGCGCGCGAAAGCACCACATGCCCGTCAAGCAGCGAGCGCACCGCATCCACCAGCGGATCCTGCTGATCGTCGCCCTCCATCAGCACTGTGTAGAACGCAGTAATCGAGCCCACCGTGAACTGCCCTGACCGCTCCACCAGGCGCGCGAGCCGCGTGAAGACGGAAGGCGTGTATGCCTTGGCTGTAGGCGGCTCACCGGCGGCTAGTCCAATTTCGCGCGCCGCCATGGCAAAACGGGTCAGTGAGTCGAGTACGAGAAGCACATGCTTTCCCTGTGCCGCAAAATATTCTGCCACGGTGGTAGCCGCAAGCGCGGCGCGCATGCGCATCAGCGGAGACTGGTCAGAGGTTGAAACCACCACGACCGAGCGCGCGCGGCCTTCCGAACCGAGCGCATCCTCAAGAAACTCGCCCACCTCGCGCCCACGCTCTCCCACGAGACCCACAACAGTCACATCAGCTTCCGTGTTGCGCGTCATCATGCCAATCAGCGTACTCTTGCCCACACCTGAGCCGCCGAAGATGCCGACCCGCTGCCCGCGCCCAACGGTCAACAGCCCGTCCAGCACTCGAATTCCCGTGCCGAGCGGCGTGCGAATCGGAACGCGATCCAGCGGAGAGCGCACCACTCCGTCCAGTGGCAAGGCTTGCGCCCGCACCGGAGGACGGCCTCCGTCGATTGGCTCGCCTATGGCATTCAATACCCTGCCCATCAGAGCCGGACCCACCTCGATCTCCGGGTGCAGTCCCAGCGCGGCAACCGCATCTCCATAGCGAATGCCTTCCGTGCTTTCGACCGGCATCGACAGTACGTTCGAACCGCGAAAGCCAATCACCTCCGCAAGGTGTGCGTTCCCAAAGCGGTCCAGAATCTCACAGCACTCTCCGACGGAAGCCAGCGGCCCGGCCGACTCGATGGTTTGACCGACAGATTCAATCACCTGTCCGCGCCAGCGCCATGGCTGCGTGCGCTTAAGCCGCGCAACATAGCGTCCCAGAATTAACGTCAAGGCTGTGCCTCCAGCGCTGGTGCGGTTGTCACCGCTCTGCCTTTTCCCGCGCGATCAAAGAATCCGCGCTCAATCTCGCCCAGCTGTGCGCGCACGCCCAGATCGACTGACCCGAGTTCCGTCTCGATTGCGCAGTCGCCCAGCAACATATCCACGCCGGCCAGCACCGTCGGCTTCAGAGCCAGGTTCGGCACATGCGCAATCGCTTCGGTCCAGAGATCCAGCTCCGCTGCGGGAACACGCAGGCGCACCTGGGTCGAATGGGACAGTTGCCCCAGGGCCACGCGCACCGCGCCGGTCAACAGGAGTGGATCCATCTGCGCCTCGCGGCGAAGAATTCGTGCCGCAATCGCCAGCGCCAATTCCACCACCTCGTGTTCCACCGCATGAAAATAGCGATCACGCTCCTGGGCAAAGCCGTCGATCAACTCAACCAGCTTTTTGGCGCGCTGCTGTGCCGCAGCTGCGTTGGCCGCGGCCTGCTCTGCGTGCTCGGCCTGGCGCCCTTCCAGCAGGCCGCGCTCACGGCCCGCCTCGAAGCCCCGCTGCGCTTCTTCAACCAGCTTCCGGTCAAACTGCGCGCGCATGGCAGCGTCATCGGCAACGGCAGGCGGAGATGCAGATAGCACAGGCATCGCGCCTGCTGAAGCTCTCCATCCGGTTCCGGCCAGATCCTCCCAAGCCTGCAATGAAGGCTCTGGCCCGACAGGATACTTGAAGACTTCCACCGCCGCTCCATATTCCGCTCGCATCCCTGATACTTTCTCCTGCTCTTAGAGCCTCTCTCCGTTGTCATGAACCTGGATATCCTCAGGCCAGCATCTCGTCACCGGTTTCGAGCTTGAGAATCACCTTGCCCTCGGCCTCAAGTCGCCGCGCCAGATTTAGAATTTCCTGCTGCGCCTGCGCCACTTCGCGCGAGCGCACCGGCCCCAGCACTTCCATGTCCTCCTTCAACATCTCCACGGCGCGCGAACTCATTGACTTAAAGATCTGTGCGCGCAGCTCATCGTTGGCGCCGCGCAGTGCCATGGCCAATTGCCGCTTATCCACGCCGGAGACAATCTCGCGAATCGTCGCGGGCGGCACCGTCACGAGATCCTCGAATGTGAACATCAGGTTGCGTATACTCAGCGCCAGTTCCGGCTGGCTTTCCTCAATCTGCTCCAGAATCCTCTTCGACTCTTCGACGTCCAGTCTGTTAAGCAAATCAGCCACGGCTTTGAAGCCGGAGTAGCTCTTGCGCGCCGTGTCCCCCATGTTTTCCAAGCGCCGATGCAGAATGTGAGCCACCTTCTGCGCCATCTCCGGCGAGAACTGCCGCATCTCCGCCAGTCTCTGTACGGACACGACCTTGCGCTCCTCGCTCAAGTTCTCCAGCACGAGCGATGCCCGTTTCGGGTCAAGATGAGCCAGCACCAGGGCGATGGTCTGCGGGTGCTCGGAGTCGAGCAGTTTGCCCAACTGCTGGGGGTCAGTACGCTGCAACTTGGCCAGATTGCCTTGCGCCGCTTCCTGTGAACGGCGCACAAGGATCAGCAGATCATCAGCACGTTCCTTGCCGAACGTCTCCACCAGCAAGCGGCTGGCGTAATCCAGGCCGCCATGAATCATGAAGTTCTGAGTCGCAAGCAATTCCCAGAACTCCTCCATGATCTGGGCGGAAAGGTCCGGCGTGATGCCGCGCAGCTCAGCCAGCTCCTCCGTCAGCCGCTGCACGTCCGCATCCGGCAGATCGCGCAGGATTTCCTTGGCCAGGTCCTCACCCACCGCCACCAGAAGTACAGCGGCCTTGCGCAATCCGCTCATGCCCGCCGGCGGGCGCCGCTTGTCTGTCCGGATTTCGTTTCCCTGCTCCGCCACGGTTCTTGCCCCTTTGTCTCTCGCGTACTTCTTTCTGCAGTGCTGCCGCCCTGTTTGCTACTCGGAGTGAATCCAGCTTTGCAGTAGCCGTGAGCTCTGTGTCGGTTCGCGTCGCAGGTGTCCGGTCACCTGCTCGTAAATCTCTTGCGCCCGAAGCCTCTGCGGATCAGGCATAGACAGTTCTGGCGGGTCGAACACCGCTGGCGCAGCCTGTTGTGCCGGCAACTCGCGCGCCGGCTTCTTCCCTGCCTTCGCGGCTCCTTCAGTCAGCGCCGTTCGCGCCAGGCGGAGCGCGGGGCGCACACCAAAGGCCACCACCACCACCAGCCCCAAGAGCAGCGCGATGTATTTGACCAGGACGGGCGAGCCTTCGGCCGCGTTCAGCAACTGACCTGGCACTGTCGCTGGCGGTTGCGAGCGGTTCTCGTCAAAGGCAATATCCTGCACTGTCAGCATGTCGCCACGCGCAGCATCAAAGCCCACGGCTGCCTGCGCCAGCGCTGTCAGATTGTGCAGCTCTCCGGCCGGCCATGGCTGCCACTGCGCCAATGAGCCGTGCGATGCCGGCCGCATCAACCGGTCGTTCACCACAATGGCCGCCGTCATCCGACGTACCCGTCCGGGATTTTCGACCAGATGGCGCACCGTCTTTGAGACGCCATACGTTCCAGACTCGGTGCTATATGTCTGAGGCGGTGTAGTGAGCTTGGGATAAACAGGCAGCGACTGGGTATTCGGTGCATTCGAGGCGGCGCCGGGAACGCCTGCCGCCACCGGTTGGCCGCCGCTCGTCTGCTGCGTGCGCTGCATCGACAAGGTTGCTGTCTGGGTCGGGTCGTAGCTCTCCCGCGTCTCCTCGGCGGCGCTGGGGTCGTAATCCAGCGTGACCGAAGCGCGCACATTGCCCGGCCCGGTCACCGGCTCCAGAGTTGAGACAAGCTTTTCTTCAAGGGATTGTTCTGCGCTGAGACGCAAGGCATCGGGCGTCTTTGGTCCCAGCGGCAGATGGCCCGCTGCGTCGACCAGCACTACCCGGTCCGGCGACAGGCCGTCCACCGCCGAAGCCACCAGATTCCGGATCGCCTCCGCCTCGCCATCCGCAAGGGAACGATGACGCAGCTTCAACACCACGGAAGCCTTGGCCGGTCGCTCCTCCTCGCGAAAAAGCGAATCATGCGGCATGACCAGATGTACGCGCGCCGATTCCACATCAGCCAGCGTTCCCACGGTGTGCTCCAGTTCGCCTTCCTGCGCGCGCTGGTAGTTCACGCGCTCATCAAACTCTGAACCGACCCAGTTTGGCTTATCAAATAGCTCAAAGCCCAGACGCCCGCTTTTGACTCCCCCCTTGGTGGCCGTCACAAGGCGCGCCTTGTCCAGTTGCGGAGCGGGAACGCGAATCGCCGTTCCGTTCGCGTCCACCTCAAAAGGAATCTGCGCCTGCGTCAGGGTCAGGCCAGTCTGCCGCGCGTCGTCCGGATCAAGGCCTGCGTACAGGGTGCGCCAGTCTGTGCGCAGGCCTAACCAAAGAATCCCGCCTACAAGCGCGCACAGCATACCCCCCGCAGCCAGCGACCATCTCCGCTGGGCGCCGGGCATCGACGCCCACTGCACCCGCGCGCGTGTCCACAAGGCTTCTAGCCCTGCGGCCAGTTGCTGGCCCTGTCCGCCGGTGCCCGGTGCGCGCTTCTCCAAGTGTGTTCCTGCCGTGGCCATCGTCCCCGCATCCTGCCGTTAAAATTGCATCCCCATCACCTGCTGGTAGGCCTGAACCGCCTTGTTGCGCACTGAAAGCGCAAGCTCGAAAGCCATATCTGCCTTCTGCGTGGCGATCATTGCCTGGTGTACATCCACTCCCGAGCCGGTCATCAGTCCGTCGACGGCCGTGCGCGCCTGGCTCTCCAGCGCATTCACCTGCCCCAAGGCACCTGTCAGCAGACTGCCAAACGGCATAGGCGCGGAGTTATCGCTGCCGCTTGCGATTGCGTTCTGCGCCGTGCCTGCCATACTGCTTGCCGATGTGTTGATTGCTGTGACTGCGTTCATTGCTGCCTGCACTCTTTTGCTCCTCGATTGCGCAAATCTGTTCTCTCGCCTTTAATCTGTCCGCCTACGCCTTGGCGATTTCGAGTGCCGCCGCGATCATGCCTTTCTCCGCCTGCACCGCAGAGCCGTTCAAACCATAGGCACGTGTCGCCCCCATCAGGTCCACCATCTCTGTGAGCGGATTGATATCCGGATAAGACACATATCCATCGGCTCCTGCGTCGGGATGCCCGGGGTCATACCGCTTGAGCGCGGGCGAGGGGTCTTCGACTACCTGCGCGATATGCACGCCCGGCGCAACATCGCCGCTCGAACTGGGAATCTGCTGCGGCAAAGGTCCCGCGCCTGCCGCAAATGTGAATTCCGAAGCGTCGCCCAGAGCATTCAGAAACCCACTATCGCCCTGATTAGCGGCGAAGACCACCATCTGTCGGTGATACGGTCCGCCCGTGGCGGTGCGCGTGGTTTCTGCATTGGCCATGTTCGCCGCGACAATCTCGGCGCGCATCCGCTCGGCCTGCATTGCCGATCCCGAAGTCTCCATCAGTCCAAAAAGATTCATCGCAACCGCTCCCGACCCTTACCAGGTCCGTCGTTACTTGTCGGCGTGAATGGCATCCATCACGCGTTGATACTCCAGCCGCAGCAGAGCCACGCCCGTCTTGTACTTCAATTGCGCGTCGGCAAGATTCAGGCTCTCGCGATCCATCGAAACATTGTTCCCGTCAGGCCGCGCAATCAACCCATCAACGGCATTCACCTTGACTGGCTGCGCTCCGCGTTCCTGGTTCTCTCCTCCGATAGCCCCGCGCATTTCGGCCTCGAAGTCCATACCCAGCGACTTGTAACCGGGCGTGTCGATGTTGGCCATGTTGGCCGCCGTCAGTTTGGCTTCGCTGGACGCCAGATCGATGTAGCGCGCAATCTGGTCACTCAACCTCGTTTCGACCTGCAAATTCATCGCAATGCCCTTCGCCTTTCCGTGGAGCCGGCTTGTCGCCTGTGCCTGCCGAACCGTCTTAGTTCACCGTCAACCCAAAATCGATCTCCTGCGAGGTCAGCACCGGCTCATCGCCGGCCAGAATTGCCGCGCGCTCCAGCACATGCTCAAGCTCGCGCACATTGCCCGGCCAGGGATGCGCCGCCAGTTTAGCCACTGCGGCTGCGTCAATGCGCTTCACAGGAGTTTCGCGGCCCAGGCGCTCCAGAAAGTGATCCACCAGGAGCGGCAGGTCCTCGATGTGTTCAACCAGGGCCGGTGTGCGAATCAAAAAAACAGCGAGCCGGTAGTAAAGATCTGCGCGGAATGTTCCCGTCTGTGTGTGCTGCACGAGCGGCCGGTGCGTCGCGGCCAGGATGCGCACATCGACTTTGACCGTCTCGTTGTCGCCCACCCTCTGCAACTCTCCGCTCTCAACAAAGCGCAGCAGTTTGGACTGTAGGGCGAGCGGCATTTCGCCAATCTCGTCGAGGAAGAGTGTGCCGCCCTCGGCAGCCTCGATGCGCCCTACGCGCCCCTGCACCGCGCCGGTAAAGGCTCCACGGGTGTGGCCAAACAACTCGGATTCGAGCAGTGCTTCAGGAATCGCAGCGCAGTTGATGGCGATGAACGGCTTGCGGCTGCGGGTGGAGAGGCGGTGCAATGCCTCGGCCACCAATTCCTTGCCTGAACCTGTTGGGCCCTCAATCAACACTGGAGTCGAGCGCGGCGCCACCAGCCGGATGCGGCGGCTCACCTCCAGCATGCAGGGAGCATCGCCTATCAGCTCTGGGAGTCGCTCGCCGGCAGCGCACGTTCTGGGGCTGCAGGAGTGCTCCGCGCTGACCGCTGCAACTGCGGGCTTTTCAAGAGCGGGTGCGGAATGAGACGGTGTTTGAACCGCCTGCAGCGTGGGAGCCGCATTCCACGCGGCGGTATCCGCGTCCTGGCTGCGGCGCAAGGCGTAAAGCAACTCCTGGCGATGAGACCCGCGCGGACTCTGTTGCACAGCCGTTCCGTCGACGCTCAGCAGGTCCACTTCGGGAAAGAACATCCTGAAATCCCTCAGAAACTCGCCATGATCGAGATCAGGCAGCCAGGAGTCGACGATGACAGCCTCAGGGGCTGCGGCGACCACTTCAGTCCAGGCAGCCGCGCCCCCCTCGGCCTCGCGCACCTGCCAGCGCAGGCCGGTGAGAATCTCGTTGAGCCGCTGACGAAAGCTGCGATCGGCGCTGGCCACCAGCGCAGTGCGCGGCCGTATGCGCGGGACTATAGGAAGCACTGGGACCGGAAAGGCTTGCATTGCGATTCTCCTTCGATTCGAATACTGCGTACCATTTGGCGCATCTACTGCGCCTCAACTGCAGAACCTGCTGCATGCATCACAATTGCCGCCACGGCAGGCGCAGGAGGCGCCTGAGCGATGAGCTCGCTCTCAGCGGGAACCATGTATCCCTGGCCCCGTACTGTCCGCACCAACCTGCCGGGGGCAGGATCCTTGAGTTTGCGGCGGAGGTAATTCACATAGACGTCCACAATGTTGGTGGTCTGCGCAGGCTCCATGTTCCAGACCGCTTCCAGTAGCTCTACGCGTGAAACGCAGTGGCCACGGTTGAGCATCAAGTGCTCCAATAACGCAAATTCTTTGTTTGTAAGCTCAATGGAGTCTCCGGCGCGATGGACAGAGTGGTCCAGGCGGCTCAGTTCCAGATCGCCGGCGCGCAACAGCAGCCTGGCTTCGCGCTTGCGCCTCAGAAGTGCGCGGCAGCGGGCACGCAGTTCATGCAGACTGAAGGGCTTCACCATCAGGTCATCGGCGCCGCGATCCAGACAGCGCACCCGTGTGTCCACTTCCTGCCGCGCAGTCAGCACCAGCACGGGCAGATCGGCATCCATGGCACGCAGCTCGTCAAGAACCTGCTCCCCATCCTTGATCGGCAAATTCAAATCGAGGATCGTAAGGTCCGGCAGTTCCTCGCGAAACGCCTCCACTGCTGCGGCTCCGTCATACGCCAGGCGGACGTGATGCCCGTCAGCCTCCAGCCCGCGGCTCAGGAACAGCCCCAGCGCCCCGTCGTCTTCGGCAATCAGCAATCTCATCACAGCCTTTCTATGCGGCCGATTCGCAGCGTGATTTACCTGCCGCTACCCCGCCGTCCGCAAGGTTTTAACGTGCGCTAACCTGCGGCTCCACTCCACCTTGCCGTGCGGCCGCGAGGAACTCAAGACAGATGAGAAAAAAGAAAGAGACTTGATTCCGGGAATGGAATTCCTCATGAGAGAGTTCCAAAACGGAGATGGATACTGCGAGCACCTGTCGGGGCCTCACCGCCCTGCGGATGCCCCGAGCCAAGGGAAGAACGAAGAAACTATGAAAAGCCTGTTGCAATTCGCTTTTTATTCGCTATAATGCGCCCATGGCTGTCACGCGAAGGCAAAAAGAGGTTCTCGATTTTCTTGAGTCGTTTGTCACCCGCAACGGTTACTCCCCTTCATTTGAGGAGATTGCGCGCGGCATGGGACTGAAGAGTCTGGCCACTGTCCACAAGCACATCACCAACCTTGAGCGGAAGGGGATGCTCGACCGGGTTCATAATCGCAGCCGCTCGATTGATGTGCTGCCGCCGGGCGCGCGCTCGCGCACCAGTGACCGGCTTCCGCTTGCCGGGCGCATCGCAGCGGGCTTGCCGGTGGAGACGACCGAGGTGCCCGAAAGTATTTCCCTGCATGATGTGGTCGGAAACCGCGATGTTTTTGCCCTGGAGGTACGGGGGGACTCCATGCGCGACGAGCACATTATCAATGGCGATTATGTACTGGTAGAGCGCACGCGCACTGCCCGCCAGGGAGAGATCGTGGTTGCGCTCGTGCATGGGGCTGAAACCACCCTGAAGCGCTTCTATTCCGAGGGCCAGGTGGTCCGCCTGCAGCCGGCCAACATTGAGATGGAACCGATCTATGTTCCAGCAGCGCAGGTGGCAATTCAGGGCCGCGTGCTCGGTGTGCTGCGCAAATACCGCTGAAGCCACAGTGGCTATCCGAAATGCAAAAGGCCCGGCGAAATCGCCGGGCCTTTCCACTTCCATGCGTCGCTTTTTATGCGAGGAGACGCTGTACCTTCTCTTCAATCACATTCTGGGGCGCATAGCCCACAATCTGATCCGCGATCATGCCTCCCTTGACAAACAGAAGCGTGGGAATGCCGCGAATGCCGAAGCGCGAAGCCGTAGCGCCATTCTCATCGACGTTCACCTTTGCCACCTTCAGCTTGCCGGCATAGGCTGCCGCCACGCCATCAACAATGGGTCCAATGGCCTTGCACGGACCGCACCAGACCGCCCAGAAATCCACCAGAACCGGCTGCTCGCTGCGCAGCACTTCCTGGTCAAACGTTGCATCGCTAACTTCAAGAACTCCCAATCCAGCCATGTTCCTCCCTTGCTTTACCTGCCTGTTTCAAGTGTACCGGCAATCGTCATTCTATGGGATGCGGTCCCGGTGCAAAAGGTCGCAGGTCACAGCCGATCCTCACATGCAGAAGGACTTGGCCGGAGGCAGAAGGGATCATGAGTGATGCCGGCAAATTAAAAGCGCCCGGATCCAGAAAGGACCTCGGGCGCTAGAGCAGCCCTCCCCCAGAACTGCCCACCGTGCGAATGTAGGTGTTCTTGTGTGCATTAGCAAGCAAACTTAGGTAACGATTACGAGCAGAATTACCCGGTGACTACTCAGGACGTAAACATCGCCCAGGGTAGCAGTTACGCTTAAGTTAACAGCGTGGTATTCCCCGCGATGAGTCAAGTCGCAAATCCACGTGCGCCAAAGGGTTCGCTTCAAACTGACGCGCTATACGGCCTTGCACCGGCGACCTCAAATCGGCAAACCTGCAGCTCCGCATCTGGCAAGCCTCTGATGGCATTGAGAATTGCTGCCGATGCTGGTTCGATGCTTTCTTCTCCGTCGATGATCATCAACACTGCGGGCCCAGCACCGCTGAGGGCAGCGCCCAGAATGCCGTTGCTGCCCGCAAGCGGGAGCAACGGCGCGAGCAAGGGACAGATAGGAGAGCGATACGGCTGGTGCAGTCGATCCTTCATTGCCAGGCGAAGCAGATCGCCGCGTCCCTGAGCGAAGGCCAGTCCCAGCAGAGAAACTGCCTGAATGTTCATCACGGCATCCGCGCGCGAGTAGCTCTCTGGCAATACGGCGCGGGCTTTGCTGGTAGCGAGCGGATCCGCGGGAAGAACGATGATTGCGCGCCACTCGGTTGGCGGGACAACGCGCGCGTAATGCACTGCGCGTCCTTCGTTTGCCGCCGTGACATACCCTCCCAGCCAGCACGCGGCGGCGTTGTCCGGATGCCCTTCCAGGGCACATGCCTCTTCCAGTATTTGTTCAGGGCTCCAGCCAAGCTGGCCAAAATGCACAGCCATGGCCACTGCGGCCAGCCTGCCCGCCGCGGACGAACCGCAGCCCATGCCTAGCGGAATCCCGTTAACCATACGCATGGCCAGGGGAATAACCGGCCTGTCGTTCTCTGCCAAGAGTCTCTTGTAAACATCCAGGATGAGATTATTCTCAATCTGCGCACAGCGCTTAGCGTCGCGGCCGGTTGCATCGATCTGAAACTCTGTGGCCTTTTTGGCCTCAATCTCAAGAAAGATATCCACCGCGACGGCTGCAGCGTCAAAACCGGGCCCTAGATTGGCTGACGTGGCGGGTAGTCGAAGACTTAGCGGAGCGCACATCAGGCACTGCCTTTCAGCGCGGACAGCACTGCCGAGGGAGTGGCATCGACCGACACGGCATTGCGCCGCAGGGCATTCACATCCGCCTCGTGGCCTGCGATTTCCTGCTCATTCAGCAGCGTGCCGCGATGAAAATCGATGGTGTAATCGGCGTCCTTGAGCGTGTGGCCGGTCAGCAGGAGCACGACGGTCTCGCCCGGGGCCACCTTGCCATCGGCACGCAGTTTTTTAAGCCCTGCCAGCGTGACGGCAGAGGCCGGCTCGCAGCCGAGGCCCTCTGCGCCGAGTTCCGCCTTGGCAATGGCGATCTCCGTTTCGGTAACGTCAAGGCACCAGCCACCCGTTTCCTTTATGACCCGCGCAGCCTTGCGCCACGATGCTGGATTGCCGATGCGAATTGCCGTAGCGCGGGTGTGCGCCTCCACCGGCTCCATTGCAGCGCCGTTGCTTGCGGCAAAGCTGCGCACCAGAGGGTTGGCTCCCTCGGCCTGAATGACGGAGATGCGCGGCACCCTGGCCACAAGGCCCAGCTCATAGAGCTCGCGGAAGCCCTTGCCGAGGGCCGAACTGTTGGCCAGATTGCCGCCTGGCACGATCAGATGGTCGGGCACGGTCCAGTCAAACGCTTCGGCAATCTCGAAGGCCGGTGTCTTTTGCCCTTCCAGGCGATACGGGTTCACGGAGTTGAGCAGATAAATCGGCGCCTCGAGCACAATCTCAGTGAGAACGCGGACACAGCCGTCGAAGTCGGTCTTCAACTGGCAGGTCACCGCGCCGTAGTCCATGGCTTGCGACAGCTTGCCCCATGCAATTTTTCCCTCGGGGATCAGCACCAGGCTGCGCAACCCTGCGCGCGCAGCATAAGCGGCCATGGCTGCTGATGTGTTGCCTGTCGAAGCGCAGGCCACCCACTCAAAGCCACGCTCATGCGCCACGCTTAATGCCGCCGTCATTCCAGTGTCTTTGAAGGAACCGGTTGGATTCATGCCCTGATGCTTGGCAAAGAGCTTATCCATACCCAGGGTCTTTGCGGTGCGAATCAGCGGATAGAGCGGCGTGTTGCCCTCGCGCAGGGTCACGGCGTTGCCAAAGCTGTCCAGGATCGGCAGAAGCTCGCGGAATCGCCAGACGCCGGACTGGTCAAGCGTCTCAAGAGAACTGCGGCGTTCGCGCCAGAGCCACTTGAGCGCGCCGGGATTGGGCCGATCATGGCCGTGGCGCTGGCTCCAGCCCGCGTACTCCACCTCAAAAAGATCGCCACACCGGGCGCACCGAAAATCGGGCAGGGCGTCGGAGCCGGAGATGAGTTCTCCGCATCCGATACAGCGTAACTGGTGCAGATTGTCGTTCATGCCTGCATTCAGGTTACCAGCCTGCAGCGGCTTTTGCCGTGGGCTGATGGCATGAGGTTCTAGAAGCCGACCATCACCGGCTCCATCTCCAACCGAATGCCAAAACGCACCTCGACTGCGTCCGCGATCTGGGCGGCGAGAGCGAGAATCGCATCAGCCGTGGCGCCGCCGCGGTTGATAAGCGCGAGCGTGTGCCGCGACGACACTCCGGCAGCTCCCAGTGCGTAGCCTTTGGTGAATCCGGCCTGCTCGATAAGCCAAGCGGCCGGAATCTTTACGCGTCCTGCATTTTCAGGCTCTGGCCCTGCTGGAAATCGCGGAGGCTGCTGGCCAATCACGGCCGCTATATTCCGCACCTGCTCTTCAGACACCACAGGATTTTTGAAGAAGCTGCCCGCGCTGCGGCAATCCGGATCGCCTTCGCGCAACAGCATCCCTTTGGATTGCCGAACACGGCGCACCACCGCTGCGACCTCAATGAGGCTGGCCTCAGTGCCCTCAGGAAATGCGCGCAGCAGGTCTGCATAGCGCAGCGTGGGCGCGGCGCCCGGAGTCACCCGATAGTCCACGCGGGTGACGAGGTAGCGCCCTCGATCAGTTGAATTGAAGCGGCTGCGGCGATATGCAAATCCGCACTCCGGCGCAGTGAACTCAACGAAGCTGTGCTCGATCAGGTCGTAGGCTCGAACGCGTTCAATGGATGATGCGACCTCCTGCCCGTAGGCGCCGACATTCTGCACCGGCGTGCCACCCACCGTGCCGGGAATGCCGGCCAGGCACTCGATGCCGGCACAGTTGTCTGCGACCGCGCGCTCAACAAAACTGTCCCAGTCTTCTCCCGCAGCGGCCTGGTAGATGACCTGTCCAGACTGATCTTGCGTATCAGTTCGCGCAATGCCGTGCAGGCCCACCTGCACCACGAGGCCGTCAAAACCGGCATCGGCGACCAGCAGATTGCTGCCGCCGCCCAGCACAAACAAGGGCTGAGCGTGCTCGCCTGCCCATGCAGCCGCCTCGGCAATCTCCTCTTCGCTTGCAGCCTTTACAAACCAGCGGGCCGGGCCACCGATACCCAAGGTCGTGAAGGGGGCCAGCAGCTTGTTTTCTTCCAGGAGCATCGGCTCAAGGCTACACTACCCGCATTTGACGGTAAAATGATTAAAGGCAACTTTCCCTGCCGGAGGCGACAATGTACCCAGAATTGATGGTGATTCCCATGCGCGAGGAGCTGACGCGCGCCGGGATCAAGGAAACCCGCACCGCTGAAGATGTAGACGCCGCGCTTGCCCAGCCGGGCACGACGCTGCTGGTGGTCAACTCCATTTGCGGTTGCGCCGCAGGCAAGATGCGCCCCGGAGTGCGCCTGGCGCTGACAAACTCTGCCAGCCAGCCGGACCAAAAGATCACAGTGTTTGCCGGCCAGGACCGCGAGGCCACTGAGCGCGCACGCAGCTACTTTGAGGGCAATCCCCCCACCTCACCGGCCATCGCCATTCTGCGCGACGGCAAGCTGGTCTACCTGATGCAGCGATTTGTGATTGAGCAGGCCACCGCGCAGCAGATCGCGAGCGAATTGATTCGCGCCTTCGACGAGCTCTGCGCAAAGACAACTGCATAGACCCGCCTGGCGAACAGGCACAAGACAAGCAGAACGGCCTCCCCAAAATAGGAGGCCGTTCTTATTTGCTCCAGACAATTTTTGGGCTCAGTCGGCTTCGTCGGCTATCGATAGCGCCTGTACTTTGCTGTGCTTGACGGAGTATCCGAAGTAGATGATCAAACCGACGAGCAGCCAGCCAAACATGACCATCCAGGTGATGAGCGGCAGGTTGGTCATCAAGTAGAGCGCCGTAATAATGCCGAGTATCGGCACCAGCGGAACCAGCGGCGTACGGAAGGGCCTGTGCATGTCAGGATGCCGCACGCGCAAGACCCACACACCTGCACATACGATGGTGAATGCGAGCAAGGTGCCGATATTCACGAGTTCGGCAAGCCGGTCAATGGGAAGAAAGCCGGGCATGATGGCCACAATAGCGCCAACCACGATGGTTGAGATCCACGGCGTGCGAAATTTGGGATGAATCTCCGAGGCCCACTTGGGGAGCAAACCATCGCGGGACATGGAGAAGAAGACGCGCGACTGGCCCAGCAGCATGACCAGCATCACGGTTGCCAGTCCAAACACTGCGCCAATCTTCACCAGCAGGGATCCCCACTTGACGCCTGTCGCGTCAATGCCCAGCGCTACCGGATCAGCAACGTTCAGCGACTTGTAATTCACCAGGCCGGTAAGCACGGTGGACACGACAATATAAAGAATCGTGCAGATCACGAGCGAGCCGAGGATGCCGAGAGGCATATCCTTCTGCGGATTCTTTGCCTCCTGCGCCGCGGTTGAAACGGCGTCAAAGCCGATGTAGGCGAAGAAAATGGATGCGGCGCCGGTGGCAATGCCTTTGAATCCGAAATTTCCGTGCCCGTCGGACGGGGGGAAGTACGGGTGCCAGTTGGCCCAGGCCAGATGCGGGTGCTTCGCGATGAAGTAGATGCCGATGACGAGGAAGACACCTACAATTCCGAGCTTGACCACCACGATGGTCGAGTTCAGATTGGCCGATTCCTTAATGCCAATTACCAGTACGGTAGTGACCAGCAGAATGGCGAGAATGGCGACAAGATTGAAGAGCCCTGTCGCGTGCTGCAACCCGACGGGACTGACGCCCGCAGGCAGCGAGGCCTGGGGCATCCAGCGATTCTGAAAGAAGACCAGCGGAGTGCCGGGGGTGGCCGTGAGCTGCGGCGGGATGTAAATATGCAACTGCTGCAGAAGGCTGTTGAAGTATCCTGCCCAGCCCGAGGCAACGGTTGCCGCACCAAAGCCGTACTCCAGTCCCAGATCCCAGCCGATAATCCAGGCCACAAACTCGCCCAGCGTTGCATATCCGTATGTATAGGCTGAGCCTGCAATGGGAATGATGGAAGCGAATTCGGCGTAGCAGAGTCCGGCAAAGGCACAGGTGATGCCGGCAAGTACAAAGCTCAGGGCCACCGCGGGGCCTGCGTGGACGGCTGCGGCCTGGCCTGTAAGCACGAAGATTCCGGCGCCGATAATGGCGCCGATGCCAAGGGTAATCAGGTTCATCGCTCCGAGTGAGCGCTTGAGCGTGTGTTCGCCCTCTTCATTCGCCTCTTGCGTAAGGAGCGACATGGGCTTGATGCGAAGCAGTCTGGACATGAACGAGGAACTTCCTCCTCAACGGTTAATACCTGAAACTGAAGCCGAAGGACGCGCAGAGCGCCGCGACCAGAAGAGATACACGGGAATGCCGAGCAGGACGAGCACCAGGCCCGGCCACGTGTATTGAGGCTTGTAACGCAATAATACGACACAGATCCATGTAGCCATCACGATGTAAAGCGCGGGCAGCACAGGATAGCCCAGCGCCTTGTAAGGCCGCGGTGCATCGGGCCGCTTGAAGCGCAGCACGAACAAGCCCGCGATGGTGAGGATATAAAACACCAGCACGGCGAAGATGATGTAGTCCAGCAACTGGCTGTAGGAGCCCGAGAGGCACAGCAGCGTTGCCCAGCAGGCCTGGACAGCCAAACCAGCCGCCGGTGTCTTGTAGCGCGGGTGCAGCCTGCCCACGGACTTGAAAAACAGACCGTCCCGGCTCATTGCGTAGTAGACGCGCGCCCCGGCCAGCGACAGGCCGTTGGCGCAGCCAAACGTCGAGATGAGGATGGCTGCGGCCATCAACTGCGCTCCGCCGGAGTGGAAAATCTGCTCCAGCACTGCCGTGGCCACGCGATCTTCCGTGGCATGTTGCAGTCCCCGCGCCATCACCGTGGCGCCATGCGGGTCACCGTGCATGGGCAGCACCAACAGGTAGCCCAGCGACACAAGGAAGTACACCGTGAGCACGAATCCAGCGCCAAGCACCAGCGAGAGAGGCAGATTGCGCCGCGGATTCTTGACTTCACCCGCAGTGAACGTGACGTTGTTCCACGCATCGGCAGAAAACAGCGAACCCACCTGCACCACGGCAAGAATCACCAGCAGGTTGACCATGACCATTGGCCCGCCAATGCCCACCTGTACCGGATGCAGCGCGCTCCACCCCGCGTTCTTCCAGAACTGGTGCCAGCCTTCGCCGAAGTTGGCGTTCCATGCGGTTGCGTTGGGACCGAGGGTGAATGCAAGCAGCACCAGCGCGGCCAGGGACAGTGCCTTCGCCGTGGTAAAGATGTTCTGGATAAACGCACCCAACCGCAGGCCAAACATGTTGACCACTGCCAGCAGAATCACGATCGCAATGCCGGTCAGGTTTGCCGTATTGACGCCGATCTCCATGTTGCCCAGCATCATGGGCCCCACCTGGAATGCTGGCACATGCGCGATATGCCAAAGCCAGTGCGATGTGGAGACAGTGGGAAAAAATACGCCGAGAAATTTGGCAAAGGCCACGCAGACGGCGGCGATGGTGCCGGTCTGAATCACCAGGAAGAGCGTCCATCCGTAGAGAAATCCCCACAGCGGCCCGAGCGACTCTCGCAGGTAAACGTACTGGCCGCCGGCCTTGGGCATCATGGCCGCCAGCTCGCCATAACTCAGCGCGCCGATCATGGTCATGATTGCGGTGACCACCCAGGCCGCCAGCAGAAGTGCGGGCGAGTCAGTGCCGCGCGCAATGTCCGCGTCCACAAGAAAAATGCCGGACCCAATCATCGACCCTGCAACGATGGCTGTGGCGCTGAACAGGCCGAGACTCTGAACCAACCTTTGCGCATCGGTTGCAGATTCCGGATCAGGAGTGAGGTTTGCGGTTGTCACCTTGATTGGTTTTACTCGAACGGGCTGAGGGTTGTCTTCCCTTTTTGCACGGTGTTTTTGATTCCGCGGGGTTTCCCTGACCTCAACCAAGCTGCTGCAGCCAGCGGCGGAACTCGGCGGCAGGATCATCAGCGCGGAAGATGGCCGCGGAGACGGCGACGGTGGTGGCTCCGGCAGCGAGTATGGCCGCGGCAGTGGCCAGCGTGATGCCTGCCGCAGCGACGAGAACGGTGTCCGGTCCGGCCTGAGCACGAAGGCGTCGCACGCCCTCCACGCCGATGGGCGGCTTGTCCGTCTGCTTGGTCGTTGTGGGAAAGACGGGGCCGATGGCGAGGTAGTCGGCGGGTTCAGCGAGAATGCCGGGCAGGAGCGCATCGCTGCCGCCGAAGGTTCCGACGATTTGGCTCGGGCCGAGAAGGCGGCGGGCCTCGGCCGGCGGCATGTCGCCTGCATCGACGTGAACGCCGTCAAAGCCGGTAGCGGCGACGAGGTCGGCGCGGTCGTCAAGGATGAGCTTGACCTGCCCGGCGGGCATGGCAGCGCGCAGGGTGGCTGCGTCGGCGAGGAGTTCTGCGTCGGAGCCGGTCTTGTTGCGGTATTCGATCAGGGTGACGCCTGCATCTGTGAGCGACCTGCCGAGCCGTTGCAGGTATTCGGCGCGGCCAGTGGCGGGAATCGTGGCGGAATCAAGGATGGGATAAATGCGCGGAAATGAAAAGGCCATGCATCAAGGGTAGATGCATGGCCGGGTGGTTGTCAGGCGGCGCTTTGCCGTGGCTGACGACTTTGGCTACATTTCGTCGGCCGAAGGGCCGTACATGCCCGGAACTCTGGCGTTGAGCAAGCGCAGGTACACGCTGAGCTGGGCACGGTGATGCACCATGTGGCTGAGCACGAACTCGCGGAAGACCTGGTGGCGCGGCGAGTCAATAAATACCTGCCCGCCGAAGACGAATTTCCAGTTGTCATCCCACTTGCTGAGTGGAAGAGAGGCCAACGTAGCGCGAACCTTGGGCAGCCCTTCGTCGAATTTTTTGAGGATCTCGTCCCTGCTGGCGGGAACGTACGGATCCCACTTGTGGTCTGCGGGAAACTCAAGCTTGTCGGTGGTGAGCGAATGGAGAGCCCAGTCGCCGGTCATGTCCGTGAGGTGGCCAGCGAGACGGCCCAGGCTCATGGATTTGGTGTGCGGTTGGTAGCTCAGATCGGCATCAGCGGGGATGGCTGCGAGAATCTGGCGGGTTTTGGCGGTCTCGCGTTCGTACTCGGCTGCAAGCTCTTTTTGAAAGTCCATATACAGGCCTCCTTTTGCCGAAGACAGGATAGACGAGCCTAAAGGAAAAAGCGAAGAAAAAGCGATAAAGATTCGGAGATTTTCTGCCTGCCTTTGTGGAAAACCGCACGTATGTTTGCCGGGGGGGGGGTAGGGGGGTGGGGGGGTGGTACCGACCGGCAGCATACTGGACAGCTTTCTACTGACCCAATTCCATTGTGCCGGAATGAGGGGAAATGATCTGCAAAATGGGGAGAGAAATTTTGGGAAGGTGGCGGGGTGAGGGTTATGGTCTCCCACCCAAATTTCGCGGACAGGGATGAAAGGTCGGGGTGGAAGGGTGAGACAACGAGAGGGGCGTTAGAGCGTGGAGTGCTCCGCTTTGCGGACGACCCAGGTGGTCATGGCGCGCAGATCCTGAACGAGGGTGGTTTTGATGGGATCGGCGAGCTGGCCCATGCGCTCTGTGCAGGCGAGAAGCAGGGGCTCATCGACGAGATAGCGAATGGAGCCGTCGGGCGATTTATAGCGGCGGCCTTCGATGAGCTCGATGCGGTGCTCCATGCCGATGGAGGAGCCGAGGCGGGAAAAGAAGAGTCCGCCGGGCTTGAGGCAGCGGAAGGTGCCGCGGAGCATGGCTTCAAAGTGGGCGTCGTCGCGCGCGAAGTGAAGGACGGTGTTGATGATGACAACGTCGGCCAAAGCGGCAGGAAAGGACATCTCTTCGACCGGCTCGACGCGAAAGTTGGAGGCAGGAAGCGATGGGGCAAGCGAATGCGCCATGTTGCGCACGGTCTCCACTTCTTCGGGGTTGGCGTCGGCGGCAGAGACGTCATACCCCTCGCGGAGGAAATACACGAGGTTGCGGCCGGAGCCGCAACCAGCGTCGAGGATGCGCATGCCGGGTGTGATGCGGCCTTTGAGGATCTGATCGAAGAGGTAGATGTCGATCTGACCGAATTGCTCCTGGAGAGTGGGCATAAGGTTTCCTCACGATAGCATGGCGCGGAGATGGAGGGCCGCGCTGCCAGGTTGAAGCCGTGCCCTTCAAAAATCCGCTATCGGCATGAGACTTTCGTTGACTTCAGCATGTGGTGGGCATAGTATTCGATGCCATCCCGGGCTCCCAACTTCCTACCAGGAGACGGATTATGTATTCACGAGTGATCACCTGCGATATCCAGCCAGCTCACATTAGCGAATTCCGGAACATTGTGAACGAGGAACTGCTGCCACGCATCCAGGCACAGCCGGGATTCATGGAGAACATCGAATCGGTTGACCCGGCAACAGGCAAATATTGTTGCGTCACGCTTTGGGAGAACGAAAAAGCCATTGAGAATTACGACAATGGCCTCTTTCGTGAGATCGCGTCAAAGCTGATGCCCATGATGCAGGGAAACCCCGTTGTGCAAACGCTGCCCGTTGACAATGCCTCCGCGCACCACATGAAGGCGGGCAGAGCCGTGGCGGCGTAGGGCCGAAAGCCACTTTCCGCAACTGGCACGCCTTGTACCGTGCGTGGGGGATTCCCTGCGCCAAATCAGATGCGCAACGCAGACTCTTGCCCTCGTCGCACTGTGTTCAGCAGGCGGGGACCACGCCTCAATGATTCAACCCTGGCGTTTGGCCAAGAAGCGCTCCATGAATTTGGTGTCGAAGTTGCCGGCGCGGAAGTCTTCGTCCTGGAAGATTCCCTGATGGAGCGAGATCGACGTGTCGATTCCCTGCACTACGAATTGGCTGAGAGCGCGCTCCATGCGGGACATGGCTTCGGCGCGGTCCACGCCGTGGGTGATGAGCTTGGCGATCAGCGAGTCATAGTAGGGCGGGACGACGCCTTCGGCGTACTGGGCGGTATCGACGCGGACGCCGTTGCCGCCGGGGACGTTGAAGACGGTGATTTTGCCCGCGGAGGGCGTGAACTTCTGCGGGTGCTCGGCGTTGATGCGGCACTCGATGGCGTGGCCGCGAAGCTCGACGGTGGGCGGGAGAATCTGGTCGAGGCGTTCGCCGGAGGCGATGCGAAGCTGCGCCTTGACGAGGTCGATGCCGGTGATGGCCTCGGTGACCGGGTGCTCGACCTGGATGCGGGTGTTCATCTCAATGAAGTAGAGCTTGCGGTCCTCGTCCATGAGGAACTCGATGGTGCCGGCGTTCTGGTAACCGATGTCGGAGAGGCAGCGGCAGAGCGTGTTGCTGATTTCCTCGCGCAACTGGGGCGTGACCTGGAGCGATGGCGCTTCTTCGATGAGCTTCTGGTGGCGGCGCTGGATGGAACACTCGCGCTCAAAGAGGGTGCGGACGTTGCCATGCTCGTCGGCGAGGATCTGGAACTCGATGTGGCGGGGCTGCTCGATGAACTTCTCCATGTAGAGCTCGCCGTTGCCGAAGGCGTTCGCGGCCTCGCTGTAGGCTGCGTGAAAGAGATTGGGCAGCTCCTCCGCGGTGCGGACGATGCGCATGCCGCGGCCGCCGCCGCCGGCCTTGGCCTTGAGGATGACGGGGTAGCCGATGGTCCTGGCGACTTCAATGGCTTCGTCGGCGGTGGCGATGACGCCGTCCGAGCCGGGCAGGATGGGCACCTTGGCCTTTTTCATGGCCTGACGCGCTTTTTCCTTTTCGCCCATGAGGCGGGTGACCTCGGGCGGCGGGCCGATGAACTTGATGTTGGATGCGCGGCAGACTTCAGCGAAGTTCGCATTCTCGCTGAGCAGGCCGTAGCCGGGATGGATGGCGTCCACGTCGGCGATTTCAGCGGCGGAGATGACGGCGGGGACGTTGAGATAACTGTCAGAGGGGCGCGGCGGACCGATGCAGATGGCTTCGTCTGCAAAGCGGACGTGGAGCGAGTTGCGGTCAGCCTCACTGTAGACGGCGACGGTGCGAACGCCGAGCTCGCGGCAAGCATTGATTACGCGCAGCGCGATCTCGCCGCGGTTGGCAATTAATACCTTACGAAACATTCATATCCCTTTAAAAGCGGGGTTAGCGTTGGTCAGCGGAGTTGGCGAGAGGCTTACGCGCCTGTCAGAACAGCTCAGCGCAAATTGTGCTTGATGCGCCGCCCCTGCCAGCCCCCTCCTTTTGCGCATTCCACATATCCGGCTAGGTTTGACGGATGGAGAAGAGCGGCTGGCCGAACTCGATGGGCTGGCCGTTGGTGACGAGGCAGCGCACGATTTCGCCGGAGGCGTCCGCTTCAATCTCGTTCATCAGCTTCATGGCTTCGACGATGCAAATGACCTGTCCCTTTTCGACGTGGTCGCCGGTGGAGACGAAGGGCGATGCGCCGGGCGAAGGCGAGCCGTAAAAGGTGCCGACAATGGGCGACTTGACGATGTGCAGTCCGGTATCCGGGTCGGCCTCCTGGGCGGCCGCAGGCTGCGCGGCTGCCGCAGCTGCCACCTGTGGATGCGCGGCCGGAGCCGGAACCAGAAGGCGCGCGGCGAGATCAGACAAGGCGGCCTGCGAGGTCTCCGGCTGATTGAATTTGAGGCGTATCTTCATGTCGCCGCGGTCAAGGTCAAACTCGGCGACCTGGTACTGCTTCAGGAACTCGATCAGTTCTTTCAGATCCTGTATATCCTGTGGTTTCATTCGTTCCTTGCCTCTCCCGGTGGTTCCGGGATGGATTGGGTCACAACTCTATGAGGGCTTTGGGTGCGGGAGTGAGCACCTGCCCTCCGGTTCGGGTTACAGCCACCATGTCTTCAATGCGAATGCCGAACTGGCCCGCAAGATAGATTCCGGGTTCAATCGTGACCACCATGCCGGGAAGCAGCCTGGTAGTCTGTCCGGCGCCGATACGTGGCGACTCGTGTATCTCCAGGCCGACCCCGTGGCCGGTGGAGTGGGAAAACGCTTCAGCCAAACCAGCCCTGCGCAACACGCCGCGGGCTGCCTCATCCACTTCTTCGCACCGGACGCCCGCGCTCACGGCGGCTACGCCTGCCTGTTGCGCCTCAAGCACCGCCTGGTATGCGTCGCGTTCATTCGCCCTTGGCGTTCCCAGGTAGACAGTGCGGGTCATATCCGAGCAATAACCTTTGAGGATAACACCGAAGTCGAGGGTCAGGAAGCCTCTGCGGGGCAGCCGCTCCTGGGTGGCGCGGCCATGCGGCAAAGCCGAACGGACCCCCGAGGCAACGATGGTCTCAAACGACATGCCCTCGGCGCCAAGCAGGCGTGCCTGATGCTCGAGTTCGGCAGCGACTTCAAACTCCGCCAGGCCGGGCCGGAGGAATCCCAGGATGTGGTCGAAAAGGGAGCAGCCGACGAGGGCCGCCTCAATCATGATGGTGAGCTCTTCCTCGTCCTTGACCCAGCGCAGGGGCTCGACGAGCGGCGCGGCCAGCGCGGCGAGGAAACTGCGCCGGAGGCGCGAGGGCAAGGCGGTCTTCCATCGGGCCAGCTCAGCCACGGTGGTGTGTGCGGGGTCGAAACCGGCGAACTCGACGCCCGGCTGCGCGGCCAACCATTGCACGGCAGCTACCGCCGGCGAACTGGAAACGATTTGCACCTGTGCGCTTTTGACCTCGTCGGCTGCCTGCGCGATGTAGCGGCCGTCGGTGAAGAGGCGCGCGGCGCGGCTGGTGACGGCCAGGGCGGCGCTGGAACCAGTAAATCCAGAGAGATAGCGGAGATCAGGCAGGTGGGTAACGAGCAGGCCGTGAAGGCCCGCACGGGTTATCCGGCGGCGAAGCTGACCGATGCGGCGTAAGTGGTCCACCGCAATGTTGTATCACGGACGAGCAGAATCAAGTATTTCGGCCTTTGGTGCAACGGGCTATTTTGCTTTTGACAGGATCGCCAAGAGTGCTGCTACGACAGTGGCCAAAATTGTCCAGAACAACCACCGCCTATAGCGGGGCAGAAGGCTGCCTGGAAAAAGCTGTTCGTATGAATCCGCTACTTCATCTCCACCTTTTCTCCACCATGCCATCTTGTCAGAGGCTCGTCGGGTCACGCGGACTCTCATGATGAGTTCGCCGACTAACTCTAATAGAACGGCGATGACCAGAAGTGTGAAGAAAACGCCAACCATTTGGAGCCTGCTGTGGGCTCGGGATGACCGAGCATCTCAAAAAGTCTTTCCCGAAGGCCTACCCTACATTGCCGGCCGAACGGGCTTCTTTTGATGCGGGTCGAGTTCCGCTTCGGCGGCCTGCTGGTCGGACTGGCGGTCCATCCACTCGTCGAGGCGGGAGCGCTTGAAGCGCCAGCGGTTGCCGAGCTTGAAGGCGGGAACGAAGCCCTCGGAGGCGTACTTGTAAAGGGTGTCGGGCGAGATGCCGAGGTAGTCGGAGGCCTGGCGGATGTCCATGACCTCGCGCACTTCGGGAACCAGCAGATTAGAGCGGGCGGCGGCGTGGCGCATGATTTCCCTCCTGAGGGGCTTGGCGCCCGCAGGCAAGATTCCGGCAAAATTGCCGGTAATCCTGTATATAACGCGGTTTCAGCCGCCAATTCAAGGAATTTCCGGGAAATGAACGGGTATTCATGGGCTTTGGCGGCGCGGATTGGGCGGCTCGATGTCCTGCCGTCAAAGCCACAGCCCAGCCGGTTGGGGCTGGCTGCGGGGCCAGCCCCAAGAACTTGGGATATTGGAGCAGATGGTGCGTGCGCGGCTGGCTTTTTGCGCCGCGTCAGTTCTGGTCGTCGCGGCGGTGGAGCGTGGGCCTGCCCGTGGAGTTCGAATTGGGGTCGGTGCTTTGTGACTGAGTGGGGTCGCCCGATCCGGTGCTGGCGCGGCGCAGCGAGGGCTTGTTCTTATTCCTTGTATCGAGCAGGCGGCGTTTGTTTTCAATGCGCGCCAGGCGGGCCTTGACGTCGTCGAACTCCGAGGTCGTCACCAGGTATTCGTCTTTGGGCGGCAGGATTTTGGCAATCTCCTCCTGTGAGTGGAGGATGCGGTCCGGGGTCTGCGGATGGTCAGAGAATGCCTTGGCTACCAGGCCTGGCTTGCGTTTTTCGAGCGCCTGAATCTTCTCAAAGAAGCTGATGAATGCCTGGGGATCATAGCCGGCGCGGTACATGTATTGGACTCCCAGGAAATCGGCCTGCGCCTCGAACTCGCGGGAGAACATGAGGAAGGACATGGGAATGGCCAACTGCGAGGCCTCATAGATGCCATAGCCGGTCCAGCTATAGCCGGTCATCATGATGAGGGGGATGGTGCCAATCTGCGCGTAATTCATGCGTGTCTGCTCACGGACAGCATGGTGAGCGCAAACGTGCGCCGTCTCATGGGCCATCACGCCGGCCAGCTCCGCTTCCTCGTCGGCGTTGAGGATCAACCCGGAATTGACGTAGAAGAAGCCGCCGGGCAGGGCCATGGCGTTGATTTCGTCGGAATCGATGACCTTGATGGTGAAGGGCACCTTGCAGTCTGAGTTCTTGACGATGTTCTGGCCGATGCGATTGACGTATTCGGTCACGACGGGATCGGTGATAAAGCGTGTGCTCTTTTCAATCTCGTCGGCATACGTTTTGCCCATCTTGATTTCGGTGTCTGTCGAGTACCAGTTGCCTAAGCCGCGCCCGCCGATGTTGCGGTTGCCGACGGCGTTGACGTCGTCAAGGCTGCCGGGCTTGATTTTGATCATCTGGCTACCGGGCTCAACCACCTTTTCTGGGTCAACGTCAGGGGCGGCAACGTCGCCCTTCACGGGCTTCGTTCCGGGCTTATCCTTTGCATCCTTGTTGTTTGCGGAGTCCTTTGCGGACTTGCTTTTGGATGCATCGTCCTTTGAAGCCGCGGCGGGTGCGGCCGGAGTCGCGGTATCCCCTGCCACGGGAGTGGTTCCCGGCGCGGGCTGAGCGGCAGGCGGACTTGCGGGCGGCGTGCTCGACGGGCTCGACTGAGCCGTGCTCTGGCCCCAAAGTGCAGCAGTCATCGCCAGCGCCAAGGCCGCCAGCATGCCCACCCTCGTCCCGTAGAAATTTGTTTTCATGACCCCACCTCCAACAACTCGGGCACATGCACTTCCCGGATTGCTCCGCTTCGCTTCATCCATTAGACGCCAGTATGAACCCATAGGCAGCATCGCCGCAGAAAAAAGTAGCGTCCAGAGCGCGACGAAAATTTAGTTCGTCCCCGTGTTCGAATCTTGGAGCATGCACCCGTCTGAATTAGAGTGGTGAACACGCACCAGCAGGAGGAGATTTGCGACGTAGAGTTCCAGTTCGAGCAGTACTGGCTTTTGCCGCGCTGACTCTTTGCGCCGGTCTGCAACTGCCTGCACAGCAAGCAAATTCCCGCAAGCCGCTGGTAGAGGCGCTGGCGTCCCAGAATCATCTTCCGCCTGCCAAAGCCGATGCGCTCACAAGCCCCGCCACGGTGATTGACGCCACGCACATTGGCTCGCCGCTTACGCTTGACAGGGGCTGGCGCGTAGGCGTGACTGGAAATCCCGATGCGGCCAAACCGGAGTTTGACGATTCCCGGTGGGTGGTGCGGAACGCCGGGGACTCCCTGGACGACCTTGAAGACATGGACCGTCCGACGGGCAATCAGCCGCCCCCGGGCAACGGCGCCTCCCACCCCAGGCATGGGCGTCCCTTTGTCTGGTTCCGTCTCCACCTGAAACTCGGCCCGAATCACGGACCTGTGGCCCTTCTGATTGCAGTGCCGGTGGCGCACAACGCCACCATGTCGATTGAGGCAGGCGGGCCGGGCGTGGATGTTTTTGCCAACGGCAAACAGATCCTGCCGGATGGCCCTAACGGGCACTCGGCCGGGCGGTATCAGGAGATTTCCCGCATCTACGACCTGGGCCTTGAGCCGAACGATACCGACCTCACGCTCGTGGTCCGGGCAATTTACATTCCCTTCGGCCTGACTGCATCCACCACGTTTTTTACCAATCGCACACTCCGCTTCGGGCACCCTGCGGATCTTGGCAATGAGCTGGATCTGTGGTCTGCGCACACCCTCTTTGAGCACCTGCCCCGCCTGGTGAACTCCATACTGCTTACCGTGCTGGCGATGTTTCTTCTGGCGCTCTATTACACGCAAAAGGGGCACGTGGAGTATCTATGGCTGGCGCTGCATGAGCTGTTGCAGGCTCCGATCGGGTTTATCGACCTGGCCGGGAGCACGGCCAAGCTCGACCAGTTATGGTATGCGGCGGCGACACTGCAACTGGTGTTCATTTCAGCCTATGTCTACTTTGAATTTCTGACCGCGTTTCTGGCGTTGCGCAAGCGCTGGTACATTGTGCTGCTGCGGTATACCGCGCCGATTCTGGCGCTTGCCGGGCCGGCGCTGGGAATGGTGGGCCACAGCACGGTTAGCGGGATTGCACTGGTGATGATTTTGATTGGCAGCATGTTGTGGCTGCTGGGCTGGCTGGTGTTTAACGTCGTGACGCTTGTGGCGGCCACCTTACGCCGCAACTTCGAGGCCGGCGTGCTGCTCATTCCCCTGCTCCTGACGCTGGTGGGGTGGATTGAGCCCGTTCTCACCAGCGGCATGGGCGACCTGGGCGGCCGTCCGTACCACTCTCCGCTGACCCTGCAGGCAGGGCTTGTTCCGATTCACTTTGCATCGATTGCGGACTTCGCCAGTCTGTTGTCCATTGTGGTCATCATCTTTATTCGCTTTATCCGTGTGCAGCACGACCAGGAACGCGCCAGCAGCGAACTGGCGGCGGCGCGCAGCGTGCAGGAACTGATGATTCCGCGGGAGAAGCTTGCGACTCCAGGCTACGAGGTGGATTCAATCTATGACCCGGCGCATGAGGTGGGCGGCGACTTCTTCCATCTGCAGCCGGAAGTCGATGGCAGCCTGCTGGTGGTGATTGGCGATGTGGCAGGCAAGGGATTGAAGGCTGCCATGAATGTGTCCATGCTGATGGGAGCACTGCGCAGGACCGAGGAAAAAAGCCCGGCCAGGATTCTGGAATCGCTGAACCGAGTGCTTGCGGGCAGCGAGAGCCTGACCACCTGCCAGGCAGTCTGGTTCGGCGCCAAGGGCGAGATTGTGATGGCCAACGCCGGGCACCTGCCGCCCTACCTCAACAGCCAAGAGGTTGCGCTGCCGGGCGGGCTGCCGCTGGGGGCCATTTCTGAAATCAGCTACGACGAAGTCAACCTTTACCTGCACCCCGGCGACCGAATGCTTCTGCTTTCAGATGGAGTGGTGGAGGCAAGGCAGCCCACCGGCGAGCTTTTCGGCTTTGACCGGGTACACAACCTGAGCAACCAGTCGGCCTTTTATATTGCCGACGCCGCCAAGTCCTTCGGTCAGGAAGATGACATCACCGTGCTGACCGTGAAAAGGCTGACCGAGGCCACTTAAGCCCTCGGTCTTGATGACAGACAGCCGGTATACAAGGCCGGGGAAGCTTGAACGCGGGCTTCACCCGGCGGGATTCACTTTGCCTACTTCTGCGGCGTGGCGGTTGTGGCGGGCGCTTTTTGCTGTGTGGCCGCCGGCGCCTTGGGCTTCCTCTTTACAGTGCGACGCGGAGTTGGCTTCACGCAGGGTACCGGTTTAGGCGCCACGGGCGCGGGGCACTTCAGGTTCGCCTGCGCCTGCACGGTCTTGTGCAACTCCGCAAGCTGCTGTTCCTGGGCGCTGGCCGTGTCCAGCAATTGCTTATCCAGTGCCAGGCGTGCGTTCCCCAGGTTCGTGAGCGAAGATTGCAACTGATCGACCTGCTCGACCGGCGCGGTAACGCGCGCAGCCTCCTCCACGCGGAGCACCACGTCATACAAGGCATCGACGTGCCGCGACAGCGGCAGCACCTTGCTCAAAGAACCCGGCGCGGCATCGGCGTCCTTGACGAGCGGGGGTAGATTCTCCTGCAGATCCTGCAGGATGGCACCGATGTCTCTTGCGGCCTCTTCGCGTATCGAGCCGCGCTTCCATCGATCAAGATTCAATGCGCCCAGGGTCTGCTTGACCTGGTCGAGCGAGGGCTGCAGCAAGGTGGAAGGAGCAGCTGGTGCAGCGGGAACAGGGGGAGCAGCCGGAGCAGGCGCGGCATTGGCTGGCGCTTGTGCTCCACTTGCCAGCGAAGAGGAACAGAGAATCGAGAGGAAAAATACTGTATGTGCAATGTTCATGGGCACCATCGAATTGAAGAACAAATTTACTGGCCGGGACGGCACGTACGTGAGAGCACGATCTCAGCAAGGGGCTCAGCCGCAGCGAACCGTGTAACCAGAATATCGGAAAAGGAAGTCGGCTTGCACAGAAAAGCCCCATCCTTCCGGATGGGGCTTTGATTTGTTGGACAACAGAGGCAGTTTGCCTGGCCGGGCACTAGTCGTAGTACTCGAGCCCGAGGTGCGTGATGAGATCGACGCCCATGATGTGGCGCAGGGTGTTCTTGAGCTTCATGGACTGGATAAAGAGATCGTGCTCGGGATAGAGGCCGGGGGCAGTCTGAGGCGACTTGAGATAGAAGCTCAGCCACTCCTGAATGCCGATGGAGCACAGCGACGGTGTACGCATGGCGAGGTCGAGGAACAGGACCAGGTCGAGCGCGATGGGAGCGGCGAGGATGGAATCGCGGCAGAGGAAGTCCACCTTGATCTGCATCGGGTATCCGAGCCAGCCGAAGATGTCGATGTTGTCCCATGCCTCTTTGTCATCGCCGCGCGGCGGGTAATAGTTGATGCGGATCTTGTGGTAGATGTCCTTGTACAGGTCGGGATAAAGTTCGGGCTGGAAGATGTATTCGAGCGAGCCGAGCTTGGACTCTTCCTTGGTTTTAAAGGACTGCGGATCGTCGAGCACTTCGCCGTCGCGGTTGCCGAGGATGTTCGTCGAGAACCAGCCGGAGACGCCGAGCATGCGGGCCTTGAAGGCAGGCGCGAGCACGGTCTTCATAAAGGTCTGGCCTGTCTTGAAGTCCTTGCCGCAGATGGGCGCCGCATTCTTCTTGGAGAGCTCGATGAGCGCGGGCGCGTCCACAGTGAGGTTCGGCGCACCGTTGGCGAAGGGCACGCCCTCAGACAGCGCCGCGTAGGCATAAATCTGCGAGGGCGCGATGCCGATGTCGTTGTTCTCAAGGCCCTTCTCAAATGCCTCGATGGTCTGATGCACCGCTGTCGGTTCGAGGAAGATTTCCGTCGAACCGCACCAGATCATGACGACGCGGTCCACGGTCTTCTTGAAGTTGCGAATGTCGGCGATGACCTGATCGGCGAGGTCGCGCTTGTTTTTGCCCTTCTTGACGTGTGTGCCGTGCAGGCGCTTGACGTAGTACTGGTCAAAGACGGCGGGCATGGGCTTGATGGTTTCAAGATACGGCTTGAGCTGGTCGAGGGTTTCCTTGTCCAGCACCTTGGCGTGGGCGGCGGACTCGTAGACGTTGTCCTCAAAGATGTCCCAGCCGGTGAAGACCACGTCGTTCAGGTTGGCCAGCGGAACAAAATCCTTGATGAGCGGCGACTTGTTTTCAGTGCGCTTGCCCAGGCGGATGGTTCCCATCTGCGTAAGTGAGCCGATGGGTTTGGCAAGTCCGCGACGGACGGCCTCAACCCCGGCGATCATCGTAGTGGCCACGGCACCGAGGCCGACCACCATCACTCCAAGCTTGCCCTTTGCAGGCGCAACCTTTGATGCTTCGGCAGTCTTCTGGCCGCCTTTTTCTTCAATTGCCATCGCTTCTCCTAACCTTCCTTTGGTTGCTGCTGAATTTCAAAAAACAATACGAATTTGAGTTGCATAAGACTACACAGTGTACGCCTTTGAATGCGTCTTCAGCTTCCATCAGGCCTACGCGGACTCCTGCCGCCCGTTGCGGCTGAGGTGCGCCCAGACAAACCAGATAATTCCCGCAACGAGCGCCAGCTCAACCACCAGATGAAAACGGTGGAATGCCTGCTCGAAGCGAGGGTCAGTGTGCCACTTTTCGCCCAGCTTCATGCCGACATAGGCCAGTCCAAAACACCACGGCCATGAGCCCACAAAAGTATAGAGGTGAAAGCGCCACTGCGGCATCTTTGCGATTCCCGCCGGGAAGGCGATGAACGTGCGCACGACGGGCAAAAGACGCGCCAGCAGGACTGTAATGGAACCGTACCGCTGGAAGAACCAGGTCATGCGGTCGAGGTCGTGATGGCTCATCAGGACCCAGCGGCCATAACGCTCGACGAGCGGGCGGCCACCTTTGGCGCCGATCCAGTAGGCAATGACAGAGCCAAGGTTGCAGCCGATGGCGCCCGTAGTGGCGGCCCAGAAGAGGCTGAAGTGGCCCAGATAGACCAGGTAGCCGGCGAAGGGCATGATGATTTCAGAGGGCAGCGGGATGCAGGCGGATTCGATGCCCATCAGTGCGACAATTCCGGCGTACCCGCCCATATCGATCACACGCGTAATGAATTGCACAAGAAGGGCAAGGATTCTTTCGGTCATGAGCGCTTCCAGTATATAGGCCCGAGGCGGCACCTATCCCGCAAGGAGTGCCCGCGATGGGCGCGGGTGGGTTACGCCGCTCAGCTGTTTGCTACGATGAGGGGTGTTGCACGATATCTCCGAGGTGGTTCCATTGGCTGACTTTCCCCCTGTTCCGTTGACTCTTGATGGCTCTTGCCTGCTGCATCAATTCTTCCGTTTTGACTGGAAGGCGTGGAAGGCGCGCACGGCTGCCGACCGCGAACACATTGCCACAGCGGCCATGGCCGCGCTGAAAGACCTGGAGCGCGCACAGGCCGATGGGCCGGTGCAGACGGCTGTGTATTCGCAGCTGGGACACAAGGGCGATCTGATCTTCGTGCATTTTCGCGAGTCGATGGAGGCGCTGAACCAGGTGGAGCTGGACCTGGCACAGACGGAACTCTACGACTTTATGGAGCTGCGGCACTCGTATGTGTCAGTGGTGGAGCTGGGACTGTATGAGTCCAGCAGGAAGACGTATGAAGCGGCTTCGGCGAAGGGATTTGAGATGCACTCGGCGGAGTGGAACGCGGAGGTGGAGACCAGCCTGAAGCGTGGCGCGGAGGCGATGAAGCCGCGGCTCTTCCCTGCCGTTCCGGAGGCGAGGTACCTGTGCTTCTATCCCATGGACCGCAAGCGGGGCGAGGACAAGAACTGGTACACGGTTCCCTTTGCCGAGCGGCAGAGCATGATGCACGAGCATGGGATGATTGGGCGGCGCTATGGCGATGTGGTGAAGCAGATTATCTCCGGCTCAATCGGCATGGACGACTGGGAGTGGGGCGTAGACCTGTTCGCCGAGGACCCGGTGGTCTTCAAGAAGCTGATCTACGAGATGCGCTTCGACGAAGTGAGCGCGGTGTATGCGCTGTTCGGGCAGTTCTTCCTGGGGTTGCGGCTGCCGGTGGAGAAGCTGGGCGGGTGGCTGGAGGGGAAGCTGTAAGAGAAGACTGCAAAGGAGCCGATGATGGAGCGTTGCACTCGCCGTGGATTGCGCTTCTGGGCATTGAACTCAGCCCTTCTTCTCTGTGCACCTGCAACGATTTCCGGCCAAGCCGCACAGGCTTACAGCGGCGCAGTTTCTGGCCACGTCTACTGTTCAGATACAAACACACCCTGCCGCTTTGCGACGGTGAATCTGCAGAGCGCGCCGCCCGAACGCGCTGGAATGGCACCGAGTGAGGTTTCACCATCCCATTCTTACGGCGCAGAAGCAGATCTGAATGGAGCCTATCGAATTCCAGGTGTGGCGCCCGGGCTCTACTTCATTGTGGCGCGCTACGCCGGCTATGTGTCCGGATACGACCTGGCGGAACTCCATAGCAAAGGTGAACTTTCTCTTACTTCGCCGGCATTGAGCAAATATTTGAGGCGTATTACCGTGGCAGACGACCAGACAACTGTCGCTGACTTAACACTGCAGCGCGGGGCCACCATCGAAGGAACGGTTCGCTATGACGACAGCGCTCCGGGGATAGGCATTCCCATTCGTCTCTTTCGGAAGAATGACAGCGGAAAGTTGGTGCTCTACAATCACGGTTCCGACGGCTCACCATACTCGATGATTGCACTTGCGTTAGGAACGGATGCCCGTGGCCACTATTACAAAGCAGGGCTACCACCGGGCTCTTACGTCGTGGAAGTAAAGCTCCCCGATGTTTCGATAGTTCCAACGACCATTGTCGGGAGGCAATCGCTGAAAGTTACGCCAAAGGCAGGTGGTGCGTTGTGCGTCTTCAGCGGTGACAAATACCGGCTAGAGGATGCGACTCCTGTTGATGTAGCCCAGGGCCAAGATGTGCTTGGCGTCGATATAGACATTCCAACCGTTGGGCTGCATTCGGTCAGCGGCACCGTAGCAATGTCGGGAACGGGCGAGAGCGTGACCGAGGGCGAGGTGCACCTGCTTGACCCGAGCGATAAGACAGAGCTGCGGAGAGGCGAGATTCAGGGTGACGGGTCATTTCAATTCAACTTCGTTCCGTCCGGCAATTATCTTGTGCGCGTGGATGGGGCTGTCCGAGGCAAGAGCAGTCAGGCTCAATCCAAGCTTCCGCCGCTTGAAGTGCCGCTAGACGTGGAAAGCGACACCCCCAGCCTGACGCTGAATTTGCCAAACGCGAGAGCGAAGAACCAATGATGAAACAAGTGGCCAAGAAGGCGAATCAGAGTTCTCAATCAAGGACCGGCGAGTCAGCGCTGGCACGGCGCGGCGACCTTGCGCCGGAGCGGGTGGCGGCGATTTTGAAGGGGCTGGATGAGGCGTATCCCGAGGCCGAGTGCGCGCTGGGTCATCGCTCGCCGTGGGAGCTGCTGGTGGCGACGATCCTTTCAGCGCAATGCACGGATGCGCGGGTGAACATGGTGACGCCGGAGCTGTTCCGGCGCTTCCCTACCCCGGCGGCGATGGCCAAGGCCAGCCAGCCGGAGATTGAAGGCCTGATTCGCTCGACGGGTTTCTTTCGCAACAAGGCGAAGTCGATTGTGGGCGCGGCGAAGAAGATTACCGAGGAGTTTGGCGGGAAGGTTCCGCAGACGCTGGCGGAACTGACGACCGTGCCGGGAGCGGCGCGTAAGACAGCGAATGTTGTGCTTGGCGTCTGCTTCGGTAAGGCCGAGGGCGTGGTGGTGGATACGCATGTGTTTCGCATCGCGCGGCGACTGGGGCTGGCCAAGGGCGACACTCCGCAAAAGGTGGAGCAGGAGCTGATGAAGGTGCTGCCGCACGAGCACTGGATTCGCTTTGCCCATCAGCTGATTCATCACGGGCGGCAGGTGTGTGATGCGCGCAAGCCGAAGTGTGACAGGTGCAATCTGGAGCCGCTGTGTCACGCGAAGGATAAGACGTGGGAATCGTGAGAGAGCGGGGTTCGCGGGGTTAGCTTGCGAGCACTTGGGTGACGGCGGCGATGAGGCCGGGGATGTCTGAGGGGCTGGCTTCGGCTGCGGGGGGCCAGTTGAGATCGCTCAGCGTCTGGCTGGTGATGGGGCCGATGGAGACTGCCGGAACGCCCGCAAATGGGAAGGCGATGCCGGCCTGCTTTGCTGCTTCGGCGAGGTGCGTGGCGCTGGAGGAGCTGGTGAAAGTGGCTGCGTCGATGCCCTGCTGCAAGGCCGCGCGAAGCTGGACGGCAGCGGACTCGGGCAACGCGTTCTGGTAGGCGTCGGCGATATCGACGGTAGCTCCGGCGGCGCGGAGCGCGTCGGGAAGAATGTCGCGGGCGACGGCGGCGCGGACGAGCAGGATCCGGTTGCCGGCGACTTTGCCTTCGAGTTCCGCAATCAGGCTTTCAGCGACAAATTGCGCGGGGATCAGATCGACCTTGAGGCCGAGTTTCTCGACTTCTGCGGCGGTGGAGGCTCCGACGACGGCCACCTGCGCAGGGGCGGAGGCCTGGAGGGAGATTCCGGCGCGGGATGCCCGCTCGGCGAGGACGTGGACGGCGTTGGTACTGGTGAGGATGAGCCAGTCGTAACTTGCGAGGCGCTGAAGGGCGGCGTCGAGCGGAGCGAAGCTTGCGGGTGGGCGGATTTCAAGGACCGGGACTTCGACGGGGATGGCGCCGAGGGAGCGGAGGCCTTCGCTGAGCTTTCCGGATTGCTTTGCCGCGCGGGTGACGAGGACGCGGCGACCGGCAAGCGGCAAGGATGTCACCGGGCTGCCTCACCGGGCGCGGCGAGAAGCGGCCCTGCGCCAGAGGCGATGAGCTTTTCTGCGACGAGGCGGCCCAGGTCGGCAGGGTTTGAGCTGTTCTGGTGGGCGCGATGGAAGAAGCGGACTGCGTTGCCAGTTTCGGGTGCGGCGACGACGGCGAAGATTTCGACTTCGGATTGAGAAGTGAGAGTGTTCCCAGGTCTCAAGTTCGAGACCTGGGGCACCCGATCGTTTGTTCCATGAGCGGGGCGGCAATGGACGCCGATGGGAACCTGGCATCCGCCCCCCAAGGCGGCCAATGCTGCGCGCTCGACGGTTATGGCAAAGCGGGTGTCGGCATCGTCGAGAAAGGCCACGGCGGCGATGGTCGCGGCGTCGTCCTTGCGGGTTTCAATGCCGAGCGAGCCCTGGCCGGCGGCGGGACAGAAGTCCTTGGGGTCGAGGCGCTCGCGGACCCATTCGGTTTTCTCAAGGCGGTCAAGGCCTGCGGCGGCCAGAAGAATGGCATCAACCTGACCTTCAGAGAGCTTGCGCAGGCGGGTATCGACGTTGCCGCGGAACTCGACGGCCTCGATGTCGGGACGGAGCGCTTTCAACTGAGCGCGGCGGCGCTGGCTGCTTGTGCCGACTTTGGCTCCTTGTGGAAGCGCAGCGAGGTTGTCGTATTTGACGGAGACGAAGACGTCGCGCGGGTCTACACGGGGCGGCGTGGCGGCGAGGGCGAAGGGCTCGGGCAACTCGGTGGGCAGGTCCTTGAGCGAGTGGACGGCAAGGTCGATGCGGCCTTCGGCGAGGGCCTCTTCGATTTCCTTGGTGAACATGCCCTTTGTCGTTCCGGATTGCGCCGCGACCTGGGCGAAGGTGACAGCCTGAAGGCGGTCGCCTGTGGTCTTGATGATTTCGATTTCGACCGAGTTCCCTTGCCCACGAAGGAGCGCGGCGATGTGATTGGCCTGCCATAACGCGAGTTGCGAGCCACGGCTGCCGATGCGCAGGTTCATTGGCGACCCACCACGCTGGTTTCCTTCATGCGCACTTTCTCAACTTTCGGGGATTTTTCTGTTTCCGGTTCAGGTATTTGCGGCTGAGATGCGTCCGCGCTGCTTCCGGTTGCGGGCAGCGACCAGGTATCGCACAAGGCGTCAAGGCGGGTTGCGTCATTTTCGCGCGCTGCCTGCTTGAGCGCCTGCATGGGTGGGTGGAGGAACTTGTTGACCAGGCCGCGGGTGAGGGCTTCGACGGCGGCAAGCTGCTCTGCGGTGAGCGAGCCCATGCGGGCCTGCACGCGGCGCAACTCGGCCTGGCGGATTTCCTCGGCCTGGCGCTGGAGGGCGACGATGGCCGGAGCCACGTTGACGGTGCGCTGGCGCTGATGGAATCGCTCGACCTCGGCGGCAACGAGCGCCTCGGCATCGCCTGCTTCGCGGCTGCGCTCGGCGAGGTGGGAGGCGGCCACGGCCTGCAAGTCGTCGATGTCGTAGACGAAGATGCCTTCAAGCTTGTTGACGGCGGGATCGACGTCGCGAGGCACGGCGATGTCAATGAAGAACATGGGCCGGTTGCGGCGGCGATGCATGAACTGCTGGCCGTGCTCGCGGCGGAAGATGGGGTGTGGCGCGCCGGTGGAGGTGATGACGATGTCAGCTTCAGTGGCGGTCTCGTAAAGCTGCTCGAAGGGAATGACGCGGCCATCGAATGGCTCGGCAAGCTGGCGCGCGCGCTCGATGGTGCGGTTGGTGACAAGGATGGCTCCGGCGCCCTGCTGGACGAGATGACGGGCGGCGAGCTCGCTCATTTTGCCTGCGCCGACGAGAAAGACGGTGCGGCCTTGCAGTGAGCCGAAGATTTTGCGGGCCAGCTCGACTGCGACCGAGGCGATGGAGACGGAGTTGGAGCCGATTTCGGTTTCAGAACGGACTTTTTTGGCGGCGGCAAAGGCGGATTGAAGCAGGTGCTCGAGTTGGCCGCCGACGGTTCCGCTGGTGCGTGCGACCGCAAAGGCTTCCTTGACCTGGCCGAGAATCTGCGGCTCGCCGACGACCATGGAGTCAAGACTGGCAGCAACGCGGAAGAGGTGCCGTACGGCATCCCTGTCATGATGCTGGTAGATGTGCGGCGCGAGCAGCGCGGGCTCCAGTCCAAAGTGGCGATGGAGGAATGCGGTGAGGTCGGCCTCCGGCGATTCGATGGAGGCAATAATCTCAACGCGGTTGCAGGTGGAGACTATCATGCACTCGGCCACGCCGGGCACGGCAGCAAGGGCGCGGGTGGTTTCCGGCAGCTCCTCGCGGGAGATGGCGATGCGCTCACGCAGCTCGATGGGGGCGGTTTTGTGGTTGATGCCAATGAGCGCCAGGGTCATTGGGCACCGAACCTGTGCACATGGCTGAACATGTTGGCGCCCCAGACGGCCAGCATGACCACGAGCACCGCGCCGGAGAGATAGGCGGCTTTGCGGCCGCGCAATCCGGCGGTGTGGCGGAGGAAGAGCAGCAGCACGTAGACGAACCACATGCCGAAGGAGGCAAGCACCTTGGGATCGAGGAAGTAGGCGGCGCCGAGGGGCGTTTCCTGTACCAGGACCGAGCCGATGACGAGGCCGACGGTCATGCAGGGAAAGCCAAAGAGCAGCGTGGCGTGCGCGATGCGTTCCAGGGTGTCAAGCGGGGGCAGCCAGTCAAGCGGCGCAGCGAGCAGGTTGCGCGCAGCCTTCATTTTGGATTTAAGGCGGCGCTCCTGCACGAGGTAGAGGATGGAGGCGAGCATGCTGAAGCCGAGGGCGGCATAGGCGGCCAGCAGCGCGGCGATGTGGGCGACAAGCCAGCTTGTGCGCACTCCTTCTGATGGGAAGGTATAGCGTTCCATGCCGAGCGAAGGGACGAAGACAAGGAAAAACGTGACGGGTAAGGCGAAGATTCCGAGGGAGATGGCGCCGTAAATCCACCAGACGAGGAAGAACAGGCCGGCAACAACGAGGGCGAGGAGCGACTCGGCCTCACGCACGCCGACAGGCATCCAGCGATGAGCGAGGACGAGCATTTCAACGACGGAGACGAAGTGGAAGAGGAAGCCGAGGCCTCCGAGGTGGACGCAGATGCTGCGCCAGCGCTCTTTGTTATAGAGCACGGCCGGGAAGATGGCGACACTTGCTGTCGCATAGAGGATAGCCGCAACTCGTAGCCAGAGGAGGTGCATCTCGATATCTACCTTAAAGGGTAAACCATGGGTTTACTGTGATGTAAATCACCGGGCGGGCACTTTTCTGCCGGAAAGGCGAGGATATTTTTCACGCCGCGGGACGCGCCGTTTTCAATTTGTTTTCAAAGGGATGGCTGAAGCACGGCGAGGCCGGAGCGGGAGGCCTGTACGTCGTCCTGGGATTTGCCTCCACTGAAGGCAACGATAATGTAGCCGGTATTGGCGCGGGCTTTGCCGAAGGCGGGATGGTCGAATTTCTTTGCGCTGGGTGGCTGGGGGATATGGGCCGTGCGGGCGGGTATGACGTTGAGCGCAAAGCACACCGAAACGATGATGGCGATGGCTGGCAGTTGCCGCCCTGCCACGATAGTCTTGAAACCAGCGTGACCCCAGACCAGATCCAATCTGCGACTTCATCTGCTCCTTCTGTGGACAAGGCGTCTGCCGAGCTGACGCCGTTTATGCGCCAGTGGACGGCGGCGAAGCGGGAGAATCCCGATGCTCTGCTGTTCTTTCGCATGGGCGATTTCTACGAGCTGTTCTACGACGATGCGGTGGTGGTGAGCCGGGAGCTGCAACTGACGCTGACGGCGCGGGACCGGGAGCGCAACCAGCCGATGTGCGGGGTGCCGTATCACTCCGTGGAGGGCTACCTGACGCGGCTGTTGCGCAAGGGCTACCGCATCGCCATCTGCGACCAGATGGAGGATCCCAAGCTCACCAAGAAGATTGTGCGACGCGAGGTGACGCGGGTGCTTTCGCCGGGGACGGCGCTGGACACGGCGCTGGGGCAGGAGCAGAACAACTTTCTGGGAACGTATTTTGAGTTCTGGCCGGAAGGCACACGCAAGGCTGAAAAGCTGGACGCTGCGCGGAATCATGCGCACGGCGTTATGGGTCAAGCTGAGGGGCCCGTGTGCGCTGTGGCGCTGCTGGACGTTTCAACGGGCGAATTTCGCACGGCGGAGTTTGCTGGCGCGAACGCGCGGCAGCAGGCCATGGATGAGCTGCTGATGGCCGCTCCGAGCGAAGTGCTGCTGGCAGCCAGCGCGGAGATGCCCGCGCAACTGGAGCGCATTGCGGCGCGGACACGCGTGGAGGACTGGGTGTGGACGCGCGACTTTGCCGTGCCGCTGGTGGAGCGCCAACTGAATGTGCGCTCGCTGGAGGGGTATGGGCTGAGCGGACATCCGGCGGCGGCGATTGCGGCGGGCGCGGTGCTGCACTATGTACGCACGACGCAGAAAAACGATGCGCTGCACATTGACAGCCTGAAGTTTCAGGAGCACTCGACGGCGCTCGAACTGGACCAGGTGACGGTGCGGAACCTGGAACTGGTGGAGCCGTTGTTTGCGGGGCAGGATCAGCGCGCTACGATGTTCCACACGCTGGATGCGTGCCAGACGCCGATGGGCAAGCGGCTGCTGCGGGCCACGATTCTGCGGCCGCTTGTGGATGCGGCTGTGTTGGAGGCGCGGTACGAAGCCGTGGCGGAGGCCAATGGCGACCTGCTGAAGCGCGAAGAGGTGCGGCGCGCGTTCGGCGGCATTCTTGATCTGGAGCGCCTGCTGGCGCGGCTTTCACTGGACTCAGCCGGACCGCGCGATGTGCGCGCGCTGGCGGCGAGCCTGGCACGGCTGCCGGGATTGAAGACGGCGCTGGAGGCGATGTTAGCGCCGCTGTGGCGCGGGATCACCGCGCAACTGGATGTGCTGGACGATATTACGGCGCTGATTGCAAAGACGCTGGTGGAAGAGCCTCCGCTGACAATGGCCGATGGAGGCGTGATTGGCGCGGGCGTGGATGCGGAGCTGGATGAGCTGCGCACGATCTCGACGACGGGACGACAGCAGATTGCGGCGATCGAGGAGCGCGAGCGGACGCGGACGGGGATAGGGTCGCTGAAGGTGCGCTACAACTCGGTGTTTGGCTACTACATCGAGATTACGAAGGCCAACCTTGCGATGGCTCCGGCGGACTATGAACGCAAGCAAACGCTGGTGAATGCGGAGCGGTTTACAACGCCGGAGCTGAAGGAATATGAGCGCAAGATTCTGACGGCACATGACCGCTCGATTGAGATTGAGAAGCGGATTTTTGCGGAGTTGCGGAAGGCTGTGCTCGCCGCGGCGGGACGGATTCGACGCTCGTCTGCAGCGGTGGCGGAGGCGGACCTGCTGGCGAACTTTGCGCATCTGGCGGCGGGACGGCGCTACGCGCGGCCTCGGTTGACGGAGGAGCCTGTGCTGGAAGCTGTAGCGGCACGGCATCCGGTGATTGAGCAGTGGATGGAGGAAACGCGCGAGGGACGGTACATCCCCAATGATGTGTATTTGAATGCAGCGGACGAGGGGCCAGCGCTGCTGCTGATTACCGGGCCGAATATGGGCGGCAAGAGCACCTATCTGAGACAGGCCGCGATGCTGGCGCTGATGGCGCAAATGGGCAGCTTTGTTCCGGCGGAGAGTCTGCGGCTCGGACTGGTGGACCGCATCTACACGCGCATCGGCGCAAGTGACAACGTGGCGCGCGGGCGGTCGACCTTCATGGTGGAGATGACCGAGACGGCGACGATTCTGAACACGGCCACGCGCAGGTCGCTGATTCTTCTGGATGAGATGGGGCGCGGGACGGCGACGTTTGACGGGCTGAGCCTCGCATGGGCGACGGTGGAATATCTGCACGCCGAGACAGGCGCGCGGACGCTGTTTGCGACGCACTACCATGAGCTGACGATGCTGGCAGAAAAATTGAAACGCGTGCGGAATCTGCGCGTGGGCGTGAAGGAAGCGGCGGGTGGGATTGTGTTTCTGCACAGCATTGAGCCGGGCGCAGCGAGCAAGAGCTATGGCATTGAAGTGGCACGGCTGGCGGGGTTACCGGCCGCGGTGATTGAGCGGGCGCGTCATGTGCTGCGGCAGCACGAGAAGCAGGAACGGCAGAGCGTGCAGGTGGAGACGGCTCCGGAACCCTTGCAACTGACGATGTTTACGCCGCTTTCGCAACGCATTGTGGACCGCATTGAAGCCGTGGATGTGAATGCGCTGACTCCGCTGCAGGCGCTGAACCTGCTGGAGGAGTTGCAGCAGGAACTGAAGGAGAAGGGATGACGACACTGCGACAGGCCGCTGGCAGCTTGCTGGTGGTGGGGCTGGCAGGCACGGAGTTGACCGGCCTTGAACGCGCGTGGCTCAGGCTGGTGCAGCCTGCGGGGATCATTCTTTTTCGGCGCAACATCAGCGACGCAAAGCAGACGCGCGCGCTGCTAAGCAAAGCCAGCGCGCTGTGCACACCGCATGGCTTTCGCTGCGTGGACGTCGAAGGCGGAACGGTGGACAGGCTGCGCGATGCGCTGGCGGCAATGCCCTCGGCGCAGGCGGTGACGGTGGCCGCACGGCAAACGGGTAAAACATCGTTGATTCGTGAACAAGGCGAGTTGATCGCGCGAGGCGTGCGGGCCTTCGGCTTCAACACGACGCTTGCGCCGGTGCTGGACCTGGCGCTGGCTGATTCGGCTGATGTGATGGGCACACGCTCGGTGGCTGGTGATGCAGAGAATGTTGTTGCGTATGCGCGCGAATTTCTGGCGGAACTGGCGACGCACGGTGTTGCGGGATGCGGCAAGCATTTTCCCGGACTGGGCGGAGGCCGGCGCGATTCGCATTTTGAAACGCCGGAGATTCGGCGCGGATGGAAGGAACTGTGGAACGAAGATCTCAAGCCTTATAGAGATCTGCGCGATGCGCTGCCGATGATTATGGTGAATCATGCGGCTTATCCTGATACGCCGGGAAAGAAAAATCCGGCGAGCGTGTCGCCATTCTGGATTACGACGGTGCTGCGCAAGCGGATGGGCTACCGGGGCATCATCTTCTCTGACGATCTGGAGATGGGCGGGATTCTGAAATTTCTTTCGATGGAAGAGGCCGTGGTGACAGCGGTGCTCGCGGGGATGGATCTGATGGAAATCTGCCATAGCCCGGAACTGATTCTGCGCGCGTATGAGGCGCTGCTTCGAGAAGGCGAACGGTCAGCGGCATTTCGCAAGCTGCTGCTGGCGCGGTCGCGTGAGATGGCGCGCAAGCGGACGAAGCTGTTTGCAGGCGGAGTGCCGGCAGCGCTGACGGCGCGGCAGTTTGAGGCACTGCGTGCGCGCATTGTGCGTTTTCAAAGCGCAGTTGCAGGAAGCAACGTTGCGGATGAATCTGCAAAGGCGCGACCGATGAAGCCCGTGGTGGAGACGGCATGAGCGCGAAGACGATGACGGTTGCGGGCGTGATGAGCGGCACTTCAGCCGATGGAATCGACGTGGCGCTGGTGCGCATTGCGCCGGGCAAGCTGCGGGCGCGACTGACGCTGCTGGCGCATGAGGGCTTCAGATACCCGGCTGCTCTACGGCGCTCGGTGCTGGCCGCAATGAATGCACCTGTGACTTCCACGGCGGAACTGGCGCGGCTGAACTGGCGGCTCGGGCTGGCGTACGCCGATGCCGTGAAAGCGACGCTACAACGGCACAGAGTGAAGCTTGATCTGATTGGATGTCACGGACAGACTCTGTATCATCAGCCGCGCGCTGCCGCGTATACGGGGCGAAGTTTTGCGTGCACATGGCAGGCGGGCGAGCCTGCTGCAATTTCGGCGGCGCTGGGCGTTCCCGTAGTTTCGAATTTTCGTCCAGCAGACATGCTGGCAGGCGGGCAGGGCGCGCCGCTGGTTCCGCTGCTTGACTATGTACTGTTTGCCGATGCAAAGCGAGGACGCGTGCTGCAGAACATTGGCGGCATTGCCAACTTGACCGCAATTCCGGCAGCGGCAACGGCGGATGCGGTGATGGCCTTCGACACAGGGCCGGGCAATATGGTGATGGATGCGCTGGCGCTGCAACTGCTTGGCAAAACGTATGACCGCAACGGGATGTGCGCGGCGCGCGGTACCGTGCTTGAGGCAGCGCTGGCATGGGCGCTGCGCAATGCGTACTTCAAATTGAAGCCACCGCGCACTGCAGGGCGCGAGCAGTTTGGGCGCGAGTATGCGGCGGAGTTCTTGACCGTATGCAGGAAGTACAGCCGCAAGCCCGAAGACGCGCTGGCCACAGCCACTGCGCTGACAGCGGAGACCATTGCGCAGAGCTACGAGCGATTTGTTCGCGCGAGGATGGGGAGCGGCAGCGTGGACTACATCGTCTCTGGCGGCGGCGCGCGCAATGCCACGCTGATGGCGATGCTGGCGCAGCGGCTGGAGCCGCTGGGCTGCGAATTGGCGGCGAGCGAGGAGTTCGGACTGCCGGCAGAGGCCAAGGAGGCCGCGGCTTTTGCGCTGCTGGCATGGCAAACGTGGCATCGGCTGCCGGGCAATGTTCCTGCGGCAACGGGCGCGACGCGAGGCGCGATTCTGGGCCAGGTGACGTATGCGTAAAGCACTGGCGCTGGCGGCGCTGCTGCTGCTGGCGGGTTGCCGTACCGCGCAGACAGATCCGCATGCAGTAGTGTTTCTGATAGAAAGCAGCCCGGCGAATCTTGATCCGCGCGTGGGCGCCGATGCCCAGTCGCAGCGCATCGACGGACTGCTCTTTGATGGGCTGGTGGCGCGCGATGCGCGTTTTCAATTCACGCCAGCGCTGGCTGAGCGTTGGGAAGAACCGGACCCGCTGACGCTCGTGTTTCATTTGCGCAGCGGGGTGCGCTTCCATGACGGACGCGCGATGACGGCGCGTGATGTGGTGTGGACGCTTGAATCGATGCGTAACGGCACGGTAATCACTCCCAAGACAGCGGCCTATGCGTCCGTTGACACGGTGGAAGCCCGCGATGAGCGGACTGTGGTGCTGCACTTGAAACGCCCGGATAATTTCCTGCTGACGAATCTTTCCACGGGAGCAATGGGGATTGTTCCGGAGGGCAGCGGGCGCGAGTTCTGGCGGCATCCTGTGGGCACGGGGCCGTTTCGCTTTGTGAGCCAGCAGATTGATCAGGATGTGGAGATCGAGCGCAATCCGTTGAGCTGGGCTGTGGTTCCCAAGCTTGAGCGGGTGCGTTTTGCGGTAGTACCGGACGCGATTACCGAGGCGCTTGAACTGGAGAAGGGCTCGGGCGATGTGGCCGTTAATTCCCTGCCCATGGACGCGCTGCCGGTGCTTGCCGGACAGCCCAATCTCAAAGTAGAGGATGGTCCCGGCACGGAGATTCAGTATCTTGCATTTAATACGAGCGACTCGCTGCTCAACAATATTCTGGTGCGCCAGGCCATCGCTTGTGCGATTGATCGGCAGATGATTATCCAGACGCTGTTGCGCGGCCACGCACGACTCGCATTGAGTCTGCTGCCCACCAGCCACTGGGCGTGGACGGACGATGTGGCGCGCTACAACTATGACCCGGGGCGCGCCGGACGCCTGCTGGACGAGGCTGGGTATCGGCGCGGCAGGAATGGCGTGCGGTTCCATCTCACGATGAAGACGAGCAACGCGGAGGATGCGCGGCTGCTGGGGGCTGTGCTGCAGCAGCAGTTGGCGGGGGTTGGGATTGCGGTGGACCTGCGCAGCTATGAGTTTGCCACGTTCTACTCTGACATCACGCGCGGAGCCTTCCAGATGTATTCAATGCGCTGGATTGGCGGCAACGAGCAGCCTGACATTTTCAGCTACGTCTTCTCGACAAAGAACTTCTCGCCGAGGGGCGCCAACCGTGGGCACTATTCGAATACGCGGCTGGATGCGCTGCTTGACGATGCAGAGGCGAGCAACGATGAGGCAAAGCGGCGTTCCGACTATATAGAAGCGCAACAGATTCTGGCGCGCGAGCTGCCGGCCATCAATCTTTGGTATATGGATACGGTCGTGGTGCACAACCGGCGGTTGACGCACTTGGTACCGAACCCGTCGGGGAGCTACACGTTTCTTGAGACGGCGGAGTTGGCGCACTGAGCGGCCAGTAATCTTCAGCTTGTCTTAAGAATTGTGTCTCTGGAACCCCTTTGAATGCCTGCATTTTCCTCTTCCTCTAAACTTTTTTACGATTCCTGCCGTACTTTGGTACACCCCCTCAACCTTTTGTGCTGCTCACTCGTCTACCGAATGAAACGTATTCAGATCCGGATGCCCAATTGGGCCCTGGAGAATCGATCTATGAGCAAGATATTGAAGTGCCACTCGACAGAAATCGCAAGCCTGGCCCTGGCGGCAGTTTTATCCCTGGTGGCGCCACAGCTTGTCGCGCAGCCAGCGCAGCGGTTTGTCGGCACCATCACGGCAGTCAGCGGCGACACGCTGACGGTGAAGACCGATGCCGGCGATGTGCGGCAGGTAAAGATTTCCGCGGCTGCGGTGTTGAAGCGCATCGAGCCCGGGCAAAAGGATTTGAGCGCGGCGGTGACGATTCAGGCGAGCGATCTGGCAACGGGCGACCGCGTGCTGGTGAAGCTGGATCCTGAGGCGACGGACTCCACGCCGGAAGCGGCGCAGATTATTACCATCAAGCGCACGGATGTGGCCCTGAAGGAGCAGAAGGAACGCGAAGACTGGCAACTGCGCGGGGTGGGCGGGCTGGTGAAGAGCGTGAACGCCGCAACTGGAACGATCGTGCTGACCAGCGGCGCTGGGCCAACGGCGAAAACCGTGACAGTGCACGTGAGAAAGACGACCGTGCTCAAGCGGTATGCGCCAGCATCCGTTCGCTTCGACCTGGCGCAGGCGGCTCCCATTGAGGCGATTCACGCGGGCGACCAGTTGCGTGCACGCGGCGCAAAGAATGCGGCCGGCACGGAGATCGATGCGGAGGAAGTGGTGTCCGGCAGCTTCCGCAACATTGCGGGCATGATCACTTCGCTGGATGCGGCGGCATCAACAATCATTGTGAAGGATCTGGCCACAAAGAAGCCGGTCACGGTCCACATTACGCCAGATGCACAGATGCATCAGCTGCCAGAGGCGATGGCTCGCATCATCGCGGCGCGGCTGAAGGGCACCACACCGGGCGCAGCGGCAGGGGCAACTTCGGCAGGCGCGGCGGCACGAACGGGTACCGAGAACGGCCATTGGACCGGCCAAAGCGGCGGCAGCAGAGCCTGGCCCGGCCAGAGTGGCGGCGGCAGAGCCTGGTCTGGCCAGAGTCATGCCCAGGGCGGCGATGAGATGCGACAGATTCTCAATCGCGCACCGGCTATTCAATTTGCAGAGCTGAAGAAAGGCGAGGCGGTCATGCTCGTCTCAACCGAAGGGACCGCTGACGTCACAGCGATCACACTTCTTTCCGGCGTTGAACCTTTGCTGGAAGCCGCAGCGGCGAGCCAGAACCTGCTCTCCAGTTGGAGCATGGGTTCAGGCGGCGCAGAAGAATCAGCGGCCCAATAGGGATGAACCAACTGATATCGAGAACAAGCGAGGGATACGTGTCTTTGCGACTGCATGTGTTTATTCATTTTCTAATTGCCCTTGTGTTGGGTCTTGCTACGCTGGTTGCGGCGCATGCGCAGACGGCTGCGCCTCCAGCGACAGCCACGCTTCATGGCCACGTCACCGACCCCACGGGCGCGCTGATTCCGGGGGCGGACGTAATTGTGTCCACATCGACGGGCAGAGCCACCCGCACCTCGAAGGCTGATGCAAGCGGCGCGTACGAAGTGCGCGGGCTGGCTCCGGGCAGCTACCTGTTGCAGGTAGAATACGCAGGATTTGCGCCGTTCCAGTCACAGCCCATCGAACTGGCGGCCGGTCAGGTGAAGCGCGTGGATGTTGCCATGGCCATGGAAGTGGCACAGCAGAACGTCGTGGTCACGGATGAGACTCCGACAGTGAACATTGAAGGGGGCGGCAACGCGAACACGGTCATCATCAAGGGCAAGGATCTGGACGCGCTGTCGGACGATCCGGATGAGTTGTCGAATGAGTTGTCGGCTCTGGCTGGACCCTCGGCTGGTCCGAATGGCGGGCAGATCTATATTGACGGCTTTACCGGCGGACAACTGCCGCCTAAGTCGGCGATTCGCGAAATTCGCATTAACCAGAATCCATTTTCAGCGGAGTTCGACAGGCTTGGCTATGGGCGCATCGAGATTCTAACCAAGCCGGGAACCGACAAGTTGCACGGGCAGTTCTTCATCATGGGGAACGACAACAACTTCAATACGGGCAATCCGTTCACGCCGAATGTACCGCCGTACTACCGGGTTCAATACAACGGCACGGTGAGCGGGTCGCTGGGCAAGAAGGCGTCGTACTTCATGAGCATGCAACAGCGCGACATCAAGAATCAGCAGGTGTATGACTACTATCCAGCGGTCGTGAACCCGGCAACGGGGCTCTACGTTGCGTCCACCACGCTGGCAGCCGGGGCGATGGCGAATCCGCATAATCACATCAACGTTGCGCCACGGCTCGATCTGCAACTGGGGAAGAACGACACGCTGACCTTGCGCTACCAGTTTTACTACGATTCCGAGTCAGGAGGCATCTCATCCACGCAGCTTCCCACGCAATCGGTCAGCGATACCTCAACAGAGCACACGTTTCAACTGAGCGATTCGCACATAATCAATGACCGCGCGGTGAATGAGACGCGCATCGAGTACCGCCGCGCACTGGATTCCATTTCACCCGTCAGCACCGACCCGACGATCATTGTGAGCGGCAACTTCACCGGGGGCGGCGCGACAAGCCAGGCGTCCAACAGCCACGGCGATCACCTGGAGCTGCAGAACTTTACAACGATGAGCCTGGGCTCGCATGCGCTGAAGTTCGGCACATGGCTCAGGGACAATCGCGAAGCCTTGTCTTCGTTTTCAAACCGCAATGGAACGCTGGTCTTTACGCAGAATGGATATATCAATGCATTGAATGCGCTGGCCAGCGGACAAAACCTGAACACGCTGGGAAGCGACCTGGTGAACCTGAGCGTTACAGCAGGCCGGACGGCCTACACGGCGAACGTATTTGACGGAGCACTGTTTGTGCAGGACGACTGGAGAGCCAACCCGCGGCTGACACTGTCTGGAGGTTTGCGCTGGGAGACGCAGAACCACATTGCCGATCACAGCGACTGGGCTCCGCGCGTGGCACTGGCCTATGCGCTCGACGCAAAAAAAGGAAAAACAACCAAGACGGTATTGCGTGCCGGCTATGGCGCCTTCTATGACCGTCTTGGCATCAATCACCTGATGAATGCAACGCAGCAAAGCGTTGACTCCGGGCAGGTACAAATTACGACGCCGTCGGCATCCTGCCTGAACGGTACGAGCCTGACCAATATTGACTTCTCTGCCTGCCTGCCGTCCGCTCCGTATGCTGCAACACCGGACAGCACGATTGTGCAGATTGCGCCTGGCTACCATGCGCCGTACACGCATCAACTGGGGGCCAGCATCGAGCGGCAGCTAACCAAGACGTCGACGCTTACTGTTACGTATCTGCGCTCGTTTGGGGTGCATCAGCTGGTAACGCGCGACGCGAATGCCTACCTGCCAGGGACCTACCTCTACGGCAGTTCCACACTGACCGGAGTTCGGCCTAACCCGTCGCTTGGCATTGTGCAGGAGTACTATCCAGAGGCGGTTTACAAGCAGAACCAGATGATCGCCAACTTCAATGCGCGCATCAGTCAGAACTTCAACATCTTCGGGTTTTACAATCTATCGTTTGCCAACACGGATGATGCGGGTGGGACGGCGTCAAACTCCTACAACCTGACCCAGGACTACGGCCGGGCACAGTTTGTTTCGCGGAACATGGCGTTTATCATGGGCAACTACCAGGGTCCCTGGGGGCTCCGCTTCAATCCATTCCTCATTGCCCGGTCAGGCAGGCCGTTCAACATTGTTTCCGGCCGCGACCTGACGGGCGATAACTTCATCAATAACCGTCCGGGGATTGCAGCCAGTTCGTTGTGCACAATGAGCCCGAATAACCAGCGCTATATTTCAACACAGTTTGGCTGCTTCGACTTAGAGCCACAGCAGGGCGCGACTCTGCTGCCCATGAACTACGGCAACAGCCCTGCGTCTGTGGCTGTGAACCTTCGCATCAGTCGGGCCATTGGGATTGGCCCCAAAGTGGCGTCGGCGAATATGGGCGGTGGCCCGCCCGGAGGTGGCGGACCCCATGGCCATGGCCCCGGCGGGCCAGGCGGCGGCCTGGGCCCCGGCGGCCTTGGTGGTGGGCCGCGGGGTGGGATGTTTGGCCCTCAGGGTGCGAATCACAAATACAACCTGACCTTCACCGTGCAGGCGCTGAATATGTTTAACAATGTGAACTATGGAACGCCGACAGGCACCATCACTCCAACGCCGGTCGTCGATTCAACGGGTGCGGTCACTGGATATGGCGTGCCGAGCTTCTTCGACAGATCCAGAAGCCTTGCGGGCATGATATTTTCCCAGGGTCCGGCTTCGCGGCGTGTCTTCCTTCAGGCGGTCTTTTCGTTCTAATGCTCTGCTCCTGCCGTCTCTGCATCATCTGCTGAGGCGGCAGGAACATTTCTGTCTCAGTGCACGGCACTCAGCGTAGCTGGCTGGGGATCCTGCGCAAAGGCATCGGTGAGTGAAATGACATGGAGTTGTTTTTTTAGCTCATCCAGAGAAGCTGAAGTGGTGACAGCGATGTCGCGCGTCTCGCCGGGCAGCAGATCAAAGTAGTTGTCCGAGACCTGTGCATCGAGCGTATCGAAGGAGAGATACACGCTGCGCGCGAGCACGGGCGAAGTGATCCGGACGGTGTATTTTCCGTTGCCGCCCGTGGGGTCAACCTGAAGGTGCGCGGGCTTTAACTCGACGCCCTTCACAGGCGCGAGATAGATGAGATTGCGCGAGATTTCCATATTTCTGTCGGTGAGTTCGGCAACGACGAAGACGCGCGCCGTGTCTGATCCTCCCGCCTGAGAGAGTTTTTCCAGCGGCCAGTCAAGATAGACCTTGCTCGCAAGCGGGTCCACCGTGACATCGTGTTTCTCTTCGAGTAGCACCTTGCCGTCGAAGTTCATGAGGCGAACACGCAGTGACGCAGCTTGAGCGGTGGTTTTGTCGGAGACGATATAGACCTTGACCGAGCCTTCTTCGATATGCGGCGAAACAAGGATGGGCGCATAGAAGCGGCGCGCATAGTATTGCAAGGCCTTCCAGTGACCATCGTAGTCGATGCTTGACCACGAAGCGACGGGCCAGCAGTCATTCAACTGCCAGAAGAGCGACCCCATCGTCTCCGGACGGCTGCGGCGGAAGTGCTCGGCGCCGATCTTAATGCCCTCGGCCTGAAGCACCTGGCTGACATAGAGAAAGCTGGCGAAGTCCTTGGGCTCAGGGTAGTCGCGCCTCAGGTAATCGTGAATGATCGAGTTGCCTTCATTGTTCTTCTGGTGCGCGAGCATCACTGGCGTGAAGATACTGGTGCGATCTGAAGGCTGGGTGAAGCTCTCGACCGTGCGCATCTCTGGGAAGGACTGGAAGCCGTACTCACTCACGAAGCGCCAGTGGTGTTTCTCGTAATCAGTGAACGGTACGCGGCCGTGCCAGACGCTCCAGTCGTGCATGTCGCCGCTTTCGAAGGTGGCGCTGGTGGGCTCGTAATCCGCACTGGGCGAGCTGGGCCAGTAAGGTATCTCCGGATCAAGACGCGCGACCACGCGCGGCAGGATGCCGCTGAACTCCGTGAGGTAGTCCTGCCACATCTGGAATTTGGTGCTGAGAGGAAGCTCGGCGCGGGCACCCCAGTTGAGCGCTACTTCGGTCTCGTTGTTGCCGCACCACAGGACGATGCTGGGGTGGTTGCGGAGGCGGCGCACCTGGTCCTCGGCCTCGACCTCGATGTTCTGCTTGAAGGCGTAAGTGCCCGGCTGCCAGTCGTTGCCGAACATGAAATCCTGCCAGACCATGATGCCGAGTTCGTCGCAGATCTGGTAGAACTCGTCGGTCTCGTAGTAGCCGCCGCCCCAATGGCGGATCATGTTCATGTTGGCATCGCGCGCCGACTCAAGAATGCGGCGGTAGTTCGCGGTGGTGACGCGATTGGGGAAACTGTCGAAGGGTATGACGTCTGCACCCTTGGCGAAGACGGGGATTCCGTTGACGATGAACTCAAAGGAGCGGCCCCATTTGTCGAGTTCGCGGCGGAGGACGATGGATCGCAGCCCGGCACGGGTTTTGCGTTCGTCGCTTGCGGCGGAACCAGTGCCAACCTTAGCAGTGAAGTCATAGAGCGGCTGGTCGCCGTAGCCGGCGGGATACCAGAGCCTCGGCTGGCGGATCTCGATGGGAAAGTCGATGACGTTTTGCCCGGTGTGCAGATTGACTTTGCTGGTGAGGATCACAGGCTTGCCGTCGCCGGAATATTGCACGGTAATCTGCGCCGGCCCGTCGATGGAGGACTCGACCTGGACCTCTGCGTCGATGTGGGCGACTTCCCTGCTCACATCGCGCTGGTGGATAGAGAAATCGGCAATGCGAACCTTGTCCCATGCCTCGATGCGGACCGGGCGCCAGATGCCGCTGGTGACGAAGCGCGGTCCCCAGTCCCAACCGTATTCATAGGCAGCCTTGCGGATGTAGGTTTTGTCCGCAGTTTTCGTTTTCGGCTGCCACGGGTCGGTTTTTGCCACATCTTCAGCAGCCTTGATGGGCGACGGGAAAACCACGCGCAGCAGATTGTGCCCCGCGTGCAGACGGCCTTTGACGGGGATGCGCCAGACACGGAACATATTGTCGGCATTCAGTACCTGCGTGCCGTTCAAGTAGACCTGCGCGGCCGCATCGAGGCCATCGAAGACTAGATCCACATTGGAGCGCGCGAGCAACTGAGGAGTGGCATCAAAGCTGACGCGATACTCCCAGCTGGCGTTCTCAATCCATTGCAGCTTCGCTTCCTCGTCGCGATAGAAGGGGTCGGAGATTGTTTTGTTTGCCAGCAAGTCTAGATGCACATCACCGGGGACGGTGGCCGGCTTCCAGCCGGATTCAGCATCCTGCATGGTGGTGGTCAGCTGGCGAAACTGCCATCCGTGATCGAGAATGAGTGCGCTATTCTGGGAGCGATCCGACTGCGCATACGCAGCACGGCCGGCAAAAGTCCCCACGGCGGTCAGGGCACAGCAGGCTACAGCTACAATAACTGCTCTTCGCATTGCACATCCTTGGGAGCCCTCCTCGCGGGTGAATTCATAGCGAGCGAAGGCGCTGTTGAAAATCCGCAGATAAGGGTATCATTTGAGTTCGTCGATGCGAGCGAGTGCCTTAACCCGTTATCCCGCATGGAAATGAACAACCGACTACCCCTTTGCGCGCGCATACGTCTCACAAAGAAGAAACAACTGGATTGGCTGGGCAAAGCGAGCATGCAGGCAACTTCGCCATCAGGTCTGCCTCGGCGATAACTTTTAGAATCCAAACAGAAACCTTGCACTCAAAAGCCAAATGGGCTGTACAATCAGCACGAGGAGAAACATGGCCGGAGATATTCAACTTACTTGCAGCGATTGTGGGCAGGACTTTACCTTCACCGCTGCCGATCAGGCGTTCTTTCAGGAACGTGGTTATTCGACCCCAAAGCGTTGCAAGCCTTGCCGTACGGCAAAGAAGAACGACCAAGGGGGATCCGGCTACCGTTCGGCTCCGGCACAGGGAACGCCTGTGATTTGCTCGGGGTGCGGTCAGCCTACAACCGTGCCATTCGAGCCACGTGGTGACCGTCCGGTGTTTTGCCGGGATTGCTACCAGGCGCGCAAGGGCAGCGGCGGCGGTGGCGGCGGTAATTCGCGCGGTCGCGGGCGCTACTAGATTTCAACAAAAGGCCCGAGGTTCTTTGAGGACTGCGGGCCTTCAGTCTTTGCAGGCGGGTTCAGGCACGGCTCCCATGCGGCAGCCGTAGTGTGTTTGCCTGCCTGAAGGCTGGTCTTGAGCGCAGTATCCAACACCGGCCAACTCCGACAAGAACGATTCACTGCAAACGATTGAGGGCAGCCACACTCCCTGTGGCTGCCCTCAATCGTTTGCTGCACGAGGTTCTTTAACGCTTCTTTGCAGGCTTCGCAGCCGGCTTTTTTGCCGCTGGCCTGGATGCCTTTACCACCTTGGCGGGTTTGGGTTTGGCCGCCGGATGTTTCTTCGCGGGCGCGTGCTTGACAACGTGCTTTGCCTTTGCCGCAGCTTTCACGGGAGCCGAGGGTGCGGCTTTCTTGGCCACAGGCTTTGCTGCATGTGCCGGCTTGGCGGCCTTGGCCCCCTTGGCAGGGGCTGGTTTCTTGGCTACTGGGGCAGGTTTTTGCTTGGCAGCGGGTGCTGGCTTCTTAGCGGCAGCATGGGCTTTTGGAGCAGGCGCTGGTGCCGGCTTTGTGGCAGATTTGGGCGCTGGCTTGGCCGCGGCGTGGGATTTTGCAGCCTTTGCCGGGTGAGCCTCAACCGGTTTGGCGGCTTCCTCCTTCGCATGCTTGACCGGCAGCGCAGGCGCAGTCGCCTTAGGAGCGGCAGGCTGCTTCTTTGACGCCTTGGCGCGGGCTGGTGCCGGCTCCTCGTCTTCGAGCTCCTCCTCCTCGGGCTCGCCTTCCTCTGCGAGTTCGGGCTCCATCAGGTCTTTGGAAATGCCCAGATCAATCTCCTCTTCGTCGCCGCCGATGTCGTCCAGATCCTCCTCGTCTTCGAGAGCCTCTTCGTCCTCGTCCTCGTAGGAGCGTTCTTTGATCTTCTCGGCGGTGCGCTTGGTGCGCGTCCGCTTGATGGTGACCTGGGGCGGAGGAGCGGGCGGTGAATGAGGCTCCAGAAATGCGCGCATTTCTTCCGGCGTCGTCAGGCGGCCATCGATCAACCCCAGGAATATCTGCTGGACCAGGTCTGCGTAGCCAGGCAGTTCGGGGGTAATCCGCATTTCCTGCATCAGGGCGTGGGGAATGCGCTGGCGCGCCTCGGGCCAAACTTTCAGAAACAGGTTGTAGCGCTCGCGCACGGCCGCATCCTTGCTGGTAAAGCCCAGCCAGAGCACGGCTTCAGGGTCATAGGAGGTGAAAAGGCGGTAGCTCGCCGAGGCCGTCTGGTTTTCCTTGGCCCGCAGCACTTTGGCAAAGGCGGCGGCCATGGAATCCAGGCTGTTCCACTCCTCGACAAAGCCGGGGCGCAGCATGTGTTTCTTCAGGGCGGAAAGGTCTTTGGGGGCAAGCTTGGCTGTGAGCAACTGCATCTGCGCGGCGGACATGTCAGCGTGGATGCCCTGCATCAGCAGTTCGACGGCCAGCTCGTGCAATGCCTTGAGCTTTTCCTCATCGGCTTTGGCGGAGGTCCATGCCGGAAAGAGCGCCTTCGTCCACCCCTCGGCCTCCAGCGCCCGCATCACCTTCAGTCCGTCATCCTCGTGACCAATCTGCTCGAGTTCATAGCTGCGCGCCTCAGGCGCCATATGCTCGATCACGCCCTCTTGCCGCGCATTCTCATAGCGCGTCTGCGTTCTGGGATCGAGTTCCCATCCGAGCCGGGCACGATAGCGGGTAGCGCGAATCAACAGGGACGGCTGGTCGAGGAAACTGTAGTTCGAGACGAGGCGAAGCACACGGGCCTCAATGTCGGCGGCTCCGTTTGTCGGGTCCATCAACAGTCCGAAGGAGCCCTCGTTGAGCGAGATGGCCATGGCGTTGACGGTAAAGTCGCGGCGGCGGAGGTCTTCCTGAATGGGAGCTGCATGAAAGATGGGCTTGCCCGGCTTTGGGTATTCCCTACGGTGAGAGCTGACGAGATCGACCCGGACGGTGCCCGGAAAACAGAGGTAGAGCGAGCGCATCACCTCATCCACGCCCCACACTTTGCCGCCCAGGCGCTCGATTGCTTTCCTGAGTTTGAGGGCGTTTCCCTGAACCACGACTTCCATGTCGCGGACGGCATGGCCACTGGTTAAATCGCGGACTGCGTCGCCTGTCAGGAACAGGAGCATACCTGCTTCGCGGGCCGTCTCGCGCAACTGGCGCAGTGCGTTTCGCTGATCGGCTGATAACCGGTTTTCAAGAAGGTAGATGTAGTCGGGCATGCGCTCCCTGCTTCCGCCATTCTCCACCTACGGCAAGTGCCTGATGTTGTTACCCTTAAGCCGTGCTACGGTAGAGGTTGCAAACCAGTACCTTATCATAATTCAATCCGGTTGGCTAGGGTGTTCTGCACACAAATTGCTGCTTTTGTCCTCGCTCGACGGGCCGCGCCGTGCGACAATCCAGAACAATGACATCGCTTCGTAAGCCCGTGATTGTGCGCAAGTTCACCCGCGATTGGATAGCGGGTTATGCGGGGGGCGGTTTTGGGCAGGATGAGGCTGCCCTGGAGATCCTGGACGCGACCGGAAAGGTGCTGACTATAGGCTGGCACGCGGTGAAGTGGGTCTGTTTCGTGCGGGATTTCCCTGCGGGCGAGCAATCCAACCCGGAACGTCTGCTGCAGAAGCGGTTTACTGTGAGGCCGCGGACTGCCGGACTGTGGCTGCGCATGACGCTGACCGACGGCGACGAGTTGGAAGGACTGGCGGCCAACGACCGCTCGCTGGTGGAAGGCGCAGGGCTGCTCTTGATTCCACCGGATACACGGTCCAACACGCAAAAAATCTATGTGCCGCGGCAGGCCATCCAAACTCTTGAGGTCGTGGCCTTGATTGGCGCAAGCGCACGCAAACGCAGCGCGGAGGCGCGACGTGCAGAATCCCAGCCGGAGCTGTTTCCCGCAAACCCTGAGGCGGAGTAAGCAGACGAGGCATGCACAGGCGTTGGGCTACTGAATACGTCGCGACGCGGCCCGTTCCGGTACAATTCCCTCGATGAAACTTGGCGAACTGGCAACCCGGCTGGGTGCGGAACTGCGCGGCGACGCAGATCTGGAAATTACTGGTGTCAAAGGGATTGAGGACGCAGGACCGACCGAGGTCACTTTCGTGGCCAATCCCCGGTATGCGGGGCTGGCCAGGAAGACGCAGGCGGCTGCCGTGCTGGTGGAGCCGGAGTTTCCTGAGATTGAGGCGCCCACGCTGCGGCTCAAGAACCCATACCTGGCGTTTTCCCGTGCATTGAGCATGTTTTATCAGCCGCCTGCTTACCCGGCGGGCATCCACCCGACGGCGGTGATCGACCCCTCGGCTCAGATTGGCGCGGAGGCGCATATCGGGGCCTATGTGGTGATCGGACCGGGAGTGAAGCTGGGGGACCATGCCACACTGCTGCCCCATGTAGTTCTCTACCCCGGCGTGCAGGTGGGCAGCCACCTGTTTGCCCATGCGCATTCCGTGGTGCGCGAGGGGTGCATTCTGGGCGACCATGTGACGCTGGAAAACGGCGCGATTGTGGGTGCGGACGGCTTTGGCTTTGCCAAGGACGAAGCGGGGCACTGGGAGAAGATTCCCCAGTCAGGTCCGGTGCGGCTGGGCAACCGGGTGGACGTTCAGGCGAATGCCTGCATTGACCGGGCCACGGTAGGCGCGACCGAAATCGGCGATGGAACCAAAGTGGATAACCTTGTGCAGGTGGGCCACGGATCGCGCGTGGGCCAGAACACACTGCTGTGCGCACAGGTGGGACTGGCCGGGTCGTCGGTCATCGGGAACAATGCGATTCTGGCTGGGCAGGCGGGGGTTGCAGGGCATTGCAGCCTGGGCGATGGGGTGATTCTGACAGCGCAGTCTGCCGTTTCGCACGACGTGCCGCCGGGAAAGATGATTTCCGGATCGCCGGGCTTCGACAACCGTGTATGGCTGCGCGCGGTGACGATTTTTCAGCGTCTGCCGGAACTGCTGAAGCGGCTGGACCGGCTGGAGAAAAAGGTATCTGCCCAGGAAGCAGAAACGAGCACGCCGACAGAAATCGAGGACCGGCAATGACAGCGACAACAAGAGGTCTTGCAGTGCTGATGCTGCCGGTGCTTGGGTTGGTGTGCGGCTGCCACTCCTACCATGTGGACGCGACGGTGGAGAACCGCACAGGCGATGCGATTACGCTGCTGGAAGTGGATTACCCAAGCGCCAGCTTCGGAGCCGACAAACTCGCGGCGGGCGCGGACTACCACTATCGCTTCCAGGTGCGGGACAGTGGGCCGGTGAAGGTGCAATATACCGAGAGCACCACTCTGCAGGTGCGCCAGATCAGCGGTCCTGAGCTTTCCGAGGGGCAGGAGGGCCGGCTTGAGATTGTGTTGCTGCCCGGCGGCAAAGCGGAGTTTCATCCCAGCCTGAGTCCAAAACGCTGATTGCCTGCGCGGGCTTTGCTCCGACCTTCCTTAATAGAAACAAAGAAACGCCGCGCGCTTGAGGCTGTTCCTGCGCCATATTCTTCCGATAACCACAGCGGAGGAAGAACGTGCGCGGAAACCCCGGCATGAAAGACGGCCGCTGTTTGGTTCCGTGGAAGCGCAGGCACAGCTTTGCCATACGCCTGGCGGGCTGCTTTCTCACAGTCGCGCTGGTCTCAGGATTCGTGGTTGCGTTCGAGCGGCCCGGAGCGGCGTCGAACATGCTCTGGATCGCGAACGGGGTGCTGTTGGCGTATCTTCTGCTGGCTCCTCGATGGCGCTGGCCGGCCTATCTGGCGACGGGCCTGGCGGCTGAACTGGTTGGAAGCACGCTTGTCGCCGGCCACTGGAAGCAGAATCTTCTGCTGACGCTCTTGAACCTTGCCGAGGTGACGATCAGCGCACGCCTGCTGAGAAGGCGATCTACTGATCTGCCTCAATTCACTGACAGCGGTTACCTGTTGCGATTTGCCGGCCTGGCCATTCTGGCTGGACCAGCAGTCATGGGGCTGGCATTTGCGGCGCTTGCGCTTCCCTTGCTCCACGCAAATCCTTACTCTTCGTTTCTCTCCTGGGTCATCGGCGACGGACTGGGAACCGCAGTGACCACGCCGGCCTGCGTCGCGATCTTTCGCACCGGCTTCAGAAGCGCATCCAAGGAACCCATCGCGTGGCGTTTCCCTGTCCTGCTGTTCATCGTCACCCTAGTGGGCTTTTCCCAGACGCGAGTGCCCGTGCTTTTCCTTGCATATCCGCTGCTGGTGCTGATTCTTCTCCGCATGGGAATCGCCTGGGCATCGCTGGGCGCGTTGTTCGTTACCGTCACCGGCATCTATTTCACACTGCATGGGCATGGGCCACTGCTGATCGCAAAGACCCTCACCTCCGCGGCGCCGGTCATTCTGCTTCAGATCTACATTGCTTCGGGCATGTTCATGCTGTACAGCATTTCGATCGCTCTCGACCGCCAGAAGGCCACTGAGCGTCGGCTTCAGCAGATTGTCTCGCTGCATCAGATCGTCACGGAGAACTCGCGCGACGTGATTATCATGGCGGATTTTGAGGAGCGGCGCAGCTACGTGTCTTCCGCCGCGCAAAGACTGGCGGGGTGGAGCCCGGAAGAGCTTCTGCGATTCAAGAGCCTGGAACTTGTGCATCCGGAAGACCAGCCTGCAGCAGCAGCGGCTATGCGCGAGCTAAAGTCCGGACTGGAAGACATCATGATCGAGTGCCGGGTGCGCAAGCGCAGTGGGGACTACATCTGGGTGGAGGCCAGTCTTCGCGTGGTGCGCGATCCGGCCACAAGCGTTCCCACGGGAGTCCTGAACATGGTGCGGGACATCTCTGAGCGCAAGATAGCGGAGGAGGAATTGCGCGACGCCTACCGTGCAATTGAAGCGCTTGCAATAACGGACCCGCTGACCCGGCTGGCGAACCGACGCCGCTTTGACCAGTGCCTGACCAGTGAATGGCGGCGCGGAATGCGCGACTGCCAGGCGCTTTCCCTGCTCCTGATTGATGTGGACTTCTTCAAGCTGTACAACGACACGTACGGGCATCTGCGCGGCGATAGCTGCCTGAAGCAGATTGCCGAGTCCGCCATGGACGTGGTGACGAGGCCGGGAGACCTGGTGGCACGCTTTGGCGGCGAGGAGTTTGCCGTTGTGCTGCCGAACACGGACAAGGAAGGCGCGATGCAGGTGGCCGAAGAGATTTGCGCGTCGCTGCGCCGGCGCCGGCTGGACCACAAAGCTTCTCCCCTGGGCTGCGTAACCATCTCAGTGGGATGCGCCACGATGGTGCCCGGTCTGGGACAGCACTCCCCTGTGCTGATTCAGAAGGCGGATGACGCGCTCTACGCAGCCAAGAAGAATGGGAGAAACCAGGTGTATAGCGCGAACCCAGCGCATGCAGAGAGTGTGGTGCCACAGGCGAGTTGAGGAGGGGCTCCATCCTTTTGCCGGGAAGAAGGCGAAAGGATGGAGTCACGAAGTGCGGTGCTTCAGAGCTCTAGTGCACCATGCTCTGGAAGAGGGGAGACTTGAGAAGCTCGTTGAATCCAGAGTCGGATGTGGCGAAGTGAATGGCAAGCTGACCGGCGCTTGAAGTGACGTCTGTACCGCTCAGGGCCAGCTTTTCCGTGTCCGATCCGCTCATCTTCTTGTAGGCTACGGCAGCATTCAGCAGCGAAGACAGGGTGGCCGCCGCGAAGGCGTCGCCTGTAACGATGGTGAGGTCAAACTTGACGCCGTGCTGGAAGTCCATCGAGTACCAGGAGGACAGAAGGCGTTTGCGCACTGAATCGTAGTCTGTCACGGAACCAGCCTGTCCCATGACCTGGCGCATCATGGTCTGTGTTCCCTTCTGGTCAAGGATGCTCCACAGCGGCTCGGAATCGACTGACTTCATCGCGTCCATCATCGTCCCGTTGCTCAGCAGGTTCGGCCCCAGGCCGTCGCGCACATCAAGCGCCTGCTTCACTGCCGCTGATTCGCCAAAGACCATGGTGGAGGGGTCAACGAAGCAGAGGACCATGCCTGTCTTGCCCATGGGATAGATCTTGTTGTTGCGGATAATCTTAGGGCGCACCTTCTGCTTGCGGAAGTTGGCCAGAACATCGTCAATCGCGAACTGGCCCTGGGCAATGCCCACGGTCTGCAACTGGTCACTGGCCGAGTCTGGGCGGAAGAGTGCGAAGGCCAGCTGGTCCACGTCGTGGTTGTCATTAAGGCCGGACTTGCGCAAGGCGTCATCGAACTGCTTGAGATCGGGCGGCATCACGCGGTCGCGCAGTTGCATGGCGGTGTCGGAGTTCTGCATGGCGCGGTAATCGACGACTACCAACTGCTGTACCTCGTGCGGAACAGCCGTACGGGCATCATTAGACAACTGCGCAGCATGAGCCGGCAGCACCATGGTTAGAAAAAGCGCTGAAATCGAAACACAAACCAGATTTCTCAACAAATCCATCCTCCGGGAATGCTTGACGGCATCGGGCGGCGTACCCTGGAGCCTCATTCCCTTGCCAGCCACGGCCTTCAACCTTTCTTAAAGCCGATCTGCCGGGGGTTGCCCAACAGGCCCAATAGAAAGCTGAAGCACGTTGCAGAAGGTTCCAGTTACTCACATTCGGTGCAGCTGCAGTCGAAAATGTGTGCCCATTCCTGCATCTTCAATTGTACTCACCGGGCAATTTGCCGGCACGCATCGCCACCTTAAGCGGTGCAGGTTGCTCCTCTTACGGCCAAGATAATGGGGCGGCCAGCCGCCGCTCCAGAATCTTGGTCTCATCGTCGAACCCGTTTAATTGACGCATCCACTCGCTATCCCGCTCACAGGCGGCTTCAGGAATCAGGCCAATCACCTCTCCCTCGGCCGGAGCGGCTTTGTGGCGGAGCGCGATTCGGGAGACCGTGTCGTAGACCAAGGAGATGGGTGTCGCCTCAAAGTCGGTGATGTTCATGGAAAGCTGGGCGCGCCCGTGAGCGAGCACGCCCATGGCCTTCACGCCCTTGTGGCCCCCGGCGGCGGCACGAATTTCGCGGGCGATGGCGCGCACCATGGCCACGTCGGCGGAGTCGAAGTAGATGTTATAGGCAACAAGGAACTTGCGTGCGCCCACAGCGCAGGCGCCGGCAGTGGGGTGCAGGCCGGGCCCGCCAAGATCGGGGCGCTGGGCCGCGTCCTTGAGGACCGACTCCCTGAGTCCTTCGAACTGACCGCGGCGCACGTCCTCAAGGTTTGCGCGATCAGGCCTGGCTGCGGCAGCCTCATAGAAATACACGGGCACGCCGAATCGCTGCCAGATTTCGTGGCCGGCCTGACGGGCCAGCAGGACACACTGTTCCAGCTTGATGCCGGAGATGGGCACAAAGGGGATAACGTCCGCCGCTCCGATGCGCGGATGGACGCCCTGCTGGGTGGTGAGATCAATGAGTTCGGCGGCCTTGCCCGCTCCTCTGACGGCAGACTCGACCACCGCCGCCGGAGTCCCAGCGATGGTGACCACCGAACGGTTGTGGTCTGCGTCCATTGACCAGTCGAGCAGGTGCGCCCCTTCCACGCGCATCGCAGACACGATGGCCTGGACACGCTGGGCATCTCGGCCCTCAGAGAAGTTGGGGACGCACTCAACCAAAGGACTGCTCATGCTTGCTCCAAGCCTGCTACTTCCAGAAGGTGTAGCCCACCTGAATCTGGATGCTGGCGTTTACGCCGGGGTTGCGGTCGCCCAGCGAGGCCGAGGAGATATGCTCGCCGTTCACGCCCAGATCAATCGACCTTTTGGGGCGGATGAAGTAGTGGAAGCCGCCGCCGCCCTGCGGCGAGAAGTTGAAAACGGAGGTTCCTCCAGGAGTGCCGTGCGGCACGAGTTCGTCCGGGGGAAACTTGTGCGTGGTGTAGATAAGCCCGCCCGCGGCCTGAAACCAAGGCTGAAAACGTCGCGAACGGGTCAGGAAGTTCCAGCGAAAGATGACCGGCGTGAGACTGACGCCGGTGTAGGTTCCGCCGCCGACCGGCGCCACAAACGGCTGTCCCAGGTAAGTGAAGAGCTGCTGGTGCGGTGGCGGCGTGTAGGCCTGCCAAAGGGGCATGATGTTGCCGGCATACTCGAACTGGCCGGAGAAGATTCCGAGATGCAGCACCGGCGTGAGCACCTTACCCAATTGAAAGCCGGTATTGAAGAACTTGAAACTATCGCGGTTGCCCAGGCCCGTACCCCAGTTGACAAAGGGGCCGTACTCCCAGCTGCGGGCGTCACGAACCTGCGCCACGGGGTTCACCGCGGCCTCATTCCCGTTTTTTGCTGCGCTCCCTGTCGATTGAGCTGCAGCCACAGTGCTTGCCATCAAAACCAGCAAAAAGAAAGATACGATTCGGCTCAACTTGTTTCCCTTCCCGGGGTCAGGTCTTGCGGTATCCCATAAAAAGGCCGCCACAACCGGGCGGCCTTATTCGATGCCCATTCGATAGCGGATCAGCCGGCTACCTGTTCCATTTGTTCGGAGTCCATGTCAAAGTTTGAATAGACGTTCTGGGTGTCGTCGAAGTCTTCGAGTGCTTCGAGCAGGCGGATCATCTGATTGGCGGCCGGGCCCTCCAGCTTTGTGTAGGTGGAGGCAATCATGGTGACCTCGCTCATGACCGTGGGAATGCCCGCAGCCTTGACCGCCCCGAGAACCGTCTCATAGGCAGCCGGATCGGTAATGATCTCCCAGGTGTCGCCTTCGTCGTTCAGATCCTCGCCGCCGTGTTCCAGAACGATGTCCATCAACTGCTCTTCAGTGGCCGCTGGCTTCTCCACTGCGATGAGGCCCTTCTTGGAGAACATGAAGCGAACCGAGCCGGATTCACCGAGGTTGCCGCCGTTCTTTGAGAAGGCATGGCGGATTTCGCTGACGGTTCGATTGCGATTGTCTGTAAGCACTTCAACGATGATGGCAACGCCTCCAGGGCCGTAGCCTTCGAAGGTGATCTCCTCGTAGTTGACGCCTTCCAACTCGCCGGTGCCGCGCTGGATGGCGCGCTTGATGTTCTCGGCGGGCATGTTCTCGGCCTTGGCAGCCAGAATAGCCGTGCGCAGCCGCGGGTTGCCGTCAGGATCTCCACCGCCTCCCTTGGCGGCAATGGTGATTTCCTTGATCAGGCGTGTGAATATCTTGCCGCGCTTGGCATCGAGCGCGCCCTTCTTGTGCTTGATTGTGGCCCATTTCGAGTGGCCGGACATGAGAACCTCAGTGATGGTGAAAAATGCCGGCGCGGAGCGCGCCTGACCTTGTGAGTATATCACTTGGGACCGTGACAAGTTGAGGGAGTGAAACCCTGAAAAGTGCCCTTCGAGGCCCCGCTGACACCCGGGCAAAAGTGGCATCCAATAGAATGGACGCCAGTCCTATCTCTTCCCCGAGACCACAGATCCAAGGAGTGCGCTTGAAGTACTTTCTCTCTGTCTTTCTTGCGATGGGTGTATTTCTGGGCGCAGCTCATGCCCAGGGCAACTACGAGATTCAAGTCTACGGTTCGAGCACCGAACCGCCGAAGAGCCTGATGACGGAGTTGCACTCAAACTTCACCGCCGACGGGCAGCGCTACTTCATCAACGGCGTGGCCCCCACCTATCGCGCCGAGCACGAGACCATCGAACTCACCGAGGGCGTCACGAACTGGTCCGAAGTGGGCTTCTACATCTTCACCAGTGAGCAGAGCGGCACTGGCATACAGTGGGTGGGCGACCACATCCGGCCCAGGGTGCGCGTGCCGGATAGCTGGCACTGGCCGGTGGGCGCGAGCCTCTCGGCGGAAGTTGGATACCAGCGGGCCTTCTTCGACCGCGATACGTGGACGCTGGAGATACGCCCCATCATCGACAAGCAGGTGGGACGCTGGTACTACGCCGTCAACCCTGTGCTTGATCGCACGCTTCATGGGCCAGATGTGAAACTGGGGCTTGATTTCTCGCCTGCGGCAAAGATCAGTTACGACTTCACCAAGGTCATTGCAGGTGGGCTGGAGTACTACGCCGACTACGGAAGCATCACCAACATCGCCAGCCTGCACAACCAGCAGCAGCAGTTCTTCCCTGCCGTGGACCTGAATGTATCGCCGAAATGGGAGATCAACTTTGGAGTGGGTATCGGTCCCACGGCAGCGACGGATCACTGGATCATCAAGGGGATCCTGGGGCGACATTTTGACTGGGGCAAGTGGAAGCGGTAGGCCTAGCCCACCAGTTCAAAGGCGCGAATCGCTTCCTTGCGCACGGTCAGGCGTTCGATGAGGTCGGCGCGGACTTCGTAGCCGCGGCCCGGGGTGTCGGGAATCTCGATTTGACCTTGCGACGTGACGGTGACCTCAGGCTCGATGATGTCTTCCTTCCAGTAGCGGGCCGAGGCGGAAACGTCGCCGGGGAGCGAGAAATTTTCAAGCGTGGAGAGCGCAATGTTGTGTGCGCGGCCAATGCCGGACTCAAGCATGCCACCGCACCAGACGGGGATTCCGCGCTCCTGCGCCGCGTTGTGCACGGCGATGGCCTCAGAGAATCCGCCAACGCGGCCCAGCTTGATGTTGATGATGCGGCAGGACTCCATCTCGATGGCCGCCAGCGCGTCGCGGCGGTTGTGAATCGATTCGTCGAGGCAGATGGCCGTGTTGAGACGCTTTTGCAACATGGAATGATAGAAGAAGTCATCGTGCCAGAGAGGCTGCTCAATCATCAGCAGATCAAAGGCGTCGAAGCTGACGAGGTGCTCAATATCGCGCAGCCGGTAGGCAGAGTTGGCGTCACAACTGAGAGTGATCCCCGGCCAGCGGTGGCGGACACGCTCGAAGACCTCTACATCCCAGCCGGGTTTGCACTTCAGCTTGATGCGCTGATAGCCGGCGGCCAGCTCCTTCTCAATGACCGCCAGCAGTTCAGGGATGGAAGGCTGAATACCGAGCGATACACCGCACGGAATGGTATCGCGCACGCCGCCGAGGAGCCGGGATAGCGAGATACCTTCACGCTGCGCCTCAAGATCCCAGATGGCGTTTTCGAGGGCAGCCTTGGCCATGCGATGGCCGCGGACCTTGTGGAAGATGCGCGGGCACTGGCCGCCGTGTTCGGGCGACTCGGTGGCCAGCATGGGGCCGAGTTCGTTGAGGAGCACCTGCCATGCCGTATCCGTGGATTCCGACGAGAAGTACGGATGCTCGCCCGCAGTGCACTCGCCCCAGCCGGTGAGGCCCTCGGAGTGTATCTCGGCAAGCAGGATTCTGCGGTCGCGGGTGGCGCCAAAGCTGGTTTCAAACGGGCGGACCAAGGGCAGGTGCAATTCACGCAGTATGATTCCGTCGATTTTCATAAGGTGTGCTTTCCTTCAGACATCGGCAATCGTCGAGCTTGCTCTTCATTCAATGTGTAGCATCCGAGATCGGATGGATGCTGGTTAAACCAACTCCGTCTCGGTGGGAAAACCGAGTTCGAAGACTCCATTTCCTTCCGCGTCGCGGGAGTAGCCGAGTACGGCCAAACCCTGTGAAAATGCCTGCTGAAACTTGCTGCGATTCTCCAACTGCACGGCGATGGCACGCTCCCGCTCTGCTTCAGAGGCCTTCCATTCATAGATGGAGGCTGGGACAAGGATGCGCTCCTCGATGGTGTGTTCGGCACTGGGACGGCCTTCAAGAATGGCCGCCACCCTGGATGAATCGAGATGCCACTCCGCCACAAGGCGGTCGGTTGGCAGCCCCGCTTGCAATCGAGATGAGGATACACCATAGAAATCCACGTAGTAACGGCGAACAATGGCGCCCAGCTTGTGAATATTCAAATGGGCGTTGCGTATCTCCAGCGGGTCAAAGGTCCACTCCATGTGGCGGATGCCGCGTGAAAGCGCCTCATGCCGTTGCTCCAGCTTGAGTTGTGCGCCAAGGCCGCGATTACGGTAGGGCGGGCGCACGGCCAGCATGTGGGAGTGGAGATAAGGCTGCGGGGCGCGAGGCTCGGCTTTTATGCCGGGGAAAGACATGGCGAAACCGATGAGCGACTCTGGCCCGCCGTTCGGCGCTGCTCCGGGCAGATCGGTGTCAAAAGCGCCGATGACCTGGCCGCCGATTTTCTGCGCAACCAGGAAGGCTTTGCGCGGAATGACATCGCTGAGGTCGTAGCCCCAGGTATCAATTTGGAGCTGGACGCAGGCCTCGAACTCATCGAAGCCCGAGCAGGAGCGGATAACGATCATGGCTGGCTCTCCGGCTGCGCATGCTGAACAGTGGTGGAATCTGCTTCTTCGGCAAGCTTTCGCTTGGCCTGTGCCCAGAGCGCTTCGAGCTCGTCCGGGGAGAGATCTTCGAGCGGGCGCGCGGAGTCCCGCTCCATCTGACGGAAGCGTTGGCGAAAGCGCAGATTGCAGCCGCGCAATGCCATCTCGGCATCGACACCGAGGTGACGGCCTAGATTCACGACGGTAAAGAGCAGGTCGCCGAGCTCGGCTTCAACGGCGGGTTTACGCGCGGGATCGGCAGAGGCAGCTTCCGCCTCCAACTCGGCGGTTTCTTCGGCCAGCTTGGGAAGCAGGTCGCGCCAATGGGGCCAGTCAAAGCCGGACTTGGCGGCCTTGGAGCCAAGCTTCGCCGCCTCCGCCAGTGCGGGCATGGCGCGATGTACCGCGTCGAGGCGGGAGGATGACTCTGCCCCCGGCTTCGGCTTCTTCTCGGCGGCTTTGATTTCTTCCCAGTTGCGCAGCACGGCGGCAGAGGAACCCTCGACAGCGGCATCGACCTCGGCCTGATTGCCAGCGGCGCGCGAGGCTTCTTCGCCGAAGACATGAGGATGACGGCGGACGAGCTTGCGGTTCAGGTGGTCGAGCACATCGGCGATGGTGAAGTGGCCTTCGTTGGCGGCCATTTCCGCGTAGAAGAGCACCTGCAGCAGCAGGTCGCCGAGTTCTTCCGCGAGATGCGGAAAGTCGCGCCGCTCGATGGCGTCGAAGACCTCGTAGGCTTCTTCCAAGGTGTATTTGCGGATCGAGTCGAATGACTGCTCGCGGTCCCAGGGGCAGCCATCGGGGGCACGCAGGCGGGCCATGATGGCCACCGATTGCTCAAACAGGGTCGCCGCCCGCGCCGGATCGGTAGTGACTGCCAAGCTGGGAGCGTTGGAAGAAGACTGAGGACTGTGTGCGTCTCGTGCGCCGTCCATTGGTTCTAGTGTAAACCGCGAGGCAAGTGCGTATTCCGCAGGGTGGTGCGCGAGCGGCGCGGCGCACTTCGGCGTCTGCCAAACGTATACTCAAGCTCGCGCATGATGATTGCTTACGGAACGATATTGGCAACACTGATGGGGCTGGCCTTCGGCAGCTTTCTCAACGTGTGTCTGAGCCGCTGGCCCAAGGGCGAGAGTGTGGTGAAGCCGCGCTCACACTGCTGCAACTGCGGACACACGCTGGCCTGGTGGGAGAATCTCCCGCTGGTAAGCTGGCTCGCTCTGCGCGGGCGCTGCCGCCAATGCAAAGCTTGGATTGGCTGGCGCTACCCGCTGGTGGAGCTGGCTGTCGGCGCGCTGTGGGGCTGGCAGGCATGGCAGTTCGTAAGCCTTGCAGTCAACAACGCGCAGATACCCGGTCTGATCACCCTGCCCGACGTCGTCACTCTGCTGGGGCGCATGATCTTCTACTGGCTGCTGGTGGCGCTGGCGGTTCTGGATGCGGAACATCTGTGGCTCCCCAACTGGCTTACGCTGCCGGGGATCGCGCTTGGCTTCGCCTACTCGATCATCCTGGGCTTTGGGTTGTTGAAATCTGATGCGCTGACTGGCTTGCCGATGACCGAGGGTGTTCTCGCGGAGCCCTTCGGAGTTTGGAGCCTCCTGGTCAAGTCCCTGATCGGCGCTGCCGTTGGAGGCGGGCTGGTCCTCGTCATTCGCTGGACTTACCGGCTGCTGCGTGGCCATGAGGGCATGGGATTGGGCGACGCCAAGCTCATGGCCATGCTGGGCGCATGGCTTGGATTGCCGGGCGCGCTGCTGGCCTTTGCGCTGGCCGTGCTGCTGGGCGCCGCGGCTTCACTGGCGCTGCTCGCCGTTCCCGCGGCGCGGCGCGGTGCTCAACGCTGGACGATGACAAAGCTGCCCCTGGGGACATTCCTTTGCATCGGCGGCGTGTTGAGCGCGCTATGGGGCCGCCAAATCATCGCGGCCTATCTGCGCTGGGTTGGGCTGAACTGATGCTCTATCGCTGCTGTGCGGCAGGCGCGCCGGGCGCCGCTGCGGTGGCATTCACCATCTCAGGCTGCTTCAGTATCTTGCTGGCATCCTTGCCATGTCGGCTGTCAGGATCGTACGCAATCAACTGCAGATAGTAGGCCTTGGCGGCGGAGTAGTTCCCCAGGTGGCGCTGCGCTTCGGCCAGTCCCCAGTAGACTTCGGGATTGTCAGGAACAAGCACCAGGGCAGACTCGAAACGAGATAATGCACCTCGCCAGTTTCCTGTTTGCATGTAGTAGTTGCCCACACTGATGTCTTCCTTGGGCCCCGCATGGGGCATGGCCTCGTCCAGATCGCCGCCCCTGTGCTTTTTGTCGTGCCTGGCGTCATCCTTGGGAGGCTGAATCATCTGGTCAAGGCCCTGCTGGCTGGAACTGAAACCGCCGCCATCGCTGGTTTCAGCGTCAGAGGCTGCATCGTCTGGGCTGCGGACGGGATCGCTGTCCACGCGCGGCACGTAAATGCGGCCGATGTTCCCCGCATCAAACGCCGGAGCGGGCGCCGCGGACGAGGACGCCGAGGGCAGCACAGGGATGGTACTGGTGTCCTCAGGAAACGGGTTGGATTCCTGGGGTGCATTGCCCCCGGGTTTCGTTGTGGCGGGCTGATTCTGGGAGGAACCAGCCTGTTGGCCGCTTGCAGGCGCCTGCGCGTGGAGCCGACCGGAAACGGCCCAGAAGCATGCCGTCACCAGCGCAATGGATACAACCCGCTTAATTCCCTTTGGTCCTGCTTTTTTCATGTGCACTTCAATGTTAGGATGCGGTGCATACCTTACTCAAGCGCCGAAGGAAAACACGCACAATCGCATGGGACTGATTATCCGCTCTTCCGCCATTCACGCCGCAGGCTGTTACACCACAACCGCCATTCGCAAGGGCGCCCGCGTGGCCGAATACGACGGGCCGCGCCTGAGCAAGGACGAAGCCGACGCCTGCTATGAGGAGTTGCCCATCACCTACCTGTTTGGACTTGGCGATGGCTCAATCGTCATCGACGGGCACTGCATGGCCATGTTCATCAACCACAGCTGCGACCCGAACTGCGAGACAGAGGAAGTGGATGGCCGCGTGTGGATTATGGCCATCCGTAATATCGCGCCCGGCGAAGAAATTACCTACGACTACTGCCTCTACGACGGCGGCGACGACGAGGCCGTGTGCAACTGCGGCGCGAAGAAGTGCCGCGGGACGATGTATTCGCGCGAAGAGACGCGCAAGCGCAGATCCGAAGCGAAGAAGACCCTGAAGAAAAAACGCGGCGAGCGCAAGGCGGACAGGGCGGCCCAGGCGAAATAGGGTTGCCGCGCGTAAGCCTAAGCGGGCTGCAGCGCCGCAGTGCGTGTGACGGCGATGACGCTGATATCGTCCTCCTGGCCGAAACTTTGCGCGGCGGTGGCTATATGAGCCGCGCTGCCGGCCGTTGCGATGAGTTCCTGTACACGCTCGAAGCCGAAGAGTTGACCGTCGGCGTTGGTGGCTTCAGCGATGCCGTCGGAAAGCAGCATCAGGCGGTCGCCCTGCGCAAGCTTGAAGCGCAGGACGGAAAAGTCCGGCGCGTCAATCATGCCCAGAGGCAACGAGCCTTCGACCTCTATTGGTTTTCCGTTCAGATAAGGCGGCATATGTCCGGCGTTGGCCAGCATCGCGCTGCCGTCCGCGTCAATCCGCAGCGCGAGACAGGTGGCCTGCGCGTCACCGCGTCCCATGAGGCGTTGATTCAGGGCCTTCAAGATAATCACAGGGTCGTCGCTCCAGTCGGCGGTGCTGTGAATGGCTCCGACGAGCAATGCGACGAGCATGCCGGCCTTGAGGCCCTTGCCGGTAACGTCTCCGGCGACGATGAGCAGGCTGCCGTCCTTCTCGTTTGGAATGACCTGGAAGAAGTCGCCGCCGACTTCGCGCGCGGGGCGGTACTCGCTCTCGACCTCGAAGCCATGGAAGACGACGCGCTGCTCCGGCAGGATGACCTGCTGCACCTCCTGCGCCTCTTTCACATCGATCGCCATTTGGCGTTGGCGCTTGAGCGACCGCAGGAGGCGGCGCAGAAGCAGAAGGGCGATGACGATCGCGATGAGAGGATTGGAGATCGTAACCAGGTTGACGTTGATGCCAAATGGAAACCAGGTTGCGTGAGCCGCAAGGCCAGGCTGAGTGATGAGGAAAATGCCAATGCCACGAAGGAGAACGACGGGGAGGACAAGCCAACCTTCGATGCCCTGCCGGCGAATGCCATTCATGACAATCCAAATCAGCAAACCAAAAAACACAACGGGGATCGAGTAGAAAGGGCTTCGAAGGTGTGCAGCCGCCGATTCTGGAATGAGGCCAACGAAGACTTCTTTTCGAAGGATGTCGCGGGCTATCTCCAGCACGGTGAGCGCCGCAACCCATTGCGGCAGCCTGGGGGAGATGCCCCGCCCGAACCAGATCCACCAGACGATGACCCATGTGGCATCCGACAAGGGATCAATGATGCTGTTGAGTAGATTGCCTCCAGGGATGCTCAGAAGCTGGCCCGA
>JAJXZL010000026.1 GCA_021780075.1 Acidobacteriota bacterium
GGGCGTCGCGGCCCCTTTCTGGTGGTGGGCCTTGGCAACCCCGGTCTCGAATATCTGTGGACGCCGCATAACGCGGGGTTCATGGCAATTGACCGCATCGCCCAGCAAGAGGGCGTTGTGGTGCAGAACCGGCGGTGCCGGGCTACGACTGCGACCTTCCGGATGGCGGGGCGCGAGGTGGTTCTGGCCAAGCCGGAGACCTTTATGAACCTGAGCGGAGCTTCAGTGGCCGCTCTGGTGCGGGAGTTTGAGGCGGACCCGGCGCGCGATCTGCTCGTGATTTATGACGAGCTCGACCTGGCGCTGGGGAGCTTCAAGATCAGGGAGCGCGGTTCGCCGGCGGGCCACAACGGAGCCCGCAGCGTGACCTCGGCCCTGGGAAGCCAGGAGTGGCTGCGCCTGCGGATTGGAGTGGGGCCGAATCTTCCGCCAGAGGCAGTTGCTGCTGGTGGAAGGCGGTCAGGCAGGGATTACCTGCTTTCGCCGATGCGCAAGGCGGATTTAACGGTGCTGGACGAGGTGCTGGATCGGGTGGCGACGGCCACGCGGCGCATCATTGAGGCTGGTCCGGGACCCGCGATGAACGAGTTTAATCGCCGCGAGCGAAACAGCCCGGCGGAGCAGTAAGAGCAGGGAGCGGAAGGCACCCTGCGGAAGAGAGATGGCCGCTATGGTTTTTGCCGGCGGCAGCGGCTGGGGCGAGGGGCTCCAGCGGAAAAGGAAACCGGATGTCCCGTTTGTATGAGGTTATGTTTATCGTTCGGCCCGACGCGGTCGAAGAGGATGTCGACAAGCTGATTGCCGGCTTTACCACCTCCGTCACCAACGGTGGGGGCGTGGTCAAGTCCGTCGAGAAGATGGGCCGGCGCAAGCTTGCCTATCTGGTGCGCAAGTTCAATGACGGCAACTACATTCTGCTGACCATCGAGGCCAACGGCGCGGTGGTGCTTGAGCTGGAGCGTCGCCTGCGCGTCTCCGAGCCGGTGATCAAGTTCATCACCGTGCGCATCGACGAGGAAGAGAAGCGGCTGGCCAAGGTGAAGGCGCTGCGCGGAACCCGCCGCAAACTCAGCGCGGAACCCGTGGCTGCTGCTGCGCCAGTCCCTGCTCCTGCTCCGGTCGAGGCATCTGAGACGGTTCAGGCTAGCGCCTGAGGTTTGTCACGAATTGCCGCTGTCGGCGCCCTTGATTGGCGCAGCCGGCTCCGGCCTAATCCTGCGTTCCAGCGACCCTGAACGGGCGCCGGAAGCGAAGAGAATCATGAGGTAACACTATGTCTGAAGAGACCCCTGGCAAGACGCCCGAGACGGGCGCCGCAACACCCCAAGCCGCCACTGGTGCCGAGGCCGGCGTGAGCAGCCCGAGCGCGCCTCCCTCCCGTCCCGGCGGCCGTCCCGCAGGTGGCCCCGGCGGCCGTCCCTCGGGCGGCCCGGGCGGCCGTGGCAAGTTCTTCCGCCGCAAGAAGGTGTGCAAGTTCTGCACGGAGAAAATTGACGCGATCCCTTACCGCGATGTTCGTCTGCTGCAAGGGTTTGTGGCCGAGCGCGGCAAGATTGTGCCCCGGCGGCTTACCGGCGTGTGCACGACGCACCAGCGCCGCCTGACCCGCGCCATCAAGCAGGCCCGGAACATCGCCCTGCTGCCCTTTGCCACGCGGCACTAATCGACGCCTGTCGCCCGGCCCCTGCCGTGACCATTTAGTTGCAGGGCGAAACCGCACGGGAATGGCGACAATGTTTCGGATGCCGATGTAGAATCCTGCGCGGTGCAACCCATGGCTGCCGTTTGTGTCTAACAAACAAGACGGTCAGCCCGTGCGCCGCCCGCAACACTGGAGATTTTGAAATGGAAGTAATTCTGAAGGAAGACGTAGCTAATCTGGGCCACCGGGGCGATGTCGTCAAGGTGGCCGACGGCTACGGCCGTAACTTCCTGCTGCCCCGCAAGTTGGCGCTGCAGGCTACCTTGGCAAACAAGGCTGTCATTGAGCAGATGAAGGCCTCTGCGGCCCGTCGCTCCGCTACAGAGAAGGCGCAGGCAGAGGAGCAGGTTGTTAAGCTCGCGCCGGTTGTGCTGAGCTTTACGCGCAAGTCGGGCGAAAATGGCCAACTGTTTGGCTCGGTCACATCGGCCGATATTGCCGGGGAACTGGAAACCAAGGGCTTTGAGGTGGACCGCCGCAAGATCCAACTGTCGGATCCGCTGAAGAGCCTGGGCGAGTACACCGTTGCAGTCAAGCTGCATCGCGAAGTCACCGCGCACATCAAGGTGCAGGTGATTGGCGATGCCGGCGAGGAAGCCGCGGCTGCCGAGTCCGTGGCGGAAGCCGCCGCCGAATAGCTCGAAACCATTCCTGCCACTCCGCCTTCCAGGTTGCTCTGGAAGGCGGTAGTGTCTCCAGACGCGCCGCAAAGGCGTTGCCCATTCTGTCGAACTTCGTCAGACGACCACAGCCAGCGGCTGATCCCTCTGGGTTCGCAGTGTGGGAACGGCGGCCAGCAGGCTGCGCGTGTAGGGGTGTTCGGGGGCGGTGAGCAGGCGAGCGCTCGGTCCGGTCTCGACCACAAGGCCCGACCGCATGACGGCCACCCGGCTCGCAACCTGGCCAACCACAGCCAAATCATGTGAAATGAAGAGCATGGCAAGGCCGTGTTCGCGCTGAAGCTGGGCCAGAAGGTCCAGAATCTGCGCCTGCACGGTCACATCGAGTGCCGTTGTAGGCTCGTCGGCGATCAGCAGGCGCGGCCGGTTGATGAGCGCCATGGCGATGAGAATGCGCTGGCGTTGCCCGCCGGAAAACTGGTGAGGGTAGTCGCCATAGCGGCTGGCTGCTTCGGGAATCGCGACTGCTTCAAGCGCGGTAATGGCCCTTCGCTTTGCCTCCCTGCCTGTCCACGAAGGAGCGTGCGCGGCGGCGCACTCGGCCACCTGGCGGCCGATGGACATTACAGGATTCAGAGCTGTCATGGGTTCCTGAAAGATCATGGCGATCTGGCGGCCGCGCAGTTGCCGTAGTGCGTTGGGCGGCTGCCGCAGCAGATCAATCGACGCGTTGTCGCCGGAGTTTTGCCACAGGATCTGACCCGATGCCAGCGCGGACGGACCAAGCAGGCCCGGAATGGCCAGCGCCGTGGCGCTTTTGCCGGAGCCGGACTCGCCTACCAGCCCGAGCACTTCTCCCTCGTCGAGATGAAGGCTCACTCCGCGTACGGCTTCAGTTGCGCCAAAGCGGATGCGCAGATCGCGAATATCAAGAAGCGGCGGCATGAGGCAATCGTAGCCTATTCAACGAGGCGAAGCAGTTACGATTGCGTCGCGGAGCTTAGAGCGAGATCCAGCCGGCGCGGATAAGAGCGAGCGAACCCACGGCAACCACGAGCCAGAGCAGAACTCCCTGCAGCAGCGGTCTTATGCCCACTTCGCGCAGGGTCTTCTTTGAGAGGCCGGTGCCGATGAGGAAGAGCGTGACGGTGAGGCCGATGACGCCTAGGTGCTTCATCTCGGTGTAGGCAGGCTGAAAGATGTGGACGTAGGTGTTGGCCACCGCCGCTACGCAGAAGAAGAGGATGAACCAAGGCCACTGAATGCGTGCCTTACTCTTGTTGAATGCGGAGGTGCCGATGGACATGGGGACGATCCACAAGGCGCGGGCGAGCTTGACGGTGGTGCCCACGGCGAGCGCGACGGCTCCGAACTTGGCTGCAGCACCGACGACAGAGCTGGTGTCATGAATGGCGAGCGCGGACCAGAGGCCGAACTGGGTTTGCGTCAGGTGGAGCATGCTTCCGATGAAGGGGAAGGCAATGAGGGCGACGGAGTTGAGGACAAAGACGGTGCCCAGCGAGACGGCAATCTCTTCTTCAGTGGCGTTGGAGATGGGCGCAATCGCCGCGATGGCACTACCTCCGCAAATCGCTGTGCCCGCGGAGATGAGAAAGGAGATGCGCTTCTTGACGGACAACACCTTGCCCAATCCCCAGCCCAGCAGCATGGCGAAGGTGATACTTGCTGCGGTATAGAAGAATCCCGAGCGGCCCACGCGAATAACCTGCTGCAGGTCCATGCCGAATCCGAGACCGACGACGGAAACCTGGAGCAGGAGCTTCGACAGGCGCTTGGCGTCAAGGTGATAAGGGTGAACGAAGGAGAAACCATACACGAGCCCGGCGACCAGCGCGAGAGGCGGTGAAAGCAGACCGCTTGCGGCAAGGATCAAACCAGCGAAGAAGAGATTCCTGGACATGAATCAAGCATTGCCGAAGCCTGCCGCGCACGTCCAAGCAGAAGTCCTCATGGCCCATTTGCGCTTCTTATCACCATGAAAAAGTTATGACTTTTTCGTGACGGTTGGAGCCCTCTGTGCCCCGGCACGCACAGAAAGGAAGCGCCGGAACTCCTGTGCCAGGCCCTGGGGTCCGGGACCGGCGGCGTATGCGATGAGGAAGTCGCGCCGGATGCGCAACCCCTCAATCTCGACAATTTTGAAGCTGTTGCCGAGGCGCAGATCCTTGGCGATGGCCCAGCGCGAAACGAAGCCGGCTCCCAATCCAGCCTCGACGGCGGACTTGATGGCCTCAACAGAATCGAGTTCCATGACAATCTGTAAGGCGGCCCGCTTGACGTGCTGGCGTTCGAGCGCGATCTCAATCACGCGCCGTGTGCCTGAGCCGCGTTCCCGCATCAGCAGCGGTGTCCCGGTAATTTCAGCGCAGGCTACCGATGCTCGCTCAGCCCACTCATGCGCGGCGGGCACAATCAATACCAATTCATCGACGAGGAATGGCTCGGTCTTGACATCACGGCTGTGCGCGGGCCCCTCAATAAAGCCAAGCGCGATCTGCTGCTGCACCACGGCACTCACGATGCGCTCGGTGTTGCCGCTGATCAGTGTGGGCTGCACGCGGGGGTATTCGCGGCGGAATTCGCTCAGCAGGCGGGGCAGCACATATTGTGCGATGGTGGTGGATGCGCCAAGCGCGAGGTGTCCGGCGTGCTCTCCGCTCAGTGTTGATACTTCCTGCTCTGCGCGTGTGAGCAGCGCGCTCACCTGCTCGGCATAATGCAGCAGCATCTTGCCTGCCGGAGTGAGCGCGATGCGCGACCCAGTGCGGTCAAACAACTGAACGCCCAAATCCTCTTCAAGAGCCTTGATTTGCAGGCTCACTGCCGGCTGCGTAAGGTAAAGCTCTTCCGCAGCTTTGCGAAAGCTGAGCAACTCGGCAACTGCGCGAAAGACAACAAGGCGAAAGTTTTCCAAGCTTGCCATAGGGCAATTATCGCCTCTCTGTGACGGATGAGATGCGAGTTGTCCTCATGGCGTCAACAGGGAACGGCCCAACTGGGTTGGCGAATAAGCTTCCTCGTTCAACTCCACCAACCCAGCCTCGGCCATCTCACGCAGGCCGGCACGCACACGAAACAGCGGCAGTTCCGTGCGCGATGCCACATCCTCCGGCGTTGCCGAAGCGTCCATTGCGGCGAGCATCTTCCGCGCGGATTCGGACAGTTCGCCCTGACTGCTGATGCATGCCATTGCGTGTCTCCTGTCAGACCGACTTCTTGCAGAAGTACCAGTCCGTACACTCGTAGCCCGCGTTAAGCCTGGCCTCCACGTCTTCCATAGTGGCGGGCGGCGGGACGATGACCTTGTCGCCGGGCTTCCAGTTGGCGGGTGTGGCGACCTTGTGTTTATCCGTGGTCTGCAGCGCGTCAAGCAGGCGAAGAATCTCGTCTGTGTTGCGTCCGGTGGTGAGCGGGTAATAAATCATGGCGCGCACGATGCCCACCGGGTCAATGACGAAGACGCAGCGGCTGGTTTCGGTCTTACTTTCGCCGGGCATTAGCATGCCGTACAGCGTGGCTACTTCCTTGTTTGAGTCGGCAATGATGGGAAACGGAATATCAATGCCGAATTTCTCCTTGATGTTGCGCACCCAGGCGATGTGCGAACTGGTGCTGTCAATGCTGAGCCCGAGCAGTTCGACATTGCGCTTGCGGAGCTCTGGGGCAATAGCGGCAAAGGCAAGAAACTCGGTGGTGCAGACGGGCGTAAAGTCTGCCGGGTGCGAGAAGAGAACCAGCCAGGTGCCATGGAAATCCGACAGGCGGATTTTGCCGTGGGTCGTGACTGCTTCAAACGCCGGGGCAGCCATTCCGAGGCGAGGCAACGATGCGGATTGGACTGATGCGGCAGGAGCATGCGATGTTTCCTGCACTGTGCTTTCCACTAGACTCGACATACATTCTCCTTTCCGCCGTTCATTTGAATCAGAAGCCCGCGCATGGCCAGTGTGCATGCGAATGGCCAGCGGCGTTCATCGCCGGCGGAGAGCGGTGTTCGCCGCATTTTGTCGAACAGGTAAACGCAGCGCACTCAAAAAATGCACGTACAGGGTACACAGGAATGAGGGCGTGCGTATGTGACGGCTGTCTCCGTAGCGGAGCTACGGACTCGATCAGGCCTGCTGCAGCGCGGCTTCGCCGAGGGCCAACTTGACCTCAATCTGCGAGGGATTCAGGAGTGTGTTGTGCACCAGGCAATGGTGCACGGAGCGCATGATGCCCTCCGTCTGCTCCTCGGTGAGGACCAGGGGACAGGACACCTTGACGACGAAATTGCCCAGCCGGGAGGGGTGCCGCAGCTTCTCCGCGCTCACTGTGACTTCAACGTTGCTGTCGTCGAGATTGCGCGTTTTGAGGTACTGGACCGCGTAGAAGGCAGCACAGGAGCCTATTGAAGCGAGCAAGAATTCGGGGGGTGTCATGCCGGAATCGGCGCCGCCGTTGTCTGTGGGTTGATCGCAAATGATGGAGTGCGAGCGAGCATGAACGGCGAATTTAACCTGGTCGAGGTGCGTGACTTTAACGTGCATGAGGCCTCCTGTGCTTTCATGGGAAGAAAGACACGCGCGGGGCGTTTCGTTACACGTTCGAGGATAATCTTTCTGGAACCGCCATGCCGAGCATGCGCAGATATTCGCGTGTGAGGATGGAGCGGAGCCGGGGGGCAATCGCTTGATCGCAGGGGACTTCCAGCGAGCGGCAGCGGTCAATGGCGGTGCGCAGGTCACGCAGAAACGCCACGCAGGATGGGCAGCCCTCGATATGCTCGCGCATCTGGTCGCAGGTGCGCGGTTCCACCCTGCCATCCAGATACTCTGAGAGGTTGGCGAACAGCTCGCGGCATGCAGCGGGCTGCTTGCCGCTTTTCGACCGTGATCGCCGCGGCTTTTCCTCCTGCGGAGCGGCTGCTTCCGGCTTCGCAGATGCGGCCTCGAGCACGCGGCTCATTTCCTTGCGGACAGCCAGGCGAGCGCGGTGAAGCCGTACGCGAACGGTTCCCTGCTGCAGGCCGAGAATCTGCGCCACCTGGTCTGTGTTCAGCTCTTCCATGTCGTGGAGCACCAGCACGACGCGGAGCGGTGCGGGGATGCGCAGGACTGCTTCATGCAGTAGATGGTGCTGCTCGGCGTGGAGCACGTTGCCTTCGGGACTGGCGGCGGCGTCCTGCAGGAGGCGCCCCAGCTCTGCATCGTCGGGCATCAACTCATCCAGAGAGAGGGTGCGCGAGGGCGCGTTGGCGGGCTTGCGGCGCATGCGCCAGCAGCGGTTGCGCGTTACGGTGTAAAGCCACACCGCCAGGGCTTGCGGATCATGAATTCTGGCCAGGTGGCCAAGTGAGCGGTAGAGCACTTCCTGCGTGGTGTCTTCGGCATCCTCAGGATGCCCGCACAGCTTCATGCTGAACGAATACACCGTGTTCTGAAGCAGGCCAATTGCTTGCTCCACGGCTTCGGGCGTGTCGTGTTGCAGCAACTCGGCAGCTTGGATTAGTTCAGGTCGCATTGCGGGAAGTATGGACAAGAGCCCGGCCGCGCGCGGGGATGATTCATCCCCGCTGCTTGAGCAGGCTCTATTTCAGTATAGCCGCCTTGTGCCTGATGAATGACCGGGATGCGGAATGCCAGAGGCTCCCAGCCAGGCGTGGGCGCGGCAGCGCTCAGTGTACAGGGGGAGGCGCAGAGCCGCCAGCCTGCATCGAGGCCTCAATCATTTCAATACAGATGGGGCAGACCTTTCTGAGCCATTGCCGCTCTTCAACATCTTCCGACCTGGCGTCGGCATCCTGCCATGCACGCAACAGGGCAAGCGCCAGCTCCATTTCCGCACCGGGGCGGCTCGCCTCAAGCCGGAACATCTGGCGGTAGACTTCATCTTTGAGCTGTTCGCTCCGCCTGGGCCGGACAGTTGCCGGATTGGAGGAGCGCCTGAGCGAGGTCATTGCGGCATCTCCCCTTGGACAAGCCACGAGAACTTGCCGGCGTTTGTGTGCGCAGCTCGCAGAAAGCCTGCTGCGGTCAGGTCGCGCATGGCGTCCGCGGCGCTGATCCGGTGATCAAGCGGCGGTCCGGCTTCTCGCTCCACATCCGGCCGCCAGTCGAGGATGGCGATCCGCCCGCCAGCCTTAAGGATGCGCTTCGACTCCCGCAGAATTGCAGCGTGATCGTCAAACTCGTGCCACACATTGGCCAGCAGCACCAGATTGCAGGTCGCATCATCCAGGCTGGTGGCGTCGGCCTCCGCATGCACGAGTTCGATGTTTTCGATGCCGCCGTCATGCAGCTTTTGCCGCAGGTGCGCCAGCATTTCCTGCTGCGCATCCACGGCGAAGACCTTGCCGTGCGGTCCGGCGGCGGCGGCCATGGGCAAGGCAAAGTAGCCGGTGCCTGCGCCGATGTCGGCAATCGTTTCGCCGGGCCGAATGGCCAGCGCTGCGATTACCTCCGTCGGCGGAAGCCACATGATCCGCTCCGGAGCGTCGAGCCGGTGCGCCTGAGACGCATTGAATCGCTTGTCCGTCATGAGATCTCACTTTGTTGCGCAGGTCGCGTCTTTCAATCCCATGGCGCGTAGAATGCTCATGGCCGGGCACCAGTTTGTGAAGCCGGACTGGAAGAGATTGAGCCCCACAAATGCGGTGAGCCACAGCCAGTTCAGGGAATAAAAGTGAGCCAGGGCAAGCGACAGGAGCACCATAACGCCAGCCAGGATGCGCACAACACGTTCAACGGTCATTGATTTTCTCCTTTTTCGGATGAGGGTTCACACGCGATTTCCGGTTTCATGTGGGCGTGAACGATGTAATAGAGGATGGGAATGGTTGGCCACGAAAGGAACGTGGATGCGACGGCGCCAGCAATCAGCGATATTGCCAGTCCCTGGAAGATGGGATCGGTAAGAATGACGCTTGCGCCGACAACAACGGCGGCCGCGGTGAGCAGCATGGGACGGAAGCGGATAGCGCCGGCATCGATGACGGCCTGGCTCAACGGAACGCCCTCGCGCCAGCGAAGTTCGATGAAGTCGACGAGGATGATGGAATTGCGCACGATGATGCCTGCTCCGGCGATGAAGCCGATCATCGATGTCGCGGTAAAGAACGCGCCCAGCATGGCATGAGCCGGTAGAATGCCCACCAGCGTGAGCGGAATGGGAGCCATGATGATGAGGGGCACAATGAAGGACCTGAACCATCCGACGACGAGCACATAGATAAGAATGAGCACGGCGGCAAAGGCCAGCCCGAGGTCACGGAAGACCTCGATTGTGATCTGCCACTCACCGTCCCACTTCATCGAGTAGTGGGCAGTCGACTCTGGTAAGACGGCGTTGTAGCGTGTGAGCGTGTAGCCAGCAGGCAGCTTGAGATGGTCGAGATCCTTGTTCATCTTGAGGATCGCGTAGACAGGACTCTCCTCTGCTCCAGCGACGTCGCCGGTTACGTACACCACGCGGCGCAGATTCTTGTGATAAATGCTGCGTTGAATGGTTTCGTTCTCTGCGGTCACCAGCTCGCGCAGCGAGACCATGGATCCGTCTGCTCCGGGCAGGCGGATGCTTTCAAGCGCCTGCAAGGACGAACGGTCAGGGCGCGCCAGTTCGACAACCGTGGGAACCGGCTCACGCGCGGTCTGGTCGTGAAGCAGACCCACCTGCATGCCGGAGATGGCGAGCGCCAGGGAACGGGCGACATCAGCGACGGCAATGCCGTGCTGCGCGGCCTTTACTTCATCCACGCGGATGGCGAGCCGCGGCTGCGGATCCTCGACGTACCAGTCGGTATCGACAACGCCGGGAGTGTGCTGGAAGATAGCCTTAATCTGCTGCGCGACGCGAACCTGGCCATCCATGTCGGGGCCGTAGACCTCGGCGACAAGCGTCTGAATCACAGGAGGACCGGGCGGCACCTCGCTGACCTGGATGCGCGCGCCGTACTGGTTGCCGATGGCGATGAGCAACGGGCGCAGGCGCTTGGCGATGGTGTGGCTTTGCTCCTTGCGCTGCTTGACCGGCATCAGGTTCACCTGAATGTCAGCCTGGTTTGCCATGCGGCGCATGTAGTAGTGGCGCACCAGTCCGTTGAAGTTGTAAGGGCCGGATGTGCCCGCGTACGTCTGGTAATTGAGCACGTCGGGCTGCCGCGAGAGCTCGTCGCCCAGCGCCTGAGCCACGCGCGCGGTCTGTTCCAGCGGTGTGCCGTCGGGCATGTTAATCACGACCTGCAGCTCGCTCTTGTTGTCGAACGGCAGCATCTTTACTCGCACCAGGCCCAGAGGCACCAGCGCCATGGAGATGAGCAACAGGACCAGCACCCCTGCGAAGAACAGAATGCGATTGCGCGTGGAGGCGATCAGAGGCGTCATCACCTTGCGATAAAGCCTGGTCCTCCAGTTTTCGTGTTCCGGCTCAAGAGTGCGCGCGCCGCCGAGGTGCTTGCCGAGAAGGCGCAAAGCAGCCCACGGCGAAACCACAAAGGCCACCATCAGCGAAAACAGCATGGCGGCGGAGGCGCCGACCGGAATGGGGCGCATGTAGGGCCCCATCAGGCCGCGAACAAATGCCATGGGCAGCACGGCGGCAAGCACGGCAAAGGTGGCCAAAATCGTGGGATTGCCCACTTCAGCAACGGCCTCGACGGCAACATCACTGCACGAGCGGTGCTGATTTTCAGGCAGGCGGAAATGCCGCACAATGTTTTCGACCACCACGATGGCGTCGTCCACAAGGATGCCGATGCTAAAGATCAGCGCGAAGAGCGTGACGCGGTTGATGGTGTAGCCGAGGAAGTAGAAGATTGCCAGAGTGAGGGCGAGCGTGACGGGAATGGCCAGCAGGACCACACCGGACTCGCGCCAGCCAAGGAAGAGCGCAATCAACAGGGTGACGGAGAGCGTGGCAAGCAGCAGGTGCTCCAGCAGCTCGTCCGACTTTGCCTTTGCTGTTTCGCCGTAGTTGCGCGTCGTGGTAACGGTTACGTCGCTGGGAATCTGAACGCCACGCATCTCATCAACGCGCTTCAGAGCCTCATTGGCGATGTCGGTTGCGTTGGTTCCCTTGCGCTTGGCAAGCGTGATGGTGACGGCTGGATACTGGCCGGGCGCATGATGCGCTCCCGCGCTTGCATTGGTGGTGCCGAAGAGCACGTAGTTTGCCGGCTCAGCGGGTCCGTCGATGATGTTGTCGGCAACATCGCGCAGGTACACGGGGCGTCCGTGATCCACGGCCACTACCACAGATTCAAGATCCTTGCGGCTGGTGAACAGATTGCCGGCATCGACGCGGATTTCCTGATTGTTCTCAGCAAAGCTGCCCGCCTGCACGCGCGCGTTCGCGGCTTGAAGATGTCCCGCGATTGCCATGGGCGACAGGCCGTAAGCGCTGAGCTTTGCGGTGCTGAGCACAACGCGCATGGAGCGCGGAAGTCCGCCGATGATGGTGGTCTCTGACACATCGGATATCTGCTGGAGGTTGTGCTGCACCTCGTCGGCGATGGCGCGCAACTGATATCCGTTGTAGTGCTCACCCCAGAGGGTGAGAGCCAGGATGGGCACATCGTCAATAGAGCGAGCCTTGATGATGGGCTGCGAGATGCCGGAAGGCATCTGATCAAAGTTTGAGTAGAGCTTGCTGTAGACCTTAATCAGCGCATCTTCCTGCGGCGTGCCGACCAGGAAGCGCACAATCACCAGGCTCTGCCCAGGGCTGGACGTGGAGTACACGTACTCGACGCCGGGAATCTGGTGCACGAGCGTCTCAATCGGCAGAGTGACGCGCTGTTCGATCTCCGCAGGCGACGCGCCGGGCATGGCGGTTGTAATGTCCAGCATGGGAACGAGGATCTGCGGCTCCTCTTCGCGCGGAATAATCGCCACCGCAAAGACGCCCAGAGCCAGCGACGCGGCGATGAAGAGCGGCGTCAGCTTGGAATTGAGAAATGCGTGCGCCAGCTTTCCAGCCAGCCCAAGGTTGTTCTTCATGGCTGGACCTCGATGCGCTTGCCTGCCAGATCGCGGTCGGCTGGATCATCGACCAGCTTCTCGCCCTGCGAGATGCCCGAAAGCACTTCAACGAGGTCGCCATGAGCGGAACCCAGCGTGATGTAGCGCAACTGCGCAATGCCGTTGCTGTCGAGCACATAGGCGCAGGCCAGCGAGCCGCGAAGGACGACGGCAGAGCGCGGAACGAGAACCGCCTGGCGCTTGCCGGTTGCGATGTCTGCGGTTCCATACATGCCCGCATGCAACTGGGACGAGGGCGGAAGGTTGATCTTGACGAGGAAGCTGTGGCTTGCGGGATCAGCGGCGGGAACGATTTCAGCGACCGCGCCGGAGATGTCCGCGGCCTGTGTGCCACTTACCGTGACGGGGATCTTCATTCCCTTGTGAATCGCGCCAATGACCGACTCATCGACGTTGGCCTGCAGTTGCAGCGGACCAGCACTGTCTATCTGGAGCAGCGGCACGCCCGGAGAAGCCAGCGTACCCGGGTCGGCCATCCGTGCTGTTACAGCGCCGGCAAAAGGAGCGCGCAGGCGCGTATAGCCAAGCATGGTGCGCGCACTTGCTTCCTGTGCCTTGGCCGCGTCGGCCTGCTTACGCATGGCGTCCACGCCTTGAGCCGCGGCCTCTGCCCGCCGCGTTACCTCATCCATTTCCTGTGGGCTTACACTCTTCTGCGATTGCAATTGTTTGTAGCGGGCCAGCGTGCTGGCGGCCAGACTGGCGCCTGATTGTGCCGCAGCCTGTTGATTTTCTGCAGCCGCAACGGCAGCTTGCGCTTGATCCACGGCGGCGCGCAGAGTGGCGTCGTCAAGTATTACCAAGGTCTGCCCCGCCTTTACGTTGTTACCTTCGTGCACCAGCACCTGCTGGATGCGGCCAACCACCTGCGCGGAGACAACCGAAGATTCGTGCGCATGCAGCGTGCCGGTGGCGCGCACGGTTACCGGCGCCTCCTGCTGACGACTCTCGACCACGCGCGCCTGCACGGTTTGTGTGGCCTCAGGCTTGACGGGCTCGCCCGAGTTGCACCCGGCTAGAATCGCCGTGGAGGCTGCGATTAAACAACCAGACAATACGAGCTTCATTGCAAATCCTCCGCCGCATCGGGAGTCAGAGTCCCTGTCGCGAAAAGTAGTTGGGCATAAGCCACTGTGTTTCCGTAGACGGCGCGCCAGTAGTTTGACTGGCTCTGGCGCTCGGCATCCTCGGCACGCAGAAGGTCGGTGATGGTCGAGAGTCCTGCGCCATAGCGGTTGCGCAGGATCCTCAGACTCTCTGCCGATTGATCCATGGCGGCGCGCGCGGTATCGAGAGAAAGCAGCGCAGTCTGCTGCTGGATGTGCGCCTGACTCACCTCGAGGCGAACATGCTGCTGGTAGGCCAGCATCTGCGCATCAATCCGTTGCTTTGTTGCGGTCTCACGCGCGAGCTGCGCGCGCTTGCTCATGGGAAAGATATCGATGCTGAGCTGCGCGCCGGCTACCCAGTTGTTGCCACCCGAGCCTGCGAATGTAGGACGGTCTGTTTCCCAATTGCCATAGGTGCTGATGCGCGGGCCAAAGTCCGACTTTGCTGCTCCCACCGCCGCGGCCTGCGCGGATTGCGCCTGTCCCAGAGCGGCCAGGTCAGGCCGTGTTTTTGCGGCAGTCGCTATCTCCTGGTCAAGGTCAGTCTGGGGAAACTGGTGCGGTTCAATCGGCTGCAAATTCGTCGATTGCAGATTGGGGGCGCCCATGGCGAGTCGCAACTGGGCCCATGCCAGTTCCAGGCCGCCCTGGGCCGCAATCAGCTCCTGCTTGCGCGCGGCCACGTTCACCTGGGCAGACATGCGGTCCGATTCCACCGCAAGCCCGGCCTTTACGCGGTCGTCAACCGAACTGAGCAGCGCGGTGGCTGTTTCCTGCTCGTGCTGCGCAACGTCGACCTGTCGCTCGGCATAGAGCACCGACTGATACGCCTGCACCACGTCGAGAACGATCTTCTGGTTCACGGCTTTTGCCGACGAGTCGGCGCTCTGCTTCATGAGGTCAGCGCTGCGAATGGTTCTTTGTGTCTTGAATGAGTCAAACGCCATCCACTGGCCTGAGAAGCGCGAAGCGAAGTTGCCGATGGGCAGCGGCCGGTTCAGAGCGTTCAGCGCGAAATCAGCCTGCGTGAACTGCCGCTGCCGGAGCCGCGTGCCAAAGGCGTACACGGGGTCATTTCCGCGCGAGATATCCTCAGTAAAGTTAAGTTGCGGCAGCAGTTGCGTACGGGCCAGCGACGTGCCCGCCCTGGCTTCCTGATTACCGGCGCGAGCGATGGCGGCCTCAGGACTTTGCCCCAGAGCCTGCTGGATGGCTTCCCGGAGCGTGAGCGGCGCCTGCGCGAAGGCAGATGTGGCGGCCAGTGAACACAAGAACGCCAGAATCGGCGCTCGACGCCGGCGCAAACCGGATAGGTGGATTGTCCATAAAGTGTTCATGCAACACATAAGAGTCACCGTGGTCGAGATTCGTTACAAACAGCACCCCAAAAAGATCTGGCTCGTGTGAACAGGCCGTCATCTTTTATAGGGGAGGTGTGACGTCCAGAGTCGAACGACCCTGAATATTATGCTCCCGAATGTGAATTTCGTGGGATGAGCAGGCAATCGGCGGAAGTTCTCCGCACCCGCTTTAGCGGTAACGAGCGGTCTGCGAGCACGGCTGAGGAATCAGACGCGGAACCCGCTGGGCTGCCCTGAGGGCAACAGGCGCCTAAGCGCGAGAGAGTGGCAGGCTCGCTGCGTCTTCAAGCAGTAGGATTCGCTCCGGATCAATCTGGATCTGCCAGGGTTGCGCCTGAACGCTCAACGCGCGCCACTGGTCTTTGGGAATATCCGCCTGAACATGGTGCGGCTCGCCGGCCTGGGGAGGATTGTGCAAGCGAAGATAAAGCGTCATCTCATGCGGCGCTTCGCTGGTTTCAACCAGCCAGCAGGGAAAGATGTTCTCGCCACTCGCACCTTGCTGGAAACGGAAATGATGGGAACGATAGCCCACATGGGTGATTGGGCCGGAGACGGGCGCCGGCAGTGCCAGGCTGCAGTTCCAGGCATCGACTGCGATCCTGTCCGCATCGACTGCGCGCGCCGGAGCGATGTTTTTGCAACCGGTGAGGCGGGCTGAAACCACACTGCGCGGCTGCTCAAAAAGAGCGTGCTTCGGCCCGGACGCAATTACGCGTCCTGCATCCAGCACCAGCAGCTCGGCGCAGAATCGAAAGGCCTCCTCCATGTCGTGCGTTACAAAAATCACCACGCCGTTGTAGCTGGCCAGGGCTTCACGAAGCTGTCCTTCCATTTGCCGGCGCAGATGCGGATCAAGCGCAGCGAAGGGCTCATCGAGCAGCAAGGCGTCGGGCTGGATCGCCATGCAGCGGGCGATGGCCACGCGCTGCCGCTGGCCGCCGGATAGCTCTTCGGGATAGCGCGCGGCGAGGTCGGCGATGCGCATTCGATCCAACTGCCGCAGCACACGCTCGCGGCGTTCCTCTTCCGGCAATTGATGCAGGCCAAAGGCAATGTTCTCCGCCACGGTCATGTGCGGGAAGAGCGCGTAGTCCTGGAACACAACACCGATGCGCCTGCGAGCCGGCGGCGAGTTGACCCTTGCGGTGCTCTCAAACAGCGTGCGTCCATTCAGCGCAATGCGTCCGCGATCGGGAAGTTCGACGCCGGCAATGAGGCGAAGGGTCATTGACTTGCCCGCTCCCGAAGCGCCGAGCAGGCCCACCGCGCCGCGAGCGGCCCGGAACTGAATGCGCAGAGTAAAGTTATCGAGCGCCTTCTCCACGTCCACTTCCAGCGCGGCGGGCGGCTCGCCGTCCTGCTGCAAGTGCGGCGTCTCTGCGATGCGCCCGGAAGGTTCCAACGGCAGCGCGTCAGACTGCGCCGCGGATTGCCACGCTCTGCGGGCCGCGCCCTGCCGATTGAGCAGGCGAATGATGGCCAGCGAAAGCACAACAATCAGCACAACCCACACGACCGCTGCGCGCATGTCGTCCCGCTCCACGGCAGAGAAGATGGCGATGGGCATCGTCTGCGTGCGTCCCGGAATATTGCCGGCCAGCATGAGCGTAGCGCCGAACTCGCCAAGGGCGCGCGCAAAAGCCAGCACGGCTCCGGCAACCACGCCGGGGCTGGCGAGGGGCAGAAGCACGCGACGAAAGACGCGCCACTCCGATGCGCCCAGCGTGCGCGCAGCCTGCAGCAGTGTTGGGTTTACCTGCTCCAGAGCGCCCAGGGCGGTGCGATACATCAGTGGGAATGCAACCACGGTTGCGGCAATCACGGTTGCAGGCCATGAAAAGACGATGGTGACGCCGGCCCGCTCAAGCAGATGGCCAATTGGACCGCTGCGGCCAAAGACAAGGAGGAGAAAGAATCCGACCACGGTGGGCGGCAGGACAAGCGGAAGGGTAAGAATGCCGTCGATCCACGGCCGCATGGCGCTGCGGGACGCGTACATGAGCCTGGCTGCCAGCAGGCCCAGGAAAAACGTGGCGATCGTGGCCGCGCACGTGGTGGCCAGCGAAATGAATAGCGGAGATGGATCGGTGGCAAACATTACGGTGAGGCTATGGTAAATCCATGCTTCAAGAAGATGGCTCTCGCCGCTGGTGAATTGAGATAGTCCGCGAATGCGCGCGCGGTTGCTTCGTTGCGTCCGGTGCGGATGGCCGCCTCAGGATAGACGATCGGATCGTGAGTTCCCTCAGGCGCAGCCGCTACAACGCGCACGTTGCCAGAGACCAGGGCATCGGTTGCGTACACCAGGCCGGCATCTGCGTTGCCGGTTGCGACGTAGGCAAGCACGGCGCGCACATCCCCAGCCAGCACCAGCTTTGCGCGCACCGCATCGAGAAGCTGCAGCGATGTCAGAGTTTGCTGCGCATACTTGCCTGCCGGCACGCTGCCGGGATCGCCCAACGCGATGGTGCGCACTGATCTGCCTGCAAGCTGCTGAAAGCTGCGCAGTGCCGAATCGCGCGGAGCGATGAGCACGAGTGTGTTGCGAAGCAAGTCGCGGCGCGTCTCCGCGAGGATGAGTCCGCGGGCTTCCAGGTCATTCATGGGCTCGGCCGCAGCCGAGAGGAATACATCCACAGGAGCGCCGTGCTCAATTTGCTGCGCAAGTGTGCCGGAGGAGCCGAAGTTGTTTTGCAGAGTAACATCGGAATGCTCGCGCTGGTATGCGGCCTCGATTTCCTGCATGGCATCGCTGAGGCTTGCTGCTGCCGAGACAGTGAGCACAGTGCCATGTGGCGCGCGGCATGCGGTGAGCATGCACAGCATGGCGAGGAGCAGGACCTCGCGCAGGCGCTGCCGCGTGGTGCGGAGCTTGCGTGGGCGCTCAGCCATTCCTTGTTCTCGCTTTTTCGACGGCAATTCGTATTCCTCTTAAGCTTCCTTTGTACCAGCAGGGACATGAGACGCACAGCAACCGCGATCAGAACGGCAGACGCACCGTGAGAACGAGATTGTGATTACTGGTGTGGAAGTGCGTGAGCGCGATTTGCTCGCCCGCGCCGAATGTCAATCCAAGCCTGCCAGACCTGCCGCCGGCATCGTGCGTCAAAGGAATGCGGCCGATGACCATGCCGGGGGTGGTGAAGGTTGTTGCCTTGCCATCGGATGAGCCGCCCTCGAAGAAGCTGGAGTTGAACTCCACTTCCGGCCAGAAGAAGCGCGCCGCGCCGGTCCTGCCAACGTGATACTGCGCAACGCTGTTCCAGATGATGGTGTGGCCGAGGCCACTGGCGTTTGTGACGGGAAGCGATCCGCCCGCGGTGGATGTGAGCGCCAGCAGGCCAAAGCCCTTGCCCACTGCCAGCGTAGGCGTAACGATGGCGCAGCAGCTTCCATTGCCGTTCTTTCCTGTTGGAACGCTCGCACCGAGGAAAGCCGTGATGATGGCGTTGCCGTGCTCTTCATTGCGTGCAAACAAGCGGTATTTCGAGAGGAAGGAAACGTCGCCGAAGCCGTCGTTTGTTTTGGGCGCCAAATGATTGACGAAGGGAGGCAGATTGAAGAGGAGCTCAATGTGGCGCTCAGGAATCAGCTCCAGTCCTTTGCCGTTGTCGTAGGTCCATATGTCGTACCCCGCGTTGTTTGTCTGGCGCAGAAAGTCGGTGCGGAACTCCTGTTCCAGGCGCGGCGTTACCGTCACCAGGGGCGTAATCCAGTGCGGCTGTTCGTTCTGGGTTGCTGTCACGCGCGCCTGATACCGGGCGATGAAGGTCGAACCTGCATCCGGCGACCGCTGCGCAAATGCGCTGAGTGGTACAAGAACAACGGCAGCGAGGAAGAGGGCAAGTGTCACCCGCGCAGTGCGATTCGCCAGAGGTTTTGCGAATGAGAGGGATTGCAGCATGGTTCTACGATTCTATACGAATTTAAGTCGCGTTTTTGTACGGTCATAGCGATGCGCCGGTGAAGGCTTGATGAATTTCGCCTGCGCATGGGGCGGGGTATATCCTTGCTCCAAGGCGGTCCGGGCATTAAATGTTTGAGGGTGAGGTGGTTACATGGCCGACGCGGATGTTCTTCTTACGCCGAGAGAGGCGGCAGCGGCGCTGGGCGTGAGCTATGCCGCCGTCAAACAATGGATTCTTGCCGGAAGGCTCAAGACCAGGAAGACGCCGGGCGGCCATCATCGCATTCCCCAGAGCTCGCTTACGCCGCTGTTGAAGTCGGCGCCGGCAAAATCGCGCATCGAATCGCGCGAGCGGTTCCGCACGGTGAGCGGTCGCAATCAGCTGGTGGGCAAGGTCGTCGAGGTTAAATTCGGGGGTCTGCTGGCCAAGGTGGTGCTGGCCATCGGCGATCAGCAGATTACGTCCATCATCACCGCCGATGCGGCGCGCGAGATGCAGTTGCGCAAAGGTCAGACTGCTGCAGCGCTGATGAAGGCGACAGAAGTGATGATCGTTCGCGTGTAGCCATCAGCGATACGCGGAGGACTCTGGCTTGACGGCATAAGCTGCCTGTCACCCGCGGCACCTCCCATCGCGGGCATATCGACTCGGAGCGTTCGATGCTTTTACCCAGTAATCGCAGAAACTGACGAGATCCGCTCCTGCCGGCCTGAATCGGCCTGCGTCGCAGTAAACGATAGACTCACCCTACGCCCGATGCGCTATGATGAAGCCCGTTCGTTGACTCTGCCAGCATGCAAAGGGAGTCCGGGATGGCTGAATTTATTCTCGACGTCAACGGCGCGCAACTCCACGTCAATGCTCCTGCTGACGAGAGCCTTCTCTCTGTCCTGCGCAACCGTCTTAACCTGACCGGAACCAAGTACGGCTGCGGCGAGGGCCAGTGCGGGGCCTGCACTGTGCTTCTCGACGGACGGGCTACGCGGTCCTGCCTGGTGGCGGTGAGCTCGGCTGTCAATACGAAGATTTTCACCATCGAAGGTCTGGAGCAGAACGGAAAGCTGAGCGCCGTCCAGCAGGCGTTTCTCGATGAGGGAGCCTTCCAGTGCGGCTACTGCACCCCTGGCATGATTCTGAGCGCCACATCGCTGCTACATCGCACGCACAACCCCACGGAAGAGCAGATCGTCGAGGCGATGAATGGCAACCTATGCCGCTGCGGCACGTATCCGCGGATTGTTGCAGCGGTGAAGCGCGCCGCACGGCTGATGCCGGCCAAAGGAGCAAGCCGATGAGCCTCCGCGATCAGTCCATGCTTGAGTTTGTTCGCGACAGCGCAGGTGAAGCGTCACGAAGCGTGCAGCTCGATCGTCGCGACTTTCTGAAAGTCCTCGGGGGAGGACTGCTTGTGTGCCTCACGCACAGCACTGCGCGTACGCAGGAATCAGGCCGGATCTTCGGAGGCCACGAGCTGCCCAAAGATGTGAGCGCGTGGCTGCACATTGCCGCCGATGGCCAGGTAAATGTGTTTACCGGCAAGGTCGAGGTTGGGCAGAACATTCGCACCTCCCTTGCGCAGCAGGTCGCCGAGGAACTGCGCGTGCCCTTTGCTTCCATCACCATGGTCATGGGAGACACCGACCTGACGCCCTGGGACATGGGCACCTTCGGCAGCCGCACAACACCAACGATGGGTCCGCAACTGCGTGCCGTGGCCGCAGCCGCGCGAGAGACGCTTGTCCAGATGGCCGCACAGCGCTGGCAGGTTGACGCGGCAACGCTGACGGCCGCAGATGGCAAGGTTACTGATCCCAAGAAGGCCCGATCTTTCACATATGGGGAATTGACGCGCGGCCAGAAGCTCGTCAAGCTGATTTCAGGAGAAGAGCGGCTTACGCCTGCGACCGAGTGGAAAATTGCGGGAACGGCTGTTCCGAAGGTGAATGGCCGCGACTTTGTCACCGGCGCGCACAAGTATCCCTCTGACATGGTTCTTCCGGAGATGCGGTTCGGCGCCGTGCTCCGCCCCGAGGGATTCAATGCAACGCTCGCATCGCTCGACACCAGCGCTGCTGAAGCGCTGAACGGAGTTCAGGTTGTGCGCGATGGCGATTTCATCGGCGTGGTTGCCCTCGACGCCTACACGGCACAACATGCGCTGTCCGCCATCCAGGCACAATGGAATGTGCCGGCGCAGCCCTCGAATGAGGGTTTATATGAGTATTTGAAGAATAGCCCGGAGACCGGTGATGACGGCGGCCCGCAGCATGTGACCGGCTCCGTGGCTCAGGCCATGGCGAGCGCGGATCTGAAGCTCGAAAATCAATACACCGTGGCGTACATCGCGCATGCACCGCTTGAACCGCGAGCTGCCGTGGCCACATGGGCCGACGGCAGGCTGACCGTGTGGACAGGAACGCAGCGCCCGTTCGGCGTACGCGACGAGCTGATGCAGGAGTTTCGACTGTCGGCCGCGCAAGTGCGTGTGATTCAGCCGGACATGGGCAGCGGCTATGGGGGCAAGCACACTGGCGAAGCGGCCATCGAAGCAGCGCGCCTTTCCAAAGCGGTGGGCAAGCCGGTAAAGGTGGTGTGGACGAGGCAAGAGGAGTTTACGTGGGCCTACTTCCGTCCTGCCGGTCTGATTGAAATAAAAGCTGGAATCAAGCGCGATGGAACGGTGGTGGCGTGGGAGCATCACAACTACAATTCGGGCCCTGCGGATATAGGCACTCCCTATGCGGTTGCGAATCAACTCATCCAATATCATCCGGCAAATTCGCCTCTGCGTCAGGGTTCTTATCGCGGGCTTGCCGCCACTGCCAACAACTTCGCACGCGAATCGCACATGGATGAGCTTGCTCATGCTGCGGGCATGGACCCATTGGAGTTTCGCCTCAAGAACATTGCTGATCTCAGGCTTCGAGCGGTGGTGCAGGCGGCTCAGGACAAGTTTGGATGGGGCCGCATGAAATCCTCTCCCGAGCGCGGATTCGGCATTGCGTGCGGAACCGACAAGGGAGGCTACGTTGCTACTTGTGCGGAAGTGCAAATTGACCCCGCAAGCAGAAAGGTGCGTATTCGGCGCATCGTTGAGGCCTGGGAATCCGGCGCAATTGTGAACCCGGATGGCCTGCGCAATCAGGTCATGGGCGCCATCGTCCAGTCCATTGGCGGCGCTTTGTTTGAACAAATACTCTTTGCAAATGGCCGAATTCTGAATCCGCATTTTGCGCAGTATCGGCTGCCGAGATTCAGTGATACTCCACAGATTGAGGTTGTTCTGCTGGATCGCAAGGACCTGCCTTCGGCTGGTGCGGGCGAAACTGGAATTATCGGCCTGGCGCCAGCAGTGGCCAATGCCATTTTTGCGGCAACGGGGACACGCCTGCGCAGCATGCCCATGACTCCGGTTCACAATGGGCAGGAAAAATCCAGCGTGCAATTTCAAAGCTGAGCCAAGAACGTAACAGATTGAAGAACTGCACATCGCGCCGCTTAGGTGGCGCAGCTTCTCTGGCGCACTCGGGGTTTTATTTGCGTGACAGGAATCACTGCCGTATGAAATCAGGCGGCGGAGGATTACAATTGAAGCTCGGAACTCGTGCATTATGAATTGGAGCAGAAAAGGCGCGTTGTTGATGCTGGCGGTTGTGGTCTTCTGGACCGCGATACCGGCCTCTGCCTGTCTGCTGGGCATGAAGCCGATGCGACAGCATGACTGCTGTCGCAGAATGGCGCGGATGTGCAGCTCGGCAGGCATGGCTGCAAGTGGCGCATGTTGCAAGGCCAGCCAACAGAACACTGCCGTCGCTCCAGTCCCCCCTTATTTTTCTGAGCATTCGCAGAAGCTGGTCATTGTGCCGCATCTGGCCTGCATGCCGGCGCCTGCCGCGCTGCGCGCAGCGTACGGCAACGCCTTCGAAGCGTCGCCACCGAAGACTGCATCGAGCAGCGGCTCCGTACTCCGAATCTAGATTCCCCTCCGCAGACTGTACCTGAGCCTTCGTGCGCCTCTGCGCCTTTATGCGCACTGTGAACGCGCGGCCAGGCTGAGAGTTGTATCTCCACTGGAGGGAGTCATGAAAGTTTTTCTACCCATGCTTTGTGTTCTGGCGTCCGTTGCGTCCGCTGGTGTCTCGCGCGCAGAAACGCCAGGCCAGGGCGATGGCCTCACGAACTTTGCCGCTCTGCTTCAGCAGCATCAAAGCACAGAGTCTGCCGGTGCACCGCTCACTCTGGATGATGTTGAACGGATTGCGCTCTCTGTGAACCCGGAAATCGAGGTGGCCGCGCAGCGCGTCGCCACAGCAGAAGCGCACGTTCCTATTGCTGGCGCGCTCGACGATCCATCGGTGATGTATCGCGGCTGGGGCGTTCCACTAAAGCAACCGTGGGATTACAACGCCGCACAGAACATGTTCAGCATCAGCCAGACCCTTCCCGGCAGGGGAAAGCGAGCGCTGCGCACCAGCGTTGCACAGTTCGACGTAGCCGAGGCAAAGGCTGAGCTGGAGCAGGTTCGTCTGGATGTCAGGGTGCGCGCGCGCAAGGCATTTGATGATCTGCTGCTGGCTGAAGACGAGCTACGCGTTCACGATCAGCATGTGGGGCTTGCCCGTCAGGCCATCGAAGCGGCACGCATCAAGTACGCGGTCGGCAAGGTTCCACAGCAGGACATTCTCAAGGCGCAGGTCGCGCTTACGCGGTTGGCGGAACATATGATTCGGTTCGATCAGGACGCCGAGCTTGCGCGCGCCCGCCTCAACACGCTGCTCAAGCGCGATCCCGCAGCGCCGCTGAGCGTAGTTGGAGAGCACGACGTGCTGGCTGCTTTGCCCGCAGCGCAGAGTCTCGATGAGCTGGCTCTGCGGTCGCGTCCCGATCTTCTCGCGGCTGGGCAAGCTGCCGAGCGGAGCCACAAAGAGCAGGCGCTGGTGAAAAAGGTCTATGTGCCGGACTTCACGATCTCTGCAGGCTATATGCTGATGCCGCCCAACGTCAGTATGCGCAATAACTACATGGTCGAGGGCTCGATGAACCTGCCATGGCTCAACCGCCACAGGCATGATGCGGAGATTGCGGAGTCCACTGCACGCGCAACCGAGCAGGATGACGAACTGGCTGCGCTGCGCAATGCAGCCTTCGAGCAAATTCAGGAGGCGCTGGTTGAGGCGCAGGCCGCGCAACGGCTTGCGCGCATGTATCGCGACGACCTGAAGCCGCAGGCTGAAGCCACGCTCCAGGCGAGCGTGATTGCCTATGAGAATGACAAGACGGACTTTCTTGACCTTCTCGACAGCCAGATGACAGTTGTCGATATTGATCTCGCCTGGTTTCAGGCAATCGCTGAATTCAACAAGCGCATGGCGGATCTTGAACTCGCCGCAGGCGCTCCACTTGACCAGTCAAGCGCACCCGCAGCGGAGGTGAAGCCGTGAAGACGCGTACGTATCAGTTTGCATTGGCGGCGGCTGTTGCCGTCTGTGTTGTGCTCGCAGCCGCTCTTGTGTATGTACTCAAGCAGCAGAAGCGCACGGCTCCCGAATCGGCCACTCAGGATGTGGTTGTCGCGCGCGGCCCGGAGACGGCATCGCGGCCCGCAGTGCATGGTGGCGGGGCACCGGCGGGTAGCGAGCCTGCACTGGCTCCCGTGCAATTGTCGCCGCGACGGCTTCAGGAGATCGGCGTGACGACGGCCCGTGCGGAGATGAAGAACATCAGCCAGGAGATGAACGTTCCCGGCAACGTGGACATCGATGAGCAGCGGCTCGCGTATGTGCAGGCACGCTTTGCAGGGTGGATTCAGAATGTCTTTGCGAATGCAACGTACCAATACGTGCGCAAGGGGCAGAA
>JAJXZL010000039.1 GCA_021780075.1 Acidobacteriota bacterium
TCTGCCAGTCATGCGACGCGCGAAGAGCAGCCGCCCGATACCGTCGTCTCACAGGCGGTCTTCTACCAGTACCGCCAGGCAAAGGACGGCTGGCTCTACTGCGAGCAAAAGATTTCCGCATCCGAAGTGGACGCCCTGGCTAAATCATTGGAACAGGGCTTCAATTCGGTCGCCACACACTGCACTCCCCATCTGCCTGTCGTCCCGGATATGTCCACAGCGGGCAGCAATCCCTTCATGAAGCACTGATTGCCCCTTACTCCACCGCGTTCTTCGCGATCGTTTCCCTGTACCACTCGGCGCTCAACTTCGGCGTGCGCTTCTGGGTCTTGAAGTCCACGTAGTGAATGCCGAAGCGCTTGCTGTAGCCATCTGCCCACTCAAAGTTATCCAGCAGACTCCACAGGAAATAGCCCTTCACCGGGTAGCCTTCTTCGGTGGCGCGGTGCAGGTGCGTCAGGTGGTTGCGCAGATACATCACGCGGTCCGTGTCATACACCTTGCCCTCCGGCGTCAGCACATCGTCAGACGAAGTGCCGTTCTCCGTGATGTAGATCGCCGGCACCTTCCACAGATCGCATACGTTGCGCACCGACCAGTAGATACATTCGGGGCCGAGCACAATCCACGGCGAGGCCATGTGCGGCGCCGACGTTGGGTATGGCAATACGACGTATCCCTTCTTCGAGTCATCCGCGCGCACATACTGCGGCGTGTAGATGTTCAGGCCCACAAAGTCCAGCTTGCTCCCGATGGCCTCCATGTCGCCCGGCTCCACCTTCGGTGCGTTCGCGCCTTCCTGCTCCAGATAGCTGTCCGGATACTTGCCTTCCATCAGCGTGGTCAGGAAGGGCGCGTTGTCATCGCGTGTGGCCTTTTGCGCGGCTGTGATGTGCTCGGGCGTTTCGATCACGGGTACAAAGACAGTGGCGTTTTCTGCCAGTCCCACCTGCGTCCCGCTGGGCGTGTTGGCGCGGATGGCCTGCACTGCCAGCCCGTGTGCCAGAATGCCGTGGTGGCGCACCTGGTTGGCCTCGGCAGCGGCCAGTTTGAGGCCCGGCGCAAACTGGCCGTAGCGGTATCCAAGGTCGGTAAAGCAGACAAACTCGTTGGTCGTCATGAAGTGATGCACGCGGTCGCCGAGATGCTTGCCGATGAAGGCGGCGTAGTCGGCAAAAGCTTTTGGCGTGTCGCGGTTTTGCCATCCGCCCGGCAGCTCCTGCGGCAGGTCCCAGTGGAAGAGCGTGATGTAAGGCGTGATATTGTTGGCCAGCAGCTCATCGACCACGCGGTTGTAATAGTCCAGGCCCTTCGGGTTCACCGGCGACTTACCTGTGGGAAAGACGCGCGACCACGAGATCGACATGCGGTAGGTGCTCACGCCCAGATTCTTGAGCAGCCGCACGTCCTCCTTGTATAGGTGGTAGGAGTCGTCGGCCACGTCGCCGGTTTCGCCGTGATAGGTCTTGCCCGGAGTGTGGCTGAAGGTGTCCCACACCGAAGTGCCGCGTCCGTCGTCGGCCGCGCCACCTTCAATCTGATACGAGGCCGTGGCGCATCCCCACAGGAATCCCTTGGGGAAGTTGAGCGCGGAGGGCAGCGGAGCGCCAAAGGCGAACCGGGGCAGTGCAACACCGGCATAGGTGGCGGCTGCTGCTGCGGCCACAGTCGTTCCAAACTGACGACGCGTGATCTTTCTCATGCGTAAATTTCCCCCTGCAAAAATGGAATGATCTCAAGAAAAACGTTTTAGCAGAGTATGGGGGCGGCAGGCAAGCAGCATTCCGCAAGATCGGGAGCGAACGCCGCAGCCAGGGCCTTGCCGCCAAAAAGAAAGAGCCGCGAACTGTGCGTTCGCGGCTCCTGTGCTGTCTGCAGACTGGCTTACATTTCTTTGACGCCTTCGACGAAGGCCTTCAGCTTGCGGCTGCGCGAGGGGTGGCGCAGCTTGCGCAGGGCTTTGGCTTCAATCTGGCGGATGCGTTCGCGCGTCACCTGGAAGCTCTGGCCGACCTCTTCCAGCGTGTGCTCGGAGCCGTCTTCCAGTCCGAAGCGCATCTTAATCACGCGCTCCTCGCGCGGCGTAAGCGTACGCAGCACCTGCGAGGTGTACTCCTTCAGGTTGACGCTGATGACCGCTTCGGAAGGCGAAACCGCCTGGCGGTCTTCGATGAAGTCGCCGAGGTGCGAGTCTTCTTCCTCGCCGATGGGCGTCTCCAGCGAGATGGGCTCCTGCGCAATCTTCAGCACCTTGCGCACCTTGGCCACAGGGATGTCCATGCGGCGCGCGATCTCTTCGCTCGAGGGCTCGCGGCCCAGCTCCTGCACAAGCTGGCGGCTGGTGCGGATGAGCTTGTTGATGGTCTCGATCATGTGCACCGGGATGCGGATCGTGCGTGCCTGGTCCGCGATGGCGCGGGTGATGGCCTGGCGAATCCACCAGGTGGCATAGGTCGAGAACTTGTAGCCGCGGCGGTACTCGAACTTATCCACCGCCTTCATCAGGCCGATGTTGCCTTCCTGAATCAGGTCAAGGAATTGCAGTCCGCGGTTGGTGTACTTCTTGGCGATGGAGACCACCAGGCGCAGGTTCGCTTCAATCAGTTCGCGCTTGGCCTGCTCGGCGTCCATGTCGCCTTGGATCATCTCGCGCTGCGTGCGCTTCAGCTCGGCGATGGAAACGCCCGCGTCGGCCTCGATCTTTTCAAGGTCAGCCTTGCAGTTCTTCTGCTGGCGGCGGTACTCCTTCTTCAGATCCTCGCTCTTGCTGGCTTCGTGCTTCTGCTCCAGCGAGCGAATCTGCCGCTCCAGCGTGCGCATGGTGTCCACGGTCTTGTTGACGCGATCCAGCAGGCGCTTGCGCTCCAGGCCCGTGTACTTGAGTTCGCGCACGATGCGCGAGATGTAGACCTTCTCGCGTGCGATCAGCCAGCGGGTGCGGCGAGCCTCGCGTACGCTGGCCTTGCCCGTGGCCTGCTTCTCTTCAAGCTGCGCAATCTTTTTCTGGTGCTTCACCAGCAGGTCGATGCGGGTAACGGTGGCGCGCACGCGCGCCTGCACTACGTCTTCGGTCAGCTCTTCCTCGTCGAAGACCACGACCTCTTTCACGTTGCGTACGCCGCGCTTCAGGTCCTCGCCCAGCGCCATAATCTCGCGGATCACAATGGGCGAGCGCGAAATAGCCTTGAGCACACGCATCTGCCCGCGCTCGATGCGCTTGGCAATCTCCACCTCGCCCTCGCGCGTAAGCAGCGGCACAGTGCCCATCTCGCGCAGATACATGCGTACCGGGTCATTGGTCTTCTCAAGAGTGCCGGGCGTCAGGTCCAGCTCAACGTCTTCGCCTTCTTCCAGATCGAAGTCTTTGTCGTGGCCAAACTTGGGTCCGTCCAGCAGGTCGATGCCCTGCGTGCCGATAGTGGTGATCAGATCGTCCAGGTCGTCGGCGGAGTTCATCTCCTCTGGCAACATGTCGTTCACGTCGCCGTAGGTGAGATAACCCTTTTCCTTGCCCGTGTCGATCAGGCTGTGAATGTCGTCTTCGAATTTGTCATCAATTGCCAAAATGTTCCTGCTCTCCAGCGCAATGCGATTTCTAGGCACCGTTTTGCGCACCGGTGCGTGTCCGGTCCAGCGCGCTCAAAAAAAGATTTCGCATGGAAATCTTCGCGCGCACATGGACACAGACCTGCGGTTGCCCGCAAAAAAAGAAGCGGTCTCAGATAATTGCTCGGAATAGGATGACAGCGCTTCAGGTTTCGCCTGGGTCGCCCGCGAGCCGCAGCTCATGTATGGGGCAAAGGGGCGCGCATCCTCACAGAGACCAATAGATTACCACAGTCCACCCTATTTCGCTAAGAAAAATCAGCCTTTAGCTCAAGGGCTTCTCAGCAGCCTTTGCTGCGGGACCGGGCCGGGCAGATGCAACTCTCCGCCCGCTCTGCTCCTTGTTAATTTAGACGTGGAAAACGCCGATTTGACGCAAAGAATAAGCGAATTGAGTCAGGGCAGCGCCGGGAGCGACTGATCGCCACGCTGCCGGCTGTGCAGTTGCCGCAGCGTCCTGTCCAACTCCAGCTTGCGTTGGGTCAGCAGGGCCAGTTCAGCAAAGTCGCCGCGCCGCTCAGCCTCGGCAATCTGCGCGCGCAGGTCGCGCAGCATGCTCTCGTAACGCCTTTGCTGCAGGCTCACAATCGACCCTTGCACGGTGTCTGCCGACGGCGCATCCGTCTCTCCCAGAAGAGCCTCGGCCAGCAGCGCCCGCTGGGCCTCGTTTTCAACCGCGTCCATCGGATCGCAAGCCCCGCGGCCTGCCAGCGCATGCAAAGCAGGAAACACGCCAAGCTGTTCAAACCACGCGGGTTGCTTCGCTACAGCCTCAGCTGCCAGGTGCCGCGCATCCTCGTGCTCCGGGTCGGTGATGGCCAGCGCCCGCAGCAGCACTCGCTCCACCTCCGTGAGAGCCGTCGCGCGCGCTTCCACGTGGTCGCGCCGTCGCAGCGCGGCCTGCCGCAGCTCCTCGCGCAGCACGGCAGAATCGATGCCCAGCTTCTGCGCGGCGTCGTGGGCAAACTGGTCGCGCGCCAGCTTTTCCGGCATCCGCCGGATGTGCGGCAGCAGGTAGTTCATGGCCTTTACCTTCTGCTCTGCGCTGGCCCCTGGAAACATCTGCCGCGCGCGCTCGATCAGGTAATCGGCCTGCCGCCGTGCCCCCCGAATCGTCTGGATGTAAGCATCCACTCCCCGTTCGCGGATGTAGCGGTCCGGGTCGAGCCCCCCATCCAGCGTTACAAGCTTGATGGAGAAGCCTTCCTCGGTCAGCAGAGCAATGGATTTCTCCGCGGCGTTCGCCCCCGCGGCGTCGGGGTCAAAGTTCACCACCACCTGCGACGTATGCCGCTTGAGAATCGCCACCTGATGCTCGGTGAAAGCCGTGCCGCTGGTGGCGATCACGTTCTGAATCCCGCGCAGAAACACGCTGATGCAGTCCATCTGCCCTTCCACCAGCAGAGCAAACTCTGCCTGGCGGATGGTCGCTTTTGCCTTGTCCAGGTTAAAGAGCACCTGCCCCTTCGAATAGAGCGGTGTCTCCGGCGAGTTGATGTACTTCGGTCCCGCCTTTTCGCCCGTCTCCAGTGTGCGCGCAGTAAAGGCGATCACCCGCCCGCTTTCATTCGCAATGGGAAACATCACGCGCTTGCGGAAGCGGTCATAGAGCGGCCCCTGCCTTCCATCGCCCTGCTCCTTTGCGCTGAACAGTCCGCTGGCACGTAGCGTCTCCTCGTCGGCCATACCGGCTAGCCGGTCGCGCAGCGCCTTGAAGCTGTCCGGCGCATAGCCGATGCGGAACGTCTTGATGCCCTCTGGCGTCAGCCCGCGTCCAGCCAGATATTCGCGCGCAACCGCGCCTTCGGGCCCGCGCAACTGCTCCTCAAACCACGCCGCGGCCGCCTCGTGCAGGTCCAGCAGTTTCGCACGCAGGCGGGCCTCGGCAGCTTGCTCGGGCGAAGAGAACTCGCGCTTCGGCAGCGGGATGCCGCACTTCTGCGCGACAATGCGCACGGCCTCGGGAAAGCTGACGTTTTCAATTTTGCCGACGAAGCTGAACACGTCCCCGGAGACGCCACATCCGAAGCAGTGATAGAACTGCCGGACGGCATGCACGCTGAAGGACGGCGATTTTTCCTTGTGGAACGGGCAGAGGCCGGAGTAGTTCTGCGCACCTGCCTTGCGCAGGCGGATGTAGCCCTCAACAATCTTCACGATGTCGGCTTGCTGCTTGACGGATTGTGCGAAGTCGATCACGGAGGGGCTCTCCTTGAGAATACGGTGGCGGCTCGGAGATTGACGTGTGGAATGGGTGGATAACGCAGGCCAAATTACTTGTCGGCTGCTGCTTCACAATGCAAACGCCCTGCCCCTTATCATTGCGGCATGAAAATCCTCAAGGTTGGCACCCTGTTGTTGCTGCTGGCCACAGCAATGCAGGCCGGTGCGCAAGCAACCGCCCCAGGTTCGGGAGGTGGAAAGGGCACCAAGCCGAAAAATGACAACTGCGGGCTGCTGTACGGCAAGGATCATGCCCTGACGTTTTGCGCGCCGAAGGGCTGGACCCTGGACAACGGGATCATGAACGATCAAGGCATCTACGCTGTGTTCTATCCGTCCGGCTCCAATTGGCAAAAAGCGAAAGACTCCGGAACCTTCATGTACATCAACGTGGTCGGCAAAAGCACGGATGCCACAATCGCGAAGTTGATGGCAGATGATGCAAGTAGCGTGAAGAGCAGCGAACCGGCGGCTGTCATAAAGCAGGGAGAACCAATCAAGATCGGCGATCACACTGTGCCTACTCTGCAATTTGCTCCCGGCGGATTCGATCGTTATGAGGAGGTGGCATATGTTGGCGAGGGAAAGGTCCTCGTGATGTTTGTAGCTTCTTCGAAAAGCGCGGAGGCCCTCAATAAGGACTACCCGGATTTTGTACGGCTGGTTCAGTCATACAAGTTTTTGGGCTCAAATGTAACCATTCAACAAAAATGACGTTTACATAGGCGGTTGCTGAGCAACGCCTGAACTTCTAACGCCCCCACAAAATGTGTTCTGGATCACAGATTCTTCGCCTTGCATTGGTGCTATGCTCAGGTCGCTTCCCCAGAAGAAGGTGGTCCTATGGAAGGGCTATGTCCTAAGTGTGGAACGCATCTGGCCGCGCCCTGGAAGTTTTGCCCCACCTGCGGGGCGGCCGTCACCGCTGACCTCCAGCAGATCCCCGCTCCACCCGAGGAAAATGCGCCTCTGGCAGGGGCCTTTGGCGGCTTCTTCCTGGGTGTGCTGGTCGCGCCCATGATGATCATTGTCGGCACCATGCTTTGCCTCACCGGCCTGGGCGCGTTTGCTGGCGTGCCCATGATTGTCGTAGGCATCCTGGCGCCCTTGCTGGGGCCCCAGTTCGGCTATGGCATGCTCAAAGGGAAATGCCCCTGGTGCGGCGCAACCATACGCAGCGGCATGAGGCATGCCAAGGGCTTCTATTGCCACGCCTGCAGCCAGCGCATCGTCATCGAAGAGCACAAGTTCGTGCGCGCGGCGTACGCCTCGCCTTCTGGTCTGGGGGCCTCCGGCGCATCGGGCTCCGCACCATCCAAGGCCTGATGAACGCTCCGCGGCCCCTCCCCGGATGACCCCGGGGCGGGAGCCTGCACGCAAATTTTCAGATTATTTGTTGCAACGAATATTTCTCTCCCGCATCGAATTTGATGAAAGGAGCAAAAACACCCATGACCACAAGCCCCAACACCACCTGGAATATTGATCCTGCCCATTCCGCCGCCGAGTTCAAAGTCAAGCACATGATGATCTCCAACGTGAGAGGCAAGTTCAGCGGAATCAGCGGCTCGCTGAGCCTGGACGATGCCGATCCCACCCGCTCAACCATTGAAGCACTGATCCCCGCCGCCACCCTCACCACTGCCGACGAACAGCGCGACACCCACCTGAAGAGTGCCGACTTTTTCGACGCCGAGAAATTCCCCACCCTCACCTTCAAGTCCACGCAGGTCAAGCGCTTGGCCGAGGGCGAGCTGGCCGTCACCGGCGACCTGACCATGCACGGCGTTACCAAGGCAGTCACTTTCGCCGTCGAAGGCCCGAGCGCTCCCTCCAAGGACCCCTGGGGCAACCAGCGCATCGGGCTCTCCGCCACCGCAAAAATCAATCGCAAGGACTTTGGCCTGACCTGGAACGCGGCACTTGAAACCGGCGGCGTTCTGGTGGGCGAAGATATAACCATCACCCTCGACGTCCAGTTCATCAAGGCCTAAGCTGCTCTACAGCAGCGCGGCTGCCCCAGGTCTCCTTAGAGACCTGGGAAGGAACAGAGCCCGCATCCTGCAAATTGCTTGTTGCAACAAATATCATCCTCGCGCATCCAATAAGCAGCTAGCCAGAGGAGGTCCACCATGTCGCTTCGTGCAGTCAAACAGATCCTTGAAACCAAGCCAACCCTCGAGGGAGCAGGCGTGAAGCTCCAGCGCGCCTTCGGCTTTGGCAAAACAAAGGAGTTCGATCCGTTCCTGTTGCTGGATGACTTTCGCAACGAGAACCCGGCGGACTACCTGGCCGGATTTCCCTGGCATCCCCACCGGGGCATTGAGACGATTACCTACGTGCTGGCGGGCGAGGTGGCACACGGCGACAGCCTGGGCAACAAGGGCCGCATGACGGCGGGCGATGTGCAATGGATGACGGCGGGCAGCGGGATTCTGCACCAGGAGATGCCCAAAGGCGATGAGCGGGGCCGGATGCACGGATTTCAGCTATGGGCGAACCTGCCCGCGTCGCTCAAGATGACCGAGCCGCGCTATCAGGACATTCCGTCGAATGCGATTCCTGAAGTGACGGAGGACGACGGCACGCATGCGCGTATTATCTGCGGCGAGTTCTGGGGCAAGCGCGGGCCGGTGGAGGGCGTGGCGGCCGATCCAAGCTACGTGGATATCTCGGTACCGCCGAACATGCGGCGCCGGATACAGATTGATGTGACGCGCAACGCCTTCGCGTATGTGTTTGCGGGCGCAGGAACGTTTCGCGATGCCTCGACGCCGCAGGCGGTGCTGACCGAGTCGGCTGTGGACCCGAACGCTGAGGCTAAGTACGACGCGAAGAATCACTCGCTGGTGCTCTTTGACCGCGGCGATGAGATCGTGGTGCAGGCAGGGCCGGAGGGGATTCGCTTCCTGCTGGTTTCCGGCAAGCCGCTGGAAGAGCCGGTAGCGTGGTACGGGCCGATTGTGATGAACACGCAGGCCGAACTGCAAACCGCCATGCGCGAACTGCAGAATGGCTCGTTCATCAAGCACGGGTGAGGGCGGGCGGCCTAGGTCTGACCCACCACGAAAATGGGTGTCCCAGGTCTCGCTTTTGAGACCTGGGATTCCACTCCCCTCCACAGACCCCGGGGTGCCATATGTATGACAAGGTCGGCGTTGTCGAGGCGTAATATTTCGGCAGGTGGCCCCGGTCCCGATGACCTATCCGCACCACATTGAGGGGGCACCCTCAACAGGTTAGAATCCCCCAGAGATCGGGGCTACCCGCCTGCCGCTGCCGAACGAGACACGACGCGAGGCCGAATGGCCATCTTGAGAAATGAAGGTGGACAACTTTGAGTACGTTGATTTTTCGGATTCTCTGCATCGCCCTCTTCGTGGAGCTGATTATTCCGATGTCCGCGGCCAACGCGCAAAACGTGGGCGCTATCGATGCTGATATGGGATATAGTTTCCAAACCTATTCGCAATTTCGCAGCGACCGCGCTTCAGCCGCCTTCGTCAGCGGGGAAATTACGTGGAATATGTCACCCTCCATTGCATTGGAGGGTCTGGTATCCTACTCCCCGAGTTTTCAGCACGCCCTGTATCTTGATTCAGGAACACAAACAACCACTCTCGCAGGTGCCAAGATCGGATGGCGCGGCAGCAAAATGGGAGTATATGGAGATCTGAGACCCGGCCTGGCTTCGTTCAGTTGCGGCTACCACGTTATCGGCCCAGGCGGAAATCTCTACTCGGATTGCTCTCGGCGAACGCATTTTGCCATGCAATACGGGGGCACGGTTGAGTATTCCGTTAATCCGCACACATTCATTCGCGCAGATTTCAGTCAGATGATGATCACGGAGTTTGATCAAGTGATAGCTCGAACTACCGTGGCTACAGAAAGTCTTCAGGGACACATCGCGCAGCACTTCGACCTTCGCTTATCCGTAGGTCACAGCTTTGGGGTCTCGCGCAAGCCTGGGCCTTCGATGGACACGGTTGATCGTATTGGTGGGTTGGATGGCGGAATCCTATACGGATTACAAATTAAGGAACATGCCGGGGGTACTACGGTATCAGGTGACAGCGGAATTGGAGTGTGGTTGTCTTGGGATCACTGGCGCTATTTATCGTTGGACACCGCCGCGATCGATTTCCCCCGTGACGATCATACCGCCGAGTTTCAAGACGGCGGAACGGCGCTCCTGGCCGTCGCAGGCGTCAAGGCCGGCGTAAGATCAAAACGCATCGGTATGTTTGCGAAGGTTCGTCCTGGAACCATCCTGTTCTCGCGGGCATTGGATTCTGAAAGCATAACGGCGACCGGAATTTCATTGAATACATCAAAATTCGCCGACTTGGCCTTTGATACAGGGGGCGTCATCGAAATATATCCATCTTCCCATCTCCTCTTGCGCGCGGAAGCCGGCGATAATCTGATGATCTACCGCGCTAAGTCCCTTTCACTGAACGGCACATCCAGCACGATTCAAGCTCAAGATTACCCCTCGGTGTTGTTTCTCTTCGGATTTGGATATCGTTTTGGAGGTCACAGTTGGGGTCGATAGTCATCGTTATCTGAGTGCCGCGAAATTGACCACGGGCAGGTGGCCCGCCCATCCCGGCCTTCTTTTCCCAGCCACAAACTCGGGGTGCCCCATCCATGGTGTCCGCTCCAGCGGACACCATGGGTGGGAAAGCACGAACCCACTCAGCCCCCCAAAAATCCCTCCGTGTACTTTGCATATAATTTCCCCTCGTTCCCGCACAATGGAATTGGAGCAGTAGACCTCCGTAAGGCATGGGGCCGGTCCGCACCTACCCCCTACCCCCTACCCCCCCTTTTTTATTTGCATTTTTCCCACAGTCCTCTTGCAGAAAATTATCGGGAGCCGTGGGCAGCCTGCCGCATTGCACCATCCGGCCAGCGGACCACAGGCCGCCGAACTGCAACGCCGCGCGAGAAGCCCTTACATTTCCGTGGGCAAATCGGCGGAGAGGATGTTGAGCGGGGTGAGTCCGCGCTGGCGCAGTGCGCGCAGGCTCAGCGCGTCGTGGCGTTTGGCCAGCCGCCGCCCATGCTGGTCCACAATCAGGCGGCAGTGAAACCAGGCGGGATTGGCAAATCCCAGGGCACGATTCAGCAGGATCTGGCGCGCGGTGGACTTGAGCAGGTCCGCGCCGCGGACGACCTCTGTGATGCGCATGGCCGCGTCGTCGGCCACGCAGGCGAGCTGGTAGCTGGGCACGTCGTCGCGCCGCCACACCACAAAGTCGCCAAAGTCGCGGCCCGCTACAAAGCGCTGCGGCCCCAGGTTGAGGTCATTGAATTCGATGGCTTCGCCGTCCGGCACGCGAAAGCGCCAGTTGATGCCGTTGGGTTCGCTCGCGCTGAACACGGCGGGTTGCGCGGGGCGACAGGTGCCCGGGTACATGGGCTCGTCGTCCTGCTGCTCCTGCTTGCCCGGTGCGCTCTCATGCGGAGCGCTGAGGGCGGTGGCCAGATCTTTGCGCGAGCAGCGGCAGGGATAGATGAAGCCGCCATCGAGCAACTGACGCCACGCAGCCAGATAGACAGGGCGTCGCTGGCTTTGCACATAGGGCGCATAGGGTCCGCCCTTGTCTGGTCCCTCGTGCCAGCGGATGCCGAGCCAGCGCAGGTCTTCCATTGCGGCCTGGGCGTACTCGGCGCGGCTGCGGTCGGGGTCGAGGTCTTCCATGCGCATCACCAGCGCGCCCTTGGCATCGCGGGCGCGCTGCCATGCTGTCCAGAAGGTGCGCGCATGGCCCACGTGCAAATAGCCCGTAGGCGAGGGCGCGAGCCTGCCGCGATAGCTGGAAGTTGGCGATGGAAAAAGGCTGGCCACGCTCTTAACAGTGTAGCCAGCCCTGGCGGCGGGAGTGGTTGCTAATCGGAGACTTCGTGATGGCCCTGGTGTTCGTGGTGATCGTACTTGCCGATGCTTTCGTTCAGGTGGTCGGGATCGACGGAAACCTGCACCACGTCCAATTCGTGCCCGTCCAGGTCGACTACAAACAGGCCCATGCGCTGGCCTTCAGGATGCATGAAGATGAGCGTCTGCTCGTTGTCCTTGCGGCTGGTTTCGCGGATGACCCGCTCCCAGCTTGCGCCCAGGTCGGCCTGCACGAGCTGGTTCAATTCTTCGCCGTCCACTGTCTCGGAGAAGTCGTCGAACTCCGCGACGTGCAGGTTGCCTACACCCTTATGCGTGGCCGCGCGTGAAACAAGGCTGACCAGGCCCATCAGGGGAATGCGCGTTGCGTGCGCGTGGTAGCGATGCTCAAGCGTTCGCACCACGCTGTTGAAGCCACCACCGCCTCCGCGAGCCAGCACCACGGCCGGAACCGCCAGGGCAACGAGGCACACGGGAATCCAGAGGAGACGTCTCATTGCGCACCGTCCTTCTGGGCCTTGTCGGCCTTCTGCGCCTTATCCGCCTTCTGTGCCTTGCTCTGCGTGTCCTTTGAGACATCGCCGAGCGCGCCCAGCCCGCCCAGACCGCCCAGCTTCCCCAGGTCCTGCATGCGGATGGGGCCCTGAATGAGCACGATGGTCAGCTCCTTTGGAGCGGCTTCAAGGACGAACATGCCGCGCGATTCGCCGTTGACCATCTTCATCATCACATCGGTTACTTCGCCCGTCTTGCGCTCGCGCTCGCGCACCATGGGTGACCATTCGCTCGTTTCATAGTGCTTGCGGAGTTGATCGACCATGTCCATGGAGTACTGACCTTCCTTGTCGAACTCATACTCGCGGACGTAGATGCCTTCAAGCCCCTGGATGAACTGGCTGGCGTTGGCGTCATTCTGTCCCTTGCCTTTGTCCTTCATGAACTTCGAAGCGAAGCCGAGCATGTTCTTATCCAGCGTGACCTCGGTGACGTTGGAGGCGCGCGCGGCCAGTTCCTTTTCCACGGCCGAGGGCAAGGGCAGGGGCGAGGGCGAGGGCGAGGTTTGCGCCAGCGCGGGCAGGGCCAGTGCGGCTACTTGCACCAGGATGATTGCGATGCGGTTCTTCATAAACGGTCTCCTTACTCCTGATCGTCGCGGTTGTGCGAGACGAGCCGCACATTCATTTCGTTGAGCGCATGATTGGTGATGCGCAGCGCGGTGAGCACTTGCTGGCGGGCCTCTTCGCCCTTGCGGCGCTCGTCCGCGCGATGCCATGCAATCGCGCCGCCGAGGACTGCTGCCATCGCCAGCGATGCCGCAATCCGCTGCCAGCCGAAAGCATGACTCTGCGGCCTCCGCCATTGCCGCTGTTCCATCACCCTGCGCTTGAGGGCTGGCGGCGCGGGCCGGCGCTCGAATGCATCGCGCAGTTCGCTTTCAAAGTCGTCCATTAGTTCAGGCTCCACGGATGTACTCCTTCAAATGGTTGGCGGCCTTGGCCCGCAGCAGCTTCAGTCCCCGCTGCAGGTGACTCTTTACGGTAGCCAAGGGCGCTTCCAGCGTGGCCGCAATCTCCTCCGGCGTCAAGTCCTCCTGGTAGCGGAGAACAAGCGCCGCGCGTTGCGGCTCGGGCAGTGTTGCCAGCAGTTGTTCCAGGCGCGTTCCCAGCGGCGATGCGCGATCCTCCGCTGGTGCGCCATGGTCTTCGTTCATCTCAACCCACAGGTCCACGCCTCGCACCCGGCGGCGGCGCAGCGCATCCGCGGAGCGGCTCATCGTCACGCGACGCAGCCAGAAGCAGGCGTGCTCAGGCGATTCCATGCGGCCCAGATGCCTGTCCAGTTCCAGAAAGACATCCTGCGCCACTTCCTCGGCCAGGCCACGGTCGCCGGTCATGCGCCAGGCGAGCGAGAAAACCATCGACTGGTGCTGGTCCACGAGTTGTTCAAAGTCCGGCTGCCAGTCGTGGGCCATGGGGTTCGCTTCTACTCTCTAATCCGCAGCAAGGGGCGCATGCGGATGCAGAAAGATACGCACCCGCGCGGAAAAAGTTCGGCAGCTCCTCTGGAGGGTCAAACGCGCAGGGTCATATCCTTTGCGGCGCGCAGAGTCGCAACCTCGTCGCCGGTGGGGCGGAATTCCATGGCAACCACGTGCCGGTAGTTCAGCCGCGCCAGCGTGCGATAGATGTTGGCGTAGTTGATTTCGCCGGTGCCTGGCTCATGGCGGCCGGGGACGTCAGCCACGTGAATGAGGCCGATGACGTCGATGTGTTTCTGCAGCTTCTCAGTCAGATTGCCTTCGCTGATTTGCTCGTGGAAGATGTCGTAGAGGAACTGAACCTGGGGATGGTTCACGGCGCGGACGATCTCGATTGCCTCCGATGCGGAGGGAAGAAAGTAGTGCGGATTTTCTTCAGGGTCGATACATTCAAGTAAAAGACGCACCGGCTGACCGCTGATTTCGCGACCCTCCACGAGGGCTGCGGCGCGTTTGAGCGTCTCCACGCAACTTTGGTGCTGCGCGTCGCGCGAGAGCCCGGGCACGGTGTTGCCAGAGAGCACGATCATCGCAGGGCAGTCGAGGGTTTCCATGGGTGTCATCGCTTTCCTTAGTTCGACCAGGAAGGCATCGCGTGATGCCGGGTCCTCGATGCCATGAGCCAGTCCCGCGGTGGCGTCGAACTGGATGCCGAACCGCTTGCGCGCCGCATTGGCGCGGGCAAAATCGTCAGCAGACCAATCGCGGTACTCACCTACCAGCTCGACGTTGCTGTAACCGGCCTCGGCGACTTTTGCCAGCCTCTCTTCAAAGGGCAGCTTGGTAAAGACCGTCCAGAGCATCACGGACAGCGGGAATGGCGGTGCCTGCGCCGCCTCTGCCGGCGCGACTTCAGTTGCCGGTGATGACGGAGCGGCCGCGCTGAGGGCCGCGGCAGCCATGAATTGTGTAAACGCACGGCGATTCATTCGACTCTCCTGCAGCGTTGGTCAGGCTTTTGTTCCTGCTTTGCCTGAGCGGCGCAGTGCCTGCCAGTCCTTTTCTGTCTGGTCGGCATAGAGCGAACCGAATCTGGCCAGCGCCTGGTCAAATCCGCCACCGGAGCCGAGATATCCGGCGATGACCAGCGGGTCGCCCGACAGGGCGTGGCCGCGCGCCAGCAGCTCGCCGCAGACTTCGGCAAAGGCCAGAAGGCCCTCGCCAGCCAGATCTTCAATTTCGATAGAGCCCTTGTGGTCATTGAGCTGGCGCACGAGGCAGGTACGTCCCGCCAGATGCGTCCAGCCCAGAAACGGATCAGACTGCACCTGCATGGCGCGCTGGCCTTCTGCCGCGCGCTGTCCGTTGTGGTGGGGCGGGCGCGCATCGCTCAGATAGGATGCGTAGGCGGAGGGTGCTTCTTCCTTGATCTGCAAAAACAAAGGATCGTTGGGTCCATTGCCCTCGAAATAAATGCAGTAGTCACGCAGACCCACTGAGCCTGTGCCAACCACTTTGAAGGCCACGTCCACGGGGCGATAGAGCGACAAGAGATGCTGGCGCTGCGGTTGCAACATTTCGCGATAGGGCCCGAGCGCAGCCAGCACCCCTGCGGCCTGCGCACCTGTGACGCGGGTGAGGGTGGGCTTCTGCTCCCTGAAGCGCCGGGTCGCACCGGGCGTGCCGTGCGCAGGCTCAGTCAACTGCTCCAGTGTGTGAAGGGGCGTGGCCCGTTCAGCCTTCAGCAGCGCCGCGTGCACCGGCTGCACCGACCCGATGCGATGTACCTGAAAGTGTGCCACCTCCAGACTGGGCATCCGGGCGAAGGCTCGCATCTGCGTTCTGTAGTGCTCAACGCACTTTTCCACGGCGTCGCGGGCAGCGGCTTCCTTGTGGCCTGATTCGCGCCCCGCCAGAATGAGTGAGGCGGCCATGCGCTTCAGATCCCACTCAAAGGGACCGCGGATGGTTTCGTCAAAGTCGTTGATGTCAAAAACAAGCCGCCCGTCGGGCGCGGCAAAGGCGCCGAGGTTGCGCACATGGGCATCGCCACAAAGCTGCGACACGATGCCGGTGGAAGGCAGAGCTGCTAGATCCGCCGCCATGACTGAAGCTGCGCCGCGAAAGTAGCTGAAGGGCGACTGGGCCATCAAGTGATGTTTGAGCTTTAGAAGTGCAGGAACGCGACCCTGCTCTGCCCTCTGCAGCAGCATTAGAGGCGGCGTCTGCCGCGCCTTGATGAGCAGTTCGTCATGTTGCTGGCGGCCCACCTGCTTGCGCCGCGCATGGCCAAGCTTGCGTCGTTCTTCCGGAGTTGCCCAGTGCATGACCGGGACCATACACCCTGGGCTTCCGCGATGCAACCTGTGTGTGCTGTGGCGGAAAAGCAGACGCGCACTGCTGGTTTTTGCCGGCCGGTTTCTACGTTGAGCTGTAACCCGCCTGATTTACACTGCTTGCTTGAAGCCCGGTACCCAGCTTGCCCTTCCATCGAAGCCTCGCCGGGCTCCGACCCTCGGAGGGACTCCCTTGACGCGTTCAGCAGCTTTCCTGCTCCCTGCCTCTTTAGCACTTCCGCTTTTTGCCGTTTCACTCACCGCCCAGACTCCAGCGATTCCCCTGACAGTGGAGAAGATTTACGCGCACGGCCCGCTTATCGGGAAGCCGCCGGAGGGTCTCGTCTGGTCGCCAGATGGGCAGCATCTGACTTATCTCGACGGCGACGAGCTGATTGACCTGGATCCCGGCTCGGGCAAACCGCACGTGCTGGTGAGCCGCGCCAAGATGGCCTCGCTCTCCGGCTCCGCCGCCTCCGACCAGGATCGCGATCATCGCAGCCGTTACGGCCAGCCCAGTTACCTGTGGGCGCCGGGTGCGAAACATCTGCTGTTCGACTCCAATGGCCGGTTATGGTTGTATGACCTGCGCAATAGTACAGGCTTACAGATCGCCTTCACGGGGCAGGCTTCAGGCGACGATCCCAAATTCTCGCCGGACGGAGAAGCCATCTCCTTCATCAAGGGACATGGACTAGCCGTGGTGCATTTGCACAAAGGCGGTACCCCTACGGAGATCGTGGCACCCGTGCCCGATCCCGCAACCCTCAATGGCGAGGTGGATTGGGTATATGCAGAGGAACTTGAGACGCGCAGCAACTACTTCTGGTCGCCCGACTCAAAGAATCTCGCCTTTCTGCAAATGAACGAGGCAAATGTGCCGCTTTACCCCATCACAGATTGGATTCCCACCCACGCTAAGGTTCAATTGCAGCGCTATCCGCAGCCCGGCGACAACAACCCCGACGTCCGTGTGGGCGTGGTGGGTGCCGATGGAGGCAAGACGGCGTGGGTCAAGCTGCCCATCCGCGCCGGCCAGGACTACATTCCGCGTTTCGGTTGGGTGGACCGCAGGACGCTGTGGATCGAGACACTCACTCGCGATCACAAGCACAGGGATATCTACTTTGCCGATGCCGCCACGGGGCAGTCGCATCCCGTTCTGCAACTGAGCGACGACAAGTTTGTGGACGATAACTACAACGTCCTTGTGGCCGATGGCAATATTGTTCTTTCCAACTGGAGCGACGGCCACAATCACATCTATCTGTACAGCTACGACGCCGGTAATCTCGCGACTACCGCGGCAAAGCTGGAGCGGCAACTGACCAAGGGAGACTTTGACGTTGCCTCGATTTATCGCGCCGATCATGCGCACAAGCTGGTTTACTACACATCCAACGAAGGGAACGTGCTGGAGCAGCAGATCTGGCAGGTGAGCTTTGACGGAGAGCGCAAGCAGTTGAGCGCGGGCGCCGGGAGTCATGAGGGCACATTCTCACCGACCAGCGGCGACTTTGCCGAGAAGTCCTCATCGCGCATGAATCCGCCCACGCTGCAACTATGTCAGTCAGGCAGAAAATGCAATGTTTTCTGGGCGACGCATGCGCTGGAGCCCTATGGCCTGCACGCGCCGGAGCAGCTTGAAGTGAAGGCTCACGACGGCACCACGCTGTACGCCACAGTACTACTCCCCGCCGGGGCCAGCAGTCCGGCTAGCGTGCCGCTGATCGTGAATCCCTATGGAGGGCCGGGACCGCAGGAGGTGGCCGACCGCTGGGGCGACGCGTTGCTCTTTGACGAACTGCTGGCTCAGCACGGTTTTGCTGTGCTCCATGCCGACAATCGCGGCACCGGCATGCGTGGCCGCGCCTTTGCCCAGGCTGCCTATCATAATTTCGGCCCGGTGCAGCTTGAGGATCAGTTGACCGTTCTGGATGCCGCACTTGCGAAGTATCCGCAACTGGATCCGAAACGCCTGGGCTGGTGGGGCTGGAGCTGGGGCGGTACCTTCACTCTGTACGCAATGTCCCATTCCGATCGCTTCCGCGCAGGCGTGTCGGTGGCTCCGGTCACTGACTGGCGCAACTACGACTCCATCTACACTGAGCGCTACATGAGCGGGCCCTCGGATTTTGTGCAGGGGTATGACGACTTCTCAGTTGTGAACTCGGCGGCCCACTTCCACGGCCGTCTGCTGCTTGTCCACGGAACAGGCGATGACAATGTGCATATGGAGAACTCGGTGCAGTATGTGCAAAAGCTGATTGAGGCCGGGATTCCCTATGACCTGCAGCTCTACCCGCGGAAGACGCACTCTATCGCCGGGCCGGATGTGCGGACGCATCTCTTCAACCGCATTCTGGCGCAATTTGAGCAGTATCTAATGCCACCCGCTACTTCAAGCAAGGTAGAGTGAACTGGCCTGCTTACAGATTTGTCTTGCCTGGAATGGGTGCGCGCTTCCAGCGGGTGCGCGAGGGACGCTAGACGTGGTGGCGGAAGAGGTCGTCCTTGTCGCGGCACGGGCACTTTGTGCACTCCAAGCAGCAGACAAGCAGGACCGCCACACCCAGAGTCACAAGGATGGCGAGGACGTCCGCATTTGCCGCAAACCAGCGAACCACAAAATGCATTTGATAATCAGCCATTCAACCAACTCCAAAACTTCGGCATGATACCGGCGTCGCAGTCGATCGAGCTTCGGAGCGCCGGTGTCCCGGCGCCCTCAGTGTACCACCGGGGGATATTCGCTGCCACGCACGTTTCACTTGCGTAATGGGGAATAAAGGGCGAAAATGTCTCAGATATGGTGACCGGCCCCAATCCGGCGTTGGCACCCCTCCCAGAGGAGTGGCCGGAGGAGCTTCAATACCTCGAACAGGCGGCTGTGCCCCCGCCGCTTGAACCCGATTCCTGTTCTGATTCCGATCCCTGCCTGAACTGGCTGTTTGTCGACCTGAACTCCTACTTCGCCTCGGTGGAGCAGGAGGTGCGGCCAGAGCTGCGCGGTCGACCGGTGGGTGTTGTGCCCATGATGGCCGATACGACCTGTTGCATCGCGGCCAGCTACGAGGCGAAGGCCCACGGCGTCAAGACCGGCACGATTGTGGCCGATGCCAAGCGGAAGTGTCCCGGGCTGGTGCTGGTGGAAGCGCGCCACGAGATCTACGTGGATTATCACCACCGCATTGTGGAGGCGGTGGAGAGCTGCCTGCCGGTGACGGCGGTGCTCTCAATTGATGAGATGGCCTGCCGCCTGATGGGCCGCGAGCGGCCGCTGCTAGCTGCGCTGGAACTGGGCCGGAAGGTGAAAGCGACAATCCAGGAGAAGGTTGGGAGCACGCTGCGCAGCTCCGTTGGGCTGGCCACCAACCGCTACCTGGCCAAGGTGGCCAGCGACATGGAAAAGCCGGACGGACTGGTTGCGCTTCCTTTGGACATTCTGCCGGAGGCACTACGTCAGCTTGCGCTGCGTGACCTGCCGGGTATTGGCGCGCGCACGGAGAAACGGCTCAATGGCCAGGGCATTCGCACAATGGAGGACCTGCTGGCGCTGGACTGCGAGAAGGCGGGCGAGTTGTGGGGATCTGTGTGGGGCGAGCGGTTGTGGCACTGGCTGCGGGGCGAAGACTTTGACATGGCGGAGACGGAGCACCTGAAGTCGCTGAGCCACCAGCACGTGCTGGCTCCGGAGATGCGCACCACAGAGAAGGCCTGGGCTGTGGCGCACAAGCTGCTCCATAAGGCTGCCATGCGGCTGCGCTCGGGCGGCCTGTGGGCCAGCGGCATTGGGCTGGTGGTGGGATTTGCGGTGCCGCGCAGCCAGAACACGCCGGTAAGCCGCTTTGGCGTGCCGACGCGCGGTTGGCGCGGTGAGTTGCGCCTAAGCGAGTGCCAGGATAACCCCACGCTCATCGCCGCACTACTCCGCCTTTGGAATCAGCGCCCCGCAGGGCTGGAATATGACCAGCCTTACTTCATCGGCGTCTACCTCAATGGACTCGTACCGGATCGGTTGCACTCGCTGAACCTGTTTGACGCGGTGGATGGAGCGAAGAGCCGCGCGCGGCTGCTGGCGGCGATGGATGCGCTGAACCACAAGTACGGGATGAGCACGCTGGCTCCGGCGACGATGCTCACGGCGTACAAGGCAGCGCCCACGCGGATCGCCTTCCACAGCATTCCCGAGCTTTTTTGAGGCACATACCGGGCTGAGACTGGCGCCTCAGCCTATTGGTGTGAGGGCTAGGCTGGGCGGGTTCAGGATGGCGGCCGAAGAGCTTCGCTCTACAATGGACGGTATGCCAACCAATGTCCGTTCGCACGCGAAGATCAATCTGGGCCTCGGCATCGGCGCGCCGCGTGAAGATGGGTTCCACGCGCTAGTTACTGTGTATCAGACGCTGGAACTTTATGATCTGGTGAAGGTTACCGCCAAGCCGTCCTCATCGACAACCCTGCGGCTGACCTCGAACGATCGGCGCGTCCCCACCGATGGCCGCAACACTGCCTGGAAAATGGTTGCGCTGGCGCTGAAAGCTCTTGACCTGACAGCGGATGTGGAGATTGCCATTGAAAAGCGCTTGCCTGTGCAGGGCGGGCTGGGCGCGGGCTCGGCCAATGCGGTAGCGGCGCTTGTGGGGCTGGAAGTGGAACTGGGGCTCGAAAAGCGGCAAGCAAACGGGCGTTGGCCAGCGCGGCGGCTGGAGATTGCCGCGCAAGTGGGTTCCGACGTGCCGCTGTTTTTGATCGGTGGAACGGTGCTGGGCCTGGATCGCGGCCAGGAGGTGTACCCGCTGCCGGACATTGAGTCGGTATGGTGCGTGGTGGCCACGCCCGCCGTGGGTGTCTCCACGCCGCAGGCATTTCGCGACTGGGACGCCCTGTGCGCCGCCGAGAGTTTGACCGCGGAGGCCAGTGCCGTTAAACTAAATGAGTTGAGCCGCGCCTACGCCAGCGCCTTTGCGGGAGCGATCCCCGGGGTTCGGCAGGGAGCAGGCTCCTCCGGTGTCCTTTCCGTGGGAGAGGACCTGGCCGGACCTCAAGAGTCCGCGCTTGTCCGCACCGGGATCACGAGCTGGATTGAGAACGACTTTGAACGAGTCGTGTTCCGCCAGCATCCTTCCCTTGGCGAAATCAAGCGTCTTCTTGCGGCTTCGGGTACACCGGAGGCGGCCCTGCATGCCTCGCTGTCGGGGTCCGGTTCGGCTCTCTTCGGGTTGTATCTGACCCGTGGAGATGCGGAAGCGGCCCGGGAACGGTTGCGGGCGGCGGGTGTGGAGAGCTTGTTGACTCGCACCCTGCCACGCAGCGCGTACTGGGGAGAAATGCTTCTGCCATAAGCAGGTTGACAGTCCATCGTTGCGGGAGAGAGACTCGCGGACGGCTGTCGGATGCGGCTCATGGATGAGGAATCAGGGCCGCGGTGTTGGGCGATCGTCTAATGGTAGGACAGTGCCCTTTGGAGGCACTTGTCTAGGTTCGAATCCTAGTCGCCCAGCCAACATTTGAACGATGCACCGGGAAAGCAGCCAAAGCCAACCAGCTTGGAGGACCTCGGACATGGAAGCAGTGACTGTGACGCTGACGACGGAAGAGACGCAACAGGAGAGCGGAGTGGGCGCGGCCCGCCAGAGCACGGCGAAGGTTGCCGCGGTTGATGCTGCCGCGGAGACCGCAGCCAGGGCGAAGGAGGCCAAGCCGGCCGCCGAGCGCAAACGGACGCGCAACCTGAGTGACGACAAACGATTCAGGCTCTTCAGCGGCACGGCCAACCGGGCTCTGGCCGAGGAGATTGCCAACCACATCGGCGTGAAGGTGGGCGAGGCCAAGCTGCAGCGTTTTGCAGATGGCGAGGTCTACTTCCAACTGCTCGAGAACGTGCGCGGCGTGGATGTGTTCGTGGTGCAGCCCACCTGCTATCCGGTGGACCAGCACCTGGTGGAGCTGCTGGTGATGGTGGATGCGCTCAAGAGGGCGTCAGCGGCGAGGATCACGGTGGTTGTGCCCTACTACGGCTATGCCCGCCAGGACCGCAAGGATCGCCCACGCGTGGCCATCAGCGCCAAGCTGATTGCGGATCTGCTGACGACCGCGGGAGCCAACCGTGCGCTGTTTGTGGACCTGCACGCGGCGCAGATTCAGGGCTTCTTCAATATCCCCGTGGATCATCTGTTTGCCAGCCCGGTGCTGGTGAGCTACTTCCGCGATTTGAACCTGCCGAATCTGATTGTGGTGTCGCCGGATGCTGGCGGCGTGGAGCGCGCGCGGTTTTTTGCGCAGAAGGTGGGAGCGCCTCTGGCGATTGTGGACAAGCGCCGCACCGACATCAACGTGACAGAAGTGATGAACGTGATTGGCGATGTGGAGGGCAAGACCTGCCTCATCATCGACGACATTATTGATACGGCGGGCACCCTGGTGAAGACCGTGGATGCTCTTTATGCCAACGGCGCGGCGTCGGTGTATGCCTGCGCCAGCCATGCCGTGCTTTCGGGCCCGGCCATCGACCGCATCGCCAACTCGCGCCTGGAGCAGGTGATTGTGACGAACACCATTCCGCTGCGCGACGCGGCGCAAAAGTTGCCCAAGATTAAAGTGCTCTCCATTGCCGGCCTGCTGGGCGCGGCCATCGAGAGCATTCACATGGAGACCAGCGTGAGCACGCTGTTCAGTTGACGTTCACCCCGGCGGGAAGGATAAAGCCCTGCCGCGCACAAAGGGAGCGGAGTCCAAGCGGCCCGTGCCCGAGACCAAGAAACGAGAGAGCGAATGCCTGAAGTTGTCGTAGCGAAGCCCCGTGAGGGCAAGTTCAACAAGAATGCCGCGCGCCGCGTGCGCCGCGCCGGAAAGATTCCCGCAGTTCTGTATGGCGCCGGCCATGAGCCGGTGGCTGTGGAAGTGGACCCGAAGCAGATTTCCCGGATTCTCTTCTCTGAGACGGGTCACAACACGATTTTTGATTTGGAAGTGGGCGGCAAGAACACGGCCAAGGCCATGATTGTGGACTGGCAGCGCGAGCCGATCAAGGATCAACTGATTCACATCGACCTGAAGCGGATTGCTCTGGACAAGGCGCTGCGCGTGAGCGTGCGCGTGAAGCTGCTGGGCACGCCGGTGGGCGTGAAGTCATTTGGCGGGATTCTGGATCATGTGCTGCGCGAGGTTGAAATCGAGTGCCTGCCCACGGACATTCCCAGCCACATCGACGTGGATGTGACGGAGCTTGGCTTGCACGGGGTGCTGCGCGTGAGCGATCTGCCCCACATGGACAAAGTGAAGTTCCTGAATGCGGAAGATGCGACCGTGGCCCACGTGGTCTCGATTCGTGAAGAAGCGGCTCCGACGCCTGAGGGCGAAGCGGCTGCAGCCGTGGCTGGCACGGCCGAGCCGGAAGTGGCCAAGAAGGGCAAGGTTGAAACTGAGGCCAAGAAGCCCGAGGCGAAGAAGTAAACATTGGCCGATCCAAGCGAGTCCGGTGGGCGTCGCGGCCCCTTTCTGGTGGTGGGCCTTGGCAACCCCGGTCTCGAATATCTGTGGACGCCGCATAACGCGGGGTTCATGGCAATTGACCGCATCGCCCAGCAAGAGGGCGTTGTGGTGCAGA
>JAJXZL010000011.1 GCA_021780075.1 Acidobacteriota bacterium
CTCAATTTGCTGAACTTCATGCGCTTCCTTCGTCGTGGGCCATCCGTGTCGAGCCCAATGAAAACTGGTTGAGTTGCCCCGTATTGATTGTAAAAGCCCTGTACGGGGTATTGCTACCATGCCCGGCTTCGGGCCTGAATTCTGTTGACCTGCCCCTTTTGCAACATCGCAAATACACGCCGGAGCAGGGTATTGAACCGCTGGCTACTTCTTCTGCACACTCCCATGCGGAATCGCAGCCACGGCTGTCGGCTGCGCGTTGGACTTGAACGGCGAAAACTGCGTGTTGAGCAGTGTGCCGTCGCTCGGGTTCAACTGGAAACCGGATACGGTGCTACCCAGAAAGTTGGCCGTGTAAATGTACTGATTCATCGAGGGGTCGATGCCGATGGAGACCGGTTGTGTGCCCGTGCTATAAGTGCCCACGCTTGAAAGCACTCCGCCGCTGCTTGTGTAGGAGGTCACGGTAGAGTCAAGTGCATTAGCAACAAAAACAAACTTGCCCGTTGCATCAACGACGATTGACGATGGCTGATTGCCGGCCGGGAACGGGCTGCCGCTCACGGGGGTTAGAAGCCCGGCACTTAACTGGTAGCTGAGAACGTTGCCTTTGGCATAATCGGCTACGTAGACATAGCTGCCCGTGGGATCGCTGGCAATTGCGTAAGGCTCCGTTCCAGCCGCAAAGGGCACGCCGGAATTCAGTGCGCTTAGGGTGCCATCGGCATTGGCTGTAAAGCCGAAAATGTAGCCGCCGCCCGCTGTCGTGTCATACGCCGTGACGTATACATATGCGCCAGAGGCCGCAGTGGTGATTGCCGTGGGCGTCATCACGTGCGTGGGATTGCTGGGCAGAATCAGTGGCCAGAAGTTTCCGCCAACGCTCGCATTGGCCACCGGCGGAGCCAACGAGTCGTCGGTATTGACCGGGTAGATGGCCACCGAGCCCGAGCAGGGCGCCGCGGTGGAGCAGGTGGGCAACGGCTGGTAGGTGTCCAGCACGTAAAGGCGAGAACCCGCCACCGCGATCGCCATCGGGAAGACCCCTGGCGTATTCACGGTGCTCTGCGGATACAGCTTGCCGTCGTTGCCGATGATGAACTGGACAATCGTGTTGTCATCCTCATTCACCACGTAGAGGTTGGTATTGTCCGCAGAGGGAGCCTCGGCAATGGGATTGCGCCCGCCCGAGGGAAAGGGCGAGGCCGGGATCTGGCGCATGCGGCCTGACTCCCTGTTGATCTCGAAGACATCTACCTCGCCGTACTGGTTCGGTCCTGCTGCCAGGGCGCTGGTGACATACACAAAATCCACGGTAAGAGTGCCGGTAAGGAAGCTGCAGGCAGACAGAAATCCTGATGCCAGCAGACTGACCGCGGAGACCAGCACCAGCTGGCTCGATCTGTTGAACTTCATGCGCATCTTTCGTCAGCGGACCAAAACGTCGGCCCGAAAAATTCAGGTTTGAGAATCGAATCCACCTGCGGCCCACACAACAACCGCCTCTGCGATTCGGCTACGTTTTCAGGAATCCGGAAGCTCCGGAACCTGGGGCAGGGGCCGGACAACCGGCGAATCCCTGCCCAAGTCATCACTGCTTCCAGGCGCCGCTCTAGCTTGTGCGCCCAGATACCATGCACCACGCTGCCGGGCCCGTCAGTGGGTAGCTGCGGTTGGCTTTGCCGGGCAGGTTGTCCAATACACCGGAGTTCTGGTCGACCACGCGGCCTGTCACCGTGGAATCATTGAAGTTGGCCGTGTAGACAAACTGGTTTGACGGATCCTCGACCAGGCATTGCGGACCAGCTCCGGTGCCCCACGGGCTGCCCGGAATCTCGCTCAACTGGTGCGTTGCCGGGTCAATCACGTAGCCCGCCAGACCGCTCTGCGTATTGTTCTGGTCAGTATTGTTGCCTTGATTGGCTACGTAAACCCACTTGCCCTTGGACTCCACGATCAGATAGATCGGGTTGGACAAAGTCGGGTCATCCGGAACTGCTCCACCGGTCTGTGCCTGCAGCGCGCCATTGCTGCCCACCGAGAAGGGCAGGACCTGGCTGGGCGAGGTGATGTTGTTCACCGTGATGGGCTCATTATCGAGCGCATAAATGTACCCGGAGCCTCCAATGATAGCCGTTCCCTGCGTAATGTTCAGGGGCTGCGAGCTGTTCTGGTTGATGGTCAACTGACCAGTGCCGGCGTTATACGTGTAGGGAAAGACCGAATCGCCCGTCGCCGGGGTTCCGCTCATCGTAAGCACGTATCCACTTGCCAGTACGAAGTCGATAGGGTTGGCCGGAATCGGGAAGTAGGGCAGCGCCGTGCCGCTCGCTGACGTTACCTGGGAGTTGACCACCAGCGTCAGACGACCCGTAGTCGTGTCGACCTTGAAAGCCGTGATGTCGCCGCAGGAAGTGACGCCCGAACCCAGCGCCAGAGCGCAGGTGGCATTGGACGGCGCATCGTGGTCCAGCACGTAGATATAGTTGCCCGAGGCATCGGCAACGATGCGGAAGGGATTGATGCCCTGCGTGAAAAAGGTCTCCTGCGGAGCAAGAACGCCGTTTCCGCCGATCGCAAACTGGGTGATGTTTGAGTTCTGGCAGGGATCGGCCGTGGTACAGACTGAGCCGCCCGTGGAGTTGACTCCGCGATTCAGCACATAAATGAACCGCTGGCCCGGCAGAACAACTGCACGCCCTGGGTTGGCGCCGCCAGAGGAGATCGGGAGGCCGTTAATCGGAACCAGGTTGCCCGTATTGTGGTCGATCTTGAAGCCGCTGATGATGCCATTGCCGGTACTCTGAGCCGTGACGGTACCCGTGACCCACAAATAACCGACCGTATAACTCTGGACGCAAGACGTTATGCCGAGGGCGACGCCAGCTGAAAGGGCGCTCATCAGAAATGCCTTGCCGAATTTCTTAAACTTCATGCGATTCCTTCATCCTGGTCCGGCGTGCGCCGCCAAGTTTGCTAGTTCCACAGCAGAGCTGGGTTGGGATGGGTCCCTGATGAATTGTAAAAGCCAAGGCCATGTTGTGCCTAGTTTCCGCTCCAGATGGGCCAAAACAGTAGATTCCCGTGGAGCCGTTTAGCGGCCCATAACCTACAGAATCGGGCATACTGCTCCTGTCTGGTTCAACTGATGGTACGGTTGCACGTTGGACGCCGCGGCTGCGGAAAAAGTCATCCTGCATCTGGGCGTCCCGGAGCCTGGCCGTCGGCAGCCGCGGCTCCGGGTCAATCCAGCATGCCTACCACACGCGGCAGGAGTGCGTCGGGTACATGGGCTGTCCTTTCTTGCAGCCAAAGGCCTTGCCGAACTCGTCGAAGTTCTGCACGCTGCCGTTCACGCGCCAGCGGCCCGGCGAGTGCGGGTCTACCAGCGCGGACTGACGCGCCGACTGCTCGGTCTGGTTCTGGCACCACACCTGGGCAAAGCCAAGGAAGTAGCGCTGCGCCTCGGTGTAGCCATCGATTTTCTCGTTGATGGTCTTGCCTTCTGACGCCAGCGTATCCAGCAGCGCCAGATAGGCAATGCGCAGGCCGCCGTTGTCAGCAGTGTTCTCGCCCAGCGTCAGCTTGCCGTTCAGCTTTTGTGCAGCCGCATCGCCATGCGCGGGGGCGGCCTCAAAGCCGTTGTACTCGTCAACTTCGCAGTCGGTCCGCTCCGTAAAGGCCTTGCGGTCCGCGGCCGTCTGCCACTCGCGCAAGTTGCCCTTACCGTCGTACTTCGAGCCCTCGTCGTCGAACCCGTGCGTAATTTCGTGGCCGATAACCACGCCGATGCCGCCAAAGTTCACTGCCGGGTCGATGGTGAAGTCAAAGAACGGAGGCTGCAGAATGCCCGCCGGAAAGTTGATGTCGTTCATTGAGGGATCGTAGTAGGCATTGACCGTGGGCGGCGTCATGCCCCACTCCTTCTCGTCCACCGGCTTGCCCAGATGGCCCAGCTGCCAGTTGCGCTCAAAGATCTCGCTGCGTTCCAGGTTGCCGATCAGGTCGTTCGGTTCCACCTTCAGCGCCGAGTAGTTGCGCCACTTCTCCGGGTAGCCGATCTTGTTGCGCACCATGGCCAGCTTCTCTGCGGCCGCCTTCTTGGTGTCTTCGCTCATCCAGGGCAGAGTCTTGATGTCCTCGCCCAGCGCCGTTTCAAGCGCGGCCACCAGCTTATCCATGCTGGCCTTGGCCGCGGGCGGAAAATTCTGCTTCACCCAGTCCTGGCCCACCGCTTCGCCCAGTGCACGGTCCGTCATCGCCGTGCACTGCTTCCAGCGCGGCGTTGGCTCCTTTTGTCCGGCCAGAGTCTTGCCGAAGAAGGCAAAGTTCTCATCAAAGAACGCCTTGGGCAGGTTGCTTGCCGAGCCGTGGATCAGGTGCCAGCGAAGGTAGGACTTCCAGGCATCCACAGGCTCTGTTGCGATCAGCCCGTTCAGCGCCTTGAAGAAGTTCGGCGTACCCACGTTCAAGGTGTCAAAGTGCCCCACCTGCACGTCCTTGAAGTACGTCGTGAAGTCGAAGTCCGGAGCCAGCTTTTCAAAGTCGCTCACGGAGTAGATGTGATAGCGGTTCTCCGGTTGCCGCAGGTCAGTGCGGCTGGTGGAGGCCTTGGCCAGCGCCGTCTCAATCGCCATCACCGCCGCGGCTTCCTTCGCAGCCTGCTCGGGCTTGTCACCTGCCAGGGTGAACATCTTCGTCATGTGCGCGACGTATTCGGCACGAATGTCCTGGAAATGTTTGTTGTCCACGATGTAGTAGTCGCGGTCAGGCAGCGAAAGACCACCCTGGTAGATGGCCGCGATCTGCGTGGACGAGTCCTTTTGGTCCTGCTCCACGCCAAAGCGGAACGGCGGCGAGGAGGCGCCATCAGCAGCCAGCGCACCGATGAGCGCGGCCAGCCCCCGCGTGTTCGTGAGTGCGGCAATGCGCTGCAGCGAGGGCTCCAGAGGCTCCAGGCCCTTCTTTTCGATCAGCGCGGTATTCATGCAGGCTGAATAGAATCCGCCATACTGCTTCTCCAGCGGCGTCTTGGGGTCTTTGGCAGCAGCATCCAACTGCTGCCAAAGCAGGTAGCGGTTGCGCTCCAGCAACAGCGAGAAAGAACGCGCCCAGCGTACCTGATCTGCGGGAATCGGATTGTTCTTCACCCAGTTGCCGCAGGCGTACTGGTAGAAGTCCGTGCAAGGATCGGCGGTCTTGTCGATCGCGGTAAGGTCAAAGCTCTTGATGGCCGCCGGAGGAGTGGGTTTTGAGTCGTTTGCCGGCGCACTTGCCGGCGCCTGTGCCAGAGCGGCTCCGGCCGCAACCAGCAGGACGGGAATTACGCGAAAAAAGTTCATCGGAGGTCCTCGTAGAGATAGGTCCCAGGTCATCTCCGGAGGCGCCGAGGGCGCAAGTGGATGGAGGCCTGCATAGGACGAAAAACAGCCTGAACGGCTCTATCTTCTTTGCATAGCAGCCTATCACGCGTCGCGTATCGCAATGAAGCCTTTAAGGCTTATGCGCAACATTCCTGGTGCTGGCCACGACCCATCTTTGCTACACTCCGCAGACGGTTTCCTTAGGAGAGAATCATGGCCCTCAAACAGAAACTGGCAGCCGTCTTGTGTTTGGCGTTGAGCGCGGCATGTTTCATCGCGCGCGGAGTTGCTCAGCAGACTCAGAAACTCGCCCCCGGGCGCACGCTGGTCCGCGTCGGCCATCTGCTCGACGTAAAAACCGGCAACCTGCTCGATAACCAGACCATCGTCATCGTGGGCGACACCATCCAGTCCATCACGCCAACTGCCTCGATCTCCGCCGAGCCATCCGATGCTGTCATCGACCTCGGCAACCTCACCGCGCTGCCCGGTCTCATCGATGTCCACACGCACCTGAACTACGACACCAACTTCGATCCTTATCACGAACTCATCCAAACCGATGCCAAAGAGGCGATCAGCGGCGTGGTCAATGCGCGCACCACGCTGCTGGCAGGCTTCACTTCCGTCCGCAACGTCGGCGCGGACGGCTTTGCCGATGTGGATTTGCGCGATGCCATCAACAACGGCCAGGTGCCCGGACCACACATGCAGGTCAGCGGACCCCTCATCGGCATCACCGGCGGTCACTGCGACAACAACCTGCTGCCCTATCGCTACCACGCTACAGATGATGGCGTGGCCGACGGCATCCCTGCCGTGCAGCACATGGTGCGCCAGAACATCAAATACGGCGCCGACGTCATCAAAATCTGCGCCACCGGCGGCGTGCTTTCCAAGGGCGACGATCCACAGGCATCCCAGTTCACCCTCGAGGAAATGGAGGCCATTGTGGCGGATGCCCACCGCCTCGGCCGCAAGGTCGCCGCACACGCCCACGGCGCGCAGGGCATCCTGTGGGCCACCAAGGCCGGCGTGGACTCCATCGAGCATGGCAGCTATATCAATGACGAAGCTATCGCCGAAATGAAGAAGCGCGGCACATACCTCGTGCCCACCCTCTATCTCGAAGACTGGATGCTGCAATATGGCCACCTGCCGCCCTTTTACCAGCAGAAGATGAAGGATGTGAGCGCCGTGGCCAAGAGCAACATCAAGCACGCCATGCAGGCCGGCGTAAAAATCGCCATGGGGACGGACGCCGCCGTCTATCCCCACGGGCTCAACGCCCACGAGCTGGAGGTCTATGTGAACCAGTTCGGCATGTCTCCGCTGGCCGCGCTGCAGACCGCCACCATCAATGCCTCTGACCTGATGGGCTGGAGCGCAAAGACGGGCACCCTCGAGCCCGGCAAATGGGCAGACATCATCGCCGTCGATAAAAACCCCCTCGATGACATTCGCGTGCTCCAGAATGTGCAGTTCGTGATGAAAGCCGGCGCGGTGTACAAGAGCAGGGGCGTGCCGATGCCGTAAGCCCGCGGCGAGAAGCTGTTGACTCTGCAATACAGGTTCTCGCCTGCCGCGCCTTGTCGCAACAAGACTGCCTTTCTGTCCCCGGACGGTCTAATCCCCTGTAGGCAACCAGGGCCGTGGCCGGGGGGCGCGGTGCTATATCATGAGGGCAGCGATGAATGCATTACACGCACACTCCTGCGGGACCGGAAAGCTTCAGATTTTGCCAGTGAAAGTCCTGGTTGCCCTGCTCTTTCTCGCCACTGTGGTCCTGTCGCCATCCCGGCTCTTTTCGCAGGCTGCGCCCTCGGCGTACGACAGGCACATCAACCTCTGGGCCGGCGCGGAGTTCTCCAACTTTCAACCGGATTACAGCCCGTCGCACCGGCTTGACGGCATAGGCGCTTTTGTTGACTGGAGCGTGACCCCCCGCATTGCAGTCGAAGGGGAGATGCGCTTCCTCCACTTCAACGGCGTCTCGGGTGAAACCCAGGATCACTACCTGATAGGCCCTAAAATGACCACCCTGCACTGGGTGAAGTTCAGGCCGTATGCAAAGTTCCTTATCGGTGTGGGGAGAAATAACTTCCCCTACAACATCGGATACGGCAAATACTTTGCCATGGCGCCCGGTGGCGGCGTCGATTACCAGCTCACTCCCAGGTTCGCTGTGCGCGGGGATTATGAGTATCAGCTCTGGCCCGGCGCTCCCGCCATTCCCGGCCAGACCAACAACGGCATGACGCCCAACGGATTCAGCGTGGGCTTCGCGTATCGCTTCCTCCATCGCTAGAGGCCCCCTCAGCCTCAGCGCTTGCGCCCAGCAGCCAATATTGCGTCGCATTGTCTTTACATCCCGCCCGCCCTCCTGCCACACTAGGGAGTGGACACCCAAACCATCGTCATCCTTGATTTCGGCTCGCAGTATACGCAGCTGATCGCCCGCCGCATTCGTGAGCAGAACGTTTTTTCTGTCGTACTGCCCTGCACTGTTCCCCTGGCTGAAATTCAGGCGCACAAGCCCATCGGCCTGATCCTTTCCGGCGGTCCGTCGTCGGTCTACGATGCCGACGCGCCCGCCGCCGACCCTGCCCTGCTCGATCTCGGCGTGCCTGTTCTCGGCATCTGCTACGGCCTGCAGTTCATCGTGCATCATCTCGGCGGCAAGGTGCGCTCCGCGTCCAAGCGCGAGTATGGCCACGCCGAAGTCACCATCGAAGACGCCGCTACGCCGCTCTTCGCCGGCCTGCCGCCCACCCTCGCCGTCTGGATGAGCCACGGCGACGAGGCGCTTGAGTTGCCCGCCGGCTTCCATCGCACCGCCGTCACCTCCAACGCGCTCGCCGGCATCGCCAATGAGCAGCGCCGCATCTGGGCCGTGCAGTTCCACCCTGAAGTCCACCACACGCCCCTCGGCCCTCAACTCATCAAGAGCTTTGTCTTCAGCATCTGCGGCGCGCGCGGCGATTGGACCCCCGCCCACTTCATTGAAACCACCGTCGCGCAGATTCGCCAGAAGGTCGGCAGCGGCCACGTCATCTGCGGACTCTCCGGAGGCGTCGATTCCTCTGTCGCCGCTGTGCTCGTCCACAAGGCCATCGGCAATCAGCTCACCTGCATCTTCGTCAACAACGGAGTCCTGCGCAAAAACGAGTTCGCCAGCGTGCAGAAAAATCTGCGCGACAAGCTCGGCCTCAACATCGTCGCCGTCGATGCCAGCCAGCGCTTCCTGGCGCAACTGGCCGGCGTCACTGATCCCGAAGTCAAGCGCAAGCGCATCGGCGCGGAGTTCATCGCTGTCTTCGACGACGAGGCCACGCGCATCGCAAAACAAACCGGCGGCGTGGACTGGCTGGTGCAGGGCACGCTCTACCCCGACGTCATCGAGTCCAGCAGCGTCAAGGGACCCAGCCAGACCATCAAGAGCCACCACAACGTCGGCGGCCTGCCAGAGCGCATGAAGCTCAAGCTCATTGAGCCGCTCCGCGATCTTTTCAAGGATGAAGTGCGCCGCATCGGCCGCGACCTCGGCATGCCCGAAGACATCCTCGGCCGCCAGCCATTTCCCGGCCCCGGCCTCGCCGTTCGCATCCTCGGCGAAGTCACGCCGGAGCGCGTGGCCTTGCTGCAGGAAGCCGACGAAATTGTTGTCTCGGAGATCAAGGCCGCCGGCCTCTATTCATCCATCTGGCAGAGCTTTGCCGTGCTGCTGCCGGTGATGAGCGTGGGCGTGATGGGTGACCAGCGCACCTACGCCTACACAGCCGCCGTGCGCGCCGTGCACTCTGAGGATGGCATGACCGCCGACTGGAGCCCGCTGCCTTATGAAGTCCTCAAGCGCATCTCCAGCCGCATCGTGAATGAAGTCCGCGGCATCAACCGCGTCGTCTACGACATCACGTCCAAGCCGCCCGGCACCATCGAGTGGGAGTAGTCGCCTCGCACAGGCTCCGCCGCTCCCGCCTTGGCGCGGCAGAATCTCGAACGCGTCAGGCAGTCGTCCGCGGCCGCGTATACCAGCCAAAGGCCAGCGTGCCCACGGCAATCAGCCCAAGCATGGCCAGCCACGCCAACCCTGCCAGATGCTGAACAAGCTGCTCGCGCGCTTCCACCTCGCGCAGCGAGCGGCCCGCCAGCACAAACCCCGGATGCGCTCCGTTCACCCGCATCACCACTGCCGCAATGCGTACCGGCCCGGCTGAGCCGCGCGCCGGCTGCCAGCTCACGCGCTCCTCGCCATGCGTGCGCACGTAATTGAACACACCGCTCGGCGGAGTGGGAACGCTGCCGTTGAGCATCGCCTGCGACGCAACCGGCCGGCCCGCATCGTCATACACAATCACGAAGGGCGCAAGGCTGCGTGCCATGTCAATCGAATCAGGCACAACAGCCGCCGCGGGCGCGACTCCCTGCTCCAGCCGCGCCGCGAGATCCCCAGCCATCTGCACCTGCGGGTCGTTCGCGCCCAGGCGCAGCACCTGTTGCGGAATCGCATAGAGCGCCAGCGCAAGCACCGTGGAGATCCCGGCCAGAACGGCAGCATTAAAGAGAAGTGCAGGACGAGCAAGTGAAGCACGCAGCATAACCAGATGCTCCTTGACGAGAGAGATCACAAGGTCCCGAACTACGATTGGAATGAGAACGCGGCGTGCAAGTGTGTTGTCGCGTAGTGCATCGTGAAAGGCTTGCCGCATCGCGGATGAGTGGGCCTCGCGAAAAGGCGCTGGATAGAGCCGGAGAGTTAAGGTGTAGAACCTCTCCATCCGGTCATCCAAGGAGCGCGACTTCATCCTCGGCCTCCCTGCGGCAGCAGCCCCAGCGACCGCACCTTCTTGACGGCGGCGCTCATCCGTTGCGCTTCTGCGGCCAGTGCGGCGCGTCCCAGCGCGGTCAGCCGATAGTAGCGGCGACGCTCATCGTCAGAGACACCCAACTCCTTCACCAACCCATCGCGCATCATCCGGTCCAGCGATCCGTACAGTGTCCCCGGCCCCATCGCAACGCTGCCGCCTTCGGGCGCACGAGCATCCTTCATGATGGCGTAACCGTGTTTGTCGCCGTCGGCCAGCGAGAGCAGGATGGCGAAAACAGCGGGAGTGAGCGGCGTCGCCGGTGCGGTTCCACTTGCCATGGAAGAAATATATATCCATTACGGATATATCCGCAACAGGAATATATAAAAACCGGGAGAGTTTCTACTGCCCTTCCGGCTTCAGCACCGGAGCGCGCAGCGGGGTGGTTTGGATCTCGATGCGCGTGTCCTTGGGAAATACCACGTCGCGGCCCGAGCACAGAAAGTTCTCGTAGAACGACAGCCCGGCCGCATAGAAGCCGATTCCGGCGGCCAAATTGCGGTCGCCTGCCGCCACGCCCACGATGCGCCCTAGGATGCCAAAACCGTTTGAGGCAACGCCGGCCTGCGCGGTCATGTTGCCGTCCGTGTCCAGGGCGCGTCCGGCCAGCATCGTCAGCAGCAGGGGAGCAATGGCGCTGGACTGCTTGCGCGGGCTGATCGTGCCCTCGGCATCGAGAGACAGATTCTGCGTTTTTTCGGTCGCTGCTCCTGCCAGCGATCCCTGCACCTGCCTGTCATACCCCTCGGGAAAGCGCACTTGCTGAAAGGTAAAGCGCAACTTGCCGTTACGGCCAAAGGAGCGGGCAGCCTTGGCCGAGGCCACCTTGCCGATCAGCGTGGCTCCCTGCGGAACCACGAGTTGCTTTTCCCTGTCGAAGACAGGTTCCACCACCAGCGCCCGCACGGGATCGCCAGGCCGGGCGGTGGCCGAGGTCAGATCGCCTGTGAGCAGTGCATGAACGGCCCATGTTTCCGGGTTGCTAGAGGTTGGCGCGGCCGCAGCCACTGCCGGCGCAGCTTGTGGAGGGTCGGGCACCGTTAAGGGCGCGGTCAGTTCAAAGGACCAGGCCGTGTGCGCCTCGATGCGTTCGGGATGGTAAGGCAGTTGGTGATAGAGCAGTTGCAACGCGCGGTCGCCCTTGCCCGGCGCGGTGAAGTAAGCCATCCGGTTGTGGAACTGGCTCTTGGCCTCAGCCCAATGGCGGGCAAAAAAAGACTTCTTCGGCGTAACGCCGGGAGCCGTCAAATGCAGCACCGGAGCCCCGTTTACGGCAGTCGCTGCGGAGATGGGCAGCGGTTCGCCCGGAAGCATCAATTCGTCAAAGCGGACCTGGGGTTTGTGGAAGGGCGTAAAGTCTCCCATCAACCGCGCATGCCAGCGCGCCTTTCTGTCCGGCTGCAGAGACACGACCTCTCCGTGAAGCAGTGTGTTCTCTGGCACCGCCAGCTTGCCCTGCACATAGATGGGGTGCAGCAGCCTGCCCTCGATGGCTTCGCCGGACTTCATCGGGTAGTGTCGGGTAATCTCCACCTGCATGCTCGTGCCCTGGGGCAGCACGGGCTCGGCAGGGACCTGCGCTGCAACGCTTGTCCTGGGCGCGATCTGAGCAGTTGCAGGCGACGGCGGGCGCTGCTTGAGCGTCTGTGCACCCGCCAGCGTGGCAAGGGCCACCGAGGAGAATGCCAGGAGGGAGATGAAATTGCAGCCAGCGCCGGATTGCATGGGGAAGTCTCCTGGAGGAGAGATTCTACAGTCTAAGACGCAAAAATCGCGCAAATGAAAGCGCCTACTGGCCTGAAGGCTGGGCACGCAGCGTGGCCACTTCGCGACTGAGCACATCGAGCCGCTCCATCAGTTCCTTGTGGCGCTTGTCGGCCACGGAGGGGTCGAAGGCCTCCACGTAGAACGTTCCATTCGGCTCCAGTTCGCAGCGGTGTATCTGGTGAAAGCCTTCAAAACCCTGCCGGTGAACAACCGCCAGCAGTTCCTCGCGCGTCAGTCTTTCGCGCTCCAGCGCTTTCCTGTCGATCTGCCCATTGTGAATCAGCACCGTAGCGCGGCCTTCCAGCGCGCGGGTCATCCGGCGCGATCGGAAAAGAACGCGCACCACCAGCCAGTTGATGGCCAGCAGGCCAAAGGCTCCGATCACTCCCCCGGTCACCGAGTTGTCGTCGCCGATAATGGCATTCTGCACCGTATTCGACAGCGACAGCAGGACGACGAGATCAAAGGGATTCAGCTGAGCCAGTTCGCGCTTGCCAAACAAGCGCAGCAGCAAAACCAGCACCAGATAGACGATGACCGGCCTGAGCAGCTTCTCCGCGAAGGGAAGCGGCAACTGAAACATATGATCAAAGATGAGCGAATGCGGCATGCAAACGAGAATACGGCTCTCACAGGCTCTTTTCCAGAGGGATAACGGAAGGAGCAGAGCGAAGCCGTCTTGCTCCACTCATTTCTTATCCGTTCAGGCGCTCACAGCGCGCCCAGGTTGCCTCTCGCCTGTTGGTTGGGTTTTCCACTTTGTGCTGGGACCTGGCGATTCTCGTACTTTGAAGTGAACAGCATGCGGCACCTCGCGTATCCGCCGGCACACCTGCGATCCGATCGAATGTGCCGCGACAGTCTGCTAGAGTGAAATTGCCGATGCTGTTTCTCCCGGCCTCGGTACTGAGCGTTTTTCGAGATGGCAAAATTCTCATTCTTTCGGAAAAAAAATGATGCCCGCATGGCGGGTGAGGGGCTGCCCGCGTTTGCGGAGCTTACGCCTTTTCGCATCGAGCCAAGGTTTGTGCCCCGCGTGTGGGGCTTCACCGATCTTCGCCCATGGTACGAACTCGTTACAGACAGCGATCCAATCGGGGAGGTTTGGCTCACTGGCGATGATTGTCCTGTGGCCACCGGGCCGCACGCCGGTAAAAAGCTGGGCGACCTCTTCCATGAGGTGCCTGAAGCGCTGCTTGGCAAGTCGGCGCCCACAACCGACTCGCCCCTGCTGCTCAAGGTGATCTTTGCGCGCGATAAGCTCAGCGTTCAGGTGCACCCCGACGACGCGCTGGCGCAGAAGTACGGTGAGCCCCGCGGCAAAACCGAATGTTGGTACGCGCTGGCCGCCGAGCCAGGCGCACAGCTGGCTGTCGGGCTCAAGCCCGGAGTCACCCTGGAGCAGGTCAGGGCAGGCATCCAGGAAGGCACTCTGGAAAACAGCCTGAATGTCCTCCCCGTTGCTGCCGGAGACATGATTTTTGTGGACGCCGGAACAGTACACACCATCTGGCCAGGGTCCATTCTGCTTGAGTCCCAGCAGAACTGCGACCTGACCTATCGCATGTACGACTTCGGACGCCCCCGCCCGCTGCAAATCGAAAAATCACTCGAGGCTACGCGGCTTACCACCCGCGCGGGCAAGGTTCCGCCCACCGTGCTACCCGACCGCACCGTGCTTGTAGATGAGAACTACTTTTGCGTCGAGCGAATTCCCGTGGCAACGAGCCGGACAAGCACCAGCCTGCGTAGCAGCAGCGAGAAGGCTCCAGGGCTGGCCTACCTGTTCGCGGCTGCGGGTGCTGGCCGACTTGCAAGCTCGGGTTTTGAATCGGTCGAGCTGCCTGAAAGGGGCATCGTCGCCGTTCCTGCGTCCTCGCCAATCTTCGCGATTCAGGACCTCGGCGGCCTTGATTTGATCCGCATCACGCCCCGCTGGCCTGGCAAGACGGCCTGAGCGCGACGTTACCCGGATACTCAGGCTGCTGTTCTGCCAGGCTCCGCATCCAAACCAACGGATGGCCTGGCAGATGCCCGTTTTTGCGCAGCAGAGGGCCCGGTCATCCTGAATTATTGCGCGCAGACTGCGCGCACATGTGCATGTGCGCATCATTCTTACCGTCCTCGGAGACTTTCAGGCACAATGAATAGCGATATGAGCTTTCGATTTGTTCTACCCGACAATCTTCGCGGCGCCGTGGATGCGGCTGCCGCCGACTGGCAATCCGCTGACAAGGTTGCCCGCTTCTGGAAGAAAGACCCAAGCCTGTGGACCCGCGACGGCGAGGAAAAATGGCTCGGCTGGATTGACATCGTTGAACGCCAGCAGAAAGACCTGCCCGCCTTTGCCGCGCTTGCCACCGACGTCAAATCCGCCGGCTTCAAATCCGTGCTGCTGCTCGGCATGGGAGGCTCCAGCCTCTGCCCTGAGGTTTTGGCCGTCACCTTTGGCCAGCAGCCCGGCTTCCCGGCGCTTCACATCGTGGACTCCACTGACCCGGCGCAGGTGAAAGCCGCTCGTGACAAGGTCAACCTGGCTGAGACCCTGGCCGTCGTCGCCAGCAAGTCTGGGTCAACGCTCGAACCCAACGTGCTGAAGCAGTACTTCTTCGCCGAGATGCAGAAAGCCGTCGGAGCCGACAAGGCCGGCGCCCACTTCCTCGCCATCACGGATCCCGGCTCCAAAATGGAGCAGGTCGCCAAGGCCGACAACTTCCGCCACATCTTCTACGGCGATCCCGAAATCGGCGGACGCTACTCAGCGCTCTCCAACTTTGGCGTCGTCGCCGCCACCGTCGCCGGCCTCGATACGGCCAAACTCCTCGCCGAAGCGGCCAAGGCAGTTGCTGCCGCCAGGCTCGCGCCTGCCAGCAATCCTGCCGTGCAGTTGGGCCTGATTCTCGGCTCCGCCGCCAACGCCGGACGCGACAAGATCACCATCTTCACCTCGCCGGAAATCTACGACCTCGGCGCATGGCTTGAGCAGCTCATCGCCGAATCCACCGGCAAGCTGGGCAAGGGCATTACGCCCGTGGACCGCGAGGCCATCGGCGATCCCTCGGTCTACGGCAAAGACCGCATCTTCGCCTACGTCCGGCTGAAAAACACGGCGGACGCGAGTTTGGACGCCAAGGTCGCCGCGCTCGAAGCCGCCGGGCATCCGGTCGTCCACTTTGAGATTGAGGATCTCTATGAAATCTTCGGCCAGTTCTTCACCTGGGAAGTAGCCACCGCCGTCGCCGGGTCCGTCATGGGCATCAACCCCTTCAACCAGCCCGACGTCGAATCAGCCAAAATCGAAACCCGCGCCCTCACCTCGGCCTATGAGCAGACCGGCAAGCTGCCTGAGCGTGTGCCTGCGCTCGTCGGCTCCATGGCAAACGTCGAATTTGCCCTCTACGCAACCGATGCCTACGCCGCAAAGCTCAAGGCCGCCGCACCCTCTCTGAACCTGGCCGGCTATTTGCGCGCCCACTTCGCCCAGCTTCACCCCGGCGACTACTTCGCCGCGCTGGCCTATTTGCCCATGTTCCCTGAGCACGAAGCGGCAATCCAGGCCCTGCGTCACAAGGTGCGCGACGCCAAACACGTGGCCACCTGTCTCGGCTTCGGCCCGCGCTTCCTCCACTCCACCGGGCAGGACTACAAGGGCGGACCCAACACCGGCGTCTTCCTGCAAATCACCGCCGACCACGCGACAGACCTTGCCATTCCCGGCCAGAAGTACAGCTTCGGCGTAGTCATCGCCGCCCAGGCCGCGGGCGACATGGCCGTGCTGGAGTCCCGTGGCCGCCGCGCACTCCGCGTCCACCTCGGCCCCAACATCGCCACCGGCCTCAAGATGCTCGCGGCGGCGGTAGATGCGGCGCTGCAATAAACGCCATAAGTAAAATCTCGTATGGAAGCGCCCGGCGTTTGTGAGCCGGGCGTTTCCACGTTGGCTGGGAATTCTCTGCAAGATGATTATGCACTTGACACATAAATAGAATAGTGAGACTCTATCTACGTTGGAGTTCTCTATGAATCTTATAGACGTTGCACAACAGTTCAAGACCGATGATGATTGCTTGGCTTACCTTGAGTCGATGCGCTGGCCTGATGGCATCCGTTGCCCTGTTTGCGGCAGTGACCATATCAGCCGCATTACGCGCAAGACTTCTAGCAAGAACAAGCGGACGCGCATCTATCAGTGCCTTGAGCCTACCTGCAAACAGCAGTTCTCAGCCACTTCCGGCACGATCTTCAACGACTCCCATCTTCCGTTGACCAAATGGTTCATGGCGCTTGCGCTGATCGTGGACGCGAAGAAGAGCGTTTCCGCGAATCAACTCATGCACCACCTGGGAATCGGCTCCTATCGCACTGCGTGGTATCTGGCGCACCGAATTCGCAAAGCGATGGAGAAGAGCGGTTCCGCGAACCTGAGCGGCATTGTGGAAGTCGATGAGACGTACATCGGCGGACGCCACAAAGGGCTACTTGGACGGTCCACAGAGAAGAAGCACGTTGTCATCGGTCTTCGCCAACGTGGCGGGCCCGTCAAGATGGTTCACGTCATAGACGCAAAGTCTGAGACAATCCGCAGGGTAGTTGAAGAGCATGTATCAGACGAGGTGGAGGTGATCTTGACTGACGACTTCCGCTCGTATCCTCTGGCGCTCAAGAAGTACGAGAATCGTCACTTCACCATCAATCACAGCGCGGGATATTACGTCACCGGCCCGACCGGGCAGGTTCACACCAACACCATTGAATCGGCTTTCTCGCTGCTCAAGAGGGCCATCATAGGCAGTTTCCACGCCGTCTCAATAAAGCACTTGCACCGCTATCTGAGCGAGTTTGAGACGCGGTTCAACGCACGGAAGGCAGACGACCGATTCAACCCGACCCTGCGGGCCATGCTTGGCGTAGAACCTATGCCTTACGCGGAGTTGACGCAGGGGGAATGAGGGGTTCTTTGGAGCCCTTTATCCCTTCCGTCCTTATCGTTTTCTTCGGCTCAGGCGGCGTTTGCATCATACGGTGCAGAAGCGCGTCAAACTGGTCCTTATTTACCTTCATTCACCACATCCCAAATACGAAATCCAATTGAACTTGGCTCTCGTTTTTCCGATTGAGCTAATTCCCACTCTTCAGGAAGGCACACAAACAAGATAGTTCCATTACAGTCAGCAACCTTCCTAAGTAGTTTGTTACCAAAGGCATCCAGAACCAAAACGGTGTCCCCTCGCTGCATTTTCGCACCTCTTGAGGGCTACTTTAGCCGCAATCGCCAATCAGTTGCAAAAATCCTCTTGCGATTCGCGAATCGATGCGCCTATAATCTCCTTAACGAATTTGCGCTAGTAAAAGGAGTGCTCAATGGCGGACGAAACGAAACAGGCGGCAGCCCCTTATCTTCCATTCAAGACTTTTCTCAGTTCGCTAGAAGCGTTTTCGGCTCACGGCGTTCCGCCCTTGATTGATCGAAGTATCTGGCGCACGCAACCGGGCGGCATGCAAGGCTTGATTATGGGGGCGCTGCGCTTTTTTGATCTGATTGACAGTGACAATCGCCCCACTGAGCGCCTTGAGAAGTTCGTTTCCACTCCTGCGGATAAGCGGGCGCATGCAGTTCGGGTGCTTCTTGAGCACGGTTATTCGGACCTGATTAGCCAAGACCTCACCAAAATGACGGTGAAGATGCTAGACGACTCCATTGAGAAGTATGGGGTTTCTGGCGAGACGAAGAAGAAAGCGACCACCTTTTTCCTGCAAGCTGCGAAGCATTCTGATCTTCCCCTGTCCTCGTTCCTTCAAACGCAGATTCGCGCTACGCCTGGGACTCGGCGCAAGCGCCTTACAAACGGGCGAAGCAAGGAAAACGGAGAAGAGCAATCGAGCGCTTTTCCGGAGCTTCTGTCCCCGGCGCATGGGAGCACGAAGACTATTCAACTTCACAATGGGGGCACGCTGACATTAACGGTATCCGTGGACGTATTCACTATGAGTTCTGATGACCGCAACTTCGTGTTCGGTTTAATCGACCGCTTGCGCGAGTACGAGTCGCAGAAATCCGTCGCGCCAAAGGAGGGCAAATGATAAGAAGAGTGGCGGCCCGTCGGCATCACGCTCACCGTGACGGCAGGCGCAAGCAAGAAGGCCCGATTCGCTAATCTCTTGGCGAGGACAGGCGAAACGGGCCGTGGTGAGCCATGCTAAATTTGGAGGGGTACTGTCGCCGGGACGACTAGGAGCCTTATAAACTCCGAACGGCAGTGGTGATGCACTGCGGGTTCGACTCCCTACCTCTCCGCTTTTATGATTATGCACTAGTAATCGTTAAATGAGAAGGATGGGTTGATGTCCACTGCCTTGGTTACTGTTCCGACTGTTCGCGCCAGAATATTACCTGGATGGATGACGCGAGACGACGCAATTGCCACCTTCACTACCGAGTGCGTTCCTTCCCGAACGCCGGAGGAAGCAATCGCGATCTGGGAGGAGTATCGAGAACGAGCGTTGGCATTGCCAGTAGATCGGGGGACGGTATGTGATCGCCTACCCTTAAACACGGAAGAGCAAGATCACGCTAACCGGTTTATCGCGTTTCTAAATCAATACACAAACGGACAGCATCAGGTTGCCGAGGTTGCAAAAGTAGACGTCCGAAAGATGATCGTGCACCAATACTATGTCGCTACTGAACGGTCGGAAAATTACGCGCAGCGCAACCAGGCTGGGACTTGGCTCGAAGAACTACTCCCAACAGCAATGCCGGACGCGCAACTCGGGCTCCAGTTTGTGCTTGGGCCTCCACACTGCCCGAATCCGATGAGTTCGCAGGCCATAATTGACCTTCCCCACGCGGAATTTGCATTTCTGGTGAATCCGGCAACCGGGGCTTTCACCGCATCCCAATTCATGCGGCACATTACAGCGTGCGAACATGGTACTAAGATTCTACTGAAAAGCGGCTATCACCGCTCCTTTGCGCGGCTTACGAGCGCACCGCCAGCCACAGTTCCAACCGCGTTTGTTGCGTTAGAACGAAATACTTGGGTGCACCCGGTGAACCAGCCACCGCTAGGCGTCGGCGTGACGGTGGGCGCTGGTGAATTATTGCCCACAGGGAGGCTACCAGCATTGTTCTCAGATTTCGTGACAGAGGGGCTGTTCATGGATGTTCTCCAGCGGCGAAAGCGATTCCAATTACGTGTGCAATCTACATGGACCGCAGTGGATGATGTTTAGACTCGTCAGCTACCAAAGTGTCACGCATAATGCATCGGCTGCATCATGCTTCCCTTGAGTGTTGGGCAATCGTACTACCAATACTTACCAATTGTCATTAAATTCCAGCAATCCCCAATTGGAAGTGCTCTACATCACCCCTTAGTAATAGGATGCACTAACGACACCCCAAGCGGCAAGTAAAATATATCGAGGTATCGCGATATGGCAATAGGAGCTGCCCTGTCACGGCATCCTTAGTGCAACATTTATGGTTCATATGTGTCAAGTGCATAATCATCCTCTGCAAACTTTCTGTGGAAAACTGCGAATTATTTTCGGGGGTATAGGGGGGTAGGGGGGGTAGGGGGGGGTACGGACCGGGCGGATGTCCGACAGATTGGACCAGGGAAATATCCGTTACGCGAGGCCGCAGGTGCATGGCTGCGACGGAAACTCTCTATAGCATGGCATACCTCTTCATAATTTTATGCAAACGCTGCGAAGTTCCCGGCTGGCATCAAAAAGTTCGTGGATCCGATTCTTCGCAGACCGGCGGAAAAGGAATTCTCATTTTTTACTTCATCGGTGGTATGATTGCCGCCTTCCCCCCGATTTCAAACCAGGAGGCCAATACCCGTGAAATTTCAAAGCCGCTCCGTAGCAGCCCTGTGCCTTTTGTGCGCGGGGCTCACTCTCAACCCGATTCCCGCTGCTCTTGCACAGCAGGAGGCCGGGCAGGTCCACAGCCCCAGCAAATACCTCTACCTGAGTAATGTCGAAATCAAGCCCAACCAGAACGGCGCATACGCAAAGCTTGAAAGCGAAGAGGTGCAGGCGATGCGCGCGGCCAATGCCCCGAGCCACTACGTCGCCATGGGGTCCATCACAGGAGGAAGCCGTGTTCTCTACATACACGGATTTGACTCCTTCGCCGATCTGCAAAAGGCACATGACGAAACCATGGCCATGTCCAAGCTGGAGGAAACGCTGAGCGCGGACAACGCATCGGAAGCTCCGATGATTGCCGCCCGTAGCAGCAGCATCTACTCCTATGAGAAAGACCTCAGCCTCGGCGGCCCCATTGACCTATCGAAGATGCGCTTCATGCGGATCATTCTGTTCCATGTCCGTCGCGGCCATGCCCAGGATTGGGAGCATACCGTGAAACTCATGATCAAAGCCTACCAATCGTCGATTCCCGAAGCGCACTGGGCCATGTTCGAAAAGATGTATGGCATGGGCAGTGATAACGTCTTCATCCTCGTTACCCCGATGGAGTCCCTCTCTGTCGTGGACACGATGCGCGAGAACGGCAAGAAATTCCGTGACAGCGTAGGCGAGGATCAGCTCCAGATGCTGAGGAAAAGCCTGGCTGCCGATGTTGAATCGTCAGATAGCAACCTGTTCGCCTTCGGCCCACACATCAGCTATGTGCCTGACTCGTGGGTCACCTCTTCTCCCGACTTCTGGGGCAAGAAGTAGACAACCCCACACATCGACCCGCAAGCAAAAGGCCCGGAGCGAGTGCTCCGGGCCTTGGGTGGCAGAAGCTTTTGCGCATCCTGCTCCAGAGGCGACGAAGCAGCAGCGGACGGTCGCCAGTTCCAGGATTCGAGCAGGCCACTGGTGACCGAAGCGACAGGATGAGGGGACTTCCCGGAGGCCAACGTGGAATTCAGCCGCCGCAATCCGCCAGTGTGGGTGATGGGGCTGTCCGGCGCCACCCTGGGATTCATTAACGGCTTCGCCTCCTTTGCCATGCCCCAACTGATGGCAGCAGAACACGTGCCGGAGGCAAAGATTGTGGCCATCAC
>JAJXZL010000024.1 GCA_021780075.1 Acidobacteriota bacterium
ACGCCGGTGGCCATGGAAAAGGGACTGAGGTTTGCAATCCGCGAGGGCGGCCGCACGGTAGGCGCGGGCACCATCTCGGAGATCATCAAGTAACAGCTGGCGGCGGACAGCTAACAGTGCGGTCTTGTAACTGAAAACTGACAACTGTTAGCTGTTGGCTGGCAGAGGAAGATGGATGGCATGGTAGGACAGAGAATTCGCATTCGGTTGAAGGCATACGACTATCGCGTGCTGGACACTTCGACCGGCGAGATTGTGGAGACGGCCAAGCGCACCGGCGCAACAGTAGCCGGCCCGATTCCCTTGCCGACGATCAAGAACAAGTACTGCGTGCTGCGTTCGCCGCACGTGGACAAGAAGTCGCGCGAGGCGTTTGAGATTCGCACGCACAAGCGGCTGATCGACATTCTCGAACCGACCCAGCAGACGGTGGATGCGTTGATGAAGCTCGATCTCCCCGCCGGCGTCGATGTCGAGATCAAGGCATTTGAAAAGTAAGTACCTGCGGTGCGGCAGTCGCCCGCTGAGGGCCGCCGCAGAATAACCTTCGCGAGGTGAACGCGAAGCGGATCAAAAGGTCCGGAAGGACCCCGGCAGTGCGATGCATTCAACATCGCATGATGAGGTGAGGAAGACATGGCAGTTACAGGAATTCTGGGTAAAAAAATCGGCATGACGCAGGTCTTCGACGAGAAGGGCGACGTGCACCCGATTACGGTGCTGCAGGCCGGCCCCTGCGTGATTACGCAGTTGAAGACGGCAGCCAGGGATGGCTATGACGCCGCGCAGATCGGACTGGTCGAGTTCATCAAGGCCAAGAACGTGACCAAGCCGCAGGCGGGGCACTTTGCCAAGACCGAAGCGCCGCCGGTGAAGGTGATCAAGGAAGTGGCTGTTGAGGCTGCTCTCGAAGGTGAAGAGAACACCAAGGCGGGCGACCGCGTGCTGGTGGACATCTTCTCCAATGCAAAATTTGTCGACGTGATTGGCACCTCCAAGGGCCGTGGTTTTGCCGGCGTTGTGCGCCGTCACGGTTTTGGCGGCGGTCCCAAGTCGCACGGCCACATGTTCCAGGTGCAGGGTTCGATTGGCGCGTCCAGCTTTCCGTCGCGCGTCTTTCCCGGCCAGCGCATGCCCGGCCACTACGGCACGGATCAGGTGACGGTGCGCAATCTGCGCATTCGCGGCATCGACCTCGACGAGAACCTGTTGATGGTCGAGGGTGCGGTACCCGGCCCGCGTGACGGCTATGTGCTGATCTCGAAGGCCAAGGCTCCGCCGCGCGAGCGCCGTGGCTTTGCCGGTTCGGGCACGGTCGATCCGCTGAAGGCTTCAAAGAAGGCCACCGCGAAGCGCAAGTAGGACTGGCCGTCCAGGCAATGGCCGCCTTCGGGCGGCAAGAGATTGAGAGCCGGAGAAGAGACCGGCGGAAGAAGAAGACGATGGCAAACGTGGATGTATTGAATCTGAACGGTGACAAGGTGGGCTCGCTTGAGCTGGCCGACGCGGTGTTCGCGCCGGAGCAGGTGAACGAGGCTCTGCTGTGGGAGGCGGTGAAGCACTACCGCGCCTCGCTGCGCCAGGGCACGCACGCCACCAAGAGCCGCACGCAGGTAGCTGGTTCGGGCAAGAAGCTGTGGAAGCAGAAGGGCACGGGCCGGGCTCGTATCGGTTCGGTGCGCTCGCCCCTGTGGCGTCATGGATATACGGTGCATGGACCCCAGCCGCGCAGCTACGAGTACGCCTTCCCGCGCAAGAAGCTGCTCGGCGCGCTGCGCTCGGCCCTGGCTTCCAAGCTGGCCGACGGCAAGCTGACGGTGGTCGATACGCTGGAGATCAAGGACGCCAAGACGAAGCTCTACCGCGCGGCGCTCGACAAGCTGGATGCGAAGCGCACAACCCTGCTGGTGGAAAACGGCAAGACGCTGACCCAGTCCCTGGTGCTGGGCGCGCGCAATCTGAAGGGCGTCGAGCTGGTACTCAACAACGAGGTGCATCCTTACGATCTGCTCCGCTATGAGCGCGCCATCTTCTCCAAGGCCGCCATTGAGCAGCTCGCTGAGGCCCTTGAGAAATCCGTGTCCAAGCGCAAGCTGGCACAGACGGAGGCCGCGTAATGCCGACTCTCTACACTGTGATTCGCCGCCCGCTGATTACCGAAAAGGGATTGGGCGTGAAGGAAACCGAGGGCACGCTGGTGTTTGACGTGGCGCCCGAGGCATCGAAGATCGAGGTCAAGCAGGCCGTCGAGGCTCTCTTCAAGGTGAAGGTAGCCGCGGTCCGCACGGCCAATGTGCTGGGCAAGGAGCGCCGCCGCGGCAAGTTCGCGGGCTACAAGCCGGACTGGAAGAAGGCGTATGTGCGCCTGAAGGCCGGCGAGAAGATGCCGGAGTACGTGAGCAACCTGTAAGGGTTGCAGGGGCTGCGGCCCATAGCGAAGGACTATCGGAGCCTGAGAGCAATAGCCAGGCTTCGGAGAAACGGGGAGAGCGGCGCTTAAGTTGGTGCGCCGGGGCTCCAGGACAAAGACGATGGCAATCAAAACATATAGACCGGTAACGCCGACGCTGCGCTTCCAAACCTCGCTGGTCAATGAAGACCTGACGACGGATAAGCCGCACAAGCCGCTGCTGACCACGCGCAAGCGCACCGGCGGACGCCGCAATTCGGGCGACCTGACCATCCGCCATCACGGCGGCGGCCACAAGCAGAAGCTGCGCCTCATCGATTTCAAGCGCGAGAAGTATGGCGTGCCGGGACGCGTGGCGACGATCGAGTACGACCCCAACCGCTCGGCCCGCATCGCGCTGGTGCACTATGCCGACGGCGAGAAGCGCTACATTCTGCAGCCCGTCGGGCTGAAGGTGGGCGCGACGGTGTCCTCGGGCCCCGAGGCCGACATTCTGGTGGGCAACTCCCTGCCGCTCAAGAACATTCCCGCCGGCACCACGGTGCACGCCATCGAGTTGCGGCCGGGCAAGGGCGCGCAGATGGCCCGTTCGGCAGGCGCGCAGGCGCAGCTGGTGGCCAAGGAAGGCGACTATGCGCTGCTGAAGCTGCCTTCCGGCGAGACCCGCAAGGTGCTGGCAGACTGCATGGCGACCATCGGCCAGGTGGGCAACACCGACCACGAGAACGTATCGATCGGCAAGGCCGGGCGCAACCGCTGGAAGGGCATTCGTCCCACCAACCGCGGCGTGGCCATGAATCCTGTGGATCACCCGCACGGCGGCGGCGAGGGCAAGACCTCGGGCGGCCGTCATCCGGTGACGCCGTGGGGTCAGCCCACGCGCGGCTACAAGACACGCAACAACAAGCGGACCGACGCCTTCATCGTCAGCCGCCGGGCGAAGTAGAGGAGCGGAAGATTTATGGCACGTTCGACCAAGAAGGGTCCGTTTGTAGATACGCACCTGAGCGTGAAGATCGAGACGCTCAACCAGGCCAACGACAAGAAAGTGGTCAAGACCTGGTCGCGGCGCTCGACCATTTTTCCCGAGTTCGTGGGCCACACCATTGCGGTGCACAACGGCAAGAAGTTTGTTCCGGTGTACGTGACCGAGAACATGGTGGGTCACAAGCTGGGTGAGTTCGCACCCACGCGCACCTTCAAGGGGCATACCGGGGGCAGCAAGGCGGCCGAGGCTGGAGCCAAGGCGCGATAGCAGTGGATTCCGCGCGGGGACTTCCGGGTCCCGGGCGCGAAGAGATTGAGGAAGGCATACCAATGGCAGTCGAGACAAAGGAATACCGGGCCGAGGCCAAGTTTCAGCGCGTGTCGCCGCAAAAGGCGCGCCTGGTGCTCGACCTGATCAAGGGCCGGGGAATTCAGGAGGCGCTGGAGACGGCGGCCTTCACCAAGAAGCGCATCGCCCCGGTGATCCACAAGCTGTTGACCTCGGCGGTGGACAACGCCAAGTATGTGGCCGGCGAGCAGGGAGTTGACCTGGACGTGGATAACCTCTACGTGAAGCAGGCACTGGCCAACGACGGGCCCCGCATGAAGCGCATTCGCCCTGCGCCCATGGGTCGCGCATTTCGCTACCAGCGCAGGCTGGCGCACATCGTGGTTTCAGTGGCCGAGCGCGAAGCGGGCGAGGGCCTGGTGACCAAGGCTGAAGAGCCTGTTGCGGCGAAGGCAACCAAGAAAAAGGCCGGCAAGAAGGCCTAGAGGGTTTTGAGGGAAGAATATGGGACAGAAAGTCCATCCTTACGGATTCCGGCTGGGAGTGAACAAGCCGTGGCGTTCGCGCTGGTTCTCTGAGCGCGACTATGACAAGCTCCTTGTCGAGGACGTGAAGCTCAAGGCTGAGCTGCGCGACAAGCTGAAGGCCGCGGGTGTGAGCTCGGTGGAGATCGAGCGGCCGGGCAACAAGCTGCGTTTCCTCATCCGCACCGCTCGGCCGGGTATCGTGATCGGCCGCAAGGGCGCGGAGATCGAAAAGCTGAAGACGGAACTGGGCAAGCGCACCAGCCGCGACGTGTTCATCGACATCATCGAGGTGAACAAGCCGGAGTTGGACGCGCAGCTGGTCTCGGAGAACATCGCGCTGCAGCTGGAAAAGCGCGTCAGCTTCCGCCGCGCCATGCGCAAGAGCGTGGACTCGGCCCTCCGCTTCGGTTGCAAGGGAATCAAGGTGCGCGTCTCCGGCCGGTTGAACGGCAATGAGATTGCCCGTTCAGAGTGGTATCTGCAGGGACGTTTGCCGCTGCATACGCTGCGCGCAGACATCGACTACGGCTTTACCGAGGCGCACACCACCTATGGCGTGATCGGCGTCAAGACGTGGATCTATCGTGGCGATATCTACGAGCAGAAGCGCCGCCAGACTCCGCCGGTTGGAACGTCAGTATTTTAAGACAGTTGACAGCGAACAGCTTTCAGCTGTCAGTAAGACCGGGATGTGCATTGCACCAGATTGCAGGCTGACAGCTGAAAGCTGATCGCTGTTTTTTCGAGGTTTTTCGTTATGTTGATGCCAAAGAAGGTGAAGTTCCGCAAGCAGCAGAAGGGCAAGCGCCGCGGTAAGGCGTGGCGGGGCTCTTCGCTCTCGTTCGGTGAGTACGGTTTGAAGGTCATGGAGTGCGGATATATCACCGACCGGCAGATCGAGGCCAGCCGTATCGCCATGACTCGCTTCATCAAGCGCGGCGGCAAGATCTGGCTGCGGCTGTTTCCGGACAAGCCGATCACCAAGAAGCCTGCCGAAGTCCGCATGGGCTCGGGCAAGGGCGCGTTGGACCACTGGGTAGCCGTCGTGCGGCCAGGCAAGATCCTCTTTGAGATGGAGGGCGTGGCCCCGGAAGTGGCGCAGGAAGCCATGCGTCTGGCGTCGAACAAGCTGCCGCTGAGGACCAAGTTTGTGCAGCGGCCCGGCGCGGAAAAAATTGAGGCTGCGGCCAAGTAGCCGGGCTCGTTGAGCCAGATGAGAAGGACGCGCCGCCCGCCCGGCAAGGGGCAGGCTGAGCGCCGGAGAGAGAAGCAATGGAACTCAATAAAATGCGCAATTTGAGCGACGCCGAACTGCTGCACCAGGAGAAGACAGCCTCCGAGCAGCTTTTCCGGCTTCGCTTCCAGGTCTCGCTTGGGCAGAACGACGGAGTCAAGAGGCTTCGTCAGCTGCGCAAGGAGATCGCACAGATCAAGACCGTGGCCCGCGAACGCGAGCTGGGCATCCGCGGCGCGGCAAAAGAAGCCGCGGCAGATGCCGGAAAGGGAGCCCGCTAAATGACGGCGACGACAGAAGCAGTGCAGGCAGCGCCGGCAACCTCGCGACGCAACGAGAAGGTTGGCCAGGTGGTTTCGACCAAGATGCAGAAGACCATCGTGGTCGAGGTCGAGATGCGCAAGGCGCATCCCAAATACAAGCGGATCGTGCGCAGCTCGAAGAAGTTCTACGCACACGACGAGCAGAACTCGGCGCGGGTTGGCGACGTGGTGCGCATCCGCGAGACGCGTCCGCTGAGCAAGCTGAAGCGTTGGTCCCTTGAAGAGATTGTTCGGCGCTCGTCCCTGAATCAGATTGAGGACGCTGCGCCCATCGCGAAGTAGCAGCGGCGGGTAAGGAGAAGAACCATGGCAGTGCAAATGAGAACCATGCTCGCGGTGGCCGACAACTCCGGCGCGCGCAAGCTGCAAGTGATCCTGCCCCTGGGCGGCGGTCTGGGCAAGAAGGCCGGCCTCGGCGACATCGTGACTGCCGCGGTCAAGGAAGCTTCGCCCGACGGCACGGTGAAAAAGGGCAAGGTGGTGAAGGCGGTCATTGTCCGCACCCGCAAGGAGCATCGCCGCCGCGACGGCACCTACATCCGCTTCGATGAGAACGCGGCCGTGGTGATCAACGAGGCCAATGAGCCGGTGGGTACGCGCGTCTTCGGGCCGGTGGCTCGCGAACTGCGCGAAAAGAAGTTTCTGAAGATTGTTTCGCTGGCCCCCGAGGTCGTTTAGCGGTTGGCAGCGATGGGCGAGAGCGGCCCCGCAAGGGCCGGAGTGAGAGAAAAAATGCCGAGTTTGAATATTCATCGCAATGATACGGTCAAGGTGCTCACGGGCGCCGACCGCGGCAAGACGGGCCGCGTGCTGCGCGCCTTTCCCGACAAGGGCACTGTGCTCGTAGAGCATGTGCGCATCGTCAAGAAGACAATTTCGAGCAAGACCGGGCAGCGGACCAAGGGTGGCATCGCGGAGCATGAGTCGCCCATCGACGTGTCCAACGTGGCGCTGGTCTGCCCCAATTGCGGTCCCACGCGCGTGGGCTTCAAGACTGAAGGGGATGCGAAGGTTCGCATCTGCAAGAAGTGCGGGCAGGAGCTGCCCACGAAGAAGTAGCGGGATTCAAGGCCCGCGCGGATGGAATGGATTTCCGCCCGTGCGGCCAGCACCCTTCCGCAACGGTAAACGGCTGCTGAAAACAGGGCCACCCCGGGCGCCGGAAGAAAGAGAGCGAAACGCAATGGCAGCAAGGCTGAAAGAGAAGTACAACAAAGAGATCAAGCAGGCTCTGAAGAAGGAGCTGGGCATCGAGAACCTGATGGCGGTGCCGAAGCTGGAAAAGATCGTGATCAACATGGGTCTGGGCGAGGCCACGCAGAACACCAAGCTGCTGGATCCGCTGGTGGGCGATCTGACGGCAATTGCCGGGCAGAAGCCAGTCACCACCAAGGCGAAGAAGTCGATTGCCGCCTTCAAGGTGCGCGCCGGCATGTCCATCGGCGCCATGGTGACACTGCGCAACGACAAGGCCTACGAGTTTCTTGACCGGCTGATCTCCACGGCGCTGCCCCGCGTACGCGACTTCCGCGGCGTTTCGACCAAGAGCTTTGACGGGCGCGGCAACTACACGCTCGGCCTGCGCGACCAGCTGATCTTCCCTGAGATTGACTACTCCAAGGTGGAGAAGCTGAAGGGTATGAACATCACCATCGTGACCACGGCGAAGGACGACAACCAGGCGCGCGCACTGCTGCGCCACTTTGGAATGCCCTTCCGTCAGGGCGCGTAGGAACAGCTATTAGCTTTTAGCTACTAGCTTTAAGCTTCGACGGCGGTAGGATCCGCCGAGGAGGCGAAACTGAATTTGACGCCTGTTCCGGAATGCTGGCTCAGCAAGGAACAAGCTAACGGCTAAAAGCTGATGGCTGATAGCTGGGGTTGAAGAGGATTTATGGCAACCACTGCAAAACGAGTGAAAGACGCGCGGAAGCCGAAGTTCAGCTGCCGCAAGCACAATCGGTGCAAGCTCTGCGGACGCCCGCGGGGATATCTGCGGAAGTTCGGCGTCTGCCGTTTGTGCTTCCGCGCCCTGGCGCTCAAGGGTGAGATTCCCGGCGTCGTCAAGTCGAGCTGGTAAAGACAGCGACCAGCTCCTAGCCGCCCGCTGCCATCACTTCATGCCAGTTTGAAGAGATGTGCTGAGAGCGTGAGCTAGAAGCCGGAAGCTAAAAGCGAGAAGCTGTTTTAGAACATTCCCGCTGGTTCTCCCCAGGCGCTGCGCAGGCAGGGCCGGGAGCGAACGGGGAATGAAGGAGAAGGAATGAGTCTGACCGACCCAGTAGCAGATTTTCTGGCGCGGATCCGGAATGCGATCCGGGCGCGTCATCAGAAGCTGGATGTGCCGGCTTCCAAGCTGAAGACCGAGATTGCCCGCATTCTCAAGGAAGAGGGCTACATCTCGAACTACAAGACCCAGGAAGAGGACGGCAAGCCGGTGCTCCGCGTGTACCTGAAGTACGGCGGCAGCGAAGCGGCCATCCGCGACCTGGCGCGCATCTCGCGTCCCGGCTGCCGCGTTTACATCGGCCGCGACGAGATCAAGCGCGTCCAGGGCGGCCTTGGCATCTCGATCATGACCACGCCCAAGGGCGTGATGACCGGCCGTCAGGCACGCCGCGAGGGCGTGGGCGGCGAAGTGCTCTGCGAAGTCTGGTAGGGCTGGCCGTCCAGGCAACTGCCTTCGGCAGCTCTGCCCGGGTTTTGTGGGGATTCAAGCAGTTTGTTTGACTGGGGGGTAGTTCCCCCAGGGCTGCAGTGGAACGAAGCGGCGTTATCCGCTTCGGGACTCGCAAGCCAATCAAGGATTGATTCGATGTCGCGTATTGGAAAGAAACTGATCCCGCTGCCGGCGGGCGTCAAGTATAAGGTCGAAGGCAACACCGTGCTGGTCGAGGGTCCCAAGGGCAAGGTTTCGGCGCTGATTGCCAACGGCATCTCCCTGGAGACGGTTGACGGGCATTTGCATGTGAAGCGCGAAGGCGACAAGTATGCCGCCATGCACGGGCTGACGCGCGCGCTGGTGTTCAATGCCATCGAGGGCGTGACCAAGGGCTGGAGCCGCGAGCTGGACATCGTCGGCATCGGCTACCGCGCGGAGCTGAAGGGCAAGGGGACTGTGGTCTTCACGCTGGGCTACTCGCACCCCATTGAGTTTCCGCTGCCCTCGGGCATCGAGGTGGCGATTGACCCCAAGCAGACGCACCTGACCGTCTCCGGCATTGACCGGCAGAAGGTGGGCCAGGTGGCGGCCGACATGCGCTCGTTGCGCAAGCCGGACCCGTACAAGAACAAGGGCGTGCGCTACTCGAACGAGAAGCTGAAGAAGAAGGCCGGCAAGACGGGCTCGAAGTAACCCGCGGCTAATCGCGGCATCACAACCGAACGGGGCCGCACGGCGGCTCCGCTGATAGGAACGAGAGACCATGATTACGCAGACCAAGAGAAACGCAATCCGGCAACGCATTCACGCGCGCATCCGCCAGAAGCTTTCGGGCACGACAGAGCGCCCCCGGCTGAATGTCTACCGCTCGCTTAACCACATCTACGCCCAGGTCATCGATGACCAGAAGGGCGAAACGCTTGTCTCGGCCTCCACGCTGGCGCTGAAGGTGAAGACCGGCGGCAACCTGGCCGCTGCCAAGGAAATTGGCAAGGCCGTTGCTGAAAAGGCAGTCGAGAAGGGTATCAAGAAAGTGGTCTTCGACCGCGGCGGCTTCCTGTATCACGGCCGCATCAAGGCGCTGGCCGATGCAGCCCGCGAGGCCGGGTTGGAATTTTAAGGGTCACCGGACTGAAGATCTTGCTGAATCAGCCAGGACTCTAAACCGAAACGCCGAACCGCCGAGCGGCCCGGAAGAACAGACGAGAGAGCAATGACGATGTTGAAAAAGAAACTCGATGCCAACCAGTACAACCTGAAGGATCAGGTGGTAGCCATCAATCGCGTGACCAAGGTGGTCAAGGGCGGCAAGAATATGTCGTTTGCCGCGCTGGTGGTGGTGGGTGACGCCGCTTCGGGCGTGGTGGGCTACGGTTCGGGCAAGGCCAAGGAAGTTCCCCAGGCCATTCGCAAGGGGATTGAGGCGGCCAAGAAGAACCTGGTCCGGGTCAACCTGACCGAGACAACGATTCCGCATCTGGTCCTGGGCCGCTTCGGCGCCGGGCAGGTCCTGCTGAAGCCAGCCCCTGAGGGCACCGGCGTGATTGCCGGCGGCGCAGTGCGCGCGGTCATGACCTCGGCTGGCGTGCAGAACGTGCTGACCAAGAGCCTGGGAACCGCCAACCCTCACAACGTCATCAAGGCGACATTTGACGCCTTGGTGCAGCTCCGTGACAAGGGCGAAGTGGCTACCATGCGCGGCAAAACCGTGGAGGAGATGTAAACATGGCTGAGTCCAAGAAGATTCGCATTCAGTACTACCGCTCGGCCATTTCCACGCCCGTCAAGCACAAGCTGGTGGTCAAGGGACTGGGCTTTACGCGCCTCAACCAGATTGTCGAGCGCGTGGATAACGAATCGGTTCGCGGCATGGTCAAGGCCATCCCGCATCTGGTTCGCATCCTGGCCGACTAATCCAACCGCCCGGCTCTGGGCCGCGGCGCATAACGCGAGTCGGCAGGGAGCAAAGCTCCGCCGGCGCTACAGCGAGGAAATCATGGCAAAGAATCTATCGAATCTGCGCGCGCCCAAGAAGGCCAACACCGGGCGCAAGCGCGTGGGCCGGGGCATGGGATCCGGCATGGGCAAGACCTCAACCCGCGGCCACAAGGGCCAGGGTTCGCGCTCCGGCTCCAGCCTGATGCGCGGTTTTGAGGGCGGCCAGATGCCGCTGCACCGCCGCCTGCCGAAGCGCGGTTTTACCAACATCTTCCGCACCGAATACACGGTCGTGAACCTGGATCGCATCGAGGCGCTTGGCGTGGCCGAGATCGGTCTGGACGACTACAAGAAGCTCGGCCTGGCCTCCAGCAAGAAGGCCTTGATCAAGGTTCTTGGCTCGGGCGAGCTGACCTCCGCCAAGACGATTCACGCCCACAAGTTCTCCAAGTCCGCCGTCGAAAAGATTGAGAAGGCGGGCGGCAAGGCAGTGGTAGCGGGCGCCCCAGCTGCGGTTTAGTCCCTGCAGCCTGGGGCGACACGCCTCGCCCTTCGCGGATAAGATGGTCTGTTGCACAGTTTCCACCGGCGGCCAACGCCTGAAGCGGATACGCAAACATGCTTGAGAAGTTTCTCAATATCTTCCGGATTCCCGACCTGCGCAAGCGGGTACTGTTCACGCTCGGCATTCTGGCTGTTTATCGCCTGGGCGCATTCATTCCCACGCCGGGCGTAAACACCCACCAGCTCGAACTGCTCTTCAGCCAGCAGAGCGGCTCGGCGCTGGGCCTGATGGACCTGTTCGGCGGCGGCAACCTGCGCCGCATGACCATCTTCGCCCTCGGCATCATGCCGTACATCACGGCGTCGATTATTTTCCAGCTCCTCACCGTGGTCTATGAGCCGCTGGCGCGCATCCAGAAGGAAGGCGAGCTGGGCCGCCGCAAGATTACCCAGTGGACCCGCTACGTCACCGTCGTTCTGGGCGCTCTCCAGTCCATCGGCATTGCCGCCATCCTTACGCGGCAGGGCCTGGTGCTGCATCCGGGCATCAGCTTCAGCCTGATGACGGTGCTTACCCTCACCACGGGTACCGCCTTCATCATGTGGCTGGGCGAGCAGATTACCGACCGCGGCATCGGCAACGGCATGAGCCTGCTGATCTTTGCGGGCATCGTCGCGGGCCTGCCCCGCGGCGTGGGCGATCTGCTCCAGAAGATCCAGACCAACGCCTGGGGCTCGTTCACCATCATGGCCGTTCTGATTCTGCTTGCCGCCATGATTGCTGTCGTCGCCTTCATCGTTTTTGTGGAGCGGTCTGAGCGGCGCATTCCCATCCAGAGCGCGCGGCGTATCGTTGGCCGGCGCATGATGGGCGGCCAGTCCAGCCATCTGCCTCTCAAGGTGAACTCGGGCGGGGTCATGCCGGTCATCTTTGCCAGCTCCATCCTGTCTGCGCCGCTGCTCTTCGGCCAGGTGGAATGGGTGCAGAACAGCCGTCTTCTGCAGCCGATTATGGAAGCCCTTCAGCCCGGCTATCCGTGGTATGAGGCGCTGTACATGATGGGCATCGTCTTCTTTGCGTATTTCTACGTGTCCATCATCATGAAGCCGGATGACATTGCAGACAACTTCCGCAAGTCAGGCTCGTTCATTCCCGGCATCCGGCCCGGCAAGCGCACGTCCGACTTCATCAACGACATTCTTACCCGCATAACGCTGGTCGGCGCACTCTACCTGATTATCATTTCCCTGGTGCCTACCTTCCTGATTTCGGGCATTCGATTCGACAAGATCTGGCTCATTGGCAGGTTCTTTGAGAGCCTTCCCACCTGGGCAACGCACGGTTTGGGGGTCAATTTCTACTTTGGCGGCACCTCCCTGCTCATTGTGGTGGGTGTGGCCATGGACACCATAAACCAGATCGAATCGCAGCTGATCATGCGTCACTATGACGGCTTTTCCCCGCGCTCCGGTCGCATTCGCGGAAGGAAAACCTGGTAATGTCTTCAACTGCAGCTGCGGTGGAAAGCGACCCGGATACGGCGGCCAAAATCATTCCCGGTCCGATTCTTTTGTTGGGTGCGCCAGGCGTGGGCAAGGGAACCCAGGCCAAGGAGCTGGTGAAACTGTGGGGCATTCCCCAGATCTCCACCGGCGACCTCCTGCGCGCCAACGTGGCGCAAGGCACCGCGCTGGGCAATGCGGCCAAGGACATCATGCAGCATGGGAACCTGGTTCCCGATTCGCTGGTCAATGAGATGGTCGCGGTTCGTCTGCAACAGCCCGACACCTCCATCGGCTACATCCTCGACGGTTTTCCGCGTACTTTGCCCCAGGCCAGCTGGCTTGACGACCGCCTGGGAACCCATCCGGAGGTGCTTCCGGTGGTTGCTGTCAGCCTGCATGTGGACTATAATCAGTTATTGCGCCGCATTACGGGGCGCAGGAACTGTCCAGTCTGCCAGCGTATTTACAACATCTATTCGAACCCGCCCCTGAAGGCAGGTTTTTGTGATGTCGAGGGCGCCGCGCTGGCCCAGCGATCCGATGACACGGAAGAGGTCTTTGCCGAGCGCATACGCGCTTATGACGCACAGACGGCACCCGTCGTCGAGCACTATCGAGAGCAGGGGCGTTTCGCCGAAGTGGATGGAGACGGGCAGATCGCCGCAATTGCGGCTCGTATTGTTGCCGCCGTCAGGCAGCTGCGCAAGTAAGGCAGCTGGCGGGCGGAAATTTGTGCGCATGGGCGCACTGAGAGCAGGTTTAGCCGGGTGGCGGTGGTACTGAAGTCGTCCCAGGAGATCGAGAAGATGCGCCGTGCGGGCCGGGTGGTCCGCGAGGTGCTGGAGTTGGTGCGCAGCCATGTGAAGCCCGGCGCCACCACGCTCGATCTTGAAAAGGTGGCTGAGGCGCGCATCGCTGAGCTTGGCGCGCGGCCCGCGTTCAAGGGGTATCACGGGTTTCCGTGCGTCCTTTGCACCTCGGTCAACAGCGAAGTGGTGCATGGCATTCCATCGCCGAAGCGGGTCCTGAAGGAAGGCGACATCGTCTCGGTGGACTGCGGGGCGATTATCGACGGCTTTTTTGGCGATGCCGCCATCACCGTGCCCGTGGGCGAGAAGATTCACCCGGATACCGCGCGGCTGTTGCGCGTCACCGAGGCGTCTTTGCAGACGGCCATCGCCGCGGTCAAGCCGGGAGCGACCCTGGGCGACATCGGCGCAGCGGTGCAGGGCGTGGTGGAGGCCGAAGGTTTTTCGGTGGTAAGGGATTTTGTGGGGCACGGCATCGGTTCCCACATGCACGAGGATCCGCAGGTGCCGAACTTTGGCGAAGCTGGCCGCGGCATGAAGTTGCGCCCCGGCATGGTCATCGCCATTGAGCCCATGGTGAATGCCGGAAAGCCGGATGTCCGGGTGTTGAAGGACGGCTGGACGGCAGTGACCGACGACGGAAGCATGAGTGCTCATTTTGAGCACACGGTGGCGGTAACGGCCACCGGAGCGACAGTCTTAACCGAGTAGTTTGCTCGGCTAACAGGCCGGATGCGCGCGAGCGCACTGGCAGAAGCGGGATACGGTTTGTCCAAGGAAGACGCGATTGAGGTGATGGCGACGGTCATTGAGACGTTGCCGAACGCCATGTTCAAGGTCAAGCTCGAGAACAATCACGAGGTCCTGACCCATGTCTCAGGAAGGATGCGCAAGAACTTTATCCGCATCCTGCCCGGCGACCGCGTGGCCGTGGAGCTGAGCCCCTACGACCTGAATCGCGGACGAATTGTGTACCGCTACAAGTAAGTTTTTTTGATAAGCCGCGCCTGTGTTTCCTGCGCGGAGAAGGGCAGTAAGAATGAAGGTCCGTGCATCGGTCAAGAAGATTTGCGTCAAGTGCAAGGTCATCAATCGCCGCGGTGTGGTGCGGGTGATCTGCGAGAACGCAAAGCACAAGCAGCGCCAGGGCTAACCATCGCTCCGGCATCCGCGAAACCCTCCAATGCCAGTACGGCAAGGGGCTAGTTAGCTTGAGTCAAGGCTAGCGATGAACCCCGGAGGAACCGCATAACCCGTGCGAGCCGGCCAAGGCCGGAGGCACACAACCCGAAGCAGCAAAGGAATCAGAATGGCACGTATTGCTGGCGTCGATCTGCCCCGCAACAAGCAGGCCCGGATCGCGCTCACATACATCTTCGGGATCGGTGATCCGCGCGCCGCCAAAATTCTGGAGAAGGCGAATGTTGACCCCTTCAAGAAGATCCAGGATCTGGGCGAGGACGAGGTAAACCGCATCCGTCAGGTGATCGAGGACGAAGGCGACGTCGAGGGCGATCTGCGCAAGGATGTCTCCATGCACATCAAGCGCCTCATCGACATCCAGAGCTATCGCGGCAACCGCCACCGGCGGTCGCTGCCGGTGCGCGGACAGCGCACCCACACCAACGCCCGCACCCGCAAAGGCCCCCGTAAGGGCACCGTGGCCGGCAAGAAGAAAGCGACGGGTAAAACCTAAATGGCGAAACCAGAGCAAAAGGCCGGAGCCGGCAAGGCTGGCAAGAACAAGAAGTTCAAGAAGCGCGAGCGCAAGAATGTGCCATTCGGCATTGCGCACATTCAGGCATCGTTCAACAACACCATCGTCACCATCACCGACCAGGTGGGCAATACGCTGAGCTGGAAGAGCTCGGGCTCGCTGGGCTTCCGCGGTTCGCGCAAGGGCACGCCCTTCGCGGCCCAGCAGGCTGCGTCCAACGCCGCCGGCATGGCTCGCGATCACGGCCTGCGCGCCGTCGATGTCCGCGTTGCGGGACCGGGTTCGGGCCGCGAGTCGGCCATCCGCGCCCTGGCTGCCGCTGGCATTGAGGTGCGCTCCATCCGCGACGTCACGCCGGTGCCGCACAACGGCTGCCGTCCGCCGAAGCGCCGCAGGGTGTAAGAACAGGGAACCGGGGTCAGGGATCAGTCAGAGCGTTCTGGCATTCGAACCTTCAACTGATCCCGGACCTCTGACAACAGCAACAGGGCCGGGAGGAAATGTCCTCTGGACACGTAAACCGGCCGTCATCCGAAGTCAGGAGAAGAAATGGCTCGTTATACCGGAGCAGTCTGCCGCCTTTGCCGTCGCGAAGGCACCAAGCTTTTTTTGAAAGGCAACAAGTGCACCTCTGAGCGCTGCCCGCTGGAGAAGCGCAACTTCGCGCCCGGCCAGCACGGCAAGGATCGCAAGGCCAAGATCGTGGGCTACGGCCTGCAGCTGCACGAGAAGCAGAAGGCCAAGCGCATCTACTTCACGCTCGAGGGGCAGTTCCGCCAGTACTACGAAAAAGCGAACCGCGCCACCGGCGTCACCGGCGAACTGCTCATTCAGCAGCTTGAGCGCCGCCTGGACAACGTGGCTTTCCGCCTGGGCTTTGCCATCTCGCGCCGCCAGGCTCGCCAGGTCGTCCGTCACGGCCATGTCACCGTCAACGGGCGCAAGGTCAACATTCCTTCCTACCAGGTGAACGTGGGCGATGAAATCGCCATCCGCGAGAGCGCCAAGAAGCTCGTCATCGTGGAGCAGGCAGCGCAGTACGCCGCGCAAAACCCCGTGCCCGCCTGGCTTGAAGCCAGTTTTGAGAACCTTTCCGGCCGTGTGCTCTCGCTGCCCAAGCGCAAGGATGTTTCCCTGCCAATCAACGAGCAGCTCATCGTCGAACTTTACTCGAAGTAAGCACCACCGGGCAGCCTGGCAACGGGCTGCCCGCAAATTCAAACGAAGGAGAACTTGCGCGGCCGCCGCAAAATGCATCGCGACGTACATGCCGCGCGGGAAACGAGAGACAGATATGCTTTGGAGAGGATTTCAAAAACCGAAGCGCCTGGCAGTCGATGCCGAGACGCTCACCGAAACATACGGCAAGTTCAGCGCACAGCCTTTTGAGCGCGGCTTTGGCACCACCATCGGCAACGCCCTGCGCCGCACCCTGCTCAGTTCCATCGAGGGCGCCGCGGTCACCGCGATCCGCATCGAGGGCGTGCTCCACGAGTTCCAGTCGATCCCCGGCGTGGTCGAGGATGCCACCGACATCATCCTGAATCTCAAGCAGGTTCCCTTCAAGCTCAACGGCGAGGGCCCAAAGGCGCTGTATCTGCGCGCCGACCAGCCCGGCGTCATCACCTCCGGCATGATTGAAGCCGACGGCGACGTCGAGATCCTGGACAAGAACGTCTACATCGCCACCGTCTCTGAGGGCGGCAGGCTTGAGATGGAAATGCGCCTCAAGCGTGGGCGCGGCTACATCTCCGCCGACAAGAATTACGACTCCGATCTCGGCCTGGGCTTCATTCCCGTGGACTCGGTCCACTCGCCCGTGCGCCGCGTCAACTATGTGGTGGAAGCCGCCCGCCTGGGCCAGATCACCGATTACGACAAGCTCACCCTCGAAGTGTGGACCAACGGTGCCGTGCTGCCCGCCGATGCCGTCGGCCTGGCCGCCAAGCTGCTCAAGGACCACATGAATATCTTCATCAATTTCGAGGAAGAAATTGAAGCCGAGGCACGCGGCGAAGAAGGCCGCACCCTGCTGCGCAATGACAATCTGAATCGCTCGGTGGAAGAGCTGGAGCTTTCAGTCCGCAGTTACAACTGCCTCAAGAATGCCAATATTCAGTCCATCGGCGAACTTGTGCAGAAGACTGAAGCCGAGATGCTCAAGACCAAGAACTTTGGCCGCAAGAGCCTGAACGAGATCAAGGAAATCCTCGCGCAGATGGGCCTCTCGCTGGGCATGAAGATTGACGAAAACGGCAATGCGGTTCCCGGGCCGACGAGCATTCCCCCGGCCACCGCCCTGGCCGCCAACTACAGCCACTTCGACGACGAAGACGAGCCGCTGGATTCGGTTGATCTCCAGTTGCCCACTGAGACTGAGAACTTCTAGGTCTCGTCGCCGCAGAGAGTACGCGATTTTTTTGGATGTCCGCCGGTTGCCCGCGTTTCCACACTGAGACGCGGAAAGCCCCGCAAGAGATTATTCGGGAAAGAGAGTTTCACCATGCGCCATCGCAATGCAGGATTCAAGCTCGGACGCAACACCAGTCACCGCCGCGCGCTGCTGCGGAATCTGGTCACGTCCGTCCTTGTGGAAGATCGTGTGGAGACCACCGTGGCCAAGGCCAAAGCCGTCCGTCCGCACGTTGAAAAGATGATCACCCTGGGAAAAAAGGGCGATCTGCACTCGCGCCGTCAGGCGCTCAGCTTCCTCATGACCGACGCGGTTGTGGAGCGGCTGTTTGAAACCGTGGCTCCGCGCTACGGCGATCGCCAGGGCGGATACTTGCGCATCGTCCGCACCGGCTTCCAGAAGGGCGACGGCGCCGAGAAGGCGTTCATCGAGCTGCTGGGCGCCGAGAAGCAACTGGACGAGAAGCGCCAGAAGCGCGCCGACATCAAGGCCAAGAAGCGCGCCGAACTGGAAAAGCAGATGGAAGAGTCAAAGAAGGAAGAAGGCGGCGAAGAGGCCGCGTAAAGCGGTCCGGCTTCGGCCGTTTTTTACCCCTTTTTCTGAAGGTCGCACGGGCGCATCTCCACGCGGGATGCGCCCGTGTTTGTTTGCAGTTCTGTGAGCAATGATTGCGCGAGAGCGCAGATGCGCTTACGCCTCTCTCGCCAGCTTCTTCGGCCTGAATATCCGCAGAATGATGTAGACCACGAGTTGCAGCGTGATCGCGCCGCTGCAATCCAGCAGCACATCCCAGGGCGAGCCCGTGCGGCTGGGCAGGAAGCTTTGGTGGAACTCATCCGAACTGGCCACCAGCCCGCATCCAAGCACGGCCAGCAGCGCATCCACAACAAAGCGCGAGTGCGGCAGCGAGAGCCACCATGCACGCAGCCATAGCAGGCCAAACACGCCGTAGCCTAAAAAGTGCCCCGTCTTCCGCATGTAGAAGTGGATGATGTGCCACCGCACATCGTTGACCGGCCCGCAGAATGTCTCGTACAGCCACCGAAATGGTCCGTTGGTATGTTCCGCGCTGAATAGGCTGGACGACGTGGATGCAATCAACGCCGTGCCAATCAGGACCGGCAGCCAGGCGTTGAGCAAGCTCGTCTGCGTCTGCGTCTGTTTCTGAACGGTTTCAGAGTGCAAGCGGTAGAGCCTTTCGTGTGGAGTGCGGATGGCTCCACTCTGTGATCCTGCAGCAACGCTGTGCCGCTTGAGCCGTCGGAATGCCAGCGGTTATTCGACGTGGTAGTTCGGCGCTTCACGCGTGATGATCACGTCGTGAACATGGCTCTCGCGCAGGCCTGCTCCGGAGATGCGCACGAACTGCGCCTTTTCCTGCAGTTCAGCGATTGAGCTGCAGCCCAGGTAGCCCATGCCGGAGCGCAGGCCTCCCACCAGCTGGTAGACCATGGATTCAAGCGGTCCGCGGTACGGTACGCGGCCTTCAATCCCCTCGGGAACAAACTTCGCCAGCCGGTTCTGGTTGGCGCGCTCGCGCTGCACCACGCCCTCTGAGCCCGTTTCCGCACGGGCCATGTCAGCCGAGCTCTGAAAGTAGCGCTCGCCGGAGCCCTGGCTCATCGCGGTCAGCGAGCCCATGCCGCGATAGCTCTTGAAGCTGCGCCCCTGGTACAGAATCGTTTCGCCGGGGCTCTCGTCCACGCCGGCAAACAGCGAGCCGATCATGACGGAACTCGCTCCCGCTGCGATGGCCTTGGTAATCTCGCCCGAGTACTTGATGCCGCCGTCGGCAATCACGGGGATGCCGCGCTCGTGTGCGGCGCGCGCTGCTTCGGCAATCGCGGTAATCTGCGGCATGCCCGCTCCGGTCACCATGCGCGTGGTGCAGATGGAGCCAGGGCCGATGCCCACCTTGATGGCATCCGCGCCCGCGTCGATCAGGGCCATTGCGCCCTCGCAGGTGGCCACGTTGCCCGCCAGCAGACCCACGTGCGGGAAGTGTTTCTTGACCTGGCGTACCGCCTCCAGCACTCGCGAGGAGTGCCCGTGCGCGGAGTCGATGGCCAGCACGTCTGCCCGTGCCTTCACGAGTTCAGCCGCGCGCTCGAGAAAATCGCCCGTGGCTCCGATGGCTCCGCCTACCCGCAGCCGGCCCTGGTTGTCCTTGCTGGCGTTGGGATACTTCAGTTTCTTCTGGATGTCCTTGACGGTGATAAGTCCCTTGAGCTCGTACTGATCGTTGACCACCAGCAGCTTTTCCACGCGGTGCTTGTGCAGAATCAGCTCCGCCTCTTCCAGCGTGGTGCCCACCGGAACGGTGATGAGGTCTTCCTTGGTCATCACGTCGCCCACGGGAATGTCCGTGCGCGTCTCAAAGCGAAGATCGCGATTGGTCAGAATCCCCACCAACTTCTTGCCCTGCGTTACCGGAACGCCCGAGATTTTGTAGCGCCGCATCACTTCGAGGGCATCGGCGATCATCTGGTCCGGGCCAATGGTCACCGGGTCTACAATCATGCCGCTCTCAGAGCGCTTCACCTTGTCGATTTCGCCCGCCTGGTGGCCAATCGACAGATTGCGATGCACAATGCCGATGCCGCCCAGTTGCGCCATGGCGATGGCCATGCGCGACTCGGTCACCGTGTCCATGGCCGATGACAGCAGCGGAGTGTTCAGCGTAATGTCGCGGGTCAACTGCGTCTGCGTGCTCACGTGCGCCGGCACCACGTCGCTGTACGCGGGCACCAGCAGCACATCGTCAAAGGTCAGGGCTTCCGGTAGATTTTTGGCTAGCATAATACTTTGACGCGCCTGGCGGGCAAGGGATTCGAGTCCCAGGCACGGCAGGCGCTTTCACCTATTGTAGCGGAGAGCCAAGGGCGATACATTCTGTCCGAGGAATGCCCGGAAAACCCGATATCCTGAATCATTCGCTCGTGCCAATGCGGAGCCGTTTCAGATCAGGCGTCAACGGCAGCGGCCTTGCCGCACTCAGCACGGAGGAGATACCGTCGCTTTGCAGAGCCAACTCCCCTCCATGCAACGGATATCGGCAATCCAAACATGAACCATGAATCAATCGCTGATGGCCGCCTTGTGTATCGCCAGCAGCCGCTCCAGCAGCGGCTTCAGCAGCTTCAGGTCCAGTGCATTCGCGCCATCGGACTTCGCGTTCGCCGGGTCGTCGTGCACCTCCAAGAACAGCCCATCCACGCCCGCCGCCACCGCCGCGCGCGCCAGCACCGGGATAAACTCCGGCTGGCCGCCGCTCACGCCGCCTGCCGCCGAGGGCTGCTGCACGCTGTGTGTGCCGTCAAACACCACGGGGGCCATTGTGCGCATCACCGGCAGGCCGCGCATGTCCACCACCAGCGTGTTGTAGCCAAAGCTTGCGCCGCGCTCCGTAAGGAACACGCGCTCATTGCCCGTGGAGCGCACCTTTTCGACTGGATGCACCATGTCCCACGGCGCCACAAACTGCCCCTTCTTGATGTTGACGGCGCGCCCCGTCTTGCCCGCCGCCACCAGCAGGTCCGTCTGGCGGCACAGGAACGCTGGAATCTGCAGCACGTCTACGGCCTCGGCTGCCACTTCGCAATGGCCGGGCTCGTGTACATCGGTCAGCACGGGCAAGCCGGTGTCCTTCGCCAGCCGCCCCAGAATGGCCGTGCCTTCCTTCAACCCAGGCCCGCGAAAACTCTTCACGCTGGTGCGATTTGCCTTGTCGTAACTGGCCTTGAAAATATAGGGAATCCCAAGGTCGCTGGTGATGCGCTGGATGGCCTCGGCCATGCGGCGCACGTGCGCTTCGGACTCAATCACGCACGGTCCGGCGATAAGAAAAAGCTGGCCCGCGCCAACGTGCACGGGGCCAATTTCAAATGAGTGGCTCACGAGGGCGATTCTATCGCGCCGGGCCGTCACTCTGTACGATTCGAGCACAGTCCGGGCACCGCCGGCGAGAAGCCCGGCCGCGATCGCTCCGCCTCGCCAGCGTTACCTGATCGGCTCGCCATGCGTGCGCGACCACTCCCACAGCGCCCGCTCCAGCGCATGAAGGTTTGTCGGGCCGGGCAGGTCCTTCTGCGCCTTCACCAGGCCGCTCTGCGCCAGCTTCTGGCAACTGGCCACGTACTCGGCATAAAAGTCGATGTTGTGCCGTGCGTGACCCAGCGCCTCAAGAGTGCGAAAATCCAGCACTGCGTAGCGCTCGGGAAAGATTGCCGTCAGAATCGCCGAGGCGATGGGCAGGTCAATGCCATGCAGCGTGGTCAGTGCGCCAATTGCCTCGCGCACTGAAGAGTCGGGTGAGGCGGCTACCGCAAGCGCGTGCCTGATCTTCTCCCCGCTGTTCGCAATCAGATAATGCACCACCCGCTCCGACTTCCAGCGAACTATAGCTTCCAGGTTGGCCAGCGTGTACTCCCCATGGCGGATAGCCACTCCGGCCTCGAATGCCTCCTCCTCCAATTGCTTTTCCTTTTCGCCCGCCTGTTTCCAGTACTGCTCTGCCAATTCCTGCAGTTCCCCTTGCTGGGGCTGAAGATCAAAATGAGACATGACACCGGATCCTTTCCTTCTTCTGGGAAAAACCTAGACACAATAGGCCCGGTAAATTTCGTTTGTCAAGAGCAAGGCAGGGGCCGCCTGCACGGATTGGCAGGACCGCGTCGGGGGGATGAGTTGGGGAAATTGGACGGGCTTGCTGGTCCCCGGCCGTATTCCGGCCGGAGCTATGCCCAGAGCACCTGGTCGTGTGAACGGACCCTAATTCACCACTGCGGCCTTTGTTCCCAACTCTTTTCTTTCCAACCGGTTCTTGTAGCTGGCAAGAATGAACTCGCGGAACAGCGGATGTGGCTCCAGCGGCTTCGACTTGAACTCCGGGTGGAACTGGCAGCCGAGAAAGTACGGATGGTCCGGAATCTCGACAATCTCGACATAAGTCGAATCAGGCGTGGTGCCGCTGATCTGCAGCCCGCCGCCGGTCAGCAGCGCCTCATATTCGCGGTTGAACTCATAGCGGTGCCGGTGACGCTCGCTGATCTCCGTCGTCCCGTAGGCTCTTGCCGCCAGCGAACCCTCCTGCAAAATGCAGGTCCACGCGCCCAGCCGCATGGTGCCGCCCATCTCTTCCACGCCCAGCAACTCGCGCAGCTTGTAAATGATGCGGTGCTGGCTCGCCGGGTCGAACTCGCTGGAGTTGGCATCCTTGAGCCCGCACACGTTGCGCGCAAACTCAATGCACGCCGTCTGCATGCCCAGGCAGATGCCAAAGTAAGGCACGCGCTTCTCCCGCGCATATCGGATGGCATTCAGCATGCCCTCGATGCCGCGCTTGCCAAATCCGCCCGGCACCAGAATGCCGTCAAAGCCCTCCAGTTGCGACTCATAGCTGCGGTCTTCGGGCGTCTTTGACTCCAGGCCCTCGGCCTCAATCCACGTCACATTCAGCTTCAGGCTCTTGGCCACCGCGCCGTGCGTCAGCGCTTCCTTCAGCGATTTGTAGCTGTCCTCGTACTCCACATACTTGCCCACAATGGCAATGGAGACTTCATCCTGCGGGTGATAGCAGCGCTCCACCAGCGCCTTCCACGCGCTCAGGTTGGCCTCTGGTGCTTCCTTGTGCAGATACTTCAGGATCAGCGCGTCCACGCCCTCCTGCGCAAAGCCCAGCGGCACCTCGTAGATCGAGGGCACGTCTCTGGCCCCGATCACCGCGCGCTCTTCCACGTTGCAAAAGGCTGCAATCTTCTGCTTCATCTCGCGGCTCAGCGCATGGTCGCTGCGGCACAGCAGAATATCCGCCTGTATCCCGATGCTCAGCAGCTCCTTCACCGAGTGCTGCGTCGGCTTGGTCTTCAGCTCCTGCGCCGCGGCAATCCACGGCACCAGCGTCAGGTGAACGAACACCGTATTCTCGCGGCCCAGCTCCTGCCGCATCTGGCGGATAGCCTCAAGAAACGGCAGCGACTCAATATCGCCCACCGTGCCGCCAATCTCCACAATCGTCACGTCCGCGCCGTTGGCCGCCACCTTGCGCATGGCGTTCTTAATCTCGTTCGTCACGTGCGGAATCACCTGCACCGTCTTGCCCAGGTAGTCGCCACGCCGCTCTTTCAAAATGATCTGCTCGTAGATGCGGCCCGTGGTCAGGTTGTTGTCGCGCGACAGCGGCGCATGCGTAAACCGCTCATAATGACCCAGATCCAAATCCGTCTCTGCGCCGTCGTCGGTCACAAACACTTCGCCGTGCTGAAAAGGCGACATCGTCCCGGGATCCACGTTCAGATACGGGTCAAACTTCATCATGTTCACGCGCAGGCCGCGGCTCTCCAGCAGGCAGCCAATGCTGGCCGCCGCAAGACCCTTGCCTAAACTGGACACAACTCCGCCCGTCACAAAGACATACTTTGCCGACATCGATGCACCCTCAATTTTGGATTTTTCTGTTTGGCCGAACCAGGTGGGCACAATCAAGTATGGCAGAGTTGGCCCTCCCAGTGAAATCGAAAATTCAGCGAACCCGTACCGCGGCGTGGAAAACCCGCCCCAAAATCTGCCGCCAGACGTGCTCGCCGTCACCCACGGGCAAAACTCGGCGGCTTTCATCGCGTCCGCCGCGTGCTAGCGTTGCAGGTATGCCCCGCAACGGCATCAATGATTGAGATGGGCCCTTACGAACGACACATCCTGCCGCGCCTGATCGACCTCGTGATGCGCAACAAAGAGGCGACGCGCCTGCGCGCATCCCTGGTCCCCAAGGCCCGGGGCGACGTCCTTGAAGTCGGCATCGGTTCCGGGCTCAATCTGCCGTTCTACGGCGCACAGGTCAACCGCGTCTTCGGCGTCGATCCCTCCCACGCGCTGCGCCGCATGGTGCCGCATGCGGCAAACAACAACGCGAGCCTGGAAATCTTTACCCAGCCGGCCGAGCAGGAATTGCCCTTGCCCGACGCAAGCATCGACACGGCCGTCATGACCTGGACACTCTGTTCCATCCCGCAACCGGCTCAGGCCCTGCGCCAAATCCGGCGCGTCCTCAAGCAAGACGGCCAGTTTCTCTTCATCGAGCACGGCCGCTCCCATGACCGCAATGTTGAGGCCTGGCAGGACCGGCTCACTCCCATCTGGAAGCGCATTGCCGGGGGATGCCACCTGAACCGCAAAGTGGACGACCTCATCGCAACTGCCGGATTCCGGATGACCGAGCTGAACACCTTCTATATTGTTGGACCGCGTTTCGTGACCTACACCTATCAGGGAGTCGCACAGCCGGCGTAGCGCCGCGGCATCGCCCCCCGCCGCTTGCCCCAGCCGCTCGCGCACGATATTCACCTACTTGCTCATTACCTCACCCATCTTTGCAAAAAGAGCCCCCCAGTTAGCACACGATAAAACTTGGCAAAGCTTCGCCATCGCTCTGCGAAACCAGGAAGGGGGGATCCTTCCGGGGTTAAGGATATTTGTGCTTTTCCACTTCACTCTTGATGTGAGTTACGCCCAGCGTGAAACAATCGGCGAATGCTACAATCCTCGCCAACCAGATAACAAGAGTGATACAACGCTCGCCGGAAGGCAGAAGGAATCGTAAAAGTGAACCAACCTGCTCGAACCATGCGCATCATGAAATTCAGTTTCTTTGTGGCGGGACTCTTGTTTCTCTACGTCGCCGTCAAGGTTCCGGCCAATTCGCCGGCGCATGTTGCTCCTGCGTTTGAGTTCGCGATTACCGCCATGGGGCTTGCCGCTGTTGTAGCCGCATTCATGCTCCCGCGTTTTCTTGCGAATGCAGCAAAGAACAAAGCGCAAAGCTCATCCACATCTACCCCGATCCAGCAATGGTTTTCCAGAAACGTCCTCGCCCTCGCATTTCTTGAATCGTGCACTCTTTATGGAGTTGTTCTTCACTTCGTTGGCGCACGCGTTCAGTTTGTCGCAGTCCTGTTCACCGTCGGTCTCACTTCTCTCCTGCTCTGGACACCGGAAGCTCCTCTAAGTGAGGAGGCGCAGATAACACCTCAGGACGGAATCACGCAGACGCCTCGCCCGTAACAGGCGTTTGGGAAAGCTTCCCCTTCCTACCCCGCGCTGGCACGCCCATCATTTGCAGTCTCTCACCGCCCGGCCTACGATGCTCATGGAGAAGGATCTCATCCATGACACGGTCAGCCATCGAACGCCGCAAGCTGGGCCGCTCCGGCCCGTACGTCTTCCCCATCGCCCTCGGCTGCATGGGCATGAGCGGCATGTACGGCCACGCCGACGAGTCTGAGAGCATCGCCACCATACACGCCGCCATTGACGCTGGCGTCAGCCTGCTCGATACCGGCGACTTCTACGGCATGGGCCACAATGAGATGCTTCTCGGCCGCGCCCTGCGCTTCAGCCGCGAGCGGGTGCTGCTCAGCGTCAAGTTCGGCGCGCAGCGCGGACCAGACGGCGCATGGCTCGGCTACGACGCCCGCCCCGCCGCCGTCAAAACCGCCCTCGCCTACTCCCTCAAGCGCCTCGGGACGGACTACATCGACATCTACCGTCCCGCGCGCCTCGATCCCCACGTGCCCATTGAAGACACCATTGGCGCCATCGCCGAACTCGTCCAGGCCGGCTACGTCCGCCACATCGGCCTCAGCGAGGTCGGCCCGGAGACCATCCGCCGCGCCGCCAGTGTTCACCCCATCGTGGACCTGCAAATCGAGTACTCCCTCGTCAGCCGCAGCCCCGAGGCCAAAATCTTCCCCGTGCTGCGCGAACTGGGCATCAGCGCCACGGCCTATGGAGTGCTCTCGCGCGGCCTGCTCTCCGCATCCCAGCCCGCCGCTGCCGGAGACTTCCGCGCACGCCTGCCGCGCTTCACCGGCGAAAACCTCACCCGCAACCAGCAGCTCGTCGCCCGCCTCGCGGAAATCGCCGCCGCCCATCGCGTCTCGCCCACGCAGCTCGCCGTGGCCTGGGCGCTGGCCAAGGGCAACTTCATCGTGCCCGTGATGGGCGCGCGCACCCGCAGCCAGCTCAAGGAAAGCCTCAGCGCCCTCGACGTCAAACTCACCCCGCAGGAGATCGCCGCCCTCGAAGAAGCCATCCCCCACCACGCCGTAGCCGGCACCCGCTACGACGAACACCAGATGAAGGTGCTGGACAGCGAGAAGTGAGAACAATCGCCTCCAGAAGCTCGCACTTTCCACACGCAATGGGTGCCCCAGGTCTCGCTTTTGAGACCTGGGATGAACAACCTCCACCCGTCTGGGAAAAGTCCAACCCACCACGACAGGCGGGAACAGGATGTAAGATGTCCGCATGACGAAGGGACTCGTCCGTTACCAGCCGGGTTGCCCCATCCTTGTCCTTCGCCCCAGCGGAGGACAGGGTGGGAACGCGAAAAATCTTCCCCGCAGTTTGCAGATCATTTCCCCCGTCTGTCGCACAATGGAAAGTGAGTTGGAACTCCGCGACCAGTTCGTGCTCAGCCTGCCCACAAAGCACTGACCACTGGACGGGTACCCCCTACCCCCCTACCCCCCCTTTTTCGATCCCCGCCTTCCAGCGGCCAGTCCCGGCAAGCCACCGCGCACAGCGAACGGCTCGCAGCCATGCGGGCTGCGAGCCTCTTAAATCGTTCTGAATCAATGCGTTAGAAGTTGAGCGTCACCTTTGCCGTGAGCGCGCGCGGCGTGATGTAGTGCGTGCCGCTGAACGTGGAGAGGAAGTTGTAGAGCGCGTACTGGTTGGCGATGTTCACCGCGGTCAGGTTCAGGTCCAGCTTGTAGCGGTCCGCGCGGAACAGATTGTCCTGCCCGATGGAGAGGTCAAACAGGCTGCGCGGTGCGACGCGCACCGGGTTCTTGTCCGGGTTCTGGGTACCCGGCGCAGGCAGCGAGATGAGCGACGAGCCGTACTGCGACGGCGCGCACGACGTGAACCCCTGCGTCAGCGTCGCCTTCACGCCGCCGCAAGTTACGCCTGCCTCAAACTGCTCGTCGTTGGTCAGGCCGCTCAGGTCCACGGGCGTGGTGTTGTTCACTGCAAACGGCATACTGCCCGCGACCGCGCCGGAGTCAAAATGCCAGTTCCAGCCCGCCCACGGCCCGCTCTTGCCAATTTGATATTGCAGGTGCGTGGTCTCGTTGAACTTCTCGTCGTGGTCAATGCGGAAGGGTTGCCCGCTCTGGCCCACTGTGGCTCCCGCACCCGCCACCTGCGGCGGAAAGAAGCGCGCTGACACCGAGGACATCACCGCATAGGCGCTGAAGTGATGCACCTCCGGCACCTCCACATTGAGCGCGAAGCCGGGAATCTTGGAGTTGTGCCAGTCAATCGGGAAGGTGATGGGCGTGTTGCCCAGCACGGCAAAGTCAAAGGCGTTGTGCGTGTACTTCCAGATGTACTCGCCGCTGACGACGACGTGCTGGCCCACGGCCTGCTGAAAGCCCGCGTGAAATTCATTGCGGAAGCCCGGATTCTCAGTCCCGGAAACTCCCGGCGTGCAACTGAGCAGCGGCGCCAGCACCGCGTTCAGGCAGCCCTCGCTCGAGAGCACCAGGTTTTCATTGAACGGCGTCTCCAGCGTGCGCGCATAGCTCACGCGCAGCACGGTGTTCGTGGGCTTGACGCTGTAGGCGATGCCCAGCCGCGGCTCTGCCTGGCTGGCCGCCGTCAGGCCGTTGTACACGTCGCCGCGCAGCCCCACGCTGAAGAGCCAGTTGCCTGCCTTGATCTGGTCCTCGATGTAGGCGGAAATCTCCTTGATATCCGCTTGGCCAAAGTAGTTGTAGAAGCTGCCGCCGCGCGTCAGGTCGTAGGGCCGCAGCACAGAGAAGTAATTGGGATTGATGCTGGCGAGGCCATTGGCACACTCGGCGGGGTCAGAGTAGCCCGGCAGCGGATTGCCCGCGGCATCCACGCAAGGCGCGTTATAGGTCGAGTCCACAATGCCGGGGTTGTCGTGCTCGCGCAGAAAGGTGTGCTCATAGGTGACGCCCGCTTTGGCGTTGTGCCTGCCCCGCGCGTAGGTCAGGTCTGCATGAATGCCGGCGTTCAGCAGCGTGCGGTACTGCCCGATGGACGAGGTCTGCAAATTCACGGGGCCCAGATCGGCCAGCGGATTGCCGCTCGCATAGTAGTGGTAGAAATCCTTGCGCGCAAACGCCCCCACGTTCAGCACGGAGTCATTGCTGACGATGCGCGTGTACGTCGGCGCAATGTTGAAGGTGTCAATCTGCGAGCGCTGATCCGCGTTGCCTACGTTGGCAAAGGTGGGGCTGGCCGTGGTGCCGCCGCTCACCACGTTCATCACGTTCAGATTGTCGTAGGAGTTCGGCGTCTGGAACCACGAGCGGCTGTAATTCAGGTTCAGGTGCACGGAGTCGGCGGAGGTAAAGCTCTTGTCTGCGCGGTTAAAGAAGTTTTCCTCGTTCCCCCTGGCATGGAAAACCTTGAACTCCGGCGGGTCAAGAAAGCGTCCGGTGTTAAGGCCGTCCATCTCAAAGAAGTTGCCCCAGTTCGCGTTGCCGTAGGAGAGGTCCAATCCGCCTGCCGCCGAGCCGAAGGAGCCATACGACGAGTAGATGCTTCCAGTGGGCTTGGTGACGCCCTGGCCGGAGCGCGTGGTGGCCACGATAACGAGGCTGGTCTTATCGCCATACTCGGCTGGCGGCGCGCCGGCGATCACCTGCATGGATTGAATCGCATTCGATGGGAGCTGGTTGGAAAATACCTTGCTCTGCTGGTCTGAGATTGCCTGGCCATCGACGGAGAACGAGTTGGAGGCATGGTCGCCGAGCCCGTGAAACAGGCCGTTGGAGTCGGCCGAGACGCCGGGCGTGGTGAGCGTGACCAGCGAACTGAGCGATGACGACTGGCTCTCCAGAGGCAGCTTTGCAAACTCATCGCGGTCCACGTCGGTGTGAAAAGTCGGGTCGTCTTCAACAAGATCGCCAGAGGCCTCGACCGTGACGGTGGAAGCCGCGGCCGCAATCTGCAGAATCAGGCTCAGATTGGTGCGCACCGCAGAACGCACAATGATGTTTTCGCTCAAGGGTGCAAAGCCCGCGGCCGAAACGTCAACCTTGTAGTTGTTGAAGGGAACATTGCCGATGTCAAACTGGCCGGTGGCGTCGGTGGTGGTGGTACGGCTGAGCCTGCTGGCGGAATTGGAGAGATGGACGGTCGCGCCGGGAATCACGGCGCCGCTGGGGTCAGTCACCGTGCCATGCACGGTGGCAGCGTTGCCGCCCTGCGCTGCCCATGCACCCATGCACCCGGGCAGCAGAAAGAGTGCGGTGAGAATGACAAAAATTGTGCTGTGCTTAAACGGCAAGGCGTCCCTCCGGATGGCCGATGATGGGGATGTAATGGGCCGTGGCGCGCGAGCGGCGATATCCCAGAAGCTATCGGAATATCATTCCGCTTCGTGCGTCCTGCTCCTGCAGAGCCACTGCTCTTCGCTTGCGCGATAGGCAAGTAGAAGCTGGAGTAGCAGACAGGAGAATGCAACCTGAAGATGCTTAGCAGGCGGAGGGCGGAGGACGTGTGAAGAGCTGCGGATGCCAGTGGCGGGCAGGCGCGCGCGCTTCCAGTACAGGCGCGGTAGCCGCAACCTGCACAAGAATGATGACGGCGGCGCTGGCGGCAACCGGAGCGGCCGAGTGCATGGTCATGCACAGCGGGCATCGATCGGAGCCGCTGGCGGCTGCGTGTACGTGCGCCACCTGAACCACGGTCAGCAGAGTCACGAGCGCCAGACACACGAGTATCGTGGCCGCCAAAGAGATTGGCCTGGCGCTGCGATGACTGCGGCGGAAACGTGTCGGGAATCCGGTGATCAACTTGACCTCTATCCTTAAGGATACACAGATTTGGACGCAGTTCAGCGTTCGAGGTCGCACCCGGGCCGGATTCGAACCATGCCCAGCGCAAACACCGGTCATGCGAATTCGTCTAAACTGTGGGTCAATGAGGCGCTTCCTTCACATGCGGCGGATGCTGACCACGGGCCTGGCTTGCCTGCTTCTGACAGCGACGGCCGCCGCAGCCCAGAGCCAGAAGCCGCTTCCGCTGAAGCCCGACGTGCCCGGCATGGGCTCGAACCACCGCCTCATCCTCAAGGACGGCAGCTACCAGATCGTACGCCAATATGAAATTGTCGGTGATCGCGTGCGCTATATCTCCGTGGAGCGCGGAGGCGGCTGGGAAGAGTTGCCCGCGGACCTGGTGGACTGGGACGCGACTCGCAAGTGGGAGCGCGACCACGCCAGCGAGGCGACAGACGCCTCACCCGCAATGAAAGAAGCCGAAGAGCTGGACAAGGAAGAGGCCGCCGCACGCGCCGATGAGCGCTATCGCATGCCCGAAGTGGCCAGGGGGCTGGAGTTGCCCGATGAAGACGGCGTGTTTGTGCTGGACACGTACCGGGGTACGCCGGAGCTTGTGGAGCTAGTACCCACGAATCTCGACATGAACTCGCGCACATGGCACGGGTGGAGCACGCTGAATCCGCTGGCCGGTTCGCGGACCAATCTTGAGCTGGACGGTGCGCATGCCAAGGCTCATCTGCATGTGAATGACCCGGCGATATTTCTCTCGCTGGACTCGCGGGATGACGCGGAGCAGATTACAACCCAGGCTCTGACTGTGCAGACAGGTGGAGCGAAGCAACTGGCCAACGGCAAGCATGGCGCGCATTCGGCGACGTCGGGCTTTGCCATTGTGCATGCGGACGAGCGCAGGGCCGTGCGCATTGTCGGCGCGATCCACGTGAGTCCCACGGGCAAGGTGACGCAGAGCGAAGACGTAATTCCAGCGAAGGTGGAAGTGCTGCCAGGAAATCACTGGCTCAAGCTCACGCCGGAGCAGCCTCTGCTGATTGGCGAATACGCGCTCATCGAGATTCTGTCGCCAACGGACATTAGCCAGACTATCTGGGACTTCCGCGTGGACCCAAGACTGGGCGATAACCCCGGGTCGCTAAGTCCAATTCTGAAGTAGAGAGAGCGGAAACACGACCACCGGCTTCTCCATGCGTGTTCAGTGAGCGCATGGCTTTTGCGGAGCCCCATCCTTCATGCAAACACGCTTAAAGGGTGGGACTCTGCCGATGCATTCAAACACACACAAAACTATGCTCCAGCCAGAACGGCGGGCTCGCGCTCTTCCATCGGAACAAACTGGCGTCTACGCTGCCCGGTGTAGATTTGCCGCGGACGAGCAATCTTCTGTTCCGAGTCCATCAGCAACTCCTGCCACTGCGCCAGCCAGCCGACCGTGCGCGGGATGGCGAAAAGCACCGTAAAGAGCTCTGGCCTGAACCCCACGGCCTGGTAAATGATTCCTGAATAGAAGTCCACGTTCGGATACAACTTCCGCTTCACGAAGTACTCATCCTGCAATGCAATCTTCTCCAACTCCAGGGCGATTTCCAGCTTGGGGTTATTGCCCGTGACCTGAAAGACCTCATCGGCTACTTTCTTGATGATTTTGGCGCGCGGGTCGAAGTTCTTGTACACGCGATGCCCGAAGCCCATCAACTTGCCATGTCCTTCTTTGACTTTACGGATATAGGCAGGCACGTTGTCCTTGGTTCCGATCTCATCAAGCATCTTGAGCACTTCCTCATTTGCGCCGCCATGCAGGGAACCTGACAACGCAGCAGCGGCAGCGGCAACGGAAAGGTAGGGATCGGCGAGCGAACTGCCCACTGAACGCATGGTATTTGTGCTGCAGTTCTGCTCATGGTCGGCATGCAGGATGAACAGGACGTCGAGAGCACGCGCCAGCACCGGGTTGGCCGCATACTTCGGCTCCACCATCTTCCACAGCATGTTCATGAAGTTTCCGGTATAGCTCAGATCGTTGTCCGGGTAGACGTAGGGGAACCCGACACTGTGGCGATAGGACATGGCGGCGATGGTCGGCATCTTTCCGATCAGGCGCTTGATCTGGTGCAGGCGGGTCGCAGGATTGTGAACATCCTTGGCTTCCGGATACACCGCGGACAACGCGGCCGCGGTGCTTACCAGCATGGCCATGGGGTGGGCATCATGGCGGAAACCCTCCATAAACTGCTTGGTGGTCTCGTGCAGCATGGTGTGGTGGGTAATCTCATGCACCCAGTTTTTCAGTTCCGCCTCGTTGGGCAGCTCTCCGAAAAGCAGCAGATAGGCCACTTCGAGAAAGGTGCAGCGCTCTGCAAGTTCCTCGATCGGATAGCCACGATATTCCAGGATGCCGCGGTCGCCATCGATATAGGTGATGCTGCTCCGGCAGGAGGCCGTGTTCATGAATGCGGGATCGTACATCATGAGCCCGAAGTCCTCATCGCTGGTACGAATTTTCCTAAGATCCATGGACCGGACTGTTCCATCTTCAATGGGTATCGTGTACGTCAGATTGGTGCGATTGTCGGTGATGGTAAGAGTGTCGGATGCCATAAAAATTTCCCCTCGTCTCGAAGTCTCGCGTCCTATGAAGAAACAGCCGAAAAGCAGGCCCGCTCAAAGCATGTGGCCGCCCGCCATTGCAACCCTAAATATGATGCGCCTTTGTATACGCTTGAATGTGATTGTGGTCACAGAAGAAGTTGGCAAAGAAAGAAAAACGGAATGTGCAATCGATTTGATGCGCCCCCTGAGCGTGCGCGAATGTGATTCGAGTCACAGGAGGAAGGCGGAATAGAGAATAGATGCAGCGGGCGGGCCGCAACTTACTCGCGCACACTGATGCCGAGGGCTTTCATCTTGCGATAGAGGTGGCTGCGTTCCAGGCCCAGCATCTCGGCGGCGCGGCTCACGTTGTTGCGCGCTTCCTCAATCTTTTTGAGTATGTACTCCCGTTCGTATGCGTCGCGTGCCTGTTGCAGCGTGGAGAACTCTTCAGTGGAACGGGTGCCGGCCTTGTGCGTAAGAGGCGGCAGATGTTTGCGCTCAATGCGCAGGGTACGCGGGTTGAGAATAAGCACGCGTTCGATGACATTTTTAAGTTCGCGCACGTTGCCGGGCCAGTGGTAGTGGGCCAGCGCTGCGAGCGCGTCCTCGCTGATCTCCATGCGCGGGCGACCGTACTGGCGGCCAAACTCGGCTAGAAATTCACGTACCAGCAAGGGAATGTCCTCCTTGCGCTCGCGCAGCGGGGGTACGAAGAACGGAACCACGTTGAGGCGGTAGAACAAATCTTCGCGAAAGTTGCCCTTGGCGATTTCTTCTTCGAGATCCTTGTTGGTTGAGGCGATAAGGCGCACGTCGACGCGTAGCGGCTGCGTGCCTCCGACGGGCGTGAAGAGCTGGTCATCAAGCGCAGAGAGCACCTTGGCCTGCGTTTTCAGGCTCATGTCGCCTACTTCGTCAAGAAAGAGCGTGCCGCCGTCGGCGCGTTCCAGCGTGCCGCGCTGTTCGGGCGGGCCGCCGGGGCGCGCGCCGTGGCGATAGCCGAAGAGTTCAGCCTCAATGTGCGCCTCAGGGATGGCGGCGCAGTTCAGCTCAACGAAGATGCCGTCGCGGCGCAGGCTCTCCGCATGGATGGCGCGCGCGATGAGTTCCTTGCCCGTGCCCGACTCACCATAGATGAGTACGCGGCCGTTGGTCGGCGCCATGAGGCGTATCTGCTGACGCAGCGCCTTGACGGGAATGCTTTCGCCGGTGAGCACTGAGGCCACGTTGAACTGGCGCTTGAACTCGATATTTTCCGAGCGCAGGCGGCGCGCCTGCACGGCGTTCTTGAGCGCGATGAGAGTACGGTCGAGCGAGAGCGGCTTCTCAAGAAAATCGTATGCGCCCAGCTTGGTGGCCTTGACGGCGGCCTCGATAGTGCCGTGGCCGGAGATAATGACGACTTCGGGGCGCGTCTCGGGCGCGAGCGCATGAATGTCGGCGAGCACGTCGAGGCCGTCGCGGTCAGGCAGCCAGATGTCGAGCAGCACGACATCGTATTGTGCGTCCTCAAGCAGCACCATGGCTTCAGCCGCAGTGGCGGCGGTGGATACGCCGTAGCCCTCTTCGCGCAGGATTTCTTCCAGCGAGCTGCGAATTTCCGCCTCGTCGTCCACCACAAGAATGTGGTTCATGAATGTGCTCCCGTGAGTGGTGTCCCCGTAAATGATGCAGCGGAACTGCCCTCGAGCGGGGGCTGTGCGCCAAGCTCCATAAGCGGCAAGCGCACCAGGAAGCGCGCGCCCTTGGGGCTGTTGCTCTCCGCGCTGATGGAGCCGCCGTGCTCCTGCACGATTTTGGCGGCGATGGAGAGGCCGAGGCCGGTGCCGCGCTGCTTGGTGGAATAGAACGGCAGAAAAAGCCGCTCGCGAATTTCAGGGGTGAGCCCGTGGCCCGTGTCAGAGACAACGACCTCGACAGCGGCCCCGTCTTCACAGAGCCCGCTACTGATGTCAAGCTCGCGCAGCAGGCTGCCCTGCATGGCTTCGGCTGCGTTGTCAATGAGGTTGGCGAGCGCGCGACGGATCGCATCGGGGTCGGCGAGCACCATGGGCAGGCCCTGCTCAAGACTGCGCCGGATCGTGATGCCTTCAAGCCGCCCGGTAAACAGAGCCAGAGCTTCCTCGGCAACTTTGTTCATGTCACAGGCACGCGGCTGCGGCGCGGGAAATTGCGCCAGCGCGGAGAACTGATCCACGAGCTTGCGCAGCGTGGCCACACATCCCAGAATCACCTCACTGCATTTGCGGATAATGGCGGGCGAGTCAGGCTGGCCCCGATCAAGATGCTTGCCGATGCGCTCGGCGGAGAGCGCGATGGGCGTCAGCGGATTCTTGATTTCGTGGGCTACGCGCTGCGCCACTTCTTTCCAGGCCAACTGCCGCTGCGCGCGCAAAAGCTCGGTCGTGTCTTCCACCACCAGAACACATCCCGTCTGCCCATGCGCCAGTTCCAGCCGGGCGCTGGTCACGGCCAGATGCATCGCGCGTCCGCGGGCGTGAAACTCAATCTCAGTGGAGGCCGCGCCCATACGCTGGCCCCGGCGGATGACCCCGGCCAGATCGTCAACACACTCGGGCGGCAACAGGGCGCCGAGCTTCTGTCCGCGCAGTGCGGCGTCTTCACGCTGCCCCATGAGCACGGCAAAGGCGCGATTGGCCTGCAACACGCTGCCTGCGCCGTCCAGGGTGACAACGCCGCTGGGGATGGTTTCGACGATGGTCTCCAACTCGCGGCGGCGCTCCTCGATGGCAAGGTTGGCTGCGGTCAGTTGCGCGGACGAGCTCTCTGCCAACTGCCGGCTGGCATCCAGATCGGCCGCCATGTGGTTGAAAGAGCGCACCAGCTCGGCCATTTCGCCGGTGGTCTCCAGCGCCACGCGGTGGTCGTATTTGCCGGTAGCGATCTTGTCCATGGCATCGGCCAGCGCCTCCACCGGGCGCGTGATTTGCTTGGATAGAAACAAGGCCAGCCACACGCTGGAGAAGAAAACCACCACCGTAATCAGCAGCAGCATCAGGAAGAAAGTGGAACGGATGCTTCTGCGCGAACGGAACAGAATCCAGTAAGCGGCAGCGCCTGAGCGGATGCGCGTCGTGGTCTGGCTGAGCCCCTGCGGCATAGGCAGCGCTGCCAAGACGATGCGGCCAGAGGCTGTGGCCGACATGCCCAGCGCATACTCCCGGTCTCCGATCCGGATCACCGGCTCATCGCTGCGCTGCGCTGAGGTGAGCAGGCTTTCTGAAAGCGGGCCGCGTAGCGGAATGGCGGTTCCGGTCACGTCTTCGTCTGTCTTGTCGGGCAGCCACGGAATCAGGCTGGCCGGGCTGGTCTCCGGCGGCGCCTGAAAGCTGGCCAGCATCTTCTGGTCTTTGTCGTAGACCACTACAAAGCCGCCGTCCAGCGTGATGCGGTGCGAGCTAAGTACACCTTCTAGAGTCTGTAAGTCGCGGTCGGGAGCTCCGGTGGCCGCGATGGACTCCGCCTCGCCACGCGCGTTGCTGGTGACGTACTGCGCCAGTTCCAGCACGACGCGGGTCGAGTCTTCGCGCAGCTCCGATGTGTTCGGCGAGAACCAGCGGTCGATGGACCGGTTCATCAACTGGAAGCTGAACAGGAACATGAAGACCGCGGGGGTGAGTGCGATCAACACCGCTCCCAGCACCATCCGCGTGCGTAGCCGCGCGCCCAGGGCGCTGCTGCTTCCCTGGTCGGCATACAGCTTAAGGATGTTCCTGAGCAGCAGCATCAGGAGCATCATGAGCAGGAGAAATACCACCACCGTAACGGCGGTAAAGGCCAGCGTCTCACCGGCCGTATCTGGATTTAGAAAGCTGACGTTGGATGTGTTGAAGGCCTGCAGACCGCCCAGCACGGCAAAGAACAGCAAGACGCCCGCCCCAAGCAGGACCACCAACCGCCGCCGCGGATTGCCCTCAGTAGGCATGCGGCGATTATAGGCGCTCACGGAATTTTGCGGCCAGACGATAGAACAACATGACCCGGGGCCAGCACCCTCCGCTCACCCTGCGTCCCGTCCCCACCGGCGGCCATTCAAGAGAGTGGAGGAAGCGCTGAAAAAGTCCATTTGCTCCTATGTCCTGAAGCGGGGAACGCGCAATCCAATAAGCGCGTCCGACCCGCATCCGCAGGCAGGTGTTTGCGGATGCGGGTCGGCAAAAGCTGCTATCCCAGCACGCTGGATGCCGCGGTCCAGGGGCGCAGCTGGCTCTCGGCGACGCCGCGATGGGTCAGCACGCCGAGCCAGGTGTTCAGCCCATCGGCCAAGCCTGCATCCTGCTTGAGCGCCTCGCGGGCACCCAGGTTGGCCAACCGCAGCAGATACGGGAACGTCGAGTTGGTCAGCGCCAGCGTTGACGTGTGCGGCACCGCGCCCGGCATGTTGGTGACGCAGTAGTGCACCACGCCATCCACCACATAGCTCGGGTTGGAGTGCGATGTGGGGCGCGCCGTTTCCACGCAACCGCCCTGGTCGATCGCTACATCCACGATCACCGCGCCTTTCTTCATCTGCGCGACCATGGCGCGGGTGACGATTTTGGGAGCCGTGGCACCCGGGATCAGCACCCCGCCGATGACGAGGTCGGCCTCGTGCGTGGCTTGGCTGATGTTGTAGCTGTTCGAGGCCAGCGTGTGGAGGCGGCCATTGAAGATGTCGTCCAGTTCGCGCAGACGGTTCATATTCACGTCAACCAGGGTGGTTTTGGCGCCAAAGCCCAGCGCGATGCGGGCTGCGTTGGTGCCCACGATGCCGCCCCCGATGATGGTGACATGAGCGGGGGGCACGCCGGGTACGCCACCCAGCAGAATGCCGCGTCCGCCGCGTTCCTTCTCGAGATAGCTTGCACCCACCTGCACGCTCATGCGGCCTGCCACTTCGCTCATGGGCATGAGCAGCGGCAACATGCCGCGGCGATCGCGCACTGTCTCATAGGCAATGCCGATGACCTTCGACTCCAGCAGCTTGTTGGTCAGATCAGGCAAGGGAGCAAGGTGCAGATAGGTGAAGAGGACCAGGCCCTCGCGGAAGAAGACGTACTCCTTCTCGACCGGCTCTTTGACCTTGACCACCATCTCGGACTTGCCCCAGACGTAGCCGGGCTCGCCAACAATCTCCGCGCCGGCATCCTGGTACTCGGCATCGGTAAAGCCGGATTGCGCGCCGGCCATGGTCTCAACCAGCACGGTATGGCCGGCCTCGATGAGCGCCTTTGCGCCCGCCGGGGTTACGCCCACACGGGCTTCATTGTCTTTGATCTCTCTGGGGACGCCGATAATCATGGGTTCTGCTCCTCTCGGGGTTGATGCGCATTGAGGAGCGCCAGACCCCAGGAAGCGACCGCGCCGGCGTTGGATGTCAAGGGAGGGCTATTCCGGCGCGGCTGGATAGTGCGCTTCCAACTGCAGGCAATACTACGGTGCATTTGGCTTTCAATGTGTGCAAATTTCGTGGTAAAACTCCTTCATGGGAACGAAACGTGATGAAATAAATCATTTATCGCAAGAAATATTCAAACTGGCTTCTGACAGTGGGCTGGACGAGCTGGATGCGGCCATTCTGCGTTACCTGGAGGGCCACGGGCGGGCCACCAATTATGAGGTGGGCGAGGCGGTTGGGCTGTCAGCGTCTGCGGCTTCGCGGCGCATCCAGGCGCTGGAAACGGCGCGGGCCATTCGCGGCTACCGCGCCTTGATTGATGATCGGCTGCTGGGCAAGCGGATGACCGTCTACATCCGCATTACGCTGGAGCGCCAGTCGGCTGGCGTGCTGAACGCGTTTGAGACTGCCGTGCGGCACTGCCACGAGATTGTGAGCTGCCACCTGATGGCCGGCCAGTATGACTATATGCTGGTAGCGCGCGTGAGCGACATTGATGACTATGGCCGGCTGCACCAGAATGAGCTATCGCGCCTGCCAGGCGTGATAAGGCTGGAAACCAGCTTTGCGCTCAGGGACGTGCTGGACGGCGACAACGCATAGCCGCGAGGGAGCAGTCTGGCCGTGTGTATTCGTGGACACGCAGGCGGCATGGGCGCAAATTCAGGTTGTCAACACCTGGGACGCATGGTCCAATCTGCTTAGACTCCCAGGCATTGATAGCACAGCACGGGGACGAGGTTTTGCGTACATGGGTGATTCTGGGCAGCAATTTCCCGGCGGCGCGGCGGGGAGCAATCAACCGGGCGCCACCTTTGATTCGACAGCCTTCCGATCCGCGGAGACGTCGGGCCTTGGCCTCCCAGAAGGCTTCGGAATTCCAGAGCCCAAGCCACCGCGGAAATTGCCCAAGGACCGTCGCCCCTTGATACTGGCCGGATTTGGGGCCCTTGCGCTGGTGATGATCGTTCTTGTGGTGGCCAGCCTGCCTAAATCGAAGGCTGATGCCGATGATTGGGGTGAAGGCGTCTTCCATGCCGCCGCACTGCGCGGCCATCTTGTAACTCGCTGGGATGGCCAGGCGCAGTATCAGTTGGAGATTAAGCCCATCGATCCGCGGCAGAATACGCAGTTTGCCTATGTGGCCGGCAATCCGCCGGGACCTCTTTATCTGAACATCCGATTGCTGGATCAGGCAGGCTTCGCGGTGTGCGGCAAGCAGGTGCTGTTCGCGTTTGACCCAGCAAAGTCGGCGCCCGCGCCGATCCCGGATGCCGGTCCCAAAGCGCGCAAGGCAGTGGCTGAGCGCATTGCGCGGGAGCAGGCCGCGCAGCGGGCAACATTGCAAAGTCAGCAGGCTCAGGAGCAGGCAAGAGAGCACGGGAACGACATACTGCAGAATGAGCTCGGCGAAGACGGAACGATCGTGTCAGTCAATGCGGCGGGCACGCTCCCCTGTTCGCGGGAGCAGTACAAGCGCATCTATTACTGGGACTTTGCCACGAACTTTCCCACGGTCGACGAGCAGGATGCGCTGATGTACCATGAGAAAGAGACGCAGGCCAGAAAGGCTTATGAAGCGCGCATGGCCGCGCGTCGCAGGAATGCGGCAGCGTCGCTCTCTGCCTTCTACGTGGAGGGAGAGGACAGGGCTACCGGATACGAGACAGCAAGGAACCTGCTGGAAACCGCCGACAGAAAGCGCTTCTTTATTGGGAAAAAGAGCGACCAGGCAGTAGCGGCCGGCTGGGCTGCCGATTCCTCGCTGATTCACTACAAGTGTGACCAGCACGCAAACTGCGCATTGAAACATGCGGGCACGGTACTGGTAATTTACGGCAGCTTGAATGAGTAAGCGCGAAGTATTGAGGCAGTGATTCAGACAGTTCTCGTGCAAAAAGGGATAAGGTCGCATGTCATCGACCTTATCCCTCTTCTTTCACCTATCTTCAATTTACGAACTATTCTCTTCGACTTACTTTGCGCTCACTCCGCGTTGTCGATCTGCGCCCGCTGGAGCTTGTCGGAGTAATCGACGTACACCGCCTTCCACGTCGTGAAGAAGTCGATGGCGCCCAGGCCCTCGCGGTGGCCGTTGCCGGTTTGCTTGACGCCGCCGAAGGGCAGATGCACCTCTGCGCCAATTGTCGGCGCGTTGATGTAAGTAATGCCCGCCTCCAGGTCGCGAATGGCCGCAAAGGCGCGGTTCACGTCCTTGGTGTAGAGAGCAGTGGACAGGCCATAGTCGATCGAGTTGGCGATTTCGATGGCCTGCTCGAAGGTGTCAAACTCAATGAGGCTTACGACCGGCCCGAAGACTTCTTCGCGTGCGATGCGCATATTGGGCGTGACTCCGCCGAAGACCGTTGGCTCAAAGAAAGTGCCCTTGCTGTAAGCTCCCTCAGTCAGTGGGTGGCCTCCGGCAAGTAACTTGGCGCCCTCTGCCAGAGCGATCTCAACATACTGCTTTGAGGTTTCAATCTGCCCCGCATTGACCTGCGGACCTACCTCGATGGACTCATCAAGGCCGTTGCCGACTTTGAGCGCCTTGGCGCGGGCAACAAAGCGGGAGGTGAACTCGGCAGCAATGCCCTTCTGCAGCAGGACGCGGCTGGTGGCAGTGCAGCGCTGGCCGGTGGTGCCGAAGGATCCCCAGAGCGCGCCGTCGAGGGCCAGCTCAAGATTGGCGTCGTTGAGCACGATCTGCGCGTTCTTGCCACCCATCTCCAGCGATACGGGCTTGAAGGTGGCGGCGGCGCGCTGGCCGACAAAGGAGCCGACCTCGCTGGAGCCGGTGAAGCTGACGGCGCGCACGTCGGGGTGCTCGATGAGCGGCGTGCCGGTGGCCCCGCCGCTGCCGCTGACAATGTTGACCACTCCAGGCGGCACGCCGGCATCCACCAGCGCCTGCACCAGGTTATAGGTGGAAAGCGGGGTATCCGTGGCCGGCTTGATGACGCAGGTGTTGCCGGAGACGAGCGCCGGGAACAGCTTCCAGCTTGGAATGGCCATGGGGAAATTCCATGGCGTGATGAGGCCAACGACGCCCACGGGCATGCGCACGCTCATGGCGAACTTGTTCTGGAGTTCGCTGGGCGTGGTCACGCCAAAGAGGCGCCGCCCTTCTCCGGCCACATAGAAGGCTTCGTCGATGGCCTCCTGCACGTCGCCACGGGTTTCCGCGATCACTTTGCCCATTTCGCGGGTCATATCGCGTGCGTATTGCTCCTTGCGCTGCTGGAGGATAAGGCCGGCGCGTGCCAGGATCTCTGCCCGCTTGGGCGCGGGAACAAGGCGCCACGTGGCGTATGCCTTTTTGGCGGCCGCAACGGCTAGGTTCACGTCTTCAGCATGAGAGGAGGGAAACGCCCCAACGATGTCGGAGTGGTCCGCCGGGTTAAGGTTCAGGATGGTCTTGCCGCTCCGGGCGGGCAGCCATTCGCCGCCAATCAGATTGTGGTATGTGGGATAAGTCATAAGGTCCTCTGGATCAGTGCAAAGCCCGGCTGTTCAGTTGGATGTCAGGGCCAGTGCAACCCACTGAGTTTACCGCAACGGGCACAGGCCGCACAGTGCAGCGGAAGTTCGGGACTGAAGGGCAGGGTTTACGGCCACATGCGGCCCGCTGGCCGTACAATGTGAATGAGGTAGATTTAACTTTCCAATGTCATCGAACGGTTATCCTTCGCGCTCCTCGCGGTCGCACGGCCTGCGCTCTCTCTTCAGCATGTTTTCCAGCGATCTGGCCATCGATCTCGGCACTGCCAACACTCTGGTCTTCGCGGCCGGCAAGGGCATTGTTGTCAACGAGCCCTCCATTGTCGCGATCAACAAGAACACCGGCGAAGTGGAAGCCGTAGGCAAGGAGGCCAAGGAGATGCTGGGGCGCACGCCCGGCAACATCGTGGCCATCAAGCCGATGAAGGATGGCGTGATCGCCGACTTCAAAGTCACAGAAAAGATGCTGAACTATTTCATCCAGAAGGCGCACAACCGCAAGATGCTGGTGCATCCGCGTATTGTCATCGGCGTGCCCTCTGAGATCACGCAGGTGGAGAAGCGCGCCGTGGAGGACTCCGCGTATCGCGCCAAAGCCAGCGAAGTGTACCTGGTGGAGCAGGCCATGGTGGCGGCCATCGGCGCGGGGCTGCCTATTCAAGAGCCGGGCGGCAACATGGTGGTGGACATTGGCGGCGGAACGACGGACATCGCGGTGATTTCGCTATCGGGCATTGTCTACTCGCGTTCGGTGCGCATGGCCGGAAACCAGATGGATGAGGCCATCACCAACTACCTCAAGCGCAAGTACAACCTGCTGATTGGCGAGCGCACAGCCGAGCAAATCAAGATCGAAATCGGGTCAGCCTATCCGCTGGACAAGCCCCTGACCATGGAAATCAAGGGGCGCAACCTGATTGAAGGCGTGCCCAAGACCATCAGCATTGACGACAGCGAGATTCGCGAGGCGCTGGGCGAGTGCATTGCCGTGATCATGAATGCGATTCGCGTGGCGCTGGAGCGCACGCCGCCGGAGTTGTCAGCCGACATCAGCGACCGCGGCATTGTGTTGACCGGAGGCGGTGCGCTCATCAAGAACCTGGACAAGCGCATCCGCGAGGAGACCGGCCTGCCCGTATCCGTGGCCGACGACCCGCTGGCCAGCGTGGTACTGGGCACGGGCAAAATGCTCTCCGACTTCCGGCTGCTGCGCAAGATCAAGATCGACTAACAGGGGTCAGGGCTCAGAGATCAGGGATCAGAGGTTGAGGGTCCGTGTCTGCTGATTTCTGCACCCTGAGCCCTAACCACGATGGAAACATTCTTCGCCCGCTACCGTAATCTCGTGGTGCTGCTGGCTATGCTGGTGGCGCAAATCATCGGTCTTGCCATGCAGGTGCATCGGACCGAAGGCGGGCGCATGAGCGTTGATCGCCGCGATGGCAGCGGTGTCCGTCTTATCCGGTTGTGGGCCAATGGGCTTGTTTCGCCGCCGGAGCGGCTGATTCACTCTACCAGCCTGGGCGTGGCCAGCCTGTGGCAAAACTACCTGGACCTGCGCCACGTACGCCAGCAGAACCAGGACCTTGAAAAGACCGTCGACCGGCTGCGGTTGGAGCAGGCAGCCCTGCTTGAGGATGCGCGCCAGGGCCAGCGCCTGCAGGGCCTGGTGAACTTCCAGCAAAAGTACATCTACAAGACAATGCCGGCGCAGGTGATCGGCTCCAGCGGCAGCATGCAGTCGCGCGTCTTCTATCTCGACAAGGGATCGGACGAGGGGCTGCGGCGCGACATGGCGGTCATTACGCCGGATGGCATCGTGGGCAAGGTGCGCGAGGTATTTGCGCACTCGGCACAGGTGTTGCTGATTAATGACCAGACGAGCGGCGCGGGCGTGATTCTTGAGACAACGCGCACGCGCGGCATTCTGCGGGGCAACGCGGCGGGCCAGCCGCAGGTTGTGGGCATCATGGCCGACAATCGCATCAAGCCGGGAGAAAGAGTTCTGACCGCGGGCGGCGACGAGGTTTTTCCTCGCGGCCTTCCGGTGGGTGTGGTGGAGAAGGTGGTGCAGGATCCGGAGCGCGATTCGTTCATCCAGGCGATTGTGAAGCCGGCGGCGCATCTTGACCGCCTGGATGAAGTGCTGGTGATCATCTCCACCGAGCCGCGCTTCCCGCCTGACCAGCAGCAGGACATGGCCACCAGTGAGACCCTGAAGGGTGCGGAGGCCGAGGCCGAGAATGCGCAAAAGAAGGCGTCGGAGATCATGGCTGAGCGGCTACCCGGCCTGATCGACCCCAACCTGCCCGCAAACCAGCAACCGCTGAACGACAGCACGCCGCCGATCCCGGTGGCGCATACGCCGCAGCCGCTGCATCCTGACCGCTTTACGCCGGGCGCCACGCAGGACCACCCAACGGAACCGCAAACGGGACAGGCCGGTGATGCCGGGCAGGGAGTGCCTGCGGCTGCAAAGCCAGGAACTGAAGCTCCACAGCGGAGGCAGCCGTGAGCATGTCGGCCCTGACGGCCAACACCCGCCGTGCGGTGGAGGTTCGCCGCTACCCGGTGCTCGTCTATGCGCTCGTGCCGCTGGTGGCGCTGGTGCTGCAGGCCTGGCTGCCGCGTGTGCTGGGCAACTATGCGTGGTTCGATCTACCCCTGGTGGTGACTGTCTACTTTGCGCTGGGCCGGCGTAACCCCATTGAGGGAACGCTTATGGGGGGCGCGCTAGGCATCTTTGAGGACGCGCTTACACAGCACGCAATTGGCATCAACGGCATCGCCAAGACGGTGGTGGGCTTTCTGGCGGCTTCTGTGGGCGTCCGTATCGATGTGGAGAATCACACGATCCGGCTGATGCTCACCTTCCTCCTCTCTCTGCTTTCGAGCGCGGTGTATGTATTCATCTTCCGTATCCTGTTGGGGCTTGCGCTGGAGTGGAGCTGGATTGGCGAACTATCCAAAGCGCTTGGCAACGCAGTAATAGCTCTGCTGGTGTTTCCCCTGCTCGACCGCTTCAAGACAACGGATTGAGATAACGGCTCCGCACTTGTCCTGAGCAGGTTCGCCGGCGCGCCGGTCGTGAGGTTTTCAACTGATAACGCGGTATTCTGAAGAAGTAGGCAAATGGTTTTTGACAAGGTCACACGAGGCGAGAAGCTCTCCAGCGTCAAGCTGACAGCGGTGCAATACGGCATCCTGTTGATGATGCTGGCTCTAGCTGCCGGCCTGTGGCGGCTGCAGGTGCTCGGCGCTGACAACTTCCGCGTGCTGGCCGAGCAGAACCGCATTCGCAAGGTGCCTATACTGGCCGGGCGGGGCAAGCTCTTTGACCGCGAAAACCGGCTGATCGTGGACAACTACCCATCTATCTCCTGCTTTCTGGTGCGCGAGCAGAGCCGTAACGTGGACGCCGATCTGCCTCTGATTGCGCGTGGACTGCATCTGGACCTGGACCAGTTGCGTACTGCTCTGCATCGCTACCGCACCGCGCCGGGCTATCAGCCCATCCCCATCAAGCAGGATGTGACCGCCGACGAGCAGGCGTTTATCGAGGCACACCGCAACGAGCTGCCCGAGTTGGAGACGATCGACGAGGAGCGCAGGCTCTATCCGCGCGACGGCTATGCTGCGCATCTGATCGGCTATGTGGGCGAGGTGAGCGAAGAAATGCTCAATGACCCACGCTATGCGGCCTATGAACCGGGCGACGTAGTGGGCAAGGCGGGTGTTGAGGAGACCTACGACCAGTTGCTGCGGGGCCGAGATGGCTCCCGCGATGTGATTGTGGACAGCCACGGGCGCGAGGTGGGCTACCTGCGCACCCAGCATGCCATCCCCGGTCAAGATCTGCGCCTGACCATCGACAACGATCTGCAGCGCGCCGCGGAGCTTGCCATGGGCGACCGCGATGGCGCCATCGTGGCCATGGACCCGCGCAACGGCGAGATTCTGGCCATGGTCTCGCGGCCCAGCTTCGACCCAAATGCCTTTGCTGTCCGCATCGGCCGCTCGGACTGGAACAAGTTGTTGTCCGACCCGTCACATCCGCTGATGAATAAGGCCATCCAAGCACAGCTTGCGCCGGGATCAACCTTCAAGATCCTCATGTCCGTGGCGGGACTGCAGGAAGGGCTGGCGCAGGATCTGCACGTCTACTGCAATGGCGGAGCCAATTTCTACGGCCACTACTACCATTGCGATGCCAAGCACGGGGCGGTGGACATTCACAATGCCATTCCCTACTCCTGCGACACGTTTTATTACACCCTGGCCGACAAGCTGGGGATCGACCGCATTGCTGCCTACGCCACGCGCTTTGGCTATGGCCAGAAGACAGGCATTGACCTGCCCGGCGAGCAGGCGGGGCTGATGCCCTCCGCGCAGTGGGTGATGAAGTATTACCACCGCAAGTGGTATGCGGGAGAAACCATTTCCGTAGGCATTGGACAGGGCGCCATTGAGGCCACGCCGCTGCAACTGGCGCGCATCATCGGCGGCATCGCTTCCGACGGCCACATGGTGAGGCCGCATGTCACCTTCCCCGATGAGCTACCGGCCGACTTTCGGCATGCGCTGCAGGACACCTATCCAGGCTCCGGCAATGCATACATTCCGATCAATCCCGAGGACTGGATTACGATTACCGACGGAATGGCCCAGGTGACAGAGCCGGGGGCATTTCATACCGCGGGTTCGGCGCACCTGGACGGCATTGATCTGGCGGGGAAGACAGGCACCGCCCAGGTGATGAGCCATGAGGCCCTGGACCGTTCGAACAAAGGCCGGTCTACCTTCCCCAATGCTTGGTTTGTGGGCGTCACGCCGCGCCGTAACCCGGAGCTGGTGGTGGCCGTGCTGTGGCAGAACGGCGAGTTCAGCTACTATCCCGCGCGCATCGGCGCCAAGGTGGTGGCGGCCTACGTGGAGAAGCAGCGTCGGCTGGCGCATAACCTGCAGCCCACCAAGGCTCCGGCTCCCGTGGAAGTAGGTGCGGTGTGGTCCGTGCCCAATGCGAAGGGCGGCAAGGACACGGGCGAAACGGCACACATCCGCGCCGGGCATTTCTTCGTGAATCCCGGCGCAGATTCACGCCCGGCTTTGGCGCGGGATGCGCGTGGTCAGGCAGCTGGCCCGGCACATCCGGGTCCCGCGCAGATGGGTATGGCCCTGCGGGAACTGCCCTGGAGGAAGCCATGAGCCAGATGCGCCGCTTCCTCAGCTTTCGTGACTTCGACTGGGCCCTGCTGGCCATGGTGGCTCTGCTCTGCGCTTTGTCAGTGTTCGAGATTTACTCGGCCACGCTGCATACCAAGTACACGGGCTTCCACACCAAACAAATGTTCTGGATTGCAGGTGGACTGGCAGCAATGTTCCTGTTCGCCAAGATCGACTACCACCGCCTGCTCGACTGGGTTCCGTGGGCGTATGGCTTCTGCGTGGTAGCGCTGGTGGCAGTGATGGTGCCGGGCATTGGGCACAAGGCCTTGGGAGCGCGGCGCTGGATTAAACTTGGGCCGATCCTCTTCCAGCCTTCCGAGTGGGTGAAGGTCGTCCTCATCCTGGTCGTGGCACGCTACTTTGCCAACCTGGGCGCGCGCAGCCTCACCGGAAGAGACATCCTGAAGGCCCTTGCGCTGGTGGGCATCCCCATGCTGCTGGTGCTGAAGCAGCCCGATCTGGGAACCGCGCTGACCTACACGCCGATTCTGATTGCCGGGCTGTTTCTGGGCGGCATCAACCTGCGGCAGTCGCTCATTCTGATCACGGCCGCAATTGTTCTTGTGGCGGGTGCCTGGTCCAGTGGGAAGGCGCTGAAGCCCTACCAGAAGGCGCGCCTGACCAGCTTCATCAATCCCGACAATGACCCACGGGGCACCGGCTACCAGATTCGCCAGTCTCTCATTGCCGTGGGCTCGGGAGGCATCTGGGGTCAGGGCGCGGAGAAAGGCACCCAGACCCAAGGGGACTTTCTGCCCATCCCGCACGCGGATTTTATCTTTGCCGCGTTCAGCGAGGAACATGGCTTTGCGGGCGCGGTTTTAGTGCTGCTGCTATACTTCCTCATATTGATGCGTTTGATTCAGAACGCTCAAACAGCAGCCGACTTGCCCGGGGCCCTGATTATTATGGGGGTCGTGGCTGTGTTGACCTTTCAGATTGCGGTCAATGTGGGCATGGTAATCGGGTTTATGCCCGTCACCGGAATCCCTTTACCGTTAATGAGTTACGGCGGGTCTTCGGTGTTGTTTACCTTCCTGGCGCTGGGCGTGGCGATGAACGTGCGCATGCGCAGGTTTGTAAACTGACGGTCCCGGCCATTGGGTTGTGGGACCGGGAAGCACAGGTTCAGCTCTTGTGCGCCACCGGAGTTTCCGGGCCACAAGTGATTTTATTTTCAAGTATGTAGCCGGCCAGGTCCGATGGATCCGAGTCCGGCAGGATTGAGTTCATGAGCACGCAGAGACGGGAAATCCGTTGGCAGCGTACAGGTTGCACGGCATGCGCCGCAGCATCCGGGGGCCCTCGCGGGAGATTCTTGTCGCAGGGGTGGAAGGAATCGGGGTATGGAACCCCCTCCTCCGGCACGCGAGCAGACCATACGAACGCCAGCGGTGGAACGGCCCCGCCAGCAGCCCTGGTAAGGTTGGCCACAAACTCTCTGCAGTCGGATCACTTTTTCGGACAGCTTGTTCGGCAGGACATCCGCCGCGGTTCGTCGCCCCCCGGGGCAGGCAGCCGTGCGGCTACCGGCGTACCAGCGACACGCAGGTCATCCCATTTGCCCATCTCCATCCCGCCCGGTTCCTCCTCTTTCCATCCAGCCTCGCCGCAGGCCCCAGAAGGTAATCCCCACTGGGCGGAAAGGTACGATGGCAAAAGAGATTTGTATTTCCAGCACGCCGCATGAGACGCGGCTTGCGATTCTTGAAGACGATCAACTCGCGGAAATCTACTACGAACGCGAAAATGAATATACCCTTGCGGGCTCCATTTACAACGGGCGCGTTACACGCGTGCTGCCCGGCATGCAGTCGGCCTTTGTCGATATCGGGTTGGAGCGCGACGCATTCCTTTATGTAACGGACTTTCTGGAGCTTGAAGACCAGGAAGAGACCGACGAACTGGAGAAGGCAGCATCCAGCGGCGGTGTGCAGCCTCCCCGCGAGGTGCGCCGCGGTGCAGGCCAAAAGCAGGACCAGCGGCGCGAGCGCCCCGTCCGGGAACGCGCCACGGCGGCCGACGCCGGAGCCGAAGCCGAAAACACAGAAGCGACTGAAACCCTGATCATTTCCGAGCAGACAGAGACTGTAGAGGAACCCTCAGGCGAACCAGGCGCGAAGCGCTGGCGCGGACGCAGACGGCGTCGCGGCGGGCGCGGCGGAGCGGGCACAAACGAGGGCCAGGCGGAAACCACTGAAACCGCGGAAGCCGCTCCCATAGCTGCTCCCGAGCCGGAACCAGCGGTGACGCACGAGATTCATGCCACGGCCGCAACCCGCGCAGAGCGAGGAGAGCGCAGAGAACACGCAGAGCATGCCCCGGCGCCCTTTGTGCTGCCCGGCGAGACGCTCTCAAAGTACGGCGGCAAGCCAGCGGAAGAAGCGGCCCGTCCCGAAGCCCAGCCGGCCAGACAGCCCGCCCGTCCGGTCAGTACATACAAGCCCGCTTCGCTGATTGAAACACCCATCGTGTGGGATGGAAGCGGCCTGCTGCCCGGCGAGACTCTCTCAAGGCACCGCAGGGAGCCGGAGCCTACCCTGGAGGTGGATGCCGAGCCGCAGGGCGTCTTTTCCGATTCGGCTGAAGCCCGCGCCGAGGAAGAGACCTTTATCGAGGAGTTGATTGAGTATCAGCCTGAAGCGGTCACCGAACCCGCGGAGGAACTGCCGGTCGAAGAGGAGCTGACGGAGGAGACCACTGTGGCAGCGGCCGAGCAGCCCGGCACCGAGCCCAGCGTCGAGCCCGGAACGGACGAGCCGGAGCCGAATGCAACCGCCTCGCATCATGTAGATCCCCTGCCGCCCAGCAGCTTTAGAATTTTCGGCCTCGGCGGCAAGAAGAAAAAAACCGAAGAGCACGCACAGCCCGCAGAAGAAGTTGCCGCGGCACCCAAACCCTCATCGGTGACGTCCGTCTCAGCCTTTGCGCCCGGCAGCGGGCTGGTTGAGGAAGAGGTCATCGAAGGAGAGGAGCTGGATGTGCCCGGCCACCACGTGCACCACAAGGCCGAAGAGCATGACCTGGATGAGTATGAGGAGGAGACGCTGCAGACCCAGATTCGCTCCGGCGAACTGGGCGAGATGCTGCAGGAGGCTCACCTCGACCACCGCCTCCAGTTGGACTTTGACGACAAGAGTACCGAAGAAGAGGAAGACGAGATCTTCGGGGGCGAGGAAGAAGAGGACGAGCCCGTTGCCGCTGAAGGCCAGCCCGCAGGCGAAGGACAAGGGCAGCCGCGCCGCGATCGCGGAGGGCGTGGCCGTCGTGGCCGTGGAGCACAAGGCGCTCCAAGCCAGGGCGGGCGCCGAGGCCCCTCGCGCCGCGCTGCACAAACCAGTGATCTGCCCATCATCAGCGACCTGCTGAAGCCGGGCCAGGAGATTCTGGTTCAGATTGCCAAGGAGCCGATCGCCAAGAAGGGGGCGCGCATCACCAGCCACATCGCCCTGCCAGGCCGCTTCCTGGTCTTTATGCCCACGGTGTCGCATGTGGGCGTGAGCCGCAAGATCGCCTCCGACGAGGAACGCCAGCGGCTGAAGCGGATTCTGGTAAGCGAGCGCGGCGAGGCCTCGGGTGGCTTTATCGTCCGCACCGCGGCCGAGGGCGCATCCGAGGAAGAGCTGCGCGCCGACCTGCGCTTCCTGATTCACCTGTGGAACGAGATCAAGCAGCGCTCGGAGAATTCGAAGTCGCCTGCGCTGATCTACCACGATCTGTCTCTCATTGAGCGCATTCTGCGTGATCAGATAAGCGCGAACTTCTCCTCTGTCTGGGTTGACTCCGAGGCAGACTACGAGCGGATTGTGCGCTTCCTGAACCGCTTTTCGCCGTCCTTGGTGCGGCGCGTGAAGCTCTACACCAAGGAGACTCCGCTCTTTGAGCATTTCGGCATTCAGGACGAAATCTCAAAGGCGCTGCGCTCCAAGGTATGGCTTAAGAGTGGCGGATCGATTGTCATCAACCAGACTGAGGCGCTGGTGGCCATCGACATCAACACAGGCAAGTACGTGGGCAAGACGGCACGGCTTGAGGACACCATCGTCAAGACCAACCTGGACGCGATTCCCGAAATCGTGCGCCAGATTCGCCTGCGCGACCTGGGCGGCATCATCATCATCGACTTCATTGACATGGATGAGCGCAAGAACCGCTTCAGGGTGATGGCTGCACTTGAGGAAGCTCTCAAGAATGACCGCGCGCCCACCAAAGTTCTGCAATTCAATGACTTCGGGCTGGTTGCCATTACGCGCAAGCGGGTCAAGCAGTCGCTGGAGAGGACGCTCAGCGTGCCCTGTCCGGTGTGCCAGGCGACGGGCATGGTCAAGAGCCCCGCAACGGTGTGCAACGAGATTTATACCGAGTTGCGCAAGATGCGGAAGCACTTTGAAAGTGCGGATGTGCTCCTGCGCGTGAACCCCGAAACGGTAAAGGTGCTCAAGGCCAATAATGCGCGCTGGCTGGTGGAGTTCGAGGAACTGGTGGGCAAAAACATCCTGGTGAAGAGTGACGCCAGCCTGCACCCGGAGCAGTTTGACATCCAGGGGTAGACTGTCTAGTACACATCGAGCCTGAGGCTGGAGCATCCCTCCAGCCTCAGGCTCTTCTGGAGGAGCCGCGCAACCTCACAGCGAAAAGCTGTGTCTAAGCAGTTATCTGAAGCTGCGTAAGGGATCGCGCAGGTACTGCAAAAATTTCGACCCACGAGGTAAAAGCATGTCATTGCTAAGATCGACATCGTTGATGCGGCATGTCACCATCCTTTCGGCTGCGGTGGTTTTCGCAGCCGGCTCCGCGAGTGCCCAGTTCGCCGCCTCTGCCAGCGCGCCCAGCGCGGCAACTCCTTCGGCTGGCGAATCCAGTTCCAGCACATGGGAGCTTGTGGCCAATAACGCCGGCAGCGCAGATGGCCTGCCCGCAGCTCCTGCTCCCGAGGGCGCCGCCGCCGGACAAGGAGGCGGATATCAGTCGCACAGCATCTGGAGCCATCTGACGTATGAAGTGGGCGGCGGCTTCAACGCGCCGTCGACCGGGTCATCCAAGTACATTACCTGGGGCGGTCAATTCAACCTGGGTGCGGGCTACCGCTTCAATCCGCACTTCAGCACGCTGATTGAATACCAGTTCATGGATGACAAGATCCCGGGTGCGATCATTGCGCAATCGGGAGCCACAGGCGGCAACGATCACATCTGGTCGTTCACGCTCGCGCCAGTGTATGAGCTGTTCCCACAACGCACGAATGACATCTACGTCACCGGCGGCGGCGGCTTCTATCGGAAGTTGACGAACTTCACCGTCCTGCAGTCGACACAATTCTGCAGCTACTTCTATTGCGGCTATGGATACGCGCCTCAGACGGTTGGACACTTTTCAAGCAATCAGGGCGGCTGGAACATTGGCGGCGGCTTCAGCCACCGGATGGGCGGCCAGTACGGCGACAGCAAGGTAAAGCTGTTTGCCGAGGTGCGCTTCCTGGATGTGCTCTCGCCCGCGATGACGCTTGCGCCCAGCGGGCTGGGCGTGACCTCGGTGGGCCAGTACACCAAGGTGATTCCGGTTAACTTTGGCGTGCGCTGGTAACCCCGGCGCGCCGCATCTCAATCGCCCCCAGCTTTTCTGCTTTCACCCCCGCAGGAGAATGCAGAGAGGCGGGGGCGATATTTTCTTTTACAGGATACCCAGGACTCTGAGCCGCACCAGGCCGCCGGCAAGCACGCCGAGCGGCGCAATGGCTACCTGTGCCAACTGGTACAAGATGGGCTGAAGTCCGCGAGACTGCAAGGTGCTGAGCGCGGCGAGCGCCAGAATGATGATCCCCAGCGCGAGCACATGAACCAGGGGATTGACCGCTCCGAGCCATGCGGTGACGTAACCGCCCGCAGCGCCGGCCAAAAACGAAGCGCCGAGGTTGACAACCGTATAGCTCAGGCCCGGCCTTGCCTCCACTGCGGTCAGGCTCGGCGCCAGCAGCTGCAACAGTCCCCGCAGCGCCAGGGCCACCAGCACTACGGCGGCAAAGCCCGCCGCCAGCGACAAAAATGCATGCAGAATCACCATGGCTTTTTTCCCGTTTCAGTCGGTGTGCCCACTTCGCCCCGCTCGATGCGGCCAAGAAACGACCGCGCCAGGCGCGGCTCGCCGGGGTGACTCTCGCCGTGGATGGTGCAGAGGTCAAGAAACTCGTCGCTGAGAGCATTGGGTTCGCCTGACTGGTGGGAGATGGCCTGCAGGGCAAAGGCCAGTTCGCGCAGACGCGCGGCCTCAGGCCAGGCCTGTCCATCGCCTTCATCGCTGAACGGCTCGTAGTCCGAGAAGAGTCCATGGCGGCCGCTGGCGCATTCCTGAAGGCAGGCTAGCAGCTGGTTGGCAAAGACACGGCTCAGCGTTTCGAGTTGCTCGGGGTCGATCGTGTTGTGCGGGTCCATGGGATTTTCCCTTCGGTTACTTAGCCCGCATTGCGGCTTCCACTTCCTCGGCTGTGTGGGGCAGGGCAGCGTCGAGATCGATGAGCTTGCCATCAGGGCCGACGAGGAAATCGCACTCGATGCGCACGCCAATTTTCTCTTCGGCAATGTAGACGCCGGGTTCGATGGTGAAGACCATGCCGGGCTTGAGCACGGCGGGATAGTTGGCGGGATCGTGCACGTCGATGCCCACCATGTGGCCAAGCCCGTGAAGCCAGTACTTGCCGAGCGGCTGGCCATGCAGGTCCTTGCCGTGGGTGTTGATGTAGTTGTAGGCTGCGGTGTCGAGCGAGGCAGGATCCTTGTGATAGTAGTCGTCGATGGTGGACTTGCCCGCGACGAAGGCCTGAATAGCTGCCTGTTGCGCGCCCAGCACAATGTTGTAAATTTCGCGCTGGCGCGCGGTGAAGTGGCCGTTGGCAGGCACAGTGCGGGTGATGTCGGAGGCGTACATCGAGTATTCGCAAGCCGCATCGACAACCACTACGTCGCCGTCTGCAATGGTGCCAGAATTCGCGGAGTAGTGGAGCGTGGTCGAGTTGACGCCCGTTCCGACGATGGGCGCGTAAGAAGGGCGCTCGCAGCCCTGCTCAAGCCACACTGCCGTCATTTCGCCGGCAATGGCGCGTTCAGTCACGCCCGGCTTCACGTCGCGCATCATGGCTCTCTGTGCGGCGATGGAGGCCGTGCTGGCCTTCCCGATCAGCTCGATTTCGCCGGCGTCTTTCACTTGGCGCAATGGCATGGTCAGGGTGGTCACGTCATGGGCGGCAGGCGCGGAGTCCGCCCCGAATGTGACGGCGTTGAAGCTCACCAGCGCCTTGGCTTGCGAAGACAGCGGCTGCGTCCACAGGTTCAGGGCGAGCTTGCGGTCGGCGGCGACCAACTTGTTCAACTCAGCAGGCAGTGCGGCCATCGGTTCCACGGCGTTCACGCCGGTGGCCTGCACCACGCCGGGAGTTGCGGCATCCATTTTGGCGCCGGTGTAGTTCTCCATGCGCAAGTTGCGCGTGGGCAAAAACAGGATTTCCTGATAGCTGCGCTTTTCATCCGAGTTGGTGGAGGGACCGACGATCATCAGCGCCGCGCCGGGCTCATTCCATCCAGTGAGGTAGTAGAAGTCAGAGTCCTGGCGATATGGCATGAAGTCCAGCAGCGGCTCGGGGGCGGAGAACAGAACAGCGACACCGCCCTTGAGCGAGGCGGCCAGAGCCACGCGACGGGCGTGGTACGCGCTGGCGGGCTGTTTTTCAAGGGCATATAAGGCAGGAAGGGCAGCAAGCGCGGCCACAAGGACAATCAACGCAGAGCGGAGCGAATTCATTCCGCTATTGTCACGCCTGAGCCTGCCCTGCGCAAAAGCTGATTTGCGAATTCGCGTGGCTTACTCGGAGGCAGCCCTCAGCATTGCGGCCAGGCTGCGGTCCACATCGTCTTCGGTGGTGGCCCATGAGGACACGCTGATTCGCATGGCGGTGTGGCCTTGCCATACCGTGGAGCCGCACCAGCAGGTGCCGTCGGCTTGCAGGCGGGCAATCGTCCGCAGCGTCTTTTCCGGCGAGCCGAAGGAGACGAGCACCTGGTTAATGACCACGTCGTTGAGCACGTCGAAGCCGGCGGCGCGCAGGCCAGTGGCAAAGCGGCGCGCTAGGCTCGATGTGCGCTCCACGATCTGAGCCATGCCGGAGCGGCCCAGCGAGCGCAGGCCTGCCCACAACTCAACGCCGCGCGCGCGGCGCGAAAGCTCGGGGTTGTAGTTGGAGGGCTCGCGTTGCTCGCCTTGAATGAGATACGGGGCCTGAATCGACATGGCCGCGCGCAATGCCAGCGGATCGCGTACCAGCGCAATGCCGCAGTCGTAGCCGATGTTGGGCCACTTGTGGCCATCGGTTGCCCAGGAGTCAGCCTGCTCAAAGCCCTTGGTCAGATGCTCGTACGCGGGCGACGCGGCTGCCCACAAACCGAACGCCCCGTCCACGTGAATCCACGCGCCGGCAGCGCGAGCCGCCGGGCAGATGGCCTGCGCCGGATCGAAGGCGCCGGTGTTCACATTGCCCGCCTGCAGGCAGAGGATCGTTTGTGCATCCATATGCGGCAAGGCATCGGCTCGCATGCGGCCCTGGCCGTCCGCGGGAACACGCACTATGCGGTTGCGGCCCAGACCCAGCAGGCCAAGTGCCTTGGCGACCGAAGGGTGCGCTTCCTCGCCCACCACCACTGTGATGGGCGGGGCGCCAAACAGGCCATCATTTTCGACATCCCACCCCGTGCGCTCGCACACGGCATGGCGGGCTGCAGCGAGGGCGGAAAAGTTGGCCATGGTGGCCCCTGTGACGACCGCACCTCCCGTGCCCGCGGGCAGGTTGAGCAATCCCCTAACCCATTCGAGCGCAACCTCTTCCAGCGTAACGGCCACCGGGGACTGCGCCCGCTGAGCGGCGTTCTGATCCCAGGCGCTGACCAGCCAGGAGGCAGCGAGGGAAGCGGGTAGACAGCCACCGTTGACAAAGCCAAAGAAGCGGCCGCTGTTCTTGGCCACAGTGGCCGGGGAGCCGTACTCATGGAGCAAATGGAGAACCGCCTCAGGACTGGTGGGTCCGGGCGGCAATGGCCCGCGCAATGCGCTCAGCGCGGCAACGGCCTGCGGGCTGGGCGCAACTGACCGGGAATCTTCGTCTTCCAGATAATCCATCGCGTCGCGGGCAGCCCGCTTCAGCAGCGCGGTGCGCGTTTCGGAGTAAGAAGCAGCAGATGAGTGAAAAACATCCATAGATAATGCTGAGTCTAGCATCGGCATTGAATTTCCCGGCAAATCGCCGTATGCTAAGGAGGCAGACGAATTTGTCCGCCTGAGTTGCTGTGGGTATGCCGGCTGGCGGAGAGATGAGTGGGCTTATAGCCCACTTTTTATTTGGGCGCAGTTTTTCAAGATAAACGCCCTGCAATCAAGGCCACCGGATGGACAGATCCTCATCGACGGGGTTTTGTTGCCAGGGTAGCTGGGCGGCGTGGGAACGATGGCGGCAAAGCTGGACGAAATCCGGTTGGCGGCGGAACGAGTGGCCGCTTCGCACGGATTGGACGTGGTGGATATTGAACTCGTCGGCCCCGCCAAAGAGCGCGTTCTCCGCGTCTATCTGGAGAAGAACGCCGAAGGGCGAGCGCGGCTGAAGGCGGAGATTGCAGCCGGTGCAGAGGGACTTCCCGAGCGGTTTGCCGAGGGCAAGCTGAGCGTGGAGCAGCTTTCAGGCGTGACCCACGAGGATTGCGCAGCGTTCAGCCGCGATTTTGGAGTGCTGCTGGATGTGGAAGATCTGGTTCCCGGCGGCGAGTACACGCTGGAGGCCAGTTCGCCCGGCCTGGATCGCAAGCTGACGAAGCGTGAGGATTTTCAACGATTTGCGGGGAGCCTGGTGAAGGTGCAGACCTTCGAGCCGATCCGCAACAACCGCCACTGGCAGGGCCGGCTGGCGACCGGAGCGGGTGAGACGATTACGCTCGACCTGGCTGCGGTCAAGCAGAACAGCAAGAGCCGGAAGACCGGTGTGAACGCAGTGGAGATTGCGCTCGACAACATTGAGAAGGCGCAACTGATTCCAGAGATTTAAGCACGCGCTCGCAAGCAGCGCGCAGTGCCGGGGACGGGCCGAAGTCCGCCTCAAAATGCAACGATTCAACTGAACGGTTTGGCCCTGAACCGGCCGTGCCGCCAGAACAACCCGAGAGAGTAAGCACAGTATGGCCAGCGCTTTGTACCAAAGCATCGAACTCCTCAGCCGCGAGAAGGGCATTGAGCCCGAACTCGTGGTTGGAGCCGTGGAAGAGGCTATTGCCCTAGCCACGCGCAAGTATTACAAGACGCAGGAAAACATGCGCGGGGAGCTGAACAAGGAAACCGGCGAAATTACGGCCTACGTGTACAAAACCGTGGTGGCCGACGAAGACCAGATCGAAGATCCCGTGAACCAGATCACGCTTGCCGAGGCCACTGAGCTGGCTCCCGGTGTTGAAGTAGGTAGCGAGATCCGGCTCTACAAGGACACCAGTCCGCTGGGCCGCATTGCCGCGCAGTTGGCCAAGCAGGTGATCTTCCAGAAGGTGCGCGAGGCAGAGCGCGATACGGTCTTCAACGAGTACGCGCATCGCGAAAAGGAAGTGCTGAACGCGACGGTGAAGCGCATCGAAGGTCAGGACGTCATTTTCGACCTGGGCAAGGCTGAAGCCCGCTGCCCCAAGCGCGAGCAGTCGCGGCTGGAGCAGTTCTCGATCGGCGAACGCGTGCGCGTGGTGCTTTTGAAAGTGGACCGGGCAGCCAAGGGGCCGCAGGTGATCGTCTCCCGCGCTGCTCCCGAACTGGTGTCGAACCTTTTCCAGTCGGAAGTGCCGGAGATCTACGACAACACTGTCGTGATTCGCGCGATTGCGCGTGAGGCTGGCGAACGTACCAAGATTGCCGTGCAGAGCCGCGACAAGGACGTGGATCCGGTGGGCGCGTGTGTAGGCATGAAGGGCATGCGCGTGCAGTCGATCATCCGCGAACTGCGCGGCGAAAAGATCGATATCATCGAGTTCAGCGACGAGATTACGACGTTCGCTGAGAAAGCGCTGCAACCGGCCAAAGTGAGCCGCGTCTCCATCTCGGACTTGACCGACAAGCAGCTCGAAGTGATTGTGGACGACACGCAGCTTTCGCTGGCCATCGGCAAGAAAGGCCAGAACGTGCGCCTGGCGGCCAAGCTGCTGGGCTGGAAGATCGACATCAAGAGCGAAGAGGAAAAGCGTCAGGAAGTGGAGCAGCAGATGCAGGCTCTCTCCAGCGGTCCCTCGACGCCCATTGAGCAGGTAACAGAACTCGGCGATGGCATCATCCAGAAGCTTGTAGCTGCGGGCATTACGACCGTGGAGTCGCTGGCGGACATGACGCCTGAGCAGCTGGAAGAGATTCCGGGCATCGGCGAGAAGACGCTGGAACGCATCGGCGTGGCAGTGCGGCACTACTTCGGGCACTTTGAAGAGGGCGAAGAAGGCTATGTGCCGGAGGAGCCAGGCGAGCCGCTTCCGGGCCAGGCTGAAGTGGAGAACGCGCCCGCTGTTGTCGCAAATGTCGAAGCCGAGACCGAGAACTCCGCCGAAGTACTGGAAGAGGCGGAGGGCGTTGCAGCCGTCGCTGCGGGCGTGGAGCCGCTGACCACAATGGAAGATGTGGTTGAGAATGTGCCGGACGCCGATGTGACGCTGGGATCGGAATCGGGCGAACTGGAAAGTGAAAACGAGAACAAGCAGGCGGCCAAAGAGGGCGACGCGTAACATGCGTCGCACCCTGCAAGGCCAATCAGGCGATAATGGAAGTACAAGAAGCGGCCATTGCCATGAGGTAGCCATGAGCGACTAAAGGCTTTGGGTAGCATTTTTTGAAAAGAGGCGGATGAGTAAGGTTCGAATCAACGATCTCGCGCGCGAGATGGAAGTCAAGAGCCGCCAGGTTCTTGACGTGCTGGCGGAGCTTGGCCTGGGCGAAGGCAAAACTCACTCCAGTTCTATTGAAGATCATGAGGCCGAAAAAGTGCGCGCTCAGTTTGCGCGCGGCTCGCGCTCGGCGGGCAGCGGTGCGTCTACCCGCGGCTCACAAACGATTGCACCCAAGATCGATCTCTCCCACGTCTCGAAGCCCGGCGACGTGATGAAGGCCATACTGGCAAAGAAGCAGGAAGAGGAAGCGGAAGCCCGGCGGAGCCATGCGCCCGCGAAGCCTGCTGCCGCTGCTTCAGCCAAGACGGCTGCTACGGCGGCTGTGCCCGCTGCCCCTGCGCCGCCCGCCACGCCCGCCAAGCCGGAGCCGCGGAAGATTGTTCCGTCAGCCCGGCCCGCACCGCCCATCATCGCTGCGCCTCATACTCCGCCAGCCATTGCAAGTCGTCCGCCGGCTGGTCCGGTGGTGGCCAAGGCTCCCGCCGGAGCAGCGCCTGCGCGTCCCGCCGTTGCGGTGGTTCCACCAGCAGCTGCAGTCGTGGTGAAGCCGCCGGCTGCGCCAGCTCGTGAAGCTCATCCGCATCCTGCAGAGCACGCTGCTGCGACCGCCAAACACGTTACGCCTCCAGCCCCGGTTGTCGCTGTGGAGGCCGCTGCCGCGCCTGTTGCAGCTGCACCCGTCTCAGCCGCTCCGGTCGCGTCGCCGGCGGAGAAGCCCTCTGTGGCCGCCGCTGCCGTCGCGGAGCAGGCGCCTATCGCCGCTCCGGTAGCGGCGGAGCCTGTGCCCGCGCCTGAGGCAGCAGCCACAGAGACGAAAGCGGCTAAAGTCGCCCCGCCAGAAGCTGCCACGCATGCGGCTCCGGCAGTTCCCGTTCGCCGTGTTGTGATGCCCCAGACGGGACCGCGCCCGGTCTATAAGGCGCCGCCCGTGGTTCCCAGCCAGCCTGCCCCTACCGCCCAGGCTGGTGGACTGCAACGCGGCAGGCCCATTTTTGATCGCAGACCCACTGGCGGCCCTGGCAGCTATCCTCAGCGCACCCCCGGCGGTGCTCCTGGGCAGTTCCCGGCCGGACCACGACCCAAACATCCCACGCGCACCACACCCGGGGGCTACGCAGGACCCGGAGGTCCAGGAGCTCGTCCCGGCTTCGGAGCTCGTCCTGGCTTCGGCGCGCCGCGCCCCGGCGGCTTCGGCGGCCCACGTCCCGGCCCCGGCGGAGCACCACCGCCCGGAGAGGCTCCCCGTCCACAGCGCGCAGCCCCAAGAGGACGCGGTGGACGCCCGCAGTACCCCAAGACGAAGGAAGGCCCGATGAAGGGCTTTGTGCCGCCGCCGCGCTTTGGCGGTGCGACACAGTTCAGCAATGAGCCGCTGCCCATCACGCGTGAGATCACGGTTACCGAGGGCATCAGCGTCAAGGACCTGGCAGAAAAGCTGGAAATCCGCGCCAAGGATCTGATTGCCACCCTGCTGATGCGGGGAGTCTTTGTCACCGTCAACCAGTCTCTCGACGCTGAGATGGTGAAGGACGTCGCTGCCAAGTTCGGCGTCGGCGCCAACGTGATCAGCTACGAAGAGGAAATCGCCAACCAGGCCATCGAAGAGGTTCTGGAGGCGGAAAACACCGGTGAGCTCGAAGTGCCGCGTTCGCCCGTTGTCACCGTCATGGGCCACGTGGATCACGGCAAGACCTCGCTGCTCGACGCGATCCGCGAAACCGACGTGGCGGCAGGAGAAGCCGGCGGCATCACCCAGCACATTGGCGCCTACAAGGTGCGTTTCTCCAAGGAAGGCTCGCCAGCCTCCGGGCGCGAGATTGTCTTCCTCGATACGCCCGGCCACGAGGCCTTCACCCGCATGCGCGCTCGCGGAGCCAAAGTGACCGACATCGTGGTCATCGTGGTGGCCGCCGACGACGGCGTGATGCCGCAGACTCTTGAAGCCATCGATCACGCGAAGGCTGCCGAGGTGCCCATCATCGTGGCCGTCAACAAGATTGACAAGCCCGAAGCCAATCCCGACCGCGTGAAGAAGCAGCTCGCAGATCGTGGCCTTATCCCTGAAGAATGGGCTGGCGGCGGCGAGGGCAGCACGGTCTTTGTTGAAGTCTCGGCCAAGAAGCATCTCAACCTCGACCTGCTGCTGGAGATGATCTGCCTGGTTTCGGACATCAAGGCTCCCAAAGCCACGCCTGGCCGCAAGGCTGTGGGCAGTGTGCTGGAAGCCAAGCTGGACCGCGGCCGCGGCGCCGTGGCCACCGTGCTGGTGCAGGATGGCACCCTGCGCCTCAACGACAGTTACATCGTGGGCAACACCTTCGGCAAGGTCCGCGCCATGTTCGATGATCGCGGACGCGCCATCGAAGAAGCCGGCCCTTCCACCCCGGTTGAAGTGCTGGGCCTCGAAGCCATGCCCGACTCCGGCGACACATTCCTCGTTGTGGCCGATCGCGACAAGGCCAAGGGCATCGCGCAGTACCGCAAGATGAAGGAGCGCGAGGCGCAACTGGCCAAGAGCTCCCGCGTATCGCTTGAGGGACTTGCCGAGCAGATTCGCCAGGCCGGCGTGAAAGACCTTGCCCTCATCATCAAGGGCGACGTTACCGGTTCGGTCGAGGTGCTGGCCGACTCGCTGGTCAAGATGTCTACCGAGAAGGTGCGCGTGAAGGTCATCCACTCCGGCGTCGGCTCCATCACGGAGAGCGACGTGCTGCTGGCCACTGCCTCGAACGCCATCATCATCGGCTTCAACGTGCGCCCCGAGCGCAAGGCCGCTGAACTGGCGCAACAGGAAGGCGTCGAGATTCGCCTGCACTCCATCATCTACGAGTTGCAGGACGAGATGCGCCTGGCCATGATGGGCCTGCTCGAACCCACGTTCAAGGAGAACTACGCGGGCCGCGCCGAGATCATCAACGTCTTCCGCATTCCCAAGGTGGGGACGATCGCCGGCTGCCGCGTACAGGATGGCGTGATCCGCCGCGACTCGGAAGTGAAGGTGATGCGCGACGGCGAACAGGTGTTCAAGGGCAAGATCGGCTCGCTCAAGCGCTTCAAGGACGATGTCCGCGAAGTCACCAACGGCATGGAGTGCGGCATCGGTCTCGCCGGATTCGGCGACCTGAAGGAAGGCGACCTCATCGAAGCCTTCACCACGGAGAAGATGGCAGCCGACCTGGGCGCACTGACTTCCGCCAAGGCGTAGCTCTTAATCAGGACGAAGAAAAACACGGCCCGCTTCTCAATCTGAGAGGCGGGCCAATTTTCTGTGGCCCGCCAATGCGGACACGTCACGACGACCTCGTCGAGAGGCTCTGCAGGTTAGTCGCCCACGGCGCGACGGCTCGCGCGGCACACCATGCAAGCGGCCACGCGCCTCGAATACAAAACATCGCATGGCGTCTATAGGTCAGACCTCAACAGTGGCGCAGGAAGCAAAAACTATTGAAATCTTGACATTGCCCTCCGGAAAAGCGTATAACCTCGCGATAATGTGGTCAGACCACATATTCTCATGCCAGATATGAAAGTGGCATCATTGGAGGCTGTTCCATGCATTCTGATCGCTGGGCGAATTTGCTCGCCGCAAGCGCAGTTTTCCTTCTTTCCGTGTCGTTCCTGCCGGCTCAAACGCTGGCGACAGGCGATGCGCGCAAATTCATTCCTGAACCGCAATACCCGGCTGTTTGTACCGTCCTTAAAGCACAATTCAGTTCATCCCAGCGGTCAGCCCCGCCGAGCGCCGACGACACGAGTCGCCTGCAAGCAGCACTCGCAAATTGCGCGGGCACCGGCAAAATGGTTCTGCTTACGCCCTCGGCTGCGGGAGACGCCTTCTACTCCGGTACGCTCAAAGTCAAAGGTGAAGCGCTCGTGGTTGGCGCTGGCGCGACACTGTTTGGCAATAACAATTATTCCGGGGAGTTGCTGAGCATCTCCGGCAACAATCCGGCCGTCATGGGCCCGGGCACCATCGATGGCCGTGGTGACTTGATCCACGGCACGCCTCGCCTGATCAATTCAAAGGGTGCGATCGGCCTGACGGTGTATTACGTGACACTGATGCATGCGGCAAAGATGCACCTCTACGTGGAAGGAGGCAGTGACTTTACCGCGTGGAGGGTGACCGTGGCCACGCCCGCCAATACCAAGAACACTGACGGAATCGATATCGATAGCGTAACCAACGCGACAGTATTCAATTGTTCCCTGGAGGACGGCGATGATGGCGTGGCAATCAAAACCAACTCCGGGCCTGCCTCGAACATCACCATTCGCAATAACATGTTTTACGGGACACATGGCATCTCGATCGGCAGCCAGACGATGTATGGCGTAAGCAATGTTCTATGGGAAAACAACCAGTTGTACGGCACCGACAAGTTCGGTAATGTCTCGACCGACAGCAACGGCATCAACATCAAGTCTGATATTGAGTGTGGCGGCATGGTCAGGCAGGTCACCTATCGGCAGACACATCTCGTCGGCGTGAAGCACCTGCTGATCTTCAATACCTACTACGGAAGCTGCTCGGGGCACACCGGCATTCCCACGTATCAGGACATTGTGGTGGACGGCGTGTTTGCAACCGACTCGCAGGCTGGCGCGTATTCGCTGTTCCAGGGGTACAATGACGCCAATCCGCTCAACATTTATCTCGCCAACGTCTTCCTGGACGTGAACAAGCTGAAGACTAGCCAATACTCCATCATCGGAATCGACAACTCCAGCATCACTCCGTCCGGCACTGGGGTCACAACGTTTCCCTTCAAACTGTACGGGAAGCTGCCGCAATAGGGTTGCAGACACCAGCTCAGGAAATGCGCCATTGATGTGCCGGCTTCGGCGGCTTCAAGGCAGGCGATATCATCGAAGCCATCTCTACGGAGAAGATGGCCGCGACCTCGGCGCGCTGGCCTCTGCCAATGCCTAACCCTCATCCAGTTCCAGGAACAATCCCGCTGCTCACAATGAGTAGCGGGATTCTTTTTTGCCGCTCTCGCAGCACCTTTTCTCCAGTGCGTTACAGGCTATCCCTACCGGACTGAACGAGCCCTTCCTCCGCATTCCCATCGCTGCAGCGCGCGAAGGTTTTTTTGTGCGCTTTGATGCGAGCAAGATATTTCCTCATTTCGCCATTGATTCTTAATGTGCTCGCCAATCTGCAATGCAAGTGCTTAAATATCAATGCCATTCAAATAGCGATTGACAGTCTAGTTTGTATGGGATTAAATTAGTGATGGTTACTGTCAATGCTAAGGAGGAATTATATGCGCCGTATCCACATAGCAAGCGTCCTCATCTTCCCGTTGCTTTGCACCGCAGCGGCTGTCGCAAGCTCGCCCGCGACCGAAGCCGCCGCTGCCTCAACCGGCGTTCTACGTGTCAGCACCGGCGTGACACCCGCCGAAGTCATCTACGCCCCGCACATCGCGCTTTCCCAGGAGGAAATCGCCGAAGGGTTCCCCAACACGGCTGAAATCGTTGTGCACATGAACGTCGACCAGATGGGCAAAGCGCAGGACGTGAAGGTTGTCCACTCGTTTTACCCCACGCTCAATGAAAACGTGGTGAATGCAGTGCGCCAGTTCCGGTTCCGCCCGGCCAAGCTGGACGATCAGGCCATCCCCATTGACATGAACCTCAATATCCAGGTGAAGCGCTAACGCGCAAATCAACTGACTTCTGTTTCCAATCTTCCACTCCTCCATCCTCGAGAAAGACCTTCTGTCAGGATGGAGGAGTTTTGTTTTTGGCTGCCTGCGTGCGTGAGCGTTACCGGATCCGCCGGTCCGGTAACGCCAACCTCAACCAAAACATAACGCTCCTCCATAACGAGTAGAAAATCGCCAGCCTCTCAAAACGAGAAGCGGGCCGATATATTTTTAAACTTCAGTGCGCAAAATCTCTGAACACCCCGCATCCATTCTCCGTCTTAGCATATGAACACAAAGTAAAAGTGCCTCACGCCCCTTAACTTATGCGTGAGTGCAACGTCTGGTTGCGGAAACGAGAGATAGCCCGGTCTTGGCCACAGACGAAGAGGTGGAGTTTACGGCACTCGTCCAGCGCCAGTCGCGCTTCGTCTTTCGTGTCGCCTATGCGGTGCTGCTGAATTCCCGCGATGCCGAAGACGTGGTGCAGGAGACCTTCTTGAAGCTCTATCGCAATCGCGGATGGCAACACCTCGACAATGAACGCGCCTTTCTGGCCCGCGTTGCATGGCGCATCGCCGTCGACCATCGCCCTCGATCCGTTGCATCCCCGTTGAAGCCGCTTGATGACGGCATCGAGATCGAGCCGCGCTCGAGCGAGCCTGGCCCCGAGCAAATCACGCTGGCTGCAAATCGGGAGGCCGTGATTCACTCCCTGATCGACGCTTTGCCTGAGGAACTGCGTGTGCCCCTTGTGCTTTCCGCGTTCGACGAAATGAACTCACGTGAGATTGGCAACATTCTGGCCATTCCTGAAGGTACGGTGCGAACACGCCTGCAGCGGGCGCGCCAGATACTGCGCCAGAAACTAACGGCTCTTGAGGCAATACGCTATGCCTGAACGCGATGATCTCAATTCAATGCTTGACTTGGCCCTGATGACTTATGGCGATCCCGGTCCGGACTCGGGCCTTGAGCAGCGCGTACTGGCCCGCGTGGCCGCGGAAGCTGCATCCTCGCCGCTCCGCCGCTGGCTACCCTGGGCCATCGCGCTTCCCGTTGCGGCCTGCCTGTTGATCTTTGTGATATCAAGGCCGAAGATCAGCCACTCGCCAGATACCCATTCCACCGGAGTCACCCAGGCCTCTGAGCCGGCAGCAGCCCGCCCTGTACCCCAACCGGCACTCCAACCCGCGCCTGCCCGCAGGGGCGAATCGGCGGCAAGGAAATCGCGACCCCAGTCCGTAGCCATCGCAGCCAAAAGCGTCCCGCTGCCCAAACTTGATGTCTTCCCCACGCCGCAGCCGCTCACGCCTGGGGAGCAGGCTCTTGTTGCATTCGTCAGGCAAGCCCCAGCGTCTGAGCGTCAGGCGCTTCTGGAGGCGCAAAAAATAAAGGACGAGCCGCTCCGCATCGCCGCCATCCACATTCCACCACTCGAACCGCCCGAACGGGACGGAAACTAAGGAGAAACCATGCGCAAGATCGCCCTCTACTGCTGCCTACTGCTCGTCGTCCTGACCGTCGGGCATCAAGCGTTTGCCCAAGAGACCTCCAAAGCCCCAGACGATTCCAATGCCCATAGCCCGTCAAAGGTTCAGGATCTTCCAGTTCACTACTACCATCTTTCCTTTCTGATCCAGGAGACCGGAGCAGACGGCAAGCCCACCAATAGCCGCACCTACACAACCACGGTCACCACCGACCCACAAGAGAATTTCGGCTCCATCCGCATCGGAGCCAGAATTCCAATCGTTACATCCCCAGCAGGTTCGCAGTTTGCACCGCAATACCAATACGTGGATGTCGGCGTGAACATTGACACGCGCCACGCTCAGGAAATCGACCACAAGCTCTCGCTCGGCCTGATTGCGGATGTGAGCAGTATTGCCTCTCCCACGGACCCTGCCCTGCACCAGCCACCCATCACTCGCCAGAACAAATGGGGGTCTACCGTTCTCATTCCCATCGGCAAGCCCACAGTGGTCTTCACGTCAGACTCTCTTGACAGCAAAGGCGGCATGCAGGTGCTGGTGACTGCAACGCAGATCGAATAGAACTGCAGCCATTTCCTCTGCCTGCAGAGACGCGCACAGTGCGAAGGCTCAACAAGCCAACCTGCTTGAGCCTTCGCACACAACGGGCCGCCTACTCGACGACGCGGAGTTCCTGCTTGCCTGCCACGTCAGGAATCACAACATGCAACGCATGCTGCGTCGGATCGTAGGTTGTCTTCAACTCCGCGGTTGAGCCAGCCAGCGTCGCCTGGGCCTTTGCGGACGACCATCCGTAGACGACAACCTCGATGCTCTTCCACCACGGCGTCCAACTGCCCTCACGCGCACCAAAGTCCAGCGCAACGGTATTGCCATCGGTCTTACACGTGAAGCCCTGCCGCAGGTAGTCGCCCTGCTTGTAGCGGAAGGTGTGTCCGTCGTCGAGATAGAGCGAGCCCTCGCACTGCGGCCCCGGATAGACGCGCAGTTCCAGCGGCCCGTCAGGCGTTTCGTCCGTGCTTTGCACCAGCGGCTGCAGCGGGATGATGCTGCCACCGCGCACGTAGACCGGCAGTGTTTCGAGCGTGGGGTGAATCGGGTGCGGCGGCGGAAACTTCGACATCGACTCGCCCTTGGCGACGGTGTCTTCACTCTGTGTGGTGTTGGGCTGCTTCGGCTGCAACCCATCCCCGGTCCAGAAGTCGAACCACACGCCGGGCGGGAAAGAGACTGTGTAGTCGTCCACTGTGTCAGGCAGAGACGCTGGCGCGACGAGCAGATCACGGCCCATCAGGAACTCCGTGTCGGACGCTTCAAAGTAGTTGGGGAACTCCATGAAGAGCGGACGCACCAGCGGCAGGCCCGTGCGCGAGGCCTCCTCCGCCAGCGTGTAGATGTAGGGCATGAGGCGATAGCGTGTGTCAATGTAATGACGGCGGATTGCCTCTTGCGCGCGGCCGTGGACCCACACCTCCTGCGGTAGCGAACCGAAGGTGGTGTGGTCGCGGTACATGGGGTTGAAGGCGCCGAACTCGACCCAGCGCGTCAACAGGTCAGGCTGCGGTGAGCCGTTGAATCCGCCAATGTCGTCACCGACCATGGAGATGCCGCTCATGCCCAGGTTCAGCAGCATCTGCGTGGAAAGGCGCAGGTGATTCCAGGTGGATGAATTGTCGCCCGTCCAGGTAAACCCGAAGCGCTGGCCACCGGCGTAGGTGGCGCGCGTGAGCACAAAGGGACGCTCGTCGGGCCGTAGCTTCAGCAGGCCGTCGTAGGTCGCGCGCTCGTTCTCCATGCCGACGATGTTGTGAATCTCCGCATGGGTGGCAGTGCGCGTTTTGAAGCCCGGCTCGTCGATACGATGCACAGTGTCGAGGGGCATAGTCTTATCGGGCCCGTCGAAGACTGAGGGTTCGTTCATGTCATTCCAGAAGCCGGCTACGCCGTCCTGTACGAACTGCTTGTAGAGGCCGCCCCACCATTCGCGCGTCTGGGCGCGCGTAAAGTCTGGGAAGACTGCCGGTCCGGGCCAGACGACGCCGACAAATTCGCTGCCATCGGGATTCTTGACGAAGTTGTTCCCGGCGTGACCCGTTTCGTAAGGCATGTAGCCCTGATTGGTGACGTGAGCGATGTGAAGGTCGGTAATAGTGACCAGGTGGAAGTGTTGCTTCTTCAATTCCGCGACGAGACCCGGAAAGTCAGGGAATCGGTCAGGATCAACCGTGAAGGGGCGGTTGCGGTACTGGTAGTCGATGTCGAGATAGAGCACGTCGCAGGGTATTTTGTCGGCGCGCATTCGGTCGGCAATCTCGCGAACCTGCGACTCCGGCGAGTAGCTATAGCGCGACTGCTGAAAACCCAAGGCCCACATGGGCGGCAGCGGAGGCTTGCCGGTGAGATACGCGTAGCTCTCAACGACCTGCTTGGGAGTGGGGCCGTAGATGAAGTAATAGTCCAGCGGGCCACCCTCTGAGCCAAAGGCGTAGGCATCGCGCGCCTGCTTGCCAAAGTCAAACCAGGTGCGCCAGGTGTTGTCGAGAAACAGCCCGTAACTGCGACCGCCGCTGATGGCGAGGAAGAACGGAATGCTCTTGTAGAGCGGGTCCGTGGCCTCCTGCGGAGCCACGTCGGTGTTCCAGAGCGTGTAGGCCTGGCCGCGGCGGTTGAAGAGACCCGTCTTGTCGCCAAGGCCGTAGAACTGCTCATCGTCTGGCATCTGCTTGTAGACGGAGAAGCCGCCGAGCTTGAAGTTCGTGGGCCGGCCGATTGCGTCGGCGCAGAGGACGTGGCCGGCGAGATCGCGCACAACAAGCCGTAATGGATTTCGCTCCACGCGCACATCCAGCGCGGCGGTGCGAAAGCCTGCGGAAGCCGCGTCGCTCATCGGTTCCACATGTACGGATGCGGTGCGCGCCGCGGGCAGCACCGCCCACGATGCGTCCTCGGGCAACTGCGCGCCAGTGAAGGCGCGAATGCGCACGATGTCATCGCGCAGAGCGGTGATGCGCAGTTGAGCGGCCCCGGCCTGAATCTGTATGCCATCGGGCAATGCCTGGGTGCCGGTGACGGCGTCCAATTGAATGCGCGCGAGAGCAGATTGAGAAGGCGGCTGCGCAGCCGCGGAAATGGATGCTGTCATTGCGGCGAGAGCAGTGATGCAAGCAGCAACGCGAAGAAAGCAGCGTTCGGTCATTTATTTCTCCTGGACAGTAAGCCATGTTATCAACGGAGGAGCACCCCGCCGCAATCCTTCTTCGGAAGCGCGACTGAGACAGATTCGTTCCTGGAGAATCGACCACACAAGAACCGCATCTGCGGCGCTTGCCGTCATAGTGGATACTTCTCCGCGTCAATGCAGTGGCGGGCCACGGTGCGGCTCAGGGCCACTGTATCTGTAGGTGTAGAGCGGATCAACCTCCGCAGAATCGCCAGTTGTGTGCGCAGCATATCGCCCTCGCCGCAGGCCGCAAGCACGCGACGAGCCGCCTGCTCCACAACGCCTATGCTTTCATCGGCCAGCAGAGCGGTCATGGCGGCAGCCACCTCAGCGGAGGATTTGCCCGAAGCGGCGAGTTTCCGCGCGCGGACAAGCGCCGACTCCAGCGCGTAGACCTGACCGATCATGTCGGCAAGGTCGGCCATGACTTCCTGCTGGTCCTGGAGGGCGGTCATGAAGCGCTGGCTGGCTACGCCGGCGGCGAAAAGCGCGACCTTTTTGATTGCCGCCAATATTGCTGCTTCGTATGCCAGCGGCTCGCCCGTGTCGGGTGCGCTGTCGAAGGATGGCGGCTGCGTGACTTCATCCATGAGGCTCTTGATCGCTCCAAGTAGTGGAAGCTCCCCGCTCAAGGCGCGCTTCATAAGCCATCCAGTGATGATGAGGCGGTTGATTTCGTTGGTGCCCTCAAAAATCCTATTGATTCGGGCGTCGCGGTAGAAGCGCTCGGCAGGGTAGTCTTCCACATAGCCGTAACCGCCCATGGTCGCCACCAGTTCGTCGGCTACCAGCGTGAGCATCTCAGACCCATAGACCTTGAGGATGGAGCACTCGACTGCATACTCCTCGATGCGACGCTGTATCTGACGCGCATCCTGCGCCTGCTCCGCGGAGAGTTGCGCCAGATTTGCGTCGATCATGCCTGCGGTGCGATAGGCCATGCTTTCGACGGCGAACAGGCGCGTGGCTCCGGCGGAAATCTTGCGCTGGATGAGGCCGAATTCTGCGATGGGCTTGCCAAAGGCGTTGCGCTGCTTGGCGTAGCGAATCATCTCTGCCAGCGCATGGCGCGCGCCGCCCACGCAGGCTACGCCTAGCTTGAAGCGGCCCATATTCAATACATTGAAAGCGATGTGGTGCCCTTTGCCGGGCTCGCCCAATAGGTTGGCGGCGGGTACCTTGCAACCGTCAAGCACCAGCGCGCAGGTCGAGGAGCCGCGGATGCCCAGCTTATGCTCCTCTGCGCCGACGGTCAGGCCCGGCGTGTCGCGCTCGATGAGAAACGCGGAGAACTTTTCTCCGTCAATCTTGGCAAAGACGGTATAAAGACCTGCGATGCCGCAATTGGTGATCCACATCTTTTCGCCGTTAAGCGTGTAGTGGGAGCCGTCCTCTGAGAGCGTTGCGCGGGCGCGGATGTTCATGGCGTCGGAGCCAGAGCTGGCTTCTGAAAGTCCATACGCTCCGATGCACTCTGCCGTGGCGAGGCCGGGCAGATAGCGCTGCTTTTGCTCCGGCGTGCCGTACCAGACCAGCGGCAGCGTGGCAATGCCGATGTGCGCGCCGAAGGCCGTCGAGAAGCTGGCCAGCACCGACATATGGTCGGAAATCAGCGTTGAGCTGACCTTGTCCAGCCCTATTCCGCCGTACTCTTCGGGAATGTCAACGGATGTCAGGCCCAGTTCGCCAGCCTTGCGCAAAAGCGCAGCGAGCACGCCCGGCTTTTTGGCCTCAATGTCGTCGGCTGCGGGCAGAACTTCATCGCGGGCAAACTGGGCGGCGGTCGCCGCAATCTGGTGCTGCTCCTCGGTCAGATCCTCAGGGGTGAAGACCTCGGCGGGTGTGCGGGAATCAAGAAGGAAGCTGCCGCCAGCGGCGGCAAGAATAGCGGATGATGAGAGAGCGGAATTGGGCACTGGAGCCTCCTGCAAATGCCACCTTACGCCTGCGGCTCGTCCAGCGGCAACTGGCGCGACCACGGCGGCCTCGGCCTTCCCGCATCGCGTACAATTCCCGTATTACCGTCGTGGAGGCTTTATCCTGTTCGCCCCGCTTGTCGCCAGCCAGAATTTCTTCGCCAGCCTGCTCAGCGGCGTGCCCATGCAAGTTGCCGCATGGATGGCCTTTGCGCCGCAGAACGGCCTGCGCCACTACCTGAAGATGCAGTACGCCGACCGGACCTTCCAGGGCCTGTACCACTGGAACTGGTTTGACCTGACGCTGCTCGTCCCCTACTTCGCGGTGATGATTGTGCTGGCGCTCTACGGCATTCACCGCTACACGCTTTGTTATCTCTATTTCAAGTACCGCAAGAACTACAACCCCAACCCGCCGCAGCACTTCGATGAGCTGCCCTTCGTCACGATACAACTGCCCATCTTTAATGAACAGTTTGTGATTGACCGGTTGATCGAGGCCGTCTGCGCCATGGACTATCCGCGCGAAAAACTGGAAATCCAGGTTCTGGACGACTCGACAGACGAAACCACTGAGGTGGCGTCGAGCATTGTGGCGCGCTACGCCGCGTTGGGTCATCCCATCGTCTACATTCACCGCACCAACCGGCATGGCTACAAGGCGGGCGCGCTGGACGCGGGCCTCAAGGTGGCCAAAGGCGAGTTTGTGGCCATCTTCGACGCCGACTTTGTGCCGCCGCAGGACTGGCTGATGAAGGTGATTCACCACTTCGCCGAGCCGGAGATTGGCATGGTGCAGACGCGCTGGACCCACCTGAACCGCGACTATAGCCTGCTGACGCGGATTGAGGCGATCCTTCTGGACGGCCATTTTGTGCTGGAGCACGGCGCGCGCGTTCGCTCGAACGACTTCTTCAACTTCAACGGAACGGCCGGCATGTGGCGCATCCAGGCAATCACGGACGGAGGCGGCTGGCAGCACGATACGCTCACCGAAGATACCGACCTGAGCTACCGCTCGCAGATGGCCGGCTGGAAGTTCAAGTATCTGCCAGAGGTCGAGTGCCCGTCGGAACTGCCGATCGAAATGACGGCCTTCAAGACGCAGCAGGCGCGCTGGGCCAAGGGACTCATTCAGACCAGCATCAAAGTGCTGCCAATGATGTTCAAGTCAAATGTGCCGCGGCGCATCAAGATCGAGGCCGTCTACCACCTGACCGCCAACCTCAGCTATCCGCTGATGATTATCATGACCGCGCTGCTGATGCCGGCCATGATTGTGCGCTTCTATCAGGGCTGGTTTCAGATGCTGCTGATTGATGTGCCCCTGTTCACTGCGTCCAGTTTTTCGATTGCCGTCTTCTATGTGGTGAGCCAGCGCGAGATTTACCCCAAAGGCTGGATGAAGACCTTCCTGTATCTACCGCTGCTCATGGCTCTGGGCATCGGCCTCACTGTCACCAACACCAAGGCCGTGATGGAGGCGCTGCTCGGCATCAAGAGCGCCTTTGTGCGCACGCCCAAATACCGCGTCGCGCAGAAAGGCGAAAAGTCCCAGGCCGCCAAATATCGCAAGCGCCTGGTGCTGGCCCCGTGGATCGAGCTGGTCATCGGTGCCTACTTCTTCCTGTGCATCCTCTACACCTTTTCCAACCAGAACTACTTCACCGCGCCATTCCTGATTCTGTTTGTCGTGGGCTACTGGTACACGGGACTCATGAGCCTGCTGCAGGGCCGCTTTGAGCGGTGGCGCTCCGGAGCCAACACCGACGAGGAGTCGAGTCCCAAGCCGTTCCCGGTGGGAGTGTAAGTGCATCCGGGCGCGCACCTCGCGTTTGTGAGAAGTCGAAGGCAGTTTTCAATTGGAGCTCGATGCAAGTCGATCACGACACTTTGCCGGCCTACTTTCTGCCGTTGTTTCCCGTCTTCTTTGTTGCCGTCTGGACCTTCGTCTGCCTGATGATCGGCTCCGTAAGCGGATGGATGGCTCTCGCGAAGCGCTTTACAAGACAATCTGAGCCGTATGGCGACACAAGAACAGCAGGGCCATGGTTTTACTCGGTCTATATGCGCTTCTGGGGGCACTACAGCAGTCTCGTTCGCATCACCGCAGCCGAAGACGCCCTCTATCTCTCGGTTTTGTTGCTCTTCCGCATTGGCCATCCGCCGCTGCGCATCCCGTGGAGCGAAATCCGCTTCTCCCGCACAAAGTATTTCTGGCGGCGCTACGTGGTGCTCACGCTCGGCCTGCAGGAGCAGGTTCCCCTGCGCATCTCCGAACGCATGGCGCGCAACCTTGGAATTCTGGAGAGATTTCCGCAGGCGTCCTATCCAATCGAATAAGCGCGTGCGAAAACATGGCATCAGTCCGCTCTTGCTCTCTCTGCTACAAGAGATGCAAGCGACTGCTGTGCCGGGATCCGATTCCGTGGGCCGTCAGGCGCGTCAAAGCATTAAGCTCTCAAAACCTAATGGAAGCCCTTACCTTCGACGGAGTCCTGCTGGTGCCTGCGTACAGTGACGTGGTGCACGCGCGCGCGACCCAGGCAACCTCATAGTCTTCCAGGTTTAACAACGATCTTTCTATGGACCGACGGAGCGAATGTGCCGGAACTGAAGCCGCTGCTGGAAAAGCTACTGGCGAATCACAAGGCGGTGCAGAGCTAGAGGCTGTTATGAACTTCAGGTGAGTGTATTCGCGAGATTTCGGAGCATGAGCACGACGAAAGCGAGCAGATGGAGTCCTTTGAGAGTAGTGTCGAGCCGCTCATAATCTCTGGCGAGTCTGCG
>JAJXZL010000048.1 GCA_021780075.1 Acidobacteriota bacterium
CCCATTCCTCATCCGTCACATCGCTCGGATACCCAACTCCACCCTTCAGACCCATGCCTCCATGCTCAGAACTCAGCACGCATATGCAAAGTCCCTAACATGGTGCAAAGTTCATAACAGCCTCTAGTCATTCAAGCTTCCTGAGCATGTTATTTCCGTGCAAATTTCCAATTACCCTGGACAACTGCCTATCATTCCCCGCATGGGAGAGATTCCGCACGATGCTGCTGGCAATGCCCAGTCCGCCCTGCTCGCTCAACGCACGTCCCAGAGCCTCGGTGGCAAACTCTCCCAACACGCCGCCCGCCCCGGCGCCGGAGCTCTCTTCGTCTCCAGTAAGACCATCGGAAGACGTCATAGGCTTGAGCAACTCCTTCATTAGCTGCGCTTCAAACTCGTGCGCCGCCTTCACCAGGCGCGCCTGCGGCGCTGGCGCGCTCTCATTCGCTGCATCCCTTGTTCCGGGTCCAGTCACCTGCATCACAAAACCTCCAGGTCGGCCTCCAGCGCGCCCGCCGCTTTCATTGCCTGCAATATGGAAATCACGTCCCGCGCACCCGCGCCCGTGCGCTGTAATTCCTGCACCAGATCTTCCACCGTGGCCCCTTCTTTCAGCTCGATGCGGTTCACCGGCATGTCCTGGGCCTGCACTGTGGCCTGTCGCACCACTTGCGTCGTACCCGATGAAAATTCATTGGGCTGCGAGACCTGCGTCTCGGAGATCACGTTGACCGATAAGCCGCCGTGCAGAATGGAAACCGGCTGCAGGCGAACGGTGCCCCCAATCACAACCGTTCCAGTGCGTTCGTTGACCACAACACGCGCTCGTGGGTACACCTGAATCTGCACCGACTCCACCTTGTCGAGCAGGGTTGCCACATCCTCGTTGGGTGCGGCTGATATCTCCACCCGGCGGCTATCCACGGCGTGGGCACGCTGTGCCCCCAGGGCTTGGTCGATGGCCGCCGCCATCCGCTCGGCAGTATGAAAGTCGGCGTCATTCAGCAGGATTTTGACCGTGTGCATCTGCTTCAGATCGAAAGGAACCGCCCGCTCCACCAGCGCTCCGTCAGGGATACGCGCCGTGGTGGGATGATTCACCTGCTGGGTATTGCCAGCGGCCGTAACCATATATCCGCCCAGAACCAGCGGGCCCTGAGCCTGCGCATAGATCTGGCCATCGGGAGCGTAGAGCGGCGTCATCAGCAGAATTCCACCCTCGAGCGAGCGCGCATCCCCGGCCGAGGAGACCGTGATGTCGATCTTCGAACCGGGCTCGCTAAAGGGCGGCAGCGTAGCCACCACAAACACGGCCGCCATATTCTTCACTTGCATCGTCATTGCGCTGTAGGTGCCGGTCTGGGGAACCGTAATCCCCATCCGCTCCAGCGCCGAGATCAGTGTCTGCGCCGGGAACACGGTCTGCGAGCTGTCCCCTGTGCCGCGCAACCCCACCACCAGCCCGTAGCCCACCAGCTGATTGTCACGAATGCCCTCAATGGTGGCCACGTCCTTCACGCGCGCCAGCTGCGTCGATGTCGCCGCCTGGCCATGAACGGCCGCCAGCACAAGGGCCAGCATGACCCAGCCTTTCAATATGGGTGCGAAATGCACTCTCTTCCCGCCCGAATTCGTCGCGCGCATCGCCAATCCCCGGCCTCTTCTGTGTTTCCAGTTCCCTGCCCTTAAAACACCAGCATCTTCTCTAGAAAGCGCACCAGCGGGTTCTGCCGGTACGTCGAGTCGTTCACAATCCCCTTGCCGGTCACTTCCAGTTCAAGATCTGTCATGGCAGTGGAAAGCACCTGGTTTTGCGCGCTCACATCCTCAGGACGCACCAGACCGCGCAGTTTGATGAGTTGTGTCTGCTGTGAAAACGTCAGTTGCCGCGTTGCCTGCACCACCAGCATCCCATTGGGCAGCACGTCCACCACCTCCGCGCCAAAGGTCGTCACGAGGCTCGAGTTGGTTGTGCTCTGGCCCTGCGCCGTCAGCCCCGAGGCGGACGTCTGTCCCAGAAGATTCTGCAGATTATTGGCAGCCTTGAGAGCACCGAAGAGCGATGTCACGCTGGAACTGGCATTCGAGGCGCGCGCATTCTTCACCTGGCCGTCAGTCGAGGCTGCTAGGTTCTCGGCCACCACAATGGAAACCACGTCGTGCAGTCGAAATGCCTTGGCATCCGTGCCCAGCCTTACCAGCCGTCCCTCGGAACTCCAGATGGACCCCGGTGTGCGCACCTCGGCTGCCTGTTGCGCCCGCACACGTTCAACGTAAGCCCGCAGCGATGTCTCAGGCGGCGTTGCCTTGGTGTCCGTATCTGCAAATTTCGGCTTGTGAAGCTTCGCATGCGCGGTTTGCCCCAATCCCAGGAGCGCCACAAGACACAGCGCTGAGCCCCATCCCCCCCACGCCTTCAAGGCCGCCCCCATGCTTGCGGCATCAGCGCCGCCCTGCCCGGAGCAAGAGCCACAACCCTCACCACCTTGCCGCCAATCTCCAATCGCGCTTGCAGGCTGCCGCCCGCAGCCGCTGGACCCAGCGCGACTGCTTCCAGGCGCACGGCAACCACCGCAGTGTTTTCCTCTACAACCAGCCGGTCGCCACCACGAATTGCCACGCGCGGTGCGCGAGCAACGGCCAATGGTTGCGCGCCCGCATCCGTCCCTTTTCCGCTTACCCGGCCGTCATCGCGCAGGCCGGTCGCCAATGTCAGACGACCCGGCCCGCCTGGGTGCACGTCATCACGAAGCAACACCCAACGCTCCCCCGTGGAGGAATCGTCGATCTCGCGCAGCGCCTGCGTGGGAGCCGCATGCACGGCCTCGACGAACTCGGTTGTCTGCGCACCTGCCAGGCCACAGCAAGCCGCATAGGACGCTGCCAGAAAACCTGCGGCAAGCCACAACCTCGTCCCCATTTTCCTTCGCTTTTCACGCACCTGGCCGGCCATGCATCCCCTTTCCGTCTACCGCGTCATATTGTTGACTTGCGAGTACATGTCGTCGGCGGCCTTAATCACCTTGGAGTTGGATTCGTAGGCTCGCTGGGCCAGGACCATCTGCACAAACTCGGTCACCACGTCCACATTTGAGTTCTCCAGATACCCCTGCTGCAGCGTACCCAGCCCTTCCGTTCCACCGGGGTTATCCAGCAGCGGATCGCCCGAACTCAGCGTCGCAGTGAGCAGGTTCGAGCCCATGCTCTCCAGCCCTCCGGGGTTGGGAAACGTGGCCAGCTGAATCTGGCCGAGCTGCGATGGGTTCTGCTGCCCCGGCATCGTCGCGTTCACCACTCCGTACTGGGTAATGGTCACTGCCGTGGCATTGGCCGGAATGGTGATGGTGGGAATGAGCGGATCGCCATCCGTTGTCACGACGGTTCCCTGATTGTTCAAATGAAACTGCCCGGCGCGCGTGTAGGCAATGGTTCCGTCCGGCCGCTGCACCTGAAAGAATCCATTGCCCTGGATCGCCACATCCAGCGGGTTATTCGTTTCATTCAGAGACCCCTGGCTATTGATCACTTCCGTTGCAGCCGACCTGGTTCCCAGGCCAATCTGCAGCCCAGCCGAGACGGTTGACTGGCTTTGCGCCGCGCCCGGCGTAACCAGGTTCTGGTAGACCATGTCCTGAAATTGCAAACGCAATTGGCGAAACCCTGTGGTCGACGAGTTGGCCAGATTGTTGGCAATCGTGTCCAGGTTCATCTGCTGCGCGCTCATGCCGCTGGCTGCCGTGTACAGTGCTCGTATCAACTTTTCCCTCGTCCTTTCAAAGGAGCGTGCCCTTAAACGCGCGGCAGATCCTCAGTAGCGAACTTGTTGAATTCCGTGTGGAAGATGGTCAGCGCCTTCTGCATCATCTCGGCCTGGCGCTGCATCACAATCAGGTCTAGAGTTCCCTGCACAGCATCCTGGTTGGCGGCTTCAATTGCACCCTGATGAACTGAAGCGTCACGCGCCAGCGCAGGCTTCGCTCCGTCCGGCGCGCGATAGCGATTGGCGCCTTCGGGTGTCAGTTGAACGCTCTTGGCAAACGTAAAGACTCCCACCGTAGCCACCGCCCCGCCCGCCACCGACAGAACGCCGTCTGAGCCCACCGAAACCTCGCCCGGAGGCACGGGAATCGGCCGGCCGGTTGCCGAAAGAACGGGCTCGCCCGCCGCTGTCACCAGCAATCCCTTCTGCGATCGGTGAAATCCTCCATCGCGCGTAAAGCGCAGCCCGGCAGCAGTCTGCACCTCAAAAAAACCCTGCCCTTCAATCGCCAGATCCAACGGGTTGCCGGTCTGCTGGATCGCACCCTGAGCCAGATTCAAATGGTCGCCCCCCAGCAGCCCATAATTGTTCACCACCTGCCCCAGCTGCGAGTCCAGAGCGTCCGGCCCCAGCAGCGCAGAGCGGAAATACGCGCGCTCGGCACGGTACCCCGGAGTTTGCGCATTGGCCAGATTGGCCGCCGCCGTATCCAGCGCCTGCGTGCGCGCCACCAGGCCGGTCATGGCTGCGTAGTATCCACTGTCCATGGGGAACTCTCTCCTCTCGCACCGGAAGCTTTGCACTTGGGGGACCGAAGAGAGAAGGAAAGGATTAGAGAGATATCAGAGTTTGCAAAACAGGCTGGGAGAGAACGCCAGCTTCCAATCAACCAATCGATATAAATAACGCACAAAAACCGCCCAAACCGCCCAGCCTGCCCGGCCCGCCCAGTTGCGGCGCATTCCGGCCTCTTCCAGAAGCAAGCAGCCCGGCAGCCTACTGCAGGCTGTCGCAGACTATGGTTACGGCAAAATGAGCATCTTCAAAGCTGTAGCTATGCCGCAGTTGAAACTCCGGAGCCTGCACATGCAGGTTGTAATCGCGGCCGGTGATCACTGCCGGAACCGACAGTCCACAATGAGCGGCAAGATCGGGCACCTTCCCCTTCCAGGCGCCGGCAAGCATGTTGCAGATCTCACCAATTCCGTCCTTCACCGTGCCATCGATTTCATTGAATTCCATCCCGGTCATGCGCGCGGCCACTTTCATCGCGGCACTGGCTCCGCACCGGAAGACGCAGGCTCCGCTCAACAGACCGCCAAATCCCACCACCGCGGTAACCGATTCCGGTTCGGCGCTTGCCGCCATGGCCGCCGCATCCGGATCGCGCTCGCAGCGTACGCCCAGCATCAGCTCAAAGACCTCTTCCACACTCGCATCCAGATTCTCCGGATCGGAAACCTTATGCACGGATTCCCTCAACGATGGCGCCATAGCTCGTTCCATTCCTTCTTGCCGCAAGCGCTCATCAGCAGACTTGCGGCCGTCCCTCGCCGTTCAACAACACATCGAATCTTCGTTTACATTGCGTTCAAGAGCGGCAATACCCGTTCCTTCACTTGCTCGGGCGTAAACGGCTTGCGGATGTATCCCTGCGCGCCGGCAAGGATTGCCTGCTTCACATGCTCCTCGCTCGACTCAGTGGTAATCATCACCACGGGAACGTCCGGAGCCAGTCTTTGCGCCCTGATCTGGCGCAGAAACTCCAGCCCATCCATTGAAGGCATGTTGATGTCGGAGAGAATCAGGTCGACTGGCGTGGACTTCAGAACCTCCAGCCCCTCGGTTCCGCTGCCTGCTTCATGCACCACCAGCGCATCAAGACCCGCCTGACGCAGCGCACGCTCCACAATCTTGCGCATCACCGAAGAATCATCGACGATCAAGGCTCGCACTTCCCGCATACCCGGACTCCTCTGCTGAAGTGTCTATCGGCCTGTAGGCTCTCTCCTTGAGGCGAACCTTCCCTGCATCTCCCAAATGCCGCGCGCGATTATCCGCCAATCGAGCAGACAAGATCCTGTACCGAGCGGCTCTCCGGCAGCGGCCCATTCTGCGGGCGCAGCCACATCCGCAGCCACAGGCAGTCATGTACACGCACCAGGCGCGAGGCAACCGGCCGCGCGCGCTCCACTGCCCGGGCAAGCGCATGCGCTGCAGCCGCCTCGGAGACTGCTTCCACCAGCTCAACAGGCGGAAACTTTGCCTCCAGCATCCGCCCATGCGCCGGGCGGAACAGCGACTCCTGCACCATGCCGCTTTCTACGCGCAGCCCGGTCATCCGCTCGATCGCCAGCGCTAGCACGGGATCAAGATTCGCCTCAAACCCCAGATACAGCAGCCTGCCCACGGCCAGTCGCAGGGGCAACGCCCCAAAAGCCTCCACAAACAGCCTTGGCATCACAGGTGCAAGTCCCGCCGCGTCGTGATGATCCAGAGGCAGCACCGGACAGCTCCACTGCAGGCTCAGCGCCCGGGTCACCATCTGCTCGCTCACCGCGCGCTGACGCACAAGCCAGTAGCCCAGCCGGCCCTTCCCGGCAGCTCGCTGCGCCTCCAGCGCCTTGCGCAACTGGCCTTGTGTGATCCATCCCTTTTCCAGCATCACCAGGCCCAGCGGAATCCGGTGTCGATGCCCCTCGCGCGCGTTGGCACGTCCTTGGACTTCGCGGACCACCGCAGCGTACATCCGGGCTCCGGTGCATGCAGCCGAGCAGTTCCAGCCGCCTTCAAATACGGGCGCCGAGCGGCTTCGCCAAAGGTGAAGCCAGCCGGAGCGGCAGCCTGCATTGGCGCAAGCCTCCAGCACTCCGGGCCGAAAGCGCGCACCCATCCGCTCGCGGATTTCGGGCATTGTCGCGCCCAACTTTGTTTCCATCTGAACCAGGCCGAGTTCGCCTGTTTGCTCCGGGAAAAAACTCTCGCGGTTTAGAAGAGGCATCGTATACTCTCCAGTCGCTTGCGGGGCGCAGCCACTTCGAGAACCCGCAACCCAAAATTTCCGTTCACCAGCACCACTTCTCCCCGCGCCACAATCTTGTCTCCCACGATCAGGTCCACCGGATCGGCGATGTGACGGTCCAGTTCCACCACGTCGCCGGGGCCAAGATCGAGAATCTCGCTCAGCGGCATCTCCCTGCAGCCAAAACGGAGCGTGGCTTCCAGTTCTACGTCGAGCAGCAGCTCGATGCCTGGACCGACGCCCGTGGCGAGTGCAGGGGCCTGCGGCGCCGCCGCATCCGATCCGGCCTGGCCAGAGCGCATTTCGGCCTTCCCTGGATGAACCTCGTCATGCACCAGGACCGTCCATGCACCACTCTGCGACTTCAACTGAAAGGCCAAGGAAATCTGGCTCTCTCCCGCAATCTCCTCGAACTTCTCCACCCTGCATTTCTTCCCTGCCTGGGCCAGCAACTCGCCCGCCGCCGCATCGGCCACCTCGCGCAGAAGCTCACCCCAGCCTGCCTTCTGGTCCACTCCCTCGCCCATCAGAGGCGTGTCCAGAACCGCCGGGTCCAGTACAACGGAGAAACGGCCCTCCTCGTCCCCGGCAAGCGTGGCGGCAAAGCCAAAAGCCCCACCGGCCATCGGCCTCGGCAAGGACTCGACAAGTTGCGGCTCACCGGCCAGTGCCTGGGAAAACAGTGCGGTTGCGACCGATGTCCAGCAGTCCAGATAAGCCCTCATGCATTTCCTCCTGGCGCGGTGCTCTCCATCCGCGCGGCGCGGTGTGCTCCCATGCCGATCGCCTGTGCCCTGGACAAGGTCTGTCCCCCCACCCGCCACTCGGCCAGCGTGCTGGCAGACAGGTCAAAACGCAAAACCGTTCCCGGCTCCAGATTCTCGATGGAACTGGCCGGCAGACGCACCGTGGGCATCTGCAAAGCACCGCCAAAGCGAATTCTTCTGACCGCCGCCTCCATGCGCGTACGCGTCTCGGGCGCATGACGGCGACGCCTGCCCCAGTCCGAGGTAAGTCGGCGCAGAATGGTGTTGGAGACGACGGCTGGAAAGGCCAGGTTCAGCAGGCCGGAGCTGTGCGGCATGCGCACTTCAAAACTCAAACAGAGCGTCTTCTCGTTCACCGACATGATGCGGGCCACCTGGGTCTGCATCTGCCTGCGTTCGAAATTGAAACTGAGACCTACCGACTGCCAGGCCGCGGTCAGCTCGCGGCAAACAATTTCAACCACGCTGGCCAGAATGGCTTCCTCGATATCGGTCAGCTCGCGCAGGGGACCATCCTTGCCCTCGCCGCCCAGCAGAAGATCGATGATGGGAGGAACCAGCGCCAGGTCCAGTTGCAACACGGCAAGAGCTCCCAGCGGCTCCATGCGCACTGAAGCCACATAGCTGATCTCCGGAACGCGCAGCAGAAAATCATTGAAGGGTATCTGTTCTGCCGAGACCAGGTTTACTTGAAAGCGGGTGCGCAGCCATGCGGCAAGGTTGTGGGTCAGGTTGCGCGCGAACAGATCGTTCAACATGCTGATGGCGCGCAACTGATCCGTCGAGATCTGCCCGGCCGTGGAGTAGTTGTACGGCGTCACGCGGGCGCGCGCCTCGCTCCCGGCGACCTCTGGCGCAGAGGTCAGCGCCGCCTGAAAGAGAGCATCAATCTCATCCTGCTTCAGCATCTTTTCCATCCGCGATCCCCTCTTCTCTGCGTTCTGTTGCCAGCGCACACACTTCCTGTCCGTCGCGCCCGTTCAGCAAGCGGCTCACTCTGCTCTCTTCCGCTTGCGACCGGGCTTGAAGGCGCCACCGGTAGCCAGATCCCTGAGCGCCGCCCGCAGGTGCACCACAGCCGACGCATGCACCTGCGAGACCCGCGACTCGACAACTCCCAGCACAAGCCCGATCTCACGCATGGTCAGCTCCTCGAAGTAGTAGAGCGTCATCACCAGGCGCTCTCTCTCGGGCAGGTTGGCGATGGCATCGCCCAGCCGATCCACAAGCTCGCCGCGCAGGCAGCAGAAAAGCGGATCCTCTTCGGGCCGCCCCGGAACATAGGCCAGCTCATCCTCGCCCGAGTCCTCGTTGCGCTCAACGTGCAGGGTGCCGATCTCCAGGCCCTTCAGGTCGCCCAGCAGTTGCTGGTACTCCTCAATGCCCAGTCCCAGTTGATCGGCAACCTCCCCTTCGCCTGGAGGCCTGCCCAGCCGCGCCGTCAGCACGCGAATTGCCTCCTCGACTGCGCGGCCCTTGCGCCGCAGCTCGCGTGGACTCCAGTCGAGTGTCCGCAGGCTGTCCAGAATCGCGCCCCGGATGCGGAACTGTGCATAGCTGCGAAACTGCACCTTCTTTGCCGGGTCAAACTTGGCAAAGGCATCCATAAGCCCCACCACGCCTGCTGAAACCAGATCCTCGATCTCCACATGCTGCGGCAGCCGTTCGTGAATGCGACGGGCTAAAAAGCGCACAATCGGCAGATGCTCGAGGAGCACGTGCTCCTGTTCGCCGCTTAGTATCTGCCCTCCGGCTGCGGAGGGTGGATATCCACCCTCCGCCACGCCTCGACGCCGCACCGTCCGGTCTGCCGCCATGCCCGCAGTCTCCATTTCCATCTCTGCCCCCTTTGCTCAATCCAACCTTCGGCCTGCCACCGCGCCATTCCTTCATCGCAGGGTTCCCACCGGACGCAGGCGCACCTCGGGTGGAATCTCCCCTGCTGCCACCACCGCCAACCGCGGCTGGATCGGGTCCAGCCAGCGCTTGACGTAGTAGCGCGCCGGACTCGGACATAGAAGCACTGGAAGGGCCGCGGCTGACGTGGTGCCGATAAGTTGTCTCAAAGAATCGGCAAGCCGGCGTACAACCGGAACTCCCGGCGTCCCCGCAGCGGCGAGCAGCCCCTGGCCACTCTCCGGCGCAAGAGTGGAGAGAAGCTCCTCCTCCAGCGCAGGATCGAATAGCAGAACCGGCAACTGGCCATCGCCATCCAGCAACGGCTGGATAAGCCGCCGCCCCAGCGCCTGGCGCGCCGCTTCCACCAGGGCCACCAGGCTCTTGTTCGCCGGGGCGGTTTCAAGAAGCGCCTCAAGGATCGTGCCAAGGTCACGAATCGACACCCGCTCCCGCAGCAGTTGCTCCAGCACTCTCTGCACTTCGCCGAGCGTGAGCAACTTGGGAACCAGCTCTTCGATCAGCTTGGGATGGCTCTCATTGAGCGCATCCATCAGGCGTTTCGTCTCCGCTCGGCCCAACAGTTCACTGGAGTGCCGTCGAATCAGCTCGCCCAGATGCGTGGTAATGACCGTGACCGAGTCCACCACCGAATAACCGGAGGCAATCGCCTGGTTTTCCAACGCCGGTGCAATCCACACCGCGGGTACACCGAATGCGGGTTCGCATGCCTGCCTGCCTGCCAGCGGTCTCCTGTCTGCATCGCCGGAGACAGCCAGCAGTTGCGCTCCTTCGGTCTGCCAGCGCCCGATCTCGATTCCCCGCAGTGAGAACAGATACTCGCGCGGCTTCAGGCGCAGGTTGTCTGAAATATGCACCGGGGGCACCAGAAAGCCCATCTCTGCGGAAAGATGACGGCGCAGAGCGCGCACCCGGTTCAGAAGCTGACCGCCCTGCTTCTCGTCCACCAGCGAAATCAACTGGAATCCGATTTCCAGGGTCAGGTCTTCCAGGCGCAGCAAGCTCGTCAGGTCGGCGCCCTGCGATTGCTCGCCCTTCTTTTTCTCGGCAGCGCCAACCTCGGCCGGCAGCGGCTCCGGAGCTGCGGCCGCCACGCGGCGGCCGCTCCAGAAAAGCCCCCCCGCCACCAGCAGAAACGCCAGCTTCGGCAGTCCCGGAATCAAACACATGGCCGCCGAGACAACGCTTGCCAGGTAGAGCGTAGCCGGGCGGGCCAGCAGTTGCTGGCGAATCTCGCTGCCCAGCATTCCAGCCGAATTGGCACGCGTCAGCGTAATGCCCCCGGCCACCGAAACCAGCAGCGACGGAATCATCGTTACCAGGCCATCGCCCACCGTGAGCACCGTATAGGTGCGCAGAGCTTCGCTCAGGTCAACGCCCTGCTGCAGTGTTCCAATCAGCAACCCCGCAATGATGTTGATTGAAGTAATCAGAATAGTAGCCAGCGAATCCCGCTGGTTAAACCGCGCCGCGCCGTCCATGGCGCCATAGAACTCCGCTTCGCGCGCAATCGCCTGGCGTCTCCGCCGCGCCTCGGCCTCATCGATCAGCCCGGCGTTCATGTCCGCATCAATGGCCATCTGCTTGCCAGGCAGCGCATCGAGCGTAAAGCGCGCAGTAACCTCGGCGGTACGCACGGCGCCATGCGAAACGACAAGAAACTGAATGGCGATCAGGGCCAGAAACAGCACGAAGCCAACCACATAATTTCCGCCCACCACAAACTGCCCGAAGGCCTCGATGACCTTGCCCGCAGCGCCCGTGCCCTCTGAACCGTGCAGCAGAATCCGCCTGCTCGATGCGATATTCAGCGCCAGCCGGAAAAGCGTCAGCAGAAGCAGAAGCGTGGGGAAGACACTCAGTTCAACCGCGCGGCGAATCTGGACCGCGGATAGAAACACGATGATTGAAGCGGCCATCGAAAGCGCCAGAAGAAAGTCCAGCCCCGCGGCCGGCAGCGGCACCAGCATCACAAAGATCACGCTGATGGCGGCCAGCGGCAGCACGTATTCGCGTAGCCGGTGCAGAATGGAATGGACGCCCAGCGAGGCGGCGGGCACGGCAGCCGTGCTCATTGCAGCCCTCCTTCAACCGGTGGAATGATCGGGATCGGGCTGCTCATCGCGGCGCGCGCGCCGGACTCGGCACGCACAGCGGCTTCGCGGACGCGGCGCTCGCGCATCTCCGCCTCCACGCGCTGCCGGTAGAGATACGCCAGAATCGCAGCCACCGCCGCATACAGATCAACAGGAATTGCCTTGCCCACCTCGACCGTGCGATAGAGCGATCGCGCGAGCGGCGGGTTCTCGATAATTGGAACTCCGGCCCAGCGCGCCTCGGCCTTGATCTCCTCGGCCAGCAGGTTGCGGCCCTTGGCCAGAACCTTCGGTGCATCCATGGTGGCAAAGTCGAAGCCCAGTGCCACGGCGTAATGCGTAGGATTGGTCAGCACCACCGCAGCGCGGGAAACGTCCGCCTTCACCCGGCGGCGGCGCATCTGGCGCTGCAGGTTGCGAATGCGGCCGCGGATCTGCGGGCTGCCTTCCGTTTCCTTGTACTCGTCGCGCAGATCATCGCGGCTCATCTTCAGGCGCGATTCGCGGCTGCGCCACTCCACAAGGTAATCCACCATTGCCCAGCCAAAGAGCAGCCACGCGGCCGCGCGCAGCAGGCTATACACATCGGAGCCAAGCGACTCCAGTCGCGCGGTCGAAAAGGGCGGCTCCGTCAGCTGCCGGGCAATGCGCTGGACGGCAACCACCGCCAGCAGTCCCGCAGGAAGCAGAGACTTGGCCAGCCGGGCCGTGGCGCGCAGAGAGAACAGGTTCTTGAGATTGCTGACCGGATTGATGCGGTCCATCTTGAAGCCGACTGCTTCCGCGTAAAAGCTGATGCCGCCGGTCTGCAGAATGCCCACCCCTAAAGCGCCGGCAACCACAGCCGCCATCAACACGCCGACAGGCCCCAGCAGGGAAAGTGACAGCCGCCGAATGGCATAGAGCGTGGGTTCAAGCTGCGCTGGCTCCCAGCGCGCCACAGAGCCAAGGTCGAGAAACGCCGCAAAACCTCCGCGCCAGGACTCGATTGTCTTGCCTCCCATCGCTCCCAGAGCCATGACCCCGCCCAGGGTGCCTGCCGCAGCGGACAGTTCACGGCTGTGCAGCAGGTCCCCATCCTTGCGAGCCTTTTCGCGGCGGTGTTGTGTTGCCTGCTCTGTGCGCTCTCCCGCCATCGGCTATCCCCCCACTCCGGTTGGCGGCGCGGCGATCAGCCGCTGGGCCAGATCGAGCAAACTGTCGAAGCGCGCCTCAACAAAGCGCGGCCACAAAGCCAGCGAGCCGGTCAGCAAGACAAACCCGGTCAGAGTCTTCAGCGGCACAGACAGCGACATGACCGGAAGCTGCGGGCTGAGCTTGCCCAGCAGAGACACGGCCACCTCCACCAGCAGGGTGGCTGCCAACACCGGCGCGGCCAGTTCTACAGCCGCCAGAAAGATGCCGCCCGCCGCACGCACAATGCTCAAAGCGGTAAGCTGCGCCAATGCGTAACTCCCCAGCGGCGCCGCGCGAAAACTGCGCACCATCGATGCCAGCAGAATGCGGTCAAGGCCCGCGGCCAGCACGACGAGCGTGCCCAGCAGTTGAAACAGCTCGCCCATCAACGGAGTCTGAATTGCCGTGGTCGGATCAAGCAGATTGACCAGCGAAAAACTGAACTGCACTCCAACAATCTGGCCGGCGAAAAGAAGCATTTCATTCAGCAGCGCCAGCGTCAGCCCGTAGACCAGCCCGACAGACAACTCCCCCAGCAGCGATGCGAGGCTGAGCGCAGTGTGCGCATGCGGCAGAGAAGCCACCAGCGGGGCAAGCAGATACGCGACAGCGAGAGTGAACACCGCCTTGACCCGCATCGGCAGCGCCGTTGAAGAGAAGAACGGCGCAAAGGTCACCATCCCGCTCACCCTCACCAGGACCAGCGTCATCGCACTCAGAAATTCACTCCACTCCGGCATCACAAATCTCTCTCGGATTTCTCTCGGGCCTTAACCCAGATAACGGTGCAGATCGGCCAGCAGCAGCCGCGTATACGTCGCCATGCGGCTCAGGAACCAGGGCATCCCGGCCAACAGGATTACGGCCACTGCGGCCAGCCGCGGAACTGTGGTCAGCGACTGGTCCTGCAGGCTGGTCAGGGTTTGCAGCAGGCTCAGAACAAAGCTCAACAGGGCCGCGGCAATCAGCACGGGCGCGGCCAGAATCATGGATTCCCTCATCAGTTGGCGCAGAAGCTCGGCAACCATATCCGGTGTCATGAGGCACTCCTTCAAAAGCTCTTCAGCAGCGAGCCGGCCAGCAGGTTCCAGCCATCTACCATCACAAACAGCAGAATCTTCAGCGGCGTTGAAACCACCACCGGCGGCAGTTGGAACATGCCAATCGAAGTCGTGATCGCCGCCGTCACCATGTCAATCAGCAGAAAGGGGAGAAACAGCACTGCGCCGATGGCAAACCCCGCCTTCAGCTCGGAGAGAATGTAGGACGGAATCACCACCCGCATGGGCAGATCGTCAGGCTTGTCGGGCCGCGGAATCTGTCCGGCAGCGGTGAACAGGGCCAGATCCTTCTCCCGCGCATAGCGCAGCAGAAAGTGCTTCACGGGCTGCGCTCCGCGTTCGATGGCATCCCATCCGGTAATCTGGCCGCCTCGATACGGCTCAACCGCCTGCTGATCCACCTGCATCAAAACCGGGGTCATCAGAAACCAGGTCATCATCAGCGCCAGCCCCAGCAGCGTCGGATTCGATGGCGCCGTCTGCGTGCCCAGCGCCTGGCGCAGAAAGTGGAAGACCACCAGCAGCCGCACCAGCGGAGTCATGCACATCAGAATCGCCGGCAGCAGCGTGATCAGCGTCAGGACAAACACAATTGTCCAGGGCGTCGAATCCGAGGGATGCAGGCGCGTATTCAAGTCGGGCAGCAGGGGCGCTGCCGCTGCGGGCGCCGCGTACATCGCGGCCCACGCGGCTACCACGCGATCCTCCTGGCCGCGCTGGAGCGCCGGGAACGGCGCGCCTTGCTGGCTGGCGGCTCCTCGCCGTCGAGAGCGTAAAACGCCGGCCCTCCCTCCTGCGACGTGGCCACCAGGAACCGCCTGCCCTCGGCCTCAACCAGCGCCAGGCTCTGACGTGGCGCCAGCGTGATGCGTTCCAGAAGAGCCAGCCGCGGCTCTGGCCGGGAACTCCGCCGCAGACGTGCAAGAAGCCACTCGGCCAATCCTCCTCCTCGCTGCACTCTCGTCACCTCTGCTCCTTCTGCCGACTGCCTCTTCATCCCCGTCCCTTTCTCGCTCCTATGTCTGTTTGCAGGCCCCGCACTCATGCCAACCGCGTCAGACGCACGGCCAACACGGTTTCGACAACATCAAATTCGCTCCACCCCAACTGCACGTCGCCTGCGGACAAGGGCATGTCATCTCCATGCGCCCATTGGGTCTCCAGCACCTGCCCCGCTTCGAGGGCCAGCAGGTTGCGCACGCGAAACTCGCGCACGGGAATCGCCACATCCAGCTCGACAGGCAGCAGCGCCAGGGCCGGGCTGAGTGCGATTGAGACGTGCTCTGGGACGGGCGGCGAGGGAACAAGCGCCTCTTCACTCACAAGGTCACCTGTCTCGCCTGCGTCCAGGTCGCGAACCAGTTCGGGAGCCTTCGCCGGAAATGAATGTGTGCTAGCCATATGCCAGCAAAGAAGCAGAAGAGTGACCAGATTGGGGACAGTAAGATTGGATTGGGCTAATCATTGCGGCCAGCCGCCCACAAGCCCTCCGCCCGCTGTGACCGCGCGCGCATCACTGCTACACTGGTATGTGTTGCCGGAGCGATGCCCTGAGGGCTGCAAATGCACGGGCAGGTTCCGGATCGAGGTCTAAGTCTATGCCAGAAACAAATGAAAAGAAGATCGTTACAAGCACCAGCCTGCGCCTGAAGATAGGCCTGGCCGAAATGCTCAAGGGTGGCGTCATCATGGACGTCATGAACGTCGAGCAGGCCCGCATCGCGGAAGAAGCCGGAGCCGTCGCCGTGATGGCGCTCGAGCGCGTGCCCGCCATGATTCGCGCCGAGGGAGGCGTGGCCCGCATGGCCAAGCCCAGCCTCATCAAGCAGATTATTCAGGCCGTTTCCATCCCCGTGATGGCCAAGGCCCGTATCGGTCACTTTGCTGAGGCGCAGATCCTGCAGGAGCTGGGAGTCGACTTCATCGACGAGAGCGAAGTCCTGACCCCGGCAGACGAAACCCACCATATCGACAAGCATGCCTTTACCACCCCGTTTGTTTGCGGCGCACGCAATCTGGGAGAAGCCCTTCGGCGCATTGCCGAGGGTGCCGCCATGATCCGCACCAAGGGTGAAGCAGGCACAGGCGACGTCGTACACGCCGTCCAGCACATGCGCCAGATTGTGAAGGAGATGAAGGCGCTCACCGTGCTTTCAGAGCAGGAGCTTTACGCAGCCGCAAAAGAGCACCAGGCTCCCTATGAGCTGGTGCGCATGGTGGCACAGACTGGCAAGCTGCCTGTACCCAACTTTTCCGCGGGCGGCATCGCCACCCCTGCCGACGCGTCCCTGATGATGCAATTGGGCGCTGAGGCCATCTTCGTCGGCTCGGGCATCTTCATGAAGGAGCGCGCAACTCCGCTGGACGTAGAGAACAATCCCGAAGAGCGCGCGGAAGCCATTTCACGCGCCAAGGCCATTGTCACTGCGACCACGCACTACAACGATCCCAAGATTCTGGCGGAGGTCAGCGAGCAGGTCACCGGCACCATGAAGGGACTTGCAGCAGCCGCCATTGAGGAATCGCAGTTGCTCCAGACGCGCGGCTGGTAGCCGGGCAGATTGACAGGAGATTTCTGCTTGCCCGAAAAGAGTACGCCTTTGCGCATTGGCGTTTTGGCGGTTCAAGGGGACTACGCTGCTCACGCAGAGGCGCTGGCCGAGGTTGGCGCCCTGCCCATTGCAGTACGCAAGCCGGAGGAGTTGCAAGGCCTGGACGGTCTGATTCTGCCCGGCGGCGAGTCCACCACAATGCTCAAGTTCCTTGAAAAGCGCCACTTCTTCACCGCGCTCAAGGACTATTGCTCCGGCCATCCTGTCTTTGGCACGTGCGCCGGAGCCATCCTGCTGGCACGCGAGGTTCGCAATCCGGCGCAGCGCAGCCTGGGCATACTGGACGCCGTCGTGGAGCGCAACGCCTACGGGCGCCAGATCGACTCCTCCATCGTGATGGCCGACTCCGCGCTGCCGGGCGGACCGTTGGAAATGGTCTTCATCCGCGCGCCCCGCATCCTTGAGACAGGCCCCGAAGTGGAAGTGCTGGCACGCCGCGAGGGCGATCCCGTGCTGGTGCGGCACGGCAGCACCATGGCCGCGACCTTTCACCCCGAGCTTTCTCACGACCGGCGGGTGCACAAAGCCTTTGTCGAAATTGTCGCCGCCGTAGCTCGCAGATGAGAGTTTTCTCATCCCTCTTCGGAATCAGATTTCGCGGCCTGTAAAGCCATCCCCTTCGAATCCTGGTGCGTCCAAATGAAAGTGAGAGTAATCTCATTTTCACAGAGGCCTTCCATGTCTTCCACCTTTACGCAAGCTCCTGCGGAAACGGAACGGAAAGAGCCAGGCATCGGCGGAAAGCCTCCAGTAACCCGGCGGCCGACGGGTGGCGGAGGTGGCGGCGGGGATGACGACTCGCGGAGTCAACGCCGCGGCCCACGCGAACTACTCAACCGCATTCGTTTCTTTCTATTCTTCGGCCTCGCGGGCGACATGATGTTCTTTGCCATGCTGGTCACGTTGTTTTTTGCGCGACAGGTGGGCACGCACATGGACCCCCACACGCACGAGCAGATTGGCGACTGGTATCCCGTCATGCTGCCACCCATCCTTTTCCTGAACACCGCCGTGCTGATCCTCAGTAGCCTGACCATGGAGCTGGCGCGGCACAATATCTTCCGCGAGATCGACGTGCTGGAGGAGTGGCTCGGCCTGGGCCGACCGGCTCTGCATCGCACCTTGCCCTGGGTGGCCGCCACCCTTGCGCTCGGCGCGCTTTTCCTCGCAGGCCAGTGGGTCGCCTGGAAGCAGTTGACGGCACAGGGATTCGCCTTTGACCGCTGGTCAACCCCGGCAAGCTATTTCTTTTATCTCATCACAGGGCTGCACGCTGCCCACCTGATTGCGGGCCTAGTGGCGCTGCTGCTCTGCCTGAGCGCGATGAGCATGTTAAAGCGTGTGGAGTTGCGCCAGGTTGCCGTCGATGCAACGGCATGGTACTGGCACGCGATGAGCGTAGCATGGCTCCTTCTGTTGGCAGTGCTGACCATCGGACAATAACGCGCGCACACCTTCCTACCCTCATCACAAAGTCACCCAAATCGAATGTTGTAATCCTGCACGGCACTTCTGCCCATGATGGAAGGCGCGCCAAATAAGCAGATTGTGCATCTTACTTCCTGTCCAGCCGGAACGCCGCCGCCTTGAAGTCTCCCCGAAAGCTCGTGTCCATATCCAGCCCGTGATGCATCCACCACGCACCGCTGGCCGTCGTCGGCGTCTGTTGCGCCGCCTTGCCTTCAATCGCCGTCAGCGCGTACTCGGCCGCCGGGTCCAGCCCATCGAGCTTCAGGCGCGGAAAAAGCCTGCCCTCCTGCGTCGAATGAATGAACAGGAACACCACCGACTGGCTCTTGTCCTTGTTGACCGTCTGCGTCGCAGAGAACTCGCTCCCGTTGCGCGGCGAAATCAGCCGGTATAGATCGCCCTGCACAATCGTCGGCTGCACCTGGCGGTACGCGGCAATCAGCCGCCTCGCCGTCGCCGCCTCTTCCGTGTTCCACTTGGCAATGTTCGCGCCGATGCCCAACGAGCCTTGCATCGAGCTCAGCATCCGGTATTCCAGTGACGTCGTCCGCAGGTTCATCCAGTGCGGCACGTCCGTCACCCACGCCATCATCACCTGCGGCGTATACGCATACGTGAACCCATCCTGTTGCGTCAGCCGGTCAAACGGGTCCGTATTGTCCGAGGGCCACACCTCGTCTGCGTACTTCAAAATCCCAAGGTCCACGCGTCCGCCGCCGCCAGAGCACGACTCCAGTTCCACCTGCGGATGCCGCTTATGCAGTTCGCCCAGAATCCAGTAGAGATTCTCAATGAACGTGACATACACCTTCTTCTGCTCGTCCGGAGGCAACTGGTCCCAGCCCGGCTCGCTCCAGTTGCGGTTATAGTCCCACTTCAGAAACGCAATATCGTTCTCCGTCAGCAGCTTGTCCAGAAAGCCCAGCACGTAATCGCGCACATCGGTTCGTGCCAGGTTCAGCACCAGTTGGTTGCGCCCCTCGGTCCGCGGACGCCCCGGAAAATTCAACACCCAGTCGGGATGCTTCCTGTACAAATCCGAATCCGGATTCACCATCTCCGGCTCCACCCACAGGCCAAAATCCATGCCCAGCGAGTGCACCCGGTCAATCAGCGGCTTCAGGCCGTGCGGAAACTTCTGCGGATTCACATACCAGTCGCCTAGTCCGGCGTGGTCGTCCTTGCGCTGTCCAAACCAGCCGTCATCCATCACAAAGCGGCTCACGCCCAGCGCCGCAGCCTTTTCCGCCAGCGCCTCCTGTCCCGCTTCGGTCACGTTCATCTCCGTCGCTTCCCAGGAGTTGTAAATCACTGGCCTCGGCTTCGGCGCAGCATCTTCGCCCGTCCCAATCCGGTGCGGCAAAATATGGGCCAATTCATAGTGATGCAGCAGCCGCGACGCCCCGCCCAGCCCATGAGCTGAGTAGCCACCATAAAATACCGGCGTCTCCAGCTTCTCGCCGGCATGCAGCACGTAGCCAAAGTCAAACGGATTGAAGCCGCCCGTCACGCGTACTTCGTCCAACTGGTCCTGCTCCACCGTGATCCGCCATGATCCGCTCCATGCCAGCGCGCCAAACCACACCTCGCCGCGACTCTCGTCCGCCGTGCCTGCCTGAATTGCGAACCACGGATTCGCCTGGTTCCCGGTTGTTCCGCGGCGGCTCTCGATCACTCGCGCTCCCGGATGCACAGCCTCCTGCGTCAGTGTCCACTCCCCCGCCCACCGCCCGGTCAGGTAATTCAGCGTGTAGTGCGCAGGCGGCAGCGCCCATGCTGCCGCAGCAGCCTGCTCGATGGTGATTGGATTGTCTTCGCGGTTCTCAATCGTTGCCGAGCGCGCCAGAATCCCGCTCCCCGCATCCATCCGGTAGTGAAGTGTCACAACGACAGCGCGCTTAATATCCTTGAGCACCACGTCCACGCCGTTTTCCGTAGCTGTATGGCTCTGGTAGTGCAGCACCAGGTCCCGGCTGCCGTCGCGGAATGTCACTTTCAACGCCGGCTCCATAAAGAGCCCCGCGCCCCATCCGGCATACTCCTGCGGTGTGTTGTTGTAGGACGAATCAAACGACGCCCACTCCGGCATCGGCTTTGCCTGCGGAAAGGCGTCCTTCGCGCCAAGCCTTCCGCCCCAGTAGAGCTGCTGCAACTCACCCCGCGCATTCACACCAAAGACATACGACACATTGCCACCATCCAGCCGGAAGACCTTCGTGGAGGCATCAAACGAGGCGGGCTGTGCAACAGAAAGCATGGAGCCGGCAAGCAAAGCGACTGCGCATGAAAAGGTTTTCAGCAAGGGCGATTCCTCTCCTGGTTTGCAAACTGACCATAATACCATTCAGTCTTCCGCCTGGCCCCATATCTCTGCCGCGGGTGCTGCAACTTGCCTCCGGAAACACATCCATGACGACGACACGGAATCGGCTATGCTGAATGTGCCCCCGGAGGACCACAGGATGCTTTCCCCAACCGTCGCGCCGCCTCCCAGTCCCACGCCCTTTGAAGCCATTGCGGCAGCCCTCGATCGCATCGCCCCTCTGCACGGCATGCCCTTGGAGGACCGCATGTGGCTCGCCCAGCACGGCGAGGAGATCACCGCGCAGGCAGGCGATGTGCTCTTTGAAGAAGGCGCGCCCGCCGACCGCATGATCCTTATCCTCAAGGGTGAAATCCATGTCCGCCGCCAGCGCGGAGGCCCCATGGCGCTCTTCATTGGGCGCGCCGGCCAGATGACCGGCCTGCTGCCTTTCTCGCGCATGACAAGCTACGGCGGCCAGGGCTTTGCCATCTCGCCCGTCTGGGCGCTGCTCATCCACAAGTCCCAGTTCCCTGCGATGCTCGCGGCCATCCCCAGCATGACAAGCCGCGTGGTCTACACCCTGCTTGACCGCGCGCGAGAAGTCACCCGCATCGAGCAGCAGGCTGAAAAGCTAAGTGCGCTCGGCAAGCTCGCCGGCAATCTCGCCCATGAACTCAACAATCCAGCCTCCGCCGCCCAGCGCGCAGCCTCCAGCCTGGTCGCGGAGTTGCGCGCCAATCGCCAGAATCGATTCAAGCTCGTCAACCTGTGCCTCAGCGAGCAGCAGATCCGCGGCATCGAGGAGTGGGAGCAGCACATCTTAGACCGCTCCGCACACCACCTGCCGCAAGACGCCGGCGCACTCATCCTCCAGGAAGAGGCGATGCGCAAATGGCTCAGCGACCTGCCCTGCGGTGAGGCCTGGGACGTGGCCGCACAACTGGCCGATCAGGGTGTAACCACGGCTGACCTGGACGCGATGCGCACGATCCTGGAGCCCAAAGAGACCTGTGTCGCGCTCCAGTTCTTTGCCCGCTATCTCCGCTCCAAGCGCTCAGTGGATACGCTCCTCAACTCCACCGCCCGCATCTTTGACCTCATCAGCGCCGTCAAGGCTTACAGCTACATGGACCGCGCGCCGATTCTTGAGGTCGATGTGCCTGCCGGACTTGACGCTACTGTCCAGATGCTTCAGTCGCGCATGAGCAATGTCCAGGTCGAGCGCGACTATCAACCCGACCTGCCGCGCATCAGCGCCTATGGCAGCGAGCTGAACCAGGTGTGGACCGCGCTAATTGAAAACGCGCTCGACGCTCTCGGCAATCAGGGCTTGCTCCGGCTGACCTGCCGGCTTGAAGCCGAAATGCTGCTGGTCGAAATCTGGGACGCCGGACCCGGCATCCCCTCCGAACTGCAGGACCGCATCTTCGAGCCCTTCTTCACAACCAAAGCGCCCGGCCAGGGACTCGGCCTCGGCCTCGACAACGCCATGCGCATCGTCCGCAAACACCGCGGCCACCTCAGCGTCCGCTCCGAGCCCGGTTCCACCTGCTTCCGTGTCCGCCTGCCGCTGGACCAGTTGCAGGCCTACTGAGCAGCGCGGCGCATTCCCTACCCCTGAAAGGAAAAGCGGTATGCCGGAACAGTCTCGCGATGACGCAAACCAGTACGCAGCCCTCGCGCCCATGCTCTCCGTGCGCAACGGCGCGCAGGCTGTTGATTTCTACATGGCCGCATTCGGTGCCCGCGTGCTCTTCCGCCTCGATGCGCCTGACGGCCCAGTCGTCGCCCGGCTCGCGCTCGGAACAAGCCAGTTCTGGGTGGCGGATGAGTCCCCGGAGCACAAAAACTTCAGTCCGGAATCCCTCGGCGGCAGCACCGCGCGCATGATCCTCGTCGTGGACGACCCGGACGCAGCCTTCAGCAAAGCCGTCTCGGCCGGCGCTTCGGTCGTTCGACCCGTAACCAATGAACCATACCAGTGGCGCGTAGGCCGCGTTCTCGACCCCTTCGGCCACCATTGGGAGATCGGCAAGCCCCTGTCTTAATGTCCTGAAACTAGGCGATTTGCTCCGCTTTAGAACGACACATCCGCCGGCTCTGTCACACGCAGAACCGACTGGTCGCCGGTCTTCTGCTTCCACGCCGCTCGTATGGCCTCGATCTTCTCCCGGTTTTCCCGCGTGTCAGGGTAATAGAGGATCAGCATCTTCGACCGCAGCCGCTCGGGCGCGGTTTCGTTCTTGCCCTGCCACTGGCCATAGACATCCAGAACGCTCAGCCCGTCAGGAAAGCGCGGCGTCACCTGCTTGTCAAGAAATTCCCGCCACTCCGCCTCGCTGACACCTTGCTCTGAGCGATCTGCCGGTCCTAGTCCGAAATAAAGCCGGGTGCTTACCCAGCCTGTCGTTTGCCCCGGATGCGCGGGGTCGCCGGTAAGCGTCGGCGCTGTCGGATGAGGCGTGGATACGGGAGTGCGAGAGCATCCCGCAAGCGCCATGGCAAGCACTGGAGCAGCAAGGAAAGAGATAATCCGCATGCGCACTCCGCGCGAAAAATATAAGGCGCCTTTAGTGCTCGACTTCCACGCCTCGCCAGAAGGCAACATAGCCCTTGATCTTGCGCGCAGCCGGCTTGGGGTCAGGGTAATACCAGGCCGCATCCGGATTGTCCTGCCCATCGATCAGCAGGCTCATGTAGCGCGCTTGTCCCTTCCAGGGGCAGGTGGAGGTGGTGCTGCTGGGGCGAAAATACTCCCGCTTGAGGCTGGATTCAGGAAAGTACACATTCCCTTCAACCGTCTCTGTCGTCTCGCTTTCGGCAATGACCTTGCCGTTCCAGATCGCTCGTGCCATGGATTATTCCGGTTAAATTCACATCGTTCCCTCCCGCCGGCCTCAAAACTGGCCGGCGAGAAGGTAACGGATATGACACTACCAGAGATTTCCCACCATGGCGAGTCCGACTTCCGGATTTGCCCCGGCTGGGAACCTACTTGGCCGCCGTAATGGCGTCGATGTGAACGCTCTTCTTGGCCGCATCCACTGACGCGGTAACCGTTACGTGGTCGCCGTAGAAGCTCTTCACCGCATCAGGATTGTCGATGGTCCAGACGGCCTTCTTGGCCTCGTCCACAAAAACAGGGGCCATGCCGCCCTTGATGCACTTCTTCACGCAGGCCGCACCCGTTCCCGCGTGCTTTGCACCGCACATCGAGTCGGAAATCCAGCCGTTGATCTTGGTTGACTCAGCGGCGCTCGCCACCATTGAGACAGAAGACAGCGCCAGTACAATCACTGCTGCAATACGTTTCACTTGAACCTCCGGGGAAGAATCTCTAGTCCAGCTAACATCATGCTCCACCGGCCTCCGGTTATACAAGCCGGAAACATCTCAGGTTTGGTGGGACAAAAATATCAGGCCCAATACACGCTCCCGGGAAAAACACGCACATGGAGGCCGCTTACGGATTTGCCGCAGGCGCCTTCCGCCGCGCCTCCAGGCTCTTCAGCGCCGCCTCATAGCGCGCCGATGCCGCAGTGAACCGCTCCACCAGTTCAGATGTCCTGATCATGAATGTGGGTGCCTTCTCGCGGATTGCCTCCAGAAATGGAGCGAACTTGCCCAGCAGAAAAAAGCCCTCGCCGTTGCAGTCAACAAACAACTCCGCCGAAACCGCCCCGTGAAGTACCAGGGCAGCGGCCATCTCCCAGTAGGTTGTCACCTGCCGAAACCACGCGTTATGCGGATCGCGAGGGTTCAAGGCCACAGCAAAAAAATCATCGGCACTGGCGGGCCAGAACTCCCCCGTCATCCACGCGCGCGCCTGGCGCAAAACAGTCTCGGTGCGCAGCTCATAGAGCCTCAGAATAATTTCAGCATCGGCGGTGCTAGCAAGCATTCGTTCCATCAAGGACTCTCCGCTGCCCATACTAACGGATTTAAAGGAAATGTGCCTGTGGGTGGTGCAATCGCAACGCACAACGGACAAGGGCCGGACCAGGCCGGCCCTGTCCCATGCTTCCCGCCCGGGTTACGCCGGCTGCAGCTCCTTCTTGCTGCCTGCCTTCTCCACCACCGGCCCGTGCGTCTCGGCCGTGGGTGGCGGCGGCGCATCCCCAATCCGCTTGGAGTAGCTGCACACCACACTGCCCGCCTCAGCCTCGGCGGCCTTCTTGCCGCGCTTCTTCGGCGCTCCCTCGTCCTCGGTTGCCTTCTTCTTGTTCGGGCACTCCAGATAGATGCCTGACTTCAGCGTCTTCTCCACCAGATACGGGCTCCCGCACTCCGGACACTTTTGCGCCACTGGCTTGTAGTTCGACGTGAAGTCGCACTTGGGATAGTTTGTGCAGCCCCAGAAGATGTTCCCCCGTCGTGCCTTGCGCTCGGCCAGGTCGCCCTGCCCGCACTTCGGGCACTTCATCCCCTCGATCAGGTTCTGCTTCACATACTTGCACTTCGGATAGCCCGAGCAGGAAACAAATTCCCCATAAGCTCCCTGGCGCAACACCAGCGGCTTGCCGCACACCGGGCAGGCCTCGCCCGTCGGCTCCGGAGGCTTCTGCTGCTGCTTCTGGCTCAGCTTGCGGATCGTCTTGCACGGCGGGTCCTCGTTGTAGCCCGGGCAGCTCATGAACGGCCCCCACGGACCGCGCTTCAGCACCATCACCCGCCCGCAGTTCTCGCAGTACTCCTCCGTGTCGCCCGCTTCCTGCGCCTCCGGAGTGTTCAGGTCCGGCTTGGCCTCGATGTTCTCTTTGGTGAAGGTGCAGCTTGTCGGATCCTTCTTGTTGTACGCCGAGCACGCATAGAAGCTGCCGAACTTGCCCCACTTCAGCACCAGCGGCGACCCGCAAAGATCGCACTTCTCCGTCGTCACCTTCTCCATCCGCTTGACGTCTTCCATGTTCTTCCCGGCGTCTTTGAGTTCGTCCTCAAAGTAGTCATAGAAGCCATTCAGCAGATCGGTCCACTTCTCCTTGCCCTCTTCAATATCGTCCAGCTCCTCTTCGAGCCGCGCCGTGTACTTCGTATCGAAGATGTAAGGGAAGTTCTTCACCAGCAGGTCGCACACCACCACGCCAATCTCTGTCGGATAAAAGCGTCCGCGCGACCCACCATGCTTCACCACGTACTCGCGGTCCTGAATCGTGTTGATAATCGATGCATACGTCGAAGGCCGCCCGATGCCCCGCTCCTCCAGTTCCTTCACCAGCGAAGCTTCGTTGTACCGCGGAGGCGGCTCGGTAAAGTGCTGCTCGTCGATCAGCTTTTCCAGTTCCAGCGCCTTCACGCTGTCCAGGTTCGGCAGCCGGTTCGCCAGCGACTCATCATCCTCGTCCTTGGCGTCTTTTGATGCCTCGTAGAGCTTCTGGTAGCCGTCAAAAATCACCGTCGTTCCGCTGACTCTGAAGTCATACGTCCGCTTGTCCGCCGTGCTCGCCGCGGCAATGTTCACCTGCGTCACCGCAAGCTGTGCGGGCGACATCTGCGAGGCCACAAAACGCTTCCAGATCAGCGTGTACAGCTTCAGTTGCTCGTCGCTCAGATACCGCGCAATCGACTCCGGCGTGCGCGCCGCATCCGTGGGCCGGATCGCTTCGTGCGCGTCCTGCGCGTCCTTCTTGCCCTTGTACACATTGGGCGACTCAGGCATGTACCGCGATCCAAGCTCCTTGCCAATCCACTCCCGCGCACCGGCAATCGCATCCGGCGCCACACGCGGAGAATCGGTACGCATGTACGTAATCAGGCCCGTCGTGCCTTCTGCGCCAATCTCCACGCCCTCATACAAACGCTGCGCCACGCCCATCGTGCGGCGCACGTTAAAGCCCAGCTTCCGTGCCGCATCCTGCTGCAACTGGCTCGTGGTGAAAGGCGGCGGCGGACTCTGCCTGCGTTCCTTCTTCACCACGGAGGCTACCGTCCACGACGCCTTCTGAAGCGCCGCCAGAGCCGCCTTGATCTCCTTCTCGCTCGCAAACGCCGGCGCGCTCACCGTGTCCACGGAGATACGCTCGCCGTTGATGCCCACCAGCTTTGCCTTGAAGCTGCGGTCCGCCTGCGCCTCCGGATGCAGCAGCGCTTCCAGCGTCCAGTACTCCACCGGGTTGAACGCGCGAATCTCGCGCTCGCGTTCCACAATCAGCCGCAGCGCCACTGTCTGCACGCGCCCCGCGGAAAGACCCCGGCGCACCTTGTCCCACAGCAGCGGAGAAATCTGATAACCCACCAGCCGGTCCAGCACGCGCCGCGTCTGCTGCGCATACACCAGGTTCTGGTCCACGTCCCGCGCATGCGCAAACGCATCCTGCACGGCCTTCTTCGTAATCTCGTTAAAGGTTACGCGGTGAATCTTCTTCTTCTCTTTGGCGCTTGTGCCCAGTTGCAGCGCCAGATGGTACGCAATCGCTTCGCCTTCGCGGTCAGGGTCAGGCGCCAGAAAGATTTCGTCGGCCTTCTCGGCCGCCTTCTTCAACTGCTCCACAACCTTTTCTTTGCCGGGCGACACAATCAGCTCCGGCTCGAACGTCCGCTTCTTCAACTCCACGCCAATGTCGTTCTTGGGCAGGTCCATGATGTGACCCACTGAGGCACGCACCTCGAAACCCTTGCCCAGATACTTCTCGATCGTCTTTGCCTTAGCGGGGGACTCGACGATCACTAATGCTTTGCTCATTGCCATCCTTAATATGTGTTGCTCGTTGCTGCCAAGCCTATTGGACTCAGACAGCGGCTATCCGTTTCATCTGCGCCCCGTTTACCGCTCCGGCACACGGGCAGCATCTTTGCCATGTCCTGAAAAATCAGCCATGAAAGTTGGAAACTAACACGAAAGACGGCTCCGTTTCCACTCGCAACCCGCTTTTTTCAGCGTGGCACTTCCCGGAAACAATACGCTCAACCGCGCATGGACGTTCTCAATTCCGCACAAAATGCACACTTTAAATCAAACGCAGAATAACTTACGTTCACAGTGTCCGCACGTAATTCTTCCCTGGCAGTTGCCGGATGCGGCCCGTGATCTCCAGCTCAAACAGCGCCGTAAACACCTCGGAAGAGGTCAGTTGCGTCTCCAGCAATTCAAGAACTTCGTCAATCTGCAGCGACTCGTCCGAGCGTAGAACCTCCAGCACCATCACCTCATGGGGCCGCAGTACGGGATCAGGCAAGAGAGATGCGGCAGCCTCGGGTTTGGATTCAATCCCGGCCTCTTGCTCCAGTTCCATCCGCACCTGCGAGGGCAGGTCTTCCCACACGTCCTCCCACGTCGCCACCAGCTTGGCGCCCTGTTTAATCAGCGTGTTGGGCGTCCACGAGTTCTTGCTTGTCACGTTGCCCGGCACGGCGTACAGGTCGCGATTCTGGTCCGCCGCGCAGCGCGCCGTCACGCGCGTCCCGGAGTTCTCGCTCGCCTCCACCACCAGCACGCCAACGCTCAGCCCACTCAGAATGCGGTTGCGCCGGGGAAAATTCTGCGGTGCGGGAAACGTGCCCATCGGAACCTCGCTCACAATCGCCCCGCCCGTCGCCAGAATCTCCTCCGCCAGCTTCTTGTTCTCCTTGGGATAGATCACGTCGATGCCCGTGCCCCACACAGCCACCGTGGGCATGCGCGCCGCCAGGGCGCCCTTGTGCGCGCAGGTGTCGATGCCCCGCGCCATGCCGCTCACCACCAGCAGCCGCCTTACTGCCAGGTCCCGCGCCAGCATCTCCGCCACGCCCGACCCATACGGCGAAGGATGCCGCGTGCCCACAATCGCAATCGACGGCCTTCCCAACAGACCCACAGCCCCGCGAACCCAAAGCACCGGCGGCGGGTCATAAATCTCTCTCAGCCGCTCGGGATACTCCGGGCATCCATACGTCACCACCGTCGCGCTCTGCCCCGCCACCCGCACGCGCTCCGCCTCGGCAGCTTGGCGCGCTTTGCCATCAAAAATAAACTGCGCCGCCTCCGCCGGAAACCGCAGACCTTCCAGCTCCGTCAGCGACAGTGTGAATATGCGGCTCGGCGCATCCAGAGCCTTCATCGCGTCAAGAATGCGCCTGGGGCCCAGCCCCGGAGACAGTGCCAGCGCAAGCCACGCCAGTCTGTCTTCATCCAGTTGTGCGCCAGTTGTGCCGGCTGTTTCCTCAGGCAAAATCTTCATCGCAGAGACATCGTGCATCGGAACACACGAGTGCTTTTTCCCTCTAAAGTAACTTCAAAATCATTCCTGGTGAATTGCGCTCACACTAACTGCACCCGCGCCGGAAGTCAAGCAACCCCGGTGTCGCCAAACATGCTTCGAAGAATCCTCAGCGCAAATTGATACTCTAATAAAGCGTGAGTCTCATCTCTCATTCCCGTCTCCGTATCGCCGCCATCCGCTTTCTTAATCCCGCTCCCCTTATGTGGGACTTCGAGCATGCGCCGCTGAAAGATTCACTCGCTGCCCGTTACCAGATCGACTGGATGCTGCCCTCCGAGTGCGCCGACCGGCTGGCCTCCGGCGCATCCGACATCGGCCTCGTACCGATTGCCGCTCTGGCCACCACCCCCGGCCTGCGTATTCTGCCCGGCTGCACCATCGCCGCCAAAGACCGCGTGCGCTCGCTCTTGCTGGTCCGCCGCGCAGCTCAGCCGCTCGCCAGCCTGCGCACAGTGGCCGCCGACATCGCCAGCCGCACCACCGTCACCTACGCGCGCATTCTCTTCCACAACTGGAGCAACCCTGACGTCCCGTTCCTGCCCATGACCGCCGACCTCGATGCCATGCTCGAACGAGCAGACGCAGCCATCGTCATCGGCGACCCCGCCCTCATGGCTCTCGAGGAACGCGCCAATCGCTTTGAGCGCACCGGCGAGGAGCTGGTCTATCACGACCTGGCAGACGAGTGGCGCAAGCTCACCGGCCTCGCATTCGTCTCCGCCGTCTGGGCCGCTGCGCCCGGCTGCCCCTTGGATGAGCGTATTACCGAAGACTTCATCCGCTCCCGCGATCACGGATTGCAGAACATCGACGCGCTGGTCCAGGAGTGGGCGCGCAAGCTGCCGCTCCAGGAAGAAACCATTCGCGCCTATCTCACCGCCAACATCCACTACATCCTCGACGACGAGTGCATCGAAGGCATGCGCGGCTTCTTCCGCATGGCCGCCGAAACAGGCGTCCTCCCCGCATACGAGCCCGCCCTCACCGCACTCGCCGTCTAAGCCCGCGTATCGCGCAAACGCACGAAGGCCGGTCCATCCCGTGGACCGGCCCTCGTGCACTCGCCCTTTGACGGCTTGCTAAATCTCCCACCGCAACAGTGCCGCACCCACCGTAAAGCCCGCGCCCACTGCGGAGATCAGCACCAGGTCGCCCTTCTTCAGCTTTCCACTCTCCACAGCCGTTTCCATGGCCAGCGGAATCGTGCCTGCGGACGTGTTGCCATACTTGTCGATGTTGATAATCACATGCTCCGCGTCCATGCCAAGCCGGTCCGCCGTCGCCGTAATGATGCGCTTGTTCGCCTGGTGCGGAATAAAGCAGCCAAGGTCCGCGCCCGTCACGCCGTTGCGCTCCAGCACCCGCGCCGTAACCTCCGACATCTTGCGCACCGCAAATTTGTAGACGGCCTGCCCATCCTGGTAGATGTAGTGCATTTTCTTGTCCACGGTCTCGTGGCTCGACGGGTTCAGGCTGCCCCCGCCCTTCAGGTTCAGCGCCACGCCGCCAGAACCGTCAATCTCGTGGATGTAGTCGATAAAGCCAATCTCGCCCTCGGCTGCGGGCTCAATCAGCACCGCGCCGCCCCCATCGCCAAACAAGATGCACGTGGTCCGGTCGGTGTAGTCCGTCATGCGCGTATTGGCGTCCGCTCCGCACACCAGCACTTTGCTGTGCGCTCCGCTCTCCACCAGCTTCACGCCCGCCTGCAGCGCAAACACAAATCCTGAGCAGCCCGCCGAAACATCAAAACCCCACGCGCCCTTGGCTCCCAGCTTGTCCTGCACCAGGCACGCCGTTGAGGGAAACATCATGTCCGGCGTCACCGTACCCACGATGATGACTTCAACCTCGCTCGCCGCAATGCCCCGCGCTGCAAGGCACTTCTTTGCTGCCTCCACGCACATATCGCTCGTGCCCAGCCCTTTGGCCAGCACGTGCCGCTCACGGATACCCGTCCGCTCCAGAATCCACTGGTCGTTGGTATCCACCATCTTTTCAAGGTCTTGATTGGTCAGAACTTGGGGGGGAACGTAGGTTCCAAGCGCCGTAATCTTGGCGCGACGGCCCACCACGGGGCGAACGGTGAGGCTCAATGGACTTCTCCTTGCGGCGCGAACGACGGCGGGGGAAGCCCGGTCTGCCGCTCTATTTCGGCATTCAAGCACGGCTGCAACCGGGTGCCCCGATCCCTTCCGCATCGCGTGCGGAAAAGCGTGGGAGAACGCGATCCATTCAACTCATGCCAGATCAAAAAAACAAAAACGCCAGTGGCGCTCAAAAAAGTACCGGGTTACCTACTGCGCCCGTACTAGCCCGTTACCGTTGCTTCCTTCCGGACCTGGCGGGGTTGGCGGGATTACGTCGCGTAGGACCCGGCACTTCAGATTTTAGCACCTCGCGGCTGGATCGTGGGTGGCAGGGCTAAGCCACAAGCAATCAGCCGTTTCGTCCCCGAAAACTGCCCCGCTCCGTCGCCACCAAGCCTTCGCATCAAGCTGCTCCAAAGCGCTCCTCATCGTTGCCAGCCGCCCTTCAAAACCAGGTGCCTTTTCCTTTATCATCAAATCAGGTTCCGTTATGCCGTTTCCAATTAAAATCTGTGTCCTCTGCTCTGAAGAGTTTGAATTGAGGCCCGGCAAGCCCGGCTTCGCCAATCGCTGCCCCGCCTGCAGTGAATTGGAATCTGAAGATAAAACAGAGTCAAAGCAGCACCTCAGCGCAGAAGAGCGCAAGGCCGAAAGCGAAGCCAACGCCGAGCGCCGCAAAGCCATACGCGACCTCCTCTACCGCAAAGACAGGTAACCTCGCGCACAAGCCCCTCGCGCACGGCAACTTGCACTTCCCGGTACAATAAAATAGTGAGCAAAATTTCCCCTCCCACGGCTCCCACCGTCGGCTTTATATCGTTGGGCTGCCCCAAAAACCTTGTCGATTCCGAGGTCATGATGGGCCTCCTGGACCGCGCCGGTGCGCGCCTCACCGCCCGCCCCGAAGACGCCGAAATCCTCGTCGTCAACACTTGCAGCTTTATTGACACCGCCAAGCAGGAGTCCGTCGATACCATCCTCGAAATGGCCCGCCACAAAACCGAAGGCCGCGCCAGCAAACTCATCGTCGCGGGATGTCTGGTCGAGCGATACAGGGACGAAATCAAGAAAAATATCCCTGAAGTCGATGCCGTCATCGGCACCGGCGAACTCGAATCCATCCTTGCAGCAGCGGGCATCCAGCAGCCTGCCGCTGCACCGTCCCCGTTCAACATCCTGACTGCTCAATCAAGCTCTAGCCATCTCGCAAAATCAGCCTCGGAGCAGGTCCAGAACGAGGACCGCCTGAAGGGCCAGCCCGGCCAGGAATCCCTTTCGGGCACACACAAAGCATCAAGACCGGAAGGCCACCTCCGCGAGCAGCAGGGCCGCTTCAGTCGAGACGACTGGCAGGGCGCGGCGCACATGCTGCCCACCTATCTCTACGACGAAACCACTCCGCGCCTGCTGGCCACGCCGCGCACCTCCGCCTACATCAAGATTGCCGAGGGCTGCGATCATCCATGCAGCTTCTGCGTCATTCCCAACCTGCGCGGAAAATTTCGCTCCCGCCGCTTCGAGTCCGTCGTCGCCGAGGCGCAACAGCTCGTCGCGCGCGGTGTCCGTGAGATCACCCTCATCGGCCAGGACACCACTTGCTACGGCGAAGACCTTGGCCTCAAAGACGGCCTCGCACAACTGCTTGACGCGCTGGCCCGCATCGAGGGCCTTAGATGGCTGCGCTTCCTCTACGCTTATCCCAACCGCATCACCGGCCGCCTGCTTGAGACGATCGCGAAGCACGACAACATCTGCAAATATCTTGACGTCCCCCTCCAGCACGCCTCGCCTGCCGTCCTCAAGACCATGAAGCGCGGTGCCGGAGCAGACATCTTCCTCAAGACCCTCGAAAAGGTCCGCGCCTCCGTTCCCGGCATCGCCCTTCGCACCGCGTTCATCGTCGGATTCCCCGGCGAGTCCGCCTCGGACTTCGAGATCCTGGAGCAGTTCATCCGCGAAGCAAAATTCGACTGGCTCGGCGTCTTCACCTACTCCGACGAAGAAGGCTCCAGTGCATTCTCGCTGGAAGGCAAAGTGCCCAAACGCACCATCCAGGCCCGCAGGCGCCGCCTCATGAAGCTACAGCAATCCATCAGCAAGCGCGCCAAGCAGCAGTGGGTGGGCCGCGAACTGGTCCTGCTCGCCGAGGGCGAAAGCGAAGAAACCCCCATGCTCTGGGAAGGCCGCACCCAGTTCCACGCCCCAGAAATCGACGGCAAGGTCTACATCAACGACTTCGGCGACCTTGAAACACTCAAGCCCGGCAGCTTTTATCGCGCTGAGATTACCGAGGCCCACGCATACGACGTGGTGGCCCGCATCCTCTCCGGCCCGTTGTAGTAGCCTGCATTTCTGCGGCGCGCCGCAAAAGGTGCAACGGTTGCTATCGCCGCCGAGGAACGCAACAGGCAACTTCATCAATGCGCTGAACGCCGCTCAAGGACGGTACAATGCCTGCTAGTTAGGACAAGCCTCGGTCGTTCTTATCGCACGCTTCAAGTCGACGAACACCGCAGCTTGGTGAAGTAGCTTTTTGCTCGTGGCTCCTTCAATCCATCATTCCGGACAATAATTCATTGTCCGGTTCATGCAGCTAAACTCGGAAAGCTTCGCGGTGAAAGAAAAATCGAACCCAATCCTCTCCAGTTGGGGTGTCCATGAGCCTGATCCGCTACTCATGCGCTGGAGACGTCTGCTGATTGAGACAATACGAAAAAACAGGCTCCTCAGTCCCTTATTGAAGCCCGCGCGAAAGCTGAGAACCTGGTTGTCTCCACGCTCCGCGCGCAAACTGTTGCGCTGTTCCATCAGCATTCCCAAATTCCTTGAGATCTTGCAGCTCATGAAACTGCCGGCCTTTCAGGACATCTCTGCAACTTACAAGGAACTGCCATACAAGTACCTGTCCGATGACTACCTGGTAAGCCACTTCACCGTAGCGCAGCGAGCCTCTTGCTTGCTGCACCACTATAAGTACCTGAACGAAAAATTTCCCAGCGGCCTCCTGCGCCAGATTTTGCATGGAGATCTTTCGGTTTTTGAAACGGATGAGGACGGCAACTTATATGACGTCAAATTAGGCCTGTCAAAACCTTCCGAATGCGATCACGAAGGCGAACTATCTCTCCATTTGCGGGTCAATGGCACGCCCGTCTTTAATTTGTCATTCACCATTGTTCCCGGATGGGTTGTGGGGACACAGATCTCCGACGCTCTGTTGATTACGCGGCTCCAGGGCATGCAAGGATGTTTTCACCTCATTTCGCTTGCAACCAGCGCCTTGCACGAAGTGGCTCCGCCGGCTCTGCTCTTTGCTGCCCTCGAGGGCATCGCAAGCGCTTTTGGAATTTACGCGATGGCGGGCGTCAGCGCCACGAGGCAAGTCTCCTATGGCGACGACTGTGCCGATTCGCTCAAGGAAGCCTATGACGATTTCTTCGCCGCCGTCGGCGCCACCTTGTCTCCGGCCAACTTGTTCCTGAGCCCTCTGCCAACACAACAAAAGCCGCTTGCCTCCATCAAAAAAGGGCACAAAACAAGAACACGAAAAAAACGCGCATTCAAGCAACAGGTCGCCAACGACGTCTGCCGTCTTCTCCGTGAGTTTCGATAACGCAGTCCCCCTCGCGCGCCGGATCCCGCTCAGGAATCAAGACCCGCGATTGCCATGCAAACCCCGCCTCGATCTCCGCCTCGCCTTGTACCATAATGATTGAACGCTGCCTTCCGGCAGGAACTGTACGATGGCCACAAAGAAAAAATCCGCAAAGCTACTCCGCTGCCCCACCTGCGGCGCGTTGGTCCAGCAAAAGGACGAGGACTTCCCTTTCTGCAGCGACCGTTGCCGCAAAATCGACCTCGGCAAATGGGCAATGGGCGTCTACAAAATCAGCTCGCCGGTGCTTGACCCTGAGGTGCTTGAGGACCTGGGCGGCCTCGCAGGCGGCCACAGCAAAGGCTCACGCGATGAATGACCGTTCCTCCGCAACTCCGGCCCCAAACAAGAAAGCCACCAGGTGGGCCTGGACGGTAGCGACTTTCTTTGGCGCGGGCCTCGGCAAGCCCGGCCCCGGCACCTGGGGCTCCGTCGCGGCCGTTCTGATCTGGGCGGCCATTGCATGGCTACTCCATCCCGCCCCGCTCACGCTCTTGCTGCTCCTGCTCGCCGGAATCGCTCTCACGCTCCTGTTCGGCATTCCCGCCGCCACCATCGTCGCGCGCGAAAGCGGCCGCAAGGATCCCGGTTTCGTCGTCATCGACGAAGTCGCCGGCCAGTGGATCGCTCTCCTCGGCAGTCACGCCAACTGGCGTCACGCGCTCATCGCCCTCGTCCTGTTTCGCCTCTTCGACATCTCCAAGCCCTTTCCCGTCCGCCAGCTTGAGCGTCTCCCCGAGGGCTGGGGAATCGTCTTCGATGATGTGGCCGCAGGCCTGTATGCTTTGGGTGTAGCATCTCTATTGCACGTTTGGATTTAACCCGAGAGCCGCCATGCCACGCACACGTCCCCAGCACGCGCATGAAGAAGCCTTCCCCGACCCGCGCATCGACGACCTCGTACCCCCTGCTGCACTCCCGCTGGGAGAAGTCGAAATTGTCGGCGGTCATCTGGGCCCTCATGCTTCCAGTATGCCCGGCGTGGTGATCGGCAGCCATACCGCCCAGGTGCTCATGAGCCGCCCTGGGCGAATCGTCTTTCGTGTGCCGGAGCAGGCAACCACAAGCCTCGTTGAAGTCCGCTCGCCTGCTGGAGTCAGCAACGCCACCCCCTTGCGCGTGGCCCGTGAGCTCTCCAACGGACTCCATCCCGTCACAAGCCCCGCCGTCAGCCGCTCCGGCATGATCTATGCCACCATCTCCGGCTCGCGCGGCAAGCAGACTCCCGTCTCCGTCGTCCGCGTCAGTCCAGACGGCCGCGGTACACCCTTCGTCACCGGAATCCTCAACGCCACCGGCCTCGCTTTCAGCCCCGAGGGAAACCTCTTCGTCACCTCGCGCGCCGAGGGCAATGTCTACCGCGTCGATGGAGCCGGAGAGTCAACCCTCTACTCCGAGGGCATGGGCGTCGCCACGGGTGCCGTCTTTGATCCCGACGGCAACCTCTACGTCGGCGACCGCAGCGGAACCATCTTCAAAATCGACCCGCAGCGCCGCATCTTCGTCTATGCCACGCTGGAGCCCAGCGTCTCCGCATATCACCTCGCCATCGACGCCCAAGGCACGCTCTTCGTCACCGGACCCACGCTCTGCTCAAACGACGCCATCTGGGCCATTGACACCCAGGGCAACGCGCGCCCCTGGTACCGCGGCCTCGGCCGCCCCCAGGGCATCGCGCTCGCAAAAAACGGCGACGCCTATGTAGCCGCATGCCTGCACGGCCACCGCGGCCTGGTCCGCGTCACGCCGCAGGGCGAGGCCAGCCTCGTCGTCAGCGGAAACAACCTCGTCGGCGTTGCATTTTCCCCGCTCGGCACCACCATCCTGGCCACCAGCGAGGCAGTTTATGATGTGGACTTGGGCGTGGATGGACTGACCCTCTTCTAGCTGCCTGTTTCTCGCGTACTCCAGCGGACGCAGCGCGGCAGGCGCAGGCAAAGGACGTCTCACAACCTTCGCCCCAATTTCAGGAGCTGCAAGCCGCAACTATGAAATCTGAAATCATCGCTGTCGGCTCCGAGATGCTCACCCCCTTCCGGCAGGACACGAACTCCCTCTACCTGACGGAAAAGCTCAACGAAATCGGCGTCACCGTCCGCTTCAAAACCATCGTCGGCGACCGCCTCAAGGATCTCGTCAGCGCCATCCGCAATGCTCTCGCGCGCACAGACATTGTCATCCTCATCGGAGGCCTCGGCCCCACTGAGGACGACCTCACCCGCGAAGCTGTTGCCGAAGCGCTTTCCCTCGCCCTGCGCCGCGACGCCGCCCAGGTCGCCGCTCTGCACGTCCGCGCCGCCACCTGGCGCATGCCCATGGCAGAAAACAATCTCAAGCAGGCCGACGTCATTGACACCGCCACCATCCTACCGAATCCCAACGGCAGCGCCCCCGGCCAATGGCTCGACACCACCTTCAACGGCTACCGCAAGCTCGTCATGCTCGTCCCCGGCCCGCCCAACGAGTGCCGCCCTCTCTTTGACGACGAGTGCATGCCCCGCCTCCGCGCCGTCGTCCCCCAGCGCTTCATCGCCATCCGCACGCTCAAGGCCGCCATGATCCCCGAGTCGCAGGCCGACAAGCTCCTGGCACCCATCTACACCACCTACACCGACGTCGAAACCACCATCCTTGCCAAGGCCGGAGACATTCAGCTCACCCTCCTCTGCTCCAAACCCACACTCGACGCCGCACAGCAGCGCGTTGACGAGCTCGCAGGACGCATGGAAGAGGCCCTCGACGACTGGCTCTACTCCTCGGAAGGCGAATCCCTCGAGCAGATCGTCCTCTACTATCTCGGACTGCGTCAGGCCACACTCGCCGTCGCGGAAAGCTGCACCGGCGGTATGGTCGCCCAGCGCATCACCTCCGTCCCTGGCAGTTCGCGCTCCTTCCTCGGCGGAGCAGTCGTTTATTCTGACCCCCTCAAGACCAGCTTCGCCAACGTCCCCCCTGACCTCATCGCAAAGCACGGGGCCGTCTCCGCTGAGGTCGCCGCCGCCATGGCCGAAGGCATCCGCAAGCGCACCGGGGCCACTCTCGGCATCGGCGTCACCGGCATCGCAGGCCCCACCGGCGGCACAGACGAGAAACCCATCGGCCGCATTTACCTCGCCGTTTCCGACGCGCAAAAAACCGACACCTTCGAGCGCACCTTCCGCGGCAACCGCGACCGCGTCCGCCAGTGGGCCTCCCAGCAGGCCCTCGACCTCGTCCGCCGCAAACTCATGTAAACACGCATTCCGGGTGCCCCATGTCTCGATTTTGAGACATGGGAAACTACACTCCGGGTGCTCATGTCTCCCTCTTCATACAACGCAATCTCCCCTTGTCCGCACCCTTCCCCGTGACCCGAGTCACTGAGGTTTTTCATCTCCTGTGATCCCATGGTGCAAACAGGGTGACGCCGCCGCAGGCACCATCGCGGCATAGGAGGATTGCGATGAAGTCACTCGTGCGTTGGCAGCCATTCCAGGAACTCACTTCACTCCAGAGACAGATGAATCGCCTCTTCGAATCCTTCGGAGGAAGAACATCGTTGACGCCCTTTGAAGAGGATCTGAGTGCATGGGAGCTCGGGCCTCCCGTGGACATTATCGAAGACGAACAGAAGCTCACCTTCAAAGTGGAAGTCCCGGGAATCGAAGAGAAAGACATCAAGGTCGAAGTCGAAAACAACGTGCTCACCGTCCGCGGAGAACGCAAGCTGGAGAAGGACATCAAGGAAGAAAACTTCCGCCGCATGGAGCGCCACTATGGCGCCTTCGCGCGCTCCTTCTCGTTGCCGCCTTCCGTGGACGCCGAGAAGATTGAAGCAAACTACAACGATGGGGTTCTGGCCATCCAGATGCCCAAACGCGCCGAGGCCAAGCCCAGGCAGATCAAGGTGAATGTCTCCAAGACACTGAAGGCCGCATAGCAGCGCGCGGAACCTTTTGGAAAGTTGACCCGCATCGTTGAAAACCTTGCGGGGATGCGGGCTGGCGTGAACCACACTTTGCAATGACTTTGGATACCCCGGGCTTTGACCATCGCCCCGACAAATCACCGTCACCCGATGGCAGAGACTCGGGGTATCCAATGCCTTTGGAGAGGAATTTCAGCGCCAGACAACGCTCCCGGCAGGCTGGCCATCCTTTCCCAGCAAAGACAGTGTGAGAACAGCGTTGCACCGCAGTGCCACACAAAAAATCTCGCCCCATTTTGCAGATCATTTCCCCTCATTCCCGCACAATGGAATGGAAGCACTGGAAATCGGTCAGGGATGCCTCCGGTCCGTACCCCACCCCCTACCCCCCTACCCCCCCTTTTTGCTCCAAAATAATTCGCGGTTTTCCACAAAATATTTGCAGAGGATTTCGCCGCTCCCTGAACGTCCGCAGCCACACACGCACCACGTCACACGCCAATTTGACGCAAGCGTTCGTCTCTGCAACACTTTAGCCAATGGGTTACCGAGGTAAGGTCGAGTTCGCTCACGAGCGCAAAATCCGCGAAAGTAACACCCGTCTTTATCGCCTGGCGCACTGGCCCATCTGGATCTGGGTCTTCTTTCTCGCGCCCGGTCCGCTCACGTTCAGCCTGTTTGCGCACGGCTTCAGCCGGGTCAACTTTGCCTGGCTTCTCGCCGTCCTCATCGGTACCGGCATCGCCGGCCTGCGCGCCCAGTTACCCGGCGTCGAGCCGCGCCCGTACATCCTCCGCTTTGACGAGGACAAGCCCAACCCGCTCTACCGCAAGGTCTGCTACACCTTCGCTTGGAACGCCGTGCTCAACTTTGCCCTGCTCAACCTCACGGGCCTCGTCGTCGCTTCCGTCACGGGCGTATGGGAAATGAAGCAGCTCTATCAGTACGGCTACCTGCCCATCTTCGTTGTGATCCTCGCGCTGGGCGCGGCGGGCAAGCTGCCCCGCGTCGGTCCCTCCACCAAAAACGAAGGCACTGAGCGCCGCTACTTCTACGGCTCCGTCTGGGCCGTCACCACCGCCCAAACCCTGCTGCTCGTCCTCTGGAAGGCACTGCCGCACGAGCTCGCCCAGTCCCGTACAGGAAGCATGATCAAGCTGGCGGTCTGCGCCGGGGTGCTCCTCATCATGGGCACGGCGGCCACGCGCGGAGCGTTGCCGCGCACCCGTCCCATCGTCCCCGGCGAACTCATGGTCGACTAAGTCCGCACACCACCCGCTGTCTCTTCATCCTCCAGGGTCGCCTCACCTGCTAAACTCTCACTCGTTATGGTCCTCGCAAGTCTTCTAGTTGTAGCGCTCTCTTATCTGCTTGGGTCCATTCCCTCCGGCTACCTGCTGATGCGCGTCTTCCGCAAACAGGACATTCGCACCATCGGCAGCGGCAACATTGGAGCCACCAATGTTCTGCGATCCGGCGCAAAGGGCCTCGGCGCCGCCACCTTCCTGCTGGACATGCTCAAAGGCTGCGCCGCCGTCTGGCTGGGTGGAGTCCTGGCCACGCTGATGGCTCCCACAGCCCAGATGCGCAACTTCCAGGCGCTCGCTGCCCTCTGCGCCGTCCTCGGACACATGCTTCCCGTCTGGCTCGGATTTCGCGGCGGCAAGGGCGTAGCCACCGGCTTCGGCGTCTTCCTTGTAGCCGCGCCACCGGCTGCGCTCGCGGCCATCACCGTCTTCTTTATCGTGCTCGCGCTCAGCCGCTACGTTTCGCTGGCCTCGATACTTGGCGCTGCCAGCTTTCCGGTCTTCGCCTGGTTCCTCGTCAAAGGTGACCGGCCACCCTTCTTCCTAGCCGTCCAGGCCATTGTGGCGCTGCTCGTCATCGTCAAGCACCACCAGAACATCCGCCGCCTGCTTTCCGGTACTGAAAGCCGCTTCGGCGCAAGGAAAACCGCATGAGTCGCATCGTCATCCTCGGTTCCGGCGCCTGGGGAACTGCCATCGCGCTCTCGCTCCACCACCGTGGCGGCCACCAGATCACCCTCTGGGCACATAGCCCGGAGATGGCCCGCGAAATCATCGACGCCGGCGAAAATAAGCAGTTCCTGCCCGGCTTTCACATTCCCCCGGAAATCGTTGTCACCGGCGATGACACTGTCGTCAGCACGGCGGAAATCATCGTTTCCGTTGTACCCTCTGAGTTCCTCCGCTCCACCTTCGCCCGCCTCGCCACTCACCTGCGCCCCGGGCAGATCATCGTCAGTCTGACCAAAGGAATTGAAGACCAAACCTTCTTGCGCATGACCCAGGTCATCGCCGAAACCCTCGCGACCACGGGCCTGTCGCTGCCCATCGGTGCGTTCAGCGGCCCCAGTTTTGCCCTTGAAGTGGCGCAGGGCCAGCCCACCGCCGTCACCGTGGCCTTCAACGACCCTGCCATCGCCGCGCGCGTTCAGCAGGAGTTCTCCTCCGAGGCGCTGCGCCTTTACACTTCCACAGACGTGATTGGAGTGGAGCTCGGCGGCGCGCTCAAGAATGTCATCGCCATTGCTGCCGGAGTGGCCGCCGGGGTAGGTCTGGGCTACAACTCCGCCGCCGGACTCATCACCCGCGGCATCGCAGAAATCACCCGCCTGGCTGTAGCATGCGGCGGCCGCCGCGAAACTCTCGCCGGCCTCTCAGGTGTAGGCGATCTGGTACTCACCTGCACAGGCTCGCTCAGCCGCAACCGTACCGTGGGTCAGGAACTGGGCCACGGTCGCAAACTGCCTGAAATTCTTGAGAGCCTGGGCGGCAAAGTTGCGGAGGGCGTGCGCACTACGCGTGCCGCGCTCGGGCTGGCACGCCGGCACGGCATCGAGATGCCCATCACCGAGCAGATGGAGCGTATCCTCGACGAGGGCAAGGACCCCCGCGAAGCGATCAAAAATCTGATGCTCCGCCCAGGAAGGGACGAGCAATAAGCAGGCTACCTACGGTCTCAGGCTGTCCAGGCGGCGCGGTGACCACGCCCCGTAGAGCTGAAACCCATGTCCATCGAGATACCCCGTACACATTGCAGAAGATGATTCGCGATGGAGGGCAGCTTGTGCGCTGTCACGCGGAACGACGGCCCTGATACACTCACGGCGGCCACAGGCTGGCGCTGCGCGTCCAGCAACGGCACGGCGATGCAGCGCAGGCCTTCCTCCAATTCTTCATCGTCCACGGCGTAGCCCCGGCGGCGCGTCTTTTCTATCTCCACACGCAGCGCCTCAGGCGTGGCAATCGTGCGATGCGTAAAACGCTCAAAGCGGGTGCGGCGCAGGATGTCTACCAGGCGGTCTTCCGGCAGGAATGCCAGCATCGCCTTGCCCACTGAGGTGCAGTGAACAGGATTGCTGGACCCGATGCGCGTAATCATGCGCACAGAGCGGGCGGGCTCAATCTTGTCGATGTAGATGACGTGCGCGCCCTCAAGTATGCACAGGTGCGCGGTCTCCTCCGTCTCGGCCACCAGGCGGCGAAGATGAGGCTGAGCGCGTTCGCGCAAATCGTACTGCTCGATGGCGCGATTGCCAAAGTCGAAGAGCCGAAGGCCCAGGCGAAACTTACCGCTGCTGGTCCGCTCCACCATGCGGTGCCGTTCCAGCACCATCAGAAAGCGATGCGCAGTGCTCTTGTGCAGTTGCAGCGACGAAGCAACCTGGGCCAGTCCCAGGGGCGTATCGCTCTCTCCGAGCAGGTCCAGTACTGCAAATGCCCGGTCCAACGCCTGAACTTTGTAGATGCCTTGCGGAGATCCGTCTCGCATAATGATCCTTTATGCCGCCTAATGATTACAAAGACAGATTCTCACGATATGAAACCAGCGTCAATACCTGAGACGGATATTCCAGCCGCGAAATGGCGTCGTGGCAGGCGCGATCACAAAATTGAAACCGGCGCGGAGAGCAGAAGACTGACGCCTGCTGGCCTTGCTCAGGCTGGGATCACATCGCCCTCGCCAGGCGCAAGAAAGAGATTGGCCTCCAGACCATGCTGGCGCGTGTAGAGGTCATAGTAGCGGCCGCCCAACGCGAACAATTCAGCATGGTTGCCGCGCTCGACAATGCGCCCGCCTTCCACGACCAGTATCTGGTCGGCGCGGCGAATGGTGGAGAGGCGGTGGGCGATTACAAATGTCGTGCGCCCCTGCATCAGCTGGTTCAGCCCTGCCTGAATCATGGCCTCTGACTCGGAATCGAGCGAGCTTGTGGCCTCATCGAGAATGAGGATGCGCGGCTCGGCCAACAGCGCGCGCGCAATGGAAAGCCGCTGGCGCTGCCCGCCGGAGAGCTTGACGCCGCGCTCGCCAACGATCGTGTCATACGCGTCGGGGAAACGCTCAGCAAACTCATCCACGCGCGCCGTGCGGCAGGCAAAAAGGAACTGCTCCTCCGTGGCGCCGGGACGCGAGAACATGATGTTTTCACGAATCGATCCATCGAACAGGAACGAATCCTGCAGCACCACACCCAACTGCGAGCGGAAGGTATTCAGGTCAACTTTGGCAAGATCCACGCCGTCCACCAGTACGCGGCCTTGGGATGGAGTGTGAAATGCGCAGAGCAGGCTGATGATGGTGGATTTGCCGGAACCAGAAGAGCCAACGAGCGCTGTGACCGTGCCTGGTTCGGCAAGGAAGCTGACGCCGTGCAGAACAGGCTTGTCCGGCTCATAGGCAAACTCAACATCCTCAAACCGTACCGTGCCCTGAATAGGTGGCATTGTGGTGGTGCGGCCCGGTTCCCGATTTTCTTCCAGCTCCGCCATGATCTCACTGGTGCGATCGAGACCCGCAAAGGCCTCGGTCAATTGCGTTCCGATATTCACGATCTGAAAAACCGGCGCAATCATAAAAGCAAGAAACATGTTGTAGCTGAAATAGTCGCCGACGGTCCACGTGTGGTTGAGCACGCTGTGTCCGCCCATCCACATCACCAGCGCAGAAACGAGCCCCAGCACCGTCGTCGAAGCCGAACCAAGCAGGCTGGTCATGGTCAGCGACTTCATCACGTTGCTCAGGAGCCTATCCACACCGGCCGAGAAGACCCCGTGTTCGCGATCCTCGGCGTGGTAGCCCTTGATGACCCGCACGCCTCCCAGCGACTCCGTAAGACGCCCGGTGACCTCGGCGTTGATTTTGGAGCGCTCGCGGAAGATGGGGCGAATGACCTTGAAGCCGTATTGCAGCACAAAAACAAACGCGCCCACCACGGCGAAGACGGTCAGTGTCACGGTCACGCTGCGGTGCAGCAGATAGATGAACGCCAGCACGGCGGTGAGCATTCCGCCCAGAAACTCAACCAATCCGGTGCCAACCAGATTGCGCACGCCCTCAACGTCAGACATGATGCGCGCCACCAGCGTGCCGGTGCGGTTCTCGTCGTAGTAGGCCACCGACAGCAGGCCAACGTGCTTCTGCACCTGTCGGCGCATCTCTGCGATAAGCCTCTGGCCAGCCTTCGAGAGCAGTTGCGTAAGCGAGAACGAGCTGAGCGCCTGCACCACCATGGCCGTGAAGACCAGCACGATAATTCTGGGCAGAAGATCAGGCCGCGGATGCAGCGGAGAAAGTACCGTGTCCAGCAGCGGCTTGGCCGTGTAAGGCAGCACAAGGCCGGCTACGCGGTTCAGGATCATGAGACCAAGCCCGGCCACCAGCAGCCACTTGCGCGGAGCAACCAGCGCCAATATCTGCGGCCAAAGCTTCTTCAGGCTGGGCTTGCGCTTGGGCAGTTCGGTATGGCCCGCGCGCTCCACGCCGCGAGACGAACGCTCAGCGCGCAAGCCCATCCCCATTCCGCCGCCGCGCATGCCGCCCATGCTTTAGACCTTGCCCGTACGCCGTGCATCAATAAAAGAGCGAACACAAAGCAGCACGTAGAACAGCAGCAGCGCTGCCATTGTCAGCTTTGAGCCCAGGGCAATCATGTCCGGATCGTTGCCCGCACTGCGCGCCACTGCATAACCGCGAATGGCCTCGACCGTGGCGCCAACAAAGCCCACCAGACCAATGGTGACGTTGATGTGCATGAACAGCTTGCGCCGCGCCTCACTGGGGCTCATCGCCAGCAGGCCAAAGACGCTCAGCGCCACTCCGAACCACGTTGGAATCAGCGCTGTGGGGTGCTGGCTACCCGTGCCGAAGTAACCGGCCAGCCCCAGCACGACAAGAAGAACCGCAAACAACAGTGTGACTTTTGCCATAACAGACCTCTCTTGGATGCATGGTCAGGATACCAGTTGCATCATTTTGTTTGTTTTGATGTAACTGGATCCGCACAACACAACGGCCCTCAGGACGCTGCTCTGCCCAGAATGGCTTCCATTGTCATCCCCGTCAACCGCGGGGTGAGGATCACGGTGATGCGAATTCGTCCTGGGCGGGCAGACCCAAATATCAGGTCACGCGCCAGCGGCTGCCTGCTTGACGTCGGCCAGCACCTGGTCCGGCGTCCATTCATTGCCGGGGTAAAACCGGACCACTTTCCCGTCGCGCCCGATCAGCGTGGTGGAAAGTGTGTGCGTAATCGACTCATCGGCCCCGACCGTAACGCCAACGTCAAAGTACTTTGCCATTTCCGTCAGCACCGGCTTCTGCGGTACGGCAAAGTCCCAATGGGCAAAGGCATTTTTCGCGTCACTCCCGATATATGCCGCGCCGTACGCCCTCAGCCTGTCGGGCGTGTCGTGGTCAGGATCAATGCTCACGCTGATGAGATGTGTCTTCGCATACAGCGCAGGACTGGCGGCCAGTTGCTTTTCAATCACCGCAAAGTTGTGCGTCACCAGCGGGCAGAAGTTGGGCAGTGGGCAGCGCGTGTAGATGAATGTAATCAGCAGCGCCTTGCCACGAAACTGGTCAAGATGTATCGTCCGCCCGTCTTGATTGCGCAGCTTGAAGTCTGGCACCGCATCGCCCGCAGCCGGAACATGATAGACGGACGTGGGCATGTAATCCGGCTTGCCCTGCGCAACCACAACAATGTGGTCGAGCAACACGTCGGCATCCTCGTCCTGCGAAACGAGTAAATCGGCGGTAATTACGTCGCCGGGATGCAACTCGCCGAGGATGCTGGGATCCTTGAGCTTGTAGGGCATCGTCATGGCGTCCATAAAGCCGGGAATTGCCTCATGGTCCAGCGTCACCTCGCCCGTCGCGGTGTTGGTTGAGATCACCTTGCCGCGCAGTTTGTACACCTTGTACGACGCGCTGGCGGGCGCCTGGGTCGTTGCCTGCTGGCCAGAGTGACACCCGGCCAGTGCAACAAGAGTGAGCAGTGAGGAAGCAAGCAATCGGCGTATCACACCCCAGTGTACAACCGGCAACATAACCCATATCCGCAGGTGCGTAGCGCCAGCCCGGCACGTCAGCGTATAACGCAGAAATGGGAGTTTTGCAGGAAGCGGGAATCGACGGCTGGCTTCGCGATGGAGGACGAGTGGTGGCAGCCAGCGACAGGGCGGCGCGCGCACTCCAGTCCGCATTCCATCGCCGCCGACGCGCAGAGGGCCTGACGGCATGGCCGGCACCTGACATTCAAGACTGGAGGAGCTTTGCCCGCTCCGCCTGGGAAGAGCGTGCCCTCGACGGCCGCATGCTGATGAATCCTGTGCAGGAAAAGGCTCTTTGGGCAGAAATCGTTGGCAGAGAAAGTCACCTAGCCACACTCTTGGAAGGACCGCGCCAGAGGATGGCCGCAATGGCCATGGAAGCACATGAACTTCTCTGTGCGTATGCTCCACGCTACCTTAGGCAGGCAGAGCGCAGCGGCTGGAGCCAGGACGCGGGCGCCTTCAGCGGCTGGCTCTCGGCTTTCAACGAGTCATGCGACAACCAAGGCCTGCTCAGCCCAGCCCGCGCGCTATTGGAAGTGACCTCACAACTGCAAGCTGATTCCGCCACGCGCAGGCCACTGCTTTCGGCCGGGTTTGACCGTATGCTTCCAGTGCAGCGCGCGCTATTTGACGCATGGGGAGCGTGGCAGGAAAGGTCGGCAGGCGAGCCCGCTGGGGACGTTTGCTTCCACGCCGCAGCAGACAGCAAGACTGAATTGGAAGCCTGCGCCATGTGGTGCTCACGCCAGCTTGCCTCCAATCAGCACGCCCGCCTGCTCGTCATTACACAGGACATCAGCAGCCGCCGCGGCGAGATTGAACGCGCGTTTCTGCGGCATGCAGAGCCCGGCACCGCGCCGCTCTTTGAATTCTCCCTGGGTATCCCGCTCAGCCAGCAGGAGGTGGCGCGTGCGGCCTGTCTCCTGCTGCGATGGCTCAACGGTGCACTTGCCGAAAATGAGATTGACTGGCTCCTCTCGACCGGACTCGCTGCCAGTAGCCCTGAGGAATCAAGCGCCCTGCAGGCCTTCATGTACCAGTTGCGCCTCCGCGGGCTGCAGAGGCCGGAGTGGACGTTGAATGCCTTCATTGCACAGCGCACGAGTGAACTCCTATTGCCTGTCGCATGGATTGACCGCATGACCGGGGCCCGGCAACGCCTGCCGGATTCGAGGAACCGCCTGCAAAGCCCGCTCGACTGGGCAGCGCTGATTCCGCAACTGCTGCAGGACATGGGCCTGCCCGGCAATCGCACGCTTTCGAGCGCAGACTATCAGGCACTTAACCGCTGGCAACAGGCAGTGGACACCTGCGGCTCACTGGGCTTTGATGGCCGCCGCATCGGCTGGACGGATTTTCTCTCCGCGCTGGATCGCACTCTTGACGAGACGCTCTTTGCGCCGGAGTCGAGTGATGCTCCAATTCAGATTGCCGGGCCCGCAGAATCGGCTGGGCTCGAAGTCGATGCGATCTGGTTCCTCGGCGCAGACGAGGACGTCTGGCCCGCAACCGGCACCACGCATCCTCTGCTTCCCCTGCAGGTGCAGCGCCAGGCCGGCATGCCGCACGCCACACCCCAGCACGACTGGAACCTGGCGCAAGCCATCACCATGCGTCTGCTGGCCGCTGCGCCGGTCGTTCGTTTCAGCTACGCCATGCAGAAGCAGAACGCTGAAACCAGGCCGTCCCGGCTGATCTCAAAGCTCGCTGGTCCACCGCAGTCGCTGCCCGCCGAGTTGGCGCCGCCTTCCATCCAGCCACCGATCACCGCCGCAGTCCAGGATGCATCCAGTGTTCCCTTCCCGCTCACCACAATAAAAGGCGGAGCAGGCGTCCTGACCGCGCAGTCGCAGTGCCCCTTCCAAGCCTTCGCCACCGCAAGGCTGGGCGCTAAAAGTTGGAAGCCCGCTGAGGCCGGGCTCACTGCCGCGCAGCGCGGCCAACTGCTGCACGACGTGCTTCACCGCCTCTGGGGAGGGCCGCCACGCGGCATTCGTACTCAGGAGGATCTCCAGCGCTTACCCGAACTCAAAACATTTGTTGCCGACTGTGTTCGCAGCGTCCTGCGCAAAAACATGCCCGCCGGCGCTCGCGAACGCATGCCGCTGCGCTACCTGGAACTCGAAGAGGTACGGCTCATTCAGCTTGTGGTCGAGTGGCTGGAGTATGAACGCACACGGTTGCCGTTCACCGTAAACGAAACCGAGGTGACACACGTAATCGATCTGGCTGGACTCACGCTCAGCCTGCGCCTTGATCGCATCGATCAACTCAACGACGGATCCCTGCTGGTTATCGATTACAAGAGCGGAGCCGATTCGCCCAAAGCATGGGAGCTTCCGCGCCTTGACGATGTGCAGTTGCCCCTGTATGCCGGATTCGCGCTGAATGAAGAGCCGGGCGGACTCGTGTTTGCCAAGGTGCGATCACGCGAATCCAGCTTCGTTGGTCGCGTAGCAGATGCTAAAACCACGCTGTTTGCCAACCTGAACGGCACCAGTTCTCTGGCAAAGAACAAACTCACCAGCACGCTGATGGACGAATGGAGGCAGTACATCGAGCGGCTCGCACGCAACTTTGTAGCCGGCCGCGCCGATGTAGATCCGCGCGAGTATCCCCAGACCTGCGAGCGCTGCGGATTGCAAACGCTGTGCCGCGTGCAGGAGGAAGAAAATAGAACCCGCCTGGAGGAATGGGACGACGCGGCAGAAGGCGATCAGGCCGGCGACGAGGAGGCAAGCGATGAGTAAGTCCGTGAACCCGCCGCCCGACCAGAAACAACGCATGCGTGCGCTCGATCATGAGCGATCCATTCTTGTGCAGGCACCGGCCGGATCTGGCAAGACTGACCTGCTCACACGCAGGTTTCTGCGGCTCCTGAGTCAGGTAGATGAACCCGGCCAGATTGTTGCCATTACGTTCACCAGGGCAGCAGCGGCTGAAATGCGCCACCGCATTCTGTCGGAGTTGGAGAAAGCTTCTGCTGCCGATGCGTCCGCACTGGCTGAAGACGAGTTCTCCATGCGCGCGCTGGCTCTGCGCGCGCTTGATCGCTCCCGCGCGCTCGGCTGGCAGTTGCCTGACCTGGCTGCGCAGCTTCGCATCACGACCATCGATTCCTTTTGCCGCGATCTAGCGCTGCAACAGCCGCTGCTGACGGAGCTCGGCGGAGAACTGGCGATCTACGAGCAGCCCTCAGAGCTCTACCGCAGGGCGGCCCGGCACGCACTGGAAAAAATTGACGGAAGCAATCCCGCCCTTCGCACGGCCATTGAAGCACTACTTCTTTGGCGCGACAACGGCTGGCAGGAAATGGAAGACCTGCTGGTGGAGATGCTGAAGCAGCGCGACCGCTGGATGCATGACTTCGTGCTCGAGCGCGAGCCGGACTGGGATGTTCTGCGCGTGCAACTGGAGCGCCCGTTTGCTGCGGCTGTCCGCGACGCAGTCAGCAGACTGGGCCTGCTTCTCGATCAGATTCCGGGCGCGCGCGAAGAGGCGCTGGCATTGGCGCGGTTTGCGTGTGGGCAGAGCGGCGGCATGCACCACCAGGAACTTGCAGAGCTCGCGGAGTTTCCCGCCGGTCCGTCCTCTGATAGTGAAGGTCTTGAGGAAGCGCGTGATGCGTGGCTCGGCCTGGCGAATATGCTGCTCACACAGGATGGCGCATTCCGCAGACAGGTGAACAAGAGCAATGGATTCCCGGCCGACCGCAAAGCCGAAAAGGCACGCATTCTCGCTTTGATTGATTCGCTTCGCGCAGTCGATGGCTTTGAGGCGAAGCTCGCCGCAATGCGCGATCTACCGCCGCCGCGCTACACCGATGAGGACTGGCAGATCGTGCAATCCTGCTTCATCCTGCTGCGCCACGCAGCGGGCGAGCTTCGAGCCGTCTTTGCCGAGGCAGGCGCTGTGGACTTCATTGAGGTGGCGCAGATTGCACAACGCGTTCTGCGCGACGAGGACGGCCTCCCCAGCGACGCCGCGCAGGCCGTTGCAGACGGCATCCGTCACTTGCTCGTGGATGAGTTTCAAGACACGAGCCGCCGCCAGCACCGCCTGCTTGCCAGCCTCGCCGCCGCATGGCCCGACCAGGCGGATCGCACCATTTTCGTCGTCGGCGACCCCATGCAGTCCATCTATTTTTTCCGCGACGCCGATGCCGAGCTCTTTCCGCGCGTGCGAAAGTCCGGCCTCGAGATTCCAGACAACGGCGCATTTGCCTTTGACTTTGTGCCACTCACGGCCAACTTTCGCACTGAGCCAACGCTCGTCGAGCTGCTCAACGATTCCTTCACCAGGGTTTTTGCTGAGGATGATGGCAGCGGTGTCACATTTTCGCCCGCTGAACCCGCTCGCGATGCCGCGGCGTGTTCCGTTCCGCGCCTCAGCCTTCACCTTGCGTTTGTGCCGCAAGCCAGCCGAAGCAAGTCCGCCAATCCATCCGCGGCGCGAATGAAAGAGTCCGTCGCGCATGAGCGGGAGGCGGCGCACGAAGCGCAAACAGAGGAGATTGTGGCCTTGATCCGGAGCCACATCGAGCGTGTGGAACAGGCACGTGCGCAGGGTGGTAAATACCGCATCGCTGTGCTGGGCCGCGCGCGCAAGGCTCTTGCGCCCATCGCCGCGGCCTTGCGTAAAGCCGCGATTCCCTTCCGCGCCGTCGAGCTTGAACAGTTGAGGGATCTCCCCGAGGTGCAAGATGCGCTGGCGCTGGCGCGCGCTCTGCTCAATCCGCAGGACCGCGTGGCGTGGCTTGGCGTGTTGCGCGCACCGTGGTGCGGGCTTGCACTGGACGACTTGCACAAGCTGGCCAGCACCGAGGATGCACAGGCGCTTAGGCGCACCATCCCGGAACTGCTCGCCGAGCGGTTCCAACTCCTGAGCGGACATGGCCGCGGCGCCGCCTCACGTCTACTCGGCGTGCTGGAGTCGGTGCCCAGCCTGCGTATGGCGCTGCCCACCGCATCGCTAGGAACATGCCTCGAGCAGATTTGGCTGCGCCTGGGCGGCGCATGCTGCGTTGACTCGACGGCGCGCGCCAATCTGGACCTTCTCTGGAGTTGCCTCGACGCCCTGCCCGACGGCGAGCAGGATTTGCTGGGTCCTGCGCTCGATGCCGCGCTTGAAAAGTTGACTGCTTTGCCTGACCCCGCAGCCGGCAGCGATCTCGGCGTGCAGTTGATGACCATTCACAAATCAAAGGGTTTGGAGTTTGAAGTGGTCATCGTGCCTGACCTGCAGGCAGGCGGCGCCAACAATCGGCATAAGCTGCTGTCCTGGCTCGAAAGAGGGCTCGACCGCGAATGGGAGCAGGCTGAAAACTCATCCGAAATCACTGAGTTTCTGGTGGCGCCCGTGCAACCCAAAGGGGCCGATCGCGGCAAAGCAAAAACATGGGTTGATCGCGTCTACCGTGAGCGCGAGTCGCAGGAGATGCGGCGCATTTTGTATGTCGCCGCAACAAGGGCTCGCGAAGAGTTGCACCTGTTTGCGCGTCCCGCTTACAGGAGCAACAACGGCAGCATTGATCTGGCAGAGCCAGGTAACTGCTTGCTCGCTACCGCATGGCCAGCCCTCCAAGAGGATATACGCGCCCGCTTCGATAGTTGGAAGGTCGCCAGGGCGGCTTCGGAAGCAGAAGTAGAGCCGCTGATTGCGACTCTTGCTGCATCTGGCGAGAGCAACCTGGCCGTCATGCCTTCTCCGCCAAGGCCAACGACGCTGCGCCGCTTGCCAGCGCACTTCACGTCCGCGCCGCTCAACGGTGCCGCGGGCCGATTCACTGCGCAGGACGTCGCAGCCATCGGCGCTTCACGGCTCTATGAACGCCACGAGGGCGGGCTGCTGGCACGCGCTCTGGGCAACGCCGTCCACAAGCTACTGCAAGAGCTGTCGCGCCTTCGCGAAGACCACGACTGGAGCGCAGCTCTCACCGCTCTTTTGCAATGGAAGCCGCGCATCGCGGCTGAAGTGCGCGCGGCCGGCGCGCGCCCATCCCACGCGGAATCCATCGCAGAGGAGGCATTCAACTGCGCACTCAAAGCCGCAAATGATCTGTACGGCCAATGGATTCTCTCGCCGCACGCAGATGCGGCCAGCGAGACAGCGTGGACCGGCATTGTCGCAGGCGCATTGCGTTCCGTACGCGTAGATCGCGTCTTCCGCGCGGGTCCCGAGCCGCTGTCAAGGGCTGACAATACGTGGTGGATTATCGACTACAAGACTGCGCACTCAGACGGCCTCAATCCATCCCTGGCGCTGCCTGAGTTGCGCAGAATATTCGCACCACAGCTTGTGACCTATGCTGCCATCCTGCGCAAACTGCATGGCGAAGACATACCTATCTGTGCCGCTCTCTATTACCCGCGCATGTCGCTCTTTGATTGGTGGGAGGTAAAAGAATGATCTGCCTTCAGCCTGTCGTCTTTGCGTCTTTCTCTTTTTGCGCGGCCACGCTCTTGTGATGGCGCACATCCGCGCCCTGTATCCAGAAGACCACATCTTCGGCAATATTCGTGGCATGATCGGCCACACGTTCGAGCGAGCGGCAAATCATCAGCGCGTTAAATGCTAGCGGAGCAAGATGGCTCTGCTCTTCCATCACCTTGGTCAGCGCCTTGTAGGCTGCGCGATTCATCGCATCCACGGCGTCATCCATGGTCAGCACGGAACGGGCTGCTTCCGCATCGCCTTCAATAAACGATTGCAGGCTTTTGCGCACCATCGCTGCGGCCAGCGTGGCCATGCGTGGAATATCGACGGGCAGATCAGCCACGGCCATCTGCTCCATGTTGCGCACGCGGTCGCTTATGCTTTTGGCCGCGTCGCCCACACGCTCCAGGTCCGCGTTGATCTTGATGACGCTGAGGATGAAGCGCAGATCGCTGGCCATGGGCTGCTCCATCGCCAGCAGGTCCAGCGCTGCCTGGTCAATGTCGCGCTCCATGCGGTTGATGGCATTCTCGCTGCGCGTGACCAGATCGCAGATCGAAAGATCGCGCACGCGATAGGCTTCAATGGCACGCTGAATGGCCTGCTCCGCCAGTCCCGCCATCACCAGCAGGTTTTCCTTCAGCTCGTCGAGACTCTGTTGAAAGCGTATGCGCGTCATCCGAACCTGCCCGTGATGTAATCCTCTGTGCGCTTGTCGCTTGGATTGGTGAAGATCTTGTGCGTTGAGTCGAACTCCACCATGCGCCCGTTGAGGAAGAAACCCGTCTTCTCTGCCACGCGCGCCGCCTGCTGCATATTGTGCGTCACAATCACGATAGTGTACTGCGACTTGAGCTGAAAAATAAGGTCCTCAATCTTCGCTGTGGAAATCGGGTCCAGCGCGGATGCCGGTTCGTCCATCAGCAGGACCTCGGGGTCCACAGCCAGTGCGCGCGCAATGCACAGCCGCTGCTGCTGCCCGCCAGAAAGGCTGGCGCCCGATTTCTTCTTCAGGTCGTCCTTCACTTCATCCCACAGCGCCGAGTTGATAAGCGACCGTTCGACGATCTCATCCAGTACGCGCCTGTTGGTATAGCCATTGAGCTTCAGTCCGGAGGCAACATTGTCATAGATTGACATGGTGGGGAATGGATTGGGCCGCTGAAAAACCATGCCCACGCGCCGCCGTATTTCCACCGGCTTGGCGTCGTTATAGATATCCAGATCTCCAATGCGCACCGTTCCCGTGACTTTCGCGATGGGGTTGGTCTCATGCATACGGTTCAGGCAGCGCACAAAGGTGCTCTTGCCGCAGCCAGAAGGGCCGATCAGCGCGGTGGCGTGATTGGCGGGAATGTGCAGATTGATGTCCTGCAGCGTGTGGTTCGTGCCATACCACGCGTTCAGGTTGATGACCTCAATACCAACGCCCACTTAGCTTGCCCCTTTCAAAACGCCGCGGCTGGTTACATAGCGCACCAGTGAAACCGCCAGCACGATTAACACGATCAACACGAGCGCCCCAGCCCACGCCAGACGGTGCCAATCATCATAGGGCGAGATCGCATAAACATAAATCTGCAGCGGCAGCGCGGCGATGGGCTGGTTCAGGCTCGAACTCCAATACTGATTTCCAAGCGCTGTGAAAATGAGCGGAGCTGTTTCGCCTGCCACTCGCGCAAAGGCCAGCATGCAGCCCGTGATAATGCCAGGTGAAGCTGTCTTCACCGTAATCGACAACACTGAGCGCCAGTTGGGCACTCCCAGTCCCAGCGCGGCCTCGCGCACCGCGTGCGGCACCATCAGCAGCATCTCTTCCGTAGTCCGGCAAACGGTTGGGATCATCATGATGCCCAGCGCCACGCCGCCCGAAAACGCCGAAAAGTGCTTCTGCGGAACAACGACCAGCGAATAAATCGCAAGGCCCATGACGATCGACGGAACGCCATTGAGAACGTCCGCCGTGAACCGTACTGCATTCGCCAGCTTGGTTCCACGCCCGAACTCGGCCAGATAGATTCCGCCTCCAATGCCGATGGGAACGCCAATCGAACTGGCCACCGCCAGCAGAATTCCAGATCCCAGAATGGCATTGGCCATGCCTCCGCCTGTCTCTCCCGGTGGCTTGGGAACATGGGTAAAGAATGCCAGATTCAGCGAGCTGGCTCCCTTGAAGACGAGATAGCCGAAGATGGCCACCAGCGGCGCCACCACAAGAACGGTGGCCAGAATCGCCATCGCCGTGACCGCGCCATCGGTCAGCGCCCGCATCCGGGATCGAAATTTGTACGTCTCCAATTTCACACGCGTATCCTTAGCGCGCCTGCGACGGCGCTCCCCGCGTAACCGCCCACACCAGCAGCCGGGCCAGCGCATTTACGATGATCGTCACCACAAACAGAGCCAGGGCAATCTCAATCAGCGCACTCACATGCACGTCGTCCACCGCTTCAGTAAATTCATTGGCAATCACGGCGGCCATCGAGCTTCCATTGGAAAGCAGCGAGCGGTGAATCTCAGGAGTGTTACCGATGACCATGGTCACGGCCATCGTCTCTCCCAGCGCGCGCCCCAGCCCCAGCATGATTCCGCCCACAATGCCAATGCGCGCATTGCGCAGCACGCCCATGCGGATCATCTCCCAGCGTGTCGCGCCCAGCGCCAGCACCGCCTCGCGCTGCGACTGGGGCACTGCCGTCATCACCTCCCGCGTAAGCGATGAGATGATGGGCAAAATCATGATGGCCAGAATCACGCCGGCGGTTAGAAAACCCAGACCCGTCGGGTTGTCGTCACTGAACAATCCCGTCCAGCCCAGCACTTTGATCAGCAGCGGATTCACATGCCCGCGCATCAGCGGCACCAGCACAAAGACTGCCCAGAGTCCGAAGATCACGCTGGGAATGGCTGCCAGCAACTCGGTCAGGAACGCCAATGGGCCGCGCAATGCCCGCGGGCACATTTCAGTGAGAAAAATGGCCAGACCAACGGCCAGCGGCACCGCCATCAGCAGCGCCAAAAAGGAAGAAAGGAGCGTACCGAAGACGAACGGGATGGCGCTGAAGTGTCCGTTCACCGGATCCCAGAAAATAAACTGGTGCGTATCAGGGTCAGTGAACGCCCGGTAGAAGAAGCTCAGGCCAAACTTGCTCCACGCCAGTTCCGAACTCACAACCAGCCGCCAGGCAATCAACGCAACAATGCCAAAGATGCTCAGCGCGCACAACACCATGAGCCAGTAGAACCCGCGATCCACAACAGCCGAGTTGCCGCGCGAAAGCAGAAACTTCCGGACCGCCGAAATCTCCGACGCATCTGGCCCGGCCGGTGGATGGCCCCCGTGAATCGCCGATTTCTGCTCAAGCTGAGGTTGGGAGATGTGGATCTCTGGCACGTGAACGGTCACCTATAACAGGCTACCTGGAAAAGATGAATAGAAGGTTACAACACCGCAAAATCAAGCGAATACGGCGCAAAAATCGCGTGAATTAGCTCTCTGCTCCAGACATTGGGGCCTGGGCAAGCTCGCTTCCCCTGATTGCCCCGTCAATCCCTTCGCGGCAGTCCGGCAAGGGCGGACGCATTCCACGATACCAGGAGGGTTGCATCTCAAAATAGAATTGAAATAATTCCCCCATTGGTTTCATCTTTTCCGTTAAGCTGGAAAACTGGAAAACAACAGGTCCTCTCTCATGCGCAAAAATTTCGCGGTCTTTGCCCTCGTCCTCGCATCCCTGCAGTTGTACGGCCAAAGCTCCCTGCAACCTGACCCGGCCCATCGCGAATGGAAGGCCTCCTGGATCACCCATCCAACAGCGCCCCTGCGCGAGCCGTTGGTCCTGCACTTCCGCCGCACGCTCCATCTGCCCGCGGTTCCGGCCACGTATCCGGTACGCGTAAGCGCCGATAATCGCTTCGTTCTCTATGTCAACGGCCACCGTGTGGGCGATGGACCAGCCCGCGGCGACTTGGCCCACTGGCGCTATGAGCGCTTCGACCTCGCGCCACTGATGAAAGTCGGCGACAACCTCATTACGGCCACGGTCTGGAACTTCGGCATTTACGCACCGGTCGCCCAGATGAGCGACCGCACTGCCTTCCTCCTGGAGAGCGAAGCCGCCGGGGACGCGTCCATCAGCACCCCGAAAGGCTGGCTCGTCGAAGTCGAGCCCGGCCAGCATGCCCTCGATCGCAGCACTGTCAAGCTCCAAACCTACATGGCATCGGGGCCCGGCGAGGAAATCAACGCCGCACTTTACGACTGGAACTGGAACGCGCCGTCCGATCCCGGCTCATCCTGGCTTCCTGCCGCTTCGCCAATGCGCGACAGCATCTATTCGGGCACGAATCACGCCCACTCCGCCGACACGACCGGCGACAACTTCTGGGGCCTCGTGCCCGACACGCTTCCGCACATGGAATATGCCCCCACTAGCGCCGGCGTCATTGTCCGCACTGATCTTGCCGCGTTGAAAGCCTTCCCTGCCGCTGCAGTCACCATCCCCGCTGGCAGTCATGTTCACCTGCTGCTGGACCGTAAGACACTCACCACCGCTTATCCGCAGTTGTCTGTCTCCGGCGGCAAGGGCGCATACATTCGTCTTACGTACTCTGAAGCCCTGTATGACAAACAGAATCAGAAAGGCGACCGCGATGAGGTCGGCAACCGCGTCGCCCTCGGTCTGCAAGACAGCTTCCTGCCGGACGGCGGCGCGCATCGCACCTTCGAGTCGCTCTGGTGGCGCACATGGCGCTACCTCGACCTGGACATCCAAACTGCGGACGCCCCCCTCACGCTGGAGTCGCTTCAAGCCCGCTTCACGGCCTACCCCTTCCATGAGCGCGCCACCTTCCAGTCCGGCAACCCGGAGCTGGACAAGATCTGGGAAATCAGTTGGCGCACCGCACGCCTCGACGCGCACGAAACCTACATGGACACGCCCTACTATGAGCAACTCCAGTATGTCGGCGACACGCGCATTCAGGCTCTCATCTCCTACGCCGTGGCTGGCGACGACAGGCTCGCCCGTCAGGCGCTTGAGGCATTTAACGATTCGCGCTCACCGGACGGCCTCACCCGCAGCCGCTATCCCGGTTCCCTGCCGCAGACCATCCCGCCCTTTTCGCTGCTCTACGTCGGCATGTTGCATGACTATTGGCTCTACCGGCCCGATCCCACCCCGGTGCGCGCCTCGCTGGAAGGCACGCGCGGCATCCTGGACTGGTTTGCCGCGCATGAGCGCCCCGACGGTCTGCTGGAAAAGCTGCCCTGGTGGAGCTTTATCGACTGGGTGCCGTCAGGCGAAATCCCCACATATGACACGCACGACGAGTCCTGCGTGACCACGCTCCAGTATCTCGGCGCACTAGACGCAGCCTCTGACATGGAGAAGGCCCTCGGCGACCCGCAACTCGCCAGCCGCTACCAGTCCCGCGCGGCGCATGTCCGCTCAGGCATCTACGCCAAGTGTTGGAGCGAGGAGCGAGAACTGATTGCCGACAATTCCGACCGCAAGATCTTCAGCCAGCAGGCCAACATCATGGCCGTCCTCTACGACGTGGTGCCCAAAAACAGCCAGCAGGCTGTGCTCCGCAAGATGATGGCCATTGAGCCGGGAACCACGCCCGATGGCATCATGAGCGCCTCCTATTACTTCCGCTTCTACCTGGCCCGCGCGCTCGATCACGCCGGCATGGCCGACGACTACCTGCAATCTCTCGATCCATGGCGCAAGCTTCTGCCCCTGCACTTCAGCACGTGGCCTGAGATCCCTGGCGACACCCGCTCTGACTCGCACGCATGGTCGGCGCACCCCATCTATGACATGCTGACGCTGGTAGCGGGCATTGAGCCTGCCAGCCCTGGCTTTGCCACCGTGCGCATTGAGCCGCATCTGGGCTCTCTGCGTTCACTCACAGCCACGTTTCCGCATCCCGATGGCGCAATCAGCGTAGACTATCACCGTTCAACAACGGGGCTGGACGCGACCATCACGCTGCCCGGAAAGCTCGCGGGCAACTTCAACTTCCATGGCAAGTCCTGGCCGCTCAAACCCGGCGAAAACCACATCCAAGCCGAGTGACCGGATAGCATGAAACTCCGGCTTCGCCAAATCGATGTACTCACTGGGTAACACCGTTTCCTGAAGTAGCGAAAACGTGTTACAACTCCAGCATGACAAAGGGTAAGGGACCAACTCCCTCAGGACACGTCAACCTGAGAAGGCTCGCCGAGCATCTGGAGCTCTCGCAAACGACCGTTTCACTGGTTCTGAATAACTCCCCATCGGCCCGTTCCATCCCGCAGGAAACGCGCGACCGGGTTATTGATGCGGCGCAGCGCCTGCATTACCGGCCTAACTACTTTGCCCGCTCGCTCCGGCAAAGCCGCTCCATGAGCGTGGGCGTACTTGCGCCTGACTTGAGCGAGGGCTACTTTACCCGCGTGATGAGCGGTGTTGTGCAGGAGCTGACCAGCGCACATTACTTCTACTTCACCGCCTGCCATGACTGGAAGCGGGAGCTGATCGAGCAGTATCCACGCATGCTTGTGGAGCGCGCGGTTGACGGCTTCCTGCTCCTCAACACTCCTGCGGACCACATCGCCGTGCCGGTACCTGTGGTGGCGATTTCTGCCCACAGCGCGGTTGAAAATGTAACCAACATCGTCCTCGACCACCACAGCGCCGTAGAGCAGGCGCTCAAGCTTCTGTATGATCTTGGCCACCGCCGCATCGCATTCATGCGCGGGCCGCGCGCCATTCCCGACTCCGAGTACCGCTGGGCAAGCATTCAGGAGGTGGCCGGGCAGATGGGCCTGCGCATTGACCCCTCCCATGTGATTCGCATCGATACAACAGGCTGGTCGATGAAAACCGGATATCACCCCATGGCTCCTGAAATCGGCTACAAGCCCATGCAGGCGCTGCTTGAGAAAGCGCGCGATTTCACCGCCATCTTCTGCTTCAACGACATTGCCGCCATCGGCGCAATACGCGCACTCAAGGATGCCGGGCTCTCCGTGCCGCACGACGTGTCCGTGGTGGGATTCGACGATATTCTGTCGGCAGCCTACTTCACGCCTTCGCTTACCACCGTGCGCCAGCCACTCACGGAGATGGGCCGGCGCGGCGCGCAGGTGCTGCTCGATCGCATCGCCGACCGCGACAAGGAGTACCCGGTGCAGATCGTCATGGCGCCTGAGCTTGTTGTCCGGGAGTCCACCGGCCCCGCGTCTTCTGCTAAAAAGGCGTGATGCGCATTTTCATCCGCAGTAGGACTGAAACCACCGGCTGATGTAAACCTGTGCGTGCGCCTCACCGCAGTAGTGGCGCGCGTGCGGAGTGTCCGCGGCCTCCTTGGTCCACTTGAACACCGTCAATTGCGCATCGGTGCAATGAATCACGATCCATCGCACCGGGTTATAGCTCTCCTCGCCGCAAATCTCACACCGGTATACCGTATCGATCATGCTCTAACCTCGCCTGTGTCTCTCGTTGCTCTGTTGCGCCAGCAACGCAGCACTTACTCCAGCATCTGCAGATCCAGCGGCTCTTCCAGCAGGCAATCCATCTTGGAAATGCTCGCCAGCGCACGCTTGAGCGCCGAAGACTTGCACGGCTCCACCGTCACCACAAAGGGAAGCGCATGCGCGGGATAGCCCGGCTTTTGCACGATGGCGCGAATATTGATGCGCTCGCGGGCCAGCGCGCCTGTGATTTCCGCCACGATGCCCGGCCGGTCATCGACCAGGAAGCGGATGTAATGCGGAACCTCAAACTCGGCGCCAATGCGCGCCGGTGCGGAAGGAACGGCCACCCGCCGCGAACCATGCGCCAGCGCCAGCAGATCGCTCACAACCGCAACCGCCGTCGGATGACCGCCCGCGCCGTGGCCGGAGAAAACAACGTCGCCGCCATAATGCCCCGTCAGAATCACCATGTTCTCCGTGCCCCGCGACCAGGCCATCGGCGACTTCTTGTCCACCAGCATCGGTCCCACGGTGGCGGCAACGCTGCCGCCAGACTCCTCTGCGCGGGCAACCTGCCGGATGGTGCAGCCCAGGTCTCGGGCATAACTAAAGTCAACGGCAGTTACCGCCGTGATGGGCTGCGGAACAATCTCTTCCGGATCAACCACCACGCGCAAGGCAAGGCGCATCAGAATCGCCAGCTTGGCGCGTGCGTCAAACCCTCCAACATCCTCAGTCGGATCGGCCTCGGCATATCCTTTGGCCTGCGCGGTGGCCAGCACAGTTGCATATTCCGCGCCCGCTTCCATCTTGCTCAGGATAAAGTTGCAGGTGCCGTTCAAAATGCCTTCCATGCGCTCGATGCGATCGCCGGCCAGCCCCTGCTCGATGCCGGGAATCACGGGGATTCCGCCTGCAACAGCGGCGCCATATTTCAGGTGGCCGCCCTTGGCCGCGGCCAACCGCTCCAGTTCCACGCCGTGATACGCAATCAGCTTCTTGTTGGCCGTCACCACGCTTTTGCCTGCTTCCAGCGCGCGACGCACCCACCCGCCTGCAGGATCAAGTCCCCCGGCAAGTTCCACAATCACGTCCACGTCGGAGGCCAGCACGGCATCGGCGTCCTCGCTCCACACCACGTTCGGCGGGGTCCAATCCACGCGCTTGCGCGCCACGTTCCGGTTGAAGATATGCGTCAGTTCCACGTCCTCAGCCTTTGACTCCACCAGAATGCGAGCCACGGAACTGCCCACCGTGCCGAATCCGAAGAGTGCAATGCGCAGCGGACGGCGGGCGCTAGCTGCCTGCGCTGAAAGTCCTGTAGACGATGAGGATGCGTTCTCTTGGGGCACGGGGAATTCCTCTGGCAAAGTACTGGAAACTGCGATAAATCGATGATACCTGAGGATGCACCTCAGTTGCCGGTCTGCCGGCGTAATCCGTCATTCGTGTAGCATTAAGCTTGGATGCAGCGCCGACTCTCCATCTTTCTTGTTTTGTTGTTTGCACTGGGGCCGCTCACGGCAACACTCCAGGCCGGGGATGATCTGCGCCTGCCTCCCTGCTGCCGGCGCAACGGCGCGCACCACTGCGCCATGGCAGATGAAATGATGGCCCGGATGGCGCATGCGGCGCCCGACCCGTCGCCCGCCTTCACTGCTCCGTCACATTGCCCCTTCTATCCCGGTTCCGCCAATGCGCTCGTCTCGTCGATTCATGCGCTCACTCCCTCCGCGACCCGCATGCCAGATCTGCTGACGCAGGCTCACTCGCCCGCCTCCAGCCGCGCGGCCGCCCGCATGAGCCAGCTTCTCACCATCGCTGGACGCAGTCCCCCATCTCCATTCTCCTGCTGAAAAACCTCACACAAGTTCGCTGAGTCTGCTTTACGCGCGCGCTCGGCCAATTCCCCCTTCCCGGTAGACATGCATCGCGCTGCCTCCGGTTCGCAACGTCTGCTCGCGCTTTGGCGCATCAGTTCAGGAGATCGTTCGATTCATGCGTTCATCTGTCTCATTGGCCCTCGCTCTGCTTCTGGCAATGTCAGCAAGTGCATGGGCCACCGTTTTTGCCAGCGTGCATGGCGTAGTTCATGACCCGGACCATCGCCCGATTGCGGGTGCGCAGGTCACGCTGCAAGCTGCCGACTCCGCATTCGTTCTCCACGCCATCACAAACTCCCGCGGCGAGTTCGAACTGCCCGAAACACCCATCGGCGTCTATCGCCTTCAGGCAACGGCCCCCGGATTTACGCCCAGCACGCAACCGCTCACCGTGGCCTCGGGCACCAATCCTGAACTGCACATTCTCCTTCCGCTTGCCGCCGACGCGCAGTCCGTCGTCGTGCAGGGTGCTGCGGATACGGTTGCAGCCACCGACTCGGTAACGCCCACAACCCTCATCTCCCGCGAGCAGATTAATCAGACGCCCGGCGCCAGCCGCACCATCGGCATGGAAATGATCACCGACTACGTGCCCGGCGCATACATGACGCATGACATGCTCCACATGCGCGGCGGCCACCAGACAAGCTGGCTCATCGATGGCATCGCCATTCCCAACACCAAGATCGACTCCAATGTTGGCCCGCAGATTGACCCCAAGGACATCGATCAAATCGAGGTGCAGCGCGGCAGCTACTCGGCCGACATTGGCGACCGCACCTATGGCGCCTTCAATGTCCTGCCGCGCAACGGCTTTGAGCGCGACCGTGACGCCGATCTGTTGCTGACGCTGGGCAATCTCTACACCGCCGAATCGCAGCTCTCCTTCGGAGACCACTCCGCAAAAACCGCGTGGTATGCAAGCCTCACCGGCTCGCGCGCCAACTACGGCCTGGCCACGCCGATCACTGCGATTGATCACGACGCAACCAACTCTGAAAGCGGATTCCTTTCGCTCTTGCGCAACCAGACCCCACGCGATCAATTGCGCTTCGACGCACAATACCGCCAGGACTTCTTCCAGATTCCCTACGACCCCAATCCCAATGACTGGGAACAGGCCTCGAACTACTACTACTCCACCGGCCTGCGCGACGGCCAGACTGAACGCGACTCGTTCGCCATCGCAAACTGGGTTCACACTCTTTCGCCGGGAGCACTGTTTGAAGTTGCGCCCTTCTATCACTTCAACCAGTCCGCATATGACGCGCGCCCGACCGATATACCCGTAGCGACCACGTGGCATCAGAACTCGAACTATGTCGGCACGCAAGCCGATGTGCGCGCCGATCTCGGTCCGAACAGCTTCTCCGCCGGGCTGTACTCCTTCTACCAGAAAGAAGACGACCTCTTCGGCTTGATCGTCAACGATCAGAGCTACTCCTCCAGGAACGTGCCCAACACTACGGCCAGCGAAAACGCCGGACTGCTCGAGTTCCACTTCTCTGACCATCTGCGCATCAACCGCTATGTAACGCTCCTCGGCGGAATGCGCATCTCCAACTACCACGGCGGCTACACTGAAAACGCAGCGTATCCGCGCATCGGAGCCACGCTCGAACTGCCCCGGCTGCACTGGGTTCTGCGCGGATTTTACGGACACTTCTTTCAGCCCGCGCCCGTGCAAACTGTCTCCGGCGCGTTCCTCAACTACGTCACCAGCCAGCCGGGCCAGAACGCCTTCGTTCCCTTGCCGTCCGAGCGCGACGAGGAGCATCAGTTCGGCGTTCAGATTCCATGGAAAGGCTGGCTGCTCGACGTGGATAACTTCAAAAATCGCGTCAACAATTTTCTCGATCACGCCAATGTGGGTGAGTCCAACATCTACTTCCCCATTGCCGTCGATGGGGCGCTCGTCCGCGCCTGGGAGCTTTCTCTGCGCTCACCGCAACTGGCGCACCTCGGCCAGTTTCACCTCGCCTATTCCAACCAGATTGCGGAGCAGCGCGGCAACGTCATCGGCGGCTTTGCATGCAGCACTCCCACTGATCCCGCCTGCAACCTCGGCCCCAATTACACTCCGGTGGACCACGATCAGCGCCACACGCTCAACACAGGCTTCACAACGCACCTGCCGCTGCAAACCTGGTTTGCCACCAATGTCTATTACGGTTCGGGATTCACCAATGGCCTGGCCGGCGCCAATCAGGGCCCCTATAACGGGCCGTATCTGCCCGTGCACACCACCTTTGACGTTTCCGCGGGGCGCAACATGGGCGAGCACTGGAAGTTCTCCGGCAGCGTCCTCAACGTGACCAATCACCGCGTGCTGCTGGACAACTCCATCACCATCGGCGGCTTTCACTATAACGATCCCCGCATGTTCCTGGCACAGTTGCGCTATCGCTTTCACTTCTGACGGACGCGCGCGTCTCACTCCACTTGAAACAGGCCGGGGAGCATCTCTCCGGCCTTGCCCACTACAACCTGCGTAAACGCTGATGCATTCAGCGGCGGCTCTGGCCCAACGTACACCGTCCGTGCGCCACCCTGCCGCGCCCAATGCACAAAGCTCGCCGCGGGATACACGGAGCCAGAGGTGCCCACCACCACCATGAGCGTGGCCTGTGCAATCTCATCCTGAATGCGCTCCATCTCCAGCGGAACCTCGCCAAAGAAGACGATGTGCGGGCGCAACCGGCCGCCGCAGGCGCATCGGCCCACTTCGGCCAGATTGCGATAAACGGTGCGATCCTCGATGGGCGCCCGTCCGCATTCCCGCTCACAGCGCGACTTCGCCAGTTCGCCGTGCATGTGCACCAGCCGCACGGAACCGGCGCGCTCGTGCAGGTCGTCTACGTTTTGCGTGCATAAAAAGAAGCGATCGCCGAGGCACGCCTCCAACTCCGCCAGCGCGATGTGCGCCGCATTCGGCTCAGCCTTCAGCCCAGCTTTGCGCCTCGCTGAATAGAACGCCCATACCTCTGCGGGATTGCGCCGCCACGCATCCGGAGTGCACACATCTTCGACTCGGTACCCCGCCCACAGTCCATCTTCCGCGCGAAAGGTGGGCAGTCCGCTCTCCGCGCTGATGCCCGCGCCGGTGAGCACAAACACGCGGTCATGCGGCGCGATCAAAACGCTTGCCATTCAGTGCAAACCTTGGCCTGTCAGTTGTCATTCACGGCTCCAGCAGAATCTTGCCGGAGGTTTTGCGATTCTCCATGTCGGTCTGCGCCTGCGCCGCCTCGGCCAGCGGATAGATGAACTCAGTACGCAGGTTGAGTTCGCCTTTCGCGGCCCAGTTCAGCACATCGCCGGAGCGCCATTCCAGTTCCGCCCGGGTGGCCACGTAGTGCCATAGCGTGGGCCGCGTGATGAAGAGCGACCCCTTGCCGCTCAAGTGAATCAAGTCAAAAGCCGGCACCGGCCCGCTCGACGCACCAAACAGCGCCAGCAGCCCGCGTGGCCTCAGGCAGTTCAGGCTTTTGTCAAAGGTTGTCTTGCCCACCGAGTCGTACACCACATCCACGCCTTTGCCGCTGGTCAGTCGCTTGACCTCTGTTTCAAAATCCATGTCGGTGTAAAGAATCACCTCGGCCGCGCCCGCCTCGCGCGAGAGTTCCGCCTTCTCTTGCGTCGACACCGTGGTGATCACGTGCGCACCGATACGCGCCGCAATCTGCGTCAGCAGCAAGCCCACTCCGCCTGCTCCTGCATGCACCAGCGCCGTATCGCCCGCCTTGAGCGGGTAGGTTGAGTAGGCCAGGTAGTGCGCGGTCATGCCCTGCAACATGGCAGCGGCGGCTTTCTCCGGGCTCAGACCCGGTGGAACCTTGACCAGTTGCGCGGCAGGCACCAGCGCGTACTCGGCGTAGCTGCCAAGCACACTCACTGACACCACCGCATCGCCCTCTTCAAAGCCCTTCACGCCGGGGCCAAGCTTCTCCACTGTGCCCGCAGCTTCGCTGCCCGGGATGAGCGGCATCGTCGCCTTGTAGACGCCCTTGCGAAAGTAGATTTCGATGAAGTTGACCCCAATCGCTTCCACGCGGATCAACACCTGCCCCGGTCCCGGCTCGGGAATGGGCAACTCGGCCATCTGCAGAACTTCCGGCCCGCCTGTCGCGTAAATCTGTATGGCTTTCATCATTGGCAAGAATGCACCCTGAAGCCGGTGCGCCGCAAGAGTCTGCAATGCATTGCGCAAATTCAGCGCAAAAAACACCAGGCCCCGCACAGGCATTCACCTGGCGGGGCTCAAGGTTTGCTCTATCCGGTCTTGCCGCTAAAAGCCGTCGCGTCCGTCTGACAGAATACTCGGCTCTTCCGGCGCGCGCAGCCGCAACATGCGGTCAATGGCGTACGGAGCACGATGCTGGCTGGTGTGGTAGTGGCGCACCTGCAGTTCGCCCAGCAGTCCAATGGCCAGCATCTGGATGCCCGCCACAATCAGAACGCCTGCAATCACGAACATCGGACCATGCTGGTCCATCACGTTCTGGTGCGGGTTCATGATCTTCATGCCCAGCAGCATGGCCGAGAGGAATGTGCCAAACAGAATGCCAAGCGCCCCAAAGCTGCCAAAAAAGTGCAAAGGCCTGCTCATGTACTTCAGCAGGAATCGAATCGTGAGCAGGTCGAAGAATACGCGAAAGGTGCGCCCGATGCCGTAGTGGCTCTTGCCCCGCTCGCGATGCACGTTCTTGATGGGGATCTCGCAGATCGACGCGCCATACCAGCTCGCCAGCGCGGGAATGAACCGGTGCATCTCGCCATACAGCGGAATATTCGTGATCACTTCCCGGCGATATGCCTTGAAGGTCGTACCAAAATCGTGAATGTCCACGCCAGAGAGCTTGGCCATCAGCCAGTTGGCGCAGCGCGATGGAATCCGCCGCATCACGAAGTTGTCGATGCGCTCCTTGCGCCAGCCCGAAACAACGTCATATCCCTCTTCAAGCTTCTCGATGAAGTTCGGAATCTCATTGGGATCGTGCTGCAGGTCGCCGTCCATGGCGAAGATGAAGTCGCCCGAGGCATGGTCGAATCCGGCCGCCAGCGCGGAGGTCTGTCCGAAGTTGCGACGCAGCTTGACGACGAGCACGCGGCTGTCGACCGCGGCAATCTCTTCCAGCAGCTTATACGTGCGGTCACTGGAGCCGTCGTCGACCAGCACCAGCTCAAAACTGTCGCCCACCTGCTCCATTACCTGCTTCAGGCGCGCGTAGAGAACGGTTACGTTTTCCTCTTCATTGTGAAAGGGAACAACGATGGAATACTTTGGCATATCAACAGTATAGATGCGCGCAGGATAAAAATGGCGCAAAACATTACCCAGGAATGCAGGCGATTACGCGCCCTCAGAATGTAGCAGATGCCAGGGCCAAACCCTGCACTTAGCGGTCCAGCTCGTCCAACATGCCCTGCATCTCGCTGAGCGCATGGCGGTTGCCCGTACGGGCGGCACAGCTGATGCCCGCCTTCAGGCGCTCGATCGCCGCCGGCTTTTGCCCTGCATTCGCCATCGTCTGCGCCGCCATAAAGTAGGCCGCCGTGTAGTCCGGATCGCTGGCGAGCAGCGTGTCAAACTCCTTTAAAGCCTCTTCGGTCTGGCCCTGCCCTGCCAGTTCCATGGCGATACCGTAGCGGGCAAAGCTGTTCTTCGGGTCCAGCGCCAGAATCTCTCTCAAGCCTGCAATCTTGTCCATCCGTCTCACTCTGTGCGGAATCAATGCGCGAAGCATTTGCGAAATCGGCTGGGATTGCCGAAACTGGAACTGTACGCTCCAAGCGCGCGGCCGCTGCTATTTTCATTGTAGCTGGGCCGTCACCGCGCGGAGCCCGACCGATTGGAGCAAGCCTGCAATGAGCCTTCCTGAAAATAGCCCGAATGCCCGCACCGTGGCCAGCACCCAGTCCGAGATGACTGAGATCATTCTGCCCAACGACGCCAACACGCTGGGCAATCTGCTCGGTGGCCGGCTGATGCACTTCATCGATCTCACGGGCGCCATGGCAGCCTTCCGCCATGCGCGCAGCCATGTGGTCACGGCGGCCATGGATCACATCGACTTCATTCAGCCCGTGCACGTCGGCGATCTACTGATCCTCAAGTCCAGCGTCAATCGCGCCTTCAACACATCGCTTGAGGTGGGCGTCAAAGTCTGGGTGGAACACCCGCAGACCGGCGTCCTGCTCCATGTGGCCAGCGCCTACCTGGTATTTGTGGCCATCGATGATCGGGGCCGCAGGCAGAAAGTTCCCGTACTGCTGCCTGAAACACCCAATGAGATTCGCCGCTTTGCGGATGCACTGCGCCGCCGCGAGCATCGCGAGGCCGAAACCGCCCGCCGCAAACAGGAGCAGCGGGAACACGCCGGGAATGATAGCCCCCCGGTCACGCGATAACAGACCCACAACCAAGCTTGCAGAACGAAAAGGATTTACAAGGAGCAATCAACACAATGGCTCATTCACCTGCCATGCCCTCGCCCGTCGCACTACCGGGCGTTTCAAAAATAATCGCAGTCGGTTCCGGTAAGGGCGGAGTGGGCAAAACCACCGTCGCCGTCAATCTCGCCATTGCGCTCTCGCGCCTTGGCCAGCGCGTCGGCCTTATCGACGCCGACATCTACGGTCCCAACGTGCCGCTGATGATGGGCTCCACCCAACAGCCGCGCATCGGCTCTGACAACCAGATCGAGCCAAATGACACCCACGGCATCAAGACCATCTCCATCGGCTACATCTCGCCCGGCGACAAGCCGCTCGTCATGCGCGGACCGATGCTGCACCAGATCATCCGCCAGTTCCTGCAGCAAGTGAACTGGGGCGAGCTCGACTATCTCATCGTCGATCTGCCGCCAGGCACCGGCGACGTGGTCATCTCGCTTGTGCAGACCGTGCCGCTCACTGGCGCAGTTGTCGTCTCCACGCCAAGCGACGTCAGCCTGCAGGATGCGCGCAAGGCCCTCGAGATGTTTGCACAGGTCAATGTTGAGGTGCTGGGCATCGTCGAAAACATGAGCCACTTCACCTGCCCGCATTGCCACGAGGTAATCGACATCTTCTCCAAGGGCGGCGCGGAGCGGACTGCGAAGCAGTTCAACATTCCCTTCCTCGGCTCCATTGAGCTGATACCCGCCATTCGCGAAGGCGGCGACCGCGGACTGCCCGTTGCCCTGGCTGGTCCCAAGAGCCCGCAGGCGGCCGAGTTCTATACCGTAGCTCAAAAGCTGATGGAGCGCGCTGAAGCCGTCGCCGCTGCTGCTTCTGACGTGCTAGAGATTAGCTAACCGGCCTTCGCAAACATGAACCCCGGGCCTCAACCATGAGGTCCGGGAAAATTCAAAATCCGGTTCCGTGGCGCGAACCCATGCGAGGCCACGGCCCGGCTCCCCCAGCCCAGGCGCAAGACATCGCTTTTACTCTGCAGCCACTGACCATTCCTCTTCGCCGCGTTGCCGCAGAGTCGCGCGATCTTCCGGCAGAATCCAGCGCTCCTTCACCAGCTCATCGATTGCATGTCCGTACCGGGTGAGATAGTCCTCGCGATCCCGATAGCGCTCCGCAATCGACTTGCGCGGGTCGCCAGTCTTTTGGCGCTCTGCAGCCGTCCTGGGGAACGGCAGGTACGAGCCTTCGAAAGATACACGCTGATCGGGCGCGCCAATCGCAGCAGAGCGAAGATTCCAACCTGTGTAAGTGGCCAGCGGAACAGCAATCTCCGGCATGCGCACACCGTCGCGGTCGTTGCCATCGGCATCTGCCTGGGGCACACGCACGGGAAACGTCGGACCAACCTTCGGCGGCTCGATACTGAGGATTCCGTCTCTCCAGTGCGGGCCGAAATCCAGACGATACCCTTCGTTTGCCTCGTGCGGCCGGTTCACGCCTGGAATCGGCGGGAATGCATATTTGCTCAACGGCACAAGCGTTCCGTCCGCGATCTTGGGATAGCTGCTCGGGGGCGGCTGCGTGTTGTTGCGAACCCACGCGTCCATGTTCGCAATCATGGCGCGCCAAAAGTACTTCACCGGCACCGGGGACTCCGGTTGCTGGCCAAGCAGATCTCCGCTTCCTTTCTGCGGAGGAAACGGCCCGGAGAAGTGCTGCAGACCAGTGAAATGATAGATGCGAACATGGTCTGAGATGGGCACATCGTGCTTTCCATCCGCGCTTGTGTGAATCAACGCCGCCGCGCGGCCCCAGTATTCATAAGAAGTGAGGGAAAGAAAGATTCTGGGCACAACCTTCGCCGCCGTAGCACGGTCGAGTAACCCTCCCGTCTCTCCCGTAACGGGATCCCGCTCTGGCAGATCGGTAAAGGGAAAGATATCGACCGGGAACAACACGGAGGATGTCGGCTGCCCGTCACGCGATGGCTGTGCAAAGCGGTAATTAAAGCTGCCCCGCCCCGCTCCTGCTACGTGGGCCAGAACTCCATCGAGCGCCATTCTGCCTTCTTCATCCGCATTGAATCCCTGATACACAAAGTCCCGCAGAAAGCGTCCGTCCTGCGAGATGCCTTCGCCATACACGCGCTTGACTGGAGTAATGGAATCAGGCGCGTGCTTGGCATACGAGGCAAAATCGCGAATGGCGGCGAATCCCCCTCCGGCAACGACCGGATCGGCGACTACATAGACGTATTCGTAGATTTTCCCAGGCTGGAAATCGCCGTCGAGGTGGATGAAGCGGTCGCTGGGCGCGAGCTTGCCGTCAACATTGTGCGCGAACTGCCACTCCGCACGAGGAATAATCCTTCGCTTCCCGTCGCGCGAATCTCGCACGCTGAGCACATTGCGCGGATCGTCGGTCGCGGCGACAGGGTATTCGCTCCCTCCGATATGGCCGAGGATGAGGTGCCCAAGCGGAATCTCAGGCATCGGACGCGACAGCATCAGATCGCCGCGCAGCAGGCCGGTGATTGTCTTTCCATGCGCCTTCGCTATCGGAGCAAAGAATCGCAGCGCGCCCGGGCCTTCCGCATCCCACTGCCATCCAAGGCTCACAACCGTAAAGCCATTGCGCAATAGCCATCCGTCTCCCGCACCGTTTGCAAGGTCCTCATCGCCGCCGTCCACCAGGGCAATGATGTTCGCGCGGCCCCGGTTGGGAACCTCCAGAATCATCGAACCATTGCCCTTGTCCGCATCCTTCGGGCGCACCGCGACAAAGTCGGAGGAAAACTCGACCTCGCCCTTGTGCAAGTTCACCGCATTGCGCAAATCCACGATGCGCCGGTTATGCGTGTTGTCCACTGGAAGCGAGAAGTAAACGCGCCCCGTAATGCGTTCATAGGCTCCCGCGGCGCCAAATGCCCTGCCATTCAGCACATCGGTGCGGGTAGCAATCTCGACGCGCAGGACGCGCGCCTCAAGCGGCAGAGCGGTCGACGCCAAAAGCAGAAGCAACACAAACAAACAGGAACGGAAGCGCATGGATGGAAGACTAGCACTCCATGCAAGCCGCAACCATGGTAATTGGACGCGAAATATACGCCGGAGTCCTGTCGCCAAAATCCAGGTTCGGCACGTCAATCGCCTCTCGTTCTTTATGTTCAGTTCGGCGTCGGCATCGTTTAAAGAAAATACTCAAAGTCCGTCTCGACCTTGATGTGGCGATGAATCTTGAAAATGTGTCCGCTCTTCAGCGCCGGATTCAGCTCCACATAGTTCCGCTCCCCGTGCCACAGATAGCGCTCGCCCGTCAGCAGGTCTTCTGCTTCAAAGCCGCGGTCATGCGGAATCTTCAACTCATCCAGCGGCAGCGTCACAAAGCCCGACTGCGTATGATGCGGATCGAGATTCACCACCGTCAGAATCAGATTCGAGCGATCCTCTGACTCCTTTGTATAGCAGATCAGTTGGTTATTCTCTGTGTAGTGGAACCTTAACGACCAGTCGCTTTGCAGCGCGGCGTTGCCGTTGCGAATCGCGTTCACGCGCGCGATCAGCGGCTGCAGGCTATCGGGCCGTTCGATATCCCAGTGGCGAATCTCGTACTTCTCTGAATCGAGATACTCTTCGCTGCCGCGCCGTATGGGATCATGCTCCATCAGCTCGAATGCGGGACCATAGATGCCATAGTTCGCGCCAAGCGTGGATGCCAGCAACAGCCGGATCGAAAAAGCCGCGCGGGCGCCAATCTGCAGAAACTCGGTAAGAATATCCGGCGTATTCGTCCACTGGTTCGGACGGAAAAACTCGCGTACCGGCGTCTGCGTCAGTTCCGTCAAATACGCCGTCAGCTCATCCTTCGCATTGCGCCATGGGAAGTACGTGTACGACTGGCTGAATCCGATCTTCGCCAGCCGATACATGATCTTCGGCCGCGTAAACGCCTCGGCCAGAAACAGCACCTCCGGATGATCCCGCTTGATCTCCGCAATGCACCACTCCCAGAACGGAAACGCCTTGGTGTGCGGATTGTCGACACGGAAAATGCTCACGCCCTGTTCAATCCAGTAGAGGAACACGCTCTTCAGTTCCTCCCACATTCCCGGCCAGTCTTCGCTCTCAAAATCAAAAGGGAAAATGTCCTGGTATTTCTTCGGCGGATTCTCCGCATATTGAATCGTTCCATCCGGCCGCTTGCGGAACCAGTTCTCGTGCTCGCTCACATACGGGTGATCGGGCGCGGCCTGGAACGCGATATCAAGCGCCACCGAAAGATTGAAGTCCCGGGCCTTCGCGACAAAACTGCGAAACTCTTCGATGGTCCCAAGTTCCGGCAGAATCACCTTGTGCCCGCCCTCCACTGCGCCAATCGCCCACGGGCTGCCGTGGTCCCCTGGTTGGCACTCGGGATTGTTGTTGCGCCCCTTACGAAACGTGCGCCCGATAGGATGAATGGGCGGCATGTAGACAACATTGAAGCCCATCTCGGCGATATAAGGCAGGCGCTTCTCGCAATCCGCAAAGGTGCCGTGCCTGCCCGGCTCCTGAGCCGTCGAACGAGGAAAGAACTCGTACCAGGAACTGAAGCGCGCACGCACCGGCTCGACAGAAATCTTGAATTCCCTTGCGCACTCGGTCGCGTGCCGCTTGTCAGGATACCGCGCGACCAACTCATGCAATGTGGGATCAGTCGCATGGATGCGCAGGTTCTTGGGCGCATCACCAGAGCGCAGAACTGACGCGCGATCCCGCAGCCAGATAGCATCGGCTCCTGTTGCCCGGCCTGCGGCTTCCTCAATCAGGTCCGCGCCAATCAGATAATCGACAGCCGCATCACTGTCGGCATGGATGCGCTTCAACAGCGCCAGCCGCCACGTTTCAAAGTGGTCCACCCACCCCTGCACTTTGAATCCATAAATGCCCAGATCGCTCACGCGAAACGCCGCAGCCCAGCGATCGTTCACCAGCGCATGCATGGGAATCTCGATCCACTCGGCGGAACCCTCGCGATGCGCCAGAAGCAACGCGGCAATCGAGTCATGCCCGTCAGTGAAGATGTCCGCTTCCACCTGAACCTGATCGCCCACCGTGCGCTTTGCGGCAAACTGCCCGCCATCCACGGCAGGAGTGACTGCTTCAATAACGACGCGCTTGCGTCCATCCCCTTGAATCATCGCCATGGTAACTTCGCTTTCCTCGTCTACGTCCTCAAGTTGCAACGGCAGCGGGCACCTTGCGCCATCGGCCAATGTCAGGGCTTCGCGCCTGCCCTTCGTTGCTCAATCAATCTCTCGTACAAGCCAATCGTCTGGTGGGCGATCGCCGTCCAGCTGAATATCTCTTCCACGCGCCGCCGCCCCGCGTCTCCAAAGCGCCTGCACTTCTCCGGATCCTCAAGCATCTGGTTCAACCGCTGCGCCAAATCGCGCGCAAACTTTTCCGGATCGCGCGGAAAGCTGGTCACAGGATCCTGCTCGAACGGCACCAGGTAGCCGGTCTCGCCCTCCACCACAACCTCCTTGATGCCACCCGTGGCGCTGGCCACCACCGGAGCGCGGCAGGCCATGGCTTCAAGATTGATGATGCCGAAAGGTTCATAGACTGAAGGGCAGCAGAAAACGCGCGCATTGCTGTAAAGCTGAATGGCCTCATGCTTAGTGACCATCTTTTCAATCCACACAATGCGCGGATGAGCCTTGCGTGCCTCTTCGACTTTGCTGCGCAACTCTGCGGCAATCTCCGGCGTGTCCGGTACGCCCGCGCATAGCACAACCTGAGTGCCCGGCGGCAGGTAGCGAATAGCATCCACCAAATGTGTCACGCCTTTCTGGCGCGTGATGCGGCCCACAAATAGAACATAGGGCACAGAAGGATCGACGCCGTAATCTATCAGCGCTTTGGTCTCCGCGGTCTGCTGATACTCCGCAAGGTCGATGCCGTTGTAAATCACATGGATGCGTTCGGGGTCCACATCCGGGTACGCGCGCTGAATGTCCGCCTTCGTTCCCTGCGAGACGGCAATAATCGCATCCGCATCCAGAATTGCCGTGTGCTCCATCCACGAGCTCATGGCGTAGCCGCTCCCAAGTTGCTCGGCCTTCCAGGCGCGTAGCGGCTCCAGCGAGTGCGTGGTCAGCACAAAAGGCACACCGTAGAGCTTCTTCGCAAGAAAGCCTGCCATTGACACGTACCAGGTGTGCGTGTGCACCACGTCCACGCCCCTGAGCGCCTTCACCTGCGTCAGGTTCAGGCTGAAGGCTTCCAGAGCCCCTTTGAACTTGCCTTCAGTACCGTTTGAAATCTCCGGCCATGGTTCCGCGCCGCGCACGTGCAGGTTGCCGTGGTCGGCATGCTGCGGGCCCCAGCAGTGCACCTCAACCTCTATCGCTTTGGCCAGCTCGCGGCTCAGATAATCAACATGGACTCCAGCGCCCCCGTACACTTGCGGGGGATACTCGCGTGTGAATAAGCCAACTCGCAATTCGCCTCCTCCGGCTGAATCGGATGCTGATGCAAAGCTTGCTGCTTGTGGCCTGCAAAGGCGCTGGTCCGCCCTCAGAAATCCTACAACACAGCAGGTTGCGGATGAGTCTATTCCGTGGCTGCCGGGACGGCAAGCTCAGCATGATCGGAATCGCGTGTGAATGAACAATGGCTTCGATGCGGCGGCCCGCCCCATTCTGCCGGCGGTCTACGCCTTCATTACTTCCGCAAGCGTCTCGGCAGCCTGCACACACGCGGCCCGGTCCACATCATGGTGCGTCACCAGCCGGATCGCCTTGGGCCCCACCGCGCTGGCCAGCACGCCGCGCGCCTTCAGCCGCGCAACCAGTTCCGCCGCGGTCAGGTCGCCCGTCAGCTTGAAGATCACGATGTTCGTTTCAACCGTAGCCAGATCAAGGTCCACGCCGTCCATGTGCGTCAGCGCTTCAGCCAGCAGTCGCGCGTTCGCATGATCTTCGTGCAGCCGTGCAGGCATCTTCTCCAGCGCGATTAGTCCCGCTGCCGCCAGCACGCCTGCCTGCCTCATGCCGCCGCCAAGCGCCTTGCGATAGATGCGCGCACGGCCCATCAACTCGGCCGAACCCACCAGCATCGACCCCACCGGCGCGCACAGCGCCTTCGACAAACAGAACATCACCGTGTCAAAGCCGCGCGTCAGTGTCTTCACATCCACGCCAAGCGCCGTCGCTGCGTTAAAGATGCGCGCTCCGTCCAGATGCACCGGCAGCTTGCGTTCTCGTGCGTGGCTCCAGATCTCTTCCATCGCAGCCAGCGGCGTGCAGCGCCCACCCGCCATATTCGCGGTGTTCTCAATCTCAATCAGTCCCGTCGCCGCTCGAAACGTACTCCGCTCATGGATCGCCGGTTCAATATCCTTCCACGTCAGCGTGCCGCTTTCCGTCGCCACCGTGCGGATCAGGCAGCCGGAGAACGTCGCCGCCGTCGCCATCTCCCAGTCAAGAATGTGCGAGCGCGCCTCGCAGATGATTTCCTGCCCCGGCTGCGTGTTCACACGAATCGCAACCTGGTTGCCCATGGTGCCCGTCGGCACAAACAGCGCTGCCTCGCGCCCAAAGATCTCCGCCGCCCGTCGCTCCAGCAAGTTGACCGTGGGATCTTCGCCATACACATCATCGCCCACTTCGGCGGTCAGCATGGCCGTGCGCATATCAGGGGTGGGGCGTGTCACCGTGTCAGAACGCAAATCAATCATGGCAGCCAATGTATTCAACCGTCCTTGCCTACGGAATCTGCGCCATCGGCAGCTCGATGATCGTGGTTGTCTTGCCATCGCGCGAAGCGTAGGCCCAGAGCCCGTGAAAGTTCTGCCTCAGTTCCGGATGCGCCTTCAGCAGCGCGCTCAGCACGGCCACTGCCTCCGTGCGCAGCGCCGCCGGATCCGTCAGGCCGATGGACTCGTAGGTCACCCCCAGATCCGCCTCATGCAGCCGGGTATCCACCCGAATCTCGTCGATCTTCCAGGTGCGATCGCCGTCCGCAAGCGAGTAAGGGAATGCACCCGACGGCGCCCCCTTGATCTGCGCCTGTTCCTGAATAAGCTTCTCCAGGTTCGGCGATGAAATAAAGTCCACCGGCAACAGCAGGTACCGCGCCAGATCATAGCTGTACCATGCGCTCCACGGCGCATTCGACGCGGCTTGCGCGCGCGCGCTAGTCCAGAACCACACGCCGTCATGCCCGTCGATGATTCCCTGGCGCAGCGAAACTCCGCCGAGCTTCCATCGCGGAACCAGCCCCGTTTGATCCCAGACCAGAACAAAGCCCATTTGCCCGCCCAGTTGCGCTCCCGCGGCATCGGCCAGCACCACCGCATACCGTCCCGGCGGCAATGAACGCATGGTGATGGTTACGGTCAGCGAGCCGCTCGCGTTCGAGCAGAAAAACTGCGTATCAGCGGGCGCGGAGGCAGAAGAAGAGTCCAGCAAATAAATGGATCGCAGCCTGACCTGGCCGCCTTTCACGAGCGGCGCCGCATTCTCCACTGCCGTGCGAATTCCATCCCATTCCGGAGCAACTGCAGGCAGCAGCGCTGACTGGAGTGTGGGGTAATCCTGCTGCAGAATCGCCAGCGCTATCCCCTGCCCGGCTGCTGCCAGGGCGCTCCGGTCCTGCGGCGCAAGTTCCGCCTGCGTGGTGCAGTTTGACGCCATGCCCGCCACAGGAACGGCCAGCAGCAGCGCCATGATCCAACCTTTACAGCAGAGACGCATCTCTTGCGATTCTCCTCTGCCCCCGTAAACTTTCATGAGCGTCCGTGGGCCACTGTTAGTCTAGTACAGTAGAGCGGCCATAAGCTGCCGCAGCCGGGTTACCATCTGCCTGGGAAGCAGGTTTCCATGCGCACAACGATCCGTTGTCGTTCCTTGGCCTTACAGGCTTTTGTGCCGAAGGGTTGGTTGTGTCTAAGCTCCCTGCTGCTGGCAGGTGTGCTCGCGACCGGCCTGCTGCACGCGCAAACGCCCCCTCCACCCGCCGCTGCGCACAAGACAACGCATCGCCACCTCCGTTCAGCAAAGGTTCGCAAAGGAGCCGGGGACGCCAAGATGCCGGCCACCCCGCCCGAGCCGCCCAAACCCAATTGGCCCGTCAACAACCAGCCAGCTCCCGCAGCCGTCACGTGGAACAGCCAGGGACTCAGTATCCAGGCCACAAACTCAAGCCTCCGGCAGATTCTGGAAGACGTGGCAACAGCCACCGGCGCAAAGCTGGAAGGGACTGTGTCGGAACAGCGGATCTTTGGCGTCTATGGACCGGGAAAGGCGCGCGACGTACTCATCCAGCTCCTGCAGGGGTCCGGCTACAACGTGCTGATGATTGGCGACCAGGGCCGCGGCGCGCCAAGCCGCATCCTGCTCACCGCGCGAAGCGCTGGTGGCGCGCAGGATGCAGCCAGCCGCGCGGCGCAGAACACCCCCAGCGAGGATGCTGCCGATAACGAACCCGAAGAGCCTGCGCAGCCGCCCGCAGCCCCGCCAATCATTCGCCCGGGGTTCGGACCTGGCACCACCATGCGCCCGCCGCAGCCGATGCCGCCGCAGAATAATCCGCCGAATTGGTAGCCGGTTTAAGTGGAAAAATGGAGAGAGTGCAGAGCTCCGCAATGCCCGGCCAGCGCGGGGTTGGATTCGATGCAAACCGCATTACAAAAGGGTTGACCCGCAGGCGCGGGCCATAAAGATTGGGGAAAGTTAAACCACGCTCGCCGTCTTTGCGCTCGCCTTCACTGCAACGGGACGCTTTTGCGGGCGTATCAACGCAAAGCCGACGCGAAAAATACAGTAAGCCGTCAGCACGCCGAATGCCATCGAGCCCAGAGATGCACAAATCAACATCGTCAAATTCAGCAAATCCGCCATTATTTCTGCCTCAGCCATTTCTCCGCACGCGCATTGCCTTACGTTGCGGGTTTCCGCAACCAGGAGAACTCTCAGGCAAGAGTAGAATCATTCGTGCAATTGTGGCGGGAAAAAACACCGCGTTGACCCTTGTTTCTATTGGCAAATAGAATACCTCATAGGGGTTGCGATCGGGAAACTGGCCCATTGCGCAGCCCGGAAACGGCCCATCGCTCCCCTATAACCTCATCATGACCATCACTCACATTTCGGTGCGCGGGGCGCGCCAGCACAATCTGCGCGACATCAGTGTGCGCATTCCCCGCAACACGCTCACGGTGGTCACCGGGCTTTCCGGCTCCGGCAAAAGTTCGCTCGCCTTTGACACGATATATGCCGAAGGGCAGCGCCGCTATGTTGAGACGCTCTCCGCCTACGCCCGCCAGTTCCTCGACCAGATCGAGCGGCCCGACGTGGATTCCATCGAGGGCCTCAGCCCCGCCATCTCCATCGAGCAGAAAACCACCAGCCGCAGTCCCCGCTCCACCGTCGGCACCATCACCGAGATTTACGACTATCTGCGCCTCCTCTACGCCTCCGTCGGCACGCCCCACTGCCCCAACTGCGGCAGGCCCATCGCCCGCCAGACGGCAGATCAGATTGTGCAGCGCATCCTCCAGCTCGGCATGGGAGAGCGCGTCACCGTCATGGCCCCCATCGTGCGCGGCCGCAAAGGAGAATTCAAGGATCTGCTCGATCAACTTGATCAGCAGGGTTTTCGCGCCCGCGTCGATGGCGAAATGCACGACCTGTCAGAGCCGCCCCTGCTCGACCGGCGCAAGAACCACACCATCGAGGCAATCGTTGACCGCATCCTGCTCAAGCAGGCGCCTGAAGAAGCCGCGCCAAAGGCCGCTGCGCCGCTGGTCCCAGGAAAACCCTCCGTCGAGAAGCGCCTGACCGCAGCCGTCTCCAAGGCCCTGCAACTGGCAAATGGACTGGTTCTCATCGGCCTCGCCGGCGGCGATGAGCAGTTGTTTTCGTCTTCCATGGCCTGCCCCGATTGCGGTCTGGACGTCCCCAAACTGGAGCCGCGCAGCTTCTCGTTCAACTCCACCTTCGGCGCATGCCCGGAGTGCCACGGCCTCGGCTCTCTCTACGATCTTGACCCCGCCAAGGTCATCACCGACTGGTCAAAGCCGCTGCTGGACGGCGGCCTCGGACCCGGCTCCGCCTCGCAGTATCTTCTCCGCCTCATCAATCTTGCCGCCGATCGCTACAAGATCGACCTCAAGGTGCCGTTTGAAGACCTGCCAGCACGCCAGCAACACATCCTGGTCTACGGCCCGCCCAAAAACGAGGCCCCGCGCACCGGCTTCCACGGCATCCTCACCTACCTGCGCGACACCATTGAAGAAGCCCGCAGCGAGGGCTACCGCGAATACATGATGAATTTCATGTCCGCGACGCCCTGCCCTGTCTGCCGCGGCAAGCGCCTGCGCCCAGAGTCGCTGGCCGTCAAAATCGGCGGCCTTTCCATCGCCGACTTCACCGCTTTGCCGCTCAACCGCGCACTTTCCGCTGCCTACGGTCTCAGCTTCACTTCCCGCGAAGCCCTGATCGCAGAGCGCATCCGCCGCGAAATCGTCGAGCGACTTGAGTTCCTCTGTGCCGTCGGCCTCAGCTATCTCTCGCTGGATCGCAACGCCGCCACCCTTTCCGGCGGCGAGGGCCAGCGCATCCGCCTCGCCACCCAAATCGGCTCGCGCCTCCGCGGAGTGCTCTACGTCCTCGACGAGCCTTCCATCGGCCTGCACCAGCGCGACAACACCCGCCTCATTGAGGCGCTCGAGCAGTTGCGCAACCTGGGCAACACCGTGCTCGTCGTCGAGCATGACGAAGACACCATCCGCCACGCCGACTACGTCCTCGACCTCGGCCCCGGAGCTGGTCGCCTCGGTGGCCGCGTCGTCGCCGAGGGCACTCCGGCCCAGATCATGGCCTGCCCCGAGTCGCTCACCGGCCGCTATCTCTCCGGCGCCGCCGGGATCCTTCACCGCGCCCAGCCCCGCCCGCTCACCGGCAAGTGGATCACCGTCACCGGAGCGCGCGAGCACAACCTCCAGGACATCACCATTCGCATTCCCCTGGGCGTCATGACCGTCGTCACTGGCGTCAGCGGAAGCGGCAAAAGCACCCTGATTAACGACATCCTCTACCGCTCGCTGGCCAAAACCATCTACGGCTCGCGCGAGGAGCCCGGCGCGCATGAGTCGCTCAGCGGGGCCGAGCAGATTGACAAGGTCGTCCGCATTGACCAATCGCCCATTGGCCGCACGCCGCGCTCCAACCCGGCCACCTATACCCAGGTCTTCTCGCCCATCCGCGATCTCTTCGCCATGCTGCCAGAGGCGCGCGAGCGCGGCTACAAGCCCGGCCGCTTCAGCTTCAACGTCGCCGGCGGTCGCTGCGAGGCCTGCCAGGGCGATGGTCAGCGCCGCATTGAAATGAACTTCATGCCGGACGTCTACGTCCAGTGCGAGGTCTGCAACGGCAGGCGCTACAACCAGGAGACGCTCGCCGTGAAGTTCCACGGCCACTCCATCGCCGACATTCTTGACCTCACCATTGAAGACGCGCTCGCCGTGCTGGCCAACGTGCCCCAGGTCAAGCAGAAACTCCAAACCCTCGTCGACGTGGGCCTCGGCTACGTTCATCTCGGCCAGAGCGCCACCACGCTCTCCGGCGGAGAAGCGCAGCGCATGAAGTTGGCCCGCGAGTTAAGCAAGCGCCAGACCGGCCGCACGCTTTACCTGCTCGACGAGCCCACCACTGGACTCCACTTCGACGACGTGCGCAAGCTCCTTGAAGTGCTCCATCGCCTCACCGATCTGGGCAACTCGGTCATCATCATCGAACACAACCTCGACGTGATCCGCAACGCGGACTGGATTCTGGATCTCGGCCCTGAAGGCGGTGAAGATGGGGGCCACCTCGTGGCCGCAGGCCGTCCCTCCAGGATTGCCGCTACGCCGGGCTCCTATACCGGGCAGTTCCTGGCCCGGTATTATGCCTCCAGCAACGGCCAACTGGCTCCCTTGGACTTCAGCGACGATCCGGCTCAGGAGTCAGTGAGCGATGCACCCGCCGCAGGCGCTCTAAACGAAAATGCAGACTCTGCGGTAAGCACTGCTCAAACAGCCAACAAGCGCGCCGCCAAAAAGTCCACGGCAAAAAAGACCGCCTCGCGCAGAAAGAAGCCCGGGACCTCATGAACGATCTACCGGAGCAATCTTCTCCACTCGAGCCGGAGAACCACGCACTGCCCGAGCAAGGCGCTGCAGAATCCGCTGTGCCTCTACCGGACACCGAACCGCCGCCCGTTCCAGCTGCGCCGGCCGGCGCAGCTCCGCAGCTTTTCATGCAGTTCCTTCAGCCCGAGCCCTCGCAGGAGGAGCGCATCCCGCACTTCGGCCACCTCGGCATACTCATCCTCATTGCGCTCATCGGTCTCTTCGGTGCCGGCATCGCGGCCCGTATTGCTCTTTACTTCCATCTCTTCGGCGTCTCTACCATCGCGCAGGCAACAACCGAAATCCACTACACCCTGGGCAGCGAGGGAATCTTCTACATCCTTACCTTCGCCGGCTCCCTGTTGATCTTCCCGCTGTTCTGGCACAAGGGACTTCTCGCCGGCCTCCACTGGCGCGGCGCAACTGCCCTGCGCCTGCGCGACCGCCTCTTCGGCGCTGCCGTCGTCTGCTTCATCCTTGCCATGTTCAACAGCGTGCTCATTCCCGGGCCCGCAGACGCTCCCATTGACCGCATCTTTCGCATGCCTGGCGCGGCGTGGATGCTCTTCGCCTTCGGCGTCACCCTCGCGCCTTTTTTTGAGGAGATGGGGTTTCGCGGCTTCCTGCTGCCCGCCCTCTGTACCGCCTTCGACTGGATGGCTGAAAAGGCGCACAACAAGCCGCCTCATCCGCTCGACGAAAACGGCCATCCCCAGTGGTCCATGCCCGCAATGAGTGTGGCAACCCTCATCACCAGCATTCTCTTCGCGCTCATTCACGCCGACCAGACCGCTTACAGCGTCGGCCCGTTCCTGCTGCTCATCTGCGTCAGTCTGGTTCTCTGCTGGGTGCGGCTGGCCACGCGCTCTCTCGCGGCCAGCGTACTGGTCCATGCCAGCTACAACTTCCTGCTTTTCTCCCTCATGTTCTTCGGCACCAGCGGCTTCAAGCATCTTGAGCGCATGTGACCCCCGCCCATTACAATCTCAAGTGATGCCCACGCCAACCCACACGCAGCAACTGCTCGCCCTTCTCGCACGCACCAGCTTCCGCCTTGGCCAGTTCAAACTGTCGTCCGGCGGCACCAGCGATTACTACATCGACTGCCGCACCACCACCCTCCACGCCCAGGGAGGTCGCCTCACCGGCCATGCCATCCTCGAACTGCTTGAGCAGAACAACATCCACGCCGAAGCCGTCGGCGGCCTCACCATGGGAGCCGACCCCATCGTCTCCAACGTGGCCACCGCCAGCGCCTGGCGCGCGCTCTCCAACCCCTCCGCGCCACTGCTGCACGGCTTCCTCGTGCGCAAGGCAGAAAAGGCTCACGGCACGGGCCGCCGCATTGAGGGCTTCTTCCGCGAGGGCGCCCGCGTCGTCATCGTCGATGATGTCTGCACCACCGGCGCCTCCACCATCAACGCCATTGAGGCTGCCCGCGAGGCCGGCATGATCGTCGCCGCCGTGGTCTGCATCGTGGAACGCGAAGAAGCCAACGGCCGCCCCGCCGTTGAGGCCGCCGCAGCCGGAGCACCCTTTCTGCGTCTCTTCACTGCGAATGAGGTGCGCGCCGAGCACGTAAGGCAGCTTGAGGCCGGCAAAGCCTGACACCTTCTCCTCCGCACAAATGAATCAGGCCATCCAGGCGTCAGCCTGGATGGCCTGATGTTTCTCGCACGCACATCCCCTCACAAACCCGGTTCACCGGGAGTGCTATGCGCGATGCCTCCGTTTAGTTGCCGTTTCCCTGCGCCGCGGCAGCGTCGCTGCTCATGTTGGTCAGCAGTTGCACTTCCACGCGGCGATTCTTCTTGCGCCCTTCCGCCGTGTTGTTCGGCGCCACTTCCTTGTCCTCGCCAATGCCGATCAGATAGAAGCGGTGCGCGGGGATGTTGTACTTTGCAGCCAGATACTGCACCACCGCATCCGCGCGGCGCTGGCTCAACTCGTAGTTGTACTGCGCAGGCCCCGTCGAGTCGGTCCCGCCCGTCACTTCGAGGATGTAGCTCTTTGCGTTGCTAAGCTGCGCGGCAAAGCTGTCAAGCTGATCCTTGTCGTCCTGGGTCAGCACGGACTTGTCAAAGCCGAACGTCACCGACACGTCGGCCATCTGCTTGTAGTTGTCCAGGCCCTTCACCACGCTGTCCAGCGAACTGGCGCGATGCACGGCATCGTTGGCCGCCGTCTCCGCGTCTCCCGCCGCCTTGGTCGCGCTCTGGGCATTCTGCGTAGCAGTGTCCGCCGCCCCCTGTGCCTGCTTGATGCCGGCCTGCGCCCGGTCGTCCGTGTCGTGGATCGCCCGTCCGTTGGCCGCCGTCTTGTCTTCAAGCTGACCCGTGTGCTCAATCAACGGTGCTGTCTGGCTTTTCACGTAGTTCTTTGTCGCGCACCCAGAAACTCCCGCAGCAGTCAAAGCGGCCAGCATCAACATTCCAAATCGATTCATTGTCATATCCCCCGTTTCTCTCCGCCGCCCTTCTCTGGCCCAATACCCAGAATGCGGGCAGCTGTTCATTTTTCCTTCGCCCCATACCTTGCATTCCCAAAGCCAAAGTCAAAGAACAGCGTAAATATATGTAAAAAAATGCCTTGTAGAATTCAGCGCCCCGTGCCTCGGGGTGCAGCTCCGTATAATTTTTACCCATTTCGGTAAGGATTGCCCTGCTTTCCGCGACTCGGAGCTACCCGTTTCCCGCACCCGCTATCCTAGGAACTGCACACACCCCATGGACCTGCAAGAGAAAATCCGCGCTCTGCCCACCCAGCCCGGCGTCTACCTCTACAAGAACGCCGAAGGCGAGGTCATCTACGTCGGCAAGGCAAAGAACCTCCGATCGCGCGTTCGCTCTTACCTCCTTGAGGCCTCGCAGGCCAACGCCAAAACCGGCTCCCTGATGCGCGAGGCCATTGACCTCGACTACATCCTCGTCGCCAACGAGCACGAGGCGCTCGCTCTCGAAAATAACCTCATCAAGCAGCGCAAGCCCCGCTTCAACATCCTCCTCCGCGACGACAAGACCTACCCCTACGTCAAGCTCACACTCGCCGACCGCTATCCCAAAGTGTTTGTCACCCGTCGCCTGCGCAAGGACGGCGCTGCGTACTACGGCCCTTACTTCCCCGGCAATCTCGCCTACCGCGTCGTCGAGCTCATCCACCGCAGCTTTCTGCTGCCCAGTTGCAAGGTCGATCTCTCCCGCTACCACCCGCGCGCCTGCCTGCAGTACTACATCCATCGCTGCCTCGGCCCCTGCGTCGAGGGCCTCACCACGCCCGAGGCCTACAAGGACGCCGTCCGCGACGCGCAGCTCTTCCTTGAGGGCCGCCACGCAGAGTTGGAGCGCACGCTCACCGCGCGCATGATGGCCGCCGCCGAAGCCGAACAGTTCGAGGCCGCCGCCCGCCTCCGCGACCAGCTCTCCACCATCCGCCAGCTCCAGGAAAAACAGCGCATCGCCACCGCCGAGCAAAGCGACGACGCTGACGTCTTCGGCTATCACTTTGAGGATGGCGCGCTCGCCGTCAACCTGTTCCACATGCGCGCAGGCAAAATCGTCGACCGCCGCGAGTTCTTCTGGGAAGACCTCCCCGAGCTTCTCGAAGCAATCAACGAAGACACAACCACAGATGCCGTGGGTACCCCAGGTCTCGATTCGAAGACCCTGCCAAACATTCCGGGTGCCCCAGGTCTCGATTCTGAGACCTGGGAGACCACAAGACCGGGTGCCCCATCCTTTCCGCGTACTTCCGCGGAAGGGGTGAGAGACCAGTCAAGCCAGCCCGTCGAGCCTGCCTTCCGCCCCGGACCGTTCTTCTCCGCCCTGCTCAAGCAGCTTTATATCGACCAGCACTACGTCCCGCGCTCCATCCTCGTCCCTGTTGACTTCGACGACCGCGAATCCCTCACCGCCCTGCTCGCCGAGCGCACCGGCCACCGCGTCGAGCTCGCAGTCCCCCAGCGCGGAGAAAAGCGTTCCCTCGTCGATCTTGCCAGCCAGAATGCCCGTCAGTCCCACACCCAGCGCTTCCGCGTGCTGGAGCCCTCCCGCAAGGCCGTTCAAGAGGCCCTCGCCGACGCCCTCATGCTCCCCGAGCTGCCCCGCCGCATTGAGTGCTTCGACATCTCCCACATCCAGGGCGCTGAAACCGTCGCCTCCCTCGTCGTCTGGGAAGACGGCAAGATGAACAAGTCCGCCTATCGCAAGTTCAAAGTCATGACCGTCCAGGGCGTAGACGACTTCGCCTCCATGCGCGAAGTGGTGGAGAGGCGTTATCGCCGGCTCAAGGATGAGAACCAGCCCATGCCCTCGCTCGTCCTCATCGACGGCGGACTCGGCCAGCTCCACGCCGCCGCCGACGCCCTCGAATCCCTCGGCTTCACCTCGCAGCCCCTCGCCTCCATCGCCAAGCGCGAAGAGGTCATCTACCTCTACGGCAACGAGGACGAGCCCGTCGTCCTCGACCGCCGCTCACCCGTCCTCCACCTCGTCCAGCTCATCCGCGACGAGAGCCATCGCTTCGCCGTCGGCTATCACCGCCAGCGCCGCGCCATGCGCGACCGCGACTCAGAGCTTCTCAACATCCCCGGCGTCGGCCCGCAAACCCGCCAGCGCCTCATCACCCACTTCGGCAGCCTCCGTGACGTCCAGCAGGCCACCGCCGAATCCCTCGCCGCCGTCGTCCCCCGCAAAACCGCCGAAGCCATCTGGCGGCATTTCCACTCCGCGCAACCCACAACTTAAGTGTGCGTTAGTCCCCGCGCACTCTGCACACACCATTCCCGGCTGCTTTCCCGCTCCTCAAAGTCAAACTGTGCTATTGTTCTTCTTCCCCGAAGGAGAATCCTATGACGACACGTAAACTCTGGCTGGGTGCCATCGCCCTCGCCAGCCTCCTCGTGGGTTGCACACCCGCTCCGGCGCCCACTCCACCAGACACCCGCGAAGCCGACGCGCAGGCCATTCGCGCAACTGAAGCAAAATGGGTGCAGGCATTCGCCGGCAAGGACGCCGACAAGCTCGCCGCCTTCTACACCGAAGACGCGTCCCTCCTGCTTCCCGACGCACCCGTCATCAGCGGTCGATCCGGCATTGCCGCGGCCTTCAAACCTCTGCTCGCCGACAAGAACTTCACCATGACCTTCGCGTCCACCCGGGTGCAAGTCGCGAGGTCCAGCGATCTCGCCTACAGCGAAGGAGCCTTTACCATGACCGTCACGGCTCCAAAATCGAAAAAAGTGCTCACGGAAAAGGGCAAATATGTCACCGTTTTCCAAAAGCAGTCAGACGGTTCCTGGCTGGCAGTCTCTGACATCCTCAACGAGGATGCTCCGCCCGCACCCGCCAAGTAGACGCGCCACGCGCACACCCAGAGTACCCTACGCACACTCCACTGCCGCATCAGTTCCGGGTGCGGCAGCGGAGTCACCCCGCCTGGCTCCCCTCATGCCTCTTCCGGCGCAGCCGCGGTCATCTCGAACTCCGCGTGCCGCGCGCCAAGAATCGGATGGTGCGCAGTCAGCCGCACCTTGCCTGCCTGTTCGGTTGCGCGAATCCACACAGCGCCGGTGCCTCCAATAAGCGCGAAAGGATTGTCGCCAATCAACTCTGCCGGCCCTGTCAGCTCAAAACGAATCGCGTCATTGGCAAACGGGCGAATGGCGTCAAACTCGTCCGTCACGCGCAGAACCACGCGCGTCGTGTCCGCTCCATCGGCGGTCAGCGTCGTGTCATCGGGCAGCAGGGCAAATTTCTGATCGATGCCCTTGCCCGAGAAGCTGCGTGAGATGACCTGCTTGCCCTGGATGTATCCATCAATGCGCAAATCGCCCCAGCCCGCGCGTACATGGCCCAGGTTGGCGCTGAAGGGCGCGTATTTCAGATGCGCAAACTGCGCGCGATCCGGGTCGGCCTCTGCCACCAGCTCTCCGCTGATGTAGAACTTCAGGTGATCGCAATTCGACGAAACCAGCGCCGTCGTAAATCCCACGCTCTCATCGCCGGGCGCCCAATGAAACGCGGGTGCCAGCACAATCTCCTCGTCCGGATGGCACTGCGAGCGGTAGAAACCCGCCGCCGGCTTGGGCTCGCGAAAAATGTCCGAAACGCCGTGGTAGCAGATGCGGTCGCCCGAACCAAAATTATCGTGGGTGTTATAGTCGAACGCGCACCAGCCAATGCCCCCCGCATATTGCGGATTTGAAGCCAGCTGGTTGTGCACGCGCGCATGCCGCACAGTGTGTTCGCGCAGCCGCTCTACATTGTCAATCGACTTCGTCGGAAAGGTGTGACCCACGAACTCGGTATTCAGATAACGAGGATGATTCGGCGCCATCAGTGGAAAACCGAAATCATTCATGGTGAAGACATCTTCCAGCAGCTCAGATGCCTGGAAGTTGCGGATGCCGCCGGTCTGGCGCGTGGAATCGAGCTTGTGGGCCATCGCGTTCGTGCGCGTGTAGAAGTCATGGTCGTCGCGCGACTCGTTGATGCGCACACCCCACAGAATGACTGACGGATGATTCCAGTCGCGGCGAACCATGCGGCGCACGTTGTCCACCGAGATGTCCTGCCACGCAAGATCGCCGATATGCTGCCAGCCCGGTATCTCTTCAAGCACCAGCAGGCCGATCTCGTCGCAGGCGTCAAGAAAATGGCGCGACTGCGGATAATGCGACGTCCGCACAATGTTGCACTTCAGGTTCTTGCGCAGAATCTGCGCGTCGCGGCGCTGCACGCGGCCCGGCATCGCCTGGCCAACCCAGGGGAACGTCTGGTGGCGGTCCAGCCCGCGCAGCTTCACGATTCTCCCATTGAGCGAGAAGCCCTGCGGCGTAAACCGCGCCTCGCGAAAGCCGATGCGGCGTGAGTCGCTGTCAACCACATGCGCACCGCGCAGCAGGCGCACCTCGACGCGATACAGTTTGGGTGTCCGCAGATCCCAGAGCTGAATCGCCCCGAGATTGTCCAGATGCAGAGTCTGGCTTCCATCCCCGGAGCCGGCAGGCAATACAGACTGCGTGGCCTTGCCGATCAGGCGCTCGCCATCGTACAGAGCCGCTTCCAGGGTGAGCGCACCGCCGGCCGCATGCTGAGCGGAAGAGGCTTCAGGATGTTGAATGAAGCACTCCACGTCAAGACTCGGCTTGCCAGAGAGCACGTCTTTGGGCTGCGCAAAAATGTTCTCAATGAACGTCGGAGGAACAACGCGCAACGACACTTCGCGATAGATTCCGCCGAAGGTAAGGTAATCCACCTCGTTGCCGAAAGGCGGAATGTCAGGGCGCTCGCTGGAATCCACCTCGACGGCCAGAACATTGTCGCGGTCGAAGTCGAGATGCTCCGTCAGCTCAAACGAAAACGGCGTATAGCCGCCCTTGTATTCGCCCAGGCGCACGCCGTTCAGCCAGACGGTGGAAGCGGTCATCACGCCTTCAAAATCAACAAACACCCGCTGGCCTCGCGCCGCGGCCGGCACACGAAGAGGACGCCGATAGATCGAGGTAAACTCATACAACTTCTCGTCGAAACCGTGCCACGGCAGGCGAATATTCGTATGCGGCACCGTAACCCGCACAAACCCGGCGTCGTTGAAGTCGCGGGCGCGGGCTTCCGGCGAAGCCTTGGGGCTGTAGCGCCAATTGCGGTTGATGGGCAAAACGCGGCGGCCCGCCGTGCTCGGCGATTCCGCGGCATAGCTGGAGGCGGGCACTCCCGACGCTACCGTTGCGCCTGCAACAAGTGTTCCAGTGGCTTTCAAAAAATCACGGCGATCCATGCGGCTCCTTTGCCCATCCAGACTCATGCGCGGTGCTCTGGAACTGTACTGGTCGCAACGCGGGCACGACTCGAAAATCAAAATCGTGTTTATTGTATACGTTTGCAGAAACATCTGATTCGACCCCCGAATCTATTCGAAGATCCTGTCTCCCAGGCGTGCTACCCTCACATCACCGCATGAGCCAGCCACCTGCCGCGCATAGACAACAAGCCCCCGCTGACCTCCCTCGTGTCCTCGGCGCCAGCCAGGCTACCGCCATCGTCGTCGGCACCATCATCGGCAGCGGCATCTTTCTCGTCCCGCGCGAAATGATGCGCGATACCGGTTCCTCCACGCTCGTCTATCTCGCCTGGATCGTCGGTGGCCTGCTCTCGCTCTTCGGCGCCATGACATACGCCGAGCTAGGCGCCATGCTGCCCTACGCCGGCGGAGAGTACGTCTATCTGCGCGGCGCCTATGGCGACACTCCCGCATTCCTCTACATGTGGACGTGGTTCGCAGTCGCCAAGCCCGCCTCCATCGCCGCCGTCACCATCGGCCTCGCCCGCACCCTCGAGTTCTTCCCCGCCTTTGCCTGGCTCTCGGCACCCGCGCCTGGCGGCCTGCTCCTCTGGTCGCAAATCTTTGCCATCGTCGTCACCTGGCTCATCACGGGACTCAATTATCTCGGCATCAAGAAAGCCGCCGACTTCCAGCTTGTCTTCACCATCCTCAAGGGCCTTCTCATCCTCATTGTCGCGGGCCTTTGCTTTGCCTCATCCACTGGCTCGTGGGCCAACTTTGCTACATCGCTTCCCCAGGCAGAGGGCGGCTTTGGCGGATTCATGCTCGCGCTCATCGCAACCCTCTGGGCCTACGACGGCTGGAACGACCTCACCATGGTTGCCGGCGAAGTGCGCCGCCCCGAGCGCAGCCTGCCCATCGCGCTCATCGGAGGCCTGTTCATCGTCGGCATACTCTTCATGGCCACCAACGCCGCCATCCAGTTCATCCTGCCCGCCGCGCAAATCGCCGCCAGCGAACGCCCAGCCGTCGCCGCCCTCACCGTGGTCGCCGGGCCCGGCGGAGCAGGCTTCGTCGCTGCGGCCATGGCGCTCAGCATCTTCGTCACCCTCAACGGAACAGTCATGTCCGGAGCGCGCGTTCCCTTTGCCGCCGCACGCGACCGGCTCTTCTTCCGCCAGTTCGCCCACATCCATCCGCGCTTCCAGTCTCCGTCCACCTCGCTGGTCGTCCAGGGACTGCTCTCCACTGTCCTGCTGCTCTTCCTCAGCCAGTTCCAGCAGCACTTTGAGCTGGCCGTCTTTGCGGAGTGGCTCTTTTACATGCTCACCACCACCACCGTCTTCGTCTACCGCCGCAAGCGCCCCGACCTGGCCCGCCCCTACCGCGTATGGGGCTACCCGCTGCTGCCCGCTCTCTTCGTCGCCTGCGCCGCCGCAGTGCTGGTGTACAGTTACGCTGGCAATCTTCGAGGCTCGCTCCTCGGCACCGCGCTCATCCTGCTCGGCCTGCCCGTGCTCTGGTACGTACGCAAAAAGTACGGGCCCGCGATTCCCGTCGAGGACAGCCACGTCACGCAATAAACGCGTCAAACGGCGCCCATCCCAGGGCCATCTCACTCAATCCATCCGGCCCCGACAAATCTCCTACGCCGCCTAAATGCATCACTAATAATTTGTTTACAATCAACGCATTAAATATGAAAATATAATCAACTACTTCATATATTTAAGGTACTAAGAATTGAGCTACCGTACGGTCGCGCACCCCTTGAAGCTGCAATCCCAGACCTGCCCGCCCGCAGCACTCAAATGCCCCGGAATCCCTCCCTACGCCACGCGTCGGCATGTTGAACTTTTCATTCAATAGTATTTATATTCAATAACTTAAATAATTTAAATCAACCATTGCATTTAGTTTTTCCTGCAAGTCAAAGTTTCTATTTGCCTAATGTACGATGCACGGGCCGATCATGACACGCCTGCGATGCGATCGCCGCCTAGGATGCTCTGCCCGCATCCTCTCACCTGATAGCCTCATCTCAAGACCGATGTCACATCCTCACCCTCTCGATAATCCCATCTGGAACGCGCTCACCACGGAACATGCCCATCTCGCCGAAGGCGGCCCGCTGGCCAGGCGCTATCCCGCTGAGGTCGGCCCACTCTCCGGAATCGCAGCGGGCCAGTCCCCTGCCAGCTACCGGGCACTGTCTTCACTCGCTGGCCCCGGGGGCGTACTGGTTCTGTTCCTGACGGAGCCGCCAACGCCCACGCCAGGCTGGACACTGATCCGTAGCTGCCCGTTGAGCCAGATGATCTGCCTCAACCCGGAGCGGATTTCCTCAGCCCCCGAAGCATCTGGCACGACCGTCCGTCGCCTCACCCCTTCAGATGTCCCCGCCATGCTGGAGCTCACAGCCCTGACTGAGCCCGGCCCCTTTCGCCCGCGCACCATCGAGCTGGGCCTTTTCTTTGGCATCTTTGACTCCGGACGCCTGCTCGCCATGGCCGGCCAGCGCCTGCATCTGCCCGACGCGATTGAGGTCAGCGCCGTCTGCACCCACCCCGATGCGCGTGGCTGCGGCTACGCGCGCGCACTCATGGCGCTCGTCATCGCCGATATTCGGCAGCGCGGCAAGACACCCTTCCTCCACGTTCTACCTGAAAACGACGCAGCCATTCGCGTCTATCAGAGCCTGGGCTTTTCCCTGCGGACAACCTTCCATCTGGCCGTGCTGAAAAACGAGGCGTAGCGCGCTGTAGCCGCCTCTTCGCGCCCGTGTTCGTCTACCATCAAGAAAGTCCATGCCCGCCAAATCAAAGCTCGGCCAGAACTTTCTTCACGATGCTTCGGCCATCCAGCGCATCGCCGCGGCACTCGGCGACTGCTCCAGCCACACGGTGGTTGAAATAGGTCCCGGCAGGGGTGCCATCACGCATACGCTCGCTGCCCGCGCCAGTCATGTGCTGGCCATCGAGGTGGACCCGGAACTGGCCGCACAATTGCGCGCAGAGTTGCCTCCGGAGCGCGTAACAGTTGTCCGGCAGGACGTGCTGGATTTTGACTTTACCGGCGCGTCAACCGCAGCCGGCGAGCGATTGCTGGTCATCGGCAACCTGCCCTACTACATCACCTCGCCCATCCTGCTCAAACTCGCTGCAAGCCACAGCGCGCTGGACCGCGCCGTGCTGATGGTGCAGAGAGAGGTTGCCGACCGCGTGGCCGCCGCGCCCGGCTCTCGCGACTACGGCCTGCTATCCGTAACCGCGCAGATGTACGGACCAGTCGAAAAGCTGTTTACCCTGCCGCCCAGTGCGTTTACACCCCCGCCGGAAGTACACTCCACCGTCTTGCGCTGGCGGTTTGCGCCGCGCTTTGCCGAACTGGGTATCGAGGAAGCCGACTTCATCCAGTTCCTGCGGCAGATCTTTGCGCAAAAGCGCAAAACCCTGGCCAATAACCTTCGTGCAGCCGGAATGGCGCCCGCCGCCGTCACCACCGCTCTTGCTCATACCGGCATCCATGCGCAGGCCCGCGCCGAGGCTCTGTCCGTAGAGTCCCTGGCAGCGCTCTGGCGCACCATAAAAACAGAACGGGCCGCTTCGCCAGGCGAAGCAGCCCATCCCACCACAAACTCCCTGCTTTAGTGGTGTCCGCCACCGCCACCGTGACTGCCTCCACCAAATGATCCGCCGGAAGCATGCCCTGCCGGCGCCCCGCCACCATACGACCCGTGGCTCGGGGCGGATGGACGGCCAGAAGCAGACGGACGAGAGCCCGTGCCTCTATAGGGAGCCGAAGAACGGGTCCCGTTGTACACCGGCTGACGCGTCGAACCTGCAGACGACCTTTGCGTATTCCATGTGCCCGGACGGTTGCCATAAGGCCCATAACCCGTCACCGGATTGGCCACATAGCCATACTTCGGCGCGCCACGCATTCCAGCATTCATACCCTGCTGCGGCCTGAAACCCGTCGAATACGTGTGGTCATACACAGCCCTCGGCGCAAGCGGACGAAGCGGCTGCACCGTATTGCCCGCAATCGTCACAGGCGTATTGTTTGCCCGCACCGGCCCTCCCCTGATGCTCTCGCGAAGGTGGTTCACTGCAACCATGGGATAGGGCTGATAATTGCCGCCGGTCCTCAGCATCCCTCCCTGCCCAGGCATCACCGGCCCTCCTCGAGGGCGCAGCGGAGGCTGATAGCGAAGCGGCGCGCTCCCTACGTTGGCCGCCCAGCCCCCATTGCCCCAGCACATCGGCCCGCCCGGCATCCATCCCCAGCCAAAGCCGTTGTAGTAGTTCCACATGCCCATCTGATAGGGCATAAAACCCCAGGGCTCGCTTGAAACCCAACCGTAACCGAAGCCCGGCGTCCACATCCAGTCGCCGTAGGCATAGGGATCCCAGCCGGCGTTTTGCGCCTCATACGGCGACCACACATAGCCCTGCCCCGGCACGTCATACCAGTTGCCATTCGAGTCCAGATCGCTCCACGCAGGATTGCTGTTATCCGGCTGGCTGTTTGTGGCCGTAGTCCGGTTCGCCTCCTGTGCCGTCAGCGCCTGGTCGCGGTCGGAATTCCACGCATCCCAGGAGTCCGGCTCGATCGTCTCATTCAAAGTCCAGTTGTCCGCGTCCGCACTCATGGCCAGGCTCTCGCCACCGTGCATGTCGACCGCCTGCCCGTTGCCCCCGTCGAGATGGGCATTCCCTGAGAACACCGCCAGGTCTCCTGGAGGATTGTCCAGGTCCACGCGCAACACGGTGAATCCGCTCGACGTCACCACGTTGTTCCCAAAACGAACCCGGGTATGCGCTGTTGCCGTATTTCCCTGCAACTCAAAGTAACCCAGTCCACTCTGCAGGACCACCTCTGTTTGGGTTGAGTTTCCCTGCTGGCGCAGAACGCTCAGCACCAGCGAACTGTTGGGCGGAACGCGCGCCACGCTGCCGTCTTGAAACTCAATCTCTGCCCGGCCGTCGTCGGACGTGGAGATCTGACTGCCCTCAAACAGCGGTGCGTTCAGCGGGGCCTGTGAAGCAAGCACCTGATTCCCTTGTGTCAGTTGCACCTGCCCCTGCACATCGCTTAGCCGCGCCGCCAGCGCAGCCGGCCCGGCATCCTGGCCAAAAACCCACGGAATCAGCGTCAGAGCCCCAGCCGCAACCATGGCCAGCCCCAACGTGCGAGAACCAAGCCTGAAACTCATCTTGCATGCGCTTTTCATGGAGCCCCCTTGCCCTTTCACCTCATTGCCCCTGGAAGCAGCCGTCACAGAGGCTGCCTTTGATTAAGACACTATGACAGGCCTGAAAGTCGCGGCAAAAACTCTGCCTCGACTAACAATTACTTCTCTGACCGCGCCAGCAGAATCTGGGCCCGTTTTCTCACCCGCACCAGCACGTTGGGATCCGCCTCTACCCGCTCAAGGACGCCACGAATGGCACATATCTGCTGCAATCGCCCATCGCCCACGGCCTCCATCAGATATTCCGTCTCCTTGTCCAGGCCGAGGGGGTCGTGTTGCAAAAGCAGCTCCAGGCGCGCACCCTCAAGGATCGTGCTGGCAACAGCCACCAGGGTATCTCCCAGATGCTGTATCTCTTTATTACCGGAGTAGTTGAACTCGCAGCCGCTCTCACCATCCGGCCCGCTGTAGGAGATCTTCTTCCACCCCTGAAAGGCCACCTTCATGTGGCTCTCGCACTTGTCGTCTGAAAGCCGCCTCTCGCGAACCACATTGAAGAGCCTTTGCGTAAACTGTTCATTCAGCTGTACGTCCCGGACCACCTTCACCGGCTCCATCGCATCGGGCCGGGTAACCGGAGCATTGCCGCGCTCAGCTTCAAAGTGCCCGCTCCCATCCGGGTGAATCACCAGCGTCCACTGCGACGGAGTAAGGCTGGGATTCGAGAAGTCCACCCGAAGCACAGGACCGCCCGCCTCTCCACGCGCCGGAAATACCTGCAGAACCGCAAAAAGCACCAGCGCGAGAGCCCTCACCTTACCACCCCCTGCTGAGCCACGGTTTGCGCCGTATGAATATGGCAGATCGCCGCCGCTAGTGCGTCCGCTGCATCAGGCGGCTCCGGCACCTCGGCCAGTTCCAGAAGCCGCGCCACCATAAACTGCACCTGCTCTTTTTTCGCCAGCCCGTAGCCCACCACGCTGGACTTGATCTGCAGAGGCGCGTACTCCGCCACCGGAACCCCGAACGTCGCGGCCGCCAGCAGCGCCACTCCGCGCACCTGGCCCAGCTTCAGAGCAGACTTTGCATTCACTGAGTAGAAGACTTCCTCAATCGCAACCACTTCCGGCTGCCAGAGTTCCATCTGGACCGTCAGTTCGCGAAAAACCTGCGCAAGCCGCTCGGGTAGCGGCTTCGCTTTAGGCAGATGGATGGCTCCCAGCGCATTGCAGACCAGCCGCGGCTGCCGCCCGCTGTCGCAGGTCTCCACAACGCCGAAACCCGTCACCTCAGTCCCGCAATCGATGCCGAAAACCCGCATTGGCTGTCAGTTTACCGCAGCCAGCGCCACTCTGCCCGTGACCTGCCCCCAGGGCGAAACCCACAAAACAACAGCGGCCTGAAAACCCTGGGGGTTCGCAGGCCGCTGCCGGTGATCTGTTGGGATTGGACTAAGGCCATCGCGCTTCCGCGAGAGCCCGTGACCCGACCGGTAGTTTCTCCTCCGCCGGGGCAAAGCTGGGGTCTTGGGCGCGATGCCCTAGGCCTCAGTCACCTCACGTTGCGTACAACTGGGTAAATCAAATTTCATAGGCTGGATCAACCTCCTTTCCCGTGTACCGCTAACCTAAACCCGCCGAAGCCCGCCGTCAAGAGAGGCCGCTCCACCCGCATGCGCCGATGCCGCTCCGTTGAAAATGAATCTCGATCCTCAACCCATGGACATTGCTTGGCACCGGATCGGCTTTCAAATGTCTGTCCGTCGCGATTCAAGTCTCTGCCGTACATTTCCCCCTGAGCCCCTCAGACCAATCCGATTCATCACGCGAACAATCTTTGGTTGACTCAACTGCGTGCGGTAGACTGCTCGCACAACTATGACGCCCCTCCACCAAGCTGTATCTTTGCAGCGGCGAATCGTCAGGCGAGATCGAGCAAGTCTGCTCATCATGCTCATTTTCACTGCGCTGCCTCTCTTCGCGCAGCGAGACCCCGTCCTCAAGCAGATCGATCTGCCGCATCGTTACTACTATCGCGAAATGTATTTGCCGCAGTTGACCACGGGACCGAATGCAGTTGCCTGGTCTCCCGATTCGCGCTCGCTGGTGTATTCGATGGCTGGGACGCTGTGGCGCCAGCCCGTAGATTCAGAGAAGGCGGAACAGCTTACTGCGGGCCCAGGCTACGACTACCAACCCGACTGCTCCCTCGACGGTCGCTGGATCGCCTATGTGAAGTATCAGAAGGATGCCCTTGAACTCTGGGTCTACGATGTTCAGAGCAGGCAGTCTCATCAGCTCACCTCCGGCGGTGCCGTGAACATCGAGCCGCGCTTTTCGCCGGACGGCAAACGCCTCGCCTTCGTCTCCACTTCGTATCACGGGCGCTTCCACATTTTTGTTGGCGACTTCAGCGAAGGAAAGTTGACCGGCGTACAGCGACTCACCGGCGAGACCCGCAGCAATCTGCCTCGCTTTTACTACAGCGAATTCGACCACGAAATCAGCCCATCCTGGTCGCCGGACGGACAAGACCTCATCTTCGTGTCAAACCGCGGACACATGTACGGAACCGGCGGATTCTGGCGGATGAAGGCTCAGCCCGGCTCGGAAATGCGCGAGATTCATTATGAAGAAACCGCGTGGAAGGCACGGCCGGATTTCTCGCCCGACGGAAAACGCATCGTATACGCTTCATATCTCGGCGGCCAGTGGCATCAGCTCTGGATCATGCCATCGGAGGGTGGCGATCCCTTCCCCATTTCGTATGGAGACTTCGACAATACCAACCCTCGCTGGTCGCCCGATGGCACACGCATCGCCTTCATCTCCAATCGGGATGGCAACACTTCGCTCTGGATCCAGCAGGCGCTCGGCGGAGCGCAGCGCCAGGTGATCGCCAAAGAGAAGCAGTACCTCAACACGATGGGGCATTTGAGCATCACCATCCTCGATCCTTCAGGAAAACCAACTCCGGCCCGTGTCTCCGTCACCGGCGATGACGGCAGGGCGTATGCACCAGACGATGCGTGGATGCGCGCCGAAGACAACTTCGTCCGTTCAGATAGCGAATTTGAAGCGCACTACTTCCACAGTCAGGGGAAGGCGGAGTTGACCATTCCCCAGGGCCACATCCAGATCGAAGTCAACAAGGGCTTCGAGTATCAGGTGGAAAGAGAAACTATAATCAGCGGCCCGCACGGGCAATTGGTCATCCATCTCAAGCCCCTGCAGATTCCCATTGAAGCGCATGCGCAGTGGGCCAGTGCCGACCTGCACGTGCACATGAATTATGGAGGCGCATACCGCAACACGCCGGCAGATCTTGTGGCACAGGAAGCTGCGGAAGATCTCTTCATGGTCGAAAATCTGGTGGTCAACAAGGAGCAGCGGATTCCTGATATTGACTACTTCCAGACCACACCGGATCCAGCTTCAAGCCCAAAACACTGGCTCCTCTATGGACAGGAATTTCACACCAGTTACTGGGGGCATCTGGGATTGCTCAGTCCCACTCAGAACTTGCTCTTGCCGGGCTACGCTGCCTACGGCAACACCGCAGCCGCAAGCCTCTTCCCCACCAATGCTGTTGTGGCCGATCTGGCGCACAGTCAAAAGGCCCTCGTGGGCTATGCGCATCCCTTTGACGTCGTAATCGACCCGGTAACCGACCCCACGCTTACGCTCGGACAACCACTCGATGAGGCGCTCGAACTGCCCGTCGACGTCGCATTGGGCAAAGTGGATTACATTGAGGTGCTCGGCTTCAGCGATCACCGCATGACCGCGTCTGTTTGGTACCGCCTGCTCAATTGCGGATTTCGCCTGCCGGCCGGCGCTGGTTCTGACACCATGGATAACTATGCTTCTCTCCGTGGGCCAATCGGCCTCACGCGCGTCTACGCCAGCATCCCAAAAGATGCAACTGGCCCGGCACCCTTGATCGACGCGCTCAAGAAGGGACGCACATTCGCAACCAATGGTCCGCTGCTCGGGCTCACTCTCGGCGGCAAGGCCGTCGGAGACGAACTGAAACTCCCGGCGGGTGAAAACAAAGTCATGTTCACTTCATGGCTTCGCTCGTTCGTTCCTGTCGATCACCTCGAATTGGTTTGCAACGGGAACGTGGTGCGCGACCTGAAACTGACCGGGGACCGGCAATCAATGGACGTGAACGGCACAATTTCGATTTCGCAGACCGGCTGGTGCGTTCTTCGCGCGTCCAGTGACAAACCGGAGCATCCGGTGCTGGACGATTACATCTACGCCACCACCAGCCCAATTTATGTCACTGTGGAGGGGTCTGCTCCCAAGCCGGCACAGGACGCTGCATTTTTCGTTGCCTGGATCGACCGCCTGCTTCAAGCAACAAATGCCAATACCAACTGGAATACCGCTGCGGAAAAGACCAGCACCTTGCAGACGCTGAGTCAGGCGCGGCAAATCTATCTCAAGCTGCAGCAGTAGCGTAGGTGGCCGCGTGCCCACGGTCCGGATTTGCGGACTTGCAATGTAGAGTGCGTACCCAACGGGCGCTCGCGTCGCCCCAGCTTTTCCGTCCCCTTCGCGGAAAGAATGGCACCAACCCCGTCCCTGTCGAACCACAGCATAAGCGGTTCAGCCAGAGCCAAACAGGGGCTGCGTCACCCATCGAGCCATGACCTTTTGGCGATCGAGCATCTCCATCTTTTCCAATTGACGTACATGCGCCCGAAGGTTAGCATGAGTGCTCCCCGGGGGTGAATCGCCGCGCCCCAATAACACCCGATGCCCTTGACCACATCTGAAGCCGCAGGTTCCGAGGCCCGTTCGAAGGGAAACCTTCTGCGGATTCTTGGCATGAGCTTTGGAGTCGCAGTGATCGTCGGCAATACGATCGGCTCGGGCATCCTGCTCACGCCCGGCGAAATTGCTGCCCGCGTAAGAAATCCATGGCTTGTTTTCGCTGTCTGGAGCATGGGTGGCATCTTCGCTTTTCTATGCACACAGTCCGTGTCAGAACTGGGAACCATGCTTCCACAAGCGGGCGGCTGGTTTGTCTATTCGCGGAAGGCGTTTGGGGAGTACGGAGGATTCCTCGTTGGGTGCTGCGACTGTATGGTGCAATCGTCGGCAACCGCGTACCTGGCAGTTGCCTTTGGCGAGTTCGCCGCAGACTTTCAACCGGTCTTGCGGGGGCACGTAAAACTGGTAGCCGTCGGGTGCCTCATCCTGTTGATGCTGCTGAATGGGTTGGGGCTGCGAGCCGGCAGTCGGGCGCAGGAGTTGACCAGCCTGACAAAAGCTGTGGCGTTGATTGCCTTTGTTGTGGCCTGTTTCGCAGTCTCCCCAAGCGCGGCTCCGGGTAGCGCTGTTGCGTTACCGAGCTTCTCCAAAATGCCGGCATGGGGCCTGCTGATCATGATCATGATCGCCCTGCAACCGATTGTCGTCAGCTACGACGGTTGGTATGGCGCAATCTATTTCACTGAGGAGGATGAGAACCCGGCCAAAAACCTGCCTCGTTCCTCCATTGCGGGTGTGCTGGCATGTGCCGCCATCTTTCTGCTGGTGAACGCCGCACTCCTCCACGTGCTGTCTTTCGGCAGGCTGGCTGCTTCGCACATGCCGGCCGCGGATGCGGCGGAGTTGATCTTTGGCGGCCAAGGCCGCAGCATGATTCTCCTTGTTTCGCTGGTCACAGCGATCAGCACAATCAATGCGTCGCTCTTGATTTTGCCGCGGATTCTCTTCGCAATGGCGCGCGATGGACTGATGCCAAGTTGGGTCACATGGGTCAATTCCGGCGGAACTCCCGCTGGCGCGTTGCTCCTTTGCACTGCGTCGTCCATCGCCCTGGTTCTCAGCGGCAGTTTTGAGACCCTCATCGCCATGGCCTCGATTCTGTTCGTGGCCGTTTATTTGTCCGGATTCCTTTCCCTTTTCGTCTTGAGAGCCCGTCACCCCAATCTTCCAAGACCCTTCAGAATGTGGGGATACCCTTGGACCAACCTCGGGATTTGTCTTGGCGCCGGTGCTTTCCTCATCGCCTCCATAATCGCCGACCTCAAGCACGCCCTTTTCGCCGTCGGGGTGGTCGCATTGACCGGCCCACTCTACCTCTTGATGAAAAAAATAAGGCGCTCGCACGAGGCAAGGCGCCAGAACATGCAGTCGGCTCTGGATGCCGATGCGGAATAGCTTCCTCGCGATAGCCGTCAAAGAGATGGGGATTGAATCGATAGGAAAAGTGCGGCAAGCAAAGAGGCACAGGGCGAGTAACTCATGTCCCCACGCGAAACTCCAGATGCTCAAGGTCCGGATTTGCTTACCGGAAAGCCATCGCGTCGCGCCTGACGAGGCAACAGCGCCAATCATTCCGCACTACGCCATCACTGCATCAATCTACGGCGTGTACACCCATGCGGCGATCACCCCGACCACCAAAAATTTATCCCCGGGGCTTTTGCAGAGAATTAACCCGAAACATGCCACCATGGAAGAGTTGACCTATGCAAAGAAGCGCGATGCCCCCAAAACACACACATCCTCCGCGTCAGGACTCCGCACTGTCCGTACACTGGAAGGGTACCCCTACCCCCCCCTTTTTTCATGTGCATGTTTCCGCAGGGATCCCGCAGATCATTGCGCCGCGTCGTGAAGCGCACGCCGCGCCCGGCAAGCGAGCCTCTACGCCATCGCCAGATTCAGGTTGTCGATCGCTTCGTCAATCTCCTGCGTGTTTTTGAAGCCGACCGTCACGCAATCCACCCCGGCATCCTTGAAGGCAAACCGCATCGCCTTCTGCCGGTCGCTGTGCTGCGTAAAATTGCCGTTGCCCACCAGCTTCATGCTGATCACGCCCAGGCCATGCTGCTTCACCTGCTGCACCTGCGCCACCACCTCCGGCACGCTGCCGGGGTTGTCGTTATCCGCGTAAGTCGGCCCGTCCATGCGCGTTCCGTTGTGGTTCATGCGGATCATCGCAATCTGCAGCCACGCATTGCCGGCCATCTGCCGCAGCGCCGGCAGTCCATGCACTGAGGCTCCACGCGCGCGAATCGTCTTCTGCTCTTGCGCCTCCAGGATGCCATCCTGCCAGCGTTTGGTCTCGGAAGCCCAGTCCGCTGTGTGCTGCCAGTGCAGCAGCATGATGTCAAAGTAGTCCGTCTGTGAAGTGCTCAGCATCTCGTTGAAACGCACTTTGGGGTCCACGCCCCGATCGGTCGTCACCTTGCTCATCAGGTGATAGCTGTCGCGCGGAAGTCCTTTCAGCGCTTCGCCCAGCATCGCCGGCGTCACATACGACTCCGCCGTCTCAAAAAACCGAATCCCTTTGTCATACGCATAGCGAACCAGCCGCGTAAAATCCTTCTGCCCGAGCGCCGCCTGCACATAGCCGTTATTGGTGCCCGTGCCAAAGGCAAGGCGCGTCACATGCACATCTGACTTGCCCAGCGTCACAACTTCCGTCGCAGCATTCTGCGCCGCTTGCAGCGGCAACGCGCCAACGCCGGCCAATGTGCCCGCAGCCAATGATGTTTTGAGAAATTCACGGCGCGTGTAGGGACTCATGTGTACCTCCGGGACTGGGTGGGACCGGCGCCTGGGGATCGGAGGCCGGATGCCGAAATGGTATCACGCACCCGCCGCTGCGCTCACCAGCTATGCAGCCATTCCTCGTCCCGTCCAATGCGAACCGGCGCGTTAAAAAGCTCGCTCAGCCGGGGCGCGGTCAGCAGCTCTTCGCGCGACCCGTCGCCCACAATTCGTCCCCCGCGCATCAGAATCACCCGCTCAATCTCCGGCAAAATATCGCCCAGATGATGCGTCACCAGGACAAGCCCTGTGCCCTCCGCGGCAAGCCGCCGCAGTGTCTCCCGCAGATCGCGCTGCGCCGCCAGGTCCAGCGCATTTGAGGGCTCATCCAGCAGCAGTTGCCGCGGCCGATGCACCAGAGCGCGTGCAATCAGGATGCGCCGCTTTTCACCGGCAGACATCTCGCCCACAAGCCGTTCCGCCAGATGCGTCGCCTCAATGCGCGCCAGCGCCTCCCGTGCCCGCTCCCGCATTTCCGGTGTCACATGCAAATTGGGCCACAGCGTGGACGCCGAAAAGAACCCTGCAATCACCGCATCCAGCCCCGTGGTGACGGCCGTGCGCTCGCCCGGAAGATCCGTGCCCAGCAACCCCGCGCTCACCACCCCAAAGTGCTTCCGCAGTTGCGTCAAGTCCCATCGCTCGCGCCCGAAAATACGTACCTGCATACCCGGCTGCACAATCGGATAAATCTGGCACGCCATCGTCAGAATCAGCGTGGACTTGCCGCAGCCGTTCGGCCCCAGGATCGCCACATGCTCCCCCGTGCGAATGGTCAGGTTCACATCGTGCAGCACCACCCGGTCACCCCGCGCCACGTTCACGTTGCTCAGCTCCAGAAACTCGCTCTGGCTTGCCACTTCTGCGCTCTCCGTCATGCAGCCCCCACCTGCTAGATTAAATGGGTAATCCATGAGCGACATTTCCCAATTTCTCATCCCCAAAGGCTTCCGCTTCGGCGCCACCAAAGCCGGCCTCAAGCAAAGCGGCCGCACCGACTTCGCCGTTATCGTGGCCGACGCGCCAGCCAGCGCTGCCGCCGTCTTTACCGCCAACCGCGTCACCGCCGCCCCCTTGCAGGTAGACAAGGAACACCTGCACGCCACCGGAGGACGCATGCGCGTGGCCGCCATCAACGCTGGCAACGCGAACTGTGCCGCCGGAAAGGCCGGCCTGGATGCTGCACGCGCCACGTGTACTGCCGCCGCGGATGTCTTCGGCTGCAAGCCTGAAGAGGTATTCCCCTCATCCACGGGCATCATCGGCGTACCGCTGCACGCGCAAAAGCTCATCGCGGCGCTGCCGGGCCTGGCCGCATCAATCGGCTCTGAGTCAGACCACTTTCAGCAGGTTGCGCAAGCCATTCTGACCACCGACACGGTGGAGAAGACAGCCTTCGCGCGTCTCGAAATCGACGGCAAGGAAGTCCGCATCGCGGCCCTCGGCAAGGGCGCAGGCATGATTCATCCGCAGCTGGTACCGCACGCCACCATGCTTGTGTACATCGTGACCGACGCAGCAATTGAACCGAAGATCCTGGACCACTATCTGCGCCAGGCCATTGAAGTCAGCTTCAACCGCATCTCGGTCGATGGCGACACTTCCACCAACGATACCGTTCTCTTGCTCGCCTCAGGCGCAAGCGGCGCGCACGTCCGTGACGGCAATGCGGAGTTTGCCACCGCGCTTACGCATGTCTGCACATCGCTCGCACGTCAGATTGTTGCCGACGGCGAAGGCATCACGCATGTTGTCGAGTTGCACATTGCCGGCGCGACGACGGATGCCGACGCGCTGCGCGTGGCCAAGGCCATTGCACACTCGCCGCTGGTCAAGACCGCATGGGCAGGCTGCGACCCCAACTGGGGACGCCTTGTTGCAGCCATCGGATACTCCGGCGCCGCAATTGATCCCGAGCGCATCGATATATGGTTCGGTGAGCTGCGCATTTGCCGCGACGGTGGTCGCGCACTCGAGTTCGATGAAGCCGCCGCCCACGCCTATCTGCAGCAATCTGAGTTTTCCATTGCCATTCAACTCAACCAGGGCATAGGCTCGTGTGTCTTCTGGACAACCGACCTGACCCACGACTACATCCGCATCAACGCGGATTATTCGACTTAGACAAAACCGGTCAACGCGCAATGTGCTGCCTGGTGCGGTAAACAGCAGGCGGATCTGCACCCGCAACAGCGACACGCAGGCTCTCCATCCAACTACAATCGCATGAACGGGTGAGGTCACAGCGATGATGACGGCCAGGACAGCAGTGAAAGAAACAACCGCCGCCGCGGAAGCGCCGCATGACGGCAACGGCTTCTCGCTGATCTCCAACGAAAAACTCATTGAGATCTACACGGCAATGGTCAAGTGCCGCATGATCGCAGCACACGCAGCCGGCACATTGCCGCAGAACAAGCGCGCCTTGGACCTCCGCTTCGCGGACCGCGCGGCCACTCTGGCAGGCATACTGGTAGACCTTTTGCCGGATGACGCCCTCTGCCTTTCGCGCAGTAATTTCGCCGCCGGATTCTTCAAGGGAATGCCACTGGAGAATGTCTTACGCAGTCTTGTTGCCACAGAAAATAGCCGCGGCCACTTGCACTCTTCTGCAGTGCGCAACAACGGCGTGCATGGGCACGTGATTCCACCGGCAACCTCTACAGGTGCCCAACTCAATATTGCCTGCGGCGTGGCCAGCGCGTGGAAGCTGAAGGCGGATGGCAAGATTACCGTAACTCTCTGCGATGGTGACGCGACCTTGATCGATGCCTGGCGTGAACCGCTCACCTTCGCCGGACTCCACAAGCTGCCTCTTCTGTTTGTCTGCCATCGGAATGTATCCTCTCAAGAGGAGGAGCTGACGGCCCAGGCATGGTTTGACGAGCTTGCCGCTCACGCACAGGCGCATCGGATCCCGGCGCTTACCGTGGATGGCAAAGACGCCGTGGCAGTCTATCGCGTCGCATACGAGTCCATTGGCCGCGCCCGCCAGGGACGCGGACCTACCCTGATAGAGTGCAGGGCTCATGTGTGTAAGAATCGCAAAGGACAATATAAGCAAGAACTGAAGCCGCTGGAGGTTCAGGACCCCATCCGCAGAATGGAAAGCTATCTTCTTGGCAAGGGATTGCTCAAACCGGGGTTAAAACCGAAGATCGTCGCGACCTTTCGCCGGGAACTGGAAGCAGCCGCCAAATTAAGCATGAGTTAGACCAACTGAATTCCTTGTCGCTATAGCTCGCCCATCCCCTGGAAGGGCGGCGCCTTGAAATGCCTTGCTGAAAAATCAAATGCGAGAGTGAGGATATGAAGGTGAGTCGATGTGCGACTGTTTCCCCTGTCATCCAACGTGCGACTCTGCTGGCAGCGCTTCTCCTGTTGATCGCAAACCCGATAACGGCTGCCGCGCAGACACGGACGGATTCCAGCCGTCCCGCGCCCGTCTGCGAACCTTCCGTGCTGGATTCGCCCTTCATCCCTGTGGATAGCTGGGTGTATCCCGCCATGCTGCGGCTCTATTCTCTGGGCTTTGTTGACAACGTATTCCTGGGCATGCGCCCCTGGACACGCTCCAGCGTGAGCCACATGCTGGAGGAGGCAGGCGCACGCATTGATGATGCCGACCCAGGACCGGCCACGGACGAAGCACAGGAAATTTACGAAGCGCTGAACTACGAACTGAATCAGGATATGGAAGGACCTTGCGGAACGCTCCAGGGGCATGCGCGCGTCGAGTCGGTCTACACCATTGCCCGCGGCATATCGGGAACGCCATTGCGCGACAGCTTCCATCTTGGCCAGACCATCATCAACGACTATGGTCGCCCTTACGCCAACGGATTGAACAACTACTCCGGCGCAAGCGGTTATGTTTCGGCGGGCAGATTCCTGCTCTATGCACGCGGCGAGTTCCAGGGTTCGCCTTCGGCGGCAGGCTACTCGTCCACGCTGGCACAGCAACTCTCAGCCATCGACCAGGTTCCTTACATCAATCCCACCACCGGCCTGCCCTACAATCAGGCAACCATCCCACTCGGTCCCATCTCTTCCGTAACCGATGGGCGCTGGATGGAAGCCTACGTCTCCGCGCACGTGCTGAACCACGAAATAGCCTTCGGCAAGCAGGACGCGTGGTTGGGGCCCGGCTTGGGCGGCGGCATGGCCTATTCCAACAACGCGGAAAATATCTACAGCTTCCGCATCAACCGCATCGAGCCGCTGCACGTTCCCGGGCTCTCCTGGATCACCGGCCCTTTCCGCTACGACTTCATGGTGGGATCGCTGAAAGGTCACGTCGCACCGAATGCTCCATGGATGCATCTGGAAAAGATCAGCTTTCGCCCAACAGAGAATCTTGAGTTCGGCTTTGAGCGCACCGTCATCTGGGGCGGCAAGGGCCATGTACCCATCACAATAGGCTCGTTCATCAGGAGCTTCTTCAGCTTCTCGGCGCCAAGCGGAGCGATCAAAAACAGCCGCAAGGACCCCGGCGCGCGCTTCGGCGCATTCGACTTCTCCTACCGGCTGCCATTCGTCCGCAAGTGGCTCACCCTTTACAGCGATTCTGAAGTCCATGATGACGTCTCACCGATCGATGCGCCACGCCGCGCCGCTATCCGACCCGGGCTGTATCTTTCGCATGTACCCGGCGTGCCAAAGCTCGATGTGCGTGTCGAAGCCGTCTCCACCGATCCATCCGTCTCCAACAGCATCGGTGGCCGCTTCATGTACTGGGAGACAATTCAGAAGCAGGGCTATACGAACAACGGAATGCTCTTCGGCGACTGGATCGGGCGCGAAGACAAAGGCGGTCAGGGTTGGATTACATATCACCTGAGTGGCAATGAGTGGCTTCAGGTAGGGCTGCGGAACCAGAAAGCGGCTAAGGACTTCATCCCCGGAGGCACCACCCTGAACGACATCAACTTCCAGGCGGTCAAGCGCATTGGCAAGAACTTTGAGATCAATGGCAGCTTTGCGCTCGAGCACTGGAAAGCACCCATCTATATGCCCGGACAGCATACGGTGACCACTACGAACATCCGACTCACCTGGTTCCCTGAGCGCAAGACCAGCTTTTAATTCCGGCCTGCGCCGGCTCTGGCACTATTTCGCTCGCGGATGCGTGCGGTCATAAACCTGCGTCAGCTGCGCCGTGGTGAGCTGCGTGTAGCGCTGCGTGGTCGAGAGGCGCTCGTGGCCCAGCAATTCCTGAATGGCGCGCAGGTCGGCGCCCTCTTCCAGCAGATGTGTGCCAAAGGCGTGGCGCAGAGTGTGCGGATGCACGTCGGCGGAAAGCCCGCGCAGAATGGCAATGCGCTTGACGATGCGGCCAACACTCCGCGTGGTCAGTCGCGCCTGCCCGCCAACCTTATCCAGACCCCGCAGTTGCAGATTGACGAATAACGCCGGAGTCGCCGGACCTTTCGCGCCGCTGTTTGCCGCCAGCCGCGCAGCACGCTCTGCCACATAGGCTCGCAAAGCGACCGCCGCCGCGTCGCCCAGGGGAACGTAGCGCTGCTTCTGCCCTTTGCCGCGCACCAGGATCGCTTCGTTGGCCCAGTGAATATCGTTAAGATTCAGTCCCGTCAGTTCCGCGTTGCGGATCCCACAGCCATACAACAGTTCCATGATTGCCTTGTCACGCGCTGGCCAGCTTGCGGCATCCTCGCTCACGGTATCCACCACGCGGTTCAACTGCTCGATGGAGGGCACGCGCGGCAAGTGTTTCGGCAGCCGTGGAGTGGACACCAGCGAAGCCACATTCTGCTCCAGGTGCCCAGTGCGCGCCAGCCACTTGAACCAGCTGCGAATCGCCGCCAGCGCCCGCGCAGCCGAGGCTTTCGACAGCTCACGCTCATACAGCGTGCCAAGGTAGGCGCGGATGTGCGTGTGCTCAATGCGATCGACGGTTTGCTCAGCCCCGTAGTGCTCGGCGATGTAGGTCGCAAACCCGCGCAGTTCGCGCTCGTACGCGCGAAGCGTATGCACTGAAGCTCCGCGCTCGTTGGCCAGCATGCGCAGATAGTCACTCACGAACGCATCCAGCACTGACACAGGCGCGGTGTCCGCTGTCGCGCTCATGTCGTCTCCTTATGCGCTTCCTGTACCCCATCCATTGTCGCCTCGTCTGCATGCTCCGAGTCGTTTTCAATAACAATGGGCCTGGCCGTGGCGCGCGGATGATGCGCGCGATGAACGGCTTTGAGCCGTCCCAGCGCAAGGTGCGTGTACACCTGTGTTGTTGAGATGTCCGCGTGCCCCAGCAACAACTGGACGCTGCGCAGATCGGCGCCGTGCTCCACCATGTGCGTGGCGCAGCTATGCCGCAGGCGGTGCGGGCTGGCCTCGCTGTTGGCCATCTTCACCAGATGCCAAATCCATTGGCGCGTCAGCGGCATTCCGCGCAGCGAAAGAAACAGCCGAACTGCGTCCTGCTTTGGTTCCTTCTGTCGTGACGACGTGGGACTGTCCGCTTCAAGCCGGCGGCTTGAGCTGATACGCGCAAGGTGCGGACGCCCCTCGCGTAGATACGTTTCAATCGCCTCGATGGCGCTGCGTCCCAAGGGCACAATGCGCTCCTTGTCGCCTTTGCCCCTTACCTGTGCTCGTCCCGCATCGAGCGCCAGATCTCCGGTCGTCAGAGATGCCACCTCGGAAACGCGCAGGCCACCCGCATACAGCAGCTCCAGAATTGCGCGATCGCGCAGCTCGGTGGCTCGCGCCTTGGGGTGCGACGCCAGCATCGCTGCCCGCTCCAGCATCTCGCCCACCTCAGGCTCGGCCAGCGACTTCGGCAACACTTTCCATGCCTTCGGCGATTCGATGTTTACGGTGGGATCGTAATGGATGCGACGATCCAGCAGCAGCCACTTGTAGAAGCCGCGCAGGCAGCTCAGTTTGCGTGCCGACGAGCGGGAGTCGATGCTGTGGATGCGCAGATGCTCAAGGAATGCCGCAATGTCCGCCTGCGAGGCGGACAGCAGCATCCCATGCCGCCCCTCAAGGAACTCGGCAAATATCTTCAGATCGCTGTCATAGGCCTCGCATGTGAGCGGGCGCAACCCCTTCTCCACGCGAAGATACGCCTGGTAGCCCTTCAGGAGCGGCAGATTGGATTGAAGATTCACAACCCCGATTATCAGCGCCCGGCGCCTGCCATGCAGGATCGTGCGGACGTTACCGTACCTCATTTATCAGGAATCAACATCGTTAACCCAATGGGTTTGAAATTGGATGCTTATTCCTTATCAACGAGATAGGTCGAGGGAAGACTACGATGAGACCAGAGGAAAGCAAACAGTGCAGGGAGGCGTGGGCGGTTTTTACCACGACGACTTGAGAATGCCATTCGGAAGTGGACCTTACCGGATGGCTTGACCGTGCCCCTGTACGGCACGGCCAAACCTGGTTATGCGCAAGACAGCCTTTTCGTGTCTATGATCATTGATGCTTCTCCGGCCGGCTCACGCCGCCAAACTCACGCATCACGTTGAGCGCAAAGCTCACACCTTCCTTTACTCCGTAGCGCTCCATTGTCTTGCCGAAGGTAACGCTGCTGGAAGGCGTGTAGGCATTGCTCAGGGCAGTGGACATTCCGAAACCGAGCATGCTTGAGTAGTTCGGCACTTCTCTGCCTGTATTGTCGAATGCAACTGCTTCGCTGCGCAGCGCCCACCACACTCTCGAGCCAAACGAACCGGACCCCTTGCGGAAGTAGCGCGGATCCTGATGGAAGATGGTCGGCAGCACAGCGTCCGTCAGCAGGAACGTTGAGGCAAGGTTTGCTTCGTTGTAGCCAAATCGCTGCGCGAATGCTCCGGCGCCTGATCCGTATTGTGGGCCATAGTTTGCAACTTGATCGTAGCCCCCAAACATCACTCCTTCGATCAGGAACGAGGGATCGACGGTCTTGCGGTAGGCCATCTCGAATTTTTGCTTTGTCCTTAGCGGGGCAACCGGGATGTTGGGATCCTGCACGGTTTCATAACCGGGAAACAGGAGCAACACGCGCCTGTGGGGAAGAGGCGCTTCAGGAAGCGAAGTGTCGATGCGCGCCTGCGCCAGCGATACCTGGCCCGCCAAAACTAAAAAGGATGCGGACATAAAAACACTTACAAGTTTTCGATACACATAGCACCTTCGGTACGCAAACTCCAGCGAAGATTGAATCCGCCGGGAACAGCGGCTAGTGACGACATGCGGAAGTCTGGAACGAGGATTGGGCCTTCGCTCCGTAAACTGGGACGGTCAAATCAAGTGTTTGACGCTTCAGCAAGATAAAAGTGTGAGAACCGGGGAAAATTGGCCTGGAGAAATGGCTATTCAAGTGTGCTTTGCAGCGAAACGCAATCCCTAAAACACCGTTTGCGCTGCATGGAATTCGTATTTGTGCGTAAAAAATCAAAGTCTCACGAAATGGTATGACAGTCAGCGCTGTGCGAGGAGCTGTTTGATTTTGCTTTCCAGCGCTTTCAGGTCGGCACCGCCCTCAATCCTCTCATTCACCTTGCCATCGCGGCCAATAAGAAACGTCACCGGAAGGCCGAGAACTCCGCCATACAGAATTCCCAGTTTTTCGTCTCCCATCACAACAGGAAAATCGAGCTTGAGCTTGCGAACCACGGGGCGCACGCTGGTGGATTCGTCGTCCATGGACACAGCAATCACCTGCAGGCCGGCGGGGCCATACTGCTTTTGCCATGCTGCAAAGTGGGGCAGTTCCACCTGGCACGGTCCGCACCATGTAGCCCAGAAGTTGAGCAGCACCACCTTGCCCCGGTAGGCATTCAGGTCAACCTTCTTGCCGCTCAAATCGTTGCGGACAAATTCAGGAGCCTGCTTGTGAAGAACCGCTACCTGCGCTGGCGTTGCGCGCAGCAAGCCTGCCACCAGCACGGATGCCAACAGCAGTCCTGTGCGCAATCTGCGGCGCTTCGCAGACTGCGCGATGCGGATTGGTCTACTGACCGCGCTCAACCTTATAGCCTTTCGTCACCCAATCGTCCCCGAAGTTATTCGCAAGGTAGAGAGCTTTCACGTTGGTGAAGCCCAGATCGCGAAGCTTCTTGTATGCGGGTCCAACATTCGGGCAGTGACCCCACGGGCAGCAGCCACAATAAATCACAATCAACTTATTCTTCGGTGTCGAGGCCACTTTGCTCGCGAGCAACTGCAACCCGCTCGGCTGAGCGCCGGCACCCGCATAAATGGAGCCGGGAATGTGCGCCTGGGTAAACATGAGATGCGAACCCACTTGAAACATCAGAGGCACGTTTGCCCCGCCAGCCTGCAAAAGACGGTTCAAGGAGTCGGGCTGAATCAGTTGCGCCTGAGGAATTGAAAAGGCACTTGCAGAAGATACTTCGCCGCCTGAAAACTGCGCACGACACTGCGGCGCGGTAAAAAGAATCATCATCAGGGCAAGCGCAGCAAACGGAATCACTCGGGCATTGCATCCAAGTCGCATCACATCATCTCCCTATGCATATTCAGTCATCCATCTGCACATATAGCAGGGGAACGCGCCCCGACGCAAACCGCGCCAGGCCGCTACTAAGGTTCCTTCGTGCGCAGCACGTATTTGGCCCAACGTACAAAACAAGATTCATCATGATGCGTTAACGTGCAGAACATGGCCCTTTTGGAGGAGAATAGAATTGGAAGATTGTATAGAGCAGAATCGAGGAATGCTTGACGTCTACGCAGATTGAAATTCGTAAGTGGACCGCGCAGGAATTTGAGCGGCTGGTTCTCAGTAGTGAACCCCGGGTTGCAGTGTTTGACTGCGACGGCACACTGTGGGGCGGCGACTCGGGTTACGGTTTTATGGCCTGGACGCTGGAGCAGGGTCTGGTGTCGCGATCGGCGAGTGATTGGATTGATACAAGCTACCGTGCCTATTTGGCCGGGGGCATCAGCGAAGCCCAGATTTGCGGCGAGATGGTGCAGATCTACGCCGGGCTGCGTGAGCAGGAACTGCAGGCCGCTGCTGCGAAATACGTGAATGAGTTTGTGCGGGGCCGTGTGTTTGCCGAGATGGAAAAGCTGGTGGCCTCGCTGCGCAAGGCCGGCGCGGAACTCTGGGCCGTGAGTTCAACCAACAAGTGGGTCGTCAGTGAGGGCGTGCGTGATCTCGGCATTCCTGAGGAGCGTATTCTTGCCGCCAAAGTGGCGGTGGCCGATGGCGTCATCACCAGCGAACTCGTCGACGTGCCAACCGGCGAAGGAAAGGCCGCAGCTCTCGCGCGTGTGGGGCTGACCCGGCCCGATGCGGTCTTCGGCAATTCCATTCACGATCTGGCCATGTTGAAGATCGCCGCAAACGCCTTTCCAGTAAATCCATCGCCTGCGCTGCTTGAGGCTGCGGCAAAGAATGGCTGGGGCTACTTCCGGCCCGCGGCAGCCGAGGACATCGAAGCCGCTGTGGGTGGTGAATAGGGCTGATTTGTCCAGGCAGGGCTGAGTCAGAGCGAGTGCACGTTTTTTCATCCGACCAAAGCGAGTGAGCGCTTTGTTTAATTTGCACCCCTTTAAGTGCGATTACACTGGAGATGTGGAAGAAAGCCAATCCATGCCCATTCCTCGGCCCGGCGGTCCCGCTCTGCGCTTTGTGGCAGCCGCGCTGATTGTCCGCGGCGGTGAGATCCTGATTTGCCAGCGTCGTCCTGACCAGCCGATGGCACTGCAGTGGGAGTTTCCCGGCGGAAAGATTGAACAGGGCGAGACCCCCGAGCAGGCGTTGGCGCGCGAACTGGAAGAGGAACTGGGCATTCAGGCTGTCATTGGCCCCCGGGTGACGTGCATCCGCCACAACTATCGCCACGGCGGCGCTGTGGATCTGCAGTTTTTTGCGGTGAACGAGTTTACCGGAGAAATGCAAAACCGCATCTTCCACCAGTACCGCTGGGTAAAACTAGGCGATCTGCCGAGTTATTACTTTCTGGCCGCCGACCGCGGGCTGATTCGCGACCTGGCCGCAGGAAAACTGCTGTAAAGTTTCACTCCTCCGCTCCATCAAAAGAAGATTTCCGCGATAATCACTTGACATGCGGCGTGCCGACTCATGAAGAAATCCCATATAACTTATTTAGTTTGATATATTTACACATCTGCGCGATTACGCCTTGAAGCACACTGCGAGGACTTGTCTGGGCCTGCAAATATTTAAGGGGGGGTAGGGGGGGTGGGGGGGGTACGTGCTGCTTTGACGCTTCCGTTGGCTTGTCCGGCCCTGAGGCGTATTCCCGCTTACCTTCTAGCTTCAAGTATGCGCCTGGGGCAGATAATTTTCTGCAAAACTCCGCCGTGAAAAATGCAGATGTGTTTAATAGGCGAATTGCGGCGATGCCCGGCCGATCACGCGGCGGAGTGCGCGAGGAAGAACCGAACGACGGTACCTGATTTTCTGTTTTGCGCTTGAGCGAGCCTCAATGCCCCGGCATCATTCCCCAGAGCATCATTATCGTCATGCCGATCACGATGATGCTGGTGCCCCATGCAACCACGTTCCACAGGTGCGAGTTTTTATGCTCGCCCATGAGGTCGCGGCGGTTGATGAGCATGAGCATGAGAATGATGACCACCGGAAGCAGGACGCCATTGAGCACCTGCGAGAGAATCGCGAAGTTAATGAGTTGCGCGTCGGGCAACACGAGAACGGTGAGAGCGCCGCCGGCAATCAACAGTGTGTAGAGCCAGTAGAAGAACGGCGCTTCCTTGACGCTCTTATCCACGCCCGACTCGACGCCCAATCCTTCGCACACCGTATAGGCCGTGGAAAGCGGCAGGATTGAAGCTGCAAAGAGCGAGGCGTTGAAGAGGCCAAAGGCGAACAACAGGAAGGCATAGTCGCCGGCCAGCGGACGCATGGCTTCAGCCGCGTCCGAGGCCACCTGGATGGACCCCATGCCATGGACATAGAGCGTGGCCGCGCAGGCCACCACGATGAACCAGGCCACCAGATCCGTGAAGAAGCTGCCGACGACTACATCCAGCCGCGAGGCCGCGTAGTCCTTGACGCGAATGCCCTTCTCCACAATGGACGATTGCAGATAGAACTGCATCCATGGGGCAATGGTTGTGCCGACTACGCCGATGGCCATGTACATGTACGCCTTGTCGCGCCAGACGGACTTGTGCGGCAGTTTGATGGTAGCCAGCAGCGCATCATGCCAGCTTGGCTGCGAGAGCACTCCGGCAAAAATGTATGCGATGTACACAACCGACGCGACGAGAAAGACCTTCTCAGTGCTCTTGTAGTTGCCGCGTACCACCATGAACCAGACCAGCGCTGCGCATAGCGGCACGGAGATGAACTTGGTGAGATGAAACAGGCGGAGCGAGCCAGCGATGCCGATGAACTCCGTAACCACGTTGGTGTAATTGACCACCACCAGCATCACCATCAGCACGAAGGTGAGCCGCAGCCCGAACTCCTCGCGGATCAGGTCGCTGAGCCCCTTGCCGGTGACGACGCCCATGCGGGCGCACATCTCCTGGACCACGATGAGCGCCAGGGTGATCGGAATCATCATCCAGAGCAGGGTGTAGCCATACTGTGCGCCTGCCTGGGAATATGTGAGAATGCCGCCGGAGTCGTTGTCCACATTGGCTGTAATGAATCCGGGGCCGAGGACGGCCATAAACAGCAAGATACGGATTCGCCAACGTTTCCACATGCACGAGTGTTCCCAGAGAGGATTGATACAGGCTTTCTTCCTGACCATAACAGGAGAGACCGGGATACGCGAAACCCGACGCTCCTGACCGAGGATGAAGCCAGCCATGCGCAACTTGACATGCACCGGCGCGCACGGCTACAAAACGCTTTCAAAGCTTACCAGTGTAAAGGAGTGCCACATGGAATCGAACGGTCCCGATCAAACCTCCCCATCCCGGCGCATGGTACTGGGCGCGGTAGCGTCCGTCGCAGGCGTTTCCGCTTCGGCCCTGCTGGGCCTGAGCGCCACGCCTGCCATGGCGGAGACGCCGATGACGCAGGAAACCACAGGGACGGAGAAGCTGCTTGCACAGGCCCGTCTGCGCAGCTACAAAACGCGCCGCTCCTCAAGCTGGGACCGCACGGGCGGCAACAACGATGCGGTGCCGGTGGAACCGGGCGCGGCGGCAACACTGCTGGACATTCAAGGCGCGGGCGTCGTGACTCATCTTTGGTTCACCATCAACTCGCCCGACCCCATGCACCTGAAAAACCTGGTGCTGCGCGCCTGGTGGGACGGCGAGTCCACACCTTCAGTTGAGGTGCCCATTGGCGACTTCTTCGGTCTTGGACTGGGCGAGTACTTCGTCTACCAGTCATCCCTGCTGAGCGTGGCGCCGATCAAGGCGCTGAATGCCTACTTCCAGATGCCCTTTGCACATTCCGCGCGCCTCACACTGACCAATGAGGGCACGATCCGCACCGACAGCCTGTACTACGCCGTGGACTACGTCACGCTGCCTGAGCTGCCGGGCAATGTGGGCCGCTTTCATGCGCAATACCGCCAGGCCGCGCCGTGCAAGGGCTGGAGCAACGACTGGACCGATGAATACGCTCCCGCAATCAATGACCGGAAGAATCTGAGCGGCGAGGGCAACTATGTTTTTCTCGAAGCCACGGGCAAGGGGCATTTTGTCGGAGTGACGCATGGCGTGCTGCAGAACCAGGACGGCTGGTTCGGCGAGGGAGACGACATGATCTTCATTGACGGGGACGCTGCGCCGACCATCAACGGCACCGGAACCGAAGACTACTACAACGGGGCCTGGGATTTTGGCGGGCAGCCCTTTGCGTACGCGCACAACGGCGCGCCTCACATTGTGAATCCTGAGCGGATCGGCGGCCGCTACTGTCTTTACCGCTGGCACACGGAAAGCCCCATCACCTTTGACAAGTCGATTCGCGTGACCATGGAGCACGGCCACGCCAACAATCGCTCCGACGACTTTTACTCAACGGCGTACTGGTATCAGACGGAGCCGCATGCCGCCTTCCCTGCCCTGCCCGCACCGCATGAACGCGTACCGCGGTTCCACAACATCGAAAAAGACTGATGCAAACGCGCTGGCGCGGAGCCATCACGACGGCTCCGCGCCAAACGGTCAACCCTCCTCACTGAGGCTGCGAACCCGCACCAGTGCTGGTGCGCAGCCCTGCCATCACTGGTTCTTCAGTCCCAGGTCATCGCCCATCTGCCGAAACTCCTTCTGATAGGTGTTCATGTCGCGCTCGGTTACGCGTGCCTGTTCGGCGATGCGCTTCTGGTTGGGCGCGGTATTCGACAGTTCCTGATTCATTTCCTGCAGACGATTCTGGATGCGCTCATGGATCTGCTGCATGTTCTGATTGCGCTGCTGGACGGCGCTCTGTTGCTCCTTGTTCAACCCCTGATAGAGGCGCTCGCGATTCTGCTGCATGGTGCGAACCTGTTCCTGGATCTGCTGCTGCTGGCGACGAGCTTCGTCCGCATTGAAGGCCTTGCCGCTCGCGGAGCGCTGCATCGTGCGCACTTGCGTCCGGGTCTGGCTCATGGTTTGGTCGCAGGTGCGGTACTGGTCGCGCTGCTGGGTGGTTGCCTGAGTGTGCAGGCGCTGCCGCTGCTGCTGGCGCGCCTGGCTCATCGTGCCCTGACCTGTGCCCTGGCCTGTACGCTGACCGGCACCGCCGCCCGCCTGGCGCTGGCCGCCCTGCCGCTGTTGGCCGCCGCCACCACCACCGCCGCCCTGCTGCGCCCAAAGCATAGCCGGGGGCAGTGCAAGCGTGAGAGCAAGAAGAATTGAAAGATTTCGTTTCATGGCAGTTTCCTCCCTGGAGCGGCCAGAACGACGGGCCGACTCCGCATTTCTCCGGAAGTTTAGACTGCCATGCAAGGCCAAAGGGTCGTGACGGGCGTCACGGGCCTTGAGATTTTAATCAGCTGTGGGCGTTCTCTGGATCAGGCGGTTGCTGCCAGCACCGGCTCGGCAGTGGCTGCCGGTTCCGCCGCTACCTTGCTCAGGAGCGACTCGACAACCTGCGCGGCGCTATAGCTTTCGCGCCCCGGGGCGAGAAATTGCGCGATCGTGTTCAGGTCGTCGCCCACTGTAACCAGTGGCGGCTCAACATCGCCATCCTTGCGCGTCTGCGCGTAGCCGATATTGGCTAACAGCGCATTGCACAGGCACTTACGGCCGACTGTATCCTCAATTTTGCCGCCTTTGGCGACGTAGGTAGCCACGGGCTCGGCGGCGCAGCGGTAGCCAATCTTTCCGTCAGGCTGCGCGTAGGGATCCCGCAGATAACCGAGGTCGCACACGCGCTTCCGTTCCTGGTAGACGTTGAGAGCAGACGAAGTGCCCTCCAACTGCGCAACTTTAAAGGGAAAGCCCGTCGGCGAGGCAAGCGGGTCGGTGAACACATCACCCACCCCTTCCCGAGCCTGTGCGAGCAGCCTCTTCTTCAGGTCGGGGCGCATGCCGGATTCCTCGCTGAATGCGAAGGCGGTACCGACCTGCACACCGGCAGCCCCCAGCTCAAGCGCCTCATGCAGCTTGTCCGCATTGCCGTAACCGCCCGCCAGCCAGAACGGAACGCCCAGTTCCCGCAGCGCAGCAATGTCCACCTTGTCGCGCTCGCCGTACACGGGTTCTCCGTCGGCATTCAACTGCATTTTGCCGCGTGGGGGAGCGTTGTGTCCGCCAGCGGTCGGGCTTTCGATTACCAGTCCGTCTACCCGCCCGCTGGCCCGGCGCAGCATGGTCGTGGCCAGGGTGTTGGAGGACACGATGGCCAGAAATCTTGGCCGGCAAAGCGTAGGCAAGGCACCCTCGATGTAGTCGGACGGGCAGAAGCGCATCTGCGTATCCTGGTCCGGGGTGGCGCCGGTCACCGCCAACTTGTACTCGGCGCGCCGCCCTGCGGCATACATATCCAGCACGCCAGGGATGTGCAGCGGAATGCCTGCGCCCATAAGCACATAGCCTACGCCGGCAAGCATTGCCCCGTAGATTGAAGCCAGATGAGGCAGCTGCACCTTCTCAAGGAAATTGACGCCGACGGGATTTTTGTGGCCTTCCCGCGCCAGAAAGACTTCGACGAAATTGCTTACGATGCACAGCTCAACGAGCTTGCGCGGCTCAACCCGCTGGTGCATCGGCGCCGTGGGATAGGGCGCGTCGGCGGGCTTGCCGCCGGGCACGAAATACTCCTGCCAGATACGCCGGGCCATCTCAGGAAATGGAAAGGCATCGAGCCCCCTGCGCATGTGCCCGCCCAAATCTCCATCGGCAAGCCGGCGCACAAACAACGAATCGAGTGCCGTGCCGGAAACGACGCCGAGCTGACCAAGTCTTGAGACAGCCTGCGCCAGGCGCCAATTGGATACGCCGACGCCCATGCCGCCCTGAATGATTTTTGGAAACGGGACCATCTTGTAATTGTTTCACAAGTTCAGGTATAAGCTGCTGTTTTTATTTAAGTATTGGTAACCATAAATGCAATCCGGCGCAAAAACCTCCCCTTTCGGGACGTGCAGGGCGGCAATTTTAAAGCTTTTCGCGCAGAAAGCTGATTACATGGTCTGCCTGGACCACTCCAGCCATGCGGCCCTGGGCATCGACGACGGGCAAGGCGTGCAGGTTGTACTTGTCAAACATCTCTGCCAGCTCATTCTGGTGGAGATCGGCCGGGCAGGAGAGAAAACGCTGCTCCACCAGCACGGAAAGCCGGGTTTCCGGTAGCGCCATCACCAGCCGGGCCAGCGGAATCACTCCGCGCAGCACCCTTTTTTCATCGAGCAGGTAGATTTCCGTCACGCTTTCGGGGTCGCCGTCAAAGCTGCGCAGGGCATGCACGGCATGGACAACCGTAGCATTCATCCCCAGATAGACGAAATCGGTGGTCATGCAGCCGGCAGCGGATTTCTCGTCGAACTCCAGCAGTTCAGAAACCTCTTGCCGCTCCTCGGGCTCCATTTCCTCGAGAATGGCGTCGGATTGCTCCTCTGACAGTTCGGCCAGCAGGTCGGCGGCGGCTCCGGGGTCCATTTCCTCGACGATGTCGGCAATCTTTTCCTCGTCGAGCTTTTCCAGCAGAGCTTTCTGCAGCTTTGGCTCGACTTCCTCCAGAGCCTCTGCGGCCACCTCTTCATCGAGTGAAGTAAAGACGGCCTCTCGCTCGGCAGGGGCAAGGTCTTCGAGAATTTCGGCGAGGTCAGAGGGGTGCATCTCTGCCAGCCTCTCGTGCTCAATGCGCAGCTTAACTCGCCGCGCGGGATCGACCTCGATGACATTGACAAACTGCCAGGGAATGCCGCGCGCCCCAAGTTTGCGCGAAAACGACTCCAGCGAAGGTCTGGGCAACAATCCCTTGAAGACGCGGCGAAAGGCTCCGCGCAGCCCGACTTCGACCTCGGCCACGCGCAGCAGATGTGCCGCTCCGTGTCCCATCCACTCCAGATCCACGTCATTGACGCGAACCACCTTGCGGCCATGGACATCGATGATCTGCCGGTCTACCAGGTCCTGCTGTAGATAGAGGTAATTCCCCTGATCCTCAAGCGGGACCAAGGCGCCCGCTGAACGCAATTCCAATGTTCCAGCAGGCGTTTCCATGACCTCCTGTGAAGGCACGATGAACAGCCCCGCGCGAGTTTTCAGCACCAGGCCGGCAACTTTACCCGCGTCGGGGCCGGTTGCCACGGCAATGTCCTTGAGCCGGCCGCGCAGGTGCCCCTGCGCATCTGTCACGGGCGTACCGAGCAGAGCGGTCAGGCTTACGCGGGCGGTGGTGCGAGGTTGCATGAGGTGAGTGTATTCCCTCAGCGCCGGTTTGTGTCTGTGCCCGAATCCGGTTGGGTAACTCGAAGCCAAATGAAATCCTCAGCAAGGAATCAATGCAGTTCTTCTTGACACATTCCCTCGCAGCCATGAAACTGCCAGCAAGGTTCCTCGGGCGGTTCGGTATGACCTTGCTGACCCCGCGGAGGCGGAGGCAAAACCGTTTGGACAAATCCGGAGCAGGACGGCTGCAATTCTCACTGAATTCGACAATGGAAAGCGTTGGCGAGGTGGAGGCCACGGCAGACAAGCTGGCAGCCGAGGCTGGCCTCGATGAAGAAGAGCGCTTCCGGCTGACCATGGCAGTGCGTGAAGCTGCCGTGAACGCGGTGCTGCACGGCAACGACTACGACCCCCAAAAATTGGTCACAGCAAGCTTTGAAAACACCGGGAAATCACTGGTCATTACTATTGCGGATCAAGGGGAAGGGCTTGACCCTCAGTCGATTCCCGACCCGCTGGCTCCTGAGAACCTGATGCGGGGCACGGGCCGAGGCATCTTTCTTATCCGCTCTTTCATGGATGAGGTACACTTTCGTCAATTGCATCCCGGGACCGAACTGACACTGGTGAAGCACCTTGCTTCACCAAAAGAAAAAACATAGGGTGCCGGAGCAGGAATCATTCGGGGGGAAGGACGTCGGGGGGCATATGTAACCCGCAGTTATGGCGGGTAAGACTTCCACACCTTTACCGCGCAAAAAGTGCTATAACCGTACTACACCAAAAGGAGGAATACCCGTGGCTCTTACTATTGCTTCCCGCGAAGTAGACGGCGTGACCGTTCTCGATCTCAGCGGGCGAATCACTCTGGGCGAGGGCAGTGTGCAGTTGCGCGAAGCCATTCGTGACCTGATCGGCAAAGGGCAAAAAATGATACTGCTGAATCTGGGAGACGTGAGCTACATCGATAGCTCGGGTCTTGGCGAACTCGTCAGCGCCTTCACAACATCCAAAAATCAGGGCGCTGCCCTGAAACTGCTGAACCTTACAAAGAAGGTCAAGGATGTGCTGCAGCTGACCAAGCTCTACACCGTCTTTGACATTTACGACGACGAAGCCACCGCCATCGCGTCCTACAAGTAGCCTTGTACGGGCTGCCTCCTGCCTGACGTTTAAAAAAGGCCATCCTGCTGACCGCGGGATGGCCTTTTCCGTTGCTGCCGTCAGCGCCGTCTAGAACTTAACGTTGGGCACGGTCTGGGCTGCGGGGCTGGCTGTGAAGAAGGCGTTGTTTACCTTGTACCCGGCAATGCCGGCCCAGATGTTATTCGGGAACTGGAGCACGAAGGTGTTGTAGTTCTGCAGCGCATCGTTGTAGCGCTTGCGGGCCACGCTGATGCGGTTTTCCGTGCCGGACAACTCGTCCTGCAGGCGCATGAACTGGTCACTCGACCGTAACTGCGGGTAGTTCTCGGTCAGCATCAGCAGCCGTCCCAGCGCCGAATCCAGCCGCCCGTTGGCCTCGATTTTTGCCTGCGGTCCCTGAGCGTTCAGCATGCCGGCGCGCGCATTGGCGATGTCGCCAAACACGGTGCTCTCTTCCTTGGTAAAGCCCTTCACGGTCTCCACCAGGTTGGGGATCAGGTCGGCACGCCGCTCCAGTTGCACATCCACCTCAGACCACGCAGCCTTGACTCCCTGATCATTGGCCACCATCTGATTTCTGGCACTTACGTAGCTGGCAAAGACCATCAGCACGACCAAGACCAGTACGCCTACAATTCCTAGGGCAATCCAAAGTCCACGACGCATACGTACCTACTCTCCTTGGGCTCCTGCCTTGAGCAGCCCCTTGTGAAAAAATCCTGAAAAGCCTACCAGTCTCCACCGGCTCCGCCACCACCAAAACCGCCGCCGCCAAAGCCGCCGAATCCTCCGCCGGAATCGCCGCCGCCGCCACCGAAGCCGCCGCCACCGCCGATAAACGGACCTCCGCCAATCCACGGCCCACCGCCGCCCAGAAACAGGCCCAGGCCGAGCAGCAGCCGCAGCAGCATGAAGCCGCCAAAGAAGATGAGCAAAACAAACAGAAGGACCACCTTGCCCGGCATCGGTCCACGCTGCACGGGCTGCTGCGCCAGCGCCGGCTCGTCGCTCAAGGTGACTTTTGCGTCTGTGGCAATCACGTGGGCGATCTGGCCCACGGCCAGAGTTACGGCACTGTCATAGTCCCTGGCGCGCAGGTATGGAACCATCGCCCGGCCAATGTCGCCGACCTTGCCGTCGGGCAGGATTCCTTCGAGGCCATAGCCGACCTCAATCCTGTACTTGTGATCATCGACGGCCAGCAGCACGAGGACTCCGCGGTCTGTGCCCTTGCGCCCCATCTTCCACTTGGTTTCAAGATCGTCGGCAAAGTTGGCGGCATCGTCCCCGCCAAGGTTATGGACGGTTACGATGGCAAGCTGCGCGTTGGCCTGGGTGTGGTCGAGCTGGCTGCAGATGTTATCCAGCACCGCAACCGTCTGCGGAGACAGGACATGGGCATAGTCGCTGACGTAGTCGGTGGGCTTGGGCAGGTCCTGCACCCGCTCGGCCAGCGCGGCCGTGGCACAGAGCCCCAACGCAACGGCAGCGATCCAAAGAACAACAGACGAATAAGTGCGGTGAAAGCCTTTCATCGCTATTCATTGTACGTGGACGCGCGGGCAAAGGTTCCAACGGCGTGGCAGGGGCCGTGAGCGCGGGCGGCCCCTGCCACGCCGCCAAAAGCACTACACTAAAGAAGAAATGACCCAGAATCAGCCCCCCGTTGCCCGCAAGCAGCACACAGAGACGACTGTGCACGGCCTTGTCCTCACCGACGATTACGCATGGCTGCGCGACAAGGAAAATCCCGACGTGACGGCATATCTCAAGGCCGAAAACGCCTATGCCGAGGCCGAGATGGCTCCGCAGGCCGGCCTGCGCGAGGCCCTCTACCGAGAGATGCTCAGCCACATCAAGCAGACCGACGTCACGGTTCCCTACCGCGACGGCGCCTGGTGGTACTACTCCCGTACCGAGGAGGGCCTGCAGTACCCCATCTACTGCCGCAAGCCAGGGGATGCCGTTGCGCCGGACAGCAGCGCGCCGGAGCACGTGATTCTGGACGGCAATCAACTGGCCACGGGGCACACATTCTTTGCCATCGGCGACACGGCCATCACCGACGATGGGCGCTGGCTGGCGTATACCACTGATACTACAGGCTTTCGCCAGTACACCCTGCACATCAAGGATCTGGAAACAGGCGAGATTTTGCCCGGCGAGGTGGAGCGCGTGGGTTCAGTGGAATGGGCCGCGGACAATCTCACACTCTTCTACAGCGTTGAGGACGAGGAGCAGAAGCGGCAGTACCAGCTTTGGCGGCACACGCGCGGCACACCACACGCGGGCGACGTGCTGGTTTACCAGGACGACGACGAGCGATTCAACGTGGCCGCCGGACGCACCCGCGACGGCAAGTTCGTGGTGTTGGAGTCGGCCAGCCACACCACCAGCGAATCCCATGTGCTGCGGGCTGACGAACCGCTCGGCGCATTCACCGTCATCTCTCCGCGCGAGGACGAGCACGAGTATTCCGTCGATCACCGCAACGGTTTCTGGTATATCCGCACCAACGACCGGGGCAGAAACTTCCGTCTTGTCACTGCTCCGGTGGCCACCCCGGGGCGCGCGTACTGGACCGAGCGCATTCCCCACCGCGACCATGTGATGCTTGAAGATTTGGACATGTTCGCCGGCTTCCAGGTGGTCTGCGAGCGCGAAGACGGATTGCCACGCCTGCGCCTGTGGCGCTTCACCGGTGATGGACCCGAGGCGGAACCAGCCGGCGAAATCGCCTTTCCCGAGCCGGCCTATAGCGCACAACCGCACATCAACCGCGTCTTTGAAACGGCGGTCTACCGATACGGCTACATGTCCCTCGTGACGCCTGGATCGGTCTTTGAGTACGACCTCGCCACCAAAGCCTCAAAACTGCTCAAGCAGCTTGAGGTTCCCGGCGGCTTTGACCGCGGCCTTTATTGCAGCGAGCGCATTCACGCCACAGCGCCGGATGGAGTGCGTGTTCCCATCTCGCTCGTCTATCGCAAGGACAAGCGCGAACCCGGCCGCAATCCGTTGTATGTGTACGGCTATGGCTCCTATGGATACTCCCTGCCACTGGCCTTCAGCACCAGCCGGCTGAGCCTGCTCGATCGCGGCGTGGTCATGGCCTATGCCCACATCCGGGGCGGCGGCGATCTGGGCAAGCCCTGGCACGATGCCGGCAAGATGCTGTCCAAGCGCAACACGTTTACAGATTTCATCGCAGCCGTTGAGCATATGACGGCGTCCGGTTATGGCGATCCGGCCCGCGTGGCCATTGAGGGCGGTTCAGCCGGCGGCCTGCTGATGGGCGCGGTCACCAACCTGCGCCCCGAGCTTTTCCGCGCAGTCGTCTCCCATGTGCCGTTTGTGGACGTCATGAACACCATGCTCGACGCCTCGCTGCCGCTGACCGTTCCCGAGTACGAGGAGTGGGGCAATCCCAACGAAGAAATCTTCTTCCGCTACATGCTGAGTTACTCGCCCTATGACAACCTGAAGGTCGCCAGTTACCCGTCCATGCTGGTTAAAACGTCACTCTACGACAGCCAGGTGATGTACTGGGAGCCGGCCAAGTATGTCGCCAAGCTGCGCACGCTCAAGACGGACAACAATCCGCTGCTGCTGGTGACCAACATGGAAGCGGGGCACGGCGGAGCAAGCGGGCGCTACGACTATCTGAAAGAGATAGCCTTCGACTACGCATTCCTGCTCCGCGAGTTGGGAGTCTTGCCCGGGGCGTGAGCTGTCAGTCTGTCATTCAGCCGGCAGAAAATACGAATCGATTGCGCGCGCCAAAGAGGTTTGGTCGATGTACGGCTCTCTGTCTTCGTAGCGGGCGGCCCACGTAATCTGGTTCACCAGGTCGCGTGGGTGGCAGGCACGGAGTTCCTGCTTGAGCCTGTCGCGAATGGTCACAATCAGATCGGCCAGCAGGTCGGTTTCAACCTCAAGGTCATTGTCTTCTGCAACGCGGCGGAAAATCTCGCAGAACTGCTCATCCGAAACCTCGCCCAGCCGAATCTTGGTTTGAATTCTGCGCAGAAAAGCGGGATCGACCAGCTTGGCTGGATCCATGTTGGATGCAAATACGACGAGCATTTCGAACGGGATTTCGATCTTTCTTCCGCCTGCCAGGCTCAGGAACTCGATTCTGCGGTCGAGCGGAACAACCCAGCGGTTCAGCAGCTCTTCCGGGTGAATGCGCTGGCGCCCGAAATCATCAATGATGAGGACTCCGTTGTTCGCCCTCATCTGTGCTGGTCCCACGTAAAACTTGGTAATCGGGTTGAATTGCAGGTCCAGCATCTCAACTGTCAATTCACCGCCGACCAGCACAGTGGGGCGGCCGCACCGCACCCAGCGCCGATCGTAGTTCTCAAGATCCTCAACCTCTTTGCGCTTGTGAATCACGGGATCATAAACGGCTATGATCTGGCCATCAACCTCTACGGCAAGTGGAATCCAGACATCATCCTCGGCAAGCACGCGAGAGAGTGTTTCCGCCACGGCCGTCTTGCCGGAGCCGGGAGGGCCATAGAGAAAGACCGCGGAGCCGGAATTCAGCGCCGTTCCAAACTGCGCCAGCGTCTTGTCGGCCAGCACAAGATGCGAGAAGGCGCGCTCGATATCCGCAGGATGCACCACGACATTCTTGACGCTCTGCTTGCGCACCTGCGCAACATAGCTCTGCAGCGATACGGGCGCCGCGCCTGCATACTGGCTCTGCATGAGCAATTCCAGTGCGCGCGTTCTGCCTTGTGACGTGATTGCGATGACGGGAATGTTGACGCTCATGCCCGTCACTTCACACAGCATCTTTCCTCTCAGCCGGCTGAACAGTTCGTTCGCAACTTCGAATCCGAGCTTGATGTGATCGGCCAATTCAAGAACCGTGAACGGACCGGAAAGATACAGGGTCTTCAACGCGATGTCTTCAAGCACTGACTCGCGCACGCCGACTTCCGTAATTGAACCGGGCGTGACCTCTGGGCCTGCAAGAGGCCTGTTTTTCAGAAACTGATTTGTGTTAAGGAAAGTCTCCAACGTGCCACCCTCCGGGAATACTTGCACTATACTCCTAACACTTAGCCGGGGTCACCGGTCCACCCAGTTAATCAGCCTTTCGTCATCAAGCACAACCCCGCAGAAATGCCGGCAAGAGCAATATCTGACCGGAAATCCCGGCGCGAAGGTCACTTAAGTTCCCTCACATGCCATGTGAGCCGTGGGATCGGCCATGCCAGATGCGCTCCGACAGCGCCATCCAACGGCGGCCGCCGCAAAGCTGCCGGCCAACTGACCAGCCCGGCGATGCCTTCTCCGCATTGGCACCGGTGGACAACCTGCCCCCCCGCAGCCGAGCTGGCTCCCCTGGGTACACGACTCCCGGGAAGTGGCGTTAGACTGTTGCAGTCCAATGCGCATCCCGCAGTTTGCATTCTCTGCAGCAGGGGCGAACTGAAGGACGCGTGCCTGCCGTGACGTTACCCAGGGGCCGGCTTGAGTGGACATCAGCGAAGAAGCCTTCGCCGGATTATGGGAGATCGTCGAGAGAGGAAAGACCCATCGATGAACGAGGCCGAAGCGAAGATCCTTCCGGAAAACGCCTACCAACAACTGAAGCCCGGCGAATCGTATTCGCCTATTATTTCCGCGGAAACGCAACAGCCGGAGCTGACACTGCGCTCGATCGTCTGGGGCGTTGTTTTTTGCGTCCTCTTTTCTGTTGCCTCGGCCTATTCTGGGCTGAAAGTGGGCCAGGGCATGGAAGCCGCCATCCCCATTTCCATTCTCGCCATCGGACTCGCGCGGATGTTCAAGCGCCGCTCCAGTCTACTGGAAAATGTCATCATCACCGGCATCGGCGCGGCGTCTGGCAGCGTGGTGGCCGGCGCCATATTTACCCTGCCCGCGCTGTATATCCTCCATCTCGACCCGCACCCGGTACAGACCATTTTCATTTGCCTCGCGGGCGGCTGCCTTGGCGTTCTCTTCCTGATTCCGCTGCGCCGCTACTTTGTGCGCGAGATGCACGGAGAGCTTCCGTTTCCTGAGGCAACGGCCATCACTGAAGTCCTGGTCACGGGTGAAAAGGGCGGCTCGCAGGCCCGGTTGCTTATTCAGGCCACGCTCATCGCTGCCGCCTACGACTTCTTCACGACCACTTTCCAGGTCTGGAAGGAGTACCTGGACTTTCAGTTCGTGCCGGTGATGCGAACGCTCGCCGATAAGGGCCGGATGGTCTTCAACTTCGATGCCGTTAGCTTCATCCTTGGCCTCGGCTACGTGATGGGTCTGCGCAGCTCCCTCATCTTTTGCGCAGGCGGTGTGCTTTCCAACTTTGTGCTGGTCCCGTTGATCTGGTTCATCGGCAGCCACATCGACATTGCCGTGTATCCAGCCGCCATTCCCATCTCCAAAATGACCGCAGTGGGGATCTACAGCAACTATGTGCGCTTCATCGGCGTGGGAGCCATCGCCACGGCCGGCATCGTCGGCGTCATCAAATCGCTGCGCGTGATTGCGGGGTCGTTCGGCATTGCGCTGCGCGTCTTCCGCCACGGTGAATCGCCCCATACGGAACGGACTGACCGCGATTTGCCTATCCTTTCCATCCTCTTCGGCGTGGTGCTGGGCGCCATTGCGGTGGCTATCTTCTTTGGACGCTTTCAGGTCTCCTGGACCATTTTGCTGGTGGGCCTGGTGTTGACGCTGGTCTTCTCGTTCTTCTTTACCTCAGTGGCAGCCAATGCGATTGCGACCACGGCGAACAACCCAGCCTCCGGCATGACGATGCTCACCGTCATCGTTTCCTCGGTCATCTTGTTCAAATTCGGCCTGTCGGGGACGACGGGCATGTTCTTCGTGATGGCGATCGCGGGCATGGTCTGCACAGCCCTGTGTGTGTCAGGGCAGTTTATTACCGATCTCAAGGCTGGCTACTGGCTCGGATCTACACCGTCGGCCCAGGAAAAGATCAAGTTTCTAGGAGTCATTACGGCGGCGATTGCGGCAGGCTTGACCATCATCCTTCTGGCGCAGACCTTCCAGTTTGGAGAGGCCGTGCCCGGAAACACGCGACAGGTTCTGGCGGCGCCGCAGGCCTCCATCATGAAGGCTCTGGTGGTGGGATTCATGAGCCACCAGCCGATCGCGTATCTGCTGTTTGGCGTTGGGGCGATGGTAACGCTGGTGCTGGAAATGCTCGGCAAGTCGTCCCTGGTCTTCGCGCTGGGCATGTACCTGCCGCTGGGGCTTACATCGCCTGTGCTGGCCGGTGGATTCTTGTCGCATCTGGTCAACAAGCGCTCAGAGAAGACCGGCGGAGAGCGCGGCAAGGGGATTCGCGAACGCGGGGTCATTCTCGCTTCAGGGCTGATGGCGGGCGGTGCGCTCGGAGGCGTTCTGGGGGCGGCACTGCGTCTCTTCCCGAGTTATCGCGAAGACCTGATCAAGACACCCTTCTATTCGTACGATCCCATTTCGCAAACCGTGTCTGCGTTGCTTTTTGTGGGTCTCTGTCTCTATGTCTGGCTCGGCTCCCTTAAGAAGGAGGATTAATGGATCAAGCGGGAAAGTACATTGCAGATGCGGTACTCGGCATTGACACACTCTGGGGCGGTGACGTGATGTGCCCCTCGGGCACGGGGCGATTCATTGCGGATAGCTGGTTTTCCGATGAGCCGCTGCCTGCCGCCTATACGCATCCGGCGGCGGCGCGCCTGCGAGAATGCGGCGGCGTCTCCGGCAAGAACGTCGACCGGGAGGCCGCGGAACTGTACCTGCGCGCAGTGAATCTTCCCGAGGCCATCGCTGGAATTCGTAAAGAAGCGCGCACGATGGATAGGCTTCGGGGCGCCTATCTGGACGGGTTGGCGCTTTCCGTGGAGGTTATGCAGGATCTGGCATTGGAGGTTCTGGGCAAGGGCGATCCGGTGCCGTATGCCCGCGCGGTCGAGGCATCGACAGCCAAGCCGCCGCAACCCTCCCAGCCGGAGGCAAAGCGCGAGCGCGTCGCCGAACTGCTGGGCCGCGCCGGGTACGCATCCTCCGATGCGGCCAGCCTGCTGCAGGCTGTGGATGCCTGGCGCAACGACCGGGTGAGCCCGATGGCGTCCGTGCGCGCACTGGGCGCGGCTGTGATTGCCCATTTTGATGATCTCAGCGAGAAGAATCTGCTTCGTTATCTTCCTTCAGAACTCGCGCATGTGCCGCGCGCCAATATCAGCTTTCTTCCCATCAAGGACGCCTGGTTTTCCGGGTCAATGAACTACATCGGGCGAGTGCGAAACGCCGACGGCACTCCGCAATACGAGGCAACCTACGAAATCAACGCATCCCTGCGGATTTCCTATCCGGAATTTGAGCAACTCGTGAGCCACGAGGTGGTACCCGGCCATGTGACAACGTTCGCTTACCTGCAAGACCTGTACATCCGCAGAAAAGCCGAGTTCGAGGCGACGGTCCTGACCATGAACACACGCGCCGCCACGCTGTTTGAGGGAATCGCCAATAACGCAATCCTGATCGCGCACGGCGTTACGGAAGTGGAACAACTGCCGGACGAAGACATCCAGATCGGCGTGCTGCTCGCCCTTCTGCAGGACGATGCCAAGAACCAGTCGTCGTATATGACCTGGGGTGAGCAAAGGCCGCAGAACGAAGTTGCCGCCACGCTGCGGCGCGATTTTCTGGTCACGGAAGAACGCGCCGATAAACTATCCGGGGCCTGGGGACGCCACCCACTGCTGGGCCGGATGTATCTTCCGGCGTACCGCTCCGGCACGGAAAAGATTGCTGAACTCCGGCGCACCTATCCTGCCGAGCGGGTGCTTCCGGCGATTTACGGATGCAACGGGCTGGTCGATATTGAGACGGTCGATCTTGTTTTGAAAGGATAGGGCCAACGGACCACATTCCAGTCGCGCCGGATTCCAGCGAATCCGGCGGACACCCGCAGAGTCCATCCCGATCTAATTCGGCCATGTTGACCGATGCCGTTGAAAATAAAAGCTCTGTAAACTTAATGCGTACTCTTGGAGAGGCGCGGACAAGCGCCGTCTACTTCAGGTATGCGGCGGATTTTCCGCCTGCCAGCCAGGAATTTTCCCACGAAGCTAGTGTGAACCCGTGGTGTTCCCCATCACATGCTGCGCTCTGCTGCATCCGTATAATTTTTCGCGGTTCAGATCAGGAATTTGAATTGAGATTCGAGCCTTATTGAATCGCCGGTTTTAGCGGCGCACGGGAGCGCAAGTCATGATTGCACAATCCATGCAGCACGAATTATTGCTGGCCCGCCGTATGTCACGGCTGGGCACCGAGACAGCTTTTGAAGTCCTGAAAAAGGCGCGAGCGCTCGAGCAGCAGGGCAAGAGCATCATTCATCTGGAAATCGGAGAGCCCGATTTTGACACACCGGCCAATGTCGTGGATGCAGCCGTCGACGCGCTCCGCACCGGCTGGACGCACTATGGCCCCTCTGCCGGCCTGCCTGAACTGCGCCAGGCCATTGCCGACTATGTCAGCCGCACCCGCTCGGTCGAGGTCTCTCCGGATGAAGTGGTTGTTGTGCCCGGTGGAAAGCCCATCATTTTTTTCACCATTCTGGCACTGATCGACGAAGGCGATGAAGCGATCTACCCCGATCCAGGCTTCCCCATTTATGAGTCGATGATCAACTACGTCGGTGGCAAGGCCGTGCCCATCCAGTTGCGCGAGGAGCGTGATTTCGCCATGGATGTCAACGAGTTGGCATCGCTGATTACGGACCGGACCAAGCTCATCATTCTGAATTCTCCGCAGAACCCGACCGGCGGCGTGTTGCAGCGCAGGGACATTGAGCAGGTAGCCGAGGTGATTGGCAACCGCAATATCCTGGTGCTTTCGGACGAAATCTATAGCCGGCTGCAGTTTGAAGGCAAGCCATTCTCGATCATGTCCGTGCCCGGCATGCAGGAGCGGACCATTCTGCTCGATGGCTTCTCAAAGACCTACGCAATGACCGGCTGGCGCATGGGATATGGCGTGATGCGTGCGGATCTGGCAACACACATCACCCGCCTGATGACGAACTCCAATTCATGCACGGCCAGCTTTACCCAGATGGCGGGGATCGAGGCGCTGCGCGGAGATCAAAGCGCGGTGGGCCACATGTGCACCGAGTTCCAACGGCGGTCGGAGGCGTTTGTTGCCGGATTGAACCGGATCAAGGGCTTCTCCTGCCGCATGCCGAAAGGCGCGTTCTACGTCTTCGCCAACATCACCGGGACAGGTTGGAAATCCAAGGCTCTGGCCGACGCATTGCTGGAGCAAGCCGGAGTGGCGGCACTTTCCGGCACGGCATTCGGCAAGTTCGGCGAGGGCTACCTGCGCTTCAGCGTTGCCAATTCGATGGAGAAACTGCAACAGGCTCTGGAACGCATCGAGCAGTGGACCAAGCAGAATCTCTAATGTCATTTGCTGAGGGGAACAAGACCAAAGCAGATTTTCCGGCACCTTGTTCTTCCTTACTTTTATGGAATATGCACGTGTTTTTGCCGCGCCAAGGAGAAGTTCATGGCCCTCAAGGATTCAACAACAGGAAGCGTCATCCGGGATTATTCCATCGCGCAACTGCAGGAAGCCGCCAATTTGTTGCGCGGCTACGATCTGGTCGCGTTGTGCGCGGCGGGTTCAGGGCATGCGGGTGGCACGCTCTCTGTGATGGATTTGACTGCTGCGCTTTACCTCCACGCAGCCAACCACGATCCCAACAATCCCTCCTGGCCGGATCGTGACCGCATTATCTGGTCCGCCGGGCACAAGGCGCCGAGCCTGTATCTTGGATTGGCCTTCGCGGGCTTTTGTCCCCTTGACGACGTGGTGACCCTGCGCAAACTCAGTTCGCCCTACCAGGGCCACCCGCACTGGCTCAAGCTGCCGGGCGTCGAGGTCTCCACCGGGTCGCTGGGGCAGGGTCTGAGCATCGCCGTGGGCGCGGCCCTGGCCGCTCGGCTGGACAACAGACACCACAAGGTCTTCTGTTTGATGGGCGACGGAGAACAGCAGGAAGGCCAGGTGTGGGAAGCCGCCATGGAGGCCGGGCACTTCCATCTCGACAACATCATCGGAATTATCGACTGCAATCGCCTGCAGATCGATGGCTGGGTGAAGGACGTGATGCAGGTCGAGCCGCTGGGCGAGAAGTATGCCAGCTTCGGCTGGGAGGTTCTGCGCATCGACGGACACGACATGCACCAGATTGTGCATGCATTCGAGAAGGCCAGGGCGGTGGTGGGAAAGCCGACCGTCATCCTCGCCGATACCATCAAGGGCAAGGGTGTCAGCTTCATGGAGGACAAGCCAGGCTGGCATGGTAAAGCGCCCAATCGCGAAGAACTGGATGCGGCGATCAAGGAACTCGGCCTCAGCCAGCGCATACCGGTGGAGCAGTTGCTGGACAAGGCGAAGAGTTATCAGGCAGATGTGAGCAGCAAGCTTGAATCCAGGATGCCCAAGTTCTCTCGCGACTACTGGTGGAATGCTGGCGACACCATGAAGGTCACGATGGAGCCGACGCGCAAAGGCTTTGGCCAGTCTCTGGGACTGAACGGAGACGATGAGCGCGTAGTTTGCCTCGGGCTGGATATCTCCGGATCGATTACCATCAGCGATTTTTATTCCGGCAAGCCGGAGCGGGCGAAGCGATGGATCAGCATGGGCATCGCCGAGCAATCTGCTACGTCTGCAGCCGCGGGAATGGCCAGGGAGGGCAAGCTGCCCGTGCTCGGCTCCTACGCCACGTTCTCAGCGGCTCGCAACCTTGATCAGGTTCGCGTCTCAGTGTGCTATGCAAACCTCAACGTGCTGATCGCCGGAGCGCACGCTGGAGTCTCCGTTGGCCCCGACGGAGCTACGCATCAGGCACTGGAAGACCTGTTCGCCATGCAGGGGCTTCCTAATATGTCCGTGGTCGTGCCCTGCGACGCGGTGGAGACCCGCAAAGCTACGAATTACCTGCTGCTGGAGCATAAGGGACCCAAGTATATTCGCTTTGCCCGCGAGGCCACGCCCATCGTTACGAATGAGACAACACCCTTTGTCTTCGGCCGGGCAAACGTGATTCGACTGCGCAGAGAGGCGGCTCACTTCGCCGACGCATTCGAGACCCGGCTGGCCGCCGATTATCAAAACGAGTCGGAAGACCTGAGCATCATTGCTATCGGGCCGATGGTCCCGGAGGCGATGCGCGCGGCCCGCATCCTGAAGTTGGACTACGGCTACGAGACGCGGATTCTGAACCTGCATACGCTCAAGCCGATCGATGCGGAGTCGATTGTCAGCGCCGCACGAGATACGGGCGTTGTGGTGACCGCGGAGGAGCATCAGATCGGCGCCCTGGCCTGGCGCGTCAGCTCGATCCTGACCGAAAGCCCGCAACTTTACGGGCGACCTCTGATCACGGGAGCCATCGGCGTCAAGGACCGCTTTGGCGACTCGGGCGCGCCGTGGGAACTCGTCAAGGAGTTGCAGGTGAGCGCCGAGCATATCGCTCAAAAGGCCGTAGAGCTGATGGCAGTAAAAAAGAAGGGCGTGACGAACACCCGCCTCACTACTGCCTAAGATACAGGAGCGGCGGAGCCGACATAGCCCCTTTGGGACATGGTTTTTGTGTCATCTCCGCCACTTCTTCACGACAGGAGAGGTCCGGGACCCCCGATAAGTTAGCAGTCGGTAGAGCGCACCCATGGCAAGCCCATCCCAGTTCAGAGATAGGTGGCGGCCATGCATACTTCGCGGCCGAAGCCATCACGAGGCCAGCTAACTCCACGCCTTTGCGCACCAGCCGCCTGCACTCTCGCAGTCAAAGCAGGATCGGGGAGGCCCACGGAAGGCCACTTTTGCCCCGAAATTGGCTAAAATACGGGATATAATGCGCGTCTGCGATGTAAAGTAATAGTAGAGGTCTGGAGCACCTGAGAAGTGTCCATCAAGCAACCCGGTTCTGATGAAAAACAAAAGGAAAACGCACATCCTGGCGTATACCATTCGGTCAGTCTCAAGCAAGTAGCGGCCTATCTTGGTCTGAATCCCGCCACGGTTTCAGTCGTCCTCAACGATGTTCCGGGGCGCTCCATTCCTCAAGCCACGCGCGACCGCATCAAGGCTGCCGCCAAGGAAATGAACTACCAGCCTAGCCTGCTGGCACGGTCGTTGCGCAACCGCCGCACTTTGACCATCGGGATTCTCGTGCCCGAGCTGGGTGAGGGCTATCATACTCAGGTCATGAGCGGTATCGGCGATCAGCTCATCAGTGCAGGCTATTTCTACTTCACAGCCCATCACCGGCACAAGCAAAGCCTGGTAGACGAATATACGCGGATGTTCATCGGCCGTGGAGCGCAGGGCATCATTGCCATTGATACCCTGCTGGAGCATCCAATCCCTGTCCCGTCGGTTGCCGTGGCGGGTCATCGCCACATCAAGGGCGTGACCAATGTTTCGCTCGATCACATGCGCGCCGCGGAGCTTGCCCTGACTCACCTGTACTCTCTTGGCCATCGGAACATTGCGTTCATGCACGGACAGACCTTCAGTTCTGACTCGGATGAGCGCTGGAAAGGGCTGGTCGAAGTCGCAAACAGGCTGGGCCTGGAAATTAGACCGGAGCTCGTGGTCAGCCTGGATCGCGATATGACTTCTCCTGAGCTGGGTTACCCGGTAGTGCAGCAATTGCTTGCGACAAAGTTGCCATTCACGGCGATCGTAGCCTTCAACGATATCTCCGCAATCGGCGCCATTCGCGCACTGCAGGACTTGAACCTGAGCATCCCTGGAGATATCTCCATCATAGGCTTCGACAACATCAAGGCAGCCGCTTTTACGCAGCCGCGCCTGACAACCATTAGCCAGCCGCTGGCCGAGATTGGAAGAGTAGCAACCCAGACCTTGCTCAACCGAATTCACGGCACAGACCACCCGCGCGATGAAATTACGGTGGAGCCGGAGTTGGTCATTCGCGAATCCACCGGCCCGGTCAAACACTAGATAACTTCGCTCTGCCTTGCAGATGCTCATCCTTCTCTTATGATTGCAAAAGGGCATGTGCTCGAAGGCTTCCCATATCTATCCCGTTTGTCACACAGGCAGGCCTGTGCTCTGAGCAGCAAGTCACTATGATCGATTCATCGTCACATCACGAAGGCCATACCTCTCGAATTGAGGCGCAGGATTGCCGGCTATGATTTTCCGCTCAGCCGTTCTTGTCACTGATCGCCAACTTTGGCTCGAAGCAGCAGCCAGCCGATTGCTGCGCGGAGCAATGTCAGTTTTTCATCCTGCCTGCATTGCTGGTGCGCTTCTGATTGCGCTTGGATCCGCTGTCTTCGCACAGAGGCAGGCAGGCGCAGGAGTCTCGCACCGGCACATCCCCGCACGCAAAAGCCCACCTAGCGCGACAGTGCAAGCGGCGCCGGCGATGGAATTCGAGAATGTCATCCAGTCGTCGAACATCAAATTCATTTTGAGAAACAGCGTCAGTCCCCAGCGGTACACATTTGAGACCATGGTTGGCGGAGTAGCGCTCTTCGACTACAACAATGACGGATTGCTCGACATTTTCTTTACGAATGGCGCGGAGATTCCTTCTCTTGAAAAGAGCAATCCCGGCTACTGGAACCGCCTCTACCGCAATAACGGAAACGGAACCTTTACCGATGTAACTGAGAAGGCCGGTCTGCAGGGCATAGGCTATTCCATGGGAGTTGCCGCCGGCGACTACGACAATGACGGCTTTGTCGATCTTTATGTTACCGGCGTTAACCACAACCAACTCTTCCACAACAACGGCGATGGAACCTTTACCGATGTGACGGCAAAGGCAGGTGTGGCGGGGGTGATTCCGAAGTACGGCAAGGCCTGGAGTCAAACTGCAGGATGGTTTGATTACAACAACGACGGGCTTCTCGATCTGCTTGTTGTGAACTATCTGAATTACGATATAAAAACTGCAACGCATTGTCTTCAGGTTGGAATCCCAGCTTATTGTTCACCTGTCAATTTTCTAGGCACCCCCAACATTCTTTATCGCAACAACGGCGATGGCACCTTTACCGACGTATCGGATCAGTCCCATATCTCCCAGTTTGTCGGCAAGGGAATGGGCGTATCGTTTGCCGATTATGACAACGATGGATTTGTCGACATTTTCGTTTCCAACGACACGTTCCAGAATTACCTGCTGCACAATAATGGGGACGGCACATTCACCGATGTCGGCATATTCTCCGGGGTTGCGTACAACTCATTCGGCAATGTAGTAGCGGGCATGGGCACTGACTTTCGTGACATCGACAACGATGGAAAGCCGGACATATTCCAGACTGCGATGTTCGGCGAGGGCTTTCCCCTATATAAGAATCTCGGGGATGGTCAATTTCAGGATGTTACGGGCTCGACGCGACTTACAACACTTACCAGCCGTCTGACTGCCTGGGGGGCCGGAGTTTTTGATTTCGACAACGATGGATATAAGGATCTATTCACCGCCAATGCCGATATCCTCGATAACGCCATGGCAGTTGCGCACCGCCCGTTTGCGCTCCCCAACGGCATGTTTCGCAACAGAGGAAATTTCACCTTCGATGATCTAAGCATGAAGGCTGGGCCTGGTTTCTCGGTCCCTGCTCCCCACCGCGGGGCAGCTTTCGGCGACCTTAACAATGATGGAAAGATCGACATTGTCGTGACGGTACTCAACGGTCCTCCGGAGATTCTGATGAACCGCACGAAGATCAAGAATCACTGGATCATTCTGAAGCTGATTGGAGTCAAATCTAACCGCGACGGCCTGGGAACTAAGGTAAAGATCACCACTGCTCTTGGTTCGCAATTTAACCAGGCGACAACTACTGTCGGCTATAACTCCTCCAGTGATAAGCGTGTGCACTTTGGCCTGGGCACGGCCGCAGTCGTGGACACAATTGAACTCACATGGCCAAGCGGCATTCAGCAGATATTGAAGAATGTGAAAGCAGATCAGATCATGACCGTGACTGAAAGCGATCACTAAGCAGATTTATTTTATGGTTTAAGATTTGCCGAAAGACGCTGAGCCAGTTCTGACTGTCCATTCCGTCTGAGAACCTGGAACAGCCCTTGCATCAATTCCTGATTATTCCTTCCATACGCGGCTACTAATTCTGCGGTCAGATCGGCATCCTGCACTTTTCCCAGATGGAAGTAGGAATCGCAGAGCATGTAGAGCAGCTCAGGCGTCATCGTGTGCGATTTTTCTAATTCCTCCGCCGCTTCAGACCAACGCCCCTGATGGTATCGAACCTCACCCAATTCCGCGATTGCAGTCTGATAATTCGGGTCGTTCGCAAGCTCCGCTTTGAATTCTCTTTCCGCTTTGTTGAGATCGCCCTCTTTCAGCGCCAGAATACCTTCATTGGTATGAGCGCCTCTTACTGTTGGCTCAATCTTCAATGCGTAATGCAGGCTACGGAGGCCATCTTCGGTATCCCCCATGAATAGATAGAGCTTTCCTATAAACACATATGCATCGCCAAGAGTTTCAGATGTCCCCTTGAAGTGTTCTTGAAATAGCTTCAGGGCAGCAGCTTCGTCGTGCTTTTTCAGAAGTTGGCGAGCTTGAGCCTTGATCGCGTTTTCGCCCTCTTCACTCTCTGCGGATCGAATGAACGTCACCTGCTCCATCATCAAATGATGAAGTGCGGCCTCGCGCTGCGCATCCGCCGCCCTGCCCATTGCGGCATAAGCCCGTGACAGATAAAAATGCGCCAGCAATTGCGTGGGATCCAGACGTAGCACTTCTTCCAGTCTCGCGGCGGCTGCCTGGTAGTTCTTCAGTTCCAGTTCGCAATGGCCAAGGCCCAGCAATACGTCTGTATCCTGCGGCGTGAAGACAAGCATGCGCTCAAATGAATCCTTGGCATCCTGCCAGCGCTCGAGCTTCACTTGTGCGGAAGCGAGCAGCCGCAGCGCGTTGACATCGTTGGGATGTTTCTCCACTGCCAGTGCGGAATACTTCGCAGCATTGGTGAAATCCATCAGGTTGAAATTTGCCCATCCGAGGTCATAATCGAGCAGAGGCAATGTCGAATCAGACGCCTCAACTCTGTTCAGCCATTTCAGCCCTCCTGCATAATCCCCTGTGCTGCAAAGCAATTCTCCATACTTTTGCAAAACTGATGCATTATCCGGCTCTGCTTTCACGCTCTGTCGAATAGCGCGCAACGCAAGATCGTCCTGACCATTCAGGTGATAGGCCTGCGCAAGATAAAACTGCACATCCCCATCTCCGGGTTGAACACGGGCGCAGCGAAGCAGGCGTTTGATCGCCTCTTCCTTTTCTCCCGCAGACAATTTGTATATTCCCGTCTTAAGCAGCAGGTCGGCGTCATTCGGTGCGATCTTCAGTGCTTCTTCATAGACAGCCTCGGCCTCAGACGCTCTGCCTGACTCCTCTAAAATCATGCCCTTGAGTTTGATCGCCGGCACAAAATCCGGATGCTGTTCCAGCAGCCGAAGCGCAATGCTCATGGCACCCTGGCGGTCGCCCTGCTCAGCAAGACGGACGGCATGATGCAACTGTTGCATCGACGGTGACTCAGCGGGATGGCTCGTCATCTGTGCATGAGCGGCGATGCTCTCCGCGGCAAGTAGCATGGCCAGCAGCACTCCTACACCAAGCGCATTTCCGCACCTGGAGAACAGCCTGTAGAGCATGAGAGCGGTCGCAGATGCGGCGCCGGTGTCTGATTTGCAGGCACATCCGTGACATCGATCTCGCTCAAATCCCGTCATTCACGCTCCAATATCACCGGCCGAAAAACAACAACACAGTTAAAAGTGCAATCCACACTGCGCTCCACGACGCTGCATCTTCTGCTGCATTAGGGCAGTTTCAAGTGCTGCTCAGGCATGCTGCTTGAGACAATTCCCTTCCCTTCGCGCACCACATAGAACCGGTCCGCAGCCAGATTGGTCAGCGTGTCCTTCTTCCCATCCGGCCACAACACCTCAGCCTGATCGAGGCGCGCATGACTGCCGAGTCCAAAGTGTATGCGCAGATCGTGCTGCGACAGATAGCTTCCGCCGCTCATCACTTCGCTAAGCTGTACTAGATCCCCCGCGGTCGCGCGTACGCGAGCATTCAGTGCCAGGCGATTGCACTGCACGCCCTCTAACTGAAAACTAATCCAATGGTTCTGCGGGCCACCCTCGGGGCGCAGAATCATTGGCTCGCCCACCAGATTTTCAACCACCGCCTCCATCTTCCCGTCATTGAAAAGATCGCCTATAGCAAGGCCCCGGCTCACCTGTGGAATCTGAATCGCCGGTCCATCCTGCCTGCTGACATTCTTGAACGTTCCATTGTGTTGAGAAATAAACAGTGATTTCGGCTCAAGAAATCTGGTTGCTGTATGTGTGCTATCCACCTGCGGGTATACATGCCCGTTCACAAGAAAGAAGTCCAGCCAGCCATCGTTGTCGAAATCGACAAAGGCGTCTCCCCATCCCACATAGCCTTGCGTGCCCCTGGCAATTCCCGATGCAATTGACACATCGGTAAAGTTCATCCCTCCCTCGTTTTCATAGAGGGCGGCATACTCGATGTCAAAGTGAGAAAGCAGCAGAGACATGCGTGCTGTGTGCAGATAGTCTCCCACCGCGACTCCCATATTGGCCTGTTCAACTCCATCTTCGTTGGCAGCCACGCCAGAAGGAAGAGCGACATCCTCAAATTTTCCGGTGCCGTCCCCCTGGTATAGATAGTTAGCCTGGCCATCATTCGTAACAAATAGGTCTAACTTTCCATCATTATCAAAATCCGACCAGATTGCGGTCAGCCCATATCGGTGTTCCGGATCATCCACTCCGGATTTCTTCGATACATCGGTGAATGTGCCATCGCCATTATTGTGATAAAGACGGTCAGGCAGCCCCTTCAGCCCGCGAGGACCGCACTGCACATCCAGTCCCATATACTTACATGACTTACTCGATCCGAATGATGGCAAATCGTTCAGATGAAAATCCACATAATGTGACACAAAGAGATCGGCCCAGCCATCGCTGTCATAATCGCCAAAAGTCGCGCCAGTCGCCCATCCGGAATCGCTGCCAAGTCCACTTATCTTTGTGACATCAGTAAAAGTTCCATCGCCATTGTTGCGATAGAGCACCACGCCGTTCAGGCAAGTCACCAGCAAATCAGGCCAACCGTCATTGTTGTAGTCGCCGACAGAAGCGCCCATCGCCCAACATGGGTACCCCACGCCCGCCTTGTCAGTAACATCTGTAAATGTTCCGTCGTGGTTGTTATGGTACAGAGCGCTGCGCGCTTTGACGCCATGCTGCGCCATGTCCACGCTCTGCGCATTCGTAAAATAGATGTCCGGCCAGCCATCGCGATCGTAGTCGATCAGCGCTACTCCCCCGCTCATTGACTCTGCAATGAATTTAGCTTCGGGGCTCGACATGTGTTCGAAATGAATGCCGGTCGAAGCCGTGATGTCCACTAGGCGCGGATAGTTGGTAACGAGACCGGTTGCCTGTCGTTCGGCGGCAGCTTTTTGCCGCTCAGCAGCAGACAGCGGCGTCGCTGTTCCCATTTGCGCGTACCCGGCGGCATTGGCCAACACGATAATGAGCACAACACACGCGCAGAGACATTCCCGCACCCGCATCGCCGCAACTTCAGCGATGCGTCGTGCTCCATGGTTATTTCTCATCCTGCTCGTCCGCGCGAATTTCATTCGGCTGTATCAGCAAATCCTTGTATTGAACACGCAGCTTCTCTTTCATATCTTTCAGTTGTCTGTAGAGTTCTATTTCGCGCTTCGCATCTTCCATGCGCCCGTACTTGCGGTACAGCGTGCCCAGGCGGTAATGGGCAATCGCATTCGTCGGCTCTTCCTGGACGGTCTGCTCCAACAGTGGCAAAGCCTTGTCTGTCTGATTCAATTCGATAAGCACCTTGGCCAGACCCAGCTTCGCATCCGCATCTGTCGGCTGCAGCTTCACGGCTCTATTGAATTCGTCGGAGGCCTTCTGGAAATCTCCTTTTTGCGCATCGATCTCACCGAGCCTGCAGATCGATTTCTCGTCCTGCGGATTCTCTGCGAGTGCGGCATGGTACTCCTGCTCCGCTTGTTTCTTGATGGCTGCGTCCTGCGAGGTATGCAGCAACTCGGCCAGCTCAAAATGAGCACCCGGCAAATGCGGATCGATGGCAATTGCCTTGCGGTACTCCGCGATCGCGTCGTTTGTCTTTCCCTGCCTAGTCTCTTCGTGTGCCATCATCTGATGCATCTGCGCGGATTGCGGCGCATGAAGAGCCAATGCCAGCATGGACTCGCTTGCGATATCCGAGTAGGTGCGGTAGGCCGCATATAAAACCTCCGCGTTGTTCGGCGCCAGCTTCTGCAATTGCACCAGGATGGGCGTTGCCTCGTCCAATTCGCCGCTCTGCGTATAGAGGCTCACCAGTTCCAGGCCGACCTGAATTTTAAATTTCTGATCCGCGATCAGCGGAAACGATGCTTCCATATCCTTGCGTCCCTGCGCAAAGTCGAGCGTATGCACTTCCGCCAAACCCAGCACTCCCTGTATCTGGGGCAGTCCCGGCTGCTGTTCAAGAGCTGCGCGCAGATGCGGAATTGCTTCAGCGGCCTTGCCCTGAAAGAACAGAAGCACGCCAAGGTCTCCCTGGGTCGCCACGTCCGTTGGATTGAGCGCTGCCGCCGCCCGCAACTCCGGAATCGCCAGGTCGGGGCGCTTCGCGCGCAGGTATTCCTGCGCCTTGTGGATGTGCGCGACAAAACTCTGTTGCTTGTCCTGGGCTGTCTGGGAGAAACAAAGTGCCGCTGCCGACAACAGCAATAGGGCCGCGAGAACACTTCTAAGCATTGCCTTCATATACTTCAAATTATAGAGAACAACAAACACATTGGGATGTACCCGGAAAGAAAGAGACGGCGACAAGTCGCCGTCTCCTTCGTGGTTAGCTGTTGCATCAGGTTAGAAGCTGAGTCTTGCACCAAGCTGCACGTTGCGGCCGCTGATTGCGCTGCCCGTGATTTGCTGGGTGATTGGCCCCTGGTACACACCGTTTGCGTCCGGTGCTTGCAGTCCTGTAGAGCCCGGTTGCCCCCAGCTCGTGTGATTGAACACGTTTTGCGCGTCCGCACGAATTTGAAGCTGGATGCCTTCCCACGGCATGGTGAACGTCTTGCCGCCGGACATGTTGATTGAGCGGAATCCAGGTCCGTACAGGCTGTTCCTTCTCACGTTGCCGAAGGTACCGTCTGCCGGCTTGGTGAAGGCCTGCGGGTTATACCAGGTATCGAGAGTCTGGTGCCGTGGCTTCCAGCTCACGCCCGGGTTCCAGTTCGGGAACTGCGAACCGGCCTGCTGATACGTATTGCCATCGGCATACACGGTAAACGGCTGTCCGGAGGCGAAAACGCCCGTGCCGGAAATCTGCCAGCCGCCGACCACTGCATCCAGCAGCGCGTTGTTGTTCAGGAACTTCATGCCCCTGCCGAATGGCAGACGATAGACCACGTTGCCCTTCAGCGCATTGCGCATGTCGAAGTTCGAGTTGGCATAGTTGGCCGAGGGTTTGTTCGCAATCTGGTAGGGTTGAGGTCCCATACGGCTACCCCATCCCGATGAGTCCTGATTGTCAAGGAAGTGCGACCAGACATAGTTGACACTAAAGCTCACGCCCGAGGTCATGCGCTTGGTGATGGATGTCTGGAGCGAGTTGTAGTTGGAGATGGAATTAGCGAAGATGTTACCGCCAATGCCCTGATACTGCGGGTAAGGGCGGTATTGCGTGTCGTTTGAGGACAACTTGTTCAACGGAATGGCGTTGAGGTCGGTCGGGAAGGTGAGGTCAAAGCCGTGGCTGGCCACATAGGCTACCTCGGCCACATAATTTGTGCTCAACTCCCGCTGGACAGCAAGGTTCCACTGGTAAATCTTTGGAACCGGAGTGTGGTACATGTTGTACCCGGCTCCCTGGCCGTTGTAGCGGGTCGGATCTGTGGAGGCCGCCGTATAAGGAAGTGCGGTAGACGTCCCATACAGCGTACCGGTGCCGTCAAGCTTCACAACAGGAGTGATGCCGTTGGTTTGGTCGGAATAGCTACCCGACGATCCAAAGGCCGAACCCATGCCGCTGCCGTAGTTATCCAGGCTCCAGTTATAGGAGTAGAGACCGAAGCCACCACGCAGTGTTGTATTTGGCCTCGGCGCCCATGAGAATCCGACGCGCGGCAGAAACACGTTGAACACATTCGCTTGCGTCGAGGTGCGTCCATTGGCATGAGTGTTCCCAAACCAATAGGCACCCAGGGTGTTGGTTGCTGGGTTCATCACCGTGGGGTCAAAGCTCTGCTCGTTGCCATGAACTTCATTCCAGCCATGGTTGATCTGGTAGCGAAGGCCAAGGTTGACGGTCAGGTTTGAACGCAGCTTGTAGTCGTCCTGAATAAACATCTGCGGACTCTTCAGGCGTGCGCCATACTCCGGCGTAACGGCAGCGTTCCAGTTGTTGGCAAGGCCGAGCAGAAGGTCGGCATACTCGACGCCGGTGCTTGACGTGTTCGGATGAGCCACGCCGTTGGTGTCGAGAGTCCACTGCTGCGTGTACTGACCCGAGAACTGCATCGTGCCGGCGTTGGTGTTGCCCCAGGCCGTCGAGTCGTCGCGATAGATCAGCAGTTCTCCACCGAAGTGAAGGATGTGCTTGCCATGAATCAGCGTCACAACGTCGGACGGATCAAAGACATGCTCTTTGTAGACCGAGTTGCTCTGCGGTTGAATCCACGCATAGGGATACGTGTTCACGAACTGGATTGCGGGAATGGTGTCAGCCTTGGCAAACTGCCAGCCGAGCTTTGCGGCATAGCCCTTGCCAAGCGTCAGATCGGCAAAGAAGTTTCCCTGCCAGGTGTAGCCCATACGAGCTTCGTTGATCAACGTGGGGCTGATGTTCCACACGTCGGTCACCTGGGCATTGTTGTTGTCCACGTCGCCGGACTGGCAGTTCACCGGGCAGAACGTAACGGAGCTGGGATAAATAACCGGCGTGTCGCTCTGCGTATCCGACATCGTCAGGCGATTGTTGGGCGTGATGTCATAGTCCAACCGGCCAAAGAACCTTCTGTACGGAGTGGACTGGGGCACGCTTGAATACCAGTTGTTCTGGAGCAGGCCAATTGAGTTGAGCGTACCGGCAAGGAACCTGCCGGACGGAATATGGTTGGAAGGCGTCGGGAAGAACTGCTGGAATGCAGTGGCGACAGAATCGAACATGCTGGAGGGAATCGCGTTCGAGCCATATTCGCTCTGGAACGATTGCCGGACAGGATACGGGTTGCCCAGCGAGTCGTACGCGATGGTCTGTGTCGTCGGATCATAAATCGTCCGTTGCCCGGTAAAGTCGCCGGCCATGACTGCCACGGTGGGAACCGTCTGGACGCTGTTGCTGGCAGAACCGTGGTTGAGAATCTGGTCATAGTCAAAGAAGAAGAACATCTTCTTCTTCAAAATCGGGCCGCCCACTGAGCCGCCGAAGTTGTGGTAGCGAAGAAACGGAATTGGTGGAGGGGTGCCACTCCCGTAGAAATGCGGGTTGGAGTTGAAGGCATCGTTCTGCATGTAATCGTAGGCCGATCCATGGAAGTGATCGGTGCCGCCCTTGCTGATCTGGTTGATGATCATGCCGCCGACGCCGTACTGCGCCGAGAACGAGGACAGAGAGACCTGCAGTTCGTCCACCGTCTCGAAGATGGCAGGGTTGGCATTCTGGCTATGCGACAGGGTCGTCGATGCGCCATCAGCAAGGATGTTGCTGTACGGGAGGTTTCCGTTGGAGGACACCACCTGGCCGGGATTGGTCGCGCCCTGGCTTCCGCCCGGGGTGCCTGTCGTACCTGGCAGCAGGATCATGAAGTTCTCCCAGGTCTCAGTCACCTGGGGAAGCTGTGCCATGGTCTTCGCTTCCAGTGTCGTTGTCTGATCGCCGGATTCGGTCTGCAGCAACGGCACGTCCGTGTTGACCACCACCGACTCAGTGGTAGAGCCAACCTTCAACTGTGCATTGACAGTCGTAAAGCCCACCTGCAGCGTAATGGGACCACGCACAAACGTCTCAAAACCGTCCTTGGTGAACGTGAGCTTGTAGCTGCCTGTGACAATCGAGGACGTATCGTACAAGCCGTCCTGGTTAGTGGTGTAGTCCTTCGACACACCAGTATTCACGTTCAGAACTGTAACGGTGACATTGGGAACGACGGCTCCCGAACTATCCGAAACAACGCCTCGAATGTCTCCCGCGTTCATGCTCTGTGCTAGACAAACCCCGCCTCCGGCGATTAACAGCAAGAGGGACAGCGTCCATCGCAACATGTTTTTCATGAATTGCCTCCAGAATTGGTTACCTGTACCACAAGTTCCGGACCTTCCCCGTAAAGAGCCTTTAGAAATACACCAAGCCCTCTTACTCCTGAGGAAAATTCCGAGCACACGTGTAATTCGTTATGGCAATTCCACAAAACACGTTAAGACAAACGCTTGTTTTGGTAGGATTGCACACTCCTCTTCACACGCGAAAAGAATTAGACTACTGATGAAGAACGACTGTCAAGCCTCAAAGATTGCCATTTTTGCGTTAAACAATCGTTTCTCTTGGCTCTTCACTCTTCATTCCATCAATCTGTATACGCATGCACCTGCATGTGCACCAGAACCCCGCTGTGACCTGGCGCCAGGCGTCAGGTCAAACGTGTGTTTTCAGGATTTTGCACTCTGACAATTACCCAAAGTAAGGCGTGGGCGGCCAGATTGCGGTGATGGATGCATGCTCTCGACGCATCTGTTTTTTCCACAGATCGATGGTCGGATTACCCCCGGCTCGCTTCGTCCGCGCCCCTTGCACACATGGAATCTGGCATATATAGCCAATAGTTTGTTCACCTTACCAATCCGCGCCGAGCCAAAATGGGCGACGCTCTCCGCTGCAGGATCACCGAACAAGAATCCTGTCACGCGAGCCTGTGACGTTCGCAGTCGTAGATCTCAAGCCGTATCCCGTGGCCAGTGCATTCATCCAATGCCCCCGCCCCTTGCCGGACGGGCCGCGGTATTTTGTAAAGGAATGTGCGGTTTGCCGATCAGCTGATGCAGTGATTGCAATCACTGCATCAGCCTACGGTCGCTACTGGAACTGGAACCAGTTCATATTCGCTCCGCTGGTAAAGACAACATACACGTTGTGTACCCCCGAAGCTCCGCTCACAGAAGCACTGACAGTTTGCCAGTTTTGCCACCCTCCAGTATCCGGCAGCGTCACTGTGGCGATGGGGGTTCCCGACGGGCTGTCGAGATAGAACGTAGCCGTAGCGCCACTGCTGCTGCCGCTTGCCTCGCGCACATTCACCTTGGTCACGGAGGAGCCAAAATCGACATTGTTGTAGAAGGCGTAGGCACCGGTGGAGATGTAGCCAAGGTCATAGCCGCCGGTCGTATCCGACGTAGTCTCAGTCTGCAAGCCGGATTCATTCGTATAGCTGGAACCTTGAATCACAGAGGCTGCCGGGGTTGTCGGCGTGCCGGCCTGCGTTCCCGCCCACGTAAATGTTGCTGCCGCCAGGGAAGGCAGCGTGTACGCGAAGGACTGCGTGCCCCACTGCACCTTGAAACTCTGGCTGCCGGCGGAGTTGTTGAACGCAATCAGCGCCTTGGAACCGTCGGGATTCTTGAATGCCACGCTGACGATACCATTGGCATTGCTCGAATAAACACGCACTGCTCCCGGCAGCACATATTTGCTGTAGTGTCCCAGCGTGTAGTATTCGATGTCCTTGGTGATCGCGCCCGTCTGGCTGTTCACCGTGACGATGGGCGTGCATGTATTGCATCCCCCCAGGCCCGCCACGTCCTGCGTGAGATTCGGCCCCAAGCTTTCATCCAGGGCAAGACTCCACTTCACATAGGACTTCGCCGCATTGCGCAGCACCTGCGTGATCTCAACAAAGTCGGATGTGAATTGATCTGTGACCCAGGTGCCCCCGGAGTGTTCCGTCTCCCATGTGCCCTTGGTGGGAAACATATTCTGCACCGTCTGCTGGGCGCCAGGCGTGCCGCCATATCCATGCCATGCCGTACCCGCCACCAGACTCGAAGCTTGCACTGTTGGGTCGTTCAAAACGGTCTCAGGATAAGAGGCGGTATCCCAGTTGTGGTCATACACCAGCACCTGCGTTGTAAGGTTGTTCGCCGTCAGCGCGGGAAGAACGTAGTCACGCAGCAAGGTCAACTGCGAAGCTGCGCTCATCCCCATGCTGGGATAGCTGGTGGTAATGTTCAGCGGCTCGTTTTGCAGGGAAATATAGTCAATCGGTACGCCTGCCGCCTGGTAGGCCTGGATGTATTTCACAAAGTAGTTCGCAAAAGCAGTCTCATTCGCCGACGTCATGAGCAAGCTCCCGCCCAGCATGGAAACCGGACTCATCGAAGTCGGGTCCTTCATCCAGCCCGGAGGGCTCCATGGATTAGCCAGGATCTTCATCTGCGGATTGAGCGCTTTGGCCTGCAGAATAATGGGCAGAATGTCCACTTCGTCATGCGCAATTGAGAATTGCGCCAACGTCGTATCGGTTTCCCCCACCGGCAGATCGTCGAACGAATACACGGAGCGCGCGATGTCGGAGGCGCCCATGGGATTGCGCATGAAGCTGAGGCCGATCCCCGCTCCGTTGCGCGTAAACAGGTCGCTCATCGTGCTCGTCAAAGCGCTGGGCTGTGCCACTTCCTTCAATAAATAGGCCGCCGAATCGGTGAACGCTGCGCCAAATCCCTCCATCGACTGATATTGCTGATTCTCGTCCACGATGACGATATTGTCGCTAGCGCTGGCGGTCGTTGCCGTGAAAGTTACGTCGGGCTGCGCAGTGAGCAGACTGACGCTGTCGTGCGTGCTCAGAACCACCGAGACAGTGGGACCGGAAATCGTATAGGTCCCCGTCGCGACTGTGCTCTGGGAATATCCCGATGCCGTGGCAATGGCCTGTATCGTCGTATCGACTGTCACGCTGATGGGGCTCGAATACTGCTGGGACGCGGTGGTCGGCGTCGAACCATCGGTCGTGTAATAAATCACCGCTCCTGGTGTGACGTCGGAAAGCGCTACCGTCTGGGAGGTCGTAAAAGTACCCGGCGCTGGAGAGAACGTGGGCGTTGCCGCCGCCGGCAGGTTGATCGTGTACGTGCCCGTCGCTGCCGCACTGTTCGAATACCCCGCAGCCACGGCAATGGCGCTGATGGTGGTCGTGGTGGAAACGGTGATCGGCTTCGAATAAAGCGTTGACGAAGTAGTCGGCGTGGATCCGTTCGTCGTGTAGTAGATCGACGCTCCCGGCGTGCTGTCACTCAGCGTCACCGTCTGCGCGACAGTGAATGTTCCCGGAGCCGGACTGAATGTGGGTGGGGCTGCGAGGGGCGTATGCTGCACTGTACTTCCCCCGCCTCCGCCATTGCAGCCTGTTAAATAGAGGCTGGCCAAAACACCTGCAAGAATCCATTTGCGCATAGTCATCGAACGTCCCTTATCCAGCCGCTCTTTTACTGCAGTCCTCGTCCCGCACTGGCCAGCGGCCGATCCGCCTCCGGACGAAATCCGGTGTGCAGTGGCGTTTTTCATCACGGATTGCCTCAAAGTCTGCTGCACGCGCGTAGAACGGGGCTTCCGCCCATTCGAACCAACGTCGCGCACGCCTTCTTCTCAAGCGAGAGAGCGCGCGCCTGACCACTGGTCCCAGCCCATAAAACGCTTAGACAAGCGTTTGTTTCATGCGCGATGAGAAGGAGGCTCCCAAAAACCAACCGTTTATATCAATATAGATCCGCTGCCGTCAACTGACATCGCAATCATGCTTTAAGATCAATCGATTGTCTTCATATATTTGCGACAAAAAGCCGGCTTGTTTGCAATTCTCAATCGAATCGCTGGCAATCGACGTGGTCTGCCCGGCAATTCAAACCGCTGGCGCTCGCGCCAAAGTGTCTCTTGGCGGCCCAGTGTCCGGCGTAAACGGGAACTTCGATCTTTTCTGGATGAGCGAATGAAATGCTGATTGGCTGCCCCCCAGGGATTCGAACCCCGATATGCTGATCCAGAGTCAGCTGTCCTACCATTGAACGAGGGGGCAGTAAGCCGGAAAGGCGGCCATCTTGCAACCGTGCCAGCCACGCACCCAACGGAGCGTCCAGTGCGAATGGCTAACTTTTTCATCATAAGGGGAATCGCGTGCCCGGTCAAACCTCCGTGCACGGTCCAAATCCCAGGCCCTGTCGTCACTGCCCGCCAGCCAAGAGCCGCGATCTCTTAACTTGAAGACATCGATCAGAATGACCTTGATGTGATTGAAGCGTGTGGACGCACATCAAGAATCTTGCATGCTCTTCCCTGCCCGGCGCTTCTGCCCGTGATATAGAATCGAGGAGAGCATGGAGATTTTTCTCAATCTATCCTGGGCGTTGCTGTCGGTTCTCATCGTGTGTCTTTGGATACGCCATGAATCTCGGACCGGCGCAAGCAGGCGTATGTCTCTCATCGCCCTTGTCATGCTCATCGTGATTCTTTTCCCGGTGATTTCGGTCAGCGATGACCTGTGGTCGATCCAGAATCCAGCCGAGACTGACACCTGTCTGCGCCGCGACCACTTGGCCTCCTGCACGCATTCCATCTTTCCGGCGATGGCCGCTCTCCCAGAGCCGGCCTTTGCTGCTCTCCCATTCTGCTTCCAGCGCTTCACCGCGCTGCTGACTCAGCAGCCGCTCGCCATCGACAATCCCGCGCTCAGCGGAATTCAGAATCGTCCCCCTCCCGCGGCCTGATCACCGCCCCTCTACCTTCCATTTCCAATTGAGCCCTTGCTCTTCCTGCAATCGCCGGGCAGTGCACGGCGCAAAGGATGCGTATGACGCAATTATTCCCCTCATGGTCTGCCTCGGCGGCAGCCACGCTGCTCGTCATTGCGGCAGCGCTGTGCCCTGCACAGCAAGTCCTTACCTGGGATCAAGTAAAGTCGCGGTTTGAATCAGCCAATCCGGAGCTCAAGGCCGACGCGCTCAGCGTGGATGAGATGCGCGCCGCGGAAACCACGGCCTTTCTCCGCCCCAACCCACAGATCAACTTCACCGCCGATGGCACGCAGATCGCTCCCAACAACGGAGTCTGGCAGCCGCTGAGCGGCACATTCTATCAGTCTGGGTTCACGTATCTGCATGAACGGGACCACAAGCGCGAACTGCGCCAGCAAAGCGCCCAGGAGGGCACGCGCATCGCCGCTTCACAGCACGAAGACCTCAAGCGTGTTCTCGAATTCGAGCTGCGTACGGCTTTTGTTGCCACCCTTCAGGCCAAGGCCGTACTCGCGCTTGCGCAAGCCGACCTGGACTACTACGACAAAATCATTGAAATCAGCCGCAGCCGCTTCAAGGCCGGTGATATTTCGCATATCGACCTCGACCGCATCGAATTGCTGCGCGTGCAATACGAGGTTGAAATTCAGTCGGCCATCGTCAACCAGCGCACGGCGAAGATCCAGTTGCTACAACTGCTCAACGACCGCACGCCGGTGGAGCAATTCGACGTGACCGGGCCGTTCGATTTTTCCAGCTCTCTCAAGTCCCTTGCAGACTTCCGCCAGATCGCCCTCGATGCGCGCCCCGACCTGCAGGCAGCGCTGCAGGCAGCCCAACAAGCTGTGACGAATCACAAACTGGCGGTTGCCAACGGCTCGACCGATCCAACCTTTGGAAGCTGGTACACCTACAACGGCTCATTCAACAATCCGTACTCTAACCAGACCCTGGGCCTCAGCATCAACGTGCCGCTGCGCATCTTTGATCGCAACCAGGGAGAAAAACAGCGCACCCTCATCGACATTGATCGCAACCAGCAGATTACTGAAGCGGCACGGGCCCAGGTCTTCAGTGATGTGGACTCGGCCTATGTGCAGGTGGAAAGCAGCATCGCATTGCTTAAGCCCTACAAGGTTCAATACAGAGACCAGGCCACGCGCGTGCGCGACACCGTCACGTATGCCTATGAGCACGGGGGTGCTTCAGTCATGGACTTTCTAAACGCGCAGAGCGACTACCGCACCGTGCAACTGGCCTATCTGCAACTGATCGGCTCCTACCTGACAGCCGCCGGGCAACTGAATCTTGCCGTGGGACGCGAGGTAATCCAATGATGTCAAGAAGCTTTCTGAAGCAGGCTCGCAGCGCAGCATTGGCGTGTGCCGTGGCAGCATCCATGAGCGTGGCTCTCTCCGGCTGCAAGGACAAGGCACAGGGCGATGGCGCTCCGCCGGCGGCGCACGTTATTCAGGTTCCCGACATGAACCTGATCACCATCGACAACAAAGACGCGCATCGCTTTCCGCTGGCTGACGCCGAGAAAATTGAGGCTGCTGCGGAGTTGAACGTAACCGGCACCGTCTTGCCCGACATCTCGCGTGAAGTTCCCGTCATCTCGCTCGCCAATGGCCGCGTAGTAGACATCAAGGCACGCCTCGACGACAACGTGAAGAAAGGGCAACTGTTGTTGAAGGTGCAAAGCCCCGACATCACAAACGCATTCGACACTTACCTTAAAGCGGCCAACGACCAGCAACTCGCCGCCAATGCCTTGATGCGCACCCAGGACCTTTTCCAGCACGGCGCCGTCTCGCAGGCCATGCTCGATCAGGCAGAGGACGCAGCCAGGAACGCGAAAGCTGACCTGACCGCAGCCGAAGAGCAATTGCAAACGCTCGGCGTGGACAAGCGCCATCCCAGCAGCATCGTGAATGTCTATGCGCCCATCTCAGGTGTCATCGTTGCACAGAGTGTGACCAACGCCGCAGCAGCAGGCGTAAGTCTCTCCGGCTCCGCCACTGCTTTCACCATCGCCGACCTCTCTACCATTTGGGTTGTCTGCGATGTCTACGAGAACGACATTCCAAAGCTGCAACTCGGCCAGCAGGCAAAGATCCGGATGAATGCCTATCCCGACCGCGTGCTGACAGGCCGCATCAGCGACATTGGCCCCATCCTCGATCCGTCGCTGCGCACGGCAAAGGTCCGCATTGAGGTTGCGAACCCCGGCTTTCTCAAGCTGGGCATGTTTGCCACCGCAACATTCACCAGTCTCGCCCGGCAGTCCTATGCGGTTGTCCCGGCGGATGCAGTGCTGCACCTGCATGATCGTGACTGGGTCTTTGTGCCGGCAGGTGAAAACCAGTTCAGGCGCACTGCGGTCCATGCAGGCCCGATGCTCAGCGGCAACCGCCAGCAGATTCTCTCGGGCCTCGAACCCGGCCAGCGTGTCGTTGCCAACGCACTGCTGCTTGAAACAGTGGGGAACCAGTAGATGATTCGCGCACTCGTCGATTTCGCGCTCAGAAACCGCTGGCTGATTCTTGGCGGCGTTGTGGTGCTCACCGCCTGGGGCATTGTGTCATTCCGCAACCTACCCATCGAGGCCTACCCTGACGTTGCCAACAACTACGTGCAGATCATCACCCAGTGGCCGGGCCGCAGCGCTGAGGAGATTGAGCGCCAGGTCACCGTGCCTGTCGAAATTCAAATGGCGGGCATTCCGCACCTCACCCACTTGCGCTCCACCACGCTCGCAGGGCTCTCCAGCCTCATGCTCATTTTCGATGACAACTCCACCAGCGACATGAATCGCGAGCATGTGCTGGAGCGTTTGAATCAGGTCAGCCTGCCCAACGGACTGGTGCCGCAAATGGGCACTGACTGGAGCCCCGTTGGCCAGATTTATTGGTACACGCTCGAAAGCACCAACCCCGCCTACGACGTGATGGAGAAAAAATCGCTCGAGGACTGGACGCTGGAGAAGGACTTCAAGGGCGTCAACGGCGTTGTGGATGTCTCCAGCTTTGGCGGGCCAACCAGGGAATATCAGATCAGGCTCGATCCCGACAAACTTGTCTCGTACGGGCTTTCGATTGCCCAGGTCGAGCAGCAGATTGCCGCCAACAACACCAACGGCGGTGGCAGCTTTATTGAGCAGGGCGCTCAGCAGATCAACGTGCAGTCTCTGGGCCTCTACACCAGTGTGCAGGACATTGAAAACACCGTCGTGAAAGCGGCCAACGGGACCGCGATCCGCATCAAGGATATTGCCACGGTCGCCCAGGGACCGAAGATTCGTCTCGGCCAGATTGGTCGCGCAATGCACCGCCCCGACGGTACTATCATCGACAATCCTGACACGGTTGAAGGCATCGTTCTTCTGCAAAAGGGTGCAGACTCCGATCCCGTCTTGCAAAGCATTCACGAAGAGGTCAAGAAGCTCGACCACGGCATCCTGCCCAAAGGCGTCAAAATTGACCCCTTCCTCGACCGCTCCGATCTGGTCAAGTTCACCGTTGAGACCGTTGAGCACAACCTCACCGAGGGCATGATTCTGGTCTCTGTCATTCTCTTCATGTTTCTCGGCAACATTCGCGGCGCGATCATCGTTGCGCTCACAATTCCTTTTGCGCTCCTGTTCGCCTCCATCTGCCTGGACATAAGCCATATCCCCGCAAATCTTCTTTCTCTGGGCGCGCTGGATTTCGGAATGGTTGTCGATGGCTCTGTGGTGATGATTGAAAACATCGTCCGCCATCTAGCCCAGCAGGATGACACGCGCACGCCGGCAAAAAAGATTCGCGATGCGGCGCACGAAGTTCAACGTCCGGTTTTTTACGCCATTGGAATCATCATCACGGCCTACCTGCCCATCTTCACCCTGCAGGCTGTGGAAGGTCGGCTCTTCAAGCCGATGGCGTGGACAGTCGCATTCGCTCTGGCTGGTGCGCTCACATTTTCCATGATCATCGCTCCGGTATTCGCCAGCATCCTGTTCCGCAATGGTGCAAAGGAGTGGCATAACCCGCTGATGCACTGGCTCGTTCGTCACTATCGCACGGCCGTGCGTGCAGCCATCATGAATCGCCACATCACGGTGGGAGTCTCAGCAGTACTCTTTCTCGCCGCCGTTTACCTTGCAATCGGCGGGCCCATCGGTTCAGAATTCCTGCCCCACCTGGATGAAGGATCCATCTGGGTGCGCGGCACCTTGCCTCCGAGTGAAGGCCCAACTGCCGGCATCGACTTTACAAACAAGGCACGCATCGTCATGGCTTCCTTCCCTGAGGTCAAACAGGTTGTCAGCCAAACGGGGCGTCCCGATGACGGCACCGACACAACCGGCTTCTTTAATACCGAATACTTTGTTGATCTAAAACCCAAGGAACTATGGCGCCCGGTCTTTCATCAAAACAAGGAAGCCTTGATCTCTGCAATGGATAAGCAATTGGAGAAGTTTCCCGGTGTCATCTGGAACTTCTCGCAACCTATCTCAGACAACATGGAAGAGGCTGTCTCTGGCGTGAAAGGTGAATTGGCCGTCAAGCTGTTTGGCGACAATCTCCGTACACTGGAGGCAAAAGCCGAAGAGATCCAGTCACAAATGGCCACCGTCCGTGGCGTGCGAGATCTCGGCATCTTCCGCATCATCGGACAGCCGAATCTCAACTTCACCGTGGACCGCGAGGCCGCGGCGCGTTGGGGCATCAATGTCGCAGATATACAGGACGCCATTCAGACAGCCGTAGGCTCTACTGCTCTCACACAGGTCCAGCAGGGTGAAGCGCGCTACGACGTAACGCTTCGTTACCAGAAGCCCGATCGCGACACACGCGAAGCCATCGACAATATCCGCCTGCTCGCACCGTCTGGCGAACGTGTTTCCCTTGCACAATTGACTCAGGTCTCAACAGATGACGGTGCCGAAGAAATCTACCGTGAAGGCGGGCAACGCTACATCGCGATCAAATACTCGGTACGCGGGCGTGATTTGGGCTCGACGGTGAAGGAAGCAATCGACAAGGTAAATCACAATGTCCAGTTGCCGGCGGGGTATCACATGGAATGGGCTGGCGAATACGAGAGCCAGAAGCGCGCCGACAAGCGCATGACCGTCGTCATTCCGATCACGATCATGGGCATCTTTCTCATTCTTTACACCATGTTCCGGTCCTTCAAGTGGGCCCTGCTCGTGCTGGTCTCCGTCATCATGGCCTCCATCGGGGGCCCATTTGCACTTTTCGTAACGCACACGAATTTTTCGGTTTCTTCAGCCGTTGGATTCCTCGCACTCTTCGGTGTCTCAGTCCAAACCGGCGTCATTATGCTGGAGTACATCAATCAGCTGCGCGCTCGCCGCAAAGGCATGGAAGAATCAACCCAGGAACACATTATTGAAGCAGCGGTTGAGGGTTCCGTCTTGCGGCTAAGACCCATCATGATGACCATGCTGGTGGCAACGCTCGGCCTGTTGCCTGCGGCGACTTCACACGCCATCGGCTCTGACTCGCAGCGACCCTTTGCCATCGTGATCGTCGGCGGCCTGCTTGCCAATCTTGTCATAGGCGTCTTCCTCATGCCTGCGCTCTACGTTTGGATGGCCCGTGAAGACGATGTCCTTCCCGCAGCCGAAGCCAGCGAGGAGTTTTAGACAAAGAGCATCAGCGCGCGCGTGCGCAGCAGTCGTATCGCATCGATGGTAAAACGCCCGCCGTCTGCGAGTATCGTCTGCCGATGTCGCGCGCCACTGCCCTATTCTTCGCGCAACACTTCCAGCGGCCGCAGCCCAAGAATGCGATGGCTCGCAATCCATCCGGTGGCCGTGGCCAGCACGGCTGTGCCTGCAAGCGCAAACAGGGTTGCGTTCAAGTCAAAGTGGAAATCCACTTTCAGCCGGTGCAGCAACACGCGCGTCAGGATGTTTGCAAACACCACGCCAACCACGCCGGCCAGCACGCCGAGCATGCTGAACTCCACGCTGAAAGTACGCACAATCCGCATCCGGGTAGCGCCAAGCGTCTTTAATACGACAGCTTCGCGCATGCGCCGGAAGCGTGCGCTCGCAATGCTTGACGCCAGAATCATCAACCCAGCGAAGATTGAAAAGGCCGCAAGGAACCGCACCACAAACGTAATCTGATTGACGACGCTCTCAATCCGGTCCAGCACATCGGCAATGTTGATTACTGAAATCGTGGGATAGGCTGCAAACAAGGCTCGCTCCATTGTTGCCACCTGTCGCGTGTCGATGTGAACGCCGCCGTACCATGTTGCCATTTCATCTTTGAGCTGGTACGAAGGCAAAACAAAAGACACGCGCCCGCCCAGATGCTCTCCATCGGCACGAAATACCGCCGCAACCTTGAGCGCTCGCACGCGCCCGCCCACTTCCAGTTCAACAGGTGATCCAACGCCCAGGTTCAATCGCTTTGCCACGCCTTCGCTGATCGCCAACTCCGCGGCATTCGCGTCTGTCCACCACTTGCCCTGCATCAGCTTGTCGCCTGCCGGTGGCGCATCCGCCCAGCTCAATTCGGCATTTTCCAGCATGTGCCGTGGAAAGTGCTGCACCTTGATCTGCTCCAATGGCTGCCCGTTGAGCGATACAAAACGCCCCCTCACCACGGGCATCAACTCAAGTTGCTGCGTCACTCCCGCCTGATGCTGAAAGAAATCTTTCACACCCGCAACCTCACTGGTCGCCACATCAATCAGAAATACATTCGGCAGCTTGGGCGAAGCTGACTCGCGCAGGTCGCGCAGCAGCGACCCCTGCATTAGATACACAGCCAGGATCAGCATGACGCCTGTGCCCAACGCAGCCAGCACCGCCGCTGACTGATTCCCCGGCCTGTACAGATTGGCAAGCCCGTGCCGCAGCGACGACGGCAGTTGCAGCCGCACGCGGTTCAGCACAAAGCGCAAAGTTCGCAGCGTCACCGCGGCCAGCGCCAGCAGAACCACAAGCGCGCAGGCAAACAACAGCGCAAACCATCTGCCCACAGTCGCCGAGTCAGAGAGCGCCCACGCGATTCCGCCGAGGGCCAGCACTACAAGAATGGAAATGCCAAGCTGCAGCCGCCGGGCCCACCAGCGCGCAAACCAGCCGCCGATGCCTTCAGGCCCCGCTTCCACCAACCGTCGCAACACCAGCACCGGCCTGATGCCGCGCACGTCCAGCAGCGGCGGCAGACAGAAAAGAAGCGTGGTCAGCAATCCCGTTCCAAGCCCTGCCAACACTGAGCGCCATGGGATCCCAAACTGCGTGTGCACGGGCAGCAGCTTGCCAAACACCGCGGGCAGCGCAGCCATCACGCCCACGCCCGCGGCCACGCCCAGCAAGCCTCCGGCCATGCCAAGCCCCAGCGTCTGCAAAAGAAAAATGCGCAGCAGGTCCGACGAATCCGCGCCCAGCGCCTTCAGGATCGCCAGCATATCCATGCGTTGCTCCAGATGCGCGTGCATGGCCATCGCCACGCCAATCGCACCCAGCACCATGGACACAAGACAGATGAGGCTCAGGATTGCGGTCGCATGGTCCAGCCCATCGTTCAGTGCGGGATTGCCTTCCTTGTAATCCATCACCTGCGCATCGGGCAGGGCCTGCTCCACCTGCTTGCGCACCGCCACTGCGTCTGCCTGCGCCGGCAGTTCCATCAGCAGGCGATTGCTGGCTCGGCTGCCTGGCGCCAGCAGTCCGGTCTGCTCCAGCGCGGCGCGCGAAATCATCACCCGCGGTCCCAGCGCCGCGCCCGCAGTCATGCGATCCGGCTCCTGCCTCAGCACTGCAGAGATTTTGAAATCTCTCCCACCCAGCCGTAGCGTGTCGCCCACGCGCGCATGCATGCGGATCAGGAACTCATCGGCCACCACTGCGGAGTCACCCTGCAACGCCTGCCGCAATCCAATCGACGGCTCCAGTTCAGCTTCACCGTAGTAGGGATACTCCGCGGGGTCCACTGCTTTGAGCGAGACCAGCAGTGGCGCCGGGTTCGAAGGTACAGACACCATGGAGACCGTCTCCGTGACCCACGTCGCGCGCGTGCCGCCAGTCTCCTGTTCAATGTCGGCAAGCTTTTTCTTTTCCTCTGCCGTCGGCGCGCGGAAAATGCGCGCGCTCAGGTCGCCGGCCATCAGCGATCGCGCCTCAATCGTAAGCGTCCGCCTGAAGCTCTCGCTGAATCCGCGCACGCCCACCAGAGCCGCCACGCCCACCGCCACCGAGAGCACCACAAACGCAAATTTCCCCGGCGCGGACTTCAGGTCGCGCCAGCCGATGGTCGCGGCACGGCTCCAGCTCAGCGCTCGCTTAGCCATTGGCGCTCGCCTCCGCATGCTGCGCGGTGACCTGCGACGGCGTAGGCAGCGTGTCTTCCACCACGATGCCATCCTTCAGCACAATCTTGCGATCAGCACGGCTTGCAATCTCCGCATCGTGCGTCACCAGCACAAGCGTTGCGCCTGCCTTGCGGTTGCGCTCCAGCAATAAATCAAGCACCAGCCTTCCGCTCGCTGAGTCGAGATTGCCCGTCGGCTCATCGGCCATCACAATGGGCGGCTCCACCACAAACGCCCGCGCAAGCGCCACCCGCTGCTGTTCGCCGCCGGAGAGCTGCACTGGATAGTGCTCCATGCGTTCGCCAAGGCCCACCGCAGCCAGCAGTTCCCGCGCCTTCGCCAGACCATTTCCTTCCGCGTTCAGCTCAAAAGGCAGCAGCACATTCTCAAGCGCCGTCAGCGTAGGAATCAGTTGGTACGACTGAAACACAAAACCGATCTTGCGCCCCCGCACAGCGGCCAGTTCCGTCTCGGCCAGGTTGTGAATCGGCGTTCCATCCAGCCAGATCTCGCCGGAGCTCGGTGTATCAAGGCCCGCCAGAAGCCCAAGCAGCGTGCTCTTCCCGCTGCCGCTGGCGCCCACAATCGCCACAAACTGGCCCGCGGGAATGCTGAGCGAGATCCCCTTCAGAATCTCCACCCGCCGCGAACCATTCTGAATCCACTTCTTTACGTCCCGGACCTCGATCACCCACCCGCCTCCTCAACGCCCTCGTCTATTTACGATTCCAATCCCTGCGCAGATACACTGTTGGTGTGGACGTTCGCCGCGCCTTTCTCGTTTCAATCTGCCTTCTATTCCTTGCCGGTCCCCTGCGGGCCGCCGACCGGCCAAGCCTTGTCTGCTACGGAGACAGCATCACCGCCGGCTATGGACTCCAGAGCGGCCAGGCCTACTCCGACGCGCTGCAGCGCAGCCTTAACCAGCACGGCTACAAGTACAAAGTCCTGAACATGGGCACCAGCGGAGCCACCACCAAGGACGCCGTCTCCGGCCTGCAGTCCGTTCTGCGCCTGCATCCCGCCATCGTCATCGTCGAGTTCGGCGGCAACGACGGTCTGCGCGGCCTGCCCCTCGACCAGACGCGCAGCAACCTGGACGCCGTGCTCAGCGTGCTGGCAAAAGCGCACATCAAGGTCCTGCTCGCCGGCATCACCCTGCCGCCCAACTACGGCAGCGACTATATTCAATCCTTCAACCAGGTCTTTCGCGATCTCGCCGCCAAGCATCGAGTCGCATTGATACCCATGCTTTACAAGAACCTGATCAACGTCCCCGGCGCCATCCAGCCCGACGGCATCCATCCCACCGCCAAAGGTTCACAAATCATTGCCAACACGCTGCTGCCCGCGCTCAGGCCGTTACTGAAAAAATAATTTCACCAGAGGTGCGACAGCCACAAAGCGCAGCCTGTCCTTTGCTCTCTGCTTTACCCCATCACAACGACTGGCTGAAACAGCGTTCCCGCCACGCGCTTTGCAATTCCCACCAGCACGCGTTGCCCGGCAAAAACCTTCACCAGCGGCGCTTGTGAAAACTCCGGCAAATTGGCCTGTCCGCCATTCCGCAGCCGGCCCAGCGTCACTTCGTCGCCCGCCACACTGGGCATCTCCGGCAGCAGGTAGCGCGGATGCACACATTGCCGCTCCAGCGTTTCCACATCGCCGGCCAGCGCTGCCAGCTCATCCAGCGTGCGCGCATCGGCCAGCGTAAACGCGCCGGCCTGGGTGCGGCGCAGGCTGCTCAAATGCGCGCCGCAGCCCAGATCCTGCCCCAGTTCATGCGCCACTGAACGCACATATCCGCCCGCGCTGATGCTCATCGTGAAGCTGGCTTCTGCTCCCTCAAGCGCAATGATTTCAAATGACGCGATACGCACCGTCGCCGCCTTCAGTTCCACCGGCTTGCCCTCGCGGGCCAGCTTGTAGGCCGGCGTCCCGGCAATCTTCTTTGCGGAAAAAGGCGGTGGCATCTGCTGCATCTCGCCATAAAAGCGAGTCGCTGCCGCGCGCAACTGCTCAAGCGTCAACGCCGGTTCAGTCTGCGGCCCCGCAGGCTTGCCCTCGGCATCATACGTGTCGGTCGCGAACCCAAAGCGGATTGCCCCGGAATAGCTTTTCTCAGCGGAGGAAAAATACTGCGCCAGGCGCGTAAACTTGCCCAGCAGAAGCGGCAAAACGCCTGTAGCCATGGGGTCCAGCGTGCCCAGATGCCCAATGGAGCGCTCGCCCGTGATCTTGCGCAGCCGGTTGACCACGTCGTGGCTTGTCATGCCACCCGGCTTGTCGATTACCAGAAGTCCATTCACCTAACTACTTTAGACGAACAGGGGCCGCGCTCACAGCGTGCCATTCCCCGGCTGCCGCACCAGCGCCAGGAACTCCGTGCGCGTCTCCTTCTGCCGGAAGCAGCCCACCATGGCCGACGTCACCGTAGACGAGTGCTGCTTTTCGATGCCGCGCATCATCATGCACAGATGGCGCGCCTCAATCACCACGCCCACGCCCTGCGGCGCAATCGCATCCTGAATGGAGTCGGCAATCTGCCGCGTCAAGCGCTCCTGCACCTGCAGCCGCCGCGCAAACACTTCCACCAGCCGCGGAATCTTGCTCAGTCCGATGACCTTGCCCTTGGGAATGTAGGCTACATGCACCTTGCCGAAAAACGGCAACATGTGGTGCTCGCACAGCGAGAACATCTCGATGTCCTTGACGATCACCATCTCGTCATAGTCCACGTCAAACAGCGCCCCGCGCAAAATCTTCGTGGGATCCTCGTCATAGCCCTTTGTCAGAAAGGACATCGACTTCTCCACCCGGCCCGGTGTCGCCAGCAGCCCGTCGCGGTTGGGATCCTCGCCCAGGCGGCTCAGTATTTCGCGATACATCTCCTGCGTGCTGAACTCGCTCAGGCCTTCGTCCGCTCCCGCCCGGCGAATGTTCTTGCTCACTGCGATTGGCTGTGCCATAAACTTCATCCTCCCGCCCTGGGGATTAGGGCGTGTTCCATCCTTTTCAATCACACATTACGCGCCGCTCGCGCACTCACTCAATTCGCGCTATCGCACTGGAAGAAATTGTTCTCCGTCTCTTCCACGCGCACATACGCCAGATCGCCGGCGGGTAGCGCGTCTTTCAGCAATTCAAAGACCGCCCTACAAAGATTCTCCGTGGTCGGCACACGATTCACAAACAGCGGATCAAGGTTCAAATTCGTATGGTCAAACCGCTCCAACACCATTGCTTGCACTGTCTTGTCCAGCGCCGCCATGTCCACCACCATGCCGGTCTCCGCGTTCACCGCGCCCCCGGCCAGCACTTCCACCACGTAGTTGTGCCCGTGGCCGTGCGGATTGTTGCATTTCCCATATGCCGCCCGGTTCTGCTCCGCCGTAAGCGCATCGGTGTGCAGCCGATGGCTGGCGCTCATCATGTAGCGGCGGCCAAAGTAAGCCTTCATGCCTCTCCCCGGTACTCAGCAAAAATCTCCGGCGTCTCGTACACCCTCACCCGCCTCAGCCGCGCCCCGCCGGCCGCCACAATCGCGGGCTCCAGACGCTTCCACGCCGCAATGGCAATGTTTTCCGTGGTCGGATTCGCCTTGGAAAACTCCGGCACCTCAAGGTTCAGGTGGCGATGGTCATACGCTGCAAGCACCTCGCGCTCCATCACATCCTTCAGCCACTTCAGATCGACCACAAAGCCTGTGACCGCATCCGGTTCCCCGGCCACCGTCACTTCCAGCGTGTAATTGTGCCCGTGTCCTTTGCGATTCGCACAGCGGCCAAAGACCTGCGCATTCTTCTCCGCAGACCAGCCATCGTTCCAGTAGTAGTGCGAGGCAGAAAAGGTCGCCCGCCGCGTCAGCTCAATCATTCTTTGCCTCAATCGAAAGATGTTGCCAGCGCCGGCGAAGATTCACCCTGTCTAGCATCATTTTCACCGTGTCAAAACACACATCCCGGCGTACAGCCCTTTCCATGCCCGGCTATGCCACGTACGCCCTGCCCTTCCAGCTTACGCGCTTTAGAATCCGATGCTGAAACCAGCTGCGATAGAGCAGCACCACAAACAGCGGCAATCCAAGCGGCGAAAGCGCACAGTCCACAAACGGAAAATTCGACTTGGCCACCCGCCCATAGAACCGAAAGAGATTCCGGACCCACAGCAGCAGCAGCACCCATCCTGCGCCCAGCCACTGCAGCGAATGTGCGCCGAAGCGCGCGCCCCATAGCTCCACAGCAAGCCACGGCAGCCCCACCAGCAGGACAATATCCAGCGCCCGCCATACCGCCAGCGCCAGCGTATTGTCGAAGAGCAAGGCCAGGTTCTTCGTCCAGCCTTCCACCATCGCCGCCGTTGTCCGGTACATCCGCGTTGCCACCGCATCATCCGCATAGCGAAAGCGCAATCCCACCTTGCGCCGCTTGGCCAGAAAGGCCAGCTCCACATCCTCAAGCACTCTGTCTGCCACGTTGGCGTGGCCGCCCAGCCGCCGGTAGGCCTCCCGCTCCACCAGAAGAAACTGCCCGTTCGCCGCGGCAACCCGCTCATTCGGATCCGAAACTTTGGCCGGAGGATAGGCCAGCGCCAATTCGCAAAACACAAGCGGCATCAGCGTCCGCTGCGCCAATCCCGCCACAATCTGCCGCGGAGAGTAGCTCAGCATGCCCACCTTGTGCCGCACCGCCTCGTGCATCGCCCTGTTCAGATTGCCCGGCTCGTGCACCGTGTCGGCATCGGTAAACAGCAGCCATTTGCCGCGCGCCTTCCGCGCCGCCGTCCAGATGGCGTTGTTTTTTCCCGTCCACCCCGGCTGCAGCTTATCCGCCTGCATCACCATCACGCCGGCAAAGCCGCGCGCAATCTCCGCCGTGCGGTCGGTCGAGTGGTCGTCCACCACGATCAATTCCCAGTCCCGGCCCAGCTTGAACACATCGTCTGACTGCGCCACCAGCGACTGCAGGCACGCGCCCACCATGTCTTCCTCGTTGCGCGCCGGGACAATCACCGTCAGCTCCAGCAGCTGCTCCGGCTCCGGCTGCTCAAACACCCTGGCCACAGGCGCCGCCAGCGGCTCGCCCGGCTCGCTTGTGAGCCCCAGCACCGGCTTCCATGTAGCTCCAGTCGTTTCCGCTGCCCCCGGCTTCTCTGTTCCCATCTCACCTCGCCCTTTCGTTCAGGACCTTCCGCTCCGTATTATATGGATGTGCGATTTCCTGGCTGCTTATCCTTCATGGTTCTTGTGCCGCTTGCCCTTGTTATGGGATGCAACCGCGGCGCGCACCCCGCCCAGACGGGCAAACTGGCGCCCGACTTCACCGTTTCCGACGGAACCACGACAGTCAAGCTGTCCAGTTATCGCGGCCAGGTCGTGCTACTGAACTTCTGGGCCACCTGGTGCCCGCCGTGTATCGAGGAGATGCCCTCGCTGCTTCAGCTCCACCACCTCGACCCGAACGTCGTCGTCCTCGCCGTCAGCATCGATGAAGACCCCGACGCCTACGCCAACTTCATCCGCAGCCGCCACATCGACCTCATCACCGTCCGCGACCCCCGCCAGACCGCCGCCAACCTCTTCCACACCGACATGTGGCCTGAAACCTACCTCATCGACCGCAAAGGCTATATCCGCCGCAAATTCGTCGGCGCACAGGATTGGACGGACCCCGAAATTCTCGCCTACATCAAAAGCCTTTAGTCCGCGAACATCACGCTCGCTTGGTATCATTCCACTATGACCACCGTGGATATTCTCTTCCGCTATGCCACGCAGCCCACTGAGGTAGTGACCTTTGCGCTGGCCAGCGCGCGCGAGGTGTACGGCGTGCGCAGCATGAGTTTTGATCGCGCAGCCCGCACCCTGCGCGTGGAGTACGACGCAACACGGCTCAACGCAGCCACCGTCTCGCGGCTCGTGCGTCAGGCAGGCCTTGAGATTGAAGAAGAGCTGGCCCTGATTCCGCCGCAACCCGTTCCAGAGCCAGCGCCCGCGGCCTGATCGCCACCGATTGCGCCGCCGCTCAATCCTTGATACTCTGTCTTAGGTTCCTTCTGGAATCAACAGTGTGCGCCCGTAGCTCAGCTGGATAGAGCGACTGACTACGAATCAGTAGGTCGGGAGTTCGAATCTCTCCGGGCGCACCATTCATCCCCTTCTCTGCGATAGATCAGGGCCTCCTGTGCAAGCGGCGCAGACCAATCGCACACAACAGAGTCCCATCCCCCATGCGGTTCAAACTCCTTGCTATCCGCCACCCGCTCATCGCGTGGACGGGGTGGTTTGTGCTCGATCCCCCCGGCCATCACGCACCTGCTTGAATCCCTTCAGGTCCAGCCGTGGAGACTCGGGGAATCCAGCGGCAGTCTGACCTTCTCCTGAAGCGTCTACTGCCCCCGCGGATCGACACAAACGGAAAAGGGCGAAGCGCCTGCGCGCCTCGCCCTTGATCCCTGCCTGCGTTGCATCTTAGTACAACCTGAAGTTCACCTCGATCGTGATCATCACGGGCACCGGCGTTCTGCCATCCTTCATGGCCGGCTTGAACTTGTACTTGCGCACTGCTTCCAGGGCCTTTTCATCCAGCCCCATTCCCAATGCGCGAATCACGCGAGGATTCTGCGGATTTCCCTGCGCATCCACGATCAAGGAGATCAGACATACGCCCTGATATTTCGCCCGGCGCGCCTCGTCGCTGAACTCCGCCTCTGGCTGGAAGATTGGCACTGGCGCCGACACTCCGCCGCCAATGCGATACAGCCCGCCGCCTGCGTTCCCGCCGCTGCCCGGCCCATACCCGTTGCCAGTTCCGGAGCCAAGACCGCCGCCGTACCCTGTCCCCATGCCCGCTCCGCCACCCTGGCCATTCGAGGCCAGCGAGACATTCGGCGATTTCGTCACGCCGATATTGGGCAGCGAGGGATTGTCAGGCAGCGTGATGTCCTTCTGCACTGCGATCGCCGACTCGATTGCAATTTTTGGCTTGTCGAGAACCGGCACCTGCGGAGGAGTCATCGGCTTGTCTTCGATCTTCGGCAACTTGCCCTTGATCGGGTTCACGATATCGTGCGAACCGCCACCGCCGCCGCCGCCCGCCTTGGGCCCCTGGGGCGCCTTCAATTCAAACGTGCCCACATCAACGTTGGTTGCAGTCAGGGATGGCTTTACGGCCTCAATAATCTTTTTGCCCACAAAGAACAGCAGAACCGCCAGAATCGTCAAGTTCACTGCAGTGGAGATGCCAATCGCCCAGGGATTCGGCTTGACCGCCATCCGGTCCGGCACCGGAATCGGCTTTGAGGTCAGCTCGAGCGGAGGCAGCTTGGGCGGAAAGAAAAAGTCATAGATATTCTCGTAGAGGCCCTTCCAGATCGGCGTCTCTTCGAATGCCTTGCCCAGAAATGCGTCGAGCTCATGCCCGGCAGGCGAGGCCGGCTTCACTTCGGTTTCCGATTCTGGTTGGATAAGTAGGTCGTTTGCCATATTTGCTGCTGGCCCTGTTCCCTCTGCTCGTTCCCAAAAAGACTCTTCCGGTTCCAGGCCCATCACCTCATTATGCTCGACACCGCCCTCGCTTGTCTGCAAGTGGGCCTGCGCCGGTTTTTGCTTTGGGCCCTCCAGAGTCTCATAGCCTCCAGAGGTCAGGGTTTCCATAAATAATAGACGACGAACTGCGCTACTTGTTACCGGAAAAATCTTTCTCAACATTTACACTAGACAATGAACAACTTTGCACCAAATCAGGGAGCCACGATGCCTCCAGCGCCGGAATTGAAGGCGACTTTGACCTTGCCGCAAACCGCCTTCGCCATGAAGGCTAATCTGCCGCAGAATGAACCACTTCGACTGGCCCGCTGGGCCTCGCTGCGCCTCTACGACGAGCTGCGCAAAGCCGGCCGTGGCCGACCTGCCTACATCCTTCATGACGGCCCACCCTACGCAAACGGGCCCATCCACCTTGGCCACGCCCTCAACAAGGGCCTCAAGGATTTTGTCGTTAAGTCAAAAACCATGGCCGGTTTTGATGCGCCGTACCTCCCCGGATACGACTGCCATGGCCTGCCCATTGAGATCAAGGTGGACGAGCAGCTCGGCCGCAAAAAGCTGGAAATGCCCGTCCCTGAGGTCCTGGAAGCTTGCCGCTCCTACGCGCAAAAATACGTCGATCTGCAAACTTCGCAGTTCCAGCGCATCGGCTGCTTCGGCCGTTGGGATACACCGTACAGAACCATGTCGCGCGACTACGAGGCCCGCACTCTCGAAGCCTTCTACGGCTTCCTTGAGAAAGGCTTCGTCTATCGCGGCCTCAAGCCGGTCTACTGGTGCATCCACGACCGCACCGCCCTGGCCGAGGCCGAGGTCGAGTACGACATGCACACCAGCCCCTCGGTCTACGTGCGCTATCGCCTCACCTCGCCTCACCAGGCCGTTGCCCCCGCGCTGGCTGGCCGCGAAGTCTACACCATCATCTGGACCACCACGCCCTGGACCCTGCCCGCGTCCATGGCCGTAACCTTCCATCCCGACTTTGATTACGTCGCGCTCGCCACTGAGAGCGAAACACCCGACCAACCCGGCCCCGTCTACATCGTCGCCGCCGAACTGGCCGCCGCCGTCACCGCCGCCTGCAAGCTGGGCGCAACCGAGGAACTGGCCCGCTTCAAAGGCAACGCTCTCGAACACACCACCTTCCAGCACCCATTCCTCGACCGCAGCATCCTCGGCGTTCTCGGCACATACGTCACCGCCGATACAGGCACCGGCGCCGTCCACACCGCTCCCTCGCACGGCGCAGATGACTTCTACACCGGCCAGCGCTACGGCCTCGATCAAACCTGCCGCGTTGACGCCGCCGGACGCATCCACGTGGATCCCGCGGCGTGGAACCTGGCCGCGCCGCCCGCCTTCGACGGCGTCAAGGTCTGGGCCGCAAACCCCATCATCATGGCCATTCTTGAGGAGCACCGCGCGCTGCTCGCCTCCGCCGATCTCGAGCACTCCTATCCGCATTGCTGGCGCTGCCATCATCCCGTTATCTTCCGCGCCACCGAGCAGTGGTTCATCTCCCTCGATACGCCCGTGAAGTCCGCCCAAAACGAAGAGAAAACCTTTCGCCAGCTCACCATCGAAGAAATCGACAAAGTGGTCTGGGATCCAGCCTGGGGCAAGGAGCGCATCACCAACATGATCGCCACGCGCCCCGACTGGTGCATCAGCCGCCAGCGCATCTGGGGCGTGCCCATCGCCGTCTTCCTCTGCGAAGACTGCAACAAGCCCATCCTCGATCCCACGCTCAACAGGAAAATCGTCGATCTCTTCGAGCGCGAAGGCGCCGAGGCATGGCACACCACGGACACCTCTGCCCTGCTGCCCTCCGGCGCAGCCTGTGCTCACTGCGGCGGCAAGCAGTTCCGCAAGGAAACCGACATCCTCGACGTCTGGTTTGACTCCGGCACAAGCTGGTTCGCCGTCTGCGAGTCCGACCCCGAACTCAAGGACTCCTACAAGGCCTTCCAGAGCAACAGCGGTACGCAGTGCCTCTATCTCGAGGGCGGCGACCAGCATCGTGGCTGGTTCCACTCCTCGCTGCTCACGTCTGTCGCGCTGCGCGGCCGCGCGCCTTATTCGCACGTGGCCACCGCCGGTTGGACACTCGACGAGCAGGGCCGCGCCATGTCCAAGTCCCTCGGCAACGGCGTTGATCCTGTCGATATCGCCGAGCGCCTCGGCGGAGAAATCGTTCGCCTCTGGGTTGCCTCCGTCGACTTCCGCGAAGACATGGCCGCCAGCGAAAACCTCATGCAGCGCTGCGCCGAGCTCTATCGCAAGCTGCGCAACACCTTCCGCTTCCTACTCGGCAACCTCGGCGGCTTCGACCCCGCCCGCGACCGCGTCGCAGAGTCTGACCTGCTGCCGCTCGACCGCTACATGCTGGCCCGCACGCGCGACCTCACCGAAAAAATCCTCGCCTGGTACGAGGCCTTCGAGTTCCACCGCGTCTATCAGGCCGTCAACGAGTTCGCCATCGTCGATCTCAGCTCCTTCTACCTCGACGTGCTCAAGGACCGCATGTACACCTTCGCGCCGTCGAGCCAGGCGCGCCGCTCCGCGCAGACCGTCCTCTGGCAGATCACTGAGGCGCTCGTCCGACTCGTCGCGCCCATCCTCAGCTTCACAGCCGATGAGGTCTGGGAGCACCTGCCCGCCGTTGCAGGCCGCGAAATCAGCGTCCACCTAGCGCGCTTCCCCAAGCCGGAGGAGATTTTCTCCGATAACCCAGCGAAGCTGCTGGAAGAGTGGAAGCAGATCTTCGCCGTGCGCGATGAAGCTCTCCGCACCCTCGAAGAAGCGCGCCAGGCCAAGCGCATCGGCAAGGGCCTTGAAGCTGCGCTGGAAATCGCTGCTTCCGGCGACCTGCTTGCCCTGCTTCAACGCCATGCCGCGGGGCTTAAGGAAATCATCAACGTCTCCGCCGTCACCGTGATTCAAGGCGAGAAGCTCAACGTCACCGCCCTGCCCGCCAGTGGCACCAAGTGCGCCCGCTGCTGGAACTTCATGCCGGAAGTTGCAAACTACGGCATCTGGCAGAACGTCTGCACGCGCTGCCACGGCGCGCTCACTGAGATGGGCATCGACCCGCCGCAAGCGGAGGTCGCGCAATGAGCTTCACGCCGCCGCGCCGCCTGCCCTGGCTGCTCCTCATCTCCGCGCTCGTTATGCTCTCGGACCACTTGAGCAAGACGTGGGTCGCCGCGCACGTCCATCTTGGCGGAGCCATTCCCATCCTCCCCGGCATCCTGCGCATCACGCATTGGACCAATGAGGGCGCGGCCTTTTCCCTCTTTGCTGACTCGGCCTCGCCCAATCTGGTGCGCTGGGGCCTGATCGGCTTTTCTCTGTTCGCTGCTCTTGTTGTGTTCATCGCCATGTTCCATCTCGGCAGCCGCTTCACCCTCACCACCGTCGCGCTGGCGCTCATCTTCGGCGGAGCCCTCGGCAACGTTCACGACCGCATCGCCTACGGTTCTGTCGTGGACTTCATTGAGGTGCATATCTTCCGCTACCACTGGCCAGACTTCAACGTCGCCGACAGCGCCATCGTCTCCGGAGCGTGCCTGCTCCTCCTCGACTCCGTGCTGCCGAAAGAAGACGATGAGGAAGAAGACGGCGAAGTGGAAGAAAACTAGGGACGCTTTTCCGCTGCTCGGTGCATCAGTTCACGACAGGCCGCGGCAAGCACGGAACATCCCTCCGCCCCATCGCGTACTCACATCTGGCAGTCTGCTGTCCTACAATGGCAAAGTCGTATTCGCAACCGCCGGAGTGAGCCTCCACATGAGATGAATGAGCGGCCCCCTTCCCGGTTTGAATGCGCGGCATCAGGCACGACTCGACAAACTCCGCGCACCCATGTGAGGAATCAATGAAAATCAGCCGTCCTTCTTCTACTTTGCATGCGGCCTTCGCAACTGTGGCCGCGCTCGCGCTTCTTATTCCGGCCACAACGCTTCACGCACAGCGCCTCCCGTCGACCGTTGTGCCTGACCACTACACGCTCACCCTCACGCCCGACCTCAAGGCCGCCACCTTCACCGGCACCGAGTCGATTGACGTCTCCATCAAGCAGCCTGTCAAAGCCATTACCCTCAACGCCGTCGAAATCGCCTTCCAGTCCGTAGCCATCACCGAGGGCAGCGACCATCAGGCGGCCACCATCTCCCTCGACAACGACAAGGAGCAGGCTACCTTCACCTTTGCGCACGAGCTCCCTGCGGGCAAGGCCACGCTCGCCATCCACTACACCGGTATCCTCAACAACGAGCTGCGTGGCTTCTACCTCTCCAAGACCGCGCGTCGGAACTACGCCGTCACGCAATTCGAGTCCACGGACGCACGCCGCGCCTTCCCATCCTTTGACGAGCCAGCCTTCAAGGCCACCTTCAGCATTGCCCTCGTCATCGATAAGGCAGACACCGCCATCTCCAACGGCCCCATCATCAAGGACACACCCGGCCCCGGCGCCGACAAGCACACGCTCACCTTCCTCGCCACGCCGAAGATGTCCACTTATCTCGTCGCCTTCCTCGTCGGCGACTTCCAGTGCAGTTCCGGCTCGCAGGACGGCGTCGCCATCCGCGTCTGCGCCACCCCTGACAAGGTGCAGCTCACACCCTACGGCGTTGACGTTGCCAAGTACGTACTGCACTACTACAACACCTACTTCGGCATCCCTTATCCGCTCAAGAAGCTTGACCTCATCGGCCTGCCCGACTTCGAAGCCGGCGCCATGGAGAACTTCGGCGCCATCACCTATCGCGAAACCGCCCTGCTCCTCGATCCCAAAACCGCCAGCATCGGCGCCAAGAAGGACGTGGCTCTCGTCATCGCCCACGAAATGGCCCACCAGTGGTTCGGCGATCTCGTCACCATGCAGTGGTGGAACAACGTCTGGCTCAACGAGGGCTTCGCCACCTGGATGGAGAACAAACCCGTCGCCGCCATGCATCCTGAGTGGCACATCGACCAGGATGTCGCCGCCGGCATGGACGGCACCCTCAACCTCGACGCCATGCCCACCACGCGCGCCATCCGCGCCAAGGCCGACACGCGCAATGAAATTGAGCAGATGTTCGACGGCATCTCCTACGGCAAAGCCAGTGACGTGCTCCTCACCGTCGAAAACTTCGTCGGCCCCGAGACCTTCCGCAAAGGCGTGCAGACCTACCTCCGCGCGCATCTCTACGGCAACGCCACGGCTGAGGACTTCTGGAACGCGCAGACCGCCGTCAGCCACAAGCCCATTGACAAGATCATGAACTCGCTCGTCGCGCAGCCCGGCGCACCGCTGCTCACCTTTGGCACTCCAATGAACGGTGAAGTCTCGGTGGCGCAGCAGCGCTTCTTCCTGAGCCCCAGCATCCAGCCTGACCCCGCGCAGAAGTGGACGCTCCCCGTCTGCTTCAGGGCCGGGGCCTCCGGCGACAGCCAACGCTGCGAGGTGCTCACGCCCTCCAGCACCGCGCTCAAGATACCTGCAAGCGATCTCTTCTTCGCCAACGCCGGCGGCAAAGGCTACTATCGCAGCGCCTATCCCGCCAGCGTCTATGCCAATCTTGTCGCGCACGTTGAAACCGGCCTCACACCCACCGAGCGCATCAGCCTCATCGGCGACGAGTGGGCGCGCCTGCGTGCCGGCAAGGCCACGACCGGCGACTATCTGGACCTTGTCGGCGCCGTCAAAGCTGATCCTAATGCCGCCGTCCTCAGCAGCGCACTCGCCGGCGTAGACACCATCTACACGCGCATAGCTTCTACGCCCGCGGACAAGGCCGCGCTCTCCGCATGGCTCCGCAAGATCTATGCCCCGGAGTATCAGAAGCTGGGCCCGCCCTCGGCCGGCGACTCCGCTGACACCCGTGAACTCCGCGCGCACCTGTTGCACGTGCTCGGCTACTACGGCAAGGATCCCGCCGTCCTCGCGCAAGCCCACGAGATTGCGGAAAAGTTCATCAACGACCAGGCCTCCGTCGATCCCACGCTCGGACAAACCGCGCTCCACATCGCTGCCATCAACGGCGACGCCGTGCTCTTTGACCAGTTGCAGAAGATCTTCGAGACCTCCACCAACCCCGAGTTCCAGATTGGCGCTCTTCGCCTCCTCGCCACGTTCCAGGACCCTGCGCTCGCGCAGCGTTCTCTCCGGTACGCCATCTCCGGCAAGGTCCGTAATCAGGACGCGGCCATCCAACTCGCCATCGCCTTGAGCACGCCTGGGACCCGCAATCAGGCATGGAAGTTCATCCAGGACAACTGGGGCGGAGTCCAGGCCATGCTCACACCGGAGATGGGCCAGGTGCTCGTCGGTTCCACCGGCAGCTTCTGTTCCAGCTCAGCCCGCGATCAGATCAGCCAATTCTTCGCCGAGCACAAAGTCGGCGTGGCCACTGTAGCCCTCAAGCACGCCGTTGAGCGCATCAACGGCTGCATCGAGATGCGCAACCTCTTGGAGCCGCAGCTCAAGTCGTGGCTTGCTGCTCAACCTCAGTAGAAACGCACTTATCCACCACAAATGGAATGGCCGCCGAAGCACTTGCCCGGCGGCCATTCCATTTCTCGTCATCCTGCCTTGCTGGCCTTACCAGGCCATCTTCTCCGGCAGAAATTCAGCAAACAATTCGTCATAGTACGGCTTCAGTTGTTTCATGTCCGGCTTGGCATGCCCCTTCGAGTACAGATCGTATTGGTTGAACTTCAGCACCCACTCCTTCATGGCCATGTCCTGCTCATTGGCCAGATGCTCATATGCGCCGTGGCGATGCCAGGGGTAGAAGGAGTGAAAGCGCAGCATGTACAGTGCCTCCACCGGCATATACGGCTTCATCACTTCTGCAATGTATCCGTCATGCCCAAAAGACATGTGCACATTCTCCAATCCGCAGTGCGGCTCGTAGATACCGTACTGCGTCTGATACTCCGGCACATTTCTGTCGGGATTGTTGGCGAAGTATTCGTGAAATACAATCGACTCCGACCACGCGCATCCCACCGGAAACGTATCGCCCACCACGCCCCATTGCGGCTCGCCATACAGGCACAGGCACTTTCCTAAATCGTGCAAAAAGCCCGTCAGCACCATCCATCGCGGGTGGCCGTCCTTCCGAATTGCCTCCGACGTCTGAAGCAAGTGCTCAATCTGCGTCAGATCCGTGTCTGGATCGCTGTCATCCACAAGCGTATTCAGAAACTCCGCGGCCTCCCAGACCGATTTCATCCCCTTCTTCAGGCTGAAATACTCTCGCTCTTTGCCAAGCACATACTCCACCGTCTGTCCCTCGTGGTTCAGGCGGTAAAATTCGGCAACACCGGGCGTTGCCGATGCGTCGTAGATGCGAAACTCCTCTTCTGACTTACCTGCCCTGTAGCGGCCCTCGACAAAATCGTCCCACTGGTCAAGCTGATCGAGCGGTTGTGCATGGGGAATCGGAACGCTCATCTGCATCTCCTCGCCGTCGTCGCGCAACAGCTGCATCTTCGCAACTACTATCAAACCTGCAAGCTCCAGGCAAGCTAATTTCTGCGGCCCTGCCGCATGTCCAAATAGATGGCGCTTGGCTTGCATAATGCATGTTCAACCAGGCGCCCTCCATGCCGGCGCCTCAACTTCAGTGCGGGCACACAGTTTTTCTTGGACCGTCGTCGTCCCCGGTGTTACCTTCAATCCCAATATGACGCGCCACTCTCTTACTTGCCTCGCCGCCCTCATTCTCGTTGTTTCTGCCGCAGCCCCGGCGCAGAAGCCTCCGCAGCAAGCCGTCACGCAGGCTGTCCTGGCCGGCACGCTTGTTGACGTGCGCTCCGGACAGGTCCGTACGCATGCCTACATCCTCATCGCTGGCGACCGCGTGCAATCCATTGCCGACAGCGCGCCCGCAGGCATCCCTGTCACTGACCTCTCCGCCTACACGGTTTTGCCCGGCCTCATTGACGCGCACGGACACATCCTCTCCAACCCCACCACGCAGAACTTCGCCGAGCATCTGCGCACATCCATTCCGCAGTCCACCGTATGGGGCGTCTACAACCTGCGCCTGTGGCTTGACCACGGATTTACCTCCGTGCGCGACGCCTGCGAAGGGCCCCCGGATTACCCGCAGTTCGCCCTGCGCGAGTCGGTCAGGCGCGGCATCATTCTTGGCCCGCGCATCACCGCGGCGGGCAGTTGCATCTCCATCGCCGGCGGCCACGGCGACGGCGCGCCTTTCTCGCCCGATCTCGACCTGCCTCGCGGAAAGAATGTTGCCGACACTGTGGACGACATCGACCACGTGGTCCGCCGCGACATCAAGTACGGCGCCGACTGGATCAAGCTGATGGCCACCGGCGGCGTCATGGATCCCATCTCCGACTTTCATGTGCAGGAGCTGAGCGAAGCGCAAATGACCGAGGCCGTCGCTGTGGCCCACCGTGCGGGGAAAAAAGTTATGGCACACGCCGAGGGAGCAGTCGGCATCAAGGCAGCAGTCCGTGCCGGCGTTGATTCCATCGAGCACGGCACCATGCTCGACGAAGAGGGCGCTGAGCTGATGGAGCAGCACCACACATGGCTTGTCCCCACCCTCTACTGCTTCCAGCACGACATGCAGACGGGCCTCAGCAAGGGCCGCGATCCCGCGTCCTTCGCCAAGGGCCAGGAGATTATGGCGGCGCAGGGACCGGCCTTCAAGCTGGCCCTCGCCCACCACATCCGCATTGTCTACGGCACCGACGACGCCGATGTGGATGAGGCCGTCTCCATGGAATTCGGCGCGCTGGTTCGTGGCGGCCTCTCCACGCTCGGAGCACTGCAGGCCGCCACCATCAACGCCGCGACGATGCTCGGCAAAGATCAGGATGTGGGCACGCTTGAGCCCGGCCGCTACGCAGATATCATCGCAGTCAAAGGCGACCCGCTGGCCGACATTACCGTCATGGAACACGTGGCCTTCGTCATGCAGGGCGGCCGCATCATCAAGGATCCGGCCCATCCCGACCGGAATCCTGTCATTCACATTCAGTAATGCGTGTTCAGCCTCACCGGCTGGGACGTCATGCATCACCTCCCAGCCGCGTGTCTTAACTCGGTCCCACCGTATACTTCATCTTTTCCCTCACGTTGTGGGCCAGCTTCTCAATCTCGCCGGCCTTGCGGATTACCGAGATCGAAAGTGTGTCTTTGTTCGTCTTCTCCATCTCGTTTTTGAGGGCGATGGCCAACGCCAGCAGCTTTGCGCTGTCCGCATCAAGCTCCTTCTTGCGCGCCGCGTTGACCTCATCCATCCTTTGCTGATTGAATCGCCACTTGTGCATCCACGTCTGGTCGCTGATGTCAGGCATGCGACCCGCTCCAGGGCGCTGATTCGATACGTCGGGGTTCAGCCAGGGCGCCTGTTGGCCAGGCAGCACTGCTCCCGCCAGGGCTGCCGCAACCACCAGGCAAACCAGCATTTTTCCCCAGTAAAGTTGAGGACGGTGCGTGACGGGCAGGACGACGTGACGCGCACAGAGTTGACTCGCATTTGAATGTAACTGCATAGAAACCTCCTTGCGGCTGCAGTTCCATGCCATGACTTCCACTGGTTCCCGAGACATTTCTCCCAGAAGTCGTCCCCGAGTTTGCATGCGCACAGTCTAGTCTAGAAAGAGGAGCCTTAGGATGCATCCTTTAGTGCTGGCGATACGAACAGGCTGGTTTGCGCAGGGCAGATTCATGGGCAAGGTGCTCGACGAGTGGATCGACGACACCCAGGAGTTCCTCCACACCAAGCTGCCACACCTGATTATGGTGGCGATTATCGCCTTTATCCTCAGCCGCTTGCTGCGCGCCATCACGGCCCGCATGATCCGCGTCGCCGAGCAGCATGCTGCTGGTCAGGTGCGCGTGGCGCAGGTCAAAACCCTCGCCGGAGTCATCCGCACCACGGGACTGGCCATCATCGCCACCATCGCCGGAATGCAGTTCCTCGCCGCCGTCGGCGTCGACCTCGCTCCCCTGCTGGCCTCGGCTGGAATTGCCGGAGTCGCCATCGGCCTGGCCGCGCAGAACATCGTGCGCGACATGCTCAACGGAATCCTCATCCTCATCGAAGACCAGTTCAACGTGGGCGACACCGTCCGCGTTGCCGGCGTCTCAGGCGTCGTGGAAGCCATGACCCTGCGCAAGACCACAGTACGTGATGGCGATGGAACCCTCTACGTGATTCCCAATTCGCAGATCTCCACCGTCGCCAACCAGAGCATCGACTACTCTGTCGCCACCATCAACGTGAGCGTGGACTACTCCGCCAATCCCGACAAAGTGCTCGCGCTGCTCAAAGGCATCGCCATGGATATCCGCAACAGCGATGACTTCCGCGACCTCTTCGTTGCCGACCCTCAGATTCTCGGCGTCGATGCCGTCAAAGGCTCTGAGATTGTTTTTCCCGTTGTCTTTAAAACCCTCGCAACCAAGCAGTACGGCCCCATGCGCGAGTTCCGCCGCCGCGTGCGCATTGCCCTCGAAGAGCAGAAGCTCCTGCCCGGCGATCCCTACCGCGTCTTCAACTGGGTTCTCGATACAGGCGCGCGTGTGCGCAACCGCGCTGCGGCCGGGCCTGAACCGACGCACGACCCCACCGCGCCACCGCATCAGCCGCAGAATCCCTTCACCGGCGAATAGCCCTGCGCAGGCCCGCGCGGCCTCAGGCCCTGTCTGCCAGCGCTTCCAGAAGCGCCTCGGCGCTGGTCACAGGCGGCAGGCAGGTGCGCGCGCGGCACACCGTCGCCCACGCCGCCGCGCCGTCGGGTACCGGAACATGAAGCAGCGTCTCGGCCAGCGCCTCGGGAATCTCCCCCGGCGCGAGCCGCGAAGGCGCAATCCGCATCACGCTCTTGCTCACGGAGAAGCGTGCCAGCGCCAGCGCCTCAAGATGGTCTGCCTCCGGTCCTTCACCCACCACCATCACCTGCACCGGGTCCAGCAACAGCCGTTCGAGAGCCAGCCCGTAACTGCCCACGTAAAGTCCAAAGTGCTCCACAATCCCCGCAAAGGACGCCAGCGTATCTTCGGCGATTTCGCGGTATTCGTTTCGCCCGCTCAGCGCCTCAAGCCGCAGCAGCGCTGATGCTGCTGTCGGGTTGCCTGCCGGCGTGGGCGAGTCCTGCAGAGGCTTGCGGCGCGCGCTCAGCACGCCCAGCGGCGCGCTCCCATTCGTCTGCTGCTTCGTATCGCAGAAGGCCCCGGCCACATGGTCGTAAAAGCGCGCAATCATGGCGTCGGCCAGCTTCACAGCCGCTTGGTAAAAACGCATCTCTCCGCTGGCAAACCACGCATCGATGCACGCATGCACCGTAAAGGCATAGTCGTCCAGTGTGCCTGGCACCTTGTCCACTGGAGCAATGCCGTCGTGATACGCAATCACATGGCGCAGCGCCTCGTTGCCATCCCAGGCCTCGTCCAGCAATCGCGTCAGCGTCCGCAGCGCAAAGTCGCGCAGGGCATCCTTGCGCAGCACGCGCGCTGCCTCAAAATAGGCCGTCACCGCCATCGCATTCCATCCCGTGTAAAGCGTGCGGTCGATAAACGGCGTCGGGCGCGCGGCGCGGGCCGCCAGCAGCTTACTCCGTGCTGAATCGATAAGTTGCCGCAGCTCCTCCACGGTCCGCCCTGCCGCCACCTCGTTCTGCGCGGCCAGTTCTTCCACCGTGTATTTCCTGTAGAGCACGTTCTTGGCGGGATTGTGGTGCATGTCGCCCAGTTCGCTGATGTCCCAGTAGAGTGAAGCAATGTGCAGCTCTGCCGGCTCAAGAACGGCGCGCGCCTCATCCAGTGTCCATGTAAAGTAGTCGCCGTCGTCGTGCAAGTTGATGTCGGCATCTTGCGAGGCATAGAAGCCTCCGCGCTCGCGGTCCGTCATCACGGCGTCAAACCAGGCCACAATCTCCAGCGCCGTCTGTCTGAAGTCCTCCATCACAAAGCTCTGAAAGCCGTGCACGTAATTGCGCAGCAGCTCCGTGTTGTCATAGAGCATCTTTTCAAAGTGCGGCACCACCCACCGCTCGTCCACGCTGTAACGATGGAAACCCCCGGCAAGCTGGTCGTAGACGCCGCCGCGAGCCATCTTCTCCAACGTCACAACAAAAGCCTCGCGAGCCTGCGCATTGTCGCGATTCACCGCCAGTTCCAGCAGCAGGTCCAGCAATGCCGGATGAGGAAACTTCGGCTGCGATCCGAAGCCGCCGTTGCGCGGATCAAACATCTTGAGCGCCGAGTCTGCAACCTTGTCCGCAAGCGCCAGCGTCAACTCGCCGCCACTGCCGGAAAAGCCCTCATTGTGCTCAATGGCAGACATCACGCTGGCCGCCGACTCCAGCGCTTCTTCGCGCCGCTCGCGCCACACCTGCGCCATCGTCAGCAGCACGCGCCCAAAGCCGGGACGGCCATAGCGGTCGTCGCGAGGAAAATACGTGCCGCCGAAATAAGGCCGGCCATCGGGAGTAAGAAACGCCGTGAGAGGCCAGCCGCCCTGCCCGCTGATCGCTGAAACCGCCGCCTGATAGCGCGCGTCCACATCGGGCCGCTCGTCGCGGTCCACCTTCATGGCCACAAAATTGTCATTGATGATCCGCGCAATCTCCGCGTCTTCATACGACTCGCGATCCATCACGTGGCACCAGTGGCACCACACCGCGCCAATATCCAGCAGAATCGGCTTGTTCTCGGCCTCGGCGTGTGCAAAGGCTGCCTCGCCCCACGCATGCCATTGCACCGGCTGATGCCGTGCCGAGCGCAGGTAAGAAGAGGCCGCGTGTTCCAGCCGATTTGTGTTGCCGGAAGAAGGGGAAGAGTCCAGGTGCATGGGCTGAGAATACATGGGTCGCGCCCGGCGCCGCCAGCGCTCCGGGCCGCCTACCCTCTCTCTTACCTCGCGATGCAGGAGCTAGCCGTTCGCCATCTCCGCCTCGATCGCGGCCACCAGCTCAGGCGCATCGGGCGCCGTGTCAGGCGAAAAGCGCTTCACCACCTGGCCCGCGCGGCTCACAAGAAACTTCTCAAAGTTCCACGTCAGCTCCGGCTCGGGGTTCGCCTCAATGCCATAGCCCTTCAGCTTTTCGCGGAACGGAACCTCCGCCACGCTGATGGCCGTGGGCTGCGCCGCAATCAGCGCCGAGTAAAGGGGATGTTTCTCCGGGCCTACCACCGTGATCTTGCTGAACATCGGAAATTTCACGCCGAAGTTCCCCGTGCAGAAGGCCTGAATCTCCTCGTCCGTGCCCGGCTCCTGGCTCTTGAAGTCATTAGCCGGAAACCCCGCAACCACCAGCCCCTGCCCCCGGTACTGCTCGTAGATCTTTTCCAGTCCCTCGTATTGCGGCGTCAGCCCGCACTTCGACGCCACATTCACCACCAGCAGGACCTTGCCCTTGTACTCGCCCAGCGTTGTGTCCTCACCGGAAATCTTGCGAACCGGAATGTCATATATAGATGCGCTCAACGGAATCTCCCCCTCGCTTGAACAGCGTGTGTTCTTCCTTCGTGCAATCCATACTGCATCTCAGGCAAGCAACTGCTTCGCTACCTGAATGTACAGATCAACAGCTTCCAGCAGTTCCTTCTTGGCCAGCTTTTCAAACGGCGTATGCGCCACGTGAATCGACCCCGGCCCCAGCAGCAGTGGCTCGCCCCAGTTGCTCAGCTGCGGAATGTCCGTGGTGAACTTCGCGACCATCGTCGGCAGGCCATCCACAGCGCGCAGCCGCACAAAAGGAATCTCCAGCGTGAAGTCCAGCTCCGCCAGCCCTGCCGCGGCTTCCTCCAGCGCCTTGCGCACCGGCGCAGAGTCGCCCACCAGCCGCACCAGAACCTGCGCCTCGGCTTTGTCCGCAATCACATTCGGCGCGTGCCCGCCATGAATCTGGCCGATGTTCAGCGTGCTCGGGCCCACATCCTCCACCACAGGCAGATCCAGGGCCAGCATCCGGTCTAGCGCCTTCACCAGTTTATGCACGGCGCTGTCGCCCAGCTCAGGATAAGCCGAGTGCGCCATCTTGCCGGTGGACTTGAGCGCAACGCGCAACGTGCCCTTTGACGCCAGGGCCAGGCGATTGTCCGTTGGCTCGCCATTGATCAGAAAGCGACTGCCTTTGGGCGACTCGTTAGCCACCTTCGCGCCCGCTGAGTCGCGCTCTTCGCCGCTCACAAACAGCAGCCCCACGCGCAATCCCGCGGCCCGCAACGCTTCAGCCGCCGCCACCTGCGCCGCAATAATTCCCTTCGCATCGCACACCCCGCGCCCATACATAAACTCGGCATCGTCGCTGTAAGCAATGTAGGGCGGAACAGTGTCCATGTGCGTTGAAAACACCAGTTCCGGTGTCTGCCCCTGCGTGCCCGCGTAGACGTTCCAGCGCGCACCGGCCAGGGCACTCTCCGGCGGTTGGGGCACCGGCGTTTTCTCCACTTGCCAGCCGCGGCCAGCAAGAAATTCTGCCAGAAAATCTCCCACCGCGCCCTCGTTGTAGGTGGTGGACTCGATTTGGACCAGTGCACGCGTAAAGCCGATGGGATCAAGTGGTGGAAGCTCGAACATGATGCTGCCAGAATACCTTACGCATGGAAACATGCCTCTGGCCCCATCCATTTTCAAACGGGGGATATTGATGGACCGGCTCATCCCTTGAGCGATTTACTTCAACACCGCACACCACAGCCCTTGCCGGAAAAATGCGCGTAGAATAACGATGGAATGACCTCCACATTCTCACCCGGCAACCCAGCCTCTGGCGCTGGAAGCGCAATATTGCGCAACGTCGATTTGCGCGGCCCGGCCGGCCGGCTTGAGGCGCTGCTCAATGAAGGAGCGCCACAGGCGCCTTGTGCGGCGCTCGTCTGTCACCCAAATCCGATGGGCGGCGGCACCATGCATAACAAGGTCGTCTACCACGCCATGAAGGTGCTCAACGCGCCCGAGTGGGGCCTGCGCTTGCCGGTGCTGCGCTTTAACTTTCGCGGAACCGGCCTGAGCGAAGGCACCCACGACGGCAGGGCTGAAGCCGGCGATGTGCTCGCCGCCCTCAACTGGCTCGATAACACATTCAAGCTGCCTGTGTTGCTCGCCGGATTCAGCTTCGGCGCCGCCATGGCCCTCTATGCCTGTTGCGACTCCCAGGCCCGCAAGCAATCAGGCGCGGAACCACGCGCCGATGCGTGCAACCGGGTGCGCGCCATTGCCGCCCTCGGCCTGCCCACGCGCGCTGACGGTCATCACTACCGCTATTCCTTCATCTCCAGTTGCACGCTTCCCAAGCTCTTCCTCAGCGGAGATCGCGACCAATACGCGCCCGTAGAAGACCTGCATGATGTGGCCGCCACCACGGCCGAACCCAAAAAGATTGTGCTCCTGCATGGCGCCGATCATTTTTTTGCCGGCCAACTTGACGCGATGCAAAACGCGCTCGCCAGTTGGCTCAGGGAGCAGTTGCCATGACACCCGTCAGCGATTCCGTCTTTGATCCCCTGCACGCCACGGCCACTGAAATCTTTACCGGCGCGCTGGCTGCCTGCAATATCGAGTCCGCATTTGACCGCCGCCTCCGCTTTGACGGCAACACGCTCCATCGGCTGATGCCCGACGGCAGCGGCCCGGAAACGATCAACCTCGGCAGCTACAGGCGTGTCTTCGTGATTGCTTTGGGCAAGTCCGCTGCACCCATGCTCGACATTCTGCTCAACCGCATGAAGCGCCGCAAGGGACTGCGCGGCATCTGCTGTTCAAAGTACCTCCCCGCCAAACACAACTGGCGCTTCCGCTACTTTGAGGGCGGCCATCCGCTGCCCAACGAGGACTCCTTTGCCGCAGCGCGCGCCACGCTCGCCCTGCTCAAGAAGGCAAAGAAAGACACGCTGATCTTTTTCCTCATTTCCGGCGGCGGCTCCGCCATGTTTGACCTCCCGCTGGACCCGCAAATCAGCCTCGACGACACCAGGGCATTCCACAATGCTCTGCTCGCCTCAGGCGCGCCGATCAACGAGATCAATACCCTGCGCAAGCATTTTTCCGCCGTAAAGGGAGGACGCCTCGCACTGGCCGCCGCCGATGCCACCAAGGTCTCCGTGCTGGTGCCCGACGTGCCCCTGCGCTCGCTCGATGCGCTCTCCTCCGGTCCCACATCCCCCGATCACTCCACCGTGGACGACGTGCGCGCCATCATCGCGAAATACGATCTGGCCAGCAAGCTGCCCGCCTCCATCAGCACATTCTTTGAGCGTACTGACCTGCCTGAGTCTCCCGGCAACAAAGGATGGCATCCCCCATTCTTTCCCAAATCCGCACGGGGAGACGCCGCATCATCCCGGCGCGTGACCCCTGCCGCCACCATGTCCGGCGAGGGCGAGGCCTTTCGTGATTCGGTCTTTGAGCTGCTCCTTTCAAGTCACGACCTGGTGGAAAACGCACGCACCCTGGCGCAGAAAGCCGGCTTCTTTGTCGCCGTAGACAACTCCTGCGACGACTGGGACTACGCCGATGCTGCGCGCTATCTCCTGGAGCGCTTTCACTCCATGCGCGCTGTCCACCCGCGTTTCTGCCTCATCTCTGTGGGAGAGTTGACCGTCACCCTTAACCGCACGCCCGGCGCAGGAGGCCGCAATCAGCAGTTCGCGCTGGCCTGCGCCCTTGACCTCGCTCACCACTCCGGCAAGCTGCTCACCGTGCTCAGCGCCGGCACCGACGGCATCGACGGCAATACGCAAACCGCCGGAGCCATCGCCGACCCCACCACCGTGGAGCGCGCTCGCGCCTTCGGCTTTGACCCCGAAGAGTCGCTCCGCTCCTTCAACGCATGCCCGCTGTTCACCGCCCTCGGCGACGCCGTGGTCACTGGACCGACCGGCCAGAACCTGCGCGATCTGCGCCTCCTCATGGCATTCGATTCCTAGCGGCCCGCCCGCGCGGGCTCCTTGCCGTTCCAAAAGCACGGCCCACGATGCAGCACAACGTTCCATTGACCGCGTCTTCTGCATTAGGATTGATCCGTGGCGCAAAGAGCAACCCGCAAAACAGCCGATAAGACACCCGATATCCGCGCCGTGGCCGCGCTCGCCAAGGTCTCCATCGCCACCGTCTCCAGAACCATCAACGGCGCTCCGGTCGTCAGCGACAAGCTCTCCAAGCGCGTCTGGCAGGCCATCAAGCAACTCAACTATTTCCCCAACACCCACGCGCGCAGCCTCGTCTCAGGCCGCAGCCGCATCCTCGGCATCATCGTTGAAAACATTACCAACCCCTTCTTCCCTGAGCTGATCCAGAGCTTTGAAGAGATCGCCGTCGCGCACGGATATGAGACCCTCGTCAGTTCCTCCAACAGCAATCCTGCCAACCTGGCCACCACCATCCGCCGCATGATCGAGCGCAAGGTCGAGGGCGTCGCCATGCTCACCTTCGGCGAAGAAGAGCCGGTGCTGAACCAGCTTGTGATCCACGAAATCCCAATCGTGCTCGCCGAGTTCCGCTTCGACGACCCCAACGTCAGCACCATCCTGCTCGACTACAAGACAGGCATCCACGCCGCCGTCGCTCACCTCGCTCAGCTCGGTCACAGCAAGATCGCCTTCCTCGCCGGACCGCACGATATCCACTCCGCCGTCACCCGCGAAAACGACTTCCGCACCGCCATGGAAGCCGTCAATCTCCCCATCCGCAAAGATTGGATCATCGAGTGCGACCACACCCTCAAGGGTGGCGTCGCTGGTTTTGAGAAGCTCCAGGCGCTCGCCGACCGCCCCACCGCAATCCTCTGCTCCAACGACATGACCGCCATCGGCGTCCAGCGAGCAGCCTATCTCAAGGGCATGCGCGTCCCCCAGGATCTCTCCGTCATCGGACTCGACGACATTGACTTCGCTGAGTTCACACTGCCGCCGCTCACGACCATTCGCCTCTCGCGCTCTGACCTCGCCCACGCCGCCTTTGAAGCCCTTCGCCAGCAGGCCGAAGAGTCCGCCAGTCCCAAAAAGCAGCGCGAATTCCTCGTCTCCACCAGCCTCGTCCTCCGCAGCTCCACCGCCCCACCGCCAGCCAAAGCGTAACTCCCCAGTTCCAGAAAGATGCACCGCCGCCAATGTCCCGCGCAGGGCGCGAGCACACAGGCTGCGGAAAAACGCGCCATCGGCAATGCCTCGTGTCAGGGCATGACTTCAGTCGTGCCGCAACCAGCCCCCAGGAAATTTCTTCCGCCCAGTTTGCAGAGAATTTCCCCTCCATGGCGCACAATGGAATTGCAGCATTCGAATCCACAGCCTCGCACCACCGTCGTAGATTTCCGGATCGGATGGAGCCGCAAGCTAGCAGCTAGAGGCTGGAAGCTAGAAGCTGCCCCTACCCCCCACCCCCCCTCCCCTTTTCGCAACTTTCTAGAGATATTCTCCGATCCCACACGACGCATGGAGCAATCAAGTCATTTAGAATCAACATAAAAACACAAAGGCCCTCCGCCAATGGAGAGCCTTTTTCAGCCAAAAATCATCTGTTCTGCTTTAGTCGCACCCACCCGCGATTGAAGGAATCACCAGCACCTCATCGCCATCCTGAAAGCTGTACTTCTCGTTGCCCAGAAAGCGGATGTCTTCCTCGTTCACATAGAAGTTGATGAACCGCCGGATCTGCCCGTCCTCGCCGCGCAGGTGATGCTTCAGCGCGGGAAAGCGGGTCTCAATCTCCGCCACAAGCTCCGGCAGGTTGGCTGCCGTGCTGGCAATCTCCCGCACGTTGTCGGTGTGCTTCTGGAACGCATTCGGCAATAGGACTCTAACGGACATGGCTTTCTCCTGCCAGGCTCAACTCCCGGCCTGCTGTGTGCTCTTCCACAAAGTTTTCAAAATCGCTCAGCCGCGGACGAATCGCCCGGCTCTGGTCATACGCGCCGTACAGCGCATCGGTAGTCTTCAACCCGTTGCCGGTGATGCACGTAACCGTCAGCTCGTCTGCCTGGATGCGCCCATGCGCATACAGCCGCGCCGTCACCGCCGTCGTCACGCCGCCCGCCGTCTCGGTAAAGATGCCTTCCGTCTCCGCCAGCTCCTGAATCGCCGAAACAATCTCGACATCGGAAACATCCTCGGCCCAGCCGCCCGACGACCGAATCGCCCGCGCCGCATACAGCCCGTCCGCCGGATTGCCAATCGCCAGCGACCGCGCAATCGTGTGCGGCCGCTGCGGCTCAATCGCCTCGGTGCCGTTCTTCACCGCCTGCGCAATCGGCGAGCAGCCCGTGGCCTGCGCGCCAAAGAAGCGCACCGGCTTGTCCTCCACCAGTCCCAGCGCAATCAGTTCGCTGAAGGCCTTGCGTATTTTCGTAATCAGTGACCCACCTGCCATCGGAACCACCACGTTATCCGGCAGACGCCACCCAAGCTGCTCGGCAATCTCAAAGCCCACCGTCTTCGATCCCTCGGCGTAGTAGGGCCGCAGGTTCACATTCACAAAGCCCCAGTTGTAGCGGTCCGCAATCTGCGAGCAGAGCCGGTTCACATGGTCATAATTCCCATCCACGCGCACCAGCGTCGCGCCGTACACCTGCGTGTTCAGAATCTTCGCCGGCTCCAGATCGGCCGGCACAAGAATGAACGTCTTCAGCCCCAGCCGCGCCGCCTGCGCCGCCACCGCGTTGGCCAGGTTGCCCGTCGAGGAACACCCCACCGTGTCAAAACCAAACGCTTGCGCGTTGGCCAGCGCCACCGCCACCACGCGGTCCTTGAAGCTGAGCGTGGGCATGCACACGGCATCGTTCTTGATGTAGAGATTCCGCGCCCCGATGTGCGCCGCCAGCCGCGGCGCTTTCACCAGCGGAGTCAGCCCCGCGGGCGTCTGCGGCTCATAGCTGTCGGCAACCGGCAGCAGCGCGCGATAGCGCCACATGTTCAGCGGCCCGGCGCTGATGGCCTCGCGCGTAAAGCGCCCGCGGGCGTGCTCAAGGTCATACGTCACCTCAAGCGGAGAAAAGCAGTCATCGCAAATGGAAAGCGGCTGAACGCCGTAGGTCTTGCCGCACTCACGGCATCGCAATTCGTAGGCAGTCGTCACAAGTCCCTCGCATCGATGCGAGCAACTGCGGATACGCGGGCGCGTGACCGGCTCAAAAAGAGCGAACGTGAAGTGACTCGAATAACCTTGCGAGACGCCTCGGCAAAGAGTGCTGAAGCATCCCCCGAATCTCATGTTCCCCGTTTCCGGGCGAGAGTTGACACCATACTCCTGGTTTGCCCAGGCAGGTTGTCGTGGCGTCACAGGGCCCGTCCCTCAGCCACTCTGCATGAAATTCAGGCCTGCCCTTTGGGGGCAAACTTGAATGAGTTGTTTATAGCACCGCACCATTCGCAGGACAAGCGACTTTGCAGCGAGCGGCGCAAAGCAGTATTTGAATTGCAAAATCAGAGGGTCAAGAACTCCACTGTTCGCATTGTGCGACTCTCTCACCCGCCCGCAATCGCACCGACCACCATCAGCGGCTCTTTGCCCTGCGCTACGGCTTCCGGCAGTGGCGCATCGGGCGGGTCGTGCGTCAGATCTTCACCGCAGGCAAAGAAGCGCAGAAAGGGCCGCCTCTGCTGCGTGACGTGGTCGCGGATGGTGCCCATCAGCATCGGATAGCGGGCTTCGAGAGCGTCGAGCACCGAGCGCACTGTTACCGGCCCGGCAATCTCAATCGCAACGTCGCCCTCCACCCGCGCGAGGGTGCGCAGGTGGTAGGGCAACGCGACTTGAACAGTGTGCGTGTCACCAGCCGTCATGCCAGCGTTTGCACCTCGACCGACAACACGGCAGGCAGGTCATGGACAATCGCCTGCCAGGTATCGCCGCCGTCCGGCGATGCATACACCTGTCCGCCGGTTGTGCCGAAGTAGATGCCGCACTTGTCCAGCGTGTCCACGGCCATGGCGTCGCGCAGCACGTTCACATAGCAGTCCTTCTGCGGCAAGCCCTTCGTCAGCGCCTCCCACTCGTTGCCGCCGGTGCGGCTGCGATAGACGGCCAGTTTGCCGTCCAGCGGGAAGTGCTCGCCGTCGCTCTTGATCGGTACCACGTAGATTGTCTCCGGCTCGTGCGCGTGCACGTCAATCACAAAGCCGAAGTCGGTCGGCAGGTTGCCGCTGACCTCGGTCCAGTTGTCGCCTGCATCATTGGAGCGCATCACGTCCCAGTGCTTCTGCATGAACAGCACGTGGGGCCGCGCCGGATGGAGCGCGATGTGGTGGACGCAGTGGCCCACCTCGGCCGCGGGGTCGGGAATGTATGGCGAGTGAAGCCCTTTGTTAATCGGCTTCCACGTCTGGCCGCCGTCGTCTGTGCGGAAGGCGCCAGCAGCCGAAATTGCGATGTACATGCGCTGCGGATTTGTCGGATCCAGCAGAATGGTGTGCAGACACATGCCGCCCGCGCCAGGCTGCCACTTGGGCCCGGTGCCGTGGCCGCGCAGGCCGGGCAGTTCCTGCCAGCTCTCGCCGCCGTCCATCGAACGGAAAATCGCCGCATCCTCGACGCCCGCATACACCGTATTCACATCCGTCAGCGAGGGCTTGACATGCCACACGCGCTTGAACTCCCACGGGTGCTGCGTGCCGTCGTACCACTGATGCGTGGTCAGCGGCTTGCCGGTTTCGGCGGAGGCGTCATAGACAAACTTGTTGCTGATGACCGGCGGCCACACGGGCTTCGCATCGCCGTCTGGAACGCCGGGCTGATGCCACGTCTTGCCGCCATCCGTCGAGCGCTGCACAAGCTGGCCAAACCAGCCGCTCGTCTGCGAGGCGTAAATGTGATCCGGGTCCACGGGCGAGCCCTTCATGTGGTAAATCTCCCAGCCCGCAAAGAATGGCCCGCTCACCTCCCACTTGTCACGCTTGCCGTCAGATGTCAGGATGAACGCGCCTTTGCGCGTTCCCACCAATACACGCACCTTGCTCATCGGCTGTTGAGACCTCCAATTGGAATCGCCCGACAGGGGAATCTACGGAAACAACTTGAGAATTGTTTCCCGATTCCGGCTGAATGTACAAGTGAATTCTTCGCCGCATGCTCCATGCGCACACGTTGCCCGCCGCTGTCCCCGGTTCATCCTGTGCGCCTTCTGCTTTAAACTCAAAGCTGGACCAGCCCATGATCAAGCTCTTTGGCGGCAGGAAAGACCCGCAGGATCCTCCCGCACCCACGACGGATACGCCCGGACCAGAAGCGCAAGGCACTGCGGTCGGCTTCTTTGGCCGCATGAAGCAGGCCGTGACGCGGACGCGCGAGTCGTTCACAGCCAAGATTGAGGATATCGTTTCCCTCACCCGCACGGTAGACGAGGCGGCGCTCGAGGACCTTGAATCGGCGCTGCTTACCAGCGACATTGGCGTACAGACCACCACGGAAATCCTGGACGCCCTGCGCGACCGCGCCCGCCGCCAGGCCATCGAAGGCGGCTCGGAGCTGCGCGACCTGCTCAAGGCGCAGTTGCGCGGGATTCTGGAGGCTCCGCAGCGGCCCGTGCCCGCGCCTGACGCTCCGCCCAAGGTCACCTTCCTCGTAGGCGTAAACGGCACCGGCAAGACCACATCCGCAGGCAAGCTGGCCGCATGGCTGCGCGCAAAGGACCACACCGTTCTGCTCTGCGCCGCTGACACCTTTCGCGCCGCCGCCATTGAGCAGCTTGAGGTGTGGGCCGCGCGCAGCGGCGTGGAGATGATCAAGACCCGCCACGGTGGAGACCCGGCAGCCGTGCTCTATGACGCGGCCAGTGCCGCCAAGGCGCGCAATATCAGCGACCTGATTGTGGACACCGCCGGCCGCCTGCACACCAAGACCGGCCTCATGGACGAGCTGGACAAGATGCGCCGCACCGCGGCAAAACTGATCCCTGGCGCTCCACATGAGGTACTGCTGGTGATGGATGCGACGACCGGGCAGAATGGCCTGCAGCAGGCGCGGCTGTTCACGCAGGCCGCAGGCGTCACCGGCATCGTGCTCACCAAGCTCGACGGCACCGCCAAGGGCGGCATTGCTGTGGCCATTGCGCGCGAGCTGAACCTGCCGGTGCGTTTTGTCGGCGTGGGCGAAAAAATGGAAGACCTGCTGGAGTTTTCGCCAGGCGAATTTGTGGATGCGCTACTGGCATAGCCATGAGCGATGTAACGCAAGACCGGTACTGGATGGAGCGAGCCCTCGAACTGGCGCGCTTCGGCACTGCCATGTGCTCGCCGAATCCCGTGGTGGGTTGCATCATTCTGGATCGCGCAGGGCAATTGCTCGGTCAGGGTTGGCACGAGTACGACCTGCTGGACCACGCAGAGGTCATCGCGCTCAAGGAGGCCGCGCAGTTCGGCAGGGAGCGGCTGCAGGGCGGTACGGCCTATGTGACCCTTGAGCCCTGCAACCACACCGGCCGCACCGGGCCGTGTACTGAGGCTCTGATTGCAGCAGGACTTGGGCGCGTGGTGGCGGCCACAATTGACCCGAACCCGGATGTGGCAGGGCACGGGATGGACCGGCTGCACGCAGCAGGGATTACGACGGCCGTTGGCGTTTGCGAGGCCGAAGCACGGCGGCTCAATGAAGGCTTTGCCCACTGGAGCCAGCACAAGCGCCCCTTTGTTCTGATGAAGGTGGCCATGACGCTCGATGGACGCATTGCGCCGCCGCCCGGGCAGCACACACTGCATGAGCCCTTCTGGATCACCAGCGAGGCCGCTCGCGCCGCCGTGCAGCCGCTGCGCTGGCAAGCCGACGCCGCCCTCACCGGCATTGACACCGTGCTGGCCGACGACCCCATGCTCACCGACCGCAGCGGCCACCGCCGCCGCCGTCCGCTGCTGCGCGTGGTGCTGGACTCGGGCCTGCGCATGCCGCTCGACTCGAAGATGGTGCACAGCGCCAATAACGATCTGGCCATCTTCACGGTTTCAAGCGATGCGGCCCGCGCGAACGAACTCCGCAAGCGCGGCGTGCGCGTTGAAGTGCTGCCCGCCGACGCCGGGCGCGTCCCACTGGGCAAGGTGCTTGAAAAGCTGGGCGAAGAAGGCATCCTGACCCTGCTGACCGAAACCGGCACGCGGCTGAACACGGCACTGCTGGCCGGTGAGTTGGTGGACCGCGTGCATCTGTTTGTATCGCCGCAAATTATGGGCTCCGATGCGGTACCGGCATTCCGCGGCATGGCGCAGGCGATTCGCATGGCGGACATAGAAGTGGAGCGCTATGGCAACGACCTGGGGCTGTGCTCCCTGCTCCGCGACCCGTGGCCGGAAAAGAAGGAACAGTGAAACAAAGCGCCCGTTTGCGGCATCAAACAAAATAGCAAGCCGAACACTGCCCGGACCTGTTCCGCAACGGCTTTACCTGTCACAATTGAATGGATAGAGAGGTTCTTCCAAGATGGTAGCTTCACCAGTCCTCACGGCTGTTGTCTCAGTGGTTGGCCTGTGCGGCGTGCTGCTGTGGCGCGTGCGCGAGGGCCGTACCGCAGTGACCGTGAAAAAGCTCGTGATGCCGCCCGTGGGCATGGCGACGGGGTTCTGCATGTTTCTGGTGCCGCTGTTTCGTGTGCCGTGGACGTGGGCGCTGGCAGCCTTTCTTAGCGGTGCCATTGTGCTCGCTTATCCGCTGCTGCTTACGTCAAGCCTGCGCCGCGACGGCGACGCCATCATGATGAAGCGCTCCAGCGCATTCTTCGCCGTGGTCATTGTTCTCGCCGCCATTCGGTATCTCGCACGCGACTACCTCGACAAATTCCTCACGCTGGAGCAGACAGGCGGATTGTTCTTCATCCTCGCCTTCGGCATGATTCTGCGCTGGCGCCTGCACCTTCTGTCGATGTACACGAAGCTGACCCGCCCGGAGATCACGCTGGAGACTGCAGCGGAAGAAACTGGCAACTAGCAAGACCGTGGCTGGGTCCAGCCGATTCCTCGTTCGACTCCCGTAAACTAGAACTATGTTCACCGGCATAATTGAGCAAACCGGCACCCTGGTCAGCCTGGCGGACCGCGGCGGCGTGCGACGCATCACCGTCGAAGCACCAGGCATCGCGGGGCGGCTGCGCGAGGGCGACTCGCTGGCCGTCTCCGGCGTATGCCTGACCGCGCTGGACGTGAATCCGGATTACTTCCATGCCGACCTGGCGCAGGAGACGCTGGACCGCACATCGCTCGGAGCGCTCAAGCCCGGCGCCAAGGTCAACCTGGAGCTGCCCACAGCGGCCGGAAGCCCGCTGGGCGGCCATGTCGTGCAGGGCCACGTCGACGGCACGTGCACCCTTGTCGCACTGGACCCGGTCATACCAGCCACCAGCCCCCAATTCAACAAAGAAACCACCGACTGGACCCTGAAGGTCCGCGTGCCGGAAAACGTGCGCCCGTGGATGGTCCACAAGGGATCGGTGGCAATCGAGGGCATCAGCCTGACCATTGCGGACTTCGACGGCGAGACGATCTCCATTGCGATTCTGCCTTTAACCTACTGGCGGACCAATCTGCACACGCTCGCGCCCGGCGCTCCGGTCAACGTGGAGGCGGATGTGCTGGTGAAGCTGGCCCACGCCCAGATGCAGGCGCAGAAGAAGCCGGAATTGGAGCTGACCGAAGCCTGGCTGGTGGCAAACGGGTTCTGACAGACAGCGCGGCACTTACAGGCAAGCGCCGGCGTCACATTCGCGAGCGCTTCAGGACGGTTTTACGTCTATCGTTGCGTTGAGACTGTTAACCTTGAGCAGGAAAGCGATCTAGAAAAGAGCCGTGTGGAACTACCGCCCGGCAGGCAAGCGAACCTATGGCAGAGTTTGTCATCAAATTGGCAGATGAGCGTGGCCGCGTGCAGGAGCAGGTCCAGACGGCGGGCTCCGCCGAGGAGTTGCGCGCGCGCTTTACCCATGCCGGTTATCACGTCTTCTCGGTCCGCGCTCGCGCAGGCCGGTCGCTGCTTGCGCGGCGCAAGGTCAAACTGGAGCCTTTTCTCATCTTCAATCAGCAGTTCCTCACGCTGGTTCGCGCCGGGCTGCCGATTCTTGGGTCGCTCAAGATGCTGGCTAATATCCAGAAGGATGCGCACTTTGCCAGCCAGCTGGAGGACGTGGCAAACCGCGTAAAAACTGGCGACGCACTTTCCGCGGCGTTTGAAGCGCAGTCGGGGATTCCTGCCATCTACACCACCACGCTGCTGGCCGGCGAGCGTTCCGGCAACCTGCAGGAGGTGCTGGAGCGGTACGTCAGCTTCCAGCGGGTGTCCCTCACTTTTCGCAAAAAGCTGACCGCCTCACTGATCTATCCGTCGCTGCTGCTCACGCTGGTGAGCGGACTGATGGTCTTCATGTTTACGGTGGTCATTCCGCAGTTTGCAGAGTTGTATGACCAGATGGGCTCGCAACTCCCGGCCATGACCATTGGGCTGCTCACGTTCGGCAAATGGACGCAGCACAACATCATCTGGCTGCTGCTGGTCACCTCGGTCGTCGGTGTCGGCGGTTACCGCTTTTCCATCACCGAGCGCGGGCGCGATTTTGTGGACGGCTTCCGCATCGGGCTGCCCATCTTCGGCAAAATCTGGCTCAAATATCAGGTGGCGCTGTTTTCGCGCACACTTTCAACGCTGCTCACAGGCGGCCTGCCGCTGGTGCCTTCACTGGAGACGGCGGCGCACTCCATCTCATCGCGGCGGGTTTCAAAGGCCGTAATGTCGTCCATCGATACGGTCCGCGAGGGCAAGAGCCTGGCCGATTCTCTTACCCAGACCAAGGTCATTCCCGATCTGGCTACGGAGATGATCTCCGTGGGCGAGCAGACCGGCGCGCTGCCACAAATGCTGAACTCAGTGGCCGAGTTTTTTGAGGAGGACGTAGCCACTGCGCTCACCGCGGCACTGGCGCTGATCGAGCCGGCCATTCTGATCGTCATGGGTGTTGTAGTCGTCTTTATTCTCATCTCGCTTTATCTGCCCATTTTCTCGCTGGGGCAGGTATCAGGAAGTCAGGGGTAACGCACCATGGCTGATCCGACCGTACTTACGCTTCCCACCGGCCCTCAGCCCGGCAGCGCAGAAGAGCGCGCCCAGGCTGAGGCGCTGGCCTATCGTTACCGCGCCGAGTTCGTTGACCTGAAGAACTTCAAAATTCAGCACGAACTGCTGCGCACGGTGCCGGTGGAGCTGATGTTCCGCTATAACTTCGTACCCATCGAGCAGCGCGGAGAGACGCTGGTAATCGCCGTCAGCGACCCCTCGCGGCTGATGGTGCTGGACGAAATCGCGGGCCTTCTGGGCCACCGCATTACGCCACGCGTGGCCACGCTCTCACAAATCACCGACCTGCTGAAGAAGACCGAGCAGTCGCAACGCGTGCTCGATGAGGCCAGCGAGGGGCTCACCTTTGACGTGCTCTCCGGTGAGGAAAGCGCCGATGAAAATATCTCCATTGAGAAACTCACCAGCGATGAGGACATCAGTCCCATCATCCGCCTTGTGGACACCACCATCTTTACCGCGCTGGAGCGCCGCGCCTCCGACATCCATATCGAGACCTACGACGATTCGCTGCATGTGAAGTACCGCATCGACGGCGTGCTGCAGGAGGCAATGGCCCCCATCGCGCGCGAGCATCACACCACCATCCTGAGCCGCATCAAGATCATGAGCGAGCTCGATATTGCCGAGCGCCGCGTGCCGCAGGACGGGCGCTTCAGGGTTCGCTACAAGGGAAGACTCATCGATTTCCGCGTCTCCATCATGCCCACTGTGCACGGCGAAAACGCTGTGCTGCGCGTGCTGGACAAGGAATCCATGAGCGAAAAGTTCCGCAAACTCACGCTCGATGTGGTGGGCTTTGCCGATGACGACCTGCGCCGTTTCCGCCGCTACATCCGCGAGCCGTACGGCATGGTGCTGGTCACCGGCCCTACCGGCTCCGGCAAGACAACCACCCTCTACGCCGCGCTCAATGAGATCAAGAGCGACGAAGACAAGATCATCACCATCGAGGATCCGGTCGAGTACCAGATTCGCGGCATCACCCAGATTCCCGTCAACGAGAAAAAGGGCCTGACTTTTGCGCGCGGCCTGCGCTCCATCCTGCGCCATGACCCGGACAAGATTCTGGTGGGCGAAATCCGTGACCAGGAGACGGCGCAGATTGCAATCAACTCCGCACTGACCGGGCATCTTGTGTTCACAACCGTCCACGCCAACAACGTTGTGGATGTGCTGGGCCGCTTCCTGAATATGGGCGTGGAGGCCTACAACTTCGTCTCCGCGCTGAACTGCATTCTGGCCCAGCGGCTGGTGCGTACCGTCTGCGAACACTGCGTCCACATCGTGCACTACAGCGATGACGAGCTCCTGACCAGCGGAATAGACCCCGCTGATTGGCACAACTTCGATTTCCGCGAAGGCGCCGGCTGCATCGAGTGTGGCGGAACCGGCTATCGCGGCCGTACCGCCATCCACGAACTGCTGGACTTGACCGACCCCATCCGCGAGCTGATTCTAGAGAAGAAACCCACCTCCGAGGTGCGCAAGCTGGCACAAAAGGAAGGCATGTCGTTCCTGCGCGAGTCGGCGCTGGATCGAGTGCGGCGCGGGCTCACAACGCTCAAAGAGATCAACAAAGTCACGTTCATTGAGGCCTCACGATAGTGCGTTGGACTTCGAGCAGGACAAAAACCGGTTCGCAGCAGAGCGGCCGACCGCCGGCTGCGGTAGAGCTTTCGCCCATAGGCGTACTGGCTGCCGCGCTGCCGGGCAAAGGCGAGCCGCCCGTATATGCTTTTGAGCCGCTACCGGCTGGCGCCCTGGTGCCCGGCATTGGCGAGCCCAACCTGCGCGCGCACGAGGCTGTGGCAGGAGCGATTCGCACGACTCTTGGCAATGTGGGGCCGCGTACCCGCGCCGTGACGCTGGTGGTGCCCGACACGGCGGTGCGCGTCTTCGTGCTGGATTTTGATTCCCTTCCCACCCATGCCGGCGAAGTGGTACCCGTGCTGCGCTTCAGGCTGCGCAAGATGGTTCCCTTCGACGTGGAGCACGCGGGAGTCAGCTACCAGATCCTGTCAGAAAACAAAACCGAATGCAGGGTGCTTGTGGCGGTGCTGCCCGGCCCCATTCTTGCGGAATACGAGTCCGCTGTGCGTGACGCCGGCTACGAGCCAGGCGCGGTGCTGCCTTCAAGCCTGGCGGCTCTGGCCGCGCTGGACACGCAGCAGCCCGTGCTGGCCGCCTGCCTGAACGGCGCGTCGCTCACCACATCCATCGCCCTCGGACAGAACCTGCTGCTTTATCGAACGCTCGATTTGCCCACAGACCCCGACTCTCGCCTCTCTGAGGTGCAGCGCGACATTGCCATCGCCGCCGCCTACTTTGAAGACAAGCTTGCCACCCGCCCGCGCAGCCTCCATTACGCGGGCAGCGGCACAGCCGATGATTTTGCCCGCTGGATCAACGACCCCGAGATGTCGGTGGTAGAACTGTCCCCGCGTCCGGATACCGGGGCAACCACGGCTTGGGGCAATCTGAGCCTGGCTGGTATTGCTGGCGCTTTGGCGGGGGTGGCATAGACCATGCGCATCACCATCAATCTCGCCACCCGCCCCTTCACCGATCTGGGACCGGCGCTGAAGCGCCTGCGTATCTCCATGGGCGTGCTTGTGCTGGCAGCCATTGGGCTCGGACTCGGTATCCGCGGCCTGCACGATAAAGCAGAAAAGGCGCGCGCCCGCGACCACTCGCTCGACGGCCAGATTGCGCGCGTCAACCAGGAACGAACTGGCTACCAGGCGCTGATGCGCCAGCCGGACAACGCGCAGACACTGGCGCAGGCCGAGCGCCTCAACAAGCTCTTCGACGAGAAGGCATTCTCCTGGACCCTGGCAATGGAAGACCTTGAAACCGTGCTGCCGGGCGGTGTGCAGGTCACCACCATCGAGCCCTCCCGCGACAAGGAAGGCCACATCACCCTCCGGCTGCGCGTGCTCGGCCCCCGTGACCGCGCCATCGAGCTGGTGCAGAATCTGGAGCACTCCAAGCGCTTTCTTACACCGCGAATCGTGGGCGAAAGCTTGGAGTCAAGCGCCGGTCCCGGCCAGCACATGGAGCCCGTCAGCGCCTCGAACCGAGTCAACTTTGACGTGCTCGCCGAGTACAGCCCCGCAACCGCCGCAGAACGCATGCAAGCCAATGCCCAAGGCGCTCGCCGCAAAAATTTGGCGGCAGGATCGTCCGCTCCTGATGAGACCAGCCCAGCCGCTGGTGCAGGAGAGCCCCGGCCTCCGTACCTTGGAAAGCCCATGCCGAAATTCCCCATCAAGCCGCGCGCTGGAGGGCCAACGAAATGAGCAATCATTCCCTCAGCCTGTGGCGCGAACGCCTCACTTCCCCGCTCACCTGGCACTATGCAGGGCTGGTGATCCTCGTTCTGCTGGTCTCAACGCTCGCCACGCGCTTTGCACTGGACTGGTCAGCAACCGACAGCAGTTCCAGCGGCGCGCTTGCCAGCAAGCAGCTCGAACTGAAGGCGAAGGAGATGGAAATAGCTCCCTTGCGCGGTCTGGACAAGCGCGTCGCCGCATCGCGCGAGCAGATGAAGGACTTCTACGCCAAACGCATCCCGGCCAGCTACTCGTCCATTGCCACACGCATCGGCGAGTTGGAAGTTAAATCCGGAGTGCGCCTCTCGCGCGTGCAATATGCCCAGGGCCCGGCGGGCGCCGACCTCACTGAGATTACGATGGACGCCGGCATCAGCGGAGAGTACCCGCAGATCATGCGCTTTGTGAACGGGCTGGAGCGCGATCAGACGTTCTTCGTCATCCGCACCATGGCCCTTACCGGCCAGCAGGGCGGCATGGTGAACCTGAGGCTGCGCGTCTCCACATGGCTGCGCCCTGCAGACGCCGCCGCCAGCGGCCTGCCGAAAGCGCAGGACGAGTCGCCCGACTCGCCTTCCGCTCCGGGAAAGGAGGGCCAGTAGCCATGGCTATCCCTCTGGGAACGGAAAACAAGCGCCAGGTTTACATGCTCATCGGGTTGGTTGCGCTGATCGTGGGTATCGGCGCATGGGAGATCTTCGGCTCGTTCTGGGGCTCGCCAGCGCCCGCTCCCACTCGAACTGCAGCCACCCGCACCGCCCCCGCGGCACGCGCTTCTTCGGCAGCCGCTGGACGCACGGGCCAGGCGCCAGCGTCGCCCACAGCCGGACCGGATGCTGAAAAGCTGCCCAATGCGGGCCTTGATCCCTCGCTCCATCTGGAAAAGCTGGCCCAGAGCGAAGATGTAGTCTATGCGGGCACGGGAAGGAATATCTTCTCTGCCGACTCCGCTCCCGTCGCCATTGAGGCGCCTGTAAAGAGCGCACGGGCTGACAAGCCTGAAGTGGTTACTGCATCGGCTGCGCCGCGCCCGCCGGCCATTGACCTGAAATACTTCGGCTACAGCCAGGCCAGCGACAAGTCGATCAAGGCTTTCCTGGTCCATGGCGACGACATTTTCATGGCCCGGCAGGGCGACATTGTCGATCATCGCTACAAGGTCGAAGGCATTATGCCAGGCAGTGTGCGAATTACCGACCTGGGCTATAACAACACGCAAACCCTGCCGCTCTCAGTCAATTGACTCTCCGGCATTCCAACTCGATGGCCCAAGCCTCTCCAACTCGCCGCGCATCTGGCCCTGCTGAAGAGGGCTACATCCTGATTGCTGTCATTTTTATGCTCGCAATTCTCATCATTTCTCTGGCTGTCGCCATGCCCAGGGTCAGAGAAGACATCCAGCGCGACCGCGAAATAGAAACGATGCACCGCGGTAAGCAGTACATGCGCGCCGTCCAGCTCTATTACCGCCAATTCGGGGCCTACCCGCCCAACCTCGACGCCCTTGTAAAGACCAACAACATCCGCTACCTCCGCAAGAAGTACATTGACCCCACCACCGGCAAGGACGAGTGGAAAGCCATCGCCTTCGGGCAGAACAAGACTCCCACAGCAATGGGCTTCTTTGGACAACCTCTGGCAGGATCGACGTTGGCGGGCACCGGCCCCAGCGGAGGCAACGGGATTGCAGGCGCGTCTCCGGCCGGAAGCGCATTTGGCTCTTCGCCCGGCGGGAGCTCCATCTTCGGATCGTCGAGCCCAACCACCAGCAGCCCAACTGCCAACAGTCCAACCACAACCACCAGTCCTGCCTCAAGCACAGACTCCACGGGCAGCACTAGCCCCACAACGAGCACTACCGGCAGCACGGACACGAGCGGCGGTTCCACATCAGGGGGCAGTTCCAGCGCAGGGAGCGGATCTGGAACTGGGCTTACCGGGCAGACCTTCGGCGGAGGGGGCATCATTGGCTTCTCTCCCATGAGCCCGAAGCAATCCATCCTGGTCTTTAAAAAGAAAAATCACTACAACGAGTGGGAGTTTACCTACGACCCGGCCATCGAGCAGATGACCTCCGGTGGTGCAGGTGGCGCTGGCGGCGTGGGAATCGGCCAGCCCGCAAGCGGCATGTCCGGCGGTGTGGGTGGAGGTATAGGCGGCTCGAGCTTCGGATCCGGATCGAGCTTTGGCTCGGGATCGGGATTCGGCTCCACGAGCCCCAGCCCGACAAGCCCCACAAGTCCAACAGCCCCGACGACTCCTGCGCCTCAATAACGCATCAATCCGCGAGCGGCGCCTGCCGCCAGATGCGCAAAAGGCCTGTCCCCGGCTAGGGGACAGGCCTTGTCACGAGCGAACCAGACCAGAATCGGGACGTTACACGCTGAACGAAGAACCGCAGCCGCAGGTCGACTTCACCTGGGGATTCTCGAACTTGAAGCCTGCCGCTTCCAGCGTCTCAACGTAGTCCACGATACAGCCGTTCAGGTACATCAAAGAGGTTGCATCGACGAAAACCTTCAGGTCCTCGAAGCTGAAAACCTTGTCCATCATTCCGCTCTGGTTCTCAAAGGACATGGAGTACTGAAAACCCGAGCAGCCTCCGCCCACTACTCCGATGCGAAGACCTGCAGGGAGAGGATCCTGGGTAGCCATGATTTCGCGCACCTTGGCAACTGCCTGGGCGGTCAGGGTAAGGGGCGACTTCTTGGCGACTTCCTGCGTGGGTGCGACGGTTGCTGTGGACATAGATTCTCCCGATTCGTGAAATGCTTGCCGTTACTGGTAACTGTACCGCTCCGCGCCGGGCTATTCAAGGCCCGAAAGGTCGGTCATCTCATTGGATGCGACCCGCCAGGCAAAAGTCGCAATCCGGATACAGGAACCTGTGCGGGGGCAAGTGGTTGAAAATACCACATCTCTCGCAAGAACCGGGGGTATGGAATGCTGGCAACAGTGGGCCGGCAGAGCGAAAAGCCAGCGAGGCAGCGCAATACATATCCCCTATCCAATCAACAAATTGTCCGGCAAGGTTGACCATCCGCTGATTTCTGTGATGGCACCGCTCATCGGAGTCCTCACGCGTGCATTCAAGACAGCAAAATCGTATTGAGCCGTGGTGAAAAATGCCGCTGACCTCTGCTGGGCAGACTATTGCCTTGAGGACGCTCTGCCCGACGCCCCCAGCGCTCTGGCAAAACTGATTCAGGAGCTGGCCATTCCCGGCCAACTGCACCGCAATGACAAGCTGACCATGTACCAGGGCCTGTTCGCACTTCCCCTGTGGATGGCGCACAGTCGAATATGTCTGCGCATCGCGTAAAAAACTCAGCTCACTTGCTTTTCGGGAACACTCAAAAAATATCTGTGATTTTTGTCACCACAACTGTAGCTCTCACGGTCTATTATGGTCAGCCGTGCGGCCCCTCTACTCATGAGACCGCGGCTAATTCACAGCACGCTGGTAACTGGAACCAAAGGTATTTCCGGAGGTGGTATATGACGATGATTCCTGTCATGTGGGCGGTTTGGGGAGTGCTGGCGCTAGTCACTGCCGCCCTGTTTGTGTATCGCTCGAGTCTGACCAAGGACGAAGAGGATCAAATCTTCCTAGACGATTCCTTCGACCATGAAAGAAACGCTCAGGCGGCCATCATAGCCAAGGTCAACAAGATTCAGCCCTACGTGCGGATCGCTCTTGGGCTGCTGGGAGCGGCCACAATTTTTGTGATCGGGTACTACCTGCTGGATTTCGTCAACCAGTTCAAATAGCCCGCGGTCTGTCCGAATGGCCGACGACAACTGATCCATTGTCGTCGGCTTCCTCCACCGACTCCTCCCGCTACTCCACCTCCTGGCGGGCACGGTAGCCGTCGCGCGCAATAATGTCATACTTCAAGGGTTTGTGCTTCTCATCCTGCATGCGCAGCGGGTGTCCTTCATCGTCCACCAGTTCCACGCGCAGCTTGCGATAGGTGCCGTCCTGCTTGGTGTCTGTGGGACGGTAAACCAGCTGATACTTTGAGCGAATGGCCTGGTTGATTGCGGAGAAGACATCTGGCATTTCGCCCACAAACCGCGGCGTGAACCACATGCCGCCGGTCAGCTTCGCAAATGTCTTCATCTGGTTATCGGCCTGAAGGTAATCCATGTCCCGCAATTGCCTGTTGAAGCCTGGACGTCCCTCCGTCATGGCGCGCAGCGCTCCTCCGGTGGAGATGCTGAAAATGGTGATGTCGGGCGTGGATTTTACTTTTTGCAATATCTTGTCGAGCGTGATTTTTGAGAAGGTGTCGCGCCCCGATGCGATAAGGATGATGTACTTGCGGCCTTCAATGCGGGTAAGCCTGTCTTCTGCCTCGTAGAGCGCGTCGAACAGGTTGCGCTCGTCAAAACCGGGAATCATCAGCGAATTAATGGCGTTGTAGAGTTGATTCTTGTCCTGAGTAAAATCCGTCACAATCCGCGTGTGCATGTCAAAAGTCATCAGCGCAACATAGTCCTGGGGCCGTAACTGCTGCGCAAAGGCCCAGGCGGCATTCTGCATGTCATAAATGAAGTAGTAGTTGGTTGAGGCAAACTCGCACAGCAGCAACGCTGTGACAGGCGCCTCGACACGCTTGAAGCCGATTACTTTCTGTTCGACGCCGTTCTCATAGACGCGAAAATTGGTGGGTTTCAGGTTTGGTACGAACTGACCGGTCTTTTCAAGCAGCACGCCCACGTCCACCGTGACCTCAGGAACATCGACTCGGATGGAATAGTTGTTCAGTTCGGGGGGATTCTTGACTGCGGGTGCGGCCGGGGCCGGCGGGGGTGCTTCAGCGGACTTGTCCTTCTTTTTTGGCAGTGCGATGGTGCCTGAATCACCAGCCGGACCGCCAGCTTCCGGCGCAGTCTGGTCGGGCTGCTGGGGCTGGGGCTGCTGAGGCTGGTTCTGGGCCCAGCTCAGTGGCGCACTCGCCAACGCTGCCAACATCAAGTACAGCAATCCAATTGAAAGGCGGCGACGAGGGAATAGGGAAAGACACATCGTGGACATGGCAACCTCTATGCTCAAACCAGCATACGGATGACCCGGAGCGAACTGCAACCAGCGCATCACAGCTGCCATGACCGGCATCCCTTATCAGGCGCAGGTGGCGATCCATGGCAGCCGGTCAGGCACGGCTCTCGGGGCGGCCATGCCCCCGGTTGTACTCTTATAGACGTGAGACTGTCCCCAAAGGAAACCGCCCCTCGCATGGCCGCCGTTACCCTGGCACTTGGCGCGCTGCTGTCTCCAGCGTCACTGCTGGCTCAGAACGCCGCCGCGCCTGCCGGTCCACCGCCCTCCAATGGCGGATTTTATCCGCTGAGCCAGGTGCATCGCGGCCTCACCGGCACCGCATGGACCGTCTTCAGCGGCAGCAAACCTGAGCCGATGGAAGTGGAGATCCTGGGCGTGTTGCGCGGAGCGCGCGGCCCCGGCCATGACATGATTCTGGCGCAGTTGCATGGCGCAAAGCCTGAGTACACCGGCGTAGTAGCCGGCATGAGCGGCAGCCCGGTTTACATCGGCAATAAGCTGCTGGGCTCACTTTCCTATCGCATCGGCCAGTTCAGCAAGGATCCCATTGCCGGCATCACGCCTATTGAACAGATGCTTGAGGTACGCGACCTGCCCGTTGATGCGGCGCAGGGCCACGCTGCTTCAGCCGATGAGCGCGACGACCTGACAGCAGGGGGCATGACCTTCCAGGCCATGGAAACGCCGCTCGTGATGAGCGGATTCCGGCCCGAGGCGATTCGCCTCTGGCAGAAGCAGATGGTGGGAACAGGACTGGATATGGTGGCGGCCGGCGGCGCAGGCGGCTCATCCAAGCCGCAAAGCGGCACGTCTGCCGCGGCCCTGGCCAGCATGGAGCCAGGCTCAGCCGTAAGCGCGCAACTGGTGCGGGGCGACCTGGAAATTTCTGCCACCTGCACGGTGACCTACATCGATCCCAAGCAGTTGCTGGCCTGCGGCCATCCCATCCTGCAGGCGGGGCCCGTTTCGTTGCCCATGACCACTACCGACGTGGTGGCCACCCTCGCCTCGCCGCTGAACGCCTTCAAGATTGTCAACACCGGTGAGGTCATAGGCGCCTTTACCCAGGACCGTGATGCGGCCATCCGGGGCGTTCTCGGCGCAAAGGCCAGCATGATTCCGGTGCACATTGAGGTTCACGGAGCGGGCAATGAACGCAAGCTCAACTTCGAGGTGCTGGATCTGCCCTCGCTGACTCCGCAGGCGCTGATGGTGGCCATCTACAACACGCTGCTTGAGACCAATGCGAGCACCGCGAAAACCAGCTACCACGTAACCGGGAACATTGACCTGGACGGCTATCCGCCCTCGCCGCTCAATTTGTGGGCTCCAAGCGGAGACAGCGTGCCTGCGCCGCTGACCGCCGCGATGCAGATCGGCGAACACTTCTCGCGGCTTTACTCGAACGGAACGCGCCGCGGCGCCGTGCACTCCATCAATCTGCGCATCGAGACAGTTGAACGCAATGTGCAGGTGGACCTGGAAACGGCCCGGCTGGTCTCGGGCAACATTGTTCACGCAGGCGACACCGTGGTGGTGGAGGCAACGCTACACCCCTGGCAACAGCCCGCGCGCAACGTGCGCATCCCCGTTACCCTGCCCGCCCGGCTGGGCGAGGGTAAACTGCGCCTGCTGGTTTCAGATGCAGGCACGTTGGACCGCGCGCTGGACCCGCCCCGGTTCACCAGCCACTCCGCCGATCTGGAAACGGAAATGGCGCAGGCCCGCCGCGAACACCCTGCCGACCGCATCTATGTAAGCCTGCTGGAGCCGGATACGCAGGCTGGAATCGATGGACACACACTTTCGGGCCTTCCGCTTTCAATGGCCAACGCCGTCGAGACGCTGCGCACGTCAAAGGACATGAGCCTCAACGGAGAATCCGCTGTCGTGGCAGGTGAAGCACCCGCCGGCGGCGTGCTATCGGGCTTCCAAATCATCAATCTGCACATTGAAGCAGGAGGCGGTTTACACTGATTCAGGCGGGGATAACTTTCCGCCACACTTAGAACTGACGCCACTGCAAGTGGTGGAGTCCGTTTGCTAGCCTCCAGCAAGGACTGCGGAACGACCATGAGCCTTATTCAAGGACTTGCAGCTCACGCAGCGGGAGCCGAGCTTTTGCCTTTTCGCTATGACCCGGGACATCTGGGCCAGCAGGAAGTCGAAATCGGTATTTCCCACTGCGGCATCTGTCACAGCGACATTCATCTCATTTCGAATGACTGGGGCATCAGCCAGTATCCGTTCATTCCCGGCCACGAAATTATCGGCACCGTCACAGCGGTCGGTTCTCAAGTGCGCTCGCTCAAGCCGGGCCAACGCGTAGGCTTGGGCTGGCAGTCGAACTCCTGCGGCCAGTGTGAGTGGTGTACCAGGGGTATGGAGAACCTTTGCCCCGAGTCGGAAGGAACCTGTGTTCACCGGAATGGCGGGTACGCCGACCGCGTCCGCGCCAATGCGGCCTTCGTGTTTCCGATTCCCGATGCCCTGCCCAGCGAGCAGGCCGCGCCTCTGCTTTGCGGCGGCATCACGGTCTATAACCCGCTGCGCACGCACGGCATCAACCCCTCGTCCCGCGTGGGCGTGGTAGGCATTGGCGGGCTGGGTCATCTAGCCATCCAGTTTGCACGGGTCTTCGGGGCCCAGGTCACAGCCTTTTCAACCTCCGCGGCCAAGGAAGACGAGGCCCGCGCGCTCGGTGCGCACAGCTTTGTGAATACCCGCGAGACCAAAGCGTTGCGTGAAGTGGCAGGGTCGCTGGACTTTATTTTGAGCACCATCAATGCCAATCAGGACTGGGGTATCTACATCCAGGCGCTGCGCCCTTCCGGGACACTTTGCTTTGTGGGCGTTCCACCCTCTCCGGTCTCCATCAACGCATTTCCACTGATCTCCGGCATCCGCTCGATCTCCGGAAGCCCCATTGGCAGCCCTCATCAGATCAGGGAAATGCTGGATGTAGCCGCGCGGCACGGAGTGAAGGCCACGACTGAGTGCTTCCCCATGGACAAGGCCAATGACGCCATCGAGAAAGTGAAAAAGAACAAAGTGCGCTACCGGGCCGTGCTGGCGCGTTAGCTTCAACGGGCGCACCACGGTGCGCCCTCACTTCCCGCGAGATTTCCCCATGAACAGCGTTCGCATGGACAAGTGGCTCTGGGCCGCGCGCTTCTTCAAGACGCGCGCGCTGGCGTCCAAAGCCTGTGATCTGGGCCGCATCCGCTCCAATGGCGTTGAGGCCAAACCGGCGCGCGATGTGCGCGTGGGCGACATGCTGCACGTGCGCAACGAGGGAGGCGAGTTCGAAATTGAGGTTCTGCAGTTGAGCGAGATGCGAGGCCCCGCCGCCGTGGCGCAGGCGCTCTATCGCGAAACCGATGCCAGCAAGGCCGAACGGATCAAACTTGCCGAAGAGCGCAAGGCCATGCAGCAGTACGCGCCCCTGCCGGAACGCCGGCCTTCCAAGCGCGACCGGCGCAGAATTATCCAGTTCCGCAGCGGTGCTTGAGCGGCCTCGCGCTCTGTCCCTGCCGTGAGCGGCATCGCCTCTTCCAGCCAACTCTAGTAGACTCAACGGCAGCATATGTGTGCCTGTCTCCGTACCTCTTGCCGCCTCACTCTGCCTTCCGCGCTGTCCCTGCTTGCGGCCGTACTGACCGCTGCAACCGCCCGGCCTTTGCCGGCCCAGAACACGCACTTGTGGACACAATCCCGGCTTGAGGAGTTTGAAAAGGGCACGCCGGAGGGGGTCGCGATTGGCAGCGACGGCCACCTGCGCCAGGGGCCCGGGCTGAACGAAATCCTGACCACTCCGTCGACCTTTGTCTGGTCGGTCGCGGTGGACAAGAACGGCACCGCCTATCTCGGCACCGGCTCGCCTGCCACCGTCTTGCGCATCGGCACGCAAAAGGGCGAGAAGCCTTTCACTCTGTTTGAGACCAGGGACCTGAGCGTGCAGGTGGTCCGGCTCGGTCCGGATGGCGCGCTCTATGCAGCCACAATGCCCGGCGGCAAAGTCTACAAGCTCAACCCGGGCGCGGCAACAAAGCAGGATGAGGCCAACGCCACGGTGGTCTTTGACGCCACCAAACTCAATGGCGCCAAACCAGGCGACGCAAAAGCTGGCGCCGACAAGGGCGAGGGGAAGTCGCACTACATCTGGGACATGACCTTCGACGAGCAGGGCCGGCTCTACATTGCCACGGGCGGGCCGGGAGCAGTGTTTCGCGTGGACCCCGCCAAGCCTGCCGCCCAGCCTGAAGAATTCTTCAAGAGCGACGAGCCGCACATCCGCTCACTGGCGTGGGACGCAAAAGGCAACCTGATTGCCGGCTCAGAGGGTAGTGGCTTGATCTACCGCATCAGCCCGCAAGGCAAGGGCTACGTGCTCTTTGATGCGCCGCGCCGCGAAATCACATCCGTGGCCGTAGCAGGCAACGGCACCATTTACGCCGCCAGCGTGGGCGACAAGAGCCGCAACCCGCTGCCGCCTCTGCCCATTCAGGGAGTCGGCGCCATCACCTTCACCGTGGTTCAGCCGGGCTCACTGCAAACTGCAAACGCCAGCGCTTCCGTGCCCGAGGGCTCAGAGATTTACGCCTTGCAGGAAGGGCAGGCCCCGCGCAAGCTCTGGTCCGGCAAGGACGAAGTGGTCTATGCCCTGGCAGTGCGGCCTGATGGCCTGCTGGCGCTGAGCGGGAATCGCGGCCGCATCTTCAAAATTGAGCCCGACGGCAGCTATGCAGACGTGGCGCACCTGGACGCGCGGCAGGGATTGAGCATGGCTGCGGCTCAGAATCAAGCGGGCATCCTCATTGGCACAGGCAACACCGGCAAACTGATCTTTCTGGGCGTGGCGGAAAAACATGAGTACGCCAGCGATGTGCTGGATGCGGGCGCGCTCTCTCGCTTCGGCCGCGTGGAAGTGGAGCCCGGCTCGACCGGATATGATCTGTGGACCCGCACCGGCAACGTGGAGCAACCCGTGCGCGGCTGGAGCGAATGGCTCCCGCTGAAAGAAGGCGCAGTGGCATCGCCCGCCGGACGCTTCCTGCAATGGAAGGCCGACCTGAAGGCCGGCGGAAATGTGGGCAGCGTCGGCGTGAATTACCTTCCCGTGAATGCCGCTCCGGTGGTGGACGATTTGGTGGTGGCAACCGGCGCGCGGCTGAATCCGCAAATGCAACAGGCCGGCACGCAGCAGATGGTGAACATCGCATTCCCTTCGTCGAATCAGCCAACCGCCACCTTCGACGCGGGAGCCGCAGCGCCTTTGCAGGCGCTGAAAGACCGCACCGGCATTACCGTGCGGTGGGCCGCGCACGACGACAACGACGATGACCTGATTTATTCGCTCTATCTGCGCGGAGACGGCGAACACGTTTGGCGGCTGCTGAAACGCGACATCACAGACAAGGCATACAGCTTCGACGCAACGCTGATTCCAGATGGCGGGTACCAGGTAAAAGTGGTAGCCTCCGACGCGCCGTCAAACTCTCCCGGCGACGCGCTCACCGGTGAGAAGGTGAGCGATCGCTTCGAGGTGGACACAACGCCGCCTGTTGTCACCGCGCTCAAGGCAGAGGAAGAAACGGCTGCCTGTAAGCAGCCAAACTGCCTCAAGTCGATCCATCTGACCTTTGACGCCGAGGATGCCACCTCGCCCATCGCGCATGCCGAGTACTCGCTGGACGCGGGCAAGTGGCAGTTCATCGCGCCGGTGGGCCAGCTTTCAGATGCGAAGCACGAGCACTACGACCTGGTTCTGCCAGCATCGGCGCTTGACGTCAAGACTGGCGAGCACCTGCTCACCGTGCGCGCCTATGACCGCTATGACAATGTGGGCGTGGCCAAGACGGTGTTCGGTTCAGCGGCAAAGTAAAGGGGCCTGCTCACACCCATGCGATTTGAGTTTTTTGTAGCGGCGCGGTACCTGAGGGCCAAACGGCGGCAGGCCGTGGTGGGCGTGGTCACCACCATCTCCATTGCCGGTGTAGCTGCCGGTGTGGCTGCGCTGATCATTGCACTGGCCATCACCAACGGCATGCGGCGCGACCTGCAGGACCGGCTTCTGGGAGCCTCAGCGCATGTGGACCTGATGCGTACAGCGGCAGACGGCATCAAGGATTGGCAACCGCTGCTGCAGCGCCTTCGCCATGTGCCTCACGTAACAGCCGCAGCGCCAGGCCTCTATGGCCAGGTGCTGGTTTCGCGCGGGCCACGCGCGGGTTTCGCCCTCATCAAGGGCATCATTCCAGCACAAGAGCGCACCGTCAGCAACCTGCTGGACTCGATTACCAGCGGCTCAACCAGGGATCTTGACCCTGAACCACCTGCGCCCGCCGCAAACCCGAACGCGGGCGACAACACGCTTCCGGCACCGCCGAATACGCCTTATCCGCCGCTGGTTCTGGGCAAGGATCTGGCCGAGCAGATTGGCGCGCAGGTGGGCGACAGCGTGCTGGTCACCAGTCCGCAGGGCGAACTGACGCCGCTCGGCCTTGCTCCCAAATACCAGCGCTTCCGCGTGGCGGGCATCTACCACTCCGGCTTCTATCAGTACGACGCGGCCATGGCCTTCATGCGGCTCTCTGACGCACAAAGGCTCTTCAGCGAACCCGACCTGCTCTCGGTCATCAGCTTCAAGGTGGACGATCTGTATCGCGCGCCCGAAATCGGCCAGGCCATTGAGCAGGCCGCCGGCAAAGGTTTTATGACCACCAACTGGATGGAAGTGAACCGCGAACTCTTCCGTGCACTCAAGCTGGAACAGGTGGTCACGTTCATCGTGATTGCGCTCATTGTGATCGTGGCCGCGCTGAATATTCTGATCGCGCTCACCATGATGGTGATGGAGAAAACGCGCGACATTGCCGTACTGATGAGCTTTGGTGTCGATCCAGGTCAGGTGCGGCGCATCTTCCTGATGCAGGGTCTGCTGATCAGTGTCCTCGGCACAGCGCTGGGCCTCGTACTGGGCTATCTCGCAGCCTGGGCCGGCGGGCACTACCACTTCATTCATCTTTCGGCTGAGGTGTACTCGATTGACACGCTGCCCTTCGCGCCCCGCCCGCTGGATGGCGTGATTGTGGCCGCTGTCTCAATGGCGATCTCGCTGCTGGCGACACTCTATCCGTCGTCAGCGGCCGCGCGCATTCTCCCCGCTGAGGCGCTGCGGTACGAGTAGACGCTACTGCGGCGTGATGATGCCGCCAACCGCGTGGCGGCTCGGCAGCACGATGCCGCGATGGTCCACTTCAGCGGCGGGACCGCCTGGCGAGTCGAGAGCCGGGATGCGCGCCTCTTCAATCAAAGCACCGCCACACGCGGGACACCTGTTCGCGCCGGTTCCTGGCGCGAGCACTGCTCGGCATTGGCTGCAAATCTTTTCCATATCTCAAAAGCTTACCGGATTGAGGCCGAAGTTTTCACGACGCATAACGTGAGAATAGCCGTGCGCTTGCCCGCGTTTCAGGCGCACCCGCTACACTTAAGCTATGCATCCTCCTATTCGCATGGTGGCAATTGACATGGACGGCACCCTGCTGCCGACATTTACACAGGCCATCAGCAGGCGCAATGCGCAGGCGCTCAAGGCCGCGCAAGAGGCCGGCATTACGGTGGTTATCGCCACCGGAAGACGCCAGGCCTACACCGCGCCGCTGCTTGACAGCGTTGGATTGCGAGCGGACACACCGCTGATTACGTCCAATGGAGCAGTGACGCGAACTCTGGTAGGAGATCGCATGGACCGCGTGTACATGGAAGCGCGGGTGGCGCGAGGGGTTTGCGGCCTGTTGCGACAGTTCGGAGTGATGGTGTTTACCTTCGACAGACCAGGGCGAGGCGAGTTGGTGCTGGAAGACCTGGATCAGGCCCACGGACGAATTGCGCTGTGGGTCGAGGCCAACCGCAAGGCCATTGAGGTGGTAAAGCCCTTGGAGAATGCGCTGGAAGACGGCGAGGACCCTGTCCAGGGCATGGTGGCTGGTGGAATGAGCAAGATGCGGCTGGCGGAAAAGGCGCTGAAAGCCAGCGAATGGAATGGCCTCTGCGAGTGCGTACGGACAGAGTATCCGGGGCGCGATCTGTCGATTCTTGACCTGCTCCCCCCCGGTGTATCAAAAGGATGGGCGCTGGAGCGGCTGGCGAACACGCTGGGAATCCATCGCAAGGAAACAATGGCCATTGGCGATAACTGGAATGACGTGGAGATGCTGGAATGGGCAGGTCAGGGCGTCATCATGGGCAATGCCGCACAGGACCTGCGCACCATGGCGAAGATGCGCGGCTGGAAGCAGGCGCCGCCGAATGATGAGGACGGCGTAGCCGTGGTGCTGGAGGCTGCCGTAGCGCGGCGCATAGCCAGTGCTTGAACAACAGGCTGAGGAAATTTGATTTTGCGCATTGTGGCACATTGCATTCTCGCGGCAGGCACGCTGGCTGTGCTGGCGGCGACCTCGCATGCAGCCGAGCGCGTGACCCTCAGCAACGGATTCGAAATGCGCTGCGATCATCACGCCCGGGTTGGAACGCGCGTCCGGCTCTACTTGAGCGCGGGAGAAAACAACTACATCGAGCTTCGCCCCGAGGAGATTGCAAGTTTCGAGCAGATTCCCGATCCGCCCGCGCAACAGGCACCACCCTCCGCGCACGCGTCGAGCTCTGACGCAAAACTGAACCCGGGCGATCTGCGTGAAATGCTCGCCGAGGCCGGCCACGAGCACAACCTGGACGTGGACCTGCTGGCCAGCCTGGTGAAAGCCGAGAGCAGCGGCAACGCCCGTGCCGTGAGCCGCGCCGGGGCACGCGGTCTGATGCAGTTGATGCCTGCAACCGCAGCCGGCCTGGGCGTTGCAGACAGTTTCAAGCCGGATGAGAATGTGAACGGCGGTTCGACGTATCTGGATGAGTTGCTGACGCGCTACCACGAAAACCTGGCAATGGCGCTGGCCGCCTACAATGCAGGCCCGGCCGCGGTGGACCGCTACCACGGGATTCCGCCCTACCATGAAACGCGTGCCTACGTGGCGCGGGTGATTCACGAATTCAACCGGCGCGTGCTGGCGCGCGAGGCACAGGCCCGCCAAGGGAGTGCCGCAAAGGTTTCCCCTGGCAGCACTCCGGGGCGATAATCCTTTCATGGCAGTTACGCCCTGAACTTAGAATGAACGAGTAACTTAAAGGCGGAGCACGCTTGAAGAAAAATCATTTGATTCTGGGTTTGCTGGTGCTTGCAGCGCTGGTGGCACTCATCATCTGGGGCCGGGAAAGAATTCACTTTGACTTTGCAGATTTCCGCTCCCAGATTGCGCTGGCCGACTGGCGGCGCATCGGCATTGCGACCGGCTGCATCTACCTTGGCTACGTCTTCCGCTCTGTGCGCTGGTCGATGCTGCTGCGCCACAACAAGAATGTGCCGATGTTTTCCCTGGTGGGAACACAGGTGATCGGCTTCACCGCGGTGGCGCTCATCGGGCGCGTTGCCGATCCGGTGCGACCCTATCTGGTATCCAGAAAAACCAGCCTTCCGCTGAGTTCGCAGTTCGCCGTGTACATTGTGGAGCGCCTCTTTGACCTTGGCTCGATGGCGCTGCTGTTTTCCTCCGTCATCCTGCTGGCCCCTGCCGGAGCCATGCCACACCCCGAGATTGTGAAGAAGGCCGGATATGGCGGCATGCTGCTCACCTTTGCCGGCGCGCTTTTTCTAGTCGTAGTAAGACTGGCTGGCGGCATCGTAGCTTCGTTCTTTGAGCACATCTTCGGCCTCGTGTCGAAGTCGCTGGCCGAGGCCGCCGGACACAAGATTCGTGCCTTCCATGCGGGCCTCGACACGATGCGCACCTTCTCTGACTTTGCAGTGGCCGCAGGGATTTCCCTGAGTATGTGGGGCCTGATTTTATTTGCGTACCTCGAATGCACGCGGGCCTTCACCAGCAGCCCGGAACTTGCCTCCATGACGCTGGCCAAGTGCATGCTGCTGCTGGCCTTCAGCGGAACCGCCAGCGTCTTTCAGTTGCCGGTGCTGGGCTGGTTCACGCAAATCGGCCTGGTGGCAGCGGCGCTGTCGAGCTTTCTTGGCGTAACACCGGAGGCAGCAACGGCCTGCGCCGCAACAATCCTCCTCGTCACATTTCTGAGCATTATCCCCATCGGCCTTGTGTGGGCGCGGTTTGAGCATGTGAGCCTGCGCAAGATTACCCACGAAAGCGGAGAAGCCGAAGAGCTACTGGAAGCAAAGGAAGCCGCGGAAACACCGCAGTGAGGCGGATAGACTTTACTGCGCCGGCGGGCTCCCCGACTGCGTAAACCGGATCGTCTCCGGCGCAACGGCCCCGCCCGTGAGCAACATGCTCATCGCCTGTTCCATCGTCATGTCCGTTTCGGTCACGCGGTCCAAGGGCAGCACTTGCAGAAATGCTGATGTGGGGTTGATCGCATTGGGCAGGAGAACCGCCGCCAATTCCTGCCCCGTGGTGGAGTCGGTTATCGTGCGCGTCAAAAATCCGACACTCTTCTGCCCGGCGATGGGAAAGTCGATCAGCACCACGCGCTGGCTGGATTCCTTCTTCGCCATCATGGTGTCAAGCAGTTGGCGCACCGAGGTGTAGACCTTGGCTACGAAAGGCAGGCGCTCCAGCAGCGCTTCAAACAGGCTGAAGGCCTGCCGGCCCACCACCAGCGACGTAACGCGGCCCACAACGTAAAGCACCACCAGCGTAAGCACAATGGCCAGTGCCGGCTGAAGCCAGGGCTGCGCAAGCCAGTCCTCGGGAAAAGTGGTTTCAAAAAAACGGAGCAATGGCATCCCCGCCTTGGCAAGGTTGCCCAGAACAAAGCTGAAGACAAGCCAGGTGACAAACAGCGGTCCGATGGTGATGACGCCAGCCAGGATGTTGCGCTGCAGATCGCGCAGCGGATGTGTCAGAATTCGTTTCACGCGACCCTCCTGGAAACGAGAATACGCGAACCCGGTTGAACGCACGAAGATTCCAGCTACCGCCCACCGGTCTTGTCTGTTTTGGCACATTCTGCAGACGCGCAGTGCGGGCAGCAGCAGATGAGGGATTTCCCTTTATAGTGAAGTTGGAAGGTATTCCATGAGTGATTCAGCACGTCCTGACGCTAGCGAACTGCTCCAGCGCATTCCCAACCCCGCCAGGCTCTATCCACGAGGCGCTGGGGCACCTCAGCAGCCCGCTGGCGGCACAGGTGCCCCGGCGGGCACAGGCACCCCAGCTACAGGCGCAAAGGCCCCGTCGCTGCCGCCTCAGGACGTTGAGAGCGGTCTGCGGCCCGTCGCGGTCGCTGCGGCACGCCCGCAGGCAAAGCCACCTCTGCGGCCTGCAGCTCCAGCCCAGCCTTCAGGCTTCCAGCGCGTCTTGGATATGGCGCGCGTGGTGATGCCTTTGGCGCAGAAGCTGCTACCCCTGCTGGAAGGAAATGTAGCTTCTGCGGTGTCGAATGTGCTGGCGCCGCGTTCCCAGACGTCGCATCCGGTGAGTCTTGCGCCCATTGAGGACTCTCTGGTGAAAATTCGACTGGACCATCGCGAGATGCGCGACCAGCTGGCAGAGCAGAACTCTTCATTGCAGCGCGTGGCCGACCAGTTGGAGAAGGTCAAGGAAGCCACGGATCGCAACACGCTGGAGCAGCAGGAGTTGATGGATAATCTTCATCGCATGCGCAAGAAAGTCGTGATCTACGCCTGGATCGGCCTTGGTCTGCTGGCGGCCGCCATCGCTGCCAATGTGATTGTTTTCCTGCGGATCCAGCGGATCCTGCCGTAGGCGGTCTTCCCTAGGCTGGCCAGTCATTTCGCATCATTTTCGATGTGAATTTGATTTCATTAATAGAAATGTTGCTTGCATAAAAGTATATTGTGCTCTTTTTGCTACCTTTTATGAACTTCGTGATGTGAAACATTGCCAGTCGTATTTTCGGGGGGCTACTATTCCCGGTAGTTGAATTGGGGATAATTGGCCCCGCGCCACTGAGCAGTTGTTCTAGAGTTCACAGAGCTTAACTAACGAGCGGCGCTTACCGGCGTTCGCGCACGGAGTTCCTGGTCATGGCATGGTATGCCTACTGCATTGGTGAAAAACAAGCCTTTCCTGAATTAACCCGTCATCGCAAACCAGTTCCTATGGAATCCGTCCACGGGGTGAGTGGCAACCAGGTCTTTCTTTATCCCGCAAGCGACCTGGCCGTCATTGTCAGCGAACACAACCCGGCAGAAGCCCTGAACCAGAAGTCGGGCGTGGACCACGCCCGGGTGATCGCGAACTGCTTTCAGCACTCCACGGTGCTGCCCTTCCGGTTTGGGACAGTCTTCAACGACGACGAAAGTCTGCGCAAGTCTGTGCGGTCAAACCAGCGCCAGTTTCTCTCAAACATTGACAAGCTGCGCGGCAAGACCGAGATGCACCTGAAAATCTTTGTGGACGACTGCTGTGGGCGCGAAATTAACCGCAACACGTCAACCGAGACTGTAGGCCGCGAGTATTTGACCAACCTGAGGGAAACGGCCTCTCGGCAGCGCGAGCGGCAGACGCGCGCGCGCGCGGTGAGCTTCCAGATGCACCGGCTCTTCATACCGCTGGACGAGGAAGTGACTTGCCGGCTGACGGAAAGCGGCAAGATGGTGCTGGACATCGCCCACCTGATTGAACGGAAGCATGTGGAGCGCTATCAGAACAAGTTCGCCACCACCATCGCCATGATGCGGGAGTGCCATCTGCAGCTCTCGGGTCCATGGCCGCCCTACCACTTTGTCCACCGGCTCACCCGGGGCGCGCACGTGCCTGCGCAGACGATTGCCACAGTCGCTTCCCCGGCGATATCGGGTACCGCGGTCGCCATGCCGAACCCGCTTGCCGCACTGGCATAGCGCCGTCCCGCATTTAAATAAGAAAGCTCTGGCCGCGGCCAGAGCTTTTTTATTGCACGATTCCTCTGCGCGATCCGGATCAGTTGGCGCTGGGTCTGCCTGCGCTCTTTCGGCGGGTCAGCACAAAGGACTGGCGGCGGTCCTTGGATGCGCGATCGATCTGCTTCCAGAAGCCGACAAAGTAGTCGATGGCAGAGATGGAAGAAACGATTACCGCAAAGTAAATCGCGGCTATTGCGATCCATTTGACCGGGATGATGAGATCGCCGAACTGCCACTGGTCCCAATGGTGAGCCAGAATAGCCGAAACGACGGAAACGATCTGCACAACGGTCTTGAGCTTGCCCAGGTCACTGGCCTGGATGGTGAAGCCCTCTGAGGAGGCAATGGAGCGCAGGCCGGAAACAAGAAACTCGCGCCCGATGATGACCACGGCAATCCAGACTTTGACCACCTCAGGGTTGAAGGCCACCAGGGCAATCAGCGCGGCCGTCACCATGACCTTGTCGGCGATAGGGTCAAGCAGCATGCCCATGGTGGTGATCTGGCTTCGCTTGCGCGCCAGGTATCCGTCCAGCCCGTCCGTGATGGAAGCCAGCACAAACAGAACCGACGCCATAATCTCTTGTTCGCCGCGGGGGCCCTGCCACGGAAAATGCGGCGACAGAAGCCACAAAAGCAACGGGATCATGACGATCCGGCTCATCGTGATGGAGTTGGGCAGGTTCATGGATCGCACGTCAGGCCGGAATAAATCGTTGCCGGTCAGGGACCATTATTGCACTGCAAGCGGGTCGGTGTGTTTCAGCTTTTCGCAACCTGCCTGCAAGTTAAAGCAGGAGGGGTGAATGGTCTATCTCGCCAAGGCGTTCCAGCATCGTCGCGGCGCACCTGCGGCAAGGCTCTTACACTTCAGTTCTTCGGATGCGAAACGCTGAGCGGATAGGAGGCAATCAGGTATTTGGCCTCATCACTGTCGAGAGGGTTGAGATCCAGGTAAGGAGCAACGGGATACAGCGTGGTGATCCCGGGAAGAAACCGCGTTCGGAAGTAGTAGATCTTCCCTGCGTCTGCCGTGAAATGCGCGAGCGCCGTCAGATGCCCGATGGACGCGTTTGACTGCACGTTTGCACAGATGTGATGTTCTCCCGGTTTGACAGACGTTACGAGAAAGGAGTTCTGCTTGTAGGCGCCAACCCAGGCCCCATCCAGTCCGATCTTGAGTGTGTAATGTTGGTGGTTACCAAACGGACCATCATCCAGAATGAAGTAAACCCGGGCCTTCCCCGCATCAGGCTGCACGGGCGTGTGCTGGGAGTCATCCAACGTCACATTGAAATTCGTAGCCTTGGGCCCGCAGGCCGCGGTGGCAAGCGTTACAGGGTTCTGTGCAAGTGCCGATGCTGCCAACAGGAATGAAAGCAGTGCAATCTTCATTACTTTCCTTTTTCGCAGGCGCGCACCCTGATAGGTGTCACAACCCAACATTGAATCAAACAGCTTTGCACAGATTAAGTTGCGCCCCCACCGACAACAGAAAGCGGGAAGGGCAACAGCCCTTCCCGCTCCTCGACTTGCGCGCCTGTGCAGGGTTTGCCTGTCAGTTATGCGTAGATGCCCCTCTGCTTGATGGTGAAAGCAACGCGGTCAATGGACAGCATGTAGGCCGCGATGCGGTTGTTGACGTTATGCGCCTCGGCATAGCGCACCACATCGTCAAAGCTGTCGTGCAGAATGCTTTCGAGCTGCTCGTTGACAATCGCCTCTTTCCAGAAGTAGCCCTGGCGGTCTTGCACCCACTCGAAATAGCTGGCAGTCACGCCTCCGGCATTGGCCAGAATATCGGGAACAACGAAGATGCGCTTGTCAGCCAGGATCTCGTCGGCCACGGCAGTGGTTGGGCCATTGGCCCCTTCCACCACGATGCGCGCCTTGATCTTGTCGGCGTTGCGGCTGGTAATCACGTTCTCAGTGGCCGCGGGAATGAGGATGTCGCAGTCAGAGAGGATCAGGTCTTCGCTGGGAATGGCTTCGGCGCCCCTGAATCCAATCGTGGTCCCATTGCGGTACCTGTATTCGAGCAGTTGGTGAATGTCGATACCATTCGAATTCTGAAGGCCGCCATCCTTCTCTGCAATGCCAATGATCTTGTAGCCGTGCTCCATCATCAGGCGGGCGGTATTGGAGCCCACGTTGCCGAAGCCCTGAATGATGACCTTGCAGCCGTCAACGGGAATGTTCAGATAGCGCAAACTCTCGTTGCACACTACCATCACGCCGCGGCCGGTGGCCTCAATGCGGCCACGCGAGCCGCCAATGTTAAGCGGCTTGCCGGTAACCACGCTGGTGACGGTGTGCCCCATGTGCATGGAGTAGGTGTCCATGATCCAGGCCATGGTCTGCTCGTTGGTGTTCACATCGGGCGCGGGCACGTCTTTTTCCGGCCCGATAAAGTCGATGATCTCGGACGTATAGCGGCGGGTCACGCGCTCCAGTTCACCCTGGCTCATCGTCTTGGGGTCGCAAATCACGCCACCCTTGGCGCCGCCAAAAGGAATGTTCACGACTGCGCACTTCCAGGTCATCCAACTGGCCAGGGCGCGCACCTCGTCCAATGTCACTTCGGGCGAGTAGCGAATTCCGCCCTTGGCTGGGCCGCGGGCGATGTTGTGTTGGACACGAAAGCCGGTAAATATCTCAATGCGGCCATCATCCATAGCCACTGGAAAATGCACGATTAACTCGCGCGCTGGAGTCCTGAGCAACTTCCACAGGCCTTCATCCAGATTCAGCTTGCGTGCTGCAAAATCAAACCGCGCGCTTTGGGCTTCCCAGGGATTGATTTCCTGATCCAAAGTGACGGTGGGGGTTACTGTCGGCATATAAGTTTCTCCAATTCTCTGTGACTGCCGCCGAGCGATGGATACGGTGTGCCGTTCCATCTGCAACTCTTAGACGCGGCAGCCACCTCCCCGGTTAACCGGGGCTGTCCTGCATTCGGCCCTTGGCCTTGCGCTTGCGGGCCGCACGATTGGGCGGGTCCAAGAATCCCTTACAGCCCAAACCCATGTGAGTCTAGGCTCCCCACAACACTCCGTCAAGCCTTGCGGTGCCGGCGCGTGTGCCCCCCGGAACCTGACTGGGAACCCCTTCTCAGCCGGGAAAAACAGGAAACTAGGCACGTGACCTCGAAAGAGGCGTACCTTGCGCCTCTTCGTGGCAGGCTCCCGAGAAGGTACACTGGTGCCTGTGATCGCCTCTACCGAACTCATTTATCCCAGCCGCAAGGAATTTCTGGCACTCGCCAAAGACCACACGCTCGTGCCCGTTTACCGCACGCTCACCGCAGATCTGGAAACACCCGTTTCGGCGTTTCTGCGCGCGGCATGGCCAGAGCGGGAATGCTTTCTGCTGGAGTCTGTGGAGGGCGGCGAGCAGGTGGGCCGCTACACGTTTATCGGCGTGGAGCCCTACAAGCGCATTGTTGCGCGCGGCCGCCACATCGCCATCACCGAGGGCAGGCGGACCACCCGCATCGAGGGCGACATCTTTAAGGTGCTGCACCAGTCGCTGGACGGCCACAAGCCAGCGCGGCTGCCAGGACTCCCCCCATTCACGGCTGGAGCAGTGGGCTTTTTTGCCTATGATGCAGTGCGCCAGATTGAACGGCTGCCAGAGCTGGCCAAGGACGAGCTGGGCGTGCCCGATGCCTGCCTGCTGTTTTTCGACGAAGTGCTGGCCTTTGACCACGTGCGCAAGCAAATCTGGCTGGTGGTAACTGCCGACGTAACACTGGGCGCACCCGCAGAAGTCTATGCCAAGGCAGTCAAGCGGCTGGCCCGGCTTGAGAAGCGTCTGACTCGCCCCCTGCCCAAGCTGCCCGCGGTCAAGGACACTGCAAAGCTGAAGGTGACACACCGGACCCGCAAGCGGGATTTTCTGGCCGCCGTCGAGAAGACCCGCGAGTATATTGCTGCGGGAGACATCTTTCAGGCAGTGCTTTCACAGCGATTCGACATGGAGCCAGGGACGGACAGCTTTCAGGTCTACCGCGCGCTGCGCACGGTTAACCCCAGCCCCTACATGTACTTCCTTCGTTTTACGCCCGACGGACCACTTGGAGGGCAGCCGGACCCGCACAAGGGCTCCTCGAAAAAGAGAAAAACAGCGTTGGAGCTGGCCGGCTCGTCGCCCGAACTGCTGGTGCGCGTGCATGATCGCAAGGTGGAGTACCGGCCCATTGCCGGAACCAGGCCGCGCGGCGCCACCGAGCAGGAAGACATCGCACTCGAAAACGAGATGATGCAGGACGAGAAGGAGCGCGCCGAGCACGTGATGCTGGTGGACCTGGGCCGCAATGACGTGGGGCGGGTAAGCGAGTTCGGCAGCGTTAAGGTGGACCGGCTGATGTTCGTCGAGCGATACAGCCATGTGATGCATATTGTCAGCAGCATCAAGGGGCAGCTCAAGCCGGAGCTGACCGCAGTCGATGCACTGCGGGCCTGCTTCCCTGCCGGAACGCTTTCCGGCGCGCCAAAGGTGCGGGCAATGGAAATTATCGAGGAGCTGGAACCCGCGCGGCGCGGCACCTACGGCGGCGCAGTACTTTACGCTGACTTTTCCGGCAATCTGGACTCCTGCATCGCCATCCGTTCGCTGCTCATCCAGGACGGCAAGGGATACGTCCAGTCCGGGGCCGGCATTGTGGCCGACTCGGTGCCCGAACGGGAGCATCAGGAGTCGATCAACAAGGCGCAGGCGGTAATTCGAGCCATCGAGCAGGCGCGAGAGATGTAAGCGTTATTCCGCGCCAAAGATGCGGCGGAAAAAGTGCCCGACCTTGCCAAAGAAGCCGGACTTCTTCTTGTGCGGCTTTACCCCTTTGGCGGGACTCGCTGCTGGCGTTGCACTGGCGGCCGGTTCCACGGGCGTTACGCTAGCAGCCTCAGGAGCAGTTGCGGCGCTCTTGTAGACCAGCGGCTCCATCACCTGGGACGGCACGGCAGGATGCGCCGGCGAGGGCTTGGCTGCGGGCATCGGAGCCAGGCCTGCGCTCTGCGCCAGCGGAAATTCATTGCTGCCTGGCTTTGGCTCGGGCGGGCATCCGCAGGGTTCCTTTTCCTGGTCAACTACCTCATGCACGCTGCCGTGCTGGAACATCACGCGCTGGCTGGCCTGCACTCGATAAGCGCCGCCGTCAAAAACGCTGGTAACCAGCACATAGGGCGCATTGCCGCCGGGGTTGTCCACGCAGGTGTCTCCGTGCTGGCCAAGGCGCACCTTCACCTCCACCGCGCCAGGACCGCCGATGAGAATGCGGAAATCGGGTGTGAGAATAAAATCGGCGTTGCGGCCCGCGGCAAAGCTGGCCTCAATTGCGCCATGATCCAGCGCCATCATCAGGCCCGGCGTATCGCCGGTGGCCACGCTGGAGTCAGCGCCCAGCTTGACGGTCGTTGAGGCACAGACGCGCAACGTTCCGCGATGGGGCAACAGCACCTCAGTGGTGGCCGTTCCAGAAGTGATAGTGCCGCTGGCCGCGATGATTGCCTTGCCACTGGTCACTTCAAGCGCGCCGGTAACCTTGGCGCCATCGCCAGACTTCCCGTTCTCCAGCGGAACGATTGCAATGGGCCCGGACGAAACAGGAGCAGCCGGAGTCCCAGCCGAGCTGGTAACCGTCGCGCTTTGTGCCGCAAGCTGGGTTGCGGAGAACACCACTGCAACAGCAAACAGGCCAGCCGAGCTCAAGAGCGCCTTGGCGCGAGGTTGGCTTTCATTCAGCACGGGGTGCATGCGGCTACATGTCCAGAAAGTTGCGGATCATCTGGTGGCCACCATCGGTCAGCACGCTCTCAGGGTGGAACTGAACACCCTCAATGGGCAGCCTGCGGTGGCGCAGGCCCATGATGACGGTGCCGTCGGGCTCCGTGGTGCGGGCGGTGACAACAAGATCAGCGGGCAGTGAATCTTCGGCGACGATCAGCGAATGATAGCGCGTGCAGGTGAGCGGGCTGGCAAGTCCCTTGAATATCCCCTTGCCGTCATGCTCCACCGGACTGGTTTTGCCATGCATCAGATGATGTGCGCGGACCACCTGGCCGCCAAAAGCCTCGCCGATTGCCTGATGGCCGAGGCAAACGCCAAAAATCGGCGCTTTGCCGGCCATGTGACGGATGAGCGGGACCAGGATGCCAGCCTCGCCAGGCGTGCACGGACCGGGCGAGAGCAGAATGCGTTCGGGCTTAAGAGCCTCGACCTCCTCCACCGTCAGTTCGTCATTGCGACGGACTACGACCTCCGCGCCAAGTTCGCCCAGATACTGGACAAGGTTATAGGTAAAAGAGTCGTAGTTGTCGAGAACAAAAACCATGGCTGTGACCAGTGTAGCGTAGGGGGCAAGGGCCATGAATGAGTACCGGCCGCTTGCATCCCTGACATACCAGAATTGATAAACTTCAAACGTCTCGGGGAACCTCATGCAGAAAGCACGTTTTGAGATCAGCAGAATCAACTTCCCATCAATCTGCGTGAGGTGTGGAATGCAAACCCTATGTGGAAGTTTCAACTGATGCTGACGTGCTGTGCCTGGTGCCGATCACCGATCATCAGAACGACTCGGTGGAATTCATTATCAGCGATACCTCGTACTTCGAAGAACTTGAGAATCAATCTGAGATATTCTCCTAACGTCTTGCGTCCTTACTGACTCGGGACGCCAGGATGTCCCGGTAAACTCAGCCAGACTCTTGCCCGCCAGTTGCATGTCGGCACCGCATCTGAAAGACTGGCGATGGTTGCAACGATGGTTCTGCATTTCCTAATTAAGGGTCGGGTACAGGGCGTAGGCTTCCGGTGGTTTGTGCACCGCGAGGCCAGCGAACTGGACCTGCGCGGCTGGGTGCGCAACACCGAAGATGGCGACGTGGAAGTGGTGGCTGCGGGCGACATGGCCGACCTGGCCGAACTGCGGGCCAGCCTGCGCAGCGGACCGCGAGGCAGTCGCGTGGATCACGTCATTGAACACTATCTGGACGAGAGCGAAGCCGCCGAGCTGAGTTCGTTCCGCATTGAAGGGGCGTGGTAAGGGCCGCTGCCACTGGACTGGCCCTGCTTGCATGAGTTAATTCCTGCACAATTGCAGAATGCTGTTCCCCGCTCAGGTTCCCTATTGTCCATTGCCTATTCCCCATCGCCTGTCGCCTATAATTGCTTGGGAAGCTGATCTGCCTGCCGGTTCCCTTCCCACAAATCCAATTCAGCCAGGGCTTGAACGAAAAGCCAGGAGCGAGCGGACGCATGCCCGAGAAGCACAAGTCGATTAATTTGGAAGCCCTGAAGGCGCTGGTACGCACCGTGCCCGATTTCCCCAAGCCGGGAATTCTGTTTTATGACATCACGACGCTGCTGCGCGACAAGACCGGCTTTGCGCAGTTGATCGACGCGCTCGCTGCATACTATATCGAGCGCAAAATCGACCTGGTGCTGGGCATCGAGGCGCGCGGATTCATCTTTGGCCCGGCGCTGGCATACCGGCTGAATGCGGGGTTTGTGCCGGTGCGCAAGCCGCGCAAGCTGCCCGCGCAAGTGGCGCGCGTCACCTATGACCTGGAATACGGCACGGACGCGCTGGAGATTCACCTCGACGCAATTACCCCGGGCCAGCGCGTGGTTCTGGTGGACGACCTGCTGGCCACGGGCGGCACCATGGAAGCAACGGTGAAGCTGGTCAAGCAGCTTGGCGGCGAAATCGCCGGGCTAGCCTTTGCCGTGGAACTGGACTTCTTGAAAGGACGAGACCGCTTTCCGGAGTACGACGTCTTCAGCCTGCTGCACTACGACGAGTAGGCGCCCTGCGCAGCGCGCTGCAATCTGCTCGCGTATCCTGCGGTGCTCAGGATGTTTCTTCCTGGGCACCTGTGGTTGAAGCCATTTCCGCTGCCTTGTCCTGCACCATCTGCGCGTCGGCAAAGCGGTAACCCACATACATATCTGTGAGCAGGTAGACAGGATTCGAGGGGTCGTCCTCGATCTTCTTGCGCAACTGGCGGACAAAGGTGCGCAGATATTCCACTTCTTCGCGACAGTTGGCGCCCCACACCGCGGTGAGCAGCCGGGCATACGTAATCACACGGCCAGCGCGGCTCATGAGGCAGTGCAAAATGTCGTACTCCTTGCGCGTAAGGTGCACGGGCTGGCCGCGCTTGGTGACGACGCGGCGCACCGGCGTAAGGCATATTTCCCCAATCTCGATCGGCGCATCCTCCGCGCGCACCGGAGCATGGACGCGGCGGTGCGCGGTACGAATGCGCGCAATGAGCTCGCGAATACTGAAGGGTTTGGTGATGTAGTCATCGGCCCCCAGTTCCAGTGCCTCTACCTTTTCTTCCTCGCCTTCGCGCACCGTGACCATCAGGACCGGCAGCCGCGGCGCGAAAGCGCGAATGCGGCGCAGCGTCTCAATGCCGCCGATGCCAGGCATGTTGATGTCGAGCAGAACAACGTCGAATGTGCCGGCATGTAGCAACTGCAAAGCCTCTTCGCCACGCGAGGCCTCAGTAATTTGAAAGCCGAGTTCTGCAAGCGGGGGCCGCAGCGCTCTACGAATGGCGGCTTCGTCGTCAACGACAAGAACGCGAATGGCAGGCTGGTTCATCGGGATTTCCTCTTTTGCTCCGGCGCTGGAATAGCCGCATAGAATGTTGTGCCCTGCTCCTCGTCGCTGATGACCCAGACATAACCGCCATGAATCACCGCCGCACGCTTGGCTACCGAGAGTCCGATGCCCGTGCCCGCAGCCCGATTGGACGATGTGGAGGAGCGATAATAGCGATCGAAGATACGCTCTCGGTCGGCGATGGGAATCACCGGACCGATGCTGTGCACTGAAAAAATCACTTCCGCCTTGTCCTGAACCGCGCGGATGGTGATCGTTGTGCCCAAGATGGAATACTTGCAGGCATTGTCGATGTACTGCGTAAGCAACATGCTCATCAGCCGTCGGTCGCAGCACAGAACAAGATTGTCGTCGGGCAGATCAATGGCCACTTTCATGCTGGCCAGGCGATCACCGAGCCCGGCAACGACTTCGTCAATGAGCCCGCCAACGCCGACCGGGACCGCGTGGATGGTGACTTCGCCGGCATCGAGGCGAGCCGTGGTGAGCAGCCGCGTGGTCAGGTCACTGAGCTGCCCAGCCTGCTCGTCGATGAGCGATACCAGCTCAGCCTGGGCCGCAGACAGATGGCCCATTTCGCCAAGGCCGGTCGAGGCCGCGCGAATTGCGGTAAGCGGCGTCTTGTACTCATGCGCAAGGCTATCGAGCACAGTGGAGCGCAACTGTTCGGCCATACGCTCTGTTTCGATCCTGCTCTCGTTTGCAAACGCACGGTAACGGTCGAATGTGATGGCAACAAGCGAAGCGATGGCATTGTTGGTAAGCGGACTGGTGTCTCCGCGCATCACGATGCTGCCAACAGGGACCGTCCCCAGGCGCACGACGCGGCGTGCAATCCCTGTCTCGGAATCGTCGTCGGATGTCTCAAAGTAGTAGACGTTCTGTGCAAGCTCGCGCGGGTCCTCGTTCCAGAAGCCGGACTGGTAGGTCTCATGCAGATCGGCATCGAAGACGACCACAGCCTCAAGCGCAAATATATCGTGAACCAGCTCCACAAGCTGCGCGCCGGGTTCAACATGCAAGTTCATCTGAAGTGTGCGGCGGGTGAACTCATACAGATCATGCATCTGCCCGCCCCAGGACTCCGATTCCTTGGCGTGTTCGGTAACGCGTGCGGAAAGCCGGCTGACAAGCAGGGCCGTGAGCACAAAGGCAAGCAGAGTAACCGAGTTGACCGGATCCTGCGCTGCATTCATTGCAGCCTCGCGTGCGGTAAAGTAGCTTTGCACCAGCACTGCGGCAAGCGAAACAACCACGGCCTGCCAGAATCCGGATAAGAGAGCCGTGGAAACTACAATCAGCAGACAAAGAAGAGCCGCAATGGGAAGCAGCCATTGGAACCAGTGCGCAAGCACACCGACGAAAACCACTCCTGCAATCCCCAGCGTGCACTCCAGAACAAACAGCAGCGCCCGCAACCCGGAGCCGCGTGTGCGGCGGATGCCGAAAAAAGTGCGCGCGTAACTGTAGGCTCCTGACAACCAGTTATGGTCCTTTCCAACGAATGAAAAGCGGCGGTCCGCATCATCTGATGAAGCACAAGCCGGCTGTCGCCCCATGACTTGTGGATTGAAGTCGCGGAGCGCAAAGACATTTTTACGCCTGTCGAATCGCCCGCATGAGCACAAGTAAACCGTGAGTGAATTTTAGCAGTTTCAAAAATGTAATTCTTATGCGCTTCGTCTCAAATGCACTGTCAGCCTCCACGGCAGCTGCTTCGCATTGGGGACGCACCAGGACAGCAGATGCAACCGAATGAATCTTTTTTACAATCCTCATTCGTTCTTTATGTACTGTTTGCATTACTAATATCAACCCGCAACGACTGGACCATATCAAGGAGCAGCCCAAACCCGGCGCTTCTCCTGCAGTAATCTCCATAGAACAAGGCTGCCCCTGCAGTGCGAGGGAGTGGCCTGGATGGAGCCCGCACCAGGCAAGGCGCGGACTCGATCCGATCCGTTTCTCAACTCTTTCCACATCATGCAACAAATCATTTTTCATTGGGAGGAGCAGTGCAGATATACCTGAGTCGTAACCGCATTCTGCAGTCTGTCACCGGTGCCGCCCTGGCCATCGCATCAGCGGCTGGCGCACAGGCGCCCGCAACGTCCACCCCCGCGCAGGCTCCGGCTCCGCCAGCCGCACCGGCCGCGCCCACGTGGAGCGTCGGACCCATGGATTTGAGCGGCTTGATCGATGGCTACTACAGCTATAACGCAAATCGGCCAAGCGATTTGGCAAATGGACAGATTAACGATCTGTACAACTTCAACGACAAGACAGACCAGTTCAGCCTGAGTGAAGCGAGATTGACGCTGAACCACGACCCTGACCCGGTGGGCGCGCACATCGATCTCTTTTATGGACGCACCAACACGCTGGTGAACGCCGGCGGAGAAGGCAACTACATCGAACAAGCCTTTCTGAGCCTGAAGCCTCCCAAGGCAAAAGGTCTGGAACTTGATTTTGGCAAGTTCGTCACTTCGGCAGGCGCTGAAGTCATCGAGTCCAAAGACAACTGGAACTACTCGCGCTCGCTTCTGTTTTCATGGGCCATCCCCTATTTCCACTTCGGCCTGCGTTCTTCCATTCCGGTGACAAAATCTGAAACCATCGGCGTGCAGGTGGTGAATGGCTGGAACAACGTCACCAAGACCAATGGCGGCGTTACGGTGGGCCTGACCAGCGCGTACGTGAAACCCAAGTACACCTGGGACCTCAACTACTATGGCGGCCCCGAGAATCCAAACACGCAGAAGGGCTATCGCAACCTGATCGACACAACACTCCTGCTGACGCCGACAGCCAAGTTCAACGCCTATATCAACTACGACTACGGGCAGAATCGCGACGCAATTGCGGCACAGGGTAACACAGCGTTGAATCACTGGCAGGGAGTGGCTGTTGCAGCGCATGAACAGCTCACCGGCACCTCGGCGCTCGCTGGCCGATTCGAGTACTTCGACGACGAGAACGGCTTCATGACCGGCACCGCACAAAGGGTGAAGGAAGTCACAGCAACCTACGAATACAAGTGGACTGAAGGCATGTTGTCACGCGTCGAATACCGTCGTGACTGGTCTGACGCAGCATTCTTCCACAAAGGAAACAGCGCCATGGTGGATGCCCAGTCCACGCTGACCGCCGGCTTTGTTGCCTTCTTCGGGCCCAAGCGTTAATCAGCACGCAGCAAATCCAGGCCGATGCGCAGGGCAGATGACGTAAGCGCAAGAACTGAATCCCCAGTCAGGCAGTCATGACAGAGCTTGCCTGACTGGGCACTCTACAAACCCGACGATAGTCCCGGATGCTGACCGGGAGCAGTAAAACGAAATTCAATTTCCAGGAGAATGCTCATGGCAGATCAGAAAGCACCTCAAATGCAGGCTACTCTGGGCTTAACCGGGTTGACCAGCAACGCGATGGCTCTCATCGCGCCCGGCGCCTTCCTGTGGCTCACGTTCTTCATTCAGGCAACCACCGGCACGCCGACCACTGCTCCCGACATGTGGTGGGGCATTCTGTTTGCCCTGCTGCTCTGCCTGGCGACGGCAGTGTCTTATGCTGAAATCTCCAAGCTCTATCCTGGCACGGGCTCCAGTTACTACTATGCCGAGCAGGCACTGCTGTCGAAAGATAAAGCCTTCAAGTACGCCCGCGTGGCCAAGTTCATCGTGGGCTGGGGCTCGCACCTTTACTACTGGGTTTATCCCGGCGTGATGGTTGCAACGACGGGCATCTTCGTCGGCTATGTGGTCGGCTTTTTAAACCCCGGCTTCTTGAGCGGTTCCAACCCCGGCCCGGTGTTCATGGCGCTGGTGGCGATTCTCTTCTCCTTCTTCGTTGCCTGGATTGCACAGAAGGGCGCAGGCGCTTCGACGGCCGTGAACCTGGCAATCAACATTGTGCAGATTTCGGCCTTGCTGGTCTTCAGCGTTCTGGCGCTCGGCTATCGCGTGAACCATCCCTCGGGTTCGACTGGTTTCCAATACGATGCGCAGTCGCTCTCGACCTATACTTATCAATTTGCGACGAACCCCAAGGACGGCTCAACGATACGCGACGCCAGCGGAACACCTCAGCCGCTGCTGGATGCGGCAGGAAAACCGGTCCCTTATGTCATCACCTACCCTGAGAAGGATGCGAGCGGAAACTTCCTCACCTATCCCAAGGCTTCTTCCGTGGTGACTCCGCATAAATTCAGCTGGGTGTTCATCCAGGCAACGGTTGCGATTCTGATTCTGGTCGGCTTTGAATCGGTAACTTCGATGGGCGGTGAGGCCAAGAACCCCACCAAACACATTCCGATTGCGGTGATCGCTTCGCTTTTGATCCAGGGCCTGATCTGCTATCTCATTGAGTATTTCGCAGCCAATTACTTCCTCAACTCCGGCTACACAATGCAGAATGCAGCAGGCTCCGCAGCTCCCATCGGCGACATGATGATCATTGTTGGCGATGCGCTGTTGGGCCAGGGGCACGGCAAATACTTCATGCTGGCCGAAGCCATCACGGTATTCCTGGCGCTCATCGGCACCACGCTGAGCTGCATGAATACTGGCGCCCGCGTGACCTACGCAATGGGCAAAGATGATGAGGCTCCGGAACACTTCGGCATGCTGCATGCCGAGTCGTTAACGCCGCGGCGCGCCATCTGGACTCTGGCCTTCATTTCAGCGGTGCTCGGCACGCTGGCCGTCACGCTGGTTTTCGCAGATGGCAGCGCACCCAGCGACGCGACCATCGCAGCATTGCCGCATAGCATCTTCTCCAGCTTCGGCTATACAACGCATGACCAGTTAGCCGCCTTGCCCAACTCGCTGCTGACCATCACGCTTACCTCCAACTTTGGCACCTTCATCCTGTATGCGTTAAGCTGCTTCCTGTGCATTGTGGCCTTTCACAAGCGAGCAGACTACAGCTTTTTGCGGCATACTCTCATTCCCTCATTCGGGCTGATCGCAAACCTGGTGTGCATGGCCTTCTACCTGATCGGTCCATTCATGGGCTATGGCACATCCAAGGAACCTTTGCTGGCGCTCAGCATTGCCGCAGTCTGGGGCATCTACGGCGCGTATTACTTCATGCGCTCATCAAAGGCTAAGGGCAAGGCGGTTCTGCTCGAAGCAAAATAGCTTCGCAGTTGTTTCTCAACCCAACCATGGACGCTGGGGGGCAGTCTTCCCGATCTCTTGACTGAGACGAGCGAGATGAACCACCCAGCGGTCTCTTTCAACCAGGTGTTCAAGAATCGAGATAACCACTCCCGCGGCAGCGCGGAAAAACCTTCAGGCGGCGGCGCCCATGTTGGACGTAGTGTTCGGCCAGGCCAGTGATCCCGGCAAAGTTCGAACAAACAATGAAGACGCGATGGGGGCCTTCATTCCCAATTCGCGCCATCAGGCGCGGTCCCACGGCTATCTTTTTGCGATTGCCGACGGCGTAGGCGGCATGGATCTCGGCGAGGTGGCTTCGTCCACGGCCATTTCTGTGCTGACCGAGGAGTTCGCCAGGGCACAGGCCGGCGCCATGCTCATCAGCCTGCTTCCGCGGCTCATTCAGTACGCCAACGCGGCGGTGCACGACCGCACTTTGGACCGGGAGTTCCGCGGCAGAAAGATGGCAACTACGCTGGTGGCATGCGCACTGCGCCACGATCAGGCCATCGTGTCGCACGTAGGAGACTCGCGCTGCTACCTGGTGCGCGGAGGACATGCAAAACAGATTACGCAGGATCACACCTGGGTAAACGAGCAGCGAAAGCTAGGGCTGCTTTCAGTTGACGAAATCGCGACATCAGAGGCGCGCCACGTCCTGATCCGCTCGCTGGGGCCGGAGATGTTTGTCTCTCCCGACACCACCGCGCTCACGCTGCAGCCCGACGACGTGCTGGTGCTGTGCTCCGACGGCGTGCACGACACGATGAGCCCCACGGTGATGGCTGCAATCGTTTCGCAGAACAGAAACATGGACGAAGCAGCGCGCGAGTTGGTGGCGCGCGCCGTGGAGATCGACGGCAATGACAACGCCACCGCGCAAGTCATCCGTGTGCGCTCCGTGGAGCAGGTGGGCATATACCGGGGCCGGCCTTACCGGCTACCCTCATAGTCCACAGAAAGACTGATGAAACCTTTGCGGCTCAAGATACATTTCCCGGTAAAGTAAAGACAGCTATTTCAACGGAGCCTGACCCACCATGGGTTTTCTTGACAACATCGAAACGGATTCGCTGATCGACTCCTACCGCATTCAGGCGCCCGTGGCGCGCAGCGGAATGGCGTCCATCTTCAGGGCCGTTGACGTGCGCGATAACCGCATAGTGGCATTGAAGATTCCACACCCCGACATGGAAGCCGACCCAATCCTCTTCGACCGCTTTCAGCGCGAGGCGGGTATCGGAGAAAGGCTCAACCACCCCAGGATCATGCGCGTCTATCGCGGCGAGAAGCGATCGCGCGTGTACATGGTGATGGAGTGGTGCGAAGGACGCCTGTTGCGCCAAATTCTGGACGAAGGCAGGATTTCCACTGACCGGGCGCTCCACATTGCGATCTCCATGCTCGAGGCCCTCGAATACATCCATGACAACGGGGTTGTGCACCGCGACCTGAAGCCGGAAAACATCATGGTGGACTCAGACGACAACATCAAGCTCATGGATTTCGGCATTGCAGGCGACGCCTCGGCACGGCGGCTTACCTATGCCAACTTCACCGCCACCCTCGGCACAGCGGACTACATCTCCCCGGAACAGGTGAAGGGCAAGCGCGGCGACGGTCGATCGGATCTTTATTCCTTGGGGGTCATCCTGTACGAGATGCTGACAGGCAAGCTCCCCTTCTCCGGTTCTTCGCCAATGGAAGCGATGAACGACCGCCTCCTCAACCACCCCACGCCACCAACCGTCGCAAACCCCTCCATTTCGCCCCAGTTGCAGGAAGTGATATACCGCGCTATGGAACGGGACCCAAAGAACCGCTATGCCCGGGCGCATGATTTTGCATGGGATTTGCAACATCTCGACCAGGTTGGCATCGAAGATCGCCCCGAACTGCGCGAATGGCAGAAACGCAAGGCTCATTTACCCCGCACAATCCTGTATTATTCCGCGCTTGCGCTGATCCCAGTTGTTATTCTGTTGTTGATGGTGCTGGTAGCCCGTCACCGGTAAGCCGGCCCTCTCAGAAAATCTTCATGAATTCCTTATGCCTGGGATTCTAAAATTCTCTTGAATTGCCATTCCCTTTTTCGTCCAGAAGGAGATACATGTCTATTGAGTACCGGAATTTTCTTGCTCTTTCCTATGAAGAGCTCGAAGAGAAGAACCTGGAAGCCAAGGCCGACCGCGCCAACCGGCTGCCGATCGACGAAATCCGCGAAAAGCGGCTCAAATACCTCGCCGACGAGAAGCGGATCAAAGCCGTGACAGTGCTGTTCAGCGACCTGGAAGGCCGCCTGCACCTGCTCGATTACGACAAGAAGTTTCTGCTCGGCGCCTATGAGAACCTGACCTTTGACGGCTCCTCCATCCGCGGATTCACCGCACAGAAGGAAAGCGACCTGCGGCTCGGTATCGACTGGAGCGCTTTCTACTGGGTGCCGGCCGATGTCTTTGGCAACGGCAAGGTGCTGGTCTTCGGCACGGTGATCGACAAGGACGGAACGCCCTACTCCGGCGATCTCCGCGGCGTGCTCAAGAACTACTCCGACACGCTCTTCAAGGAAAAGGGTTACACGCTGAACGCAGCCAATGAGATTGAAGGATTCCTGTTCGCGGGCCGCGATGCTGAGCGGAAGTTCCACGAGACCGGCAAATTTGAGTTCATTAATACAGGCGGCTATTATCACGTTCTACCGCTGGACCCGTTGCGCCAGTTCATTGACACCGCGGCCGAGGTGCAGCGCGCCATGGGCTTCCAGAATGAGAAGGACCATCCGGAAGTTGCGCCCAGCCAGTTTGAAATCAATTATGGCTACGGTGAAGTGGTAGCTGCGGCCGACCAGATTCAGCTCTACAAGCTGCTCACTCGCCAGATCGCCAACAACATGGGCTACACGGCAAGCTTCCTGCCCAAGCCGGTGGTCGGCGTGAACGGCAGCGGCATGCACACCAACGTCTCCATCTCAAAGGCCAAGACGAATCTGTTCTGGGACGAAAAGGGACAGGAGCAGCTTTCGCCGTTTGGCTGGGATTTCATCGACCGCATCCTGAGCCACGCGCTGGATATCTGCCTGATCCTGAATCCCAGCGTGAACGCATATCGCCGCCTCGACCCTCATTTTGAGGCCCCCAACCAGATCAAGGCCTCGGCAACCGACCGCGGTTCAATGGTCCGTGTTCCCATTGGCAATTCGAAGTCGATGCGTGTTGAGGTGCGGTCCGTGGCTCCCGATGCCAACCCTTACCTCACTCTCTTCTCGATCTTCAAGACCGGCATTGACGGCACCAAGGCCTCCATCGACAACCTGCGCCAGGCGCAGCGCTACCTGCCGGATCACATCCAGCAGGCAATTGACGACTTCAAGGCCTCTAACTGGATTGCCAGTATCCTTGGCTCCGACGTGCAGGGCCGGTTTGCCGATCTGAAGCAGGCCTCCGCTGACCGCTGTCCGCGGGCGCTGGGCACCTTCGTCAAAGGCTCCGAGGTGCAGTATCACCACGAGGTCTACAACCAGTCGCTCTGGAACCTGTTCTAGAGTGAGCAGTTAAGGGATTCCAGACGATAGGTCGGGTATCAGGATAAGCGGCGCAGCCAACCATGGCTGCGCCGCTTTATTTTGCCCATAGCGCAGCCGCTCTTACCCTGAAAATGAGCCGTGCTCTCCACATCCACAAAAGTTCGGCTATGATGAACAGTGCCCGTGAGAAGCGACTAAGCCTCCGGAGAGAGCGCTGTGGCAAAAGAGAGACCTCTGCTGCAGGCCGAATCGATGGCCGATCTGGATCGGCTGCTCGCGCTGTGTGAGGTGCAGTCCGCCCGCTCCGGCGTACCCTTGCCGCTGGGAGCCCATGTCAGGGGCAACGGCGTCAACTTCGCCATCTTTAGCCGCCATGCAACCGGGGTTCGTCTTGACCTGTTTGACCTCCCTGAAGAGTTAGCGCCGGCTCGGACTTACATCCTCAACCCAATGCGCAACAAGACCGGCGATATCTGGCACATCTGGCTTGAAAACATTCCTCCGGGCCAGCTCTATGGATTTCGCATCGCAGGGCCCTACAGTCCGAGTGAGGGGCACCGCTTCAACGCGGACAAGCTGCTCCTCGATCCCTACGCAACAGCCATCTGCATGGCTGCAGCCCGTGATTTTGCAGAGGCGGTGGGTTACGACCCCTCCTCACCGCAGATGGACCTTTCGATGTCTCAGGTGGACGATGCGGCCTCGGCTCCAAAATCCATTATTCCCCACACAGATTTTGACTGGCGAGGAGACCAGCCGCTCTGCCACCCGTGGGAGTCAACCGTCATTTATGAGCTGCATGTGCGTGGATACACCATCCATCCCGGCTCGGCTGTCCTAAGCCCCGGAACCTATCGCGGATTGATCGAGAAGATTCCGTACTTGAAGAACCTCGGCATAACCGCTGTCGAGTTGATGCCGGTTCAGGAATTTAACGAGCTGGAGTTATCGCACTACAATCCGCAGACCGGCAAGCGGCTCACCAACTACTGGGGATATGATCCTGTCGGATTCTTCGCTCCCAAGGCCGCCTATGCCAGCGTATGCAAGGCTGGAGCACAGGTCCTTGAATTCCGCGAGATGGTGCGTGCATTCCATGAAGCGGATATGGAAGTCATCCTCGATGTGGTCTTCAATCACACCGCGGAGGGCAACGAACTGGGGCCGACGCTCAGCTTTCGTGGAATCGACAATGCCATCTATTACTGGCTGGAGGAGGACCGGCGCTTCTATCGCGACTTTACCGGGACAGGCCAGACGATCAATGCCTCTCACCCCGTCGTGCGCGACCTGATTCTGGACGCGCTGCGCTACTGGGTTATGGAAATGCACGTGGACGGCTTCCGATTCGATCTCGCTTCCGTGCTTGGCCGTGACCGCAATGGCCATGTGCTCGCCGATGCTCCTCTGCTCGAGCGCATCGCCGAGGACCCGATCCTGCGCGATACAAAATTGATTGCAGAGGCCTGGGATGCATCCGGAGCCTATCAGGTCGGGAGCTTCGCTGACCGGCGCTGGGCAGAATGGAATGGCCGCTATCGCGATGATGTGCGTCGTTTCTGGCGCGGAGAAGATGGGATGATGGGGCGTTTTGCAAGCCGCATCACCGGCAGCTCCGATATTTACGGCGGATCAGGCAAGGGACCCGAGTGCAGCATTAACTTCGTCACCTGCCACGACGGCTTTACACTCAACGACCTGGTAAGCTATGCGCGCAAGCACAACGAGACCAACGGACAGGATAACCGCGACGGCATTCCAGACAACCTGAGCGCCTGCTACGGCATTGAAGGCGACACGGACGACCCTGCGATTGAAGCGGTGCGCAAAAGGCAAATCCGTAACTTCCTTCTGACCCTCGCGATTTCGCGCGGCGTGCCGATGCTGCTCGCGGGCGACGAGTTCCGCCGCAGCCAGCATGGCAATAACAATGCCTATTGTCAGGACAACCAGACAAGCTGGGTTGACTGGGATCTTCTGCGGCGCAATCAAGACCTCTTTCGCTTTACGCAAGGCGTATTCGCTCTGCGCGGCGCATATCCAGTGCTGCGCAAAGAAGCCTTCTACACTGCCGCGGACCTTCAATGGCTCGACCCGGACGGGAATACGCCGAACTGGCTGGACCCCGCACAGAAGTCCCTCGCATGCCTTGTGCACAGCGAGGGCAAGCCGCAGCTCTACATGCTCTTCAACGCCGCAACGTGCGCAGTCTCATTCCGGCTGCCCCGTCTGCAAGAGCCCGCCATGTGGCGCGTTGCGGTCGATACCGGAAAATCCGCGCCTGACGATTACCGCGGTCCCGGAGAAGAAATGCCTGTCGATCCGTCCATCCGCTATGAGGCCGGCCCGCGCATCAGCGTTGTTCTGGTTGCGCGATGAGCTGACCCAAACTCGCCACCGCCCTCGCCTCGCGCACTCATAAACATTCATCCCCTTCGCTCCTTGAAAGAGAGCATCGCTTCTTCGCTCGTGTCGAAGATGTCAAAGATTCGATGCATCCGAACCAGTTCAAAGGTGGCGCGCACCTGCTTCGACATTCCGCTCAGCTTCAGGTCTCCGCCTTTTGCGGTCATTTGACGCAGGCAGGAAAGCATGGCGCCCAGGCCGGAGCTATCCACGAAGCGCACTAAGCTCAGGTCGATCACAATCTTGTCCCCGGATTCAAGAACGGGGGCGATATCGTGCTTGAACTCGTTGCTGTTGGCCGCGTCAAGTTCTGCAACCGGAATTCTAGCGACAACTACGTCATCTTTCTTATCAACGGCTATCTGCATGGGAGCCTGTTTTCCTTTCAACCGAGTTACGAGACAATTTCGTGAGGGCCACGCAACTTCTGCCCCGCTCATCGCGAAAATAACGGACTTCATCAACGCATCGAGTCAGCATGGGCAGCCCCAGCCCAGACTCGCGCAGACCATCCAGCTCCACTGCAGGCACGCTGGACGGCTCAAATGGCTCTCCAAAATGATGCAGCACGATGACCACACGGCTGCGGAATGCCTGGCCCTCAATATCGATCCGCTGGTCGCTGCGGCCGCGGTAGGCATGTTTCATGATGTTACTCGCCGCTTCATTCACAGCCAGAACCAGGGCGTCTATTTCCGTGTGATCCAGCATGGACGAAGGCAGACCGGCGCAGAATGTTTGCACAAACTCCCTCGCGCGCCGAAGCTGCTTCAGATCGCTTCGGATTTCAATTTCATCGTGGGCCAGAGGAATCTCAATCTCCTCCATGCGCACGGCCACACTCGTCAGATCGTCCCTCAGGCGGTCCGTTCCAGTAAAGTCCCGAATTGCTTTGCGGATGACCGCGACCAGGGACGCGGGATCTTGATCGCCATGAACACGCACGCACTCTTCCAGCCGATCGGAGCCGAAGGCATCGCCAACCTGATTGCGCGCTTCAGTCACCCCATCGGAAAAAAGCAACAAAAGATCTCCGGGCTCGCACCGGACTGTTCTCTGTTCGTAGATCTCACCCTCGCGAACACCGAGCGGAAGATTGTCGCCGTGCAACACCTCAGTCCGCCCCGTCCCGGCATGCAGATGAACAATGCCCGTATGCCCGCAGTCCACCAGGTCAAGACGACGCTCCGTCGCGTTCAGGCGGACATAGCAAAGCGTCACAAAGCTTTCCAGATCGATAAGTTTACGCACGATCTGAGCATGCGCAAGCATCACAATCTCGCGCGGCTCCGGAAGCCTGCCCGATGGGGAGAGCGCCATCAGGTAGCTGAGCGACTTGAGGAAGTACGCTTTGGTTGCCGCGCCCAGCAACGCAGCAGGAATCCCCTTCCCCATCACGTCGCCGACAATCACATCCAGATTGCCTTCGCGATGTTTGATGAAGATATAGAAATCTCCATCGATGCGTTCGGTCGGAACCGAGAGCGCGGCGACCTGTAACCCCGGAACATCAACCGGCGGCGGGTCCAGCAGCAGCGTCTGCTGGATGCGATACCCAATATTGAGTTCCCGCTCTCGCGCGCGCTCCAGTTCGGCGGTCGCGGCCTGCTCGCGAACAATGAACTCGTCTTTCAGTTGATTCGCGGTCTGCAATTCTGAAGTGCGTGCCAGAACGCGCTGCTCCAACTCGGCATTCAGCGTGCGAATCTCCTCCTCAGCCCTCGCGTGCTCGGCTCGAATACGCAGCGTGGCAATGCCGAAGGACAGATCACTCGATAGCTCAGCCAGAAGATCCACTTCTCCCGCATCAAACGCGTCTGGCTCTGCAGAATAAATTGCCAGCGCACCAAATATCTCAGCGTCAATCTCCAGCGGAATGGCAATGCACGAGGCATAGCCGTGTTCAAGAGCCTGTGAGCGCCATGGCGCCATCCGCGGATCCGTCGCAAGATATCGGATTGTCGTGGTCTGCCGTGTTCTGATGCAGGTACCGACGGGCCCGCGGCCGCGGTCCGTGTCAGACCACGCCACGTTCACAGCAGCCAGGTACCCGCCCTCGATTCCCGAGCGTGCTATCACGCTCACTGATTTCTCCTCGTCATGCTCCGCACGGCCAACCCAGCACATGCGGTATCCGGCCTCCTGCACAATGATGTCGCACACTTGCTGCAGCAGAACCGGCTCCTCTGTGGCGCGAACCAGGACCTGGTTGCATCGGCTCAAGGCGCGGTTGGCGCGATAACTCCGCAGCAGCTTCTCCTGGTCGTGCTTGCGCTCCGTAATGTCCTGCGCCGTGCCGATTCCCCTCACGGCACGGCCACTGGAATCCCGCTCCATCTCCGCTCGTTCGCGCACCCAGCGAACTTCCTGATTCGTCAGAATGCGATGTTCGATGTCGTACGGTGCGCCGCTCAGTGCGTCCCTCCACGCCTGTTCGACACGCTTGCGGTCCTCAGGATGCACCGCGGATAAAAATCCTTCATAACTCACCTGCGCGCCCGCAGGCAGGCCGAAGATTCGGTAAACCTCGTCTGACCAGAGAAGCTGATTCGACGCAACATCGAGATACCAGCTTCCGATGTGCGCCACCGCCTGCGCTCGATTCAGATCAGACTCGCTTGTCCGCAGCGCATCCTCGCTCTGGCAACGTCCGATCATCAATCCCAGCACATTGGCCGCGGTCTGGATAAAGTGAGCCTCATCCGCAGTGAAATTCAGGTGGTACCGCGAATGGACTCCGAGCACGCCATACGATCCGCTCTGGGTAGAAATAGCGGCCGCCATGCTGCTCACAATTCCGTGATCGCGCAGCAGGCTGGAGAAGGTAAAACGCTTCTCAGCTGCAATGTCGGCAACCACAACGGGTTCCTTATGCAGCAGCGTGTATCCCTCCAGAAAGTCGGTTCCAGCCCCTACGGTCGCTTTTCCCACCTGCCCCGTCGACCAACCCAATCCCGCGCGCAGAACGAGCGCACGCGGTTCGCGTTGCAGTTCCAGCACACTGCAAAACTCCACATCGAGCGTCCGCGCAACCAGCACAACTGCATCATCCATCGCCCGGCCGGGACAGTCAGAGCGAAGTGCAAGCAAGCCAAGGTCCGCGATGGCTGTTTGCAGACGGACAAGCGTCCGAATTTCTTTTTCGGCGCGCCGTCTTTCGGTAATATCCCGCACGATACTTTGTCTGCGCCCATCGGAAACAATCTTGGCGCTCACTTCGACGGGCACCTCGACGCCGTCTTTGCGACGAAAACTCCACTCCGCAATCTCAGTCTCGCCGCGTAACAAGCTTTCTCTCGTCTGTGCCAACCGGGGTACATCGACAGGAACGATCAGATCTTCGAATGATTTGCCCAGTATCTCTTCGTGTGTGCATTGCAGTAGCCTGCAGCCCGCGCTGTTCACGTTGGTGTACCGCCCGTCGGCATCTGCAATAAAGATGCCGTCGGAGGCCTGCTCAAAAAGCTGCGCAATCTGGTCGCGTGCATCCTTGGCTCTTTCTTCGGCAGCGCACGCCGCACCCAGCGCCGCTCTGCTGTCCTGGTTCGCGCGCCGCAGGCGATTCTGCAAAAGATTGATCAGGATTCCAGTGCCGACGTAGACGGTCGCTGAGACGAGAAAGCGCATCTCGTACTTGGCAAATGCATGCTCCGGGGGAACGAAGCCCCACCACGCCAGCACTGCGGCGATCAGGGTCGCGGCAATGCCGGCCCACAGTCCCCCGATCCAGGAGCTCAGAAATACGACTGGATAAAACAGAAACCAGGAGAAAGGATGAATAACGGGCCAGAGAACATGCTGGATCCCGGCAAACAGAAAGGGCAGCAGGAGCGCGAAAACTACCCGCACTCCGCGTTTGCGAAGCAACCGGACGGAAGGCGACTGATCAGACGGAGACCGGGAGCTTTGCTCCATACGTCCCCCCGTTGCGCCTCTTGCAGCGCTGCCTGCTCCGCTTAAGTTTACCGCCCTGCGGGCTTTCTTTCTGCCCTAAACCATTCTCGTCTTTCTTCTTATGAACAGAATTGCAGCCACACGAAAACCCGGCGGCTGCAACGTTATTCTCCCTCAGGCAAACTGTTCCATGCTGAAACCGAGCTCATAATTCTCACCGTGGGCAAGAAGCTCTTCCCAGGTAACCTCGCGCTGCTGATAGCCCGCCATGCGGCCGAGCATGCAACTCAGAGCCGTCTCAACTCCTGCGGCAATCTGATTGTGTACCGAGCCGGACGTGATGCTGTCAATAAACGTGCGGTCCTTGTCGCGGTCGGCAAACGCCAGATTATCTAAGAAACTTCCGTTTGCTGCGAACTTGCCGGAGCCGGCGGCTGTGTTGGCTGAGTCCTGCCAAGCCCATGGCTGCGCACCTTTGATCTGGATTGGGCCCGAATACGGCACAGTTGCCGCCCCGCTTGCGCCATACAGCCGCAGGCCGGCATCAAAATCACCGTAGTCGCCAAACTGGGTGGAAGAGAACGAGAGATGGATGTCGCCGGGATAGGTGAAATTGACTTCGTAGTTGTCCCAGCAATCGCCGTAATGGGTAAGAACGTTGCGCCCTCCCGTCGCACTCGCTTTCACGGGATGAGCACCAAGCATCCAGTTGCACAGATCGATAATGTGGATGTTCTGCTCCACAAGAATGTCCCCGGAGAGAACGCGATCCCACAGCCAGTTGCGCAGGCGATATTCGTCGGGCGAAGTGCCCACTGGCTTCTTTTCCTCTGAAGCCGGGGCGTAGTAGTAGCCGGCTACAACCGCAATCTTGCCCAACGCGCCAGCCTTGATCTTTTCCGCTATGGCGGCGATCGGTGGCGCGCTGCGGCACTGGAACCCGACATCGACGCTTTGCGTCGGCTTCACGCGCTTTGCAATTTCCAGCGCATCGTGTGCCTGCTGGATATCGATTCCCACCGGTTTCTCGCAGTAGACATGCTTGCCTGATGCAACCGCTGCCTCAAGATGCTGCACATGGAAAAATGGCGGCGTGGATATCTGAATCAGATCCACATCTTTGGATGCGGCGAGTTGCTCATACGCATGCGGGCCGTGAAATAGCAGTTTCCTGTCGATGGGCTGGCGTCCAAGGCTCGCGTTCAGCTTGTCGAAGTGGTCGCATCCGGCAGCCAGTTTGTCAGGGAACAGGTCGGCCAGCGCAACTACATGGGCAGCAGTGTTTCTTGAGAAGGACTCCGCAACGGAAGTGCCCCGGTTACCACAGCCAAGCAGGCCGTGCCGTACCGCGGAGTTAGCCTGATAGCCAAATGCAGTGCGTGAGTTGAGCAGTAGCATGCCGGAAACAACCCCCGATCCTGTCTGTACAAATTGCCGACGATTCATAGTCTCGCGTCCTTGGTATGAAATGATGCGGTTCGTTCAACACCCCGCGGTCGCCGGTCGCAGTTATGCCAGCACTTCGCCGAGTATGCGCTCGAGATAAATCTTTTCCTGGCGGACATCCTCAATCTGTTGAGGCCCTGAGGTCTCGCGCTCAATCGTGACGGCTCCGGTGTAGCCAAAATGATGAAGCTTGGTAAAGACCGCCCGGAAATCCACCAGCCCTTTCCCAATCTGTACTTCTTCGCCAAGTTCGCTGGGATTGGTGGGCCAGCGACCGTCTTTCGCATGAATACTGCGAATATGCGGCCCTAGAATGTCAACCGCGTCTACCGGGTTGGCTTTGCCATACAGGATGAGGTTGGCCGTGTCCAACCCCACGGCAAGGTTGGGCATGGCCACGTCGCGAATCATGCGCGACATCGTCGTCGGTGTCTCCTGCCCCGTCTCCATCAGGAAATACTGCCCATTGCCGTGGCAATGCTGCGCAACGGCGCGGATCGCTTCAACCGCGCCCGGATAAAGCGGATCGGCCGGATCCTCTGGAATGAAGCCGCAATGCGTCTGCACCTGGCCGATACCAACCAACTTGGCGAAGTCGGAAACCTGACGAAGCGCATCCATGCGAGCCGCCCGCGTCGCAGGAGGAATCAGGCCAATCGTGGACGGCCCGCGCATAAAATTCCATTCCAGCGGCCCCGGACCAACCACTTCAACCGTGGTGGCAACCACGTCGTACTTTGCCAGAAGGTCCTTGAACTGCGCAGCCAGCTCCGGCGTAAATCCGTTGATGTAACCGTCCAGAGAAAGAAAGCAGTTGGAAAAACCAAGATCGTGAACCCGGCGAATCGTCGCATCGGGAGCACCGTAGGGGCTGATCAGCAAGCCGAGCGCCATGGGCTTCAATGCGGCTGGATTGACGGTGGCGAAGGAGGCCGCAGGGCCAAACCCCTCCGCGAGCATGGCGGCGGATGCAACGCCCAGAAACGTTCGCCGGTTCATGTGATTTCCTTTCTTGAAAGAGCCGTTCGCGGGATTCCCTGACGATCAGCATCAATTACCTAAGCTAAGCGAATCGCGCGTCGTTTCGCAATGCATCAAGTTCCGGATGTCCGTATGCCAGATACCTCGCGAATGGCCTGTGAGCGCGTCTTCGGGCTGCCAGAGTTGGGCGGCTCTAACCGCCCAACTCTGGAGAGACACCAAAACTGAACTGCAACCCGCAGGCGATATCTCCGCGCCACCCACGACGGCTGCGCCTCGCTACGGCTTGCCGGAGGCCTGCACCAGCAACTCCACAGGCGACACCACCATATCACGCAGAACAGCTTCTGGCCGTTCTGCAGTCTTCAAGGTCTGCATGCTTTGCTGCAGCGTCGCGCCGGCAGGCACCTGATGATGCTGCAAGTCATCAAGTGCCTGCAGGCCGATCGCCGCGACTTGCGACAAGGTATGCGATGCCGGGATCAATTCTGCTGTAAGGTCCGACCCATTCAGTGAAGGTTGCAGCTTGGCGTCGTTGTCACGCCAAAGCACAAGCCAATCCCGGGCCTCTTGCCATTGTTGTGACGATGCCTTTCCAGCAACGATCAGTTTCGCCAGGTCGCTGAACTTCCGCGCTGTGTCGCTTTCCGGAGGAACAGCATCGACAAGCCGGTTGAGTGGAGAATAGGTGCGGTACTCTCGCAATTCTTCTCGCTCATAGCCCTCAGGAGGCTGAACGACTGCTGCAAGAACCTTCAAGGAGTGTGGGTCATCCTGCCCGCTCATCCGCTGCAGCATGAGGTCGGTAACGGATATGTGTTTCAGGCCGTAGTCCTGAAGCTGCTGTGAAACAATGGCCAGCCGCGCATACATCGAATCCACATCGCGATCTTCCTGTGGAGACCAAAGTCGTTCAGCGATGGCTGCGGTGCGCGGCCAGATGCGGCTATCAACGTTCTCCGTGCTCACAAACTCGCTCCACATGGTGGCTTCGCCGCCAAGAACACGCGCCTTCTGTTCCGGCGTCAGAGCGGCGCCATCACCTCCCAGCGGGTCCACCAGGTAGTGCTCTGAGGCAGGCTGGTTCAGGTCAATGTAGTATCCCGTCGAAAGCAGCACTCGATTTCCCTGTCGCGCCGCTGCGGCCACTGCGGTCTGCCCCCTCCATGACTGGATCACAACATCGCGCGGCGTATCGGGCTGCAGCACCTCATCCCAGCCCTCCATGATCTTATGATGGCTCGCAACCAGCTTCTGCACCCTCGATGTGAAATAGGACTGCAGCGCTGCATTGTCTCGCAGACCATGCGTCTTCATGAATGCCTTGATCTGCGGATTGGCGTCCCATGCTTTTCCGTTGCACTCATCGCCGCCGATATGGAAGTAGGCATCGGGGAAGAGCGCCGACATTTCGCCAATGAACTGATCGAGAAACCCGTATGTGCTTTCCTTCGTAGGATCCATCGCGGCATCTAAAATGCCCCAGCGGTCTGCGATCTGGTATGGACCCGCCGCACTGGCCAGTTGCGGATAGCCCACCATCCACGATGTCGTATGGCAGGGCATGTCGAACTCGGGAACTACGCGAATTCCGCGCTCCCGGGCATACTGGATCACGTCGCCAATCTGTTTCTGTGTGTAATAAAACCCGCCCGATCCCTTCTCTGCCAACAACGGAAACTTCTTGCTTTCCACACGAAAGCCCTGGTCGTCTGAAATGTGCCAATGGAAGACATTCAGCTTGACCGCCTCCATCCCGTCCAGGTTGCGCTCAATCACAGGGACGGGCATGAAGTGCCGTCCTGCATCGATCATCAGTCCGCGCCATGGAAAACGAGGCTGGTCGTCAATAGTGACTGCGGGAACCGTAAAGCCTTGGGGCGTGATTCTCACCAATTGCAGAAAAGTTTGCAGGCCGTGCAGAACACCCAGGGCATTCGGCGCCTTCAGTCGCACATGCGTCGCCGTAACCTCCAGGTGATAAGACTCATCCTCGCCCAACTGCTGCACCGGATCACTTGCCCCACCCGTCGTGATCGTGAAACTGGCTGGCGTTGCCTGCGCTGCGACTCCGAATGGAATTCCGGTTTCTCGATAAAGTGTTTCCAGAAACCGCTGCTTGCCCGTCAGCACACGAGGGTCCGTGTATCCTTCCAGACCAACGCTGAAGCTTCCGTCAATCAGAAATGCGCCCTGCCCCGGAACCATATGCGCGGGCAAAGGCATCACTGCAAATGAGCTCTCCTGGGCGCGAATCGTGTGAGCTGACAGCAAAGCGGTTGAGAAAATGACGAGAAGCAAGGCGAAGCGTGATGGATGAAGAGTTTTCAAAGGTACACCTCCTGCGTAAAACCGCATTGACGTTACGACTTCCGTTGATCTCGCTCAAACAGGATTTCTGAGTACCAGACCCCGATCATCCATGGACCCAAATTCACTGTTGTGCCTTAACATGCGCACGATCGGGCGTCCCTCGCAATCACATTCCCAGCGGCCCAGAGACAAGCGCTCCACGATTTCCGCGGAAGCGTTGCGTTCAGGCCGTCAAGGGGCTGGTGCATTCAGCGCCACATCGACATTGCCCGGCTGGCAAACGCTGTACATACCGCAGGCAGCACCTCGTCCTGTTGAAAAATTGAGCGATAGGCGCTGCTTGAGTCTGGGTAAGCCTCGACATTCTGCTCGCCTTCAGTTCAAAATATTGAGCGATTTGCTGCAATGTGGTCATTGTAGACTATCATTGCGAAACTGCAATGCAGCGATGTAAGCAAAATCTTTCCGCAGCCGGACAGCTTGGCCGGAGACATCCGCCGCAACAGGAATTAGACCGTAGCAAAGGGGTTCTCGACGATGACAGGGCCGGCCGTGAGTTTATCCAACATGGTTTCCGCCGCGGACTCCAGCGGGAAGCGCGGATACAACGCCTTTCT
>JAJXZL010000007.1 GCA_021780075.1 Acidobacteriota bacterium
TTCATCCAACCCCAGCTTCATCCGGCCCGGCGGAGTCGTTACCCCGCTGCGGTCTGAACTATAGGAACCAGAAAAGAATGCTCAGTGTCAGCAATGTGTCCATGCGCTACGGCTCCAAGGTGCTCTTTGAGGACGTCAGCGTCAGTTTTGTCCCCGGCCGCCGCTACGGATTGACCGGCCCCAACGGCTCCGGCAAGTCCACCTTCATGAAGATCCTCACCGGCGAGTTGGACGCGCAGAAAGGCACGGTAGTGCGTCCGCGCAAGTTCGGCGTGCTCCGCCAGGACCAGTTCGCCTTTGACAATTACCGCGTCATTGACACCGTCATCATGGGCAACGCGCCCCTGTGGGCAGCGCTCGAAGAGCGGGACCGCATCTATGAAAAGTCCGATATGACCGACGAAGACGGCATGCGCCTCGGCGAGCTCGAAGGCATCATCGGCGACGAGGATGGCTACACTGCCGAGAGCGATGCCGCCGTGCTGCTCGATGGCCTCGATATCACCGAGGAACTGCACGAACGCAAGATGGGCGAGTTGCAGGGCGGCCAGAAAGTCCGCGTCTTGCTGGCACAGGCGCTCTTCGGCAAGCCTGAAGCGCTCCTGCTCGACGAGCCCACCAACTACCTCGATCTCGACTCCATCCACTGGCTCCAGGACTTCCTGCTCAAGTACGACGGAACGCTCATCGCCATCTCCCACGACCGCCACTTCCTCAACAGCGTCACCACCCACACCGCCGACATCGACTACCAGACCATCATCGTCTACACCGGCGGATACGACGAGATGGTCATGGCCAAGACGCAGATTCGCTCCACGCTGGAGTCGCAGAACGCGCAGCGTGAAAAGAAAATCGCGCAGCTCAATGAGTTCATCGCCCGCTTTGCCGCCGGCACGCGCTCCAGCCAGGTCACCAGCCGCCGCAAAGAGGTGGAGCGCCTCCAGACCAACGAGCTCGCCCGCTCCAACATCCAGCGCCCCTTCATCAAGTTTGATCAGACCCGCCCCAGCGGCAAGCACGTCCTCGAATTCAAGCATCTGACCAAGATCTACGGTGACCAGACGGTCATCGACGGCTTCAGCGCCAACGTGCTGCGCGGCGAGAAAATCTGCCTCATGGGCCGCAACGGCGCCGGCAAAACCACGATGGTCAAAAGCCTGCTTGCCAACTACCCCGGCCTTGCAGACAAGGACTTCACGCTCGACTCAGGCACCGTCTTCTGGGGACACGAGGCGCAGGTCGGCTACTTCCCGCAGGATGTCGGCTCCACCATCGAGCACGGCCTCACCGTTGCCGAGTGGCTGCACCGCTGGAATCCGCAGTCCCACGTTGAAGAGATTCGCGGCATTCTCGGCCAGATGCTCTTCTCCGGCGAAGAAGGCGCCAAGCCGACCAAGGCGCTCTCCGGTGGAGAGCAGGCCCGCCTTGTCTTCTGCAAACTCATCCTCACCAAGCCCAACATCCTCATCTTTGATGAGCCCACCAACCACCTCGACCTCGAGTCCATCAACGCGCTCAACATCGCCCTGCAGCGTTACGAGGGCACAGTCCTGCTGGTCACCCACGACCACGACCTGATCGATGAAGTGGCCACCCGCCTCTGGAATTTCAAAGAAGACGGCATCGAAGATTTCCAGGGCCCCTATGAAGAGTGGAAGGGCAAGCACAACTAGCACGCCTCCGATTGACACATCCTCCAAAAGCGATGTGTAATCGGGGTGTGGTTGTGGTGATGGAGTTCACCCTTAACCGCCGTCTGCTTCTTTGAACAGACGGCTGATGACTCCTGGCAGGGATTCCTGTCGCGGAGTCGTCTCCCGGTACGATCCCCCTGTACAACATCTTTGGAATTTAGAACACGGCGCGATGTGCCCGCGCGGCATTGCGCGGGTCACGGTGCCGGCATCTGAAGGAAGAGGGTTACGCCTTGCAGAAATATCTGCTCATCGCCGCCGGCGGAGCGCTTGGCTCCATCGCCCGCTATTGGGTCGGCTCCATGATCGGAAGCCGCATGGGGACAAGATTTCCCTACGGCACCTTCGTCATCAACATCACGGCCTGCGTCATCATCGGCTTCTCGCTCACCTATCTTGGCAAGCGCGTGGAGCTGAGCCCCGCATGGCGTTTTCTCATCCCCATCGGTTTTGTCGGCGCCTACAGCACCTTCTCCACCTATGAGTGGGAAACCCTCTCAAACCTGCGCGCCGGAGCCTTTGCGCTCGCAGCGCTCTATGCCGTCGGCAGCCTCATCCTGGGCCTCGCGGCCACATGGTTCGGCGTCCTGCTGGCCGACGTACTGTGATCCAGCCGCTCGACGCACATCTGCAACAGCGATAGAATCCACAATTGTCGTCAGGGTGAGCTGCCATGCTGAATCCTGGAAAAGCAGTTAAGGTCACGATCTACCTGAGCGAAGGCTCCACGCATCACGGCGTTCCCATCTACTCCAGCATTCTGGATTTCCTCTTTTATCGCGGCATTGCCGGAGCAACGGTCACCAAAGGCATCGCGGGCTTTGGCGCCGATCACCACATGCACTCCTCCAATCTCATCGACATTTCCGACCACCTGCCCATCAAAATTGAGTTCATCGAGTCGCGCGAAACAGTCGACGCAATCCTCGGCAAACTGGAGGAGATGGCCGGCACTGGCCTGGTTGAAACGCAGGAAACCAACATCGCCAAGGCCGCACAGACCTCCAGGGCACGACCTAAGGTGCAGCCTGAGCACCTGAAGATCGAAGGCAAGGCGCAGATGATGCGCATCTACCTCAGCGAAGAGGATCGCTGGAACGGCAAGCCTTTGTACAAGGCGCTGGTGGAAGCGATGCGCGCCAACGACATCGCCGGAGTCACCGTCTATCGCGGAATCCTTGGCTACGGAGCCCACCGCCGCATTCACCAGGACGAATCGCTCTTTTCCTCGCATCGCAGCTCGCTGATGCTCTCGGCCATCGACACGGCGGAAAAGCTGCGCGCATTTCTTCCCATGGTGGACCAGATGGTGGAGGAAGGCCTCGTAGTTTTCTCTGATGTGGACATCATCAAGTACGCTTATCGCGCGCCCGACGCTCCGAAGGAAGCAGCCTCGCCAGCACACGACGCCGACGCGGAGTAAGAGGAACATGCCATGAAGGAACAATTCTCAGGCCGCATGGTGCGCGTTCACTTCGGCGAAGATGACCGCTGGCAGGGTAAGCCCCTCTATGAGGCCATTGTGGCCAGATGCAAAGAACTGGACATCGCAGAAGTCATTGTTTTTCGAGGTATTGAAGGCTTCGGTTCCGGCAGCAGGATCCGCCGCTCTGGCCACTGGACTTTTTCAAAAGACGCGCCGATCCAGCTCAGCATTATCGACACGGACGAGCAGATTGCGCGGCTGCTTCCCATCCTCGGCACAATGGTAGAGGAAGGCCTGGTGGCGACTTCCACGGTCGATGCCATCCGTTACCGGCGTTCGTCCGCATCTTCATAGGGGCAATGTTGAAGCCCTGCCTTCAAAACCCACCCATTCCAAGGCAGCGTTGCCCAATCCGGTACAAGTGAGCTAAATCACAGCGCGTTATCCTGAAACCTTCTTACACTAAAGTTGCATTGATGGGGTAGGATGAATGGCAACTATGGTGATCGCTGCAGGAAGCGAAATCACAATCAAGAACCTTTTGACCGCGTACGAAGGCGAATTAAATTCTCACGCCAGGTACAAAGCCTTTGCAGAGAAGGCAAAAGCGGATGGGCTCTATGGAGTTGCCAGCTTGTTTCGCGCCGCGGCGCGCGCTGAGCAGATTCACGGCAGCGCCCAGGCCCGCGTCATCCGGCAGATGGGCGGCGAGCCAAGCGCCAGGATCGCCCCGCCTCTTGTAAAAAGTACGCTGGAAAACCTGAAGGTGGCACTCGCTGAAGAGATTTATGAAATTGATTCGATGTATCCCCGCTTCTGGGAAGAGGCATCGGCCCACATCAACGCCACCGCCGCGCGCTCATTCCTATTTGCCATGGAAGCGGAAAAAACGCATGTTCAGCTCTACAGCGAGGCCATTGCTCTGCTGGAATCGCCGCACAAAAGCTCATGGATAAGCGCTGAGCAAAGCTTCCAGGTCTGTGGGGTTTGCGGCCATACAGCAAGGGCCGCCACAGGTGATAACTGCCCTGTTTGCAGTTACCCCTCGGAAAGATTCGAGACGATCCGATAAAGCTTCCACGCCCTTGCCTGGTGCCCCTGTCGAATCGAAGTACACCGCCAGCATGGCGCACTCGGCTCGAGATACAGGCTTCGCCTATCCAGTTGGCTGGCAAGTATCTTGAAAAGAGTCACTTGCGCTGAAAGAGCCGTGCACGAGAACAGCACAAAAAGAACAGCATCGGTTCTTCAGCCCGGTTGAAACAGTAGATTTTCGGCACGCGAACGCGATCGGAGTCGCCAGCAAACAGCCAACCCTGGCTGATCACGTGTTTTCTACACCTTGCAGCGATCCACACAACGTTTTTCCGGTGGTGTGTGTCTAAATTACGTGGCGCTGCGAACATTCTCAAATGTTGCCCGATAAAGTGGCGCTGATCCTCGGCAATACCAGTTCCAAACTGAGTTCATGCGCACCGGTATCTGGTATGAACGCAGTGCTTTTCATCGCATTTGCGGCATACTGAAAGAGAGAACGACAACCCGATCCAAGGGGACCAATGCCCTCAATGCGCGACAGACGCACATTCGCATTCGCTCTCATCTTATTAGCTTTGTTCTCGCTCGTCTGCCCGCGCTGCCGGGCACAGGCGGCGCTATTGATGGAGCAGCCCTACGGCTTCTTTGGGACCGTAAATCCAACCGGTCACAATGCCGTCTATTTTGAGCGGATCTGCGCTGAGACTCCCGTCAAGTTGCGCCGCTGCCAGCCGGGCGAGATGGGCGCTGTCGTCTCACGCTACCAGGGGCTGGGCGGCTACGACTGGATTGCGATCCCGCTCGTTCCCTACCTCTATGCGCTGGAGGACGCCTCGAAGGTGCCCGCACATGTGGATCGCGACACGGTGCACCGGATGCGCGACAGGTATCACGAGACCCATTTGATGGGCTTGGGCCAGGACGTTCCGCGCGGTAATTTTCTGCATGGGGGATGGACCGAACTGGTGGGCGTGGCCTACGAGCGGCGCATCTACGCCTATCGCTTTGAGACCACTGAGGAGCAGGACGACGCATTCATCGCCAGGATGAACAACGCCGACAACAGCTCGCATTTCCAACTGCTGTTCAACAACTGCGCGGACTTCGCGCGCGTTACGCTGAACTTCTATTTTCCCGGCACATTTCGTCGTAGTGCGTTTCCTGATGCGGGAATGACAACTCCCAAGCAGATCGCATTCAAACTGGTGCGCTATACGCGCAAGCACCCTGAGACGAAGTTGACGATCTTTGAGATTCCGCAAATTCCCGGCTACCGCCGCCTCAGCCGCTCCAACAAAAGCATCTCTGAGTCGCTCGTGACCACCGGTTACGCAATCCCGCTCGTCGCGATGAATCCATACCTTGCCGGAGGGCTTTTTGTGGATTACCTGGTGCGCGGGCGTTACCACCTGCTGCCGAAACACCCGCAGATACTGGGCCCTGACAATCTTGCCGCATTGACATCCACAGCCTGGCCCACGCAGAATCCGGACAGCGCGGAGTTGCAGACGACCGCCGCTGGTGCCACCGAACTTGCGGATGTTCCGCCGGATGAACCAGCCAGCAAGGGTATGAAGGAGATGGTGGCAGCGCATGAGTAAAGCCCCGCAGAACCTCAAGAATCACGCCAAACTCGACCCCGTCTTTCACTTCTTTCTTACCTTCGCTCTTCTCGCCAACCTGGTGATTGCCGTAGTTCAGCTCGTGCATCGACCCGGCTTTATTACAACGTGGTTTGTTGTGATGTCGGTTGTGGCCTTCGTTGCGCTGTTTAAGCTTCGCCTTTACCCGCTCAAGGTGCAGGATCGCATCATCCGTCTGGAAGAACGGCTGCGTCTGCAGTCTCTCACTCCGCTTGAATGGCACGCGCAGATCTACCAACTGAGCGAGGATCAGCTGATTGGCCTGCGCTTTGCCGGTGATGACGAAGTGGTGGAACTCGCCAAGCAAACACTGGAGCACAACTGGAATCACAAACAGATCAAGGAGCGCATCAGAAACTGGCGCGCCGACTACTGGCGCATCTAACCGCCTCTGTGGCAGACAGGACGCCATCAGACAACCCTTGCTCCAGTGCTCCACGCCCCATCAGAGGAATATCGCACTAAGAGTCAGCACCAGAAGCACCAGGCCGATGGCAATGGCCGTGAATCCAGCAATGCGGGAGAACTTGATCAGCCAGAGCTCTGGAGCAGCAGCAATCCTCGACTCCAGTTTCCCCTCCATCGAAAGCCGTTCATATTCCTGCTGCCGCTTGGTCTTGAATTCCTCTTCACTTTCTACGCCGGTAAAAATCACCATATCCATGGGAAAGCTGTCGGGGCGCAGGTGTGTGTTGACGAAATGGATGGAGAAAATGAACAGGATGGCAAGCAGTCCTTCCTCCCCATGAACCACCAGCACGGCGTTCAGCGCCCAGCCTGGAAGAAACCTTGCGAAGAACGGCGCAAACCACATCGCGTAGCCTGACGCGCCGATGACCACCATGCCCCAGAAGACTGCCCAGTAATCGAACTTCTCCCAGTAGGCATAGCGCTCGAATTGCGGACGTGGCCCCAGTCCTACAAACCAGCGGAAATGGCCGAAAAGGTCCTTCACGTCCTTCCAGTTGGCCACCATCGAGGTTGGCCCCCAGAAGATTCCCTTCTCGTGATGAACAAGACCGCGCATCATCACATTCTTAAAATGGATCAGAAATGCCGCCGTCAGGACAAAGGCGCACAGCTTATGGAAGAAGATGATGGCACCAAAGCCACCCACCTCCTGCGCCAGCCGGATGGCCCATGGCGTACTGCTGAAGCGCAAGGGCAGCCCGGTAGCCGCCAGAACCAGAAAAGTGGTGAAAAGGACGGCATGAAGCCCTCTTTGCGCCCGTGTAAAACGGAGAAAATACCGCCCCCCCGTACTGCTCTGCACCCTGTTTTCGCCTGCGGCTTGTTCCAGATCAGGCATCCTTTCCTCCTTGTGCCGACTTTTTCTTAATCTGGTCGTATCGTGCGCGGATCAGCCACAGTATGGTGTGAATCGCAAAGAACGTAAGTACGCTGATCAGAAGCAGGTTCATGAACAGGCGAACCAGGTAGAGCCCAGGGTTCAGCTTGAAGATACGTGCGTCGGCATGAGGCTGATATTGCACGAATTTCTGATTCGCGCCCGCATGGCATTTGCTGCAGGTCTTCACCAGGTTGGCACTTGCGATTGGCGATTTCGGGTCTGAAGCAGGCAGAATTTCATGCGCACCATGGCAATCCCAACAACGCGCTGTCTCTACATAGCCGCCGAGCGCCCCCAACTGCGAATGGAACGTATCCCGGTAGGTGGTGAATTGCGCCTTGTGGCACGAGCCGCAGAGCGGAGTGGAGCGCATCCGGAACGCAGCCTCCGTGGGCTGCAGAATCGCGTGCGCCGTGTGGCAATCTGTACACACGGGCGCACCGCTCTTGCCGGCAGCGAGGGCCTTGCCATGCACGCCAGCCTTATACTGGTCGGCGATTCCCGCGTGGCAGCTTCCGCATGTTTGGGGAATGTTCGTCCTGAATATCGGGCTCTGCCTATCTTTGCGCCTCAGAATGTGATGCGAGCCATGGCAACTTGTACAGTTGGCCGCCACCAGCAGACCTCCTTTGGCAAGCGCCATGCCATGTATGGAGTCAGCATAGGGCAGATAGACGTCGGGCAGACCGTTCTTCTTTGACGTTGCATCGTTGCCGTGGCACTTGCCGCAGGTGCCCGGGATGTTGAGCGTATAGACTGCCGACCTTGGGTCAACCTTGGGGAAGATCGAATGGGCATCTCCGTGGCAACTGGTGCAGGGATGCTGCGCCGCAGTGGCATGCACGCTGCCTTCAAGCTCCGATTCCTGCCCATCGTGGCAGCTCTTGCACTGCACAGGCGCCAAATGTTCCGGGTGCGGATAGGCCTTGATGTCGGCGTGGCAATCGTTGCACTTCAGGCTGCCATGAATGCTCGCCTTGAATGTCTTCCGGTCTACAGCGATGCTGTGCCCTGAGGAGTCCTGCATGCTTTTGTCGGCATGGCAGGCCAGGCAGTCAGTCTCTGCGCGCAGCGCGTCCGGAGCCACTGCAAGCGCCAGTACGGCAAGGCAGGCGGATACGATCCCACTGCGGATAATGGTTCTGACTCGAATGAGTGGCCCTGCGCCGGCGGTGAGCACGGAAGAAGCTTCAGTGAAATCCCCTGGAAAAATTATGCTAACGAGATGCGCTGCCGTACGTATGAACTTTGCAATGGAAAATACATCCTGTGTTGCGGCTTTGGCCATCCTGCCGTCTTCTTTCTCCATGAGCGAGAAGCTGCGCTCCTGCTCTCACGGCTCACCTGCGGATAATTGCACTGTTTCGCGCCCAGAATCTCTTCGCAGGAGTTGCACATATAAGAGAGTCCCACGGTGAAATTTTCGCAGTGACTCTTATCACAGGACAGCTTCCAGAGCCGCGCAGTTTCCCTGCCCTGCACTACGCAGCAATCACATCTGGCAGGATTTGGCGGGGGGATGACAGAGCAGCTTGTGCGCCCGGCCACACCTGCGTATCACCAAATTGGACATTTCACCTCGGATCAGTAACACCATTCGTCCGTTCTGGCGTGGTGATGCAGGTCACATTCCACCGTATGCCTGGTCAAGGACAATATGGCCGCTAACAGAGGAACAACTTATGGCTACAGCTGCGGCAACCGAGGCAACCATGCTCACCCTTCCTGGCGATGCGGTACGCCAGATTCAATGGCGCTTCGCCGACCGTTTTGACCTGCAGATGCTGGTGCAATCCGCGCGCAGCGTGGCACGAAGCACCGTGGCATGCATGGTGGCAGCCGGTGAACGCAACAACCACGAGTGGACTCCTGCGAAGAACGAAATGTTGCAGGAGTTTGACCGAGCCGGCATCACCGCGGCCTTTATGGAGCCGGAAGAGGGGGGCTTTATTGCTGGGCCGAAGAATCTGGCACTGTCTCTGGCAGCCTTTGAGCTGGCATGGGTGGACGGCGGCGCAGCCACCGCAAGCCTGGCCGGCTTCCTGGCTCTTGCGCCCATCCACGAGCGCGGCACTGCCGAGCAGGTGCTTCGCTATAAGAGCCTGTCTGCCCCCCCGCACGCAGGCGAAGATCGCAAGCCCTGGCGCGGCGCCTTTGTGCTGACTGAGCCAATTCCCTACGTGGGCGTGGACACCGGGATGTTGAGCGGCAAAGTGCATGTGGCAGAGTGGCAAGACGGCGAAGAGCCGTGGCTGCAGGTGGACAAGCGCGGGCGCTTCATCACCAACATTGCCTTCGCCAATTTCGCAACCGCAGCGGTCAACTCCAACGATCCGCGCATCAAAGGCAGTTGCGTGGTGATTCTGGAAGAGGGCGACGAGGGCACCTTCGACCACGGCACCCCGACGAAGAAGCTGGTTCATCAGCTCTCGTCGACCGGTGACCCAATCTTCAACTTGAAGGTTCCTGCGAACCGCATCGTGGGCGGATACACGGTGAAGGATGGCGTGATTGTGCCCAACTTCAACCACGCCGAAATCATCGAGGCGGTTTTCCGCCGCACGCGCGTACCAGTGGGCCTGATGACCGCGGCCAAGCTGCTTTCGGCGGTCGAGCCCGTGATCCGCTACCAGCGCGGACGTTTTCGCGGAGCAGAAGGCGCAAAGCCCGGCACTGTGCGCTATGAACAGGGCATCCAGCAACGCGAGGATGCACTGCACCGCCTGGTGGATGTGTGGGCCACCGGTGAAGCTGCTGCCTCCCTTGGCTTTGCCGCGGCTCGACTGTTCGACACTCTGGATCCGATCGAGAAGCGTAAGACGGAGATATTGCATGAGCGCGGCATCCGCGGCGGACGTGCGGAGATGAAGGCGCTGAAGGAAAGCGAACATCGCGCCATCGAGATGCTGTCGCTGAGACCTGACGATCCGCGACGTGCCGAGCTGGCATCCGATCCGCTGGTGGACTTTGTGCTCAAAGACACAGAGGCCAACGTGGTGTGTCCGGCCACCAAGTTATGGAACACAGGGCACGGCACCAACATGATGCGCGAAGCCGTGAGCCTGATGGGCGGCTATGGCATCACGGAGGATTGCCCCGGATTTCTGGCTACGAAGTGGATGGACGCGCAGCTTGAAGCGACCTATGAAGGCCCCGAGGCCGTGCAGCGCAGGCAATTGAGCGTGACCATGACCTCCGAGGTCTTCCTGGCCCAGTTCCGCACGTGGACCGCGGAGATGCGCAGGATTGCCTCAGCTCGTCCCGGCACCGGCGCCTGCACTCTTGCTTCCGCAATGCAGATGTGGCAGTGGACGCTGAACCATTTACAGAAAACCACTGATGCCGACGGCAACCGTCTTTATCACGGACAGCGGCAGGGCGTGACCTTCCCGCTGGCCGACGCGCTCTGCTGGCTGCTGGCGTCGCGGTTCGAGATTCTGGATGTGCTGGAACTGGAAGCGAAGGGAAACAGTGATCCCGTGGTGGCCGAGGGGCTGGCAGGCACTGTGCAGTTCCTCAGCGACCTGTGCCATACGCAGGCGGCGCAGGCGGCAGGCGAGGTGCAGCGCATCTGCGCCGAACTGGTGTTTGGATACAAGCGGCATCCCGCATGGGACGAAGAAGGGCATCATGGGTGCTTCCTGGCCAGTGAGCTGGAAGCGTATGAAGAGGTAATGCCCGGCATCTCGGCTTGTGCTGTGGATGTGGTGTCTCTGGATGGAGAGCATCCAGAGAAAGCCGGCCCGTGCGCGGACTGCAGCGGCAACAGCGACTTTCTCCGCATGCAGAACAAACTGGCGACCTGCCTGACAGGCTCACGGCTGGCCAAGGACCGCGCCGCTGATACGGTGAGCAGAGTGATGATCCCCGAAGCGCTGGACTATCCTGCATGAGCACATCCACACCAACTGGGGAGACACACGCGCCAGAGATCGACCGCCAGGCAATGGAAGTGGATATTGCGTGCGCGGGTTTTGGTCCGGCAATGGGCGGCTTTCTGACCACGCTCACGCAGGCGTGGAAGGAGAATCCAGCGGACCCCGCTTTTGAAAGCAGGGTAATGCCCGGAATGCCACTGCAGGTGGTCTGCTACGAACGCGCCGACGATATTGCAGCGGGCGTGAGCGGCGTGGTCACGCGTGCGCGGGGGATTCGCACAAGCTTCCCCAACCTCAACGCGGCTGAAATTCCCATGGCGGTCGAGGTGAAGCAGGAACGGGTGTTCTACCTGCTGGACCCGATTGGCGCCAGCCGCCGCAGTTTCACTTTGCGCTTCTGCGATGCGATTCTGGGCAGGACCGGAGCCCTCTTCGGGATAAAGGACCATGCCTTCGAACTGCCGTGGACACCTGGGTTTCTGAACAAGCACGGCGGCCTGGTGATGTCGATCGGCCAGTTCAACCAGTGGGTTGGCTCACAGCTGATGGAATCGGGACTAGTGCAGGTTTGGCCTGGCATGCCGGTGAGTGGGCCGCTGTTTGCCGATCGGGCGGTTACGGGCCTGCGGCTGGTGGAACAGGGCGTGGACAAGAACGGCGCACAGGCCGACGGCTTTATGGCCGGCATGGACGTGCGCGCGCAACTGACCGTGGTGGGCGATGGGCCGGTGGGTGCGGTGGGCCACGCTCTGGACCAGCGGCTGGGCCTGCCTGAAGGACATGCTCGGCATGAGTGGGCCGTGGGCATGAAGATGGTGATCGAGCTGCCGGAGGACTCGCCGCTGGAGCCCGGCACCGTGTGGCACACGTTTGGATTTCCCGAACCGGAGATTTTCGGCTTTCTTTATGTGCATCCTGAGCGGCTTGTTTCAGTGGGCATCTTTGTGCCTTCGTGGCTCAGCGACCCGTCGCGCACGGCCTACCGCTATTTACAGCACTACATCCAGCATCCGGCTCTGTGGCGCTATTTGAAAAACGGCACATTGCGCTCATGGGGTGCGAAGTCGCTGGAGGAGTCTGGCAGGCGCGGCGAGCCGTTCCTGACAGGCAATGGATTTGCGCGCATCGGCGAAGGCTCCGGGAGCACGAACATGCTTACAGGGTCCGGTGTGGATGAGGCGTGGACGACTGGCACGCAACTGGGCCAGGCAGTGCTGGAGCTGCTGCGCGCGGGCAAGCCCTTCACGCGCGAGACGCTGGCAGCGACTTACGAAATGCGGCGGCGCGCAAGCTGGGTGGAGCGCGGCGCGCGGGAGGCCGAGAATGCACGCAACGGCTTTCATGGTGGAGTTGTGCGCGGCATGATCGGCATGGCGCTGGCCGGACTTACGGGCGGCAGACTCTCATTGGGTGCGCATATTCCTCCGGCACACAAGCAGATTCGCGAGCCGGCTTCGCACTCTGTTGAAGAAGGTCTTCGGCGCGATGACGCCGCGGCACTGGCGGTGGCAGACGGACGCCCGCTGCACGATGCGCTGATGACCGCACGAGGCTGGCCCGAAATTGCCTTCGATGGGCGCCTGCTGGTTTCACATCAGGATGCGCTGCTGATGGGCGGCAAGGTACAGGCCATGCCGGGCTATGCCGATCACGTGATCTTTCGCGACGCGGGGCTCTGTATCGCCTGCGAGTCGAAAACCTGCATCTCCATGTGCTCCGGGCAGGCCATTACGGAGGGCGCAGACGGGCTGCCAGCGTTCGAGCGCGAAAAGTGCGTGCATTGCGGCGCATGCCTGTGGAACTGCGCACAGTCGCCGGACGGCGAGCACTCCAACATCGAGTTCCGCGCCGGTGCGGGGGGACTGCACTCCGCGGAGAACTGAGTTTTTACTGCTGCAAAAGCGATCTTCAAGGGGAAGTATCCATGGCAAATGTGTTGCATATTGTGGTCTGCGCGGGCATCGTTCCCGATCCGCTACAGACCCTTGAGCCGGTGACTACGCCGGCCGGTCCGGGGCTGAAGAATGAAATGGTGCTGCCTGCGGTGCTGGATCCCTGGGCTGCCTGCGCGTTGTATGAGGCTGCGCATCTGGCGGCGGGAAATCCAGGCAGCAAGGTCTGGCTTGTGAGCCTGGGCCCCAAGGCCAAGCTGCAACAGGTGATGATGACCGTGGCGCAGAAGGTGAACTTTGAGCTGGTTCCCATCGATGGCCCGATCGGCGGCTTTACCGATGCGCATGCGACCGCTGCCGTGCTGGCGGAGACGATTGCGGCGCTGCCGGGTCTGGAACGCGACCGCCTGTTGCTCTTCGGCGGATGGGAGTCGGCCACGCGCGGCTCCGGCGTGACACTGCAGCTTGTGGGAGAGCGGTTGGGCATTACCGACCAGTTTCAGGGTGTGGACCAGATTGCGCTGCGCGACGATGGATCGTTTGAAGTGCTGGAGCGCGTGGAAGGCGGCAAACATCAGGCATCTGTGTGTGGGGGTACTCCCGCGGTGCTGGGCTGGGCCACCGGGAATCTTGCCGAGCCGCGCAACAATCCGCAGGTGGGCATGGCCAACATGCGCACCATGATGCCGGCTTTACAGAAGGCCAAGCCGGCGACGCTGGCAGCAAACGGGCTGCGCTATGCCTCAGTAAGCCTGCCCAAGCAACAGCGCACCACGCGCGTGGTAAAGGACATGACAGCCGATGCGATTGCCAGCGAGTTGGCTGAGTGGATTGGAGCGGAGTAACGATGGAATCCATACTTGTTTTGACCCATGCGGAAGAGAGCGGCACCGAGCTGAGCAAGGGATCGCTGGAAGCTGTGACGGCCGGCAAGGAGCTGGCGGCACGGCTCGGCGCTTCTTTCACTATCGGCATTGTGGCCGCGCATGCCCCGGCGGGCGTGTTGGCGTCTGCCGGGGCGCGCGTGCTTGCCGTTCAAGGTGAAGCCTTTGCACAGGCACGCTATGCGAGTGACGCGGCGGCCTGCGAGGCGCTCTGCCGCGCCGCCAATGCGAGCATTGTGCTTGCGCCGTCCAGCTCGCGCATGGCGCGGGTTGCGGCTGGCGTGGCACACCGGCTGGGCGGCGTGATTGATACGCACATCACATCACTTGGCGGCAGCGAGGGCGTGGAGGCGACACGCTGGTTTTATCGCCAGCGCATGGAGGGCGTGATAAGCCGCGATGCTCGTCCGTGGTTTCTGCTGCTGGATGCGGGCACGCACGCTGCATTCTCAGGACCGGCGGGCGAGGTGCATGTGGAGCAGGTCGCGGTGGAGCTGCCCACGCAACGCACCATAGTGAGCGGCTTTCGCGAGCCGCCGCAGGATGCGCAGACGATTCGCCCGGACGCGCGGCTACTGTTTGTGGCCGGCGCAGGATGGACCAAGAAGCAGCCCGACGGCGAGATCCATGCGGCACGGGCCGGCGAGTTGATTCTGGGCTTTCTGCGCGTGACGGGGGCGTCCCTGGGCAGCAGCAAATCGCTGGTGGATCAGGGCAGCGAAAACCAGCCTGTACTTCCCTTCCTGACGCACATGAACCAGGTAGGCCAGACGGGATCAACGCCGCGGCATCCCAAGGGGCTCTCGACCTGCTGCCACGGCGAAGAGCCGCACGTGGTGGGCTGGCGCTTTATTGGCGAGCGGCGCGCGATCAGCCTGGACCCGAACTGCGGCTGGACGCGCGGGAAGGCCGACGTGGTCTATATAGCCGATGCGTTCGAAGTGATGGCCAGAGTGACCGAGTTGTTGGCTGCACGCAAGGGGTAAAGGAACAACAATCAGCGGGGCGGCGAAGACGGATCGAACAGCCGCCCCCAAAAATCTGCGAACTCTCCTTGGAAGACAAAAGTAAAAGAGGGGGGGTAGGGGGGTACCCAATTCTCTTTTCACGGCCCGCAATCCATGGGTCGCAGGGGCTGAATCCGGACTAGGTCCGAGGCCTGTTCTTTTGCTCCTATTCCATTAGAGCAGAGCGTGAGAATTAATCTGCAAAGGAACGTGGAGACTTTGAAGTTGCAGATACTTCGAGTTCGTTGCGCTCGCGATGACAAGCGTTGAGATGGCCGCGCGCACTTAAAATTCCTTTTGTTCTCTGCGACTTGAAGGCAAATAACGGGTTGGAGCGGGCCCGCTTAGTACAATAAAGATTCGCTCACCCAGCTCATGGCCACTCCATCCATCCGGGGTTTTGTCCATTGTTTTTGATGTTCAGGAATTTCTTAAGTCTATCGCTCCTGATGCTGATCTCCGCCTGCGGGCTTCTGTGCCCTACGGCTGCCGAGCCCAATCCTCAGACCGTAATGAGCAGCCCCTACCAGCTTCACTTTCTCGACATTCATACGGGAAAGCGGCTGGACATTGTGTATCGCGATGACGAGGGATATGACCAGACCTCACTGGCGCGACTGAACCGGTATCTGCGCGACCGCCGCACCAGCGATATTCACACCTACGATCCGCGCGTGTTTGACCTGCTGCACGATCTGCTCGCTTCACTGGGCAGGCCGAATGGCGAGATCGACGTCATCTGCGGCTACCGCACGCCGTGGACCAATGAGTTCCTGCGCACGCATGGGCACCACGTGGCCCGCCAAAGCCTGCACATGCAGGCGATGGCGATTGACATCAGGATACCCGGGGTGCCGACGGCAAAGCTGCGCGATGCCGCCCTGGCGCTGCATCGCGGCGGTGTGGGCTACTATGCGGGCAACGATTTTGTGCATGTGGATGTGGGCCGCGTCCGGCGCTGGGTAGGCTAGGGATAGGGATAACCGCGGGCCAGCTCGGCCGCCAGCCTTGGATCGAAGCCGTAAATGTCATTCAGAAAGTAGACGTCTCCGTTGTCATAGGCGAAGGCCGTTGCGTACACGATAAAGACGGGAACGCGCTTGACGAGATTCACCGTGACGTCGTCTTGCCCGCTCTGCATGGCCTGCCGCACCCGCTCCAACGTCCAACCGGGATTGTTGCGCAGGGCCCATGCGGCGAGTTCAGCAGGCTTTTCCACGCGGATGCATCCGTGGCTGAAGTCGCGGCGGGAGCGCGCAAACAGGCGCACAGAGGGTGTGTCATGCAGATAGACATCGTTCTCGTTGGGGAAGACTAGCTTGACGAGGCCAAGCGCGTTGGTGGGCCCGGGCCTCTGCCTCACCATCAACTTACCTGCGCGGAGTTGCGCGAATACATCGTCTGAAGTCTGCCCCGTGGCAACCACCCGGCCGTCGTAGGTGGTCACCTCGTAGTTTTTGCTTGCGAGGTAGCCGCGATCGCGCGCAATCAGCGGAAGCAATTCGTTGCGCAGAATGCTGCGCGGAACGTTCCAGTATGGACGCAGAATGATGTGCGTCATCTCTGCTGAAAATACAGGTGTCTGCGTGCGCATGGCTCTGCCCACCACCACGCGCATTCTGAAGACGACGTTATTGTTTTGATCGAGGGCGCGGAGCTGGAAGTCAGGAATATTCACGATGACAGGGGGCGCGGAAAACTCAGCGGGGAGCCAGCGCCAACGCTCGAGCGTAAGTTGCAACTGGCGCACGCGGTCCTGAAGCGGCACGTTGAGTTGCCTGATGGTGGCTGCGCCGAGGCGGCCATCTTCATCGAGGCCATGACGACGCTGGAAGTGCTTGACCGCGTTGACCAGCGCATCGTCGTAGACCTGGGCGTCCGGCGCGTAGGAAGCATCCTGCGGCAGATCTCCCACGAGTTGCAGCCGGCGGGCGAGGCGCGGGACTCCGTTGTAAAGCTGCCCTGGCTCGATTGTCTTTTTAATGGCGGGCAGCTTTTCACGGTCATCGAGCCGCGCCAGCTCAATGTAGCGAACGAGCGCCTGCTCGGTGCGACGATAAGCCGCGAATGGAGGCTCAATCGCGTCGAGCGTCGCGTTGAGGTTGGAAGAACTGATGACCTGGCCGCGCAGGAATCCGGCCAGATCAAACTCTTTCCCTTCCACGCCAAGTCCATGCCGGAGAGAATGCGGATTGACGCGCCCGCTGCGCAAGGCGGAGACATAGCGCATGGCGCAGACGGTAAGGGCTACATCAAAACTCGCCACCGCCAGTTCGCTGGACGGAGCTTTGAGCGCCTGGATTCGATCGTCCCAAAGCGCTGCGTCATAGTCCTCCGGGTTGAGGCCTTTCGCTTCGGCGCTCCGGAAGAGACGAATGAGCGAGAGTGCCGCGGGAGTGGGCTGCGAGGCGGCGACCCAGGCGGGAGCGAACCCGGCCGGCTCATAAAACTTTTGGAGCTCGTTTCGATCGTCGGCGAAGTTCGGCCAGCGCATGCCTGCAAGGTGGCCTGCTGTTACGATGTCGCGGATTTCGGACTGCTGGGCTGGCGCGGGAGAGGAAATGCACACAGCGAGAAGGATGACGGCCCAGAGGAATGCTCTTCGATGGCCAGCGATCTGCACGTCCGTGCTCACTTCCTGACTGCGCTCTTGCCTGGCTCAGCGTATATGAGACTGCCCCGGAGGTAAATGGTAAGACGCGGATGCCGCAAAAGCGACGCCTGAGGCAACATGCGATGGCTGAAATGCTTGCACGGCGGGCATGTGTTGTGGGCGCGCCAGCGTGCTGTTCCAGCGAAATGACTGTGTTAGCTTAGGTACGGGAGCAAGTAAACGCATCATGTCGTCCATCACAACGTTTATCAAGCATCATTATCGTCACTTTAATGCCGCAGCCCTTGTGGATGCCGCTGAAGCATATAACAAGCTGCTGGCCGACGGCGGCAAGATGTTCGTGACCATCGGCGGAGCCATGAGCACCGCGGAGTTGGGGCTTTCACTGGCGGAGATGATTCGCCAGGACAAGATTCACGGCATCAGCTGCACGGGCGCCAACCTTGAGGAAGACGTCTTCAACCTGGTAGCGCACGATTTTTACGAGCGCGTTCCGCACTACCGCGATCTGACGCCCGCCGACGAGGCGAGCCTGCTGGCGCGGCACATGAATCGCGTGACGGACACATGCATTCCTGAGATGGAAGCGATGCGCCGCATTGAGAATGAAGTGCTGAAAGAATGGGTGCGGGCCGACAAGGCCGGCGAGCGCTTCTTCCCGCACCAGTTCATGTACAAGATTCTGCTGTCGGGCGATCTTGAGAAGAGCTACCAGATTGACCCGAAGAGCAGTTGGCTGCTGGCCGCGGCCCAGAAAAACCTGCCCATCTTTGTGCCTGGATGGGAGGACTCGACTCTGGGCAACATGTACTCAGGACACTGCATCAGCGGCGACGTGAAGAATGTGCACACGGTGCGCACCGGCATCGAGTACATGATGGAGTTGGCCGAGTGGTACACGGAAACGACGGCAAAGACGCCGCTGGGATTCTTCCAGATTGCGGGCGGGATCGCAGGCGACTTTCCGATCTGCGTGGTGCCGATGCTGCACCAGGACTTGCAGCGCGAACACGTGCCGCTGTGGGCCTACTTCTGCCAGATCAGCGACTCGACGACGAGCTACGGCTCGTACTCCGGCGCTGTGCCGAACGAGAAGATTACTTGGGGCAAGCTGGGCGAGAAGACGCCGAAGTTCATCATCGAGAGCGATGCGTCGATTGTTGCTCCGCTGATTTTTGCCTACGTGCTGGGCTGGTAGATCGCGCTTGCGGGTTCTTCCGCGAGCACAAACATGAAGGGGCAGGAGCGATGGCTCCTGCCCCTTCTGCATGACACGCTCAACCAGGGTTACTTGTCGCCCATCACGATGAACGGCCCTTGAACCTTTCCTCCGTCGCCGCCCGCAAAGGCCGCCTGACCCATGGCAGACGACATTCCGATTCCCCAATCGGGCAAAGCGAGTT
>JAJXZL010000013.1 GCA_021780075.1 Acidobacteriota bacterium
GCGCGGAAGCCGTGTGTCTTCACGCGGCTGCGGCGATTGGGTTGAAATGTGCGCTTGGGCATTGAAATGCGCTCCTGTTTCCTCTTGAAAATCTGCGCCTTGACGGCAAGTATTAAGTGTATCGCAGGTTGCGCCAGGAATCCAGCGCGATGTGCCTGCCGAGGCAGGGCGGCACATGAACTCCCCCTCGAAAGGGCACTGTCGCGCAGGAATCTATACGACCTCCGTGCATCACTCTGGTAACATCCGCGGCGAGTTTCACCACCTATGGTGCAGCCTGCCGTGCATTGACCAAAGTTATGTGAATGGGGGATTGCAACGACTGCCAAATGTGCTACTATCGGACCCGTTCAAGAAAGTTTTCAGCGTCCCACGGAATGAGTTTCATCCCGTGCCTCGATGTAAACATCCGAGGCAGATCAACGGCGACCAGGCAGGCATTGGGCAGCATCTGGGCGGTGAGTCATGCGTCTCACCGGACGAGAGACCCTTTGTCAAATCCGGGCGGATGAACCAATCCCGCATATTAAGGCGACGCAGGCAAGGATTCGCTCGATGGCATTCGCAATTTCGCCGGCTTCGGCTCTCAATCCCTGGCTTCAGATTCTCGCAGCCTTAGAAAAAAAGGTGATCCGCCAGTCCTTTGAGACCTGGCTTAAGCCGACGCGCTACAGCCACGCCGCGGGTCGAACGCTTTATGTGCGCGTGCCTTCGCCGGAGTTCCAGCACATCGGCGACAAGTACGGCGACCTGATTCAGGAAGCGATTGACCTGCAATCGCTGGAGTTCGACGACGTGTGCTTTGTCACCGTCGAGGATGACCCCTCCGTTCCACCGCAGCGCAAGGACGGCGGCTTCGGGCCGGTGCCCGCGCATGCGCCTACGGCTCCCGAGCCGGCACAGGGACAGCGCGCGCCCAGGCAGGGGCAGTTCGACTGGTCCACCGCGGCCCAGCTCAACGCTCGCTACACTTTTGACGCTTTCGTCATCGGCAACGGCAACCAGTTTGCCCGCGCTGCCTCGCTGGCCGTGGCCGAGCGCCCCTCGCGCGCCTATAATCCGCTCTTCCTCTACGGCGGCGTCGGCATGGGCAAGACCCACCTCATGCACGCCATCGGACATGAGGTCAAGCGCCGTCAGCCCTCATCCAGCATCTGCTACGTCTCGGCGGAAAAATTCACAAATGAGATGATCACCTCTCTGCGCAATGACCGCATGACCAGCTTCCGCGACCGATTCCGCTCCGTGGATGTGCTGCTCATCGACGACATTCAGTTCATCGCGCAGAAAGAGCGCACGCAGGAGGAGTTCTTCCACACCTTCAACGCATTGCATGAGAGCATGCGCCAGATCGTCATCGCCTCCGACCGCCCGCCCAAGGAACTAGCCGAAATCGAAGATCGCCTGCGTTCGCGCTTCGAGTGGGGCCTGATCGCCGACATTCAGCCGCCCGATCTCGAAACCAAGGTGGCCATCCTGCAAAAGAAGGCCGAGAGCGAGCAGGTAACGCTGCCCACGGACGTCGCCCTGTTCATCGCCTCGAACGTGCGCACCAACGTGCGCGAGCTTGAGGGCGCGCTCGTCCGCCTCGTTGCCTGGTGCAAGCTCAACCGCATGGACATCACGCTCAGCACCACGCAGCAGTGCCTCAAGCAGTTCATTGACATGCAGGTGCGCAAAATTACCATCGAGTCCATCCAGCGCGCCGTCGCTGAGCAGTTCGGCATGAAGGTCAGCGACCTCAAGCAGAAGAACAACTCGCGCAACGTCGTCGTGCCGCGCCAGATCGCCATGTACCTGGCCAAGCAGATGACCGAGGCCAGCCTGCCGGAAATCGGCCGCCAGTTCGGCAACAAGCACCACACCACCGTCATGCACTCCATCGGCAAAATCGACGAGCAGCGCCGCACGGACAAGGACCTGCACCGCACGCTCAACAAGCTCCAGGAGCAGTTGAACAGCTAAACATCCAACAGGACAAAGTCCCAAAGGCCGCGCCCTGCGCGGCCTTTTCTATTGCGCCGGCTCAGCCGTCATCAGGCTCACAAACATCTTCTGGAACCGCGGCAGATCGACATCCATCTGCGCATGCACCAGGCGCACGCCAGTCGCGGGCTTCGATTGCTCAGTCCACGTCAGTGTGTCGCCGTAGCTCGGCCCATGGCTCAGGTCCACGTCCATGTAAACCTGTTTCTCTTTCGTGATGAGCGCAGGGTCAAGCCAGGCGCACGCGGTCAGCTCATCCCACATGTAATAGCGGTCCTCGCTCCAGGCGGCAATGTAGCGCGCTGCGGGCGATTGTGCTTTCGCAATCTCGTCCAGCATCTGCTGCGTGAACGGCGCCTTGATCGACACATCCACCGTGGTCACATCGATGCGCGGCCAGTCAGCGTGCAGCACGATATGCGCCGCTTCCGGGTCAAACCAGAAGTTGAACTCGTGGCGCGGGCTTGCAGTAAACTCCGGGTCGTCGGTTTGCGGGTTGAGGCTCCCGCCCATCAGCACAATACCCTTGGTCAGCGCGGCAAACTCCGGGTCAATCGAGACAGCCAGCGCAATGTTCGTCAGCGGGCCGCCGGCAAAGATCGTCACCTGGCGCGGATGCGCGCGCACCTGTCGAATGAGAAAATGCGCGGCGTCCTCGTCGATGGGCTTAAGGTGCGGTTGTCCCTCCGGCATCGGCGGAATCACGTAAGGTCCGCGCGGCTGCATCCCGTGCGCTGGTCCGTTTCCCTGCGCATCCATCTCGCCCCATGCGCCGAGCCATGCCACCTTGCCATCCAGCGCCTCGCGCAGTTGCGTCTCCTGCTGCGTGCGAATCAGCGGAAACACCGCGCCTTTGGCCACCGGCACGCTGGCGTGGCCGGTCAGCTCCAGCATGCGCAGGGTGTGCAGCGTTTCCTCGTCGCGCCAGGAGTTGCCGGTCACCATGGTGATGCCCAGCACCTCGACCTGCGGCGACTGCAACAGAGCCAGCATCGCCATCTGGTTCGAGCCGCCCGGGCCGGAACCATCCTGATCAATCAGCACAAGGCGCTTCTGCGCCGTGCACAGCGGCGCAGCCAGAGCCAGCAGAACCACAAGGAAGCGGAGTCTCATTGTTGGGTATTGTGCCATACTCGCAGCGCAACACCCGGCGCAATCAGCGGCGTCCAAAGCCTCTCGGCTTGGTCACCGGCGCGGCGATGGGCAGGTTTGTCTTGCCCTCGGGAAAGACCCCAAGAAAGCGACCCGGCCCTTCGCCGGAACTCGCCGTCTCAACGCCTGAAATGTCGCGGAAAGCCATGTGCAGCAGGCGGCGCTCGCGGCTGTTCATCGGCGGAAAGGCATAGGGCATGCCTGTCTTAAGCACTTTTTCCGCGGCAACCTCGGCAGCCATGCGCAGCTCCTGCGCGCGCAGCGCCTTAAAGTTTCCAGCGTCGAAGCTGATCAGGTCCTGCTCGCGCTGATCCAGACGCAGCATCTGCGCTGCAATCGTCTCAAGCGCGCGCAGCAGTTCGCCGTTGTGCTGGGTCACCATCGGAACGTCTGGCCCGCCCAGCTCAACATAAATCTGGCGGGCCTCAAGGCCCTCCGGATCCCGCGCGCCGTCGCCGGCGGTAATGCGGTACTTGAGGCGCATGCCGCCCAGTTTGTTCAGGGAGGCAAGGAATCCGGCAATTTTCTGTGCAGCGTCTTGCAGGTCGGCAATCGGCATAACAAACTAGTATCGCAGAGCCGGGCGGGGAGGGGCATAAAATTGAAAGAACCCGCTGCGCCTTGCCACCGGATCTGAGGCAAAACCAATTCGATCTTCATAAGACTCAGGTGAAATTAAGGTTCTCATCGTATGCTGGGTGTGACTATGAGGCAACGCATTTCCCCCGGCAAGATGCGGCACGATCGGCGACTTCTTCCCGGCGCAACCCTTTTTCTGATAACGGCGGTCGCTGGCGCACTTGCGGGCGCGCAGACGCCGGCGGTTGCTGCGCCTCAAAACGCGCCGGCCGCCAGCGCGCCGGTCACCATCTCCCTTGAAGAAGCCATCCACCGCGCGCAAGCCAGCGAGCCGGGGTACGCCGCGGCGTCAGCGGCCAGCGGAGTTGCTTCGCTTGACCGCTCCATCGCACGTGCCGGCATGCTGCCCAGCGTGGTCTATCACAACCAGGCACTCTACACGCAACCGAATCACCTGCAGAATTTGGCCTCGCCGGCCGCGGCCTCGCAGGTGCCATTTCGGTTTATCGCCAGTAACGCGGTCCGTGAATATGCCAGCCAGGCGGTCGTCAATGAAAGCATCGGCCTCGATGGGCTGGCTGGCGTGCGCCGGGCAGACGCTGCCTCAGCCCTCGCCGCGGCAGAACTGGAAATCGCGCGCCGCGGACTGGTGGCCGCCGTCACCGGCCTCTATTACGGCCTTGCGGCAAGCGACAGCAAGCTCGCAATCGCACAGCGCGCCCGCGCCGAGGCCGCGGATTTTGTAAATCTGACGACTGCCCGCGAACAGGCCCGCGAGGCCGCACACGCCGATGTGGTGAAGGCGCAGATTCAACTGCAGCAGCGCGACCGCGACCTTTCTGATGCCGGGCTGGCCGCGGACAAAGCGCGCCTGGAACTGGCCGTGCTCCTCTTTTCTGATCCGCACACCCCGTATGTGCTGGAGGTACCGCAGAAAACTGACCAGTTGCCTTCACGAGACGAGGTCCAACTGGCCGCATCCAAAAACAATCCCGAGTTGAAAAGCGCGCTGGCCGCGCTCAACGTGAGCAATGCCGATGTGCTTGCCGCGCGCGCCGCATACCTGCCTGACCTGGGACTGAACGTCACCTACGGCGTGGATGCTCCGCAGTTCGCCGTGAATGGGCCGGACCATTTGCGCAATCTGGGTTACTCGGCAAGCGTCACCCTCGACATTCCCGTGTGGGACTGGCTTTCAACGCAGCACAAGGTGAAGCAAAGCGAGATAACCCGCAACGCCGCCAAGGTGGCGCTGACCGCAACGCAGCGGCAGCTCATTGCCCGCCTGGACGAGGTCTATGCCGAGGCTGCGGCAGCGCGCGATCAGCTTGCATCATTGGATGCAAGCGCGGATATGGCCGCGGAAAGCCTGCGCCTTACAAGGATGCGCTACAGCGGTGGAGAAGCTACGGTGCTTGAGGTTGTAGACGCGCAAACGACCTTGATGGGCGCTGAAAACGCGCGCGCCGACGGACGCGTACGCTACAAGCTGGCGCTGGCAGATCTGCAAACTTTGACCGGAACAATGTGAATTGATGATGAGCCTGATGACAAGTCGATCGGTAACCGCAGTGCGCGCCCTGCCGCACACGCGCCGCAGGGCGAATCTGCTGCTTTCATGCGCCCTCGCACTTCCCGTCCTGTTGCTACCCGGCTGCAAGAAGGAAGCCGCGCCGGAACCCCAGGTCACTGTGCAGGCCGAACAACCTGAGCAGGGCCTGATCGCCGAGCACTTCATTGTCGACGCGATTCTCACACCGCTGGCACAGGCGGCTATTGAGCCCAAGATCAGCGCGCCGGTGAAAAAGTTCTACGTGCAGCGCGGCGCCAGGGTGAAAGAGGGCCAGTTGCTCGCAACGCTTGAAAACACTGACCTCACCGCGGCGGCAATGGACAACCGGGGTTCCTACCTTGCTGCCCAGGCAGCCTATGCCACGGCAACGCGCGCGCAGGTTCCTGAAGATACACAAAAAGCCGAGTTGGACGTGGCCCAGGCCAAAGCCAATCTCGACCTGAACCTGAGCATTGTGAGGAGCCGCAAGCAGCTCTTTGCAGTGGGCGCAATTCCGGGCCGCGATCTGGACACCGCCCTGGCCGCGCTCGTGCAGGCACAAGCCGCATACGACTCGGCCGCCAAGCATCTTGAATCACTGCGCAACGTAAGCCGCGAGGCCGCGCTGAAATCTGCACAGGGGCAACTGACTTCCGCAGAAGGCAAATACAAGGGAGCCGAGGCACAGGTCAGCTACTCTGAGATTCGCAGCCCCATCAGCGGTGTCGTAACTGACAGGCCGCTCTTTGCCGGCGAGACTGCCGCCGCAGGCATGCCGCTGCTCACCGTGATGGATACATCCGTGCTGATTGCCAAAACACATCTGGCGCAAAGCCTGGCGCAGCAGATGAAGGTGGGCGATACGGCATCGGTCAGCGTGCCCGGAGTCGTCAATCCAGTGACCGCCAAAGTTTCGCTCATCAGTCCCGCGCTTGATCCGGGCAGTACCACGGTGGAGGTCTGGCTCAAAATCGACAACAAGACCGGCGCGCTCAAGGTAGGCACACCGGTCAAGGTCTCCATCACCGGAAAGGCCGTTGCGCAGGCGTCAAAGATTCCACTCTCCGCCGTTCTCACCGCGCTGGACGGCAGCAAATCCGTGATGGTGATCGGCGCAGATGGAAAGGCGCAGCGCAAGCCCGTCACGCTCGGCATTCAGGATGACGGAGACGTGCAGATCATCAGTGGTCTTGCACACACTGACATGGTCATCACCGGCGGCGCGTATGGGCTGGATGATGGCACCAGGGTGAAGATTGGCCCGGTTGAGAGCGAAGAAACAAAGCCGGCGGCCAGCAAGGGCGGGGAGGACGACTGATGTCGAACCTGTCGCCCAGGGACACCAACGCAGAAAAAAATCTCTTCTGGCTGGTGCGCTCCACACGCACCGTGTTTTTCTTCGCGGCGGTGCTCACCGTCGCTGGCATCTATCTCGCGCTCAAGGTGCCCATTTCCGTCTTTCCTGAGACAAATTTCCCGCGCGTCGTCATCGGCGTTGACAACGGCGTCATGCCCGTCGAGCAGATGGAAGTCACCATCACCCGGCCCATTGAGGACGCGGTAAACTCCGTCCCGGGCTTGCGCACGGTGCGCTCCACCACCAGCCGCGGATCGGCCGAGGTCAGTCTCTTTTTCGACTGGAATCAGAACATGATCCTCTCGCTGCAGTTAGTGGATGCAGCGCTGAGCAAGGTCGAGCAGACCTTGCCGCCCACCGCGCGCATCACAACCAACCGGCTGACCTTTGCCACATTCCCCATCCTCGGCTACAGTCTCACATCCAGCACGGTGTCGCAGACGCGCCTCTGGGAAATCGCCACCTACGACCTCAAGCCGCCGCTCAACCGCGTGTTAGGCGTGAGCACTGTCATCGTGCAGGGTGGCCAGGTGCCGGAATTCCATGTGGTCCCGAACCTTGCGCTGATGGCGGCTTCCGGCGTCACCATCACCGACTTGATGAACGCCATCCAGGCAGCGAACATCGTGGATTCGCCCGGCCTGTATGAAGCCAATCATGAGCTGATTCTCGGGCTCGTCGGCGCACAGGTGCATGACGCCGATCAGTTGCGGCAGTTGGTCGTCAAAACCACTCCCACAGGCGCGCCCGTCCATGTGTTCGATGTGGCCTCGGTGGAGCACGCCACCTTGCCCGTCTACACCACGGTCACAGCCAATGGGCAACAGGCTGTGCTGCTCACCATCGCCCGCCAGCCCTCCAGCAATACTGTCGCCGTGGCTGATGCGGTCTCTGCGCAGGTGGACCAGTTGCGCAAAAAACTGCCGCCCGGCGTAAAGCTTGAGCCCTTCTACGACCAGTCGCAACTGGTGCGCGACAGCATCTCAAGCGTGCGCGACGCCATCTTCATCGGACTCGTCCTCGCCTGCATCATCCTCTTCCTCTTCCTGCGCGACTGGACCTCATCGCTCGTCGCCGGCCTCGTCATTCCCGTCACCATCGCCGTCACCGTGCTGGTCCTGTGGATGATTGGCCAGAGCTTCAACCTCATGACGCTCGGCGGCCTGGCAGCGGCCATCGGACTGGTCATCGACGATGCCATCGTGGTGGTCGAAAACATCGTCATGCATCGCGACGCAGGCGAGCCGCGCGTCCATGCCGTGCGCAAGGCGCTCAGTGAAATCACGACGCCGCTCATCGGCTCCACCATCACTCCGGTCGTCGTCTTCCTTCCGTTGATTTCCGTAACAGGCGTGACAGGCAGCTTTTTCCGTGCGCTGGCCATCACCATGGCTGCATCGCTCCTCACCTCGCTCGCCCTCGCGCTCACGTGGACACCCGGCCTCAGCCTCGTGCTGCTCCGCCAGCGCGGCAATCACACCGCAACCGGCGAGCACACCGCCGGACGCTTCCTCTCCCGCATTCTTCGCATTCACCACCGCGTGCTGGAGTGGTCGCTCTCCAAGCCCATCTGGCTCGGCATCGCCTGCCTCGTGCTCGTCGGCGCCACATGGGCCGGCTACCAGGCGCTCGGCTCTGACCTGTTGCCAGAGATGGACGAAGGCGGCTTCGTCCTCGACTACATCATGCCCGCCGGCAGTTCGCTCTCTGAGACAAATCGCGTCCTCCAGCACGTGGAACGCATTCTGCAGGCCACGCCTGAGGTCGAGAGCACTTCGCGCCGCACCGGCCTCCAGATGGGCCTCGCCGCCGTGACTGAGGCCAACACCGGCGACTTCACCGTCAAGCTCAAATCGCATCGCAGCCGCGGCATCGATGAAATCATGTCCGATGTGCGCGCACAGATCCGCGCCACCGAGCCCGAGCTGGATATCGAGTTCACCCAGGTGCTGCAAGACATGATTGGTGATCTCTCGAACGCGCCCGAGCCCATCCAGATCAAGATCTTCGCCGACGATCCAGCACTGCTCGCACAACTCGGCCCCAGGGTCGGCGATGCCATCGGCAAAATCGACGGCGTGGTCGATGTGCAGAATGGCATTGAGAACACCATCAGCGGACCGGCAACCAACTTCCAGGTTGATCCCGTCGTCGCGGCCCGGCTGGGCTTTACGCCCACCGAGGTGTCACAGGATGCAACTGCGATTCTGGACGGACTGCCCACCAGCGATCCGCTCATCGCAAATGACCGCCCCTACACCATTCGCGTGCGCCTCAGCGATGAACATCGCTCTTCACTCGACGCCATTCAGAACACCGTCTTCAACAGCAGCTCAGGCCACACTGCAACGCTGGGTTCGCTCGCCGCAATTCAGCAACTGCCACCGCAGAATGAGGTTCGGCGCGAAAATCTGCAACGCCTCGTAGTCGTCACCGGGCGTCTTGAAGGCTCCGACCTCGGCTCCGCCATGGCCAAGGTTCGCCAGACCGTCGCGGGCCTGCATCTTCCGCCCGCCGTGCGCGTCGAGTACGGCGGAACCTACGAGGAACAGCAGAAGTCCTTCCGCGATCTGCTCCAGGTGCTGCTGCTCGCGCTCGCGCTGGTCTTCGGAGTGCTCCTCACCGAGTTCCGCAACTTCCCCGCGCCGATCGCCATCCTCACTTCGTCCGTGCTCTCTATCTCCGGCGTAATCCTCGCACTGCTCATCACAAACACCACATTCAATGTCGCGTCCTTCATGGGCCTCATCATGGTCATCGGCATCGTGGCCAAGAACGGCATCCTGCTGCTCGATGCCGATGAGAAATTTCGCGCAGAAGGTCTGTCCGCAGCGGACGCCATGATGCACGCGGCGCAGCGCCGTCTGCGCCCCATCGTCATGACCGCTATTGCCGCCGTCTGCGGCATGTTGCCCCTGGCCTTCGCCCTCGGCGCAGGCTCGCAGATGCTGCAGCCGCTGGCCATCGCCGTCATCGGCGGTCTCACCATCTCCATGGTGCTCAGCCTCGTCGTCACCCCGGTGGTCTATTTCCTGCTCACCCGCAGCCGCGAAGAGCAGCCGGAGGAAGCAGCATAACCGGCGCCAGATGACAAAATAGAGCTATGCAGCTGACTGAACCCATCCTGCTCACACCCGCTCAAGCCCGCGTTCTGGGCTCATTGATTGAGAAGGAAGTCACCACGCCGGACTACTATCCGCTCACGCTCAACGCGCTCATCAACGCATGCAATCAGCGCTCGAATCGCGAGCCGGTGATGGACCTGGACGAGGATGCGGTGCGTCAGGCGCTACACGGCCTCGAAGATCTGCAACTCGCAGGTCCCGCACGCAGCGCCGACGGGCGAGTCACAAAATACGAGCACTGGCTCGGCGAGGCCTTCAATTTCACCCGCGCAGAGACGGCACTGCTCTGCGTGCTGCTCCTGCGTGGGCCGCAAACGCCCGGCGAGCTGCGCGGCCGTACGGAGCGCCTGCATCGATTTGAAGAAATTGCCGACGTCCTCGCCGGCCTGCAGAAGTTGATGGAGCGCGAGCCGCCCCTCGCCGCCATGCTTCCCCGCCAGCCCGGCACCAAGGAATCGCGCTACGCACATCTCTTCTCGGGCGCGGTGGAGTCGATATCGATTACAGCCGCTGAACCCACGCTTGGCAGCGATGAGCCCCTGCACGTGCAGCGCATCGCCCAGTTGGAATCAACGGTAGCGGAGTTGCAGCAGCAGGTCGCCGCGCTGCAGCAGAAGATTGATTCGTTGTTTGGGTAGCCCGGAAAAATCCGCCGCTTGCTCTCGCGCAATCAGGGGCTTACCCTTTTCTCCAACCAAAGGATGGAGCCATGCTGCGACTTAGAGATTCGATTGCCGGCTTAGCCATGATGTCATGTCTGTGGACTGCGACCGCATTGCGCTCACAGACTCCGTCGAAAATTCCCGACGCACCGCTGCCCACCGCATTGCATACAGCAAAGAATGTATTCATCGCCTTTGCCGGAGGCGATGCATCCTTCAGCCGCGACTCGCGGCAGATCTACAACCAGTTCTACGCGGAGATTAAGAAAAGCGGCCGTTACAACCTCGTCGGCACGCCGGGCGCCGCTGACCTGGTTCTCCAGGTCAGCTTTGTCAGTCCAATCTCGAAAGTAGAGGTCAAGCCCGGAGCAGGCGGATGCTGGGGAAGCTCTTCAGACGATCGACAGTTGCGTCTTGTCCTGCTCGACCCCAGGACAGGGATCGCTCTTTGGGGCTTCACCGAAAGCGTAGACGCTGCATTGCTCGCTGAAAACCGTGACAAAAACCTCAAAACCGCAATACATCAGCTTGCCGCGGACCTGAATGCGCTAATCGGCTCCTCGCCGTCGAAGTGACTCTGCGGGCACAGCGTTGCACCATGCCCGCTCCGGCTGCTTTGCCGCTACGATGGCGCTCTCTACAGCCGGAAGCCGGCGTCTGCACATTTGAAAAGATTGGCGTTGGAAGTCAGACCAGCTCGTAACCCGCAAACCAGTAGCCGATTTCAAACGCCGCCGTATCTTCGCCGTCCGACCCGTGGATAGCGTTCTCCTGAATCGACCCCGCAAACTTCTTGCGGATGGTTCCCTCTTCCGCGTTGGCAGGATTCGTCGCGCCCATCAGCTTGCGCAGATCGGCAATCGCGTTGTCTTTCTCCAGCACCATCAAAAACAGCGGTCCCGACGACATGAATGTGGTGAGGTCGTTGAAAAATGGCCGCTCCGCATGTACGTAATAAAAACCTTCGGCCTGCTTCTTTGAGATGGATGCCTTCTTGATGGCCACGATCTTGAAGCCAGCCTTTTCAATCTCGGCCAGAATCGCTCCCGTGTAACCCTTGCGGACCGCGTCCGGCTTGATAATGCTGAATGTGCGTTGCGCCACTCGATTTGCTCCTCCGGGCATTTTTGCCCGTCTCTCATTGTAATGGCCCCAGGTCACGGCCCTGTGAACCGGAAATCTGGTAGAGTGTCGGCATGTTTCGCTCGAGCCCTGTACACGTCTTCTGCCTCGCCTTCGTCGCCCTCACTGCAGCGGCGCCCGCCTTCTGCCAGACCGCCGCGCCCGCCGCCGCGCCTGCGTTGCGCGTCTTCGATCCTTCGCTGGTAGACAAGGCCGTTGACCCTTGCCAGAACTTCTACCGCTACAGTTGCAATGGCTGGTTCAAGCGCAATCCGCTGCCGCCCGACCAGGCCAGCTACGGCCGCTTCACGGAACTCTACGAACTCAACCGCCTGCACTTGCGGCAAATTCTGGAGCAGGCCGCCGTGCCCTCGCCCAACCGCACGCCCAATGAGCAGAAGATTGGCGACGAGTACGCAAGCTGCATGGACATCGCCGCCATCGACAAGCAGGGCATCGCCCCGCTCAAACCGGAACTGGACCGCATCGCCGCCCTTCGTTCCACCGATGAATTGCCCGCCCTGCTGGCGCACCTGCACGCCATCGGAGTCAACGCCTTTTTTGACTCCAGCGCCAACCAGGACTTTGCCAACTCAAACTCAATGATCTCCTTCTACAACGCGGGCGGCCTCGGCCTGCCGGAGCGCGACTACTACACGCGCACCGACGCCAAATCCGTCGAGCAGCGCAAGCAATACGTGGACCACGTGCACAACATCTTCGTGCTCGCCGGCGAGTCGGAAGCGCAGGCCGCTCAAGACGCCGAGACGGTGCTCACCATCGAAACCGAACTGGCCAAGGCCTCGCTCACCATCACCGAGCAGCGCGACCCGCAAAACCTGAACCACCCCACAGACATCGCCAGCTTCGGCAAAGAACTCACGCATTTTTCGCTGGCCGAGTACGTCGCCGCCATCCACGCGCCCGCCGCCGGAAAGATAAACGACACCGAGCCGAAGTTCTTTGCCGAGTTCAACACGCTCCTCGCCAGCACGCCCATCGACCAGATTCGCACCTATCTGCGCTGGCACCTCCTGCATTCCTATGCCAACACCAGCATGCCCGAGAACTTCGACCATGAGACATGGCACTTCTACGCGCACATCCTCAACGGCGCGGAAAAGGAGCAGGACCGCTGGAAGCGCTGCACCAGCCGCGTGGACCATGAAATGGGCGAAGCGCTGGGTCAGGTCTACGTCGCGAAATACTTCCCGCCAGAGGCCAGGCAGCACGCGCTCGAGATGACGCTCGCCATTGAGCAGGCCATGGCGAAGGACATCGACTCGCTCGACTGGATGAGCCCGCAAACCAAAATCGCCGCCACTCAAAAACTCCATACCGTGATGAACAAGATCGGCTATCCCAATAAGTGGCGCGACTACTCAAAGCTGCAAATTATCCGCGACGAAGCGCTGGGCAACCAGGAACGCGTGCGCCAGTTTGACTTCGCGCGCGACCTCGCCAAAATCGGCAAGCCTGTCGACAAGGACGAGTGGTTTATGTCCCCGCCCACCGTCAACGCCTACTACGACCCGCAGATGAACAACGTCAACTTCCCCGCCGGCTACTTCCAGCCGCCCTTCTTCAGTGACAAGGAAGACGATGCGGCCAACTACGGCGACATGGGCTCCACCATCGGCCATGAGCTCACCCACGGCTTCGACGATGAAGGCCGTCAGTACGACAAAGACGGCAACCTGAAAGACTGGTGGACCAAGGACGACGAAGCCAGGTTCAACGACCGCGCCGAGTGCATGGTCAAGCAGTATGACGCCATTGAAGCCGTCCCCGGAGTTCACCTCAACGGCAAGCTCACACTCGGCGAAAACCTCGCCGATCTCGGTGGCCTCTGGCTGGCGTGGATTGCATGGCAGGACAAGGCGCAAGCGGAGCATGTGGACATGGCCGCTAAGTCCGACGGCTACACGCCTGAGCAGCGCTTCTGGATCGCCTACGCACAGCAGTGGTGCACGCAAACGCGCCCCGAGCAACTCCGCACCCAGGCGCAAACTGACCCCCACGCGCCCGACGAGTACCGCACCAACACCGTACTCACTGACCTGCCCGCCTTCGCCCAGAGCTTCAACTGCAAAAAGACGGACGCGATGGTCAACCCCAAGCCCTGCCGCGTCTGGTAGCTTAGCCGCAGGCACAAACACAAAGGCCCACCATCCCGGTGGGCCTTCGCTTCTTGCTGGAAGCGAACAGCTAAAAGCTGGCGCCTGTATTACTTGCCAATCACCTTCGCCAGCATTGCGCCAATCTCTGCCGGCGACACAACAACGTGAATCCCCGCCGCCGTCATCGCCTTCATCTTGTCGGCTGCCGTGCCCTGCCCGCCGCTGATGATCGCTCCCGCGTGGCCCATGCGACGGCCCGGAGGCGCAGTCTGCCCGGCGATAAAGCCCACCACCGGCTTCTTCACGTGCTGCTTCACAAACTCCGCAGCCGCCTCTTCCGCCGATCCGCCAATCTCGCCGATCATGATGATCGCCTCGGTTTCCGGGTCGTCGTTCAACAGGCGCAGCGCATCGATGTGCGTGGTGCCGATGATCGGGTCGCCGCCGATGCCGATGGCCGTTGACTGCCCGATGCCGCGCACCGTGAGTTGATGCACAGCCTCATACGTCAGCGTGCCCGAGCGCGACACAATCCCAATCGAGCCTTCCTTGTGAATCCGCCCCGGCATGATCCCGATCTTCGCCTTGCCCGGCGAAATCACGCCTGGACAGTTCGGCCCAATCAGCCGCGATTTGGACGTCTTCAGCTTGGCCCACACCTTCACCATGTCCAGCGTGGGAATACCCTCGGTGATGCACACAATCAGCGGAATCCCCGCGTCCTCTGCTTCCAGAATCGCGTCGGCGGCAAACGGCGGCGGAACAAAAATCATCGTCGCATTCGCGCCCGTCTTCTCCACCGCGTCCTGCACGGTGTTGAACACCGGCCAGCCTTCGTGCGTCGTGCCGCCCTTGCCGGGAGTCACGCCGCCCACCACGTTGGTGCCATACTCCGCGCAGCCCTTGGCGTGGAACGTACCTTCCTTGCCGGTCAGTCCCTGAACAATCAGTCGAGTCTCTTTAGTGACAAGCACCGCCATCTTATGCCCCCGCTCCTGCGGCTGCTTTCACTACCAGCTCCGCCGCTTCCTTCATCGTTGCGCCTACCTGGAAGTTCAAGCCCGACTCCTTCAGAATTTGCCGGCCTTCCTCCACGTTCGTTCCTTCAAGGCGCAGCACAATCGGCACCTTCACGTTCAGGTTGCGCGCCGCGGCCACTACGCCCGTCGCCAGTCGGTCCACGCGCAGAATGCCACCAAAGATATTGATGAAGATCGCCTTCACATGCGCGTCTGAAAGCAGAATCTCAAACGCGTGCTCAATCTGTTCCTGCGTCGCGCCGCCGCCCACATCAAGAAAGTTCGCCGGGCTTCCGCCTGCGTACTGGATGATGTCCATCGTGGCCATCGCCAGGCCCGCGCCATTCACCATGCAGGCAATCGAGCCATCCAGCTTGATGTAGTTCAACGCGTACTTGCTCGCCTCCACTTCCAGCGGATCCTCTTCGGCCACGTCGCGCAGCGCCTTGATCTCCGCATGGCGGAAGAGCGCGTTATCGTCGAAGTTCATCTTCGCGTCCAGCGCAAAGAGCTTGTCGTCCTTGGTCGTGATAAAGGGATTGATCTCCAGCAGCGAGGCATCCGTCTCAACAAAAGCTTTGTAGAGCGCCTGGAAAAAACCGACAGCCTGGTTGATCTGCGTGGACTTCAGTCCGAGCGCAAAGGCCAGCTTGCGTGCCTGCCATGCGCCAAAGCCCACCGCCGGGTCAATCGTCTCCTTGAAAATGGCCTCAGGAGTCTTCGCGGCCACTTCCTCAATCTCCATGCCGCCCGCCTGCGACGCCATAAACACGAGCTTGCCCGTCGCGCGGTCCAGCACGATACCCAGGTAAAGCTCACGGTCAATGGCCGCCGTCTCTTCAATCAGCAGCCGCTGCACCTTTTGTCCCTGCGGGCCTGTCTGGTGCGTCACCAGTTGCATGCCCAGAATGTTTTTAACGTGTGCTTCCGCATCTTCGCGCGTGCGGGCCACCTTCACGCCGCCGCCCTTGCCGCGGCCTCCTGCGTGAATCTGCGCTTTGACGACGACGCCGCCGGCGCCCTCGGCAAACAGTTTGCGGGCCACCGCCGCCGCTTCTTCCGGCGTATTGGCCACTTCGCCCCGGGGTACGGGCACGCCGTACTTTGCCAGGATTTCCTTCGCCTGATACTCGTGAATTTTCATAATGGGTAGGAGCCGCCACGTTTTCTTAGGTTGGAGTAATCATGTCTGGGCCGTCACGCACAGGCACCAGACCAACGCGACCAATACAGCAATACAAATCGATACTATCTCGCTGCCCGAAGACCCCGCAAACACGGCACGGTGCAGCACAAGAACAATCCCGCCCCTCCCCGCGCCATTACCATTGCAGATATGGCTCTCTTGAAGGAACTCCTCAAGCCGCTGGCCGAGGACGGCGCTGCGCTCACCCGCGAACAGGCCGCCGCCGTGCTCGAAGAAATCCTGTCAGGCTCCGTGCCCGATGTGGAAACCGCCGCCCTGCTGGCCGTACTCGCCACGCGCGGCGAACAAGCACCCGAGCTAGCCGGCTTTGTTGAGACCATGCGCAGGCACGCCACCCCCGTTCCACTCACGGAAGAAGAGCGCGAGGAACTCGTGGACACCTGTGGCACCGGCGGCGGAGGACCGCTCACCTTCAACATCTCCACCGGCGCAGCGCTCGTCGCCGCAGCCGCCGGAGCCAGGGTCGCCAAGCACGGCAACCGCGCCGTCACCTCGCGCGCCGGGTCAGCCGACGTGCTTGAGGCACTCGGCGTTCCCATCACTCTCGGTCCCGAGCTCGCCGCCCAGTGCCTGCGCGAAACCGGCTTCATGTTCCTCTTCGCGCCGCTCTATCACCCCGCCATGAAGGCCGTCGGCCCGCTGCGCCGTGCGCTCGGCTTCCGCTCCATCTTCAACCTCTGCGGCCCGCTCACCAACCCTGCTGGCGCGCGCAGCCAGGTCATCGGCGTCCTCGCGCCCAGCCGTGTTCTCCTCGTCGGCCGCACGCTCGCCGCGCTCGGCGCAAAACGCGCTTTCGTCGTCCACGGCACCGACGGCATCGATGAGCTCACCACCACCGGCGAGTCCGTCGTCGCCCGCATCCAGCAGCCCGAGGAAGGCGGCGAGCCCCAGCTCAAGGCCGCCCGCATCACGCCGGAAATGGCCGGCCTACCGCGCACCACGCTCGACCAGTTCACCGGCGGCGACGTCGCCACCAACACCTCCCTGCTCTACGACGTCATCACCGGCATCCCCGGCGCGCGCCGCGACATCGTCCTGCTCAACGCCGCCGCCGCCCTCGTCGCCGCAGGCCTCGCCAGCGACCTCAAACACGGCGTCGCTCTCGGCGCTGAAGCCATTGACTCCGGCCAGGCCGCCGCCACCCTCGCCAAACTCCGCAGCTTCGGCGAAAAGTACGCGAAAACGGAAACCGCGTCGCAATAACGCGCAGCCGCCGCCAAATGCCCTACCATTCCTTTGCATCCAGCTTGGGCGCGCTTCGTCCAAGCTGGCAAAGGAGCCTGCATGCAATTCACCCGGACTTTCGCCCTTGCAGTCTTGCTTTTCGCCGCACTTCCCGCTCTCGCTCAACTCGCCAGCCAGCCGCAGTTGAAGATCGAGTCCGCCAACCGCACCCTCAGCGTCACCGCCACTGAGAGCGTCACCGCCGAGCCCGACCTCGCCATCCTCCACGTCGGATTTCAGACCGCGCCCACCGACGCCAAATCCGCCTACGCCGGGGGAGCCCGCACCTCCAACGCCATCATGGACGCACTCAAGTCCGCCGGCATCCCCGCCAGCGACATCCGCAGCGAGTCGCAATACCTTCAGCGCGACTACACTATTCCCGAGTCGTACAAGTACAGGCTCACCCAGCAGTGGACCGTCCGCACCGGTCCCGAGCGCGCCGCCGAAATCCTCGACAGCGCCGTCAGGGCCGGAGCCAATACCAGCGGCCAGAATGAGTGGACGGTGAAAGATACGCGCGCCCTCGAAGAACAGGCCCTTGATAAGGCCGCCGGACGCGCCCGCGAAAATGCGGCTGTGCTGGCCAAGGGCATGGGCGTGCGTCTCGGCGCACTGATTTATGTCAGCAACCAGCTCTCCGCGCCGGTCTATCCCCGACCCATGATGCAGGCGGCTCTGGCGCGCGGAGCTGAGCCCGCGCCACCTCTCGCCATCGAACCGCAGAAAGTAAGCCGCGAAGCCACCGTCTACGCCGTCTTCGCCATCGAGTAGCTGCTAGCGCGGCATTCGCCCGCATTGGGCCAATTCTGGGCAGCTTTGAAGGGGACGGCCTTCAGGCCGTCCGTTCAACCTCAGAAAGTGGGTGTGCGGCTTTAGCCGCCGAGGTGAATCTTTGCCTCAACTGACCCATTACCTGGTCAAACCTCGAAGACTTTGCGCACTCTGTGCTACCCTTCGCTTGCATTTCTAAAGGGGGGCAGATGTTTCCTCGCAAGTTAGCCATGATAGTTGCAGTTGCAGTGTTCTCCTGTGTAACTTCGGCTCAAACCATCCAGATCAATCGCGAGAACAAGACCATCGCCATCAGCACTACAGACGAAGCGACCGCCATCGCAGACATTGCCGCCGTCACCGTTGGCTTCTCCATCTATGGACCCGACTCCGAATCCACCTATGCGCACGCGGGCAGGCTCTCGCAGGCAATTCTCAAGGCACTCCACACCGCCGGCATCGACGACAAGAGCATCGAAAGCTCTGCGCAGGGTCTGCAGCGCAATACCAACTTCGATGACAAAGACACACCAGAATTTCGTGCCCAACACCAGTTCGTTTTCAACC
>JAJXZL010000049.1 GCA_021780075.1 Acidobacteriota bacterium
ACAGCGTCCTGGACCTCTCCAAGATCGAGGCCGGCAAGATGGAGTTGTACCTGGAGACATTTGACGTTGCCGGCATGATCCAGGATGTGGTCGCAGTTGTCCAGCCGCTGTTGGCAAAGAACGCCAACCAGCTTCAAGTTCGCTGCGACGAGTCAGTCGGCCGCGTATGCACGGACCTGACTAAGCTGCGGCAATCGGTGCTCAACCTGCTCAGCAATGCGTGCAAGTTCACCGAGCGCGGAACAATCCACCTGGAGGTGACGCGCGAAGCGGCTGCACAAGGGGATAAGAGTGACTTGATTACCTTCAGCGTTCGCGACACCGGGATCGGCATGACACCGGAGCAGATGGCCCGAATCTTCCAGCCGTTTACCCAGGCGGAGGCCAACACTTCGCGTCAATTCGGCGGCACGGGCCTTGGGCTCTCCATCACACAAAGCTTCTGCCACATGATGGGCGGTGATATCTCGGTCGAGAGCACCCCCGGCGAGGGAACAATCTTCCGCATGCGCCTGCCTGCAAATAGCGCAGCCGGGCGCGAGACTGAAAGGACAGAGGTGACCAGAGCGCCTCTGCCGGAGGTCTTCGGCAGCGGTACGCGTTTGCTGGTCATCGATGACGAACCTGCGGCGCGCGACCTGATGCAGCGCTTCCTCAGCAAGGAAGGCTTTAGTGTCATCACCGCCGCCAGCGGACCCGAAGGTCTCCGCTTGGCCAAAGCGTTGCACCCGGATGCCATCACACTGGATGTCATGATGCCGGGCATGGACGGCTGGGCAGTCCTCAAGGCGTTGAAATTCGATCCCGAGTTGGCCGACATCCCCGTAATCATGCTGACGATGGTCGATAGCATGAACTTGGGATACGCCCTAGGCGCCGCCGAGTATCTCACCAAGCCGGTCGACCGGAACCGGCTGCTGTCGGTCCTGGAGAATTACCGGCGAGCGCCTTTAGCGGGGACTGTGCTGGTGGTAGAGGATGACGCTGCCACACGGGAGATGCTGCGCCGCATGCTGGAGCGCGAAAAGTGGGACGTGGCCGAAGCGTGCAACGGCCGGGAAGCGCTGGAGTGGCTTTCCCGGAACCAGGCGAGTGTCATCCTGCTGGACTTGATGATGCCCGAGATGGATGGGTTTGAATTCGTCGAGCACTGGCACAAGCACGACCTCGCGCGCTCCACTCCCATCCTCGTGGTGACCTCCAAGGACCTGAGCGACGAAGATCATCTTCGCCTCAATGGTTACGTGGAGAAGATCGTGCAGAAGGGTGCCTATGCTCGCGAGCAGTTGATGCATGAGATTCAGGCCCTGCTGCAAACCTGCCTGCGGCGCAAGAATGCAAAGCAAGCGCATACCTGAAGGAGCGGGAACGATGGCCAGGATTCTCTTAGTCGAGGACAACGAGATGAACCGCGATATGCTCTCCCGGCGGCTGCTGCGCAGAGGCTATGAAGTGGTAATGGCGGTGGACGGCGGCGAAGGACTGCGAAGAGCAGTCGCCGACTCCCCCGATCTGATCTTGATGGACATGAGCCTGCCTGTGTTGGATGGTTGGGAGGCGGCCCGCCAACTTAAGTCATCGCCAGAGACCCGTAGCCTTCCCATCATCGCCCTCACTTCTCACGCCATGAGCGGCGACCGTGAGGCAGCCATGGAAGCCGGCTGCGACGAGTACGAAACAAAACCCATCGACCTGCCTCGACTGCTGGAGAAAATGGAGACACTACTGAAGCGCAGCGTCGCGCCGTAGCTGCGGACTCAGTGGAGTTTCATCACCGACAGAGTGATGTCATCTGACTGGGGAACCCCCACGCTCCATGCACGCACTGAGTCGGCCACCGATGTGCAGATATCCGCCGACGACTGCTCGAGGTTTCGTAAGACCGAGCTGACCAGTCGTTCATCCCCAAATTCTTCATCCTGTGCATTGAAGGCTTCAGTAACGCCGTCCGTGTAAGCCACCAGAATGTCACCCGTCTCCATTTGCACTGCGCCTTCTTCAAACGGCGCCTCCGGCAGCACACCCAGCACGGGGCCACCCACATCGGGAACGGCGACAATCTCTCGCTTTGCGCCGCGCACCAGCAGCGGCATCAGATGGCCGGCGTTCACATAGCGGAGTTGCCGATTGCGCAGGTCCAGGCAGGCGTAGAAGAGCGACACAAATTTGCCCGTTTCGGTCCAGTCGTGGATCTGCAGGTTGAGGATCCTCATCAGCCGCGCAAGGTTTTTGATCGACGGCCGCGCCTGGCTTCGCAAGGAGGCCACCAGGGTCGCCATCACCAGCGCCGCCGGTATCCCCTTGCCTTGGACATCGGCCATCACCAACCCCAGGTGGAAGTCGTCCAGCAGCAGGAAGTCGAAGTAATCTCCGCCTACGCTTCGCGCCGGCAGGCAAGTGCCCGCGAGATCGAGACCAGCGACCTGCGGGAACTGCACCGGAAGGAGCCGCTGCTGAACGCGGCCGGCCATGTCGAGTTCCCAGCGCAACCGTTCCGCTTCGGCCTTTTGCTTTGCAGCACGTTCCTCGCGCAGTCGCTTCTTTTCCAGGTAGGCGCCCACCCGGGCCCGCAGCAAAACGGGATTGAAAGGCTTCGGCAGGTAATCATCTGCGCCCATCTCGATGCAGCGCACAATGCTGTCCATTTCGTCGACCGAGGAAATCATGATCACCGGCAGGTCGTACCAGCGTGCCTCGCCGCGTATTCGCTGCAGCACCTCGTAGCCGTCCATTTGCGGCATCATGATGTCGAGCAGTACCAGGTCAAAGGATTCCGCTTCGAGCATCGCCAGTGCCCTCGCGCCGTCCTCTGCCAGGCTCACCGCGTAGCCTTCGCGTTGCAGGCGCCGGGAAAGCACGTCACGGTTCACATCGTTATCATCGACCACCAGCACTCGACTGCCGGCACCATGCGCAACCCGCGCGTTTACTTGCGATATGGATTGCTCTGCAACAGGGTAGCTGCCGCCAGCAACGCTCTCTACGCCTGCCAGCATGGCCAGCAATGCTTCCGCTGCCGTCTGCACTTTAGCAAGGTCCGCTAACAGCTCTTGCGGGCCGGTACTCATCGCAGCACGCAGACCTTCCGTGCTTGCGATTACAGCCTGTATGCGCGTGTTCATAACGCTCCGCATCCGTTCACCTAAACCGGCAGTGTAGGCTGGATCGGCGAGGCGCGAAGGGGCCGTCAACTCATTCACCTGCTGCAGAAGCCACTCGCCTTGGGCATGAATATCGGCGAGTCTTTCTGCAATCCGGGGCGCCGAGTCCGCAGGTGGATCTTCAACCCAAAGCGCAGTGTAGCCAAGGATGGCATTCAGGAAAGTTCGCAAGTCGTGGCGCAGATTTGCAAAAGCCCGTTCGGTAGGCGGGCCCGATGCCGCGGACTTTCCAGCTTCAGGCATGGCAAGTGGTAACAAGTATATCGGAAAGATTTTAAGCCATTGATTACAAATAATATGGCTTGATGAGACATGAGTCGCGACCAACATAACTCACGCATAATCAATTACCTAATGGTGGAGGTAGTGGGAGTCTGATTGTTTCATTCTGTTGATTCTAAATAGTTTATTGTGTTTTGAATAACGCAGAAGCCGCTCAAACCTCCAAAATTGGCAAATCGTTGTAGGTGTACTGCACGCAGGATGCCTCTGGACTCTTCTGGCTGCTAGGCTAGCAGCGTGCCTAAAGCTAAGAAATTCACCGCCGAAAATGATTACGACACTTCGGTTGAGTGTACGGCCTGCGGAGCCGCGATCCACGCAAACATGCTTGTATTGGTCAGCAAAGACAAAGTGTGATGCCCACGCTGCAATGCGATATTCACGCCGAAGCCGGGCGACATTCGCTGAGTCGTTTATAGTCGCGCCTTGGCGAAGGCTCGTCCCGATCCTGATTTCAGGTACCTTTCGAAGGCAATCGCTCGAGCCTCATCTGTGAACGCGACATAGCTCTTGATACGCCAGGGGCGGAACTTGGAAGTATGAGTTACGGCGCCAGAATTGTGCTTTGAAAGCCTGGCATCCACGTCATCGGTGATACCCGTGTAGAAATGCTCTCCGGTGAGGCTTTCAAGGATATAGACATATTTCATGAATTGATGTTAAGCCCGCCTACGCTAAAGCTACGGCGCGACAGCCTTCGCCGCTGTCTATAGAGCGCGAGCACTTCGAGCAAACTGTATGTGGCATGCCGAGCCGTAGCCCTCGCAGAGGGCGAAGGCTGGTGGAGGCGGCGGGAGTCGAACCCGCGTCCGAAATCGTTGTCAGCCGGGAGAATCCATGCTCAGTCCGGTTCCGAAAGTTTCACTTCTGGCGCTCAGAACGGACAAGATGCGACAGAAGCTAGTCCGATGATCTCGCGGTTACAACACGGACCGAGCCGCAACCGCCAGCCTACTGTGCGACGCCCGCTCACGGCCCATAGGCAAAGCCGTGGAAGACGGCAGCTTAGTTAATTAAGCTGCAAGTGCCAGATTATCGTTGGCAACTTTTGTTTTGCGAGCGATTACGGGT
>JAJXZL010000005.1 GCA_021780075.1 Acidobacteriota bacterium
CCGGAGATTGCGCAGGCGCCCATCGCAATCACGTACCGGGGCTCGGCCATCTGGTTGTAGAGCCGGACCACCTGGGGCGCCATCTTCTTTGTCACCGTGCCGGAAATGATCATCATGTCCGCCTGACGCGGCGACGGCCGAAAGACTTCCGCCCCGAAGCGGGCGATATCGTAGCGCGCCATGGTCGTGGCAATCATCTCAATGGCGCAGCACGCCAGCCCGAAGTTCATCGGCCAAACAGAACTGCGCCGGCCCCAGTTATACAGCTCCTGCAGGGTCGTGACGAAGACTCCCTGTTTGCCCAGTTCGATCTTCAGTCCCTCATCCACAGCCATCGCAAACTCCTGTTTCCATCAATCACTGCCGCAGTTATGCCCAGGTCAGTACGCCCTTGGCCCATGCCCAGGCCAGCCCCTCAATCAGCAGCAGCACAAACACCAGCATGGCCAGGCAGGCAGCCAGTCCAAGCCCCGTAAACGCCACTGCAAAAGGCAGCAGAAACACCGCCTCCACGTCAAAAATCAGAAAAATGATGGCATAGAGGTAGTAGGCTGAGCGGAACTGAACCCACGCGTCGCCCTTCGACTCAAGTCCACATTCGTAGATAGCGTTCTTCAGAGCGTTCGGCTTGGCGGGTGAGTACACCTTCCCCCATAGCCATGCGAGCGCCAACGGAGCAAGTCCAAAGCCCAAAGCGCACACAAAAAGAACTGCCAGAGAAAAATAAGGAGTTGAGGCCATGTTCGGTAACAAAAACCTTCTGAATCAACGTACCAGTTTTAGCTGGGTTTTGGCTAAGTGGATGTGATCTGCAGCACACAATCTAGACCTATTTTCTTTCCTTTCATCCCACGTTGTGAACCGTTGGCTGAACGCGTACTAAAATCCATAGCCAGAACATCGACGTGCCTTTCGCCCCGTAGCCTCCAACCTTTGATGGACGACATTCTATTGCTCCCCCTGTTACCATTCTTATATTCCCGTTGCCCTTCCCCTTTCGCGGCGCCGTGGAATTGCAATTATTCGTCCGGATACCACCTGCCCATGTTGAAGACTGCGCCGCGCCGCTGGCTGTTGACCGTTTCTCTTGCCGCCGTGTCGCTGTCTGTCACTTGGGTGGTACGCGCCGCCTCTGATCCCGCCTCGGCCGCCACCACCCCAGCCACAACCTCTTCCTCACCTGCCGCCAATCAGCCCCTAGCCGACTACGGAACCCACGTCTCAATCATCGGCCCCACCACTCAGTTTCATGACTCGGTGGCCGCGCGTTACAACTACTTCGTCGGTAAGGACACACCGTTTCTTCCCTCCAACGCCACCTCGTCCAACGGACAGTTTCTCAGTCCGCGCAGCTTTTACACCGCAAAGTACTGCGGTCACTGCCACCAGGAGGCCTACCACCAGTGGCGCCAGTCGGTGCACTCCAACGCCTTCCGTGCACCTTGGTACTTGAAAAACGTCAACATGCTCATTGACGAGAAGGGCGTGCAGTTCTCCCGCCACTGCGAGGGCTGCCACAATCCGGTAGCGCTGCTCTCCGGCGATCTCTCCCAAGGCATGCCCAAGAAGCGCCCGTTTGAGGATGAGGGCATCACCTGCTCCACCTGCCACTCGATCATCGCGGCAGACACAACCGGCACAGGCAGCTACATCATGGGCACCCCGGCCGTCCTGGTCGATGCAAACGGCACGCCCATCACCGGCCCCGTCACTGATGCGGATATCCTGGCCCATCTCGATCGCCACTCCAAGGCCGTGATGCGCCCGCTCTACAAAACTCCCGAGTTTTGTGCCGCCTGCCACAAAGCCGCCATCCCGCGCTCCCTCGACGACTACAAATGGCTACGCGCATTCACCGTCTATGACGAGTGGCAGGGAGCCAGCTTCAGCAAGCAGTCACCCCTCCCCTTCTACCGCAAAGACGCGGTCTCCAACTGCCAGACCTGCCACATGGTCCGCGAACCGCTGCCCGAGGGCGTTACCGAGCCCGGCGCGAAGGATGGCCAGTTCGCAAGCCACCGCTGGCTGGGCGGCAACACCTTGAATCCTGCTTACTACAAGTTCGACGAGCAGGCTCAGAAACTCGTCGCTTTCCTCAAGAACGGCCCGGACGGCAAGGGCGTGTTGAATGTCGACATCTTCGGTCTTGAAAAGGAAAGCGCTGCTGCCACTTCCAGCGATCAGGTTCTCGTCGCGCCCCTCGGCCTCACCAGCTTTTCGCTAGCGCCGGGTGAAACACTCGTCGCCGACGTGGTCATCCAGAACAAGGGCATAGGCCACTCTCTCGTCCCCGAACAGCGCGACTTCTACGAGGCCTGGGTCGACTTCACGGTCAAAGACGCATCCGGGAAGGTGTTGGCCGAGAGCGGATTCATCGAGCCCAACGGCAACCTCGACCCCTCTGCGCACTCCTTCACTAACCGCCTTATCAACAACAAGGGCGAACTCAACGGCATCCATCAGATCTGGCACAACCGCGTGCTTGCTTACAACAACACCATCCAGTCCGGTCGCTCGCAACTGGTTCGCTACCGCTTCCGCCTGCCCAGAAGCATTGCAGGCACTGTCTCGCTCACCGCTACTGTCAAGTACCGCCGCTTCAACCAGCAATTCGTCGACTACGCCATGGACGCAAAGCACTACCCACAGTCCATCGTCGACATGGCGTCGGAAACCAGAACTTTCAAAATTGGCGCCAATGCGCCCGTCTCGCCAGACCCCGGCGAGAACCCGGAGTGGATGCGCTGGAACAACTACGGCATTGGGCTCCTGGATGCGCAGCAATATGAGGCAAGCGTGCATGCGTTCGAGCGCGTCGCCGCCCTGCGCCCCGACTACGCCGATGCCTACACCAACATGGCTGTTGTCGAAATCTCATGGGAACGTTACAACGACGCCAAGCCCAACCTGGCCAAGGCGCTTGCCCTGCTGCCGGGCGATCCGCGTGCCCTCTACTATCGCGCCTTCGTCGAGCGCAACGCCGGCCAAGTCAAGGAGGCCATCACCGACTTCCAGGCCATGCTCGCCAAATATCCCCGCTCCAAGGATGGCCTACGCGAACTGGGCTTCAGCTATTTCCAGCAGCATGACTATGCCCAGGCCCGAAGCGTCTATGAGCAATTGCAGGCTATCGATCCCGACGACCTCGCCGCGCACTACTCGCTCGCCATCATCTACCGCCGCCTGGGTGAGAAGCAGAAGGCAGCCATCGAGTCAGCCAAGTTTGCCGATCAGAAGGACGACCCCACGGCCAGCATGTACGCCCTTGAATTCCTGCGCAAACACCCTGAAGTCGCCGCCGAGAGCGTCGTTTGGCACACACACGACCTGACCGGCGATGTGATCAAACACTCCTCAAAAATCGAGTACCACTACATTCCCGGCGCCGGCCGCTAACGCAACCCTACAAATCCGAGTGCTCCCGCGTCTTGATGTTGAGAAATTGGATCGCAACGCGACCTCAAGGCCCCCTAGTCAGAACGAAGAGAGGCTTCACCGTTGCGTATAAACGCGACGCTCAGAAGGTCTTGTGTCAAGGCACAAGATTGCTCGTGTCGAAAGCGGCTTTGGTTCAGCTCGTGTTTCTTTCTCTCGCCCACCCCAAGAAAATCCCCCAGCGCGTCATGAACTTTGTATAGTGCTTGCAGTGTCTCTTCCCCGATATGAGGGCTTGTACATGGCACGATGCCTTCCCCTGACTCTCCTGTTGATCACAGTTGCCGTCTGCAGTGCCCAGCCCGCGCAGTTGCAGTCCAATGCTGCCGCCAGTGTCACCCTCGGCCAGTCCACTGTCCCACTTTACGGCCCATGGAAGTTCACTGTAGGCGACTCGCCCATCGATCCACAGACCGGCAAGCCCCTGTGGGCAAAGCCTGCCTTTGACGACTCCGAATGGGAAACCGTGAACCTGGCGCCGAAACGCGGCAACCGGGATCCGTACAGCGGGGACCCGAGATACGTCGTCGGCTGGACGGCGTTGGGGCATCCGGGATACTCGGGCTGGGCATGGTATCGCATCACCGTGCCCGTGGTTTTGGCGAAGGGTGCGCGGCTGGCTTTGGCCGGCCCGTTTCAGATGGATGATGGCTACCAGGTCTATGCCAACGGAAAATTGCTGGGGAGTTTTGGCAGGTTTGGAGTTACGGGGAAGCGTCCAGTTGTCTACTGGACTCATCCCGCGGCATTTGCGCTTCCACAACCCGCAATCCGCAGCTCGAACGATACGGCAACCATCCAGACACTTGCGTTCAGAGTTTGGATGGGCAATGTAGGACTTTCGCATACGCCCGATGCTGGAGGCTTCCACTACGCGCCATTGTTGGGCGAAGAAGGTGCGATCGCAGCACAAATACAAATGGAATGGGTAGAACTAGCCCAAGAAACTGCGTTACCTCCGTTGGAGGCAGTACTGCTCTTCTTGCTTTCGATCGTTGTTGGAAGTCTGATTTTGTTTGACACGTCCGACTCAGTGTACTTATGGGTAGCCGGCGTTCTCCTTTTGACCACGTTCATTGAGGTGATCTGGACGCTGGAGAATGTCACTCAGCTGATGAGCAGCAACACGTTCTTTCTTCTCGACGAGGCTATTTGCGGTCCGCTTCTGCTGGGAGGATGGTTGGTGGTGTGGATTGTCTGGTTTCGTCTGCGCCGCTCCAGGGCGTTGTATTGGACCATCGCAGCGCTAACGCTCGGCTATGCGGTCTCTTCGACGATTGGAGGAGGCTCAATTGAGGCGGCGATACCGCATGCACTCGTCACGGCGAGCCAAACCGCATCCGTGGTGTTCCGGCTGCTGTTTGGTTTGCTCCTTTTGCTCATTCTGGGCTTGGGCATAAGAAAGCATGGGAAAGAGGGTTGGTTTGTCCTGCCCGCCGTGGCGGCACTCTTGTGCACGCAGTTTACGAGGGAGCTGATTCTTCTACACATGCCCGTGATATGGCATCCCTTCGGCCACACAATCTTTGTCGATGATGCCGCTAACATGCTCCTGGCAGCTGCGGTTTCATTGCTGCTTTTACGCCGATTGCTTCATTCGGTTCGCCGCCAGCGGCAGATGGCCCTCGACGTGAAACAAGCGCAGGAAGTGCAGCAAGTCATCCTGCCCCAGTCGCGTACGGAGCTGCCAGGGTTCACAATCGAGAGCGAATACTGTCCCGCCCGCGAAGTCGGTGGAGACTTCTTCCAGATCATTTCCCACAAATCCGACGGCAGCCTGCTGATCGTCGCCGGTGATGTCACCGGCAAAGGACTCAAGGCCGGGATGCTGGTGGCTCTGCTCGTGGGCGCGATACGCACAGCGGCCCAATACGATCCCGACCCGCTCGTCATGCTCAAGACTCTCAATCTGCGTCTGCTCGGCCGCGGCGAAGCACAGGCCACCTGCCTTGCCCTTCGCATCGCAAGAGATGGCGCAGCAACACTGGCCAACGCCGGCCACATAGCGCCCTACCTCAATGGAGAGCCCATCGCCATGGAAGGTGCCCTGCCCCTCGGCATGATCGAAGCCGCGGAACCGTCCTTGATGCACTTCCAGCTGAAGGACGGCGACAAACTCATCCTGATGTCCGACGGCATCGCCGAAGCCACCGATGCCAATGGAAAGCTTTTCGGCTTCGACCGCGTTCACCAACTGCTCCGCACCGCAACCACCGCCGCCAGCATCGCAGCCGCCGCTCAGCGCTTCGGACAGGATGACGACATCAGCGTCATCGCAGTCGCCCGCACCTCAGTCTTCCAAACCGCGACATGATCCAATCGGCTCACCACAAGCCCGGGCCAATTCCACTGCACTCATTTTCTTAAAAGTGTGGATGGAACTGCACACGTTCACGCAGACTGAGGCCATCCATGCACGTATATAAACAGGCGCTCTGCTCATATCGCTGCCGCAAAATCTACTCCGGATCCCCCATTCCCTCCACCCTTGAGGCAACCCTGCCCGGTGTCACAATCCCATACTTCACATCCAGGAAGGCTTGCAGACCCTCCGGCAGCACGGCCGCAAATTCCTGCCACGTCAGCACTTTTAGCCGCACGCGCATCTCCGCACTCTTCACCGCAGCCATCACGCGAAACCACGCCTCCCGCAGATCCGGCCTGCGTTCGTCGTACACCACGCAAAAGCTGATTCCCTGCCCATACGCCGCCAGCACATTGCGAATCAGTTGATACCCCTGATAGCCCGGCTCGGCCGGCTCCTCCCTTCGTGCCCGCTCTACCAACTCTGCCTGGAACTTCTGCGCCGCCTCAGGATCACCACCTCCCTCCCACTCCTGCGTAAACTCCTCGGCAAACTCCGCCGCCGTCCTTCGCCGTGCCGTGCGTATTTCCATCCGGGGCAAAAGTTCGCGCTCAAACACCACATCGAAATCCCTGTACCCCTCCACCACCGCCGCCGCGCGCGTCTGAAAATCTGCTTCCGTCAGCTTGGCCTCAACCAGCAGCCCGCCCCACCGCAGATCCACCTCCGTGCGGTCAACTCGCCCGTTTGCCAGCAGCACGCGCGCCTTCCAGCCAAACACGGGCAACGCATCATCCTCCATGCCCAGCATCTGCCGCACCGCAGGCGACTCCGCAACCCCCGGCGTGCAGAACACGTTCATCAGCAGCGCATCGGAACTCATGGACGAATCCAGCTCCCGCCAACGCCTCTCAGCCTTAGGCAGTGACCGCAACGCCTGCGCATGAACCTTGTCAAAGCGCCGCATCCACTCCGGCCGCGCTGTAATTGCCGCATACGCCGCGTCGAAAAAATTCCCGTGCCGTCCATCCTCCGGAGCGTATACCACCACGGGAAAGCTGCCATAGCTCTCCACGTGCGCGCGCCCCCTGGCATACCGCTGGTTGCGCAGTCCCAGCTCCAGCCGCAGCCGGTTCGCATGTGTGGTTGCCTCGTTCGTCATCTTCTGCCAGATTACCCCGCAGCTATTTATGCAATCCACCGCAAGGTTGAGCTACCCCACAACCAGCAATGCGAAAATATTGACTGTGATGCCATCCTCCCGACTCATCCTCCCCTTCACTGTGGCCATTTTCCTGGTCTGCATCCTTCCCTCGCCTGCACACGCCCTTTTCGGCTCTAAAAAGAAGGCAGCCGAAAAGGCAGGCGCGATCCTTTTTCGTGGCAAAGGCTGCGCTCATTGCCACGGCGTTGCCGGCGTCGGCGGCAAAAAGGCCCCCGCGCTCACCAATATCCGTAAGAACAAGGTCTGGACTCCCGCCAAGATGTCCGATCAGATCCTGAATGGCGGCCATAAGATGCCGCCCTTTTCCGACTCGCTGACTGACCAGGAAGTGATGCAAATCATCGCCTATTTGCGCGCGAAGCACAAGCCGGTTCCACCGCCCGCGCAGACGCCAGAACCCGCTCAATAGCGGCATGCTCCGCAACAGCGTGCGCCCGCACAATCTCAAATCGCGGACCTGCTCAAAGGCCGTCTACACAGTCACCGGAACATCCGCCACGCCTTCCACTCCGAAGATACGCCGATAGCGCTCGACCTCCACGGGCGGCCCAAGGGCCTTGCGATAGTTATCTGAAAGCTTCACCGCCGGCCGGCCATCCACCGCGCTCATCTTGCACACCAGGCTCACCGGATTGAAGCTCTCGTCGCCCCGAGGATTACAGTTGCGAAAGTCGTTGGTCAGATATGTACCCCATCCCGCGCTCAGGCGGATGCGCCGCCCGGGCATCCATTTGCTCTCATCCTTGAAGTCACTCGCCCGCCTAAAATCATCCGGCTTTGCGCCGTTAAGCATCGTACCGCCAAAATACGCATGCAGCCCGAGAATGAGATCCACGTCCAGCGCGTCGGATGCGATCAGCCGCTTCTGGCGCGGATTGCGCCCGCGTTCCTTGAGCCACTCGATGTATTCATCGCCGGCAACATAGGGGTCTTTGCTGTCGATGCGCTGGCCCGTCCAGTTCGCCACCCAGTCCGGCGCGTTGCGCAGAAACTGCGTAGTCCCATACGTATCCGGAAGCATGATGAGGAGTTCGCCCTGGTAAGTCTGCTGCCACAGGTCCAGCAGCCTGTACTGCGCCGACCTCACCTCCTCCTCGCTGTCGGCCAGCGCAGCCAGAGCCATGGGCAGTTCATGCGCATTGGTTCCGATCGCCTCAAGATCATGCTTGTATGCCAGGTAGGTGTTGGAGCTACCGGCAAAGCTCGCGCCCAGCACGTCGCTCATAGCCTTCACCACGTACTCGTGCCACAAAAAACTATGCCTTCTGCGTGTGCCGAAGTCACTCACATTCAGTCCCGGCACGCCACGCATTCGCTCCATCTTCTCCCACAGCCGCGTCTTGGCCCGCGCATACAGAATGTCCAGTTCAAACTCGGTCAGCCGCTTCAGATTGGCGCGGGTCTTCAACTCGTCAATGGCTGAGAGCGCATAAATCTCCCACATCGTTGTCTCGGTCCACAAGCCGTCGAAGCGCAGAGCAATCTGTCCTTCATGCGTTGAGAGCTGAAAATCCGAAAGCCGAAAGTCACGCTCCAGCCATTCAAGAAACGCCTGCTCAAAGATACCCCGGCGCCCATAGAAGGTATTGCCCGCCAGCCAGATCATCTCCGACTTGTGAAAGCGCAGCTTCCGTGTTGCTTCCAATTGCTCGCGCAGTTCATCAACGCTCACCATGTTGCCCAGCAGCACCGCCGAAGAGCGGTTGACCAGCGTAAACGTAGCGCGGGTCCTAGGGAAATGCTTCCAGATGAACTGCAACATCAGCAGCTTGTAGAAGTCCGTATCCAACAGGGAACGTGTAATCGGGTCGAGTTCCCAGTTGTGATCGTGTGCGCGCCTAGCCAGATTGATGATCACAATGTACTCAATTCTATGCAATGAAACTGCGCTACTACCCTGCGGTGTGATTCATGCCAGCCCTCTCCTCTGCACCAGTTGCTCTCCGCAGAACCTACACGCAACCGGCCTGATAGGCACTAGCGTATCCCGCACCAGCACTCAGTATCTTCCAAGCGCTTCCGCGTAGTGGCCGTCGACGCCATTCCTATGCCCGCGCAATCCGTAACGCTGTATTTTGCTCATGTCTCGATGGCAGCGGCAATCCCAGCGCGCACCCCCTCCGGCAACACGGGCATGGCGCCCGACTGCGAGGCAACCCACGCGCCCCAGCGGTTCCCTGCCTCGTTCAGCGTCTCCAGAGTTGCTCCACGCAACAGATAATGAGTGAGGGCTGCCGTAAACGCATCGCCCGCGCCTATCGTATCGGCCACTTTTGCCGGAAAGCCAGGATGCGCGTGCCACTCGTCGCGCGTGACCAGGAGGCTGCCATGGCCACCGCGTGTCACAGCCACCATCTGCAGCATCGGAAACTCCGCCAAAAGACGATCCGCGCCCAAGCGCAGCGTAGCCGGCTCAAGGTCCTTCTCGGCAGGTAAACCCAACAGCGTCATGACCTGCGCCACCTCGGCATCGTTCATCTTCATCACCGTGGCTAGCTCCAGCGATTCCTGCACCACTTCGCTGGAGTAAAACGGCGCGCGCAGATTCACGTCAAATACGCGTACGCATGACGATGAGGTCTGCGCTGCCAACGTCTGAATAGTCTGCCGCGACTCAGGGCTGCGCTGCGCCAGTGAGCCAAAGCATATGGCATCCGCACGCTGGGCCAGCTGCACCCACTCATTGGAAAGTTCCATGAAATCCCAAGCTACCGGCTGATGGATGATGTACTCCTGCTGCCCATCTTTCAACGCCACCGTCACGCGTCCCGTCTCATGCGTCCGATCTACCTGCAGATGACTCGCGTCGGTCGGCAGCGGGTCGAGAAGGTCCACGGCCCGGCGGCCCGGGTCGTCACGGCCAATACGGCTCAAAATCGCCGCATGATTGCCCAGCCGGCCCGCCATCACTGTGAAGTTTGCCGGAGCGCCGCCCAACCGCAACCCCTCCGGCAAAACATCCCACAATAATTCACCAACGCCCAGGATCAGATGCTGCTCTTTCAAAGTTGAACTCCAATGGTTTTGCTGCTAGGGTCATGAACAATACACTCACTCATTCGCCTTGGCGCACGCATGCCCTAACCGGCCCCCAGAACAGCTTTCTCTCCGCAGGTCCGATTCGTCAACAACTCTCTCCCTGGCAACCCTTTCTCGGATACCATGCTGTTCCGTGTTCGCCCGTTTTCCGTCCTCTGATCCCTACCATCCGTTCCATGCCTTCACCCCACCCACCGCCAGATCGAGCAGTCCTCATAATTGGCTGAGGCATACTCCCCGTCAGGCTGGTTGGCCAGAATTGCATGGTCGGCAATCGCATCCGCGCGCGACCGCCGGACTTGCCCAAGATACAGCCGAACAAAGCCCGTCTGCCTCTCCAACACGCCATCCTGCTCATGATTGACATACAGCAGATCCAGTTGACCCGGCCGTCCCGCAAAACTCTCGGCTATCCGCGCCAGCAGCCGCCGCATCACCGTCGCGCCAAATGGGTTAAAGAGAAATATGAGGCATGGTCCCCCCGGCAGCTTGAACTCAGTTGCATCGCCACACACCATGCGCATCCTAGTCTTTGCGCGCCCCGCCGCACGCCACGCCGTCAGGTTGCGGCGCGCTATCCTCGCCAATGTGGGATTCAGCTCTACCCCAACCACTTCGCGAAACGACATCTCCGCGGACATCAGGACCGCCCGGCCCATGCCAGCCCCCATGTCCACAAATGTGAAGGCTTCCACGGGCACCGCGAGCCCGCTCCGCCGCCATCGACGCACCAGCGACTGAAACACCGAGGGGGCAACGCCGTAATACGCCGTCACGTGCCGGTCATGTCGGTGCCCACTCTTCAGGTGTCGTCCCGCAATCAGCCCACTCGTCCGCACCCCGTTCTTAACGTCGAACGGGTGTCGAGTGAATCCATCGCCAACCGCCAGCCCAGGCAAGAGCCGCTGCTTCTTTCCGCCCTTGATGGCAGCACTTTCACTGCGATCCGCTATACCCATTTTCACGTTTGAACCATAGCACACCACACGCTGCAAGACGCCGCCAACCTGGTAATCAATATTTCGACAATTGACTTCTCCCAACTCAGGCAGGTGCCAGAGCGGGCAGGAAAAACACATGCCTGCCGCCATTTCACCCGTGACGGTGGCACGTTTCTCCAGCAGGATGGAGACACGCTGGCAGCGTCAGTGCCCCCCCAAAAAGCTCGACGGGGATGGAATCTCCACCCCCGTCGTCGCGTCATACTCGCTGCAGCGCGGCTCATGTGACTCTATTGGCGGGCTGCTCTATTTAACGTCCTCTCAGCAGGCCGCCCGCAAATGCCCGGGCGTATTCCCTGCCTTCTCCGCCTCCCAGTCCCTGCCGCAGCGCGTTATTGATGCGCCGTTGGAACGGATCGGAAGAAATTTCCGCGGCCTGGGGAGCGGGGTATGAAATTGGCTCCTCCATCTTATGCATCAACGCAACTGGGATACTTACGACCTCCTGACCAGAGCCGGGAGGAGGATCCACAGTCGGCGGAGTCACATCAGGGAAAGTTACCACCGCGGATGGGTCGACTGCGCTAGCTGGCGCATTTGTTCCGAGAAGCGGCTTGAGAACTTCCACAACTTTCTCGACCCGTTCCTTCTGAATACGCAGCTGCTCATACTTATTGATGATGTCGCTCAGTTCTGAGATTGCCTCGTCGTATGCAACACGATATACGTCTTGTCTCATACTCACTCCAGGGGAGTAGGCTAGCACGGATACTGCAAAAGTAATCCAACAAAGCAACCGTGGAGTTAATTACCAAGGTACCGGTACGCTTTCGCTACTTCGGTGCTGCCTCCCCACATGGCGCTCCTCAACCGGCGCAGGAACTCAAAGTGGCCTGGCTGTAGCACGCGATGGAAGGCTTCCAAGAAGCATTGTGGCGGCCTAATGGGCACTCGAAGAAGTGAGCAGGTGTGGAACATGACTCGTGTCAAGGAATTGATTCCGAGTTGGTCGCGCTGCCGCGGACTCAAATCTGATCACAGCCTGCTGCGGGCGAATTTTGCGATGCCGACTGAAGTACGTCTCCGGGTCTGGAGCCGGCAGTCTATAGAAATGGAGCCATTGTCGTGAAGTTCACGCACGACCGCCTGGGAGGTCAGCGCGCCCCAAGATGAGCGGATTCAACCAGCGCTGCCGCAGTACGCACGCGCAATGTGCCCGGAGGTCGCTGCGTTCTCAGAATGAGACAGTGGTTCACCTGGCGATGCCACATCCCAGTCTCCTGTCGCCGTTACAATCCTGCGCCGAATCCGTGGCAGTATTCCCTAATCCCTCTGAATGAGGAGCGATGCTTCAAAGCACTGTCTATCCGCCGCTGAATCGGGTCAGAGGACACTTCCTCGTCCTCTCGAACCACCCCAGGCTCCAGTTCCTCGAACTGTTGCAGAAGATCGAGCGTCAGGGCAACAGCCGGCTGAGCCGGTTCAGATGGAGGCTCCTCCAGTTGAATCCGTTCAACTGGCGCCTCCACAATCTGTTGAACAATTTGCTGAACCTGTGCAAGTGCGGGGTCTTCGGCACATTGCTCCGTAGCGGTGCTCTGCGCTTCAAATCCCGCAAGCGGCCTGAGCGCCTCCACGGCTCTTTCTAATTGACCTTTTCGCAGGCTGAGTTGGTTGAACTCTTTGAGAATTACTCTGAATTCCGAGTTCGCCGCCTCGTATGCAATACGATAAGCACTGAGTTCCATGGGTTCTCCACGCGAGCAGTCCAAATCCTGATCGCACTTACTTGGAGCGTATGGCGCTGTACCCGGAAGGAACAGGACAATTTCCCGAGCCCTGCTCGATCGCCACACGCAAACACCTGCTCCGTGTGACTCTAGCGACTAGAGCTCGAACAAATTGGCTCCCTGCGCCACGCGGGCATCCCGACACTTTAAACAGACATTTAGTAAGCGTAAGGTGACGCGCCAACAAGCTGTGTATTCGATGCACCCGAGGCCTTTTGATCCAAGCCTGCCTGTACATCTACGCCGGCTAGCGGCCTGAGAGCGTCGAGAGCTCTTTCGATGCCTTCTTTTCTAAGGCGCAGTTGTTCAAACTCTGTGAGGATTTCTGTGAGTTCCGTGTTCGCCTCATTGTATGCGTAGCGATAAACTTCTTGTTTCATTATTCCTCCAGGCGCGTAGTCTAGCATGATGCAAAATCGTACATGACATTTCTTTTCTGCAACTTTCCTGCTATTACCCTTAGAACCGCATATCTTCCGCGTCTCATGATGTTGCAAGCCTCGATATCTTCGCGCGCAACATCTTCCAGCTATTTCATCGCGCGCTTCGGTCCACCTGCCGGTAACTCCGCAGCCACCGGCTCCACGCGGATCTTGCTGATGCGCCGGCCTTCCACCTCCACAACCGTCAGCCTGCGGCCTGCGTAGTCAATGGTTTCGCCCTCTTGAGGAATATGCCCGAGGCGCATCAGCACGAAGCCGGCCAGCGTTTCCACGCCGCCCTCGCGGGGAAGATTCCATTGCATCTGCGTCTCCAGATCGCGCAGGTTAACGCCCCCGTCCATCAGCAGCGCTCCCGATGCGGTGGTCAGCACGGGCCGCGCCGGGTCATCGAACTCGTCTTCCAGTTCACCTGTCAACTGCTCAATCGCATCCTCTGCGGTGACCAGCCCGACTGTCGAGCCATACTCATCCACAACGATGGCCATGTGGCGGCGACGCTGCTGAAATTCACGGATAAGGTCGAGAACCGTCTTGGTCTCAGGAACGACGAGTATGTTGCGCATCACCTGGCTCAGCCGCAGTTCAACAAAAGGGATCAGGCTGCCTACCCGTTCGCTGGGAAGAAGGCGAGGCGAAGTCGCCCCCGGCTGCGTCTTGGGCCGGAAGAACATTAGCCGCGCCAGGTCCTTGGAATAGACCACGCCCACAATGTGCTCCGGCCCGCGGCTCTCATCATAGACCGGTACGCGCGAATGCTTGCGCTCGATCACTTCGGCGCTGGCTTCTTCAATCGGCATATTCGAAGGCAGCGAGAAAATCTTCTGGCGCGGCGTCATAATCTCGCGAATCGGCACATCGTCCAGTTCCAGCGCCCGGTGCACGACCGTCTCCTGAAACTTGGGCAACACGCCCATGCGGCGGGCTGCCGTCGCAATCAGCTTCAATTCCTCCGGCGAGTGAACCGCCGCACGGTCTGTCATGGGTATATCAAAGCCCTGCAGTAGCAGCGCGGCTGAGTGCCGCAGAAGACGTACCGCCGGACGGGTCAACGCCATGAATAGCAGCATGGGCGGGGCCACAGCCACTGCCAGCGCCTCTGCCCGGCGCAGCGCCAGCGACTTGGGCACCAGTTCGCCCACCACCACTTCCATATATGTGATAAAGGCGAAGCCCAGAACCACCGCTGCCAGGTGCGCATAGAAGTGGCCGTGCGGTATCCCGCTCATCCATTGCAGGAAAATCCCCGCGGCCAGTGGTTCACCAATCCAGCCCAGAGCCAACGAGCAGAGCGTCACGCCCAGTTGCACAGCAGGTAAAAAATCGTCCAGTTCCAACAGCAGGCGGAGTACGGCGCGCGCACCCGGAACGCCGGCTGTCACCATCTGTTCGATCCGCGTGTCGCGGACGCTCACCAGCGCAAACTCGGCGGCCACAAAAAAAGCGTTGGCCAGAATCAGCATGACCACGACGACAAATTGCAGCAGCGACAGACCGTACATCTCGCCTGTGAGCATAGCATTGAGAGGGGCCGCGCACGCAGCTCACGCTTTCTCGCCATCGTCTTAAGGACAGCCTCGTGCAAACAAACGGCTGCCGGACCAGCCAATCCGTGGGAACCATTTTGCCCGTTATTGCGTATCGAATTGCAGCAATGAACTGACGTTGTCCCGGACTGGCCCTCACTACCGGAGTGACTGCAGTGCACTGCCTTTATCTGACTCATGAATGCATTCCATCGCCATGAGCCGGCTTGATTTATTCATTCATCTTCATTCGTTCGGGAGCTGCGGCTCTCCACGCGTTCTGGGAGGCTTGAAGTGGCTGCGTCGCGCAAGAGCAAACGGTTCTGGATATGGCTGGGCATCGCCGCACTGCTTGTGGTGGTGGTACTGGGAGTCATGGCAGCACACTTGGTGAAGGGCTCGCAAATCGATCCCAACAGGCTGGCCAAGGTACAGCGCGGCGATGTGGCTCGCTCGGTGGTAGCCACTGGGAAAATCCAACCGATCACCAAGGTCGAGGTCAAATCCAAGGCCTCCGGCATCGTGGAAAAGCTTTATGTGGACATCAATAATCCCGTCCACAAGGGCCAGCAGCTGGCACAGCTCGATCAGCAGGAGATCTTAGCCCAAGTGGACGCGCAGCGCGCGCAACTTGCCGCTGCCGAGGCCAATGTTGCCACCTTTCAGGCAAACATCGGGCAGGACAAAGTGAACGCCGCCGCGCCTGACCTGCCCATGTACAAGAGCACGCTGGACCGCAACCTGCAAATGGCCAAACAAGGCATTGTGAGCCAGCAAGCGCTGGATAACGCCAACCGCGACTACCTGGCCGCACTGAACAAGCGCGATGCAGCCCGCGCGCAGATCGGCGTGGATACCGCAAGACTGAAGCAGGCACGCGCCGAGGTCATGCAGAACCAGGCCAGTCTCAAGCAGCTTGAAGAGCAACTCAGTTACACAACAATCGTTGCGCCGATGGACGGCGTGATCCTGTCGCGCGATGTGGAAATCGGCGACGCAGTCAGCTCTATCCTGGTGCTGGGCTCCACCGCCACGCTCATCATGACAGAGGGCGATACCACTCAGGTCTATGTGCAGGGCAAGGTGGACGAAGCCGACATCGCGCACGTCTACATGGGCCAGCTAGCGCGCATCAAGGTGGAGAGCTTTCGCGATCGCGTCTTCAGTGGCAAGGTAACCAAGATTGCACCGCTGGGCGTGGAAAAAGACAACGTAACAACATTTGAGGTGCGCGTCTCCATCGACAATCCCGGCGGCGCGCTCAAAGCCAACATGACTGCCAATGCGGAAATTCTGCTCAACGAGCACAAGGGTGTGCTCACCGTGCCGGAAAATGCCGTGAGCTACGACAGCCAGAAGAACGCATTCGTCGATGTGCCCGACAAGACCCAGAAGAACGGCATGCGCAAGGTCCCCATCAAGGTCGGCCTCTCAAACGGCTCTGTGACTGAAATCGCGAGCGGCCTCAAAGAGGGCGATCAGGTCGTTCTGCAGCAATAGCCAGCGATCACAACCGACTAAGTGGGCTGCCAGTTGTGAACGTTATATCGAGTTTGACGTGTTCACCCGCGCACAGCATTGTTCGATAGCGAACACCACATACGCGGTGAAAATCACAGCAGTCAGCGCGGAATGAGCCATTCATTGAGGTTTTGGCATCCTCGACTTTGGCAATGCGAATGCTCCCTGATCGCACGTGGAGCATGGTGCTTCAAATCGAATCATCGTGGTGGATTAGGCGCGGAAAGGCCGCCGCAGCCCCCGGAAAACTGGCCACAGATTACACACAACTGCTTTGCAATGAGGAACATAATGAGACATCTCTGGATAGCAGCAACGGTTCTGGCAATGGCAGCGATTCCCGCACTGGCCGCCGAGGCCACATTTGAGCGCACCCTTTTAGTCAACGGACGCGTGGACCTATCGGTTTCCACCGGCTCCGGCAACGTCCACCTCACCCATGGCGCGGGCAACCAGGTGCATATCTTCGGTCGCGTCAAATCCGGCTGGGGGGGCAGCGATGCCCGCGTGCATGAGATCGCTGCCAATCCGCCCATCGAGCAGACTGGCAACATCATCCGTATCGGCGGGCACCACGAGAACTTGCACAACATCAACATCGACTATGAAATTCAAGCCCCCGCCGACGCTTTTCTCGATGCTAGCTCCGGCTCCGGGGACATCACGGACGACGGTATCGGCGATAACGCCAAACTCTCTACCGGCTCCGGCAACATTCATGCTACCGGCCTGCAAGGCGGTTTCACGGCGACCACAGGCTCCGGCGACATCTACGCCGAGCAGACCGCAACGGGCGATGTGAAGGCAAGAACAGGCTCAGGCAACATCGAGTTGCGCAACCTGAACGGCAGCCTGCGCGCCGACACTGGCTCGGGCGATATCAAGGTCACCGGAGCGCCCTCCAATCCTTGGCGTCTTCAAACCGGTTCAGGCAACATCGAGTTCTGGCCCGGCAAAACAGGGTTCACCCTCGACGCATCTACCGGCTCAGGCAGCGTGCACACTGACCGCGAAATGCTCACGCAGGGCACGTCCGATCGCCACCACGTCGTCGGCAAAATCAGCGGTGGTGGACCCACAGTACGCATTGAAACCGGCTCGGGCGACATCCGCGTCCACTGATTTTCCCGCTCTTCGCGCCCTTCAGCCGATCTACAAGTTCGTTCCTCAGGCGAGGTCCATTGCTCCGGGTCTCGCCTGCCTTTTTCCGTCTTTGATTCCTTTTCTCTGCGCAGCCCGCCGTGCGCTCAGCGCAGGAAGTAATACGGATCGGGATACTTCACCGAGTACTCCGCTGCTGGTTTGCCACGTAGGTCGCTCCACTGGTCGCCGACATTGAGTACAATTCGGTAGCCCTCGGCCGCAATCGCCGCCCGCTCGACAGATTTGTAAGCCAGCGCAGTCCATGTTGCCTGCGCCGGCGCGCGCAGAATCAACTGTTGCCAGCCGTCGAAACCCTGGCCCCGCAGATTTTGCTCCGTGGCGCCTCGCTGTGCTTCAGCCCGACCGGTGAGGAAGAAAATACGCACGCCCAGCCGCTGCGCTTCGTTGTACAAGCGCAGCGTTCCGGGAATCGCCGGCGCAGCTGCCGAGTCTACCCACGCGCCAAAGGCCTTGCTGTCATACGCAAAGCCGGCCTTCACCATCTCCTCGTAGTTCGACAGCGTGGTCTCGTCGATGTCCAACACCAGCGCCAGTTTCTCCTTCGGCTGGCGATGCGCGGCGCGCCAGCGCAGAAAGGCAACCGCGCGATCGGCCTGTTGATTCAGATCCCTGGCGTAGCATCCGCACTTGCAAGTGCAGTCGTGATAATGCTTCAGTTCATCCTTGAGCGTGTCTAGGTTGGCGATGCGCTCGCCGGGAGCCAGCGCGGCCACGCGCGCGGCTGTCTGCTGTGCGTTCAGCGACACTGGCACAAGACCAACTCCGGCGGAAATTGCCAGAACTGCCAAAAGCTCCTTCAATGGGAAGAGTTCCTTTCGCGCAGTCATGAGAGACTCGACAGCGACCCAAGGATCCATCATCGCATTGGCGGCCTGCGTCACAGAACAGCCCTTCGTCTCCCGTTACACTGGAAGCATGATCCGCGTTCTTCGTCCCCTTCCCATCGAATCTTTGAAGCTGCTGGTTTTTGACCTGGACGGTACGTTGATCGACTCCGCACAGGACCTGTGCAACAGCGTGAACGCCACGCTCAACCACTTCGGCCGCGATCCGCTGCCGGACACGCAGATCGCCACGTACATCGGCAACGGCGCCATGATGCTGGTGCGCCGGGCCCTCGCTACCGGCGATGAGGCAGACGCCGATGAGCCTCTTCTCGCCCAAGCCTTCACGTTTTTCCTTAACTACTACCACGAGCACAAACTGGACTACACCTACGCCTACGACGGCGTTCTGGAGGCGCTGGCCGCATTGCGCACACTGCACAACGAGCCCGGCGCGCCTCAACGTGGCATGGCCGTGCTGACCAACAAACCCGTCCGCCCGGCCCGCGCCATCTGCGAGGCTCTAGGCCTCGCTCCTTACTTCCTCAACATATACGGCGGCAATAGCTTCACCACCAAAAAGCCCGACCCAGAAGGCCTGAATGCATTGATGTTTGAAGCTGGGGCCCGGCCCGATGAGACCGTGATGATCGGCGACAGCGAGGTGGATATACAAACCGCGCGCAACGCCGGTGCCTGGGCCATCGGATGCACTTTCGGTCTTGCGCCGGGAAGCCTCGATGCCATTCCGCCCGATGTGCTCGTCGACTCACCCGCCGACTGGACGGAAGCACTGAGTCCCGCAAAGGTGGGCTTGCGGCAGTAGTTCTCCACAACCTGCACTCGGCCACATGCGTGCACTGAAGAACAACACCGGCAACGTCCAGCCCCGGTCTGCGGAACTTTTCTCTGGGTTCACTCGTAGAGCCAGGAGAGACGCCATGAACATTCACCGTATTTTCGCTGCTAGCCTCCTCCTCGTCGCTCTCGCATTTGTGCCAGCCTCAGCCCGCGCCAGCCGCGATGCCGTTCAGTTTGGAAGCAACATCAGCGTACCGCGCGACTCATCGGTACGCGACGCAGTGTGCTTCTTTTGCAGTGTCCTCGTCGATGGTACGGTGGAGGGCGACACCGTCGTCTTCTTCGGCAATGTGCGCATTGCCGGACAGGCCAGGCACGACGTCGTCAACTTCTTCGGCAGCGTGCGCGGCGAGGACAACGCCACCATCGGCCACGATCTTGTGAATTTCTTCGGCGTGATTCGACTGGGAGACAACGCCTCAGTCGGCCGGGACATGGTCGCCCTGTTCGGAGTTGCCCATATATCCGATTCCGCGACCATCCGCGGCGATCGTGTCGTGCAGCCCTGGTGGATCTTCTGGGTTCCGCTCATGGGCATAGGCCTGGTCGTCGTACTCCTGGTGCGCGAAATTCGAGCCCGTCGCCGGTGCTTCATGTTCAGCGGCTATCCATTCCCGCCTCCGCCCGTCCCTTAGCCGCTGTACGCTAGGGCAATGGGTACATACTCAGCAGCCGTTCTGCGCCCGCTGCGCATCGTCCTTCCCGGCGGTAGCGGTCAGGTGGGCCGCATGCTGGCACGCCATCTGCAGCAGAGCGGCCACCACGTCACCATCCTCACCCGCGGGCCTTACACAGCGCCTTGGCAAACCGTGCATTGGGACGGCGAGCACATCGGCCCCTGGACTGAGCATCTTGAAGGCGCTGACGTCTGCATCAACCTTTCAGGTCGCAGTGTCAACTGCCGCTACACCGCGGCCAACCGCCAGGCCATTTACCAATCCCGCATCCACACAACACGCCTGCTCAATCACGTCATAGCAGGTCTAGCCGAGCCGCCGCGCGTCTGGCTCAACGCGTCTACTGCCACCATCTATCGCCACGCGCTCGACCGCCCAATGGATGAAGCCACCGGCGAACTCGGCGGCAACGAACCCTGCGCGCCTGATGCGTGGAATTTTTCCATCCGCGTGGCAAAAGATTGGGAGGCGGCATTCTTTCAAACATCCACCCCGCGCACGCGCAAAGTGGCCTTGCGTTCTGCCATCATCTTCAGTCCCACGCCGGGCGGCGCATTTGCATGGCTGTCGAATCTGGCCCGCATCGGACTTGGCGGCACGCAAGGCAATGGCCGCCAGTTCGTCTCATGGATGCACGAGGCCGACTTTGCCCGCGCCGTCGAATTCCTCATCGCCCGCGAAGACATCGCAGGACCAATCAACCTCGCGGCGCCCAATCCCCTGCCTAATCGCGAGTTCATGGCCGCGCTGCGCGACGCCTGGGACATGCCCAACGGCCTTCCCGCACCCGCACTTATCGTCGAACTCGCAGCCTTCCTGCTGCGCACCGAGTCTGAGTTGGTCCTCAAAAGCCGCCGCGTCGTTCCCGGGCGTCTTCTTGACGCGGGCTTTCAATTCACGTTCCCCGAATGGCCCAATGCCGCCCAGGATCTCGTCCGCCAGTGGCGTCACAGAGACGACTGAATCACGCGCTACTGCACCGGTGTAATGTCGGTCACCGGCAAATCCCAGTGCGCCGCCAGAATCTCGAACCGTCGCTGCTCCTCTTTCTGATAGGTCTTCTGGTCCGGCCACAGCTCCTTGATGAAAGCTTCCTCATCCGGGTTCGCGGTCGTGGCCACGGTCGAGTTCTTGTAGCGGATTGCCACGCGATAGTCCCAGCGGCCATCCTCCGTCGTGTGATATGCCGGCGACTCAATCTTTACTGAGAGCATCCGCCCCGTGCTCACGATCCTTTTCAGCAGCGGATAGTGGTTCTTGAGAAAAAGATCCAGAAACTCCTGCTGATGACCCCACTGCACCTTGTAGTAGTACTCGACGGTATAAGGCTGGTTCGCCCCGCCCTGCGACGGTGCGCCCTGAGCCAGAAGCGGCGCCGCAAAGCTGCAAGCAAATGCCGCCACAAGAATCGCCAGAAGAATCCTGCGCATAGTGCCTCCTTGATTCATGAATGAGCGCCATTGTAGCGCGTTGCAGCTTTCCGCACGGCCCATCCGAATTCTCTGCACCTTCCCAATGCGCACATGAATCCAACCCATCACAGGAGAACTTCCCCAATGGCACAGAAAATTGCATTCATCACCGGCGGAAACCGCGGACTTGGATTCCAGACTGCCCTCGACCTCAAGGATGCAGGCGTCAAGGTCGTCATCGGTTCACGCGACCTCGCCGAGGGCGAGAAGGCCGTGGCAAAACTGCGCGCCGGTGGCGTAGACGCCGACGTGCTCCCGTTTGACGTCACCAAACCGGCCGACTGGCAGTCCGCTTACGACTACTTCAGCGCCCGCTACGGACGCCTCGACATCCTTGTCAACAATGCCGGAATCGCCGCCGGCTCGTTCCCCGTCGAAGGACCGGACCATTCCGCTTCTGAGGTTCCCCTAGACCTTCTGCGCAAGGTCTTCGAAACCAACTTCTTCGCCCAGGTGGCGCTCACCGCCGCACTCCTGCCGCTGCTCAGGAAGAGCCCTGCGGGCCGCATCGTCAACCTCTCCAGCATCCTCGGCTCGCTCTCCCTGCATGCTGACCCCAAATCGCCCATCTACAACGCGAAGTCCTTCGCCTACGACGCCTCAAAGACCGCCCTCAACGCCTTCACTGTCCACCTCGCCCACGAGCTGCGCAACACCAGCATCAAGGTCAACTCCGCGCATCCCGGCTGGGTCAAGACGGATATGGGCGGCAAGGACGCTCCCATGGAACTCAGCGAAGGCGGCAAGACCAGTGCCGAGCTCGCCATGCTCCCCGACGACGGCCCCACCGGTGGATTCTTCCATATGGACAAACCATTGCCCTGGTAAGCAACGCGCTTTGCAGAGCAGCATCTCACTCACAAGGATGACAGTTCGCAGAGTACGTACTTCGGCTCACTCAAGCAGCACAGCACAGGCAAGGCCAGCGCGGCATGTTTGTCCATTCCGGAATCTGACATACCGCTCCTTTCCCGTCTGCCGTCGCTGAGCGTTACAATGCGAGCGCATCGATCTTTGCCAAGGAGGGCTTCATGCAAAAGCGCTGGGTCCAGGTCACACTCGCAGTTGCCGCGCTACTCGTCATCGCCATCGTGCTGGTTCCTTTCTTAGTCAATGCCGACACCTTCCGGCCCATGCTGCAGAACCAACTCTCCGCTGCGCTCGGCCGCAGAATCACACTCGGCCACATCAGCTTCTCTCTCCTCTCTGGCAGCCTCGTGGCAGAAGACATCGTCATCGCGGACGATCCTGCCTTCAGCTCGGCGCCGTTTCTGCAAGCCAGGACTCTGCGCATTGGCATCGATGTCGCCCCATTCCTCTTCCATCGCCAGCTGAACGTCAGGAACCTCATCATCGAGTCCCCATCCATTCAACTCATCCACGCGCAAGACGGCAGATGGAACTTTTCCAGCATCGGTGGAACCGCCCAAACCTCGCAGAAGCAACCGGGTGCCATCCCCGACTTCACCGTTGGAGAACTCAAAATCAGCAACGGCAGTGCCACAGTTTCTTCCATGCCTTCAACAGGCAAGACCCTGGCCTACACGGCCGTTAACCTGGACCTCCATCAGTTCGCCTTCAACAAGTCGTTTCCATTCCAGCTTTCGGCCAGCCTGCCCGGCGCAGGATCGTTCCAGCTCAGTGGCACTGGCGGGCCAATCGCGCAGCAGGATGCTTCCGACACGCCCTTCCGCGCCACTCTGCAACTCAAGCACTTTGACCCCGTGGCCGTCGGTGTCGTGGATCGCGACAAGGGTATCTCCATGGTGACTGACATCGATGCGCAGCTTGCCTCTGACGGCGCCACCCTCACCAGCAGCGGAAAGATCCAGGCTTCGAATCTCCAGTTAGCGCGTACCGGCTCACCCGCTCCGCGCCCGGTCGATATTGACTACTCGATCTCCAATAATCTCGATACGCGCACTGGTCAGGTCTCCGACATCTCCATTCACACCGGCAACGTAGCTGCGCATGTCAATGGAAGCTATCAACTCACGCCTCAGGCCGTCGTGCTCAACCTGCGCCTCGCCGCGCCCAATCTCCCCATCGATCAACTGGAACAGTTGCTTCCCGCTTTCGGAGTGACTCTACCCAGCGGTTCTGACCTGCGCGGCGGCAGCCTCACCGCCAATCTCGCCATCACCGGTCCGGCAACAGCCACTACCATCACAGGGCCCGTCGAAATCGATAACACGCAGCTTGCAGGGTTCGACCTCGGCTCCAAAATCCAAGGCATGAATCCCTTTGGCGGAACAGGTGGCGGAACTGCAATCCAAACGCTTCGCGCCAACGTGAACTCCTCCCCACAGTCCACTCAGCTCACCAACATTTACGGCAATTTGCCCCAGATCGGTTCTGCTACTGGCAATGGCACCGTCTATCCCAACGGCTCTCTCGACTTCCACCTCGTTGCGATGTTCAGCGCCACTTCGGGAGTAGGTGCGATTGCGGGCACCGCGGTGAATGCGGTTAGCAGCCTGCTGGGTGGCTTCCTCCATCCCAACGCCAAACCCAGCGCCAGCAAAAACACAGGCATCCCGCTCACCATCACAGGAACCACGAAGAATCCGTCCATCCACGCGGACCTCGGCGCCATGCTCAGGTAACCGCTGGCTAAAAGCAACAAGGCCCTGATTCGTGTAACGCAACGTGGAGTCAGGGCCTTAACCTGAGCATTTTCTATGTCAAAATGCTCGCAGGGAGCCCACATCCCATTTCCAGGTATCAGTCGCCAGCACAACATCAATCCATTTTAGACTCCAGTTTCGCCTCTTATTCGCCAATCTCGGCTATAATCGCCCCATGGACTTTCAACTCGTGACCAGCTACAAGCCCCGCGGAGACCAGCCGCGCGCCATCGAGGAGCTGGTCTCAGGCCTCGCCGCAGGCGAAAAGCACCAGGTACTGCTCGGCGTTACCGGCTCGGGCAAGACCTTCACCATGGCCAAGGTCATCGAGCAGTGCAACCGCCCGGCGCTTATTCTCGCCCACAACAAGACCCTCGCCGCCCAGCTCTACCACGAGTTCAAACAATTCTTCCCCGATAACGCAGTAGAATACTTCGTCAGCTACTACGACTACTACCAGCCCGAGGCCTACATTCCCGCCGGCGACCTCTACATTGAGAAGGAAGCCACCATCAACGAGGAACTGGACAAGCTGCGCCTTTCGGCGACGCGGTCACTCTTTGAAAGGCGCGACGCGATCATTGTCAGTTCAGTCAGTTGCATCTATGGCCTGGGCTCGCCCGAAGCCTACTACGGCATGTTGCTGCTGCTGGAAAAGGGCCAGCGCATCAGCCGCAAAGACATCACCCGCCGCCTCGTTGAAATCCTTTACGAGCGCAATGACAACGACTTCCGCCGCGGCACCTTTCGCGTCCGCGGCGACATCATTGAAGTATTCCCCACATATGACGAGATGGCCTACCGCATCGAGCTCTTCGGCGACGAGATCGAATCCCTCTCGCAGATTGACCCCCTCTTCGGCACCGTCAAGCAGAGGTACGCACGCCTGCCCATCTATCCCAAGAGCCACTATGTCGTGCAGCCCGAACGCCGCGCCGAAGCCATTGAATCCATTCTCTCCGAGCTAAATGCCTGGGTCGCCGAGCTCGAGTCGCAAGGCCGCATGGTTGAGGCCCAGCGCGTCAACCAACGTACGCGCTTTGATCTCGAAATGATCAAGTCCATGGGCTACTGCCACGGCATCGAGAACTATTCGCGGCATTTTTCCGGCCGCCTGCCCGGCGAGGCGCCACCCACGCTGCTCGACTACTTTCCGCGCGACTTTTTGCTTTTCGTCGATGAAAGCCACGCCACCATTCCGCAGGTGCACGGCATGTGGTTTGGAGACCGCAGCCGCAAGCAGAATCTCGTCGACTACGGCTTCCGCCTCCCCTCAGCCATGGACAACCGTCCGCTTAAGTCCGAGGAGTTTGAGAACCGCGTGCATCAGGCAATTTACGTCTCTGCCACACCCGGTCCATACGAGCTCACGCGCTCCGCCGGGGTAGTCGTAGAGCAGGTCATTCGTCCTACCGGCCTTGTCGATCCCCAGGTCGAGATCCGCCCTGTCAAAGGCCAGATCGACGACCTGCTCGCAGAAATCCGCGACCGCGCCCAACGCAACGAGCGCGTCCTCGTCACCACCCTCACCAAGCGCATGGCCGAAGACCTCGCCGGTTACTACACTGAGGTCGGCGTCCGCTGCCGCTATATGCACTCTGAGATTGAGACCCTCGAGCGCGTCAAGTTGTTGGCCGGATTGCGCAAGGGCGAGTTTGACGTGCTCATCGGCATCAATCTGCTCCGCGAGGGGCTGGACCTGCCCGAAGTCTCGCTTGTCGCCATTCTCGATGCCGACAAGGAGGGTTTTCTGCGCTCCGCAGGGTCGCTCATTCAGACCATGGGCCGCGCCGCGCGCCATGTCGAGGGCCGCGCCATCCTCTATGCGGACCGCATCACCGACTCAATGCGCCGGGCCATCGACGAGACCGACCGCCGTCGCGTCATCCAACAAGCCTACAACGAAGAGCACGGCATTACGCCCCAGTCGATCGTGAGCGCAATTGACATGGGTCTGGTGCAAATACTCAAAGCCGAATACGGTGACGTGGCGGAAGAAGAGACCGCAGGCCTGCCCGAGTTCAAGACTCAGACGGAAGTGGATCAGCACATCGCCAAACTGGAGACGGAGATGCGCGAGGCTGCCCGCAAATTCGAGTTCGAAAAAGCCGCCCGCCTGCGCGACGGCATCAAGGAACTGCGCGATAAAGAGTTCCTGTTCAGCTAGGGCCTGTTCACACCACGCGGGCGGTGGTGACGGAAGCCAATTTTTCTCGTATCGAGGAGCAACGCATACCGGGCGTCTGCCATCTTCGATTCCGGCCACACTTCGTTCTCGCCCTTGACGGTGAACCTGCAACAGCCCGCGGACTCGGCCTCATCTCCCACCGCACGGACAAAGACCCGTCCGCAGGGGCTTCGGTCAGGCTGGATTTTCGCGCGAATGCCATCCACCTGGGTAGTGTGAACAGGCCCTAATACGCGCGCAGATCCAGAATCGCCTTCACAATGGCCTCCGGTTGCGGCAGAATGGCATCCTCAAGGACCGGCTGGTAAGCCACAAAGGTATCCATAGCACCGACCCGGCGCACAGGCGCGTCCAGTTCCTCGAAGAGCTCATCCGCAATGCGCGCGGCGATCTCTGCGCCGTAGCCCCAGCTAAGCATGTCTTCGTGGGCCACGATCACGCGGCTGGTCTTGCGCACCGATGTGGCGATGGCCTCCCAGTCATAGGGGTTGAGCGTCCGCAGGTCCAGCACCTCAACATCGATGCCGTGCTCACGCTGCGACTTCTCAGCTGCTTGTAAGGCGCGCGGCACCACCGCGCCATACGTCACCAACGTAATGTGCTGGCCGGGCCGCACAATCTTTGCCTTGCCGAAGGGAATCGCGAAATCCGGCCCCGGATAAGGCGCGCGCCCGTAGGTTTCGCGGTACAGGCGCTTGTGTTCCAGGAACAGTACCGGGTCGTCGCACCGGATAGCCGTACGCAGCAGGCCATTGGCATCGAGTGCATTGGACGGAAACACCACGCGTAGCCCTGGAATGTGGGTAAAGATGCTTTCACCCGACTGCGAGTGATAGATAGAGCCACCGGTTAGATAACCGCCTATGGGCACGCGGATGACAGCAGGCGTTGCCCATGCGCCATTCGAGCGCCAGCGCATCAGCGCCAGTTCATTGCGAATCTGGTGCATGGCCGGCCAAATGTAATCAAAGAACTGAATCTCGACAACCGGCTTCATGCCGCGCGTCGCGTAGCCCACCGCACGACCCACGATGTTGGCCTCGGCAAGCTGCGCGTTGAAGACGCGCTCTGAGCCAAACTCGGTCTGCAGACCGGCGGTCAGCTTGAAGACACCGCCTTTGCCCTTGACCTCAGACAGCACAGCCTCTCGGCTGGCGTCAGCCACATCCTCACCGTAGACAACGATCCGCGGGTCGCGGCGCATCTCGTCGTGCAAACAAGCGTTGATCAGATCCGCCATGGTGCGCGGCGCGCTACCCTTGGCGCTGGCTGACTTGCCCGGTCCGGCGCCCGCCGCCTGCACATCTTCGCTGGCAAAAGCGCCACTGGCTGGATCCAGATCCTCGGAATAGACATGCTTCCTGATGCTCGACACCTCAGGCAGCGGCGCATTCAGGGCACGCTCGGCGGCCTCAGCGGCCTCTCGGTCTGCAGCATGCTCCAGCGCGGTGATTTCGTCGGCGCTCAGGATGCCCTCGCGCAGCAGGCGCATCTGCATCCGGGTGAGCGGATCTCGCATGGCGTCTGCTTCGCGCTCTGCAGCCGAGCGATACAACTTGTCGTCATCAGAGAGCGAGTGGGAGTAGGGCCGGATGACATGGCCATGCACAAACGCCGGGCCATGGCCCGCACGGCAGTGCTCTGCCGCTGCCTGGAAGGAGCGCAGACAGACCTCGGGATCGGTGCCGTCGATTTCGGCAAAATAAAAATTGGGAAAGTTTGCCACCAGCTTTGAAATGTTGCCGCCGGGAGTGTTCACCTCCACCGGCACACTGATGGCATACCCGTTGTCTTCCACGCAGAAAATGACGGGCAGTTTCTTATTCGACGCGGTGGCAAGCGCTTCCCAAAACTCGCCCTGCGAAGTAGAACCCTCGCCCAGCGAAGTGAAGGCCACTTCATCGCCGTGGAATTCAACGTCATGAAAGGCGCGGTAATCTCCCTCGGCCTTGGCTGCCGCCTCGGGATGATGGCTGAAGTAGCGCCCGGCCTCCGCGCAGCCCACGGCATGCAACACCTGCGTGGTGGTCGAGGACGACGTACTGACGATGTGCAGCGCGCGGCTGCTCCAGTGGGTTGGCATTTGGCGGCCGCCGCTGGCCGGATCAGTGGCTGCGCCAACCGCCTGCAGGAACATGTCAGTGGGCGTCACGCCAAGCGCCAGGCACAATCCCCGGTCGCGATAATACGGAAAGAACCAGTCGTAGCCCGGCCGCAGCGCCAGTGCCGCGCCCACCTGCAGCGCCTCGTGACCGGCGCCGGAAATCTGGAAAAAGATTTTCTGCTGCCGCTTCAGAAGAATCTCGCGGTCGTCCACGCAGCGGGAGAGATACATCAGCCGGTAGATTTCAATCAGTTGCTGAGGAGCCAGCCCGCCGGGGGCGGCTGACGTCTCAGGCGCGCGAGCACTGGTAAGCGCAGGTCCCATTTCCTTCACTCCCAAAATCCGGTTCTCCTAGCCAAACCATCCATGATTGTAGCAACCAGTCCAAGGCCAGTGAATGTCCTTCTTTGGGTCCTCCTCCAGGTCCTTCCGAAAATCAATTTACTGACCGGTCTACCCTGCGGCCGGGGTCTGAGGTGTCAAACCTCCAGGTCGCCCTCATAACTGCAGCCGCTCGTGCAGGTTTCATGCACTACGATCCGGCTTAGTGCGGGGAGCGCCGGACGCAGCTTCTTCCAGAGCCAGCGAGCGAGGTTTTCGCTGGTCGGATTCTCCAGCCCCTCCACCTCATTCAGGCAGTGATGGTCAATCTGATCCTCAATCGCGAGAAAAGCCCCGCGAATATCTGCGAAGTCAACAACCCAGCCGAGCTGTGGATCGACCGGCCCGCTCACATGCACGCAGATGCGGAAGCTGTGCCCGTGCATCCGCCTGCACTTATGTCCTTCGGGAACATTGGGCAGCCAGTGCGCCGCCTCGATCGTGAATTCCTTGAAAATTTCCATGAACTTTCCTTACGGAATACCAAGTAACTTGTGGGTTTGCAGGCTTAACCGCCACAGAGGATGCTCGAGGCAAAACTCAACGGCGCTCTTTGTATTCACGGCAACACTGGGCCCATCCATCGGCTGCAGGAAGAAGTGCCGGAACGGAAGTATCTCGAAATCCATGGGGTCCATTCCCGCCTGAGGATAGATCAGCTTCAGTTCGTCCCCATTTCGCTGGACCAGCTCTGTACCGGACTTGGGGCTCACACAGAGCCAGTCCACCCCTGCCGGCGCAGCCACTGTCCCGTTGGTCTCCACGGCAATTTCAAATCCTAGCGCATGCAGCGCATCAATCAAGTTCGCATCCAGTTGCAGCAGCGGCTCCCCGCCCGTGCATACCACGAATCGCCTGCCCATCTGTTTGTCTTTGGGCCATGCGCGTTCGACGGCGCTCGCCAGCGCTTCGGCTGACTCGAACTTTCCACCTCCAGGCCCATCGACTCCCACAAAATCCGTATCGCAAAACTGACATTGCGCCGCCGGCCGGTCCGCCTCGCGTCCCGTCCAGAGATTGCAGCCCGCGAACCGGCAGAAAACGGCAGCGCGGCCCGCTTGCGCGCCTTCGCCCTGCAGGGTATAAAAGATTTCCTTGACGGCGTAGCTCATCTCGAGGCCCGCTCCCCCGCTTCGCGAGACCGCAATGGATCCTCGATGCCATTCTCCTGGAATCCCTTCTGCCGCAGCAGACACGAGTCGCATTGCCCGCAAGGCGCGCCATCAGCCGCCGGATCATAGCAACTGCTGGTAAGGCCGTAGTCCACGCCCAGCCTCACGCCCTCGCGAATAATCTCCGCCTTTGAGAGTGCGATCAGCGGGGTGTGAATCTTGAGCCGCTGAAGCCCCTCCACGCCGGCCTTGGTTGCTAGGTTCGCCATCTTCTCAAACGCCTCTATGAACTCCGGACGGCAGTCTGGATATCCGCTGTAGTCCAGCGCATTCACGCCAATGAAGATGTCGCTCGAACCCAGCACTTCAGCCCAGGCCAACGCGAACGATAGAAAGATTGTGTTGCGCGCTGGAACGTACGTGATCGGAATGCCGTGCGCCATTTCGTCAAGCGCGCGTCCCTTGGGAACATCAATGTCGTCTGTGAGCGCGGAGCCTCCAAATATCCGCAAATCGATGGTCGCGATGCGATGGCTCGCCACACCGATGGACTGGGCAACACGGCGGGCAGCCTCCAGTTCCCAGCTGTGGCGCTGGCCATAGGAGAAGGAAAGCGCGCTGACCTCGAACCCCTGGCTCCGGGCAATCGCCAGCACTGTGGCTGAATCGAGACCGCCGCTCAACAGTACGACCGCCCGCTTGGGCTGGTTTTCCATCTTCTGCTTTCCTCGCCTACGGCGCTTCCGTCCAAGCCGTTTTCGATTCAGTAATTTGGCCAATCGGCCGCCGGTGATGCGCGCCAGCCCTCATCTCCCTCGGGCAGAAGCACCCTCTTCAATTATCGTAGAACATTACGCGACGCCATCCGAACCATAGTGCGCCCGATTCGGTACCATAAGACCTATGCCGCAGATTGCTCCAGGTCAGGCACTGCTCATCGACGCTGACGATACACTGTGGGAAAACAACGTCTACTTTGAGCGCGCTATCGCTGCCTTCATCAGCTATCTCAACCACCACGAATACACGCACGCTGAAATTCGACATGCCCTCAACACCATCGAGCATGAAACCATCCTCGCCCATGGCTACGGCCTCAAGAGCTTTACCCGCTCGCTGATCACCTGCTTTGAGAGCCTCAGCCCTTTGCCTGTGACGGAAGAAGATCGCCAGCGCATCGTAGGATTTGCCCAGACCATCGCCGAGCACGAGATTGAGCTGCTGCCTGCCGTAAATGAGACGCTTGCCGAACTCGCCACGCGCCACCGGCTCATCCTGATGACAAAGGGCAACCACACCGAGCAGGCCGAAAAGCTTTCCCGCTCCGGCCTTGCACCGCATTTCTCCGCAGTGGAGATCGTGGCCGAGAAAGACCCGTCCACTTATCGCAATGTAATCGACCGCCACGAACTCGGACTGCGCACAAGCTGGATGATCGGCAACAGCCCCCGGAGCGACATTAATCCCGCCCTCGCCGCAGGACTCCACGCCGTCTTCCTCTTCCACAAGGACACCTGGGCGCTGGAGCACGCTGAGATCGCCGCTGCACCCGAAGGCCAGCAGCTATTTGAACTCGACACCTTCGCAAAGCTCACCGAGATTTTCTAGCGTCCTGCGCCCCTAAATTGCCGACAAAAGCGGGTGACGGAATCGAGGATCTGGTCTGCGGTTTTGTGCCCGATGAAGGGCTTTGGAGCGCAAGTGCGGTGTTCGATGAAGTCGCTAATTGCTGTTTTCCGTTCTTTGGTCGAGCAGAGAACGCCGCGCCGGCGAGTCATCCACAAACCTGCGCCATCCTTTGCTGAACGTTTGGATGCACGCATGAGTCTCCGCGGCGATGGCGGCAGCGGTCAGCCCCTTGAAGGCGCGTGCATCGAAAGGGCTTGGGCGGTCATCCTTCTCCGCGTCCATCCTGCAAGGTTGTGCGCTGCTCCTGGCTCAGTTCCAACAGCGGCAATCCGCGCCCTCGTCGCACACCTCGCTCCTGTCATGCCAGGGAGCCTCTTGTCACTATTTGTTTAGTTCATTACTGAATCAGGATGTTGGTTGCGATCATCGAAAATAAGTATCCGTACTATCTATTTGCCAAATCGATAGTACGGTGCCACCCACGCCTCCAGCTCGGCCTGCGGCATCACAGCGTTAATCTAATCAAGGAACTGCTCCCGCCGTGCTTCTTCGAATACCACTAAAACTCCGTCGGTTGCGCCAAGGTCAACTGCTCCATCCGTGATCCGTCTCTTCTCCGCACTACCCGCGTTCCTTGTGGATCGAAGAGAATTTCAGAGGCTCCATCGATGCCTGTCCGGCATTCATATCCCGTCCATTTCCTGACATCATGACTCCGTAGTTCCCTATCCATCAGAAAATCGGCAGAGACGACAAAACACTCACGTCTGACGGCAGCCCAGCGCCCAACATCTCTGCTGTCCTTTAACCGTACAGCGTTCAAGGCCAGCGCTAGCGATCCGATAGGAACATACGAGGTGAAAAGTGCTCCTCGTTAAAGGTGGCCTCATGATGCGACTCCGATCAGGCTCTATTGCATCCTGGACGCTCCCTCTCTCAGCAGTCTTTGTCATCGTCGTGGCGCTGGTTGGATGCAGCGCGCAGTTCTCTAATGCATTTCAAGGAATAAGCGCCAACACGTGTTCTGCACCCTTTCCATATCTCGGCAGTCCACTCGCAGCCACTCTTACCCCTCCCATATCTTCGGCAAACATCTCAAGTAATTACTTCGGAATGACGATCCACAGTCTGGCACCAAATTCCTCTACCAGCAGCACCGGAGGACTCACGCCATTTCCTCCATTCCATTTCTCTACTTTTCGTCTGTGGGATGTTGCTGCCTGGAGAATTCTGGAGCCCTCAAAAGGTGTGTTCGACTGGACCAAGATGGATGGGACAATTGCCATTGCTCGCAAGAACGGCGTGCGAGATTTCATTTTTACCTTCGGGAATATTCCCGTGTGGGCATCAACAAATCCTGCGGATCCCTGCGGCAACATAGGTTGGGGGCCCGGAACCTGTGATCCTCCAGACATGGCTGCCTTTGATGACTTCACCGCCCGCATGGTTCAGCGCTACTGCGGCACGGTGAAATACTACGAGCCATGGAACGAACCAAATAGTAAACAATTCTGGGGCGGCACAAATGCGCAACTCCTGGAAGTCACAAAACATCTGTATCAGATCGCAAAGGATCCGGCAAATTGCGGCTGCGTAGACGGAGTCTGCTCTCCGAATGGCGGTACGAACCCAAATCAGGTCATGCTGCCGCCAATTACCGACCCAGGAGCCGCAAGCGTAGCCTGGCTCGACTCATATTTAGCTGCTGCTGGCCCTCAATACCCTTACGCGGACATTGCCTCTTTCCACGGCTACGGTGCTACCAATCCTGAAGACATCGTTGCAGGAGTGCAACTTCTAAAGTTGACCCTCGCGAAATATGGCCTGGCCGATCGGCAACTGTGGAACACAGAAGCAAGTTGGGGACCAGAGACGTCGGAGCTTGGTGAGCAGCAGGCATCCTGGTTGATGCTCTACCATATTGCGCTAGTAGCATCTGGAGTTTCGCGATTTATCTGGTATGCCTACGATAACTGCACGTGGGGAACCCTTTGGCTGGGATCATCATGCCGCAGCTCTCAAGGAGCACCAAACTCGACAACAATTCCCGGCGCGGCCTACGGTGTGATTGAAAGCTGGCTCACTGGAGCAAGTCTGGATCATTGCGACCACTATCAAAACAATCTCTGGGCATGCGAGTTGCATCGCGCTGGGGGCTTTGTGGGGTGGATGCTTTGGAGCGCCAGCGGAACAAGCATCTCGGTCCCAATCCCTGATACCATGGGCCTGACCGTATATCGCGACTGGCAGAACAATGTAAATGCTTTGCCTGCGCAAATCATAGTGAGCCAAATGCCAGTGCTCCTTGAAACCCATGACATCTGATCTCGCCACCAGGCGCCGACGGACAGCAAAATGGTGGGCCTTTGACATCTCATCTCAATGGTAGAGAAGCAGCGGCGATCCACCGATCGTGATTTTATTTCCAATAACTTTTCTCTTCGCGTTTGACTGATCTTGCCCAACCGAACTACCACACGGGCAGCACCAAAGGATCGATCATTTGGATGGAGTACTGAGCAATCGAATCATGTGTGTCCTAATGCTTTGACGATTCGTCCAATTTTTGGACGAAAATGCATACTTGCAGTGAGATTCATAACTCTATAGTTCGTGTAATTGCAACAGCTTAACTCCCATCACAGAAATGGCCAGTTACTTGCACGCACATGATGACGTGGGTTCATTCCACCTAGCCATGCAAGCAGGCGATGAGACGATTCGAATCATGGCCACTGCAGGTCTCGATGATGGATGCCCCTAAGGGGGAAGAAATCATGTACAAGCGTGCCAAGCTCTTTGCCATTGTGGCTGCGGCTACTTTCTTCTCGCTCTTCCTGGGATGCGGAAGTAGCCCGCACACGTATACGCTCAGCACCCTGACTCCGTCAGAGATCGTGGCAGGGGCTGGCGACTTCACCTTGACGCTCGATGGAGCAAACTTCAACGCCAACACCAAAGTATTGTTTGCCGGTACCACGCTAACTCCCAACTACATTGCGCCGGCCCAGTTGCGCGTTACAATTCGCGCCAGTGTGGTCAACACGGCAGGCATTGTTGATGTAGCAGTTACAGGCAGCACTACGTCAAAGACCCTGCCTTTCACCATCAAAAATCCCCTGCCCATTATTTCCGCGCTCTCGCAGCAGAATACACTTCTGAACAGTGCGTCGCTTTCACTTGACATAGTAGGATCAAACTTTGTTTCGACCAGCACTGTGAAGCTGGGAGATAATTCCCTCACCCCTACATCGGTGACACCAACACAAGTAACCGTTACGGTTCCTGACATTCTGCTGACGATCGCTCAGGAGCTACCGATCACAGTGGTCAACCCGTCGCCAGGTGGAGGCGCATCAAGCGCGCTGACTTTCGCCGTGCTCAATCCAGTTCCTGTCGTTTCGGCACTCTCGCTCGAAAACGCACTCGTGGACAGCCCAGACTTCACACTGACCCTGACCGGAACAGGTTTTATTGCCGGCATGACGGTCAGCTTTGGTTCTACGCCGCTGGTTACGACTGTGATCAGCCCGACAGTGGCGTCTGTCCTTGTGCCTAAGACTGCACTGGGCAAGAGCGCCATTCTGGACATAACAGCGTCAAACAGTGGTCCGGGGGGGGGCACCTCGAACGCACTAAAATTCACGGTCAACAATCCCATCCCCACGATCACCTCGCTCTCAGTGGCGAAGACGCTTGCGGGCAGTGCGGAAATGACGCTGGATATCGCCGGAACAGGATTCGTTCCAGATGTGACGGTTCATTTCGGGCCCGTTACTCTGACTCCAACATCCGTCAGCTCGACTCAGATCTCTATCCTCATTCCTAAAGAGTTGTTGGCAAAGGGTGGTGTCCATTCCGTAACTGCATCAAATCTCTCTCCCGGTGGCGGCGCCTCGAACTCGCTCGATTTTACGGTCGAAAACCCGGTGCCAACACTTACCTCCATATCACTGAGCAACATAGTTGCAGGCAGTGGCGACTTCGTCCTAGCACTCACGGGCACACAATTCGTCGAGTCTTCGAGTGTGGTTTTAGGCAGCACATCGCTCACGCCCGCTGTATCTTCTTCGACGGAAATGAGTGTCAGTGTACCAGCCTCGGCGGTGCTTGATGGCGGAGTATATCGAGTGTCGGTGACGAACCACGGACCGGGTGGAGGAACCTCAGGCTCGATCGACCTCACGGTCAACAATCCAGCCCCGACACTTACGGCACTCTCCCAGCAGACAATATTGCTTGGTAGCCCAGCATTCACACTGGAACTTACGGGAACCGGCTTTGTGCATCAAAGTTCCATACTCTTTGGAAGTACAGCGCTGGCTCCCACGCTCTTTACGCCTACGCAACTCAGTGTCCTAGTGCCAGAAACAGCGTTCACCAAGGCTGGACGGCTTGATGTGAGCGTCGTCAACCCAACGCCTGGCGGTGGAACTTCAGAAACCATGCGTTTCATCGTGGAAAACCCGGTTCCTGAAGTAACAACTGTTTCGCCCACCAGCATAACGACCAGCACGACGGACAGGAACATCACCCTGGTCGGCAAAGGCTTTGCAGAAGATGCAACAGTCACGCTGGGTATGGAGCCTATCACCGTTCTTTCGACCACGTGGACGGGGATCAACATCGCTATACCTTCCAATCTGCTCACGACTCCCGGGACCCTCACTTTGAACGTAACGAACCCGGAGCCAGGAGGTGGCGCGTCCAACGTGGTTACACTCACCGTGCATGGCCAAGCTCCCACGAACTGGCGCACAGTCGTCAACAACAAAATGACGGTGCCTAACAGTACTCAAGTGTTCAACAGCTACAACCAGCCATCCGTCAACAGGCGCGGTGTGGTTGTCTTCAAAGGTCAAGGTAAAAGTACTACAGGTGACTCAAGCACGGGGGAAAAAGGCACGTCTGTCGGCATCTACGTTCGCGATATGTCTGCCGGAGAAGCGGCGCCCCTGATGACGGTTGCGAAGAAAGGCATGGAAGTGCCGCAGCCCAACAACACATCCTACAATGGGGCACTTTCAACTTTCATCCAGTTCCCATCATTCCCGCGCATTGCAATGGATTCGGATACCATTGCCGTCCGAGGCCAGTCTCAACCTGTCTGGACCTATACCCTTCCTGACGGGACCGAAACCCGACTTGGCAGTGCCGGAGTTTATACCAATCCGACTGGATCACTTGTTACAGGTGCGGCCTTATTGGGTATCGTATCCGGCTTTGCATTCTTCGAGGTACCCGGTGCGCCTGCAGGAACTCGTTTCGACCAGTTCCCCGGGTCACCTGCCGTGGACGGTAACTCTACGATCCTCTTCAAGGGCAATTACACCATTAACGATGCCGGCAAAACGGGCGTCTACTTCCGCGACATCCTGAGCGGCGAGGGTAAATCACCAGTACAGTTGATCGCCAACAGCGAAACGGTCATTCCTGGCCAGCCTGAAGGCGGCACTACAGTCTTTGGTTCCACTGCACCGCCCAGCGCCGCCCAGGGAAAAGTAGTATTTGTGGGCCTGGACAATGAAGATGCGCCCACCATGGGCGGTATTTATGCAGCTCCAATCGCGCCCGCGCCGACACTTGAAACTATCGTCAGTATCGGTGCTCAGGTACCCGGAGAAGCTGATGGTGTCGTCTTCAATCGCATGGGAGAAGGTCTTGGGTTTGACGGGCGCTATACCGCTTTCTGGGCGGCCTGGGGCTCCGAAACACGCACTCGACTGCTCATTTGCGGCGTAGATGGCAACAAGGAAATGCTCGCCAGTTGCAAGGAGATGTTCCCCAACGGCTACGAAGCGGAGATCCCCGTTCATCAAGGAATCTTTGTCTACGACATGGTGACGACAACGCTCATTCCGATCGCCAAGACAGACAGCGGCGAGTTCACTGACTTCATGTATTGGGTCTTCTCGGGTCGCCCTCCAAATGTAGGCGGAGGATCGAATGAAATGGGCGGATCTAAAGAAGGTGGTGTAGGTGAAGACGTTGTACCTGAACCGCCACGCTGGCGCTCATCTTCATTCATCAGTGTATCCGGCCGTCCGGTCGATACCTTTGACGTTGCCTTCAAAGCCATGACAGGCACAGTTGACGGAGTCTACCTTGCGGAAGGTGGCTACGTTGCAGAAACGCCGGTGGTAAAGCCGATTCAAACTGTAATCGACACAACATTCCCCGGCCCGAACATCGACCCTGAAGCTCCGGCTGGATCCACCATCGCTACGGTAGGCATAGAACGCGACGGCTTGCGCAGCGATTTACTTGTTGTCACATCGAGCATGCTCGACACAATAACTACGGAAGGCAACGCCGGAATTTACATAACCCCGGTGATGCCACAATGACGCTGGGGGAGCAATCCCCCGCGCGCCATGTTGCTTCTGGCTGCAAAATCGTCCATTTAGCGAGCCAGATCAATACGATTTTCGCAAGCGGAAAGGAGTTACAAATGAAAGCCCGAACTTCATACTTTGATTTCTTCAGTCCCCGATCATTCCGAGGGCTCACAATGATGATAGGTGCAACCCTGCTCGCACTGCTGACGGGTTGCGGGGGTGATAGTTCCAAGACACCCACGCCGACCCCGAGCAGTACAGCCGTTCAAGTCAACATAGGTGATGCGCCTGCAGATTGGCTGCTTGCCTTCTCCATGAATGTCTCGTCCATGTCGCTCCAGACCGCTGGCGGCGGAAATGTCGCTATCACAAATTCTGCGACTCCCGTTGAGATGATCCATCGCCTCGGCACCATGGAACCGGTTGCGCTAGTCAATGCCGTCCAGGGAACTTACACAGGAGCAACAATGGTCATTGCATCCTGCAACTTTTCCTATATTAATCCGAACACCGGAGAACAGGTGCAGAAGAAAATCAGTGGACCGTTCAATGTATCCATCCCCTTCAGTTCCAGTACGAACTTAAGTAACACACCACTCGCATTCAATTTCGATCTTGATCTGGAGCACTCACTCACCACGGACGAATCTGGCGCATTCCAGTTCACCCCCCAATTCCACACATCGGTCGGCGCGCTGAACAGCACAGGTAATGGCGTCAACGCACGGTACGGCGGCATGTACCAGTTGATGGGCGTTGTAAATGGAATCTCAGCAAGTTCCTTCAATGTCAAAGCGCACCAGGCTGCACATACCTTCACGTTTCAGATCAGCAATGAAACACAGTTTCAGGGAAGAATTACCGAAATGTCTCAGCTCGGTAATGGTATGGGTGTTATGGTCACTGCGACTCTGCGGGCCGATGGATCATTCCTGGCCAAACAGGTTAGAGCGACCATGGGACCAACTGGCGCAATGGGAGGCGGGATTGTCACTTCCGTCGTGCCCCCTACCGGACAACCGGCAACTGAGTTCACCATTGTTATGCAGAACGGAGCGGGCGCCAGTGTGTTGACTGACTACCTCTCCATGCCGATCACTGTCACAATCCAAGACAGCACGACATTTGAAATCGACACCGACCGAGTCAGTCTCAACGGACTGCCATTCACGCCGGTGTTCGATCGAAGCAACATAAACATTGGTCAAAGCGTAATACCCTTCAGTGAGAGCGGAATTGTTGCAAGCAGCACTTGCGACGCCAGCAGTACCAGTTGCGGAACAATCGAGGCCTCAACTGTCCGTCTGCGGGAGCAAGGCTTCCGTGGAACGGCTACTGTGGACATCACGCCTGGAAATGCGACGACCTTTACATTGACCCTCATGCCTGATTGCGCATTCACGAAGCTAACTGGCGCGACCGAGATTCAGGTCATTCAGCAGGCAACGTCGCTTGTCGAACAACAGACGGCTATTTCTGCTGGCACGACTTTGCGCGTGCATGGTTTGCTTTTCAACAATGGCGGACAATGGATACTGATTGCTTCCACCATTTCTTCAAGCTAAAGGCTGCTTGAAGACCGCTTCGTTCCCGGCCCCGCTTTCTGGGTACGTCGCGTGCACTTCAGGCGAGCTAGCCAGCACGTCTGGCAGGCACGGACTTCTCTCAGCCCTGAGAGAAGTCCGTGTCTTATTCACTCAACTTCTGACTTGAGCGGCCTGCATTCTGCCTGGATGCGTAGAATTCATATATCTCTCCTCATCATGCTTTGCTATACTTACGTTGCTTTTTAGGCTGAGCGCGTGCGCCGGTTTTCTGCGTCTGAGTGGAGTCCTTGTGTGCGGGAATTCCTCGCATGAGCACATGGCTGATTCGAACTAGAGGTTCATTGATTGAACACCGCGGCGAGCCCTTCAGCACCAGCTCCCCTCCTCGAGCAGAAGAGCCCACAACAAACCGTTACCGTCGTCATCTGCACCCGCAACCGGCCTGACGATTTGCGGAAATGTCTCGAGGCAATCTCCCAATCGCAGCCCGCTCCCTATGAAGTTGTTGTGGTTGATAACACCGCGGGCGACAACGAGACGAAACGCATAACGCGAGAGTCCGGCGCGCGCTACGTGGTTGAGCCAACCCCGGGTCTCAGCCGCGCGCGCAATCGAGGATTAGCCGAGAGTAACTCGGAAATTGTTGCGTATCTAGATGATGACGCTATTCCCACGTCGCACTGGCTTGAACCTCTCGTTGAACCATTCGCGGATCCCAGCGTCGCAGCGGTCACAGGCGAGACCGTTCCTTCGGAGTCTGACGCCACCCGGAGAAGCCTAGAACCGCCTCGTCGCCTCTGCAATCAGGATCAGTACTGGTTTGAAATTGCGGCTTTTGGCGGTCTTGGGATCGGCGCCAACATGGCGCTGCGCAAGTCTGCATGCACAGGCTGGAAGGTCTTCAATGAGCGACTCGGGCGAGGCGCGCCATTCCGGATTGGCGAGGAGAGCCACGCCTTCACTTCCCTGATCGCTCGCGGCTACAGCGTTGTCCACGCCCCTGCGGCGACCGTCATCCACCCGTTCAAGCAGATAAATGTCGCACAAGAGGCCAAGAGTTCCATCGCCTATTGGCTATTGCTTTTTTCTGAGTTCTCCGACAACCGTCTCGACCTAATCCGATTTCTCGTCAAGCGCCTGCAACGGAAGCGACTGCCTTGGCCACGCATTCCCCAGGAGGCTGGCGAAATCATCAACAGCGGATGGCGCATTCATCTGCAAGCGGTACTGGCCGGCGTTTTACTTTTTCTTCGCAACCCAAGGCCTCGCGACTGATGCGCTATGTTCTGCAGGTCGGACCTACATTTGCTTAACCTTCCCTTGCTCGGGCGCTGAACAAGCCATGCCAAGCGCTATCACCTTGTGCAGCCAATGTATCCATCGTCGCATCTGTAGCGCGCGTACGCCCGCATTGCGCAGCATAGGGACGCTGAGAAATTGCTCGCCCAGATCGCACACCGGCTCAAGAAAACAATCCGCGATGGCCGGAGACAGCGCGGCAATCCTGCGCACCTTCCGCTTCCAGAGTGGCTCCGTTGCGTACCGGCTCCACTGCCCCTGCATCGGAGTTTCAGGATGCTTGCGTGCAAACATCACATCCGCCGTGGCAAACGCCTCTGCATCCTGAACCAAATCGTCGATGTTCTTGTTGTAACAGTGATACGCCACTGCGCTGTTTATGTACCACGCGTGCAACCCAGCATTACAAAGACGCGCGCCCAATTCCAGGTCCTCGCGCATTCTGAACGTCTCGTCAAACCCACCTGCCTCGATCAGTGATGCGCGTGACAGCGATGTGTTGCTGAAAACACACTCAATCTGTTGCCACGCCTTTCTGCCGGACTGGTTCTGACGCAGATGAAATGCTCCAATTTCGCGATTGAAGCACTCGGCGGCCAGGCTGGGTGGACTGTCGGCGCTTAAAAAGATAACTCCGAATGCCACGAGTTGGCATGTCGTCTCGTGCGCCGCGACATGCGCGGCCACGAGCCCCTGATCGCACATCATGTCGTCATCTAGAAAGAGTACAAGACCTGCATCCGCCTCGCGAAATCCCGTATTTCTCGCACCAGCCAGTCCCCGGTTCTCCTGCTCAATCACGCGAAACCGGCATGCGGGTTTCAAAGTGCGAAGCATAGCTGCCGTGCCATCCGTTGAGCCGTCAACCACTACGATGACCTCATATTTGTCAGCAGGAAACGTCTGAGCAAAGAGCGTCTCGAGAGTGCGCCTAACCATCTCCCGCCGATTAAACGTAGGAATCACGATCGAAATGTCCATCCGTTCCTTCCGGTCTGGCAGAATTCACTTCCTGCGCTCATCATTCTATCTCCTCAAAAGTATCCGTCGCGCACACTAGTCGGGATGGTAGTATCGTGATAATCCATCCCCTCGATGGAGTACTAAATCAGAGCATGTTTCGTCTGCATTTCGCCCCTTGAAGTCCGTTCTCCTCACGAGGGATGTTTTGATCTGGTTAAAATACATGATTCCCAAGCCATTGCGCTCCATCCTTCGGCGTCAGCGCCAGGCAGCAGAGCGGCGCATGCTGGCTCTTGACCGCGTAACTGACTGGTCGGTCCTGCGCAGGCTGCGTCCATATCGTTCAGAGTTTGGCGGGCGGCGCGGCAAGTATATTGATCGGTTCTACATCGAGGCATTTCTCGAGACGTGTCAGGCATCAATCCGCGGCCACGTCGCTGAAATACAGAGCGATGAATACACAAGATTATTCGGCAAGGGCCGTGTGACACATTCCGATATTATCGACTTGAATGAGGGCAATGAGAAGCGCACTATCACAGTTGATCTTGCTCAATCTCGCTCTGTTCCTGAGAATGCCTTCGACTGTATTCTCTGCACGCAGACTCTGTTTTTGATTCGCGACTACGCATCGGCGCTGCGGTCCCTTTACACAATGTTGAAGCCCGCCGGAGTTTTGCTTGTCACGGTGCCGGGCATAAGCCCCGTTGTCCGCGGCGGCCTTATTGCAGGCGAGGGCGCCGATTGGTGGCGCTTCACAGCACGCTCTGCGCAGCACGTTTTTTCACAAGTCTTTGGCGATGCCAACGTGTACGTCCAAACGTATGGGAACGTGTTGACGGCAACAGCCTTTCTGCACGGTCTCGTTCAGGAGGAGTTGACCCGGCAAGAAGTCGAATTTTATGACCCTGACTATGAAGTAGTCATTGGAGTTAAAGCAACGAAGTACGTCGCACTCTAAGCTGCCATGGGCGAAATCAAACAACTTGTCTCCATATCCATTCCGTTCTACAACAGCGGACTCTTTCTGGCTGAAGCGATTGAAAGCGTCCTTGCTCAAACCCATTCGAATTGGGAATTGTTCCTCGTCGACGATGGATCCGCCGATAACAGCACAGAACTCGCCCGCAATTACGCGGCGCAATCTGGCGGGCAAATACATTATCTGGAACACCCCGGACATCGCAACTGCGGTGTGAACTCCGCGCGCAATCTCGGAGCCCGCTCCAGTCATGGTGAGTATCTGGCCTTTCTTGATTCTGACGACGTCTGGTTTCCCCAGAAACTAGAACAGCAGGTTGCATTGATGGATGCGTATCCTCAGTCAGGTCTGATTTATGGACCCAGTGAATATTGGTACGATTGGGACATTGACGGGGGGACACAAGAGCCAAACCATATTCCGCTCCTGGCCCCCGGAGGAATAATGTACTCACCGCCAACGCTTCTCACTGCCAGTTATCCTATCGGAAACTTCGGAGCGCCCTGCCCGTCAAGCTTTCTGGTGCGACGAGATGCTTTCGATTGTGTTGGCGGATTCGAAGAATGCTTTAACACCCAGACTTATCAGCTATATGAGGACATGGCATTCCTCGCAAAAATCTATCTTGCTGTTCCCGTGTATGTCAGTGGCCTCTGCCTGGACCGATACCGTTGTCATCCCCTTTCCATGTGGCACCGAGCAAAGGGCACGAACGTCGAGGAGTCTGCACGAAAGTTTTATTTTCGCTGGCTGAAGCAGCACCTGCGAAGTCACGATATTGCAGATCCGGACATATGGAGAGCGGTTCGAAGGAAAACATGGGTATACAATTTGCCGCTACCACCCTCTTTGACGAGATTTCTAAGACGCATTGCAAACAGAATGGCCAACGCCACCTCCCACGTTCAATAGCCCAGCTTGAATTGTGCAGATTTCCCTTCTCCTAAACAATGAACTCCTATTATGCGTAATTTCGTTAAAGCGATCGTTGGTGTAAGAGATATCCATCGGATTGCTGCGCGAAATATCGCTTGGAACTACATCGGATATATATATCAGATAGGAATTAATTTAGCTTTTACGGCCTATATCGTTAGACGACTGTCCGTCGCAGAATACGGCCTGTTTTTATTCATCACATCTCTTTCCGCCACTCTGTACTTCCTGGATCTCGGACTTTCGGGCATCTTGGTTAAGGCATATGTTGAAATGACGTTGGATTCTGATCGCGGCCTACTCGGCGAATTGATCAGCACGGTTTTCCTCGCACTGGTGGCGCTGGGAGCAGTAGGCGTACTCTCCTCTATCATACTCGCAGCTATTCTTCCTGGCCCATTCAATATTCCTTCTGCTTACGCACACGAGTCTTCAGTCATATGCGTGCTTGCGGCATTCGTCGTCCAGATCAACTTGCCTGGCATTTCTCTGGAACTTGCCTATCAAGCCTCACATCGCTTCGACCGAATCACTCAAATACGCGTTTTGACTTCAACGATACAAATAGTGCTTTCTGTTGCAGCCGTCGTGACGAGGCACGGCATTGTGGCGCTCGCAGTCGTTCAACTTCTTTCTTCCGCACTACGGCTATTCCTTCTTGCAGCCGGTCTTCCGGCTAGTGTACCGAACGCACACCTTAGCCTCAGGCGATTTAATCGAGATCTTCTTATGTCTCTTGTCCGTCTCAGCAAGTGGGCATTCCTCAACAATCTGGCTACGTCGTTATTTGAATTGCTGGCATGGACGCTTCTCGGATCGCTCAGCTCGATGAAAGAAGCGGCTATATATGGCCTGGCGATTAAGTTATCCGATCATCTATGGAATATGATCGACAAGGGCGCTAACATCGCTTTGCCTCTTCTATCAATATCATGCGCAGAGGGTGACCTCGAAGGCATTCAACGGATATATCTTAAGACCCAACAACTTCTTTTCGGTGCAGTTCTCCCCTTCGTTGTATTGGGAATCTTTGTTGCGAAGCCTTTAATAGATATTTGGGCGGGCAGCCAATACACAAGTGCAGCGCTCGTGATGCAGTATCTGCTTCTTGGTGTTATCTCACATGCCGCAGGATATTCCGCTAATCAGCTTTTATATGCAAGTGGTCAAGTCACGAAAGCTACTAAGATCGCACTCTGGGAATACATTCTGAGCATCGCATGTTCTTTGCCTCTGATCGCACGGTACGGAGCCAGCGGCCTCGCAGCCGGGATAGCGATCTCACAGTTGTGCATAAACTTCGGTTGGCTCACATGGGCAGCCTGCGAGTTTTCCCGCACATCTCTGCTGGCTATGGTGAAGTTTGTAATGGGCGGTTTGAGTTGGCCGCTTGTTGTTCTGGCTGCAGAATTGCTTATCATTTCGAGCATTTCTTCGCACCTGTCTCCTCCCGCGGTCGTGATAGCCGCTTTGCTCAGTGGTTGCATATACTTGGGCGTTTGGAGTATTCGTATGGCGCTTTCCTTATATCGGAGTCAATCGGAGATTGTCGCTTGAAAGCGGAAGAGACCAATCAGTCGGCAACAAGTTTGCGTTGCACCGTGGTAGTGACAACCTGGCAGAGACCAGATGCACTCAGACATACTCTCGAATCGATAATGCGACAGTCCTACCTGAACCTAGAGACAATCGTTGTTTGTGACGGAGAAGACAGTGATACGCGAGCGCTCTCGCGCAACTTTGAGGGATCGCATCTTATCAAGTGGGTATTTCATCCGAACAATCGCGGTTTGGCAGCAGCCCGCAACACGGGAGCACGCGTGGCAACCGGAGATGTCGTCCTGTTTATGGATGACGATATTGTGGCAGATCAGGAACTCGTCAGTATGCACATGCAACAGCACTTGTCTGCAGGCGCCCGCCGCCGACTCGTTGTATGTGGCCGCATTACCGAGAATCCCGAAAGATTGCTCACTTCCTATCTAGACCGATGCCTGCGAGATGCCACCGACAGAATATTCGCTGAGTCTACAAGTGCGCTCCTGGCGCCGGGTGACGAATCTATTGGAGATGACGTTGAGAGAGGTTTGTGGTGCGGCCTGAATTGCTCAGTCCGCCGTACTTATTTCTTGAAAGAGGGCGGTTTCAACGAATATTTCCGCGCATCGGACGAAGAGATGGAACTGGGACTGCGGTTGCATTTGGCAGGTTTTGAGTTCGTCTTCGAACCTCGCGCTCAACTGATACATATGAACACCAAGGACTCGGCGACCTATTACCGCAGTTCTTGGAGTCATACAGGAGCTCTCGATGTTTATCGCGTCTTCACACTCAAGCAGAAGAATGCACAGACTCAGCGCCTTGTTTCAATGTTCCACGGCTACATGATGAACCGGTGGGCAACAAGAGCAGCGTGGCACCTTGCAGGCCCGCTACGTTCTTTGTCGAGGCCGCTCAGGAATGCTGCAAACCGAACGCAGTGGCATTTTCTTGTCGGCGCATGGAGCAGAATGACACAAGCGGCGGAGTACTGGAGCAGCGTCAAAGCCGCTTACTGCACCCTGCCGCGCCTGAAGCACGTGGCTGGACATTCAAAATGCGCAGTCATGCTGCACAGCGTCTCTGCCCCTCGGTCAGATGATGAAAGGAGCTATTACATATCGCCGCGCAGGTTCCATCGGTTGATGCGGTATTTTCGCGCTGCCGGATACAAGACCGCAACTTTGGAGCAGTGGCTCAAGGATGATCTTTCAGAAAAACATGTTCTCCTCACATTTGATGACGGATATGACGATCTCTATGAGGCATTATTGCCTCTTGTCATCGAGCATGGCTACACGCCAGTCATCTATCTTGTGGTCGATCACATCGGCGCATCCAACATGTGGGATCAGAAGACCGGGCTCCGCGCGCGCAATCTGCTTACACTGGCACAGATTCGCGAGATGCAAAAGTACGGCGTTGAGTTTGGCTCGCATACCCTGACTCATCCATGGCTTCCCAGCGTTTCCGATGCACAGTTGCACAGCGAGATCCACGACTCGAAGCACCGACTTGAAGACCTCCTCGGAGTTGAGATTGCCTCATTCGCATATCCGTTTGGCGGCGTGGACCGGCGCGTGCGCTCTGCGGTGGCTGGCGCAGGTTACAAACTTGCGTTCACCGTAAGGCCGGGGCAGAATTGGTGGAATGATCCACTCTGCCAGCGGCGCGCGGAGGTAAATGATCGCACCACTTCACTGAACTTCGCCTGCAAGCTGCGAAGTGGGCGCAGCTGTACTGAGACTATCTCAGCGCGATTGAGGAACATGGAAGAGGAATTCCCCACCAAACTCCTACGCGACATGGCCCGTGGTGTGCGAAAAATTGGCCATGGACTCCTTCACTTGCATACGCCTAATGCAAGGAACAATCCGTAGCCGTAGGCTACAACCTACTCGAGATTGTGAGCCGTACCGGAGTATTTATTGGTAAAGGCAGAACACTCTGGCGATCTTCAATTGACGACTGAGGGACGAGATGCCCGTTGAGATGCCGTCTTGCCAAAACAGCAACTCAACGGTTCGTTTTCCGATTCTAAATACACTACTTATGAGGAGTTATCGTCGGAGCTTGCTGAGCCTGTTGATCACCGCCTTCAGCTCATCAAGCTTCTGTCCCGCAGCGCCCATTTTGCCCTCCGCCGTCAACCGCTGGTAGTCGGCAAAGTCTTGCGCAGCATCGGCAATCAGTCCATTGAGATCCGTCGCAGGTGCATTCGCTGGCCCGGGCCCAGCTGCGGCAGCAGCTGGCGGCGCCCCTATGGAGGTCAGCGAAGATGTCCCGCCACCAAAGAGGGCGTTCAGCGCCGCCTCGAAGGTTGGCCCGTACGCGAGTTTGTCCTGTAGCGCTAGCACAACCAGCCGCAATTCTGGCATGGGGCTGCGCTCTGCCTGGAGGTAAATGGGCTCCGCATAGAGCAACGCGCTACCCGAGGGGATGACCAGCAGGCTTCCACGCCGCACATGCGAACCTTGCTGATTCCACAGTGTCAATTGTCCTGAAAGCTGAGCGTTCTGATCGATGCGGGCCTCAATCTGCAACGGCCCGTCCACCAGCCTGGTCTTTGGAAAGTTGTAGACCACCGCTTTGCCGTAGTTCGCACCGTCGCTGCGTCCGGCAATCCAGCCAATCAGATTGTTACGGTTCGCCGGCGTGAAGGGAAGAATTTCAACGAACTCCTCGCTGGGTTCTCCGGGCAATTTCATCAGCACGAAATTCGGCTGCATGGCTTGGGTGGTTTGCTCTCCACCTTGGGCCATCCCAATCTCCGTGGCGACCGTCCACAGATCCTCGCGGTTGTAGAACACGTCCGGATCAACCATGTGATACAGCCCGTACACCGCTGCCTGCACCTTGAGCAATGACTCAGGGTAGCGCACATGTTTGCGCAGATCGGCCGGCATCGCGGCGGCATCCTTGAACAGACTGGGGAAGAGGCAGCGGTATGCCGCCAGGATTGGATCCTTGGGGTCGAATGCGTAAAACGTCGTGGTGCCATCGTAGGCGTCAATCACCACCTTGACGCTATTGCGCATGTAGTTGATGGAGTTGTTGTTCAGGCCGTAGTGGGTGGAATACGGATAGTAGTCTGACGTTGTGAAGGCATCCATCATCCACAATAGGCGGCCATTCTCACCGAGCACGATGTAGGGATCATGCTCAAACGTGAGGAAGGGCGCCAAGGTCGTCACGCGGTCGCGCACGTTGCGCCGCATGAGCAAGCGACTTTCCGAGTTCACGTCATCGCTGAAGGGCAACTTCGCCAGATCGCCGCGGTCGAACGCCAGGAGGACTCGGCGCAGGAAACCACCCAGAGCAATGCCTCCATTGCCCTGATACGAGGTCAGGTTGTTTGTGTCTCCCTGCGGGTAGTTGAATTCCTGCTGCCGCGTCTTCACATACACATCGGTTTCGGTGAGCTCGCCGAAATAGATCTCGGGACGCGTTACGCTGAGGCCAGGCACCGTACTCTGCACAGGCATGTTGCTCAGCATCAGCATGGGCAATCCCTCGGGCGTAAACCCATTCACGGGGTTCATGGTAATGCCGTAACCATGGGTGTATATCAGCCTCTCGTTAATCCAATTGCGGCTGCTTTCAGGAAGCTTGTCGACGTTCAGTTCTCGTACGGCGAGCATCATCTCTCGCGTGGTCCCATTGATCTCGTAGCGATCGATGTCGATGTCAGGGAAGTCGTAATAGGTACGGATCTCCTGAATCTGACGCAATGTGTCCTGCAGCGCTTGCCAGTCCCACAGTCGGATGTTTTGGAGAGTTACCTGATTATTAGGTGCATCGACTGCTGCGACAGTTGTCTCTGCGGGAAACTCGCGCTGTACGAATCGGTTCAGGCCAAAAGCCTGCCGTGTCGCCTCGATGTTATAGGCGATATAAGGTCGCTCGCGGACCAGTTCATTAGGCTTCACCAGAAAGCTGCTCACGTACCAACCGACCAAACCGACGGCGGCATAACAGACCACAGCCGGAACGATGGCTGCGATAAGCCAGCGACCGCGCGGCGCCCACACAGCGCTGAAAGCAGCGATCAAGGCCCCCAAGACAAGAGCTGCACAGACTACCAACATGCCGGTGAGCGTCACATGTGCATCGGTGTAAGTAACACCATCGAAGATGGTGTGATGCTCGTACAATTGCGCGAATCGGCCAAGATATGTTTGCAGGGCAACGACGAGCAGCAGGAATGCAACCGTGATGGATGCGCCACGCCAGGACGATGGGATGTAGTTGAAACGACGCTCGCCAAGTGCGTGCAATCCACTCGAAATCAGGATGAACAATCCGGCCAGCAAGCAGACGATAACCGCCAAGGTGAGCAGCCAGCCTGCTATGAGATTCCATGCGGGTAGAATGAAGAGAAAGAAGTTGAGCGGCTTGCCGAAGATCGGATCAGCTGTTGTACCCGCGGCGTGCGGAGCAAACCAGAACAGCGCAAGCGTCGTCCAGTTCGCCGTCATCGCACCGCCGGTGCCAAAAGCAACCAACAATGAAATGCCCATGGCGATGATACGCAGGACTGGATTGACTGAAAGATTAAGCTCCCGCCCACCAATGAAGATCGTATGATTTACCGGCAAATCGTCCAGATGTGCACGACTGAGAAGAGAAAACGCTCCGTAAACGATAATGAACGTAGCTGCTGCAAACGCGGCGAAGATACCCCACTGCAGAACTAACGTGCGGAGGAACACGTCCCCATATCCGAGCGACCGGAACCAGAGCAAATCAACCCAATAGGACAACGCGGCCCGGCTTCCGAAGAAGATGACAGCAATGACCGCAAGCAGAAAGAGCCACATGTGATTGCGACGCCGCGGCAGCTGTGCTGTCTTAGGCCAATCGATCGACTCGGACATCCTTCACCTCATTTTTGGCGTTTTATGGTCGGATTTCCAGAGCTTCTTGGGTGCCCGAAGTGTGCAAGTGCATGCGCGTCCCGAAACCAATCTCCACAATCTCGCCACCTATACTCTAGTCCTCTTCAGCGGACAGCAGTAGGACAACCACGTGCGAGCTTCATATTCACCGTTTCGAGTGAGCACGGGTCGGATTGCAGCCGAACCCTCTTCAAGGAATCATAGAGGCTGTCAACTCTCAACTTCAAAACGGAGAAGCTTTTGGGCTTTGATCACGCTCTATTATCCTCATGCGAGTGTTTGATGCCAGCGAGATGCATTCACTGGTAAGCGCGAAGAGATGAGGAAAATTGGGGCCGTACCTTCCGGTCACGGCGAAAATCCGGCCATACTTCGTTCACGCCCTTGCCCCTCGACGGTGGACCCGTCACAGCCCGCAGGCTCGGCCTCGTCTCCCAACCCACGGACGAAGACGCATCCGCGGGAGGGCAGGGTCGAGGCCGGATTTCCGCGCGTAACGTCATTCACGCGGGTAGTGTGAACAGGCTTTAGCGTCTCGCGTACTTAATCTGTCTGCAAAGGCGGGTGACGGAGTCGAGAATCTGATCTGCGGTTTCGTGCCCGATGAAGGGCTTTGCAGCGCGAGTGCGGTGTTCGATGAAGTCGCTGATTGCTGTTTTCCGTTCTTTGGTTGAGCGGTGAACGTCGCGCCAACGTGTCATCCACAAACCTGCGCCATCCTTTGCTGACGGTTTGGATGCACGCATGAGTCTCCGCGGCGATGGCTGTAGCGGTCAGCCCCTTGAAGGCGTACGATGAGCCGTGCATCGAAAGGGCTTGGACAGTCGTCCTTCTCCGCGTCCATCCCGCAAGGTTGTGCGCTGCTCCTGGCTCAGTTCCATCAGCGGCAATCCGCGCCCTCGTCGCACCACCTCGCTACTGTCATGCCAGCGAGCCTCTTGTCACCTTTTGTTTAGTTGACTGCAGACTCAGGACGCTAGCGAGAGCCCGTTGAAACTACTTACTGAGTTGCAATGTGGTTCGTAGTATGTGCGGTGCCCATCTCACGCATGGGAAAAGAGGAGCAGAATCTCCGTCTCCGGAACCAAACCGGGAAACCTTCATAGTTGCCGAGAGATCGGTATCCGTGCAAGGCTTTGTCTAGGAGAAACACGCGGCCTTCATCGCCGATCATGCGTTTCCGTAGGGTTGAGAGCTTGCAAAACTCCATTCAAGCCTCCGTTTCGGGATATTCGATAACATCAATCCTGAGTGAGAAGCTGCACCAAAATCTCTGAATTGCTGAAGTGGAGTGAGAGGATGAGCATGGGAAACAGGAATAGGCGAGAATTCCTCCTAGGAGCGGGTGTCACCTTAACCAATATAGCTTTCGGTCCACGCCTGTTTGCGAAAACTCGTGTGGTCAACCCGGATTTTGTGGCGCCCCAAAACGAATCAACCCAGACAATAGTGCCATTGCCAGGAACTGTTGAGCCAGTTACGGAGAAAGCCGCGGTCCGAAGAGCAATGCGCGGCCTTATGGTGGACGCCGGTCGTGTACCAGAGCCGATGGATTACTATAGGCGGGTTATAGAGTTCTGCACAGAATGGGAATTCAATACACTCCACTTCCGACTGGCAGACGATCAGGGAAGCGCTTTGCGCTTCGATTCTGTTCCTGGTCTTGTGAACCATAAGAATGCATTTACACCAGAGCAATTGAAAGGCCTGGCCGAGTTTGCACAAAGCCACGGTATCGATTTAATCCCTGAACTGGAATCGTTTGGGCACACGGGATATATTACACGCTCTCCCACATATGCTCACTTGCTAGACCGCGAAACACAAGGTTCATCCGAATTCACGGGCATCATTCCAGTAAATCCCGAGACTCTGCATTTATTCGATAAGTTATATCGAGAGGTCGCCGCGATTTTCCCTTCGCACTATCTTCATGGCGGATGCGACGAGGTGAACTGGGGAGGTTCCGACATGTCCCGCGCAGCGCTTCGGACGAAAACTCGGGCTCAAATATGGGCGGAGTATCTCAATTCACTCAATCAAATGTCTGAGAGCTTGGGGAAACAATTTATCGTCTGGGGCGATTTTGTACTTCACAAAGAGCCGGAGATCCTTGGCAGTTTAAACAAAAATATCATCATTATGGATTGGAACTACTGGGACAGCAACACCACCCGGATTCAAGGGGCGCTGGAGAAGGTCCGTGCCAATGGTTCTCGTGGAATTGGTGCACCTGGCTTGATTAACTACAAATGGGGTCCTCGGGTTGGTACCGAACAATTGCGGAATATCGATGCCTTTGCTGATTCCTACCTCGGGGCAAGCGACCCTGGTTCCTTGGGCGTCATTCTTACAAACTGGGTGCCAAGCCGCTACATTCAGAATTCGATCTGGGATGGATTTGCATATGCCGCCGTCGCGTTCAATGAAGGAACGGAAACGGCGCGGACCTCGGGATTCCGCCGCTTCGTGGAAAAGCACTATCGCACGAGCTGGAACGAGGTTTGGAGTGAGACATTCCAGCTGATTTATGACGCCGCGCCCAGAGTTAAAGAACGCGGGGAAGTGTCGTCCGTAGGTCTCCGGTTAATAACTCCCTGGAGTAATGACGAACAACTCGCAGCCCTGCTAAGAAATAGATCCTCTTACCCGAACCCCTTTACGCGGCTGCGCGGCCTGCTCGTTCAGTTAGAACCGATGGTGCTGAGGAATCTCTCCGATTTTCAATCCCTTGCACTCTGCATCGAGTATTTGGAGAAACTGTTTTGGCGTGAATCTGTTGTCATAGAACAAGCAGCAAAAAAGCCTGTAGAGAAAGAAACCACGGCCCTATTGATTCAAGGGATTGCCAAACGTGATGAGGCACTAGCGCAGGCGTTGTCCACGGATTGGGACAAAGGGCGCTTTCCGAATTCCGAAGCAAAGCTGGAGCCTCTCTTTGGCCTCGAGCCGAAAGATCAGTTACTTTTCCAGTGGAAGCAAGCGGCGAACTATTCAGCTTCTCTAGCTAGACATCCAGTGCGCTTCCATCAACTGCTCACAACAGCGAAACCGGGGTGAGGGCTGAGAGCCTGTGATGCAAATGTTCACATTTCTCTTCGTCTATTTTGGGTTCTGGCCGCATGCCCGGGCCCAACATCGCGCAACCTTCTAAGGATTAATATGCCGACTATGGATCAAGCATCGCCCACGGGGTTTGTCATTCACATAGCAAAATCCCGTAGCGCAATGGCAGCGCATGCGGCTGAGGATATATCGCGCGAAATTCGCAGTTGTCTTGAGAAGCAGCCCGGCGTGCGCATGGTCTTCGCCGCCGCACCCAGCCAGAGCGAGATGCTCGCCGCGCTCTGCGAACAGAAGTGCATTGATTGGTCGCGCGTCACCGCCTTCCACATGGACGAGTACCTCGACGTGCCCGTGGACGCGCCGCAACGCTTTGGACTCTGGCTGCGCCGAGCCATCTTCGATCGGCTTCCCTTCGCTGCCGTGCACCTGATCGAGCCCGGCGACAATCCCGCGAAGACCGCCTCCCATTATGCGGCAAAGCTCAACGCCGCACCTGTCGATATTGTCTGTTGCGGCATCGGTGTCAATGGCCATCTTGCCTTTAACGATCCTCCTGCCGACTTCGAAGATCCGCTCACTATCAAGGTCGTCGATCTCGATTTGCAGTGCCGCAAGCAGCAGGTGGATGACCAATGTTTTGCCGCGCTAAGTGACGTGCCCACTCGCGCGCTCACCATTACCGTACCTGGGCTCCTCGCCGCACACGCAATCTTTTGCACTGTGCCTGGCTCCATGAAGAAAGAAGCCGTCCGCCGCACACTTTTGGAGCCCATCAATCCAATGTGCCCTGCTACTGCACTGCGCACGCATCCTCATTGCAGTATGTATCTCGACCCTGACTCAGCCAGTGATATCCGTTTGGATAATCACTGATCTGATGTTTGAAGGCTTTATCGCTGGAAACTGAAGCTGAAACAACACATTCGCATCGGAGAGTGCCGGTAGGCGTCCTGCATATGCCAAATACTAGCGATAGATCGTTGACCGGCCTCGACCCAAGCACAGGGAAATCGATCATCGTTCATTATGCCAATGGCCGCATCACTGCAATCACCGCGGGCGCGCCTGGAGAGACTGCATGGCTTGCTCCCGGCCTGATCGATCTGCAGGTGAATGGCTATCGCGGCAACGACATGAATGCTGACGATCTAACCATCGATGCTGTCCAAAATCTTGCGCGCCGCATGCTTGCCACTGGCGTCACCACGTTTCTGCCAACGCTCATTACCGCCCCTGAACAGAAGATCATCCACAACTTGCGCATCATCTCTGCGGCCTGCCACGCGGATCCGCTTGTCGCGCACATGATCCCCTGCGTGCACGTCGAAGGCCCGCACATTGCGCCCGAGGACGGTCCACGTGGCGCACATCCCCGCGAGCATGTTCGCCCCCCAGACATCGCTGAATTTATGCGCTGGCAAGCGGCCTCTGACGATCTAGTCGGCATGGTCACACTGTCGCCGCACTATGCCTTAGCGCCCGAGTATATCCGTGTGCTGTCGGCACGCAGCATTCATATCTCGCTAGGTCACACAAGCGCCACTGAGGATCAGATACACTCAGCCGCTGCTGCCGGCGCCCGCCTCTGCACCCATCTCGGCAACGGCGTTGCCAAACTGCTTCCACGCCACCCGAATCTGATCTGGGCACAGTTGGCGAACGATCGCCTTTCCGCAACCTTCATCGCCGACGGCTATCATCTACCGGCCGACACGCTCACCGCGATGCTGCGCGCCAAGACAGTACCGCGTTCCATTCTGATCTCGGATCTGGTGACGCTCGCAGGGCTTGCCCCCGGCGAATATGTGACACCAGTTGGCGGCAGAGTCGATCTTCACCAGGATGGCCGCCTCAATGTCGCCGGCAGCGACTATCTTGCCGGCGCAACCGCTACGCTGAAAAGCGCCATCGCATACATAGCCGCCAACACTGGCTTCAGCCTCGGCGACGCCATGCGGATGGCAACGGCCAACCCCGGTAGTTTTGTGGGAAACCGCGGTGTATTGCGCGTGGGCGCGTCCGCAGATCTCATACGTTTCCGCTGGGAGCAAGGTTTCTCCACGCTCGTCATCGAAGAAGCTGTCGTACAGGGCAAGAGCTGGCAATCAGAGGTTTGGTGATGGAGATGGGTTTGGCTTTGACATGCCGCCCAAGTATAGCCCGCATTGCCATTCCCTAGATTTTGGCCGCTCGCTAATAAATTGGGATATACCCCTGTTTCCTTGTATGTTGTGGCATAGCGTTATCCGCACGACCATGACCTGTATACGTAGGACGGCCGCGACGAAAACAGGCAGCACAAGGCGCGTTCCTAAGTGCAGTAGGGCTTGGAAGTCGCTTAGTTCAGTGAATTGTGGATCGGATTGTGGATTGTCACTGTTCGGACCATTCATTCTTTAAGTCTTTTGTAATGAATGGCGGGGACGACGGGGCTCGAACCCGCGACCTCTGCCGTGACAGGGCAGCGCTCTAACCAACTGAGCTACGTCCCCAGGTGCTACCTGGTCTGCAAAAGATGATTTCACGGAAGAAATCAGATCCCTGTTTCGTTCCGCCGGTTTACAACTCCCGGTCGCATCGGACCCGGGCGGGAACGGTGCGCTTTTGCTTCTGCAACAAGATTAAGTGTATCAGAAACTCCGGCCCTTGGGGAGCAAACCCAGCTTCACATGGGCTGCGCCGGAGAGGCTGCGCGCACTGACTGACGTACCCAACTGGGTGCCGGCAACAGCGGCCAGGCCGAGAGGATTGCACTTAGTTCGTGTACACCCGCACGTAGTCCACCAACATCTCCGCGGGAAACGGAGTAGAAGCGTTTGGCGCGCCGGGCCAATCACCGCCGATGGCCAGATTGAGGAGAATATAGTTGCTCTGCCCCGCGTCAAAAGGCCACACCGCACCCGATAGACTCTTCATGTTCGACGTCGTGTAAGTCACGTATGGATGAGTGGGGTCATCGACGTAATACGCCACCTTGCCTTTGGACCAGATCATGCCATAGGTGTGCCAATCAGCTGCGGTATGACCGCTGGGGAAGTTAAAGACCGTGCCCAGCCCCCTGTTGCCGGTAAAGCCAATTCCATGGATAGATCCTTCATTCCAGTCGGGCGTCCTGGCTGCATTCACTCGCTCCAGCACATCCTGTTCGCCGCAGGCCGGCCAGTCGACAGTGTCGATGTTGTTGCCCATCAGCCAGCCCGCAGGCCATAAGCCCTGCGCCTCCGGCACACGCGCGCGCATCTCAAAACGGCCATACTGAAAGCTGAACAGACCCTGAGTCTTAAGGCGTGCTGAGGTGTAAGTACCGCTCGCCGTACGTTGAGCCACGATATGTAGAGAACCGTCCGTACCCACATAGGAGTTGGGACTGGCCGTTGAGCAAGACGCGGCATTCGAACCCCACGCGCAGTAATTTTCCAGCTCATTATTTCCGAAGGCGCTATTGCCCGTGTCGTATGTCCACACCTGCGGATTCGGTTGGGCGTTGGTGCCAGTTGGGTTGTTGAACTCGTCGCTCCACACCAGCGTGCCCGATGGAATATTGAGCTCAATTCTCTTTCCGGCAAAGCTGCTCGCCCTGTTGGAGGCAGAGACGACGATGGCCTTGACAGTGATGTTCGATACAACAAGAAATGGCGCATGGTAGATTTGCGACGATGTGCCGGGCACGCTGCCATCCACCGAGTAGTAAATGGTGCCACCTTTCAAGCTGGTGGCTATGCTTACGATCACCGCGCCATTCTGGGCCGGGGCAGTGGAGATGGCAGGTGCGGGCACTTGCGAAACAGATGCAGCATTCGTAGCGGCAAAACCAACGCAGCCACATCCGCAAAGCAAGGCACTCGACAAAACGACCGCTGCAATCTTCACCGTACTCTCCAAACAAACACGACAAATTTATGCCGAACAGCAGCCTGCTCAACGAGCTGTCCCCCATCTAAGCACCCTGCATTTGACGTAGTCAGACCGCATAAATGACTGCATGAAGATGGAGGGAGCGGAGAGTGGTCCAGTGCAACAAACTGGATAGGCTCAGCGCGTTCGGAGGGATTGGGAAAGGGGCCGGTCAGAATCGTTTCGTGACACGGCTTTGCTATCTTGCTGGTCTGCATCGATGGCCTCCGCGGCAATCAACAAATCCAGAACCGCACTCTGACGGGATGCATCAGCAAGATCAAACGGGCCCGCCCACCAGAAGCCAAAGTGGTTCGATTTGTCTCTATCGTTGTTCCATACACTGCGGGCATTGGCCCGGATAAAAGTCTCAAAGCGGCGATCGGGAGATACGCTATTCAGGATCATCAGATTGCGAACCAAAATCCCTTTGAACTGCGGAACATCCCCGCCCGAATGAGCTTCGCTTGTCTCGCGCAGAATGCCATTATGATCAGTGAGATGCTCGATGGCGGAAAGCGCGATGGATGCGGCAAGCTTTTCCAGTCCCGGGTCTGGAGAAGCTTTGTCGAGTTCCGCCAAGCCCCCCAGGATTACACCCTGATTGTAGGACCATGTATTTCCCCCGTTATTCCTGCAATGAGAGCGAACTGACAAATCCAAGCCGTCATTGACCAGATTGCTGCCGTTGATCATGCCAGAACTGAGAAACCAAGCCCATTCTTTGTGAGCCCATGCGAGGTCATCGCGGCGCTTCGCAGCATCGGGATTCCGGTTGGCAAGTGAAGCGGCCACAGCAAGAAAAAGCTCATTTTCGATTGCATTCTTCTCTTTCTTCTTTTTGCTCCACCAGACTCCGCCTCCACAGGTACTCGCATCCCACCCCACCTGCATGTCGGAAAAGATCGAATCAGCCATGCGAAGATAGGCAGGATCGCGCGTAAGGTCGTACACGTCGATCCATGCCAGGGCCCACCAGCCTTCATCGTCATAATAGTTGTTGAGGAATCCAGGAGATCCATCGGGAGAGGCCTGAGCAGCATGAAGAGTATTCGCAAAGAGCGGCAGATATTGCATGGAATGGTTAACGCGACTGAAATTTGCAAGGGCAGTAATCGCATTTGCGGAGTTCCACCATCCGGTCGTCCGATACAGCCCGCTGCTGGGCACATACCACGACTGGAGAGCGTTGAGTGCCGCCTGGGCCCGCGCGCGATCAGAAGAACTTGAGGCGACATCGCTCTTGGCTGGCGTGGTAAACGCAAGGGTGGACGAGGTGCCTCCCAGGAGAACGAAGAGGAGTATCAGCCACGCAACTCTCCGAGAGCGCAGGTCCACAGTTGCTAAACGCATCGCTGCCGGATGGATGGATAACCCGGATTGGCAAAACGCCGGAAGCGCATCTCTCATGGCAAATTTGTCGAAAGGCCTGTGACATCCCAAGAGGGATGCCTGTCGCTCTACCTGGCCGCCGTCAATGTTGCGACCGGTACCAGCATGTCTTCCTTGCGCATGACCAGGTTTGTGGCATTCATTGTGGCGAGCTCAAAGCCGTGCCCGTGCGTGATGGCGTCAGTGGGGCAGGCTTCAACACAGTAGCCGCAGAAGATACAGCGGTTGTAGTCGATGTTATAGACCTTAGCGTAGCGCTCAGAGGAGGAAATGCGGTTCTCCTCGGCGTTTTCTGCAGCCTCAATGTAGATGCAGTTCGACGGGCAGGCGGCTGCGCACAGAAAACAGGCTACACACTTTTCCAAGCCATTCTCGTCGCGTTGCAGTTCGTGCGCGCCGCGGAAGCGCTGCTGAAATATCGCCCCGCGCATGGGACCAGGCCCATCGGGGTAGTTCTCCACCTGCGTGGGTTCAAAAATCTCCCTGAAGGTGATGCTCATGCCTTTGGCAATGGCGGCGATGTTGCCCACAATCGACATGAGTTCAGTATACGACGAATTTTTCATGGATTTACCGTGCGCAGGCGGCGTCAGGATCAGGACCGGGCACTGGATTCATCGCCAGCCACTAATATCTCGGGCTACCTGCCGCCTGCCTGCTCAACGCCTTGAGCCCGGCGGCCTGGACTGGCCGCGGTTATCAGCCGGCGGAGTTGTCACTGGCCTGCGTTCGACCCGTGGCTTCACGAGTTCCTGACACAGCGGCGTATCCTGCCCAAGCGCGAGGCCTCGCAAGGCGTCCTGCGCACTGCAGAGGCGCAGCTTCATTGCATTCGTTTGCTTTTCATTCACCGGTTGGATCCTGTCTAGTCCGGTCCAGGGATCCAAATCGTATTGGTAAATATAGTCTTCCGCGGGCTTCAGTTTGCCGTAGTCGATATGGTTCCATGTGGCCACGAATTCACGTCCGTTGTCATCGGCCAGTACGGCAAAAACCTGCGCCCACATGACTCCCGCGGGCGGGTTCGCGCTCCTGACTGCAATGCCCTGCCCACCACTCAGCCAGCGTGGCGTCCAGGCATGCTGCGTAACGTCGTAATGAAAGGAGGTGAAGTAGGTGGTTACCGCGCACTCGGCGCAGTTGTCGTAGAGAATCCCCGGCTCCTGTGGAGCGCTTGCTGCAAAGCGAAGCCAGCCAGACCAGCGCAGATTCACCCCCTTCAGCAGCGCCGTCACTGCGTGGTTGGTAAGCGAAACACTCCACACCGCAAAGGTGTCTGCATTCGCCGGAGCCTGCGGAGTGGCGCGAAGCGTGGTCACCACCAGCGCCGCGTCATACTCCACGCCGATCTCGCGTATGGCAGTCCATTTTTCGGCTTCCAGCGAGCGCGTGACCCACACCACCACATCCTGGTCCGTGGGCGAGTGAAAGTCGATCCAGCGAAAGGCACCCGGTGCCTGCTGCGCGCGCAGGGGAGATGCCGCCGCCAGCAGGAATACAACAATGCCCATGATGAGAACTCGATGAAAGCCACTCATGGTCTCAGGTATATCAGAAGGCATCATGCGCACTTTCACAGTCCCAGCTTCGCCCACATGGCATCTACTCGGGCTTTGGTCGCGCGATCCATTTCGATCATCGCGGGCCAGGGGCGGTTAAAGCCTTCAGCCTTCCACTTGCGCGTTGCATCGATCCCCATTTTTGATCCATAGTTGGGAAGCCGCGACGCGTGATCGAGCGAGTCTACAGGCCCCAGTGTGAACTGTATGTCGCGTTGCGGATCAATGTTATTTGTCACGCGCAGCACCACTTCTCCCACGTTCTGCACGTCGCAGTCTTCGTCCACCACCACGATACACTTGGTAAACATTGCCTGCCCCAGCGACCAGACGGCGTTCATCACCTTGCGCGCCTGGCCGGGATAGCTCTTGCGAATCGACACAATCATCAGGTTGTGGAACACACCCTCGACCGGCAGATGAATGTCCACTAGTTCCGGAATCTGCATTTTCATCGCCGGAAGAAAGATGCGCTCGACGGCCTTGCCCATCCACGCATCTTCCATGGGCGGTTTGCCCACGATGGTAGCGGCGTAGATGGGGTCTTTGCGATGCGTGATGCAGGTGAGGTGGAAGACCGGGTACTCGTCGGTCATCGTGTAGAAGCCGGTGTGGTCGCCGAACGGGCCCTCAGTGCGCAGCTCGCCCAATTCCACATAGCCTTCCAGGACGATTTCTGCGTGTGCGGGCACTTCAAGATCGACAGTTTCGCATTTGACGATTTCGACCGGCTTGCCACGCAGGAAGCCGGCAATCATGAACTCCTCGACCTCCGGCGGCGCCGGAACAATGGCGGAGAAGGTCGTTGCCGGATCGGTGCCGATGGCCACGGCGACCTCAAGCCGCGAGCCTTTGAGTTTGCCGAGCGTCACCTGCGGCAGGCCGCCAATGGGGCCATCGGGAATGGCAACCGCGCCGCCCGCCGACTCCGCCATTGCCGCCACTCGAGCTGTTCCTGGGCTGAAGGTTGCATCGCCTTCGGCCGTGGCCGCTGCGGCAATCCGCATGGCTTCGCGATAGTGCTCTGCCGCAACCTTTTGCCGCTGCCAGTGCATGCCCGTGGTCTGGCCGTCGAAGACCTGCATGCGATACATGCCGATGTTGCGTTTGCCGGTGCGCGGGTTTCGCGTATGCACGCAGGGCAGCGTAATGAAGGAACCGCCATCGTGCGGCCAACACTTGAGAATAGGAAATGCGCGCAGGTCAAAATTGTCGCGGAGGAGAACCTCCTTGCAGGGCGCATCTTTGGCGCTTACCGTTTTTGGAAATGCGCTGGTGAGCGCGCCAAGTTGCGGCAGCATCTTCAGCTTGTCAAACAGGCCCTCGGGGGCCTTGAGGTTCATCAGGCCCTGGATGCGCTCAGCGATTTCGTCCAGCCGGTCCACGCCGAGAGCCATGGCCATGCGGCGCTCGTTTCCAAACTGGTTGATGAAGACCTTGTGGCCGGGATGCCCTTTCACGTTCTCAAACAATAGCGCCGGTCCGCCGGGGGCGTACTTCCCTTTTGTCTCGACGCTTTTGTCCGCGCCAATCTTCGACACTCGGTCGGTGATTTCCGTAATCTCCAACTCCGGCGAAACCTCTTCGCGGATGTGCTTAAGTTCGCCCTGCTTTTCCAGTGCCTTGATCCAGTCGCGCAAATCGTCGTAAGCCAAGGAAGTATGCTCCGTGCGGTGGTCACCGTCCTTCCTCATACTAAGTCCTTTGGCTACGATGAGGGGTATCACGGTCGATGCCGCACCCGCTTCGGACGCAGATTTGCCTGGATGATTTGAACGTGAAAGATTGTGGGTGAGACCTGCGGCCGATTACTCAGCCGATGGCATCACTGGTTCGACTGCGTCCAGCGGGTAGCCGAGGCGTTTCCACTCGTCAAAGCCTCCACGCAGCGGGCGCACGCGCTCAATGCCCAACTTGTGGAGCGTCATGGCGGTCTTGGCTGCTGTCGCCTCGCTGGGGCACGTGCAGTAGAGGACCACGTCGCGGTCGCGAGGAATCTCGTGACTGTGCGCGGCCAGCGCTTCCGGGGTGAAGTGGCGCGCGCCGGGCAGCGTGAACGGATCGGGTAGCAGTTCCAGCGGGTGCCGCAGATCCACGATGTAGACATCCTCGCCCGCATCGAGTTGCTGTTTCAGTTCCTCCGGTTCCAGGCGCGCATCCACCAGTTTCTTCAGGAAGCTCTGACGGCGATAAAGGCGGGCGAGGAAGAAGCCGGCAATGCCTAGGGCCAGCAGCACGCCCGAGAACTGGCCGGCCCAGTCCAGCAGGCTGGGATCGCGCTTGAGCGCATCGCCAAACAGCCTGCCCCCAGCGAGCATGCCACCCACCCACAGCAGCGAGCCAATTCCGTCGAACAACAGGAACGGCCCGAAGGCCATGCCGTTCTCGCCCGCAACCGGAGGGGCCAGCGTGGCCAGTCCGGGCACGAATTTGGCAATCATGAGGGTCACGGCGCGACGGCGGCCAAAGGAGTTCTGCGTGGTGCGCACGCAACTGGAGGGCTCCAGTGAGAGCTTGCACAGGATGCGCAGCATGTGATGGCCATACTTGCGCCCGATAAAGAACCAGACGCTGTCAGCCACCAGCGACGCGACCAGCCCAGCCACGAGCGCGAGGGCCATGCTGATCTCGTGCTCGGCTGAGAGCGCTCCAGCTGCCAGAAGAACCGGCGCGGCTGGCAGCGGGATCCCAAGCTGCTCCACCAGAACCCAGGCGAACAAGAGCAGGTAGCCGTAAACCATCAGAATATGTGTGGGCAAAGCCATAAATGATACGTCCGTTCGCGCGCGATCTCGATTGAGCCGCCGGGCAGGCTGGCAAGCGGGTGCAGGCAGGCGGCTCGGGGGGTCTTACAGTATCGGATGATCCAGCGGCGTTTTCGTCGCAGACAATGAGGGATGTCGCTGTCGCTTCTCCCAAAATTGGGAATTCTTGACGCTACTTTTTTGCCGCAGCTGGCATACGCGCACCCGAAAAAATCTTCACGATATCTTTGGCAAGGCCGCCGGAGGCGATGGTGCCATCGAAGGCCGTAACCTTGCCCGAACCGAGGACGATCGAGGTTTTCTTGTCCGAAATAACGAAAGTGTGGACGTAGGTGAACAGGGGGCGGTCGATCTCGATAAATAGATCAGCAACACGCGGGTCCTGCACGATGGTAAGCCCCAATTTGTCCCAGTCCTTCTGTTTTGCAAGAGCGCGATCGAGAGTATCGACGGTCAGAAACGCAGTCTTGGAGCGAATGTAGATGGTTTTCGCGTTCTTGAGGAGCTGTTTGGGGTCGGTACCGGCAATGGCGGCACTCGATTGCGGAACCTCCGCGGCTTGCTGAGCGGGCATCCGGAGAGCGGCACCTGAGCCAAGAGCCACGCGTGGGCCCAAGTCGGGCAGACCAAGAACATTTTCAATGGGTACAGCAAATGCTGCAGTGCCCTTGCCACCGGTGATAATCCCGATTAAGGCACCATTGCGATCAACCAGGGCACCGCCACTGGCACCTGGCGCAACTGGCGCAGTAAATTGCAGCAGACGGAAGCCCGAGCCAGCACCAGGGACTTCGTCCGCAGGGCGGATAGCGGAAAGGATACCTTCCGTGGCTGACCAGGAGAAGCCATTCGCGTTGGTGACGGCGTAAACAGGATCGCCCTGAGACAGTGTCTCTGTGTTTCCCGGGGAAAGCGCAGGAAGCGCGCCAGCGGTTATCTTGAGCGCAGCAACATCCCGGCGTTCATCAGCGCCGAGCAGCTCCACGCGGTCGAAGACGTCTCCGTTGGCCATGCGGACCTGAACTTCGGCCGCGCCTTTGATGGCGTGGAGCGCCGTGAGGATGACGCCATCTTTCGAGACGATCACTCCGGTCGCAATAGAGTTCAGGCGACCAGTTCCCTCACCGGAGAGAATCATGACGGAAGCAGCTTTGGTGTGCTTGAAGATCGCCGTCGCATCGAGCGTGGGTGGGGCTTGCTGAGCAACCAAGAGAAGTGGGAGTGAGGCAAAGGCAGCAACGATGAAGGATTTCATAAGTTGCTGGGGATTATAGCAATCGTAAGGTGTTCGCGGGCAATCAGGAATTCGCAGTGCAGAAGGAGCAAAAGGCCACCCGAAAGCGGCCTCTGGAGGAATCTCCTGCAAGCTTGAACCTACCGAACGCCGGCCTCGGACGCCACCGGCGCAGTAGCTGCCTGGGCTTGCTCAGAACCTTTGCCTGCAAAGTAATTGCGGTCCCAAAGGTTCTTGTAGAACTCGCCGGTCAGCTCAGCGGCGCGTGGGCCAAAGGTGGGCCGGCCGCCCTCAAGAAAGAAGACCGTCACAAGGTTGCCCTGCGGCGTGTCAGAATAGGCGGCGAACCACCCGAAGCGGGTGCCCTTGTCTGAGCAGGTGCCGGTCTTTCCAAAGACGGGCAGCTCGTGGAAGTTGGCGCGCAGGCGGCGTGCGGTTCCATACTCGACCGCGCCGGCCATGCCATCCTGCAGGTCAGGAACGTATCTGGCGATGTCCAAGGTTCTCTTCACCTTGGGTTGGAACGAGGCCACATCTTCCGGCGAGGTCGGGTGCTGTAGGTAGTAGAGTGTTCCGCCATTGGCGATGGCAGCCACAAGAGCGCCCAACTGCAGCGGCGTCATGGAAACGCCTTGGCCAAAGCTGCACATGCGGCCCACGCCGCCCTCCGATGCGGGCAGCTCATGGTCGGGATAGATGCCTAGCTGCTCGCCCTGAATGTGATAGCCGGCCAGTTCGCCGAGGCCAAACTGCGTGGCATAATGGCGTACGCGCTCAAAGCCCAATTCCCGGCCCAGCTCTTCAAAGTAAAGGTTGTTGCTGTGGGCAATTGCCTCGGTCATGTTCATGCGGAAGCCAGCCAGCTGCACGGGCGTGTCGCGCGTGACCAGCCCCTCAGAGAGTGCCGCCAGCGCCACGGAAAGCTTGATGGTGGAGCAGGGTTCCGCCCCCGGAGAAAGCGCAAGTTTCTGGTTGACCATGGCCAGAATGCGGCCATTAGCGGGGTCGATGACCACGGCCGTGCCGTTCATGTCACCCATGGCGTCAATTGCCGCCTGGCGAACCACCGGATCCTCGCCAGCCGTAACGTCACCTTCGCCGACGACGCCGTTGACGAATGAACTGGCCGTAAAGCGCTCGTAGTAGCGATGGCGGCGCACCCGAAGTCCTGTCCGGCGCACTGAGGCTCCCGAGCCGCTGCCACTGCGGAACTGACGCCGGGCTGAGGCCGTCTTGCCCTGTGCCGCTCTGGACCGCGCATGAGTTGTTGTGGATTTGGCTGCAGTAGCTGCATGATGCGCGACCGCACGATGCTTCCTGGCATGGCTGGCCTTGGATAGATGTTGGCTTCCCGGCTTTGAATGGTGCAATGTATGCGGTGCATCCAAGGCCACAGCGCTGCCTGTACCTACCCCCAACCCAGCAACAACTAGCCCAAGTGCCAGAACGCAAGACAGTTTCATCCAATCAACATCCTCTCCAAAAATGGATCTCGTGCCATGCGTCCGCCCGCAGAAAACGCACCTAACACCCGGTGGCCCGGTTGCAGCAGACCTTACTGGCGGCTGCCTTCCGGATATTGCTTCTTATTACAATAAACGAACTGACGGCAGGGCCAACCCCACATTTGGGTCAATTGCGCTCATTTTCGTGACTCAGGCCGCAATCTATTCCCTATCCATACTCGCCGATTCTCTCCGTCAACTGCCTCTTCTGGCACTGTTTAGAACTGCAACCGCCGCATAAAGGCCGGAACATCCAGATCCCGCTCTTCGTCTTGCGCAGACTCAGTAATGACAGCAGCGGAAGGCGGCTCCTGCGCCCCCGAATTCCGCGCAATATTGCCAAAATCCGCGGCGTAATCCCTGGGCAGCGGGGTATAAACGGGCTCATCGGCCAGCTCGGCAAATTGCGGACGCGAGGGCGCTCCCACAAGCTCGGGGTCCTCGGTTTCCGCCATTGCCTCTCCCGGCTCTTCTTCTTCGCTGAGGAAGCGCGCCGGCGCGGGAGCAGCCGCAATAGGCGCCGGATCGGACAGCCAGTTGTCGGGAGCCACCACGGGCACTGAAATCACCGGAGCTTCTTCAACGCTCAACATGCGCGCACGCCGCTCCGGCATCTGGTCGCGGAAGCCGGTGGCAATGACGGTGATCTTCACCTCATCACCCATCCGCTCGTCTTGAACCGCACCAAAGATGATGTTCGCGTCCTCATGAGCCGCGGACTGGATGAGTGATGATGCCTCGTTGACCTCAGAGAGCTTGAGCGAGCTGGAGCCGGTAATGTTGATCAAAATGCCGCGCGCGCCATCGATCGCTCCCGCATCCAGCAGCGGCGATGCCATGGCGGCCTGCGCCGCTTCAATGGCTCGATTGCTGCCCGAGCGCACCGCCGTGCCCATCACCGCGTGGCCCATGCCGGCCATAGTCGTCTTCACGTCGGCAAAGTCGCGATTGATGATGCCGGGGATTGTGATGATGTCGGAGATGCCCTGCACGCCCTGGCGCAGCACGTCGTCAGCAATGCGGAAACTTTCAAAGAATCCAGCGTCCTTGGCCACGGCCAGCAGCTTCTCGTTGGGAATCACGATCATTGTGTCCACGCTTTCGAGCAGCTCCTTCAGGCCGCGCTCTGCTTGCTGCAGGCGGCGCTTGCCCTCGAAACCGAAAGGGCGTGTAATCACAGCCACCGTCAGGATGCCCATCTCGCTGGCCAGCGAAGCGATGACCGGCGCAGCGCCTGTGCCGGTGCCGCCACCGAGACCGGCGGTAACGAACACCATGTCCGCGCCTTCAAGCGCCTCAATGATCTTTTCAGAATCTTCCAGCGCAGCGCGTCGGCCCACATCAGGATTGGCGCCCGCGCCTAAGCCCGAGGTCAGACGCACGCCCAGTTGCAGCTTGACCGGCGCTTGCGACAGCTTGAGCGCCTGCACATCAGTGTTGGCGGCGATAAACTCCACGCCCTCCAGCCCAGCCTGGATCATGCGATTGACGGCGTTTCCGCCTCCGCCCCCCACGCCGATGACCTTGATGCGAGCACCGCGCGGGCTCTCTTCGTGAAGCTTGATGCGCATCTCTCCAGCTACGTTCGTCTTCTGATCCATTGCGGCCTCGGCCTCCTCATGATTAAAAACTTGCGGCAAAAATCGCACGCAGCTTAGCGCGCAGACTATTGCTCTCGGCAGCACGGGTAACGCGCGTGCGGTGGGCATACAAAAGCATTCCGATGGCAGTGGCAAAACTCGGGTTGATCAGTTCGCCAGGCATGTTGGAGAGCCGTACCGGCATTCCCGTGCGCGCGGGAACCCGCAACTGGCTCTCCGTCACGTCCAGCATACCGGGCAGCGCGGCTCCGCCGCCGGTCAGCACGCAACCTGCGCCCAAAGCATCAACTACTCCGCCCTGACGCAGACTCTCCTTGACGAAGTACAGCAGCTCCCGCGCGCGCGGCTCGAGGATCTCCGCGATGGTGCGCAGGGCAAGCCGCTGCGGCTGGGGGTTGGCAATCTCAATTTCCGCATCTAGCGGCACACTCGTCACCACGCAGTGCCCGTACTGGCGCTTCAGATCTTCAGCCTGGGCCACCGTCATCTGTAGACCAACAGCCAAGTCGTTGGTAAAGTGCGCCCCGCCCACGGGAACTGAAGCCGTGTGCGCCACAGCGCCCTCGAAGAACACCACCAGGTCGCTGGAGTGGGCACCGACATCAAGCAGGCACACGCCCAGTTCGCGCTCGTCGGCAGAAAGTGTACCCTCAGCGGCTGCAATCGACTCCAGCACCGCTTCCGTCACTTCAAGTCCCGCGCGGTTGGCGCACGTCACCACATTCTGCAGCGCGCTGCCGGAGCATGTGGCAATGTGCAGATCCACCTCAAGCCGTGCGCCTACCATGCCGACGGGGTCAAAGATGCCCGGCTGGTCATCAAGAATGAACTGGCGCGGCAGGAGGTGCAGAATCTCGCGGTCCGGGGGGCGCTCCACGGCCCGCGCGCGATCCAGTGCGGCACGTGCATCCTCGCTGGTAATCTCGCGCATGCGGCTGCCCAGATCCAGACCGCCATTGGTGTTGAGCCCGCGAACATGCGGACCGCCCACGCCCACTGCAAGTTCGTCGAAATTGGCGCGCGCCACCCATTCGGCGCGTTCGATGGCGGCCTTCACAGCCTTTGCCGCAGGAGGAAGGTCAGAGATGAGTCCTTTGCGCATCCCCGCCGACTCCACCACGCCGTGCCCGCGATAGCGCAAAGCGCCCTCGTTCAGGTCGGCCGCCAACACGCGCGTCCACGCGCTGCCAATGTCGAGCACTACGATCAGGTTGTCCTGCTTCTGGCTCATTGTTCGGGACTCACTGACCCTGCCCTGCTATTGCGGCTGGTCGGATTCTTGCGGCGGTCTTCTGCCTGTGCTGGTTAAGCGCGGCGCGTCTTGCCGCAGCGCGTTTCTTTTCTCTGGCCTTTGCAGCGCGCGCTTTCGCAGTTACCTTGGACTTGGCACTCGCGTGCGTGCTTGTGTGCGAACTTGTATGCGAACTCGTGTACGGTTTAGTCGGCTTGCTGCTTGCAGTTTGCTTTGGCGCGCTTGCATGCTCTGTAGCCGCCTTGGCGGGCGTCTTCGCAGGTTCGCTGGCTGCGAGCTTCCCTTCGCCCGTACTTGTCGCAGTCTGGTCTGCGCCTGCGCCGGAAGCCATCTGCAATACCACTTGCTCGTCATAGCGCAGATCCACCGCCGCCAACTTGGGATACTGCTGCCGCCATTCTGCGATGTGCGCCTTGTAGCGCTGATATCGGTCGAGGAAGTGATCTTCACCGAAGTGGGCCAGAATATCGACACCCTGCTCCGGCATCAGTACGCGCGCATCTTCTGGATCGGTCAGATCAATCTCTGAGATCTGATCGGAAAGGTGCTGGCCGTTGGCATCCAGTTCGTCCAGCAAACGCAGATAGACCGCCATGCGCGCTTGACGCGAGGCCTGTGGGTCGCGCGCATCGATGCCCGTCAGCACGGGAAAGGAATAGTGATGCTGCGCCATCATGGCCGCAGGCATGTTCAGCAGCACTCCACTGGCGTCAACAAGACCAATTTGCTGGCCGTGGCGCACAAACGCCACCGGCTGCCGCTCCACCACTGAAACGTGAATCTGGTCCGGCAACAGGCGCATTACTGTCGCCCGCTCCACCCACGGAATCTCCTCCAGTTGCTTGCGCCTCTGAGCCAGAGGAACAAAGAAGATGTTCCGGCCGATGTCCTCGCCAAAAATCGACAGCATATCCGAGCGCCGCACCTCGGCCAGCCCCGTGGCCTGAATATTGCCCGTAGTCGCAATGCGAAACCGCGCGTCGCGTTCAAAAAAATGCGTGAACTGATGAATGGAGAAAGCAACGCCGGACAGGACAATTAACCCGCCAAGCCCCAGCAATACGCGCCCGATCCACCCCTGCGGCCGCCACCATGCGTTGCCGGGGCGGTCAAAGCGAGGCTTCTCGTCGCCGTCGATATCCTCTACCTCCAGCGGCATGCCCGGCAGTCCGCGCCCCGTGAGAGGCACACTCTGCTGCACGCGCCGAAAACGAGACTCCACGGGCGCTTCATCTTCCCAAACAAGGGATCGGGTTCGCTGATTGCTTTGTATCGCCACGCCTGAGCACGGTCGTGAGATTCGCCAGCTTCAACTATAGCCCGCAGTTGCATGGCTTTTTTCCGCAACGGCGACAGGGGGAATCCGTAGCGTTACGGGGATGGATAAAAATGCGACAAACGATGTTGCGGAGGCGGCACCACCTGCTGCACGGAAGCGGCGCTGCCCCAAAAAACGCAGCCCTCTAAGCCCACACGAGCGTGTGGACTGAGTCCGCGGGCAGATCGACGTCGAGAGTCTGCGAACCCAGCAAAAGCTGCGCGCGTTTCTGCGGACCGCGATTGGCCAGCACCACCACGGAGCTGCCATCAGGGTTGCGGAAGCCCGCGTGTGACAATCCGCCGCCCAAGCCCTGTTCGCCTATCCCGTCGGTGGCAAACACCTTTGCGCCTCGCCGCACATGTTTGGAGTAGTGCGCAAATGCCCAGTACTGGCCGCTGCGCGTCACCTTGTGGGTCGCGTTGTCCACCGTGATTACACCGGCGCAAGCAAACGGCCCGATGTTCGGATTGCCCTTCTCGTCCAGCGCCAGGTTCCACGAGGTAATCGAGCGCGCCCAGTTGTTCACGACGCTGTTGAAGGTATCGGCCCACATGGTCCAGTCCGTCAGATAGTCGGGTGCATTGATGTCCGGCCCGCCCTCGGTCCAGTAAGCACTTTTCTGCGGAAAGGCATCATGAACGCGCGACATCGCCGAGGCCTCGCCCACATAACCGTGCCAGGCAACGCCGTCAATGTACTCATATGCAGCCGGATCGCTCAACTCGTCGATGGCCCTGCCCCACAAACTGTAGTTGTGGTCGAGTACCCATATCTTCGTAGGCATGCCGGCCTTGCGCAGCGCTGGACCCAGATGTTGTGCCACAAAATCAATCTCCTGCTCCTGCGCCCAAAGGCAGGCAGGCATGCGGCCCTCCTGCTCGGCATCCACTTCGTTCTGCACGGTAACGGCGTTGATGACCACACCCTCGGCCTTGTAGCCTTCAAGGAACTTCAGGAAATACTGTGCATAGGGGCCGAAGCTGAGCTTGCGCATTGCGCCACCCAGCATTGAGCGGTTCGGTTTCATCCATCCCGGCGGGCTCCACGGCGAAGAGAAGAGAAACATCTCCGGATTCGCCTTGCGGGCTTCACGCAGAATAGGCAGGATATACGCCTTGTCGTGGTCAATCGAAAACTTCTTCAGTTCAGGATCAGGTTCAGTGCTCTCATCGAAACTGTAAAGGTTCCGCGAGTAATCACTGGCGCCGATGCAGGTACGGCACACATTCATCCCCATCTGGTCGGCGGCAAACATCTCGTTTATCACCGCATGCCGGTCGGCATCACTCATGCGACTGAGCACGAAGCAGGTTGCATCGGTCATGGCCGCACCAAAGCCCAGCATCTCCTGCCTAGTTGCCTGTGGATCCAGCACGATCGCATCGGCCATCACGTGAACCGCGGGCTTCCATGCAAGTGACTCCAACTTAGCGTAGCGCCGATCGCGAAACGTACCCCACACCTTCACCGGTCCTGCCGCGCTACTCTCACTCGCCCAGCTTGGAACACGGCTTGAAATTGCCATGGCCGCCGCTGTTGCCGACGCCGCCATCAAAAAGCCCCTGCGTGAACTCTTTGCCATACCCGCTCCTTACGACGAGCAAAAGCTTGTCCGCCGCATCATAACAGGAGCCTCGGAATTCAGTAAACCGTTTGAGCAGGAGATGCGAGACGTATCGGCCTCTCGCGGGGCAGGCCGCTCTCAGGCGGTTTCCAGCGCCGCCACAATCTGCGGGGCAAGCTGGCTCACGCTTCCCGCACCGAGTGTCAGGATCAGGTCGCCCGAACGGGCCTCGGCAATCACCGTGTCGATCGCTGCGGCAAAATCCGCTGCATATTGCACATGCGGGCCATCGATCCTGCCCGCAAGCAGTTCCGCCGTAATACCCGGAATGGGCTCCTCGCTGGCCGCGTAGATGGGCAGCACGACCACGGTATCGGCTTGCTTGAATGCCTCCGCAAACTCATCCAGAAGGTCGCGGGTACGCGTAAACCTGTGCGGCTGGAAAACAACGTGTATGCGACTATAGCCGCACTCGCGCGCCGCGGCCAGCGTGGCGCGAATCTCCGTGGGATGGTGGCCATAGTCGTCCACCACTGTGACACCATGCACATGACCGCGCTGTTGAAAGCGACGGTCCACGCCGCGAAAGCGCCTGAGCCCTTCGGCAATCTGGTCTGCAGGCACCTCAAGCTGGTGGGCAATCGCCACCGCAGCTGTTGCATTCAATACGTTATGGCGTCCCGGTACATGCAGTTCAAAGGGGCCGAGCGGCACGGTCGGCGTGGACACAAGAAAGCGCGAGAAGCATCCTTGCGCCGCTTCAAGAAATTCAAGGTGGTAGTCTGCCCCGGCAGTTACTCCATAGGTGAAGACGCGCCGCCGCACCCTGGGCAGAATCGCCGCCAGCAGCGGATTATCCGCGCAGGCAGTCACCGCGCCGTAGAACGGCACCTTGTCCATGAAGTCCAGAAACGCCTGCTCCACGTCGGTCATATCGCGGTAGCAGTCCATATGCTCGCGGTCCAGATTTGTCACCACGGCCAAAATGGGAGAGAGCTTGAGAAATGAGCGATCGCTCTCGTCGGCCTCGGCCACTAAGTACTGGGTGGTCCCGAGCCGGGCATTCGAGCCCAGCGCATCCACGCGGCCACCCACCACCACCGTTGGGTCCAGCCCCCCGGCCGTCAGCACGCTGGCTACCATGGACGTGGTGGTCGTTTTCCCGTGCATGCCAGCGATGGCGATGCCGTACTTGAGTCGCATCAGCTCGGCCAGCATCTCTGCGCGCTGGATGACTGGAATCTTGCGAGCGCGCGCCGCCATCACTTCAGGGTTGTTGGCCGATACAGCCGAACTGGTGACGACGACCGTGGCGCCGGATACGTGAGCTGCATCATGCCCTTCGTAGACAGTGGCGCCAAGTTGAGCGAGCCGGTCTGTCATGGGACCGCGTCGCAGATCTGAGCCGGAAACCTTTATCCCAAGGCTGAGCAGAATCTCGGCAATACCGCTCATGCCGATTCCGCCGATCCCGATAAAGTGCGCGTGCTGGGAGGTGGTAAACATGTGTGTGCGAAATTCCACTGTACCATTGGACTTCCCGGCAGCCTCGTCCGCCTGAGAAGACACATAATAAACCCTGATTTGCGAGAAAGTTGCGACGATTATTTTTTGCCCGAGGGGGCGCAACATTCTCCCGCATCTGCTGTTCTATCGGGACATGGACGGCGCAAAGGATCGGCGGAAAGAGGCAAGTACGAATCCAGAAGCAGCCGCGCCAGCCATCCTGAGAAATCAAATCAGGACCGGGTGGATGGAGGAACTATGAGCAACATGAAGAGCTGGATGCTTGGTGCGGCGATCGTGGCTGGTGCTGTGGGAATGGGAGCGACCCCAGCCCATGCGGCCCAATTTGGAATTTATGTGGGCGGACCGGCAGCCTATATTCCTCCCTGCCCGGGGCCGGGCTACGCTTGGGTGAACGGATACATGGCCAACGGCTACTGGGTTCCGGGACAGTGGCAATTCATGCGCTCCGATGACCGGGGCTGGGATCGTGAAGACGGTTGGGGACGCGAATACGGATGGGGGCGAGATAACGGCTGGCGCCGTGATGATGGCTGGCGCCGTGACCGCGGTTGGAATCGCGTCGACGGTTATGGCCGTGAGGGCTACCGAGGCGGCGATGGAGACGACGACTAGGCTCCGGTTACACTTCTCAGAGCGGCCTCTCCTTCGGGAGGGGCCTCTTTTTGCGCGCCTTATAGCGTCTTAGACCTAGTCAGCAGGCAGCGAGTATTCAAAATCGTACGAGTGCTTGCCATTCTCAACGTGAATGGTGAATGTGCCCACAATCCCTTTCAGCTCCCCAGTTCCGGAACCCGGCACAACGGTGACAGACATTTTGCTACCGCCCTGGTCCATGGTGGCTGAGTGCTGCAGCGCAAAGCTGCCGTTTTTGCCCTCAAGCGTCCCTGTTACCACTTCCATCGCCACGTATCCAGCTGTTCCCTGCTTCGGATCGCCGCCCGAGAGTATTTCCCCCTTAGTCGTCGCCTCCAGACCGCCATGGATCTGCTTGTCGATTGAAAAGCGACTCAGCCCCTCGGCCGGAACCGGCGCGAGCGGCTGGACTTTGACAGTGAAGGTCCCGTGTGCATGGTGAGTCAATGGGATCTCCTTGTGTTACAAGAATATAAGGGAAGAGAGCAGCGCAATAACAACAGTCGTCGAGCCTGCAAAAATTACGCCCCACTATAGCATGAAAGGATCTCTGGCTGAGATCTGCGAGAATCAGCCTAGCCGTCTGGTTGCTATGAAAGATTCTATTGATAAAACCGCAACTTAACTGCTAGTGCGCTGTTTGTATGAAAAGAAGCCGGTTGGAATTGAACCCCGAGCCGGCAGGTGCTTGGCACGGGGTGCCTTGGAGTCCCAGACTCAGAACGGTGGGACGGGGCAGTACAAGGAGGAAGTCATGAAGAACCTACGCTTGATTCTGTTCGCGATGCTTCTGGTTACGCCCTTTGCTACGGCGGCAAGGGCTCAGGTATCCGTGGGTGTCGGAATCGGAATCGGTCCGGCTGTCGTTCCAGTGCCCGCGTATTATGACGACGATGACGGTCCTCCGGTCTGCCAATGGGGCTACTACGCGTATTACCCCTATTCATGCGCTCCTTATGGCTACTACGGACCAAGCTGGTTCTCCAGCGGGCTTTTTATTGGCGCTGGCCCTTGGTACGGCTTTGGCTGGGGCGGCGGCTGGGGTGGCTGGGGCGGCTGGGGCTGGGGTCACGAGGGCTGGGGCGGCTGGGGTGGCGACGGCTGGGGTCACGAGGGCTGGGGCGGCTGGGGTGGCGACGGCTGGGGACATGACGGCTGGGGCCGCGGCGGATACGGGCGCGACGGCTACGGCCGAGGTGGATACGGTGGCGGCGGATACGGCGGTCGTGGCGGATACGGTGGTGGAGGATACGGCGGTCGCGGCGGTTACGGCGGTCGTGGTGGATACGGTGGCGGCGGAAACGGCGGCGGCGCATACGGCGGCCATGGCGGATACGGTGGGAGTCACGCTCCCCTTGCGTATGCTGGCGGCAACCATCAATCCTTTGGTGGCGGGCGGGCAGGCGGCTTCGGTGGCAACCACTACAGCAACGGCTATCGTGGAGGTGGCTTCCAAGGTGGCGGCTTCCACGGCGGTGGAGGTGGCTTCCAAGGTGGCGGCTTCCACGGCGGTGGCGGTGGCTTCCACGGCGGTGGAGGTGGCTTCCAAGGTGGCGGCTTCCACGGCGGTGGCGGTGGCTTCCACGGCGGTGGCGGTGGCTTCCACGGCGGTGGCGGTGGCTTCCACGGCGGTGGCGGTGGCTTCCACGGCGGTGGCGGTGGCTTCCACGGCGGTGGCGGTGGCCATGGTGGTGGCGGTCACCGGTAAATCAAAACAGAATCCAGCAAAAGGCCCCTCTGCTTTGGCAGAGGGGCCTTTTGGTTAGGAACAACCTTCAGCGAACTGCCCAAAGGCGGCCCGCGACTTACTTGCCCCTTGCTGTACTCTTTCCTGCTAGACTCGCCAGACGGTCCGCAATCCGTTCCGCTGCGCCGGGATGCGCTTGAGTGCGCGCCATAGCCGCCATGGAAAGTAGTCGCTGCGGCGACGTGAGCAGGTCTTTCAACACATCGAGCAATTTGTCGGGACTTTCCAGATCCCGTTCGTGCAACAAGACGGCAGCTCCAGAGTTCACCATCTCCTCGGCATTGCGCCTCTGGTGGTCATCGGCGGCAGCGGCAAAGGGCACCAGCAGCGCGGGCTTGCCGGCGGCGGCCAGTTCCGCCACCGTGGAGGCGCCGCTTCGCGCCATCACCAAGCTCGCCTTGCCAAAGTGGACGGGCATGTCGTCCAGAAAAGGGCGCACCTGCCACCGTTCAGGGGCAGCTCCGCTGGTGGCATAGTCGGCCTGCGTACTCTCCACATGGCGAACGCCGCTCTGATGCAGAATCGTGAGGCCGGGAACGGCATCCAGTAGCGCAGAGGCTATGCGCGGTAGCGTTCTGTTGAAGAGACGCGCTCCCTGTGAGCCGCCGAATACAAGCAGACGGGGAACGGCATCTGTGGGCGGTTGCAACGCAAAGAATTCGGGACGCACAGGAATACCGGTGACTTCAGCATTGCTAAACCACTGGGCCGCCGAGGGAAAATTCACCGCCGCGGCTTGCACATGCTTGCCCACTAGCCGGTTGGCCAGGCCGGGCGCGGCGTTTGGCTCAAAAGCCATAGTCGGCACCTTAAGCAGAAGCGCCGCTGCCATGGCGGGCCCTGAGGCGTACCCCCCCACACCGAAAACCACGCATGGCTTGAACTCATGAATTAGACGCCGGCAGGCAAGCACGCTGCGAGGGAGGTCAATTGCGGTTCGCAACCTTGTCATCAGAGATACATTCTTAAGCGGACCCACATTCACCAGGCGCAAGTTGAAGCCGGCTTCCGGCACCATGCGGGTTTCCATGCCACGCGCGGTACCCACAAACAGCACCTCCGCACCATGACGCGCGACAAGTTCGCGGGCCACGGCCAGGGCTGGAATGATGTGGCCTCCGGTGCCGCCACCAGCGATGAGTACACGCAGTTCCGCCAAGCGGTTGCCTTTCACGTGATGTGTCACAGCATCACAGTTTCATAGTTACGGTGCGGACGGTCTCAGAAAATGATTGAATTTGCGTTGGTTAGCGATGACGTCACAGTTTCACAGGCCCCAAGGCGCATCCTTTTTCATGCGAACGCTTCCAGTTGCAAGGTTAGATCGAGCGTGCTGCAGCTCACTTCAGCTTTTCCCCCATTTCCTATTGTGCGCCAACAGGGAGTAATTGACTGCAAGGCCTCTGCGGATAGGATCGAGCCGAGCACCATGCCAGTCTCCGAAAAAGTAAGCAAACTTCAATCGACGTCCCTGCTTGGGGGTCAATCAACCTTCTTTGAGATGTTGAGCAGTATACCGATGCTCGCAAGCGTAAAGAAAACCGAGGTGCCACCGGATGAGATAAACGGTAGCGGAATTCCCTTGGTGGGCAGCAGCGAAAGCACCACGCTGATATTAAAAAACGCCTGCAGAAGGATTGCAGTGGTAATGCCGAAAGCGGTCATCCGGGCAAAGGGATCCTGCGAACGGAAGGCGACGCGCAGGCCTCGCACGCCTAGCACGACAAAAAGCGTGAGGATGCACATGGCGCCGATGAAGCCCAACTCCTCTGCGATGTTGGCGAAGATGAAGTCTGTGGAGGCCTCGGGCAGATAGAAAAGCTTCTGCATCCCCTCCATGTATCCTCGGCCCGCCAGCCCGCCGGTGCCCACGGCGATAAGCGACTGATTGATGTGGAAACCCGCGCCCTGCGGATCAGAGTCGGGATGAAGAAAGACCAGCATGCGCTGCCTGCGCCAGGAAACCCAGAACAGCAGCGCAGCCAGAAAGGGCGCCGCAAGTGCGATGGCGCCGAACAGATATTTCCATTCCATCCCGGCCAGAATGAGCATCATGGCAGTCACCCCGGCCAGCACCAGCGCCGTGCCCAGGTCCGGCTGCTTGACGATGAGAAGGATAAAGAGCACAGGGATGATCGCCGCACGCAGCAGCGTATTCTTCACGTCGCGCATGGCGTCAAGACGGATATGCAGAAACCACGCCAGAAACAGGATGAGAACCGGCTTGGCAATCTCAGAAGGCTGAAAGGTAAACAGCCCGCCGAAGCGAATCCAGCGATGCGTGTTATGCGAACCGTGAAAGAAAAACACCATCACCAGGAGCACAGTGGTAATGGCAAGTGCGGTGTAAATAAAGCGCGTGGACTTGTACCGGCCGTAGTCCACGTTCATGAGCCACACCATGGACAGCACGCCGAACAGCGCCCATAGAGCCTGCTTGCCGACAAAGGCATAAGGCGAGTGATAGCGCTCCTGCGCGACAACGGCGGAGGCAGAGAAGACCATCGCCAATCCCACCACGACCAGCAGCAAGGTGGTGTAGAAGATCCATTTGTCGACGCCTACGCGTTTTGCCATACCTTCCAGCCCCGCCATTCGTTGACGAGTTCCTTGAAGACACGGCCGCGATGCTCGTAGCTTTCAAACTGGTCAAAGCTGGAGCAGGCCGGCGCCAGCAGCACCACCTCGCCGGGTCTTGCTGCAGCAGCAGCGGCATTCACCGCTTTCTCCAACGTTTCGCAGGAGTGGATCTGGACCATTCCGCGTAACTGCGACTCGATTTTGGCCGCCGCAGAGCCAATTGTGTAAACCGCGCGCACCCGCGTGCGCAGCAGGTCGGCGAGCTGCGTGTAGTCTGAGTTCTTGTCCTTGCCCCCCAGAATGAGATGAATACCCGAGGAAAACGCAGCAATTGCTTTGGCCGTGGCGTCCACATTGGTGGCCTTTGAGTCGTTGTAATACTCGACGCCATTGAGGGTGGCCACGTACTCCAGGCGATGTTCCACCGCCTTGAACTGCTCGATGGCCCGGCGAATGGCTTCAGCTGGAGCTCCGGCCAGGCGTGCGGCGCACACCGCGGCCAGCACATTCTCTACGTTATGCTCGCCTTTCAGCGGAATTCCGCTCAGCGGCAGCACTTTCTCAGTCGCCGCATCCTTCGCCTCGCGATACACAACAAAGCCATTCTCCACCCAGGTTCCCTGCGGCACCGGATGCTCAAGAGAAAACCAGTAGACCTTGGCCTTTGAACGCGCAGCCGCAGCCGCGGCGCGCACATTGTCTGCGTTCAGAACCACCTGATCCTGCTCGTCCTGCGCGGCAAAGATGCGCTCCTTGGCACGTGCGTAATTTTCAAAGGTTCCATGGCGGTCCAAGTGGTCAGGCGTAATGTTCAGGATGATGGCGATATTGGGATGAAACTGCTGAGTGGTTTCAAGCTGAAAGCTGGAGACCTCAAGCACCGACCAGGACAGCTCTGTGCTCTCGTCAATGAGTGCCACGACGGGCACGCCGATATTGCCACCGACCAGCGTTGGCAGCCCGGCCTCCTGCAGAATCTCGCCCAACAGCGCCGTCGTGGTGGTTTTGCCATTGGAGCCGGTGATGGCCACAGACTTGCCCTTGAGAAAACGCGCCGCCAGCTCCAGTTCGCCGATCACTGGCAGGCCAAAGCCCTTCACCTGCACCAATTCAGGAGTATCCAGCGGCACGCCGGGGCTCACCACGATCAGATCCTGGCGGCGGAAGGTCAGTAGGCCATGCCCGCCCGTCTCCACCATGATGCCCTCTTCAAGCAAGGCAGGAATATCTTTGGCCAGCGCCTCGGCACTGCGCACGTCGGAGACCGTAACGTGCGCGCCGCGGCGGCGCAGAAACAAGGCCGCTGCCAGACCGGACTTGCCCAGTCCAACGACCAGAACCTTTTTCCCTTTAAGCTCCACCATCGAGTCTTTCCTTAGGCTTTCGAATCGCGACTTCTCTATTGTGCACCGGGGCGAGCGGGCTAACGCAGTTTCAGCGTGGTAAGTGCAAACAGTGCAAACACCAGCGCGCCGATCCAGAAGCGGGCGATCACCTTGGACTCATGCCAGCCCAACTGCTCGAAATGATGATGCAAAGGGGCCATCTTGAAGATACGCTTCTTATTGCGCAGTTTGTAGCTGCCCACTTGCAGCATAACCGAGAGCGCCTCGAGAATGAAGATGCCACCGATGAATGGCAGCAGCAGTTCCTGGCGGATGATGACCGCGACTGTGCCGATGGCGCCGCCCAGCGCCAGCGAGCCAACATCGCCCATGAAGATCTCCGCCGGATGAGCGTTGTACCAGAGAAAGCCGATGGAAGCGCCCACCATAGCTCCGCAGAATACGGTCAACTCGGCCACCATGGGCATGCGCTGCAGTTCCAGATAATCGGCAAAAACCACATGGCCGCTGACGTAGGTGAGCACGGTGAGCGCTCCGGCAGCAATGATGGTGCAGCCAATGGCAAGGCCGTCCAGGCCATCCGTCAGGTTGACAGCGTTGGTGGAACCCATCAGCACGAATACTACAAACGCAACAAAGGGCAGGAACACCAGAAAGCCCAGGTGCGGCAAGGATGCGGCCCAGTGCCACTGCATGTCTGGTCTCAAGCTTTTCACGAATGGCACAGACATGTTGGTTGAAAACATCTTGAACTGCGACAGCACCACCAGTGAAACCGCAACCAGGGCCGCAGACAGCATCTGCCAGAAGAGCTTGGCCCGCGCCGTGAGTCCCAGGCTGCGCCGCTTGACTACCTTGATGTAGTCGTCAGCAAAGCCGATGGCGCCGAAGGCGAGCGTGGAAAATACAGTGACCCAGACGAATGGGTTTGAAGGGTCGGCCCACAGCACCGTAGGCAGCAGAATGGCAATGACAATCAGCACGCCGCCCATGGTAGGCGTGCCGGACTTTTTCTGGTGCGACTGCGGCCCGTCTTCGCGGACGTACTGGCCGATCTGGAACTCGCGCAGTTTCTGAATCACGTACGGCCCGATGAACAGTGCAATCAGCAATGCTGTGAGCGACGCGAAGACCGTACGAAAAGTCAGATAGCGGAAGATGCGGAACGGGTGAAAGAACGGATAAAGCTTTTGATAAAGCAGCCAGTAAAGCAAAGGGCCTCCCGAGCCGGATTGAGGCAGTTTCAGGTTGATTTTACAGGGCCGGGGAAGCGGACGGCTGTGGATGCGAGCCCGAGAGGCTCTTTCCCGACTGCCGTTTCAATTCCGCTTCAAAGGCCTGTTCGCGATCGTCGATGTAGTTGCGGTAGCCCAGGGGATCAATGAATGCGTTTGGGTCGCCCGCCTTCAAGCGCGCGTATTTCTGCTGCATTCCGAAATAGCCGCCGTGCGCGCCAAGGAACACATCGCACTGCAAGCTCTTGAGCACCTGGAAACCGTGTTGATAGTCTGCGGCAATTTGCGGATATTTTGCATTCCCCACAAGCTTGTAACCGGGATTCACATTGGGGCTGCCGACAATGACCACGTGCAGCGTTCTTCCCGCTTCATTCTCGTCCATTGTCCACGTCGTGGTGCCTTTGGTGTGTCCGGCGGTCAGATGTGCCACAAGAACCATGCCGCCCAACTGCACCTGGTCGCCATCGTGCAACACGCGGTCCACATGCGCCGGCGGGAACCACATGGATTTGCCCGCGGCGTAATTGAAGTCGTCCCTGCCACCCGATTTCACAACGGGCACATCCGCGTCCATGACAAAATATTTGGCACGCGTAAGGTGTTCAATTTCGGCGCTGCCCGCGCAGTGATCGTAGTGCCCATGACTGATGAGTAGGATTTTGATGTCGCTGAAGCGAAAGCCGAGCGTCTCCACGCTCTTCTTTATCAGAGGCACAGAGGACTTAAGACTGCTGTTGATGAGAATGTCACCCTGCGGCGTGACGATGAGATAAGACGCAAGGTCCGCGCTGCCCACGTAGTAGAGGTTGCCCGCGATGCGGAATGGCGGAAACGGCTGCGTCCATGCGGCGTCCTGCGCGACGAGCGGCATAGCAAATAGAAGCGCCACCATCAGAGCAAAGCTGACGGCAAGTTTTTGGCGGGTCACTTTGCCTCCACCGATAAAATTGGATTTTTGACTGCCGCGATGGCCCGCTCCAAATGCACGCCGCGCGAACCCTTTACCAGCACCACATCGCCTTTGCGCATGTTTTGCTTGAGCCATTCGCCCGCGGCTTCGGCATCGGGAAGGAACAGCGAAGCGACCCCCCCGGCGCAGGCCGCAGTGGCCAGATGAACGGCATTGCCTTGCACGGCTATAACCAGGTCCAGGCCGCTTTCGGCGGCGGCCTTGCCGCAGGCTGTATGCAGCGCAGGGCCGTGTTCGCCCAGTTCAAGCATCTCGCCGGCCACGAGGATACGGCGGCGCGCTGGACGCGCGGCCAGGGTGCGGATCATGGAACGCAGCGCCTCAGGATTGGAGTTGTAGCTGTCATTCAGCAGAGTGGCGCCGCCAATCTCCATCACCTGGCCACGCTTGTCCCCGGCGGTGAGCGACTCAAGCGCCTTGGCTGCGGCATCCAATTCGACACCCGCCTCCAGCGCGACGGCCAGCCCGGCCATGGCATTCGATCCGTTGTGCGCGCCAAGCAAATGCAGCGTGAAGCTGCCCTCTCGCTCCCCGGCGCGATAGCGCACGTGGAGGCCCGCAAGATCCTCGGTTTCCTGGATAATCTGCGGATCAGCGCACGGGCCGTTGCCAAAGTAAACGACCCGGCCAAGAAAATCGCGGCCAAACTGCGAAACGTAGGGGTCGCAGCAGTTCAGGAAAGCCACGCCGCTGGCGGGCAGCGCGGCCACAAGTTCAAACTTGGCGCGGGCAATGCCGGCCTGTCCCTCGGCAAAGTTCTCAATGTGTGCCGTGCCTACGTTGGTGATCACGCCCCAGTCGGGCGCGGCAATGCGCGCCAACGCGGCAATCTCGCCGAGATGATTCATGCCCATCTCGATGACGGCGTATTCGTGCTCCGGCTCAAGGCGCAACAACTGCAGCGGCATGCCATATGCATTGTTCAGGTTGCCCGCGGACTTGAGCACGTTGAACTTTGCGCCCAGGGCAGCGGCAAGTGCCTCCTTGGTCGTGGTCTTTCCGGCTGATCCGGTGACGGCCACCACGCGCTTGCCCCACTGGCGGCGCACATGCGCGGCCAGCGCTTGCAGCGCGACCAGTGTGTCTTCGGCAATCAACAGGGGCACGGCAAGCGCGGCGTCTGGCAGGCTTGCCACCCTGGCGCGCGACACCACTGCGCCCACCGCTCCGCGCTCCACGGCCGCGGCCACAAAGTCGTGCCCGTCCAGTCGCTCGCCACGCACGGCAAAGAACAGCTCGCCCGGCGCCACTGTGCGCGAGTCAATGGAGTAGCCCTGCGCCACAATCGCACCAGGCTGCGCAACGCTGGCCGGTGCTTCAAGCACCGCGCCAGCGCCCACAGCCACCTCAGCCAACGTAAGTTTCATCGCACTCCACCGTATCCCAGTTGCGCGAGAGTGGAAAGCGCAATCTCTGCGTCGTCGAAAGGAATCGTGCGCCCGGCGAGGATTTGCTCTGTCTCGTGGCCTTTGCCTGCGATGAGAACCACATCATGTGGCCCGGCCTCAGCGAGCGCCAGGTGAATGGCTGCAGCGCGGTCCGGCTCGATAGTGTAGCGAACGCCGCTTGACCTGAGGCCAGGCTCAATCTCGGCGAGAATCGCCAGCGGCTCTTCCGAGCGCGGATTGTCGCTGGTGGCAATCACCAGGTCGCTTCCCTCGCCCGCAGCCTGCCCCATCTTTGGCCGCTTGCTGCGGTCGCGATCGCCACCGCACCCAAAGAGCGTAATCACGCGACCGCCGGAAGGCGCAGTCATCTGACGCGCCAGCGCCGTCAAATTGCGTAGCGCGTCGTCGGTGTGAGCGTAGTCCACAATCACTGTGAAAGGCTGGCCCGCATTCACAGGCTGAAAGCGGCCAGGCACAGGACGGAGATGCTGGACAGATTCAACCAGCTCACTGAAGGCCACACCGCGCGCATGCGCCGCCGTGAAGGCCGCCAGCAGGTTGAGAATGTTCACCTCGCCGGCAAGGTGCGAGGTCACGCGCGCCGAGCCTGTTGGAGTTTCCAGATCCAGAACCGCGCCGCCAGGCGTAAGGCGGTAGCTTGCCGCGCGCCAGTCGCCCTGGCCAATTCCGTAAGTGCGAATCTCCGCTCCGGCCTTGCTTGCCGCCTCGGCAAGCCGCGCGCTGTGCGGGTCATGCGCGTTCAACACGGCGACCCGCGGTGCTGGATACACCGTGCCGTCAAACAGCAGCCGTTTGGCTGCGAAATACTTCTCCATCGTCTGGTGGTAGTCGAGATGGTCTCGGGTCAGGTTCGTGAAGACGGCCACATCAAAGTTGATGCCCTCGGCTCGGCCCTGATCGAGCGCGTGGCTTGATACTTCAGTCACCAGTTCCGTAGCTCCAAGGCTCGCGCCTTCGGCCATCAGTTCAAACAGATCGCGCGACTCGGGCGTAGTATGCACCGAGGGGCGCATTTCGCCGGCCACGTGATACTCGATAGTACCTACCAGCACAGTTTTTCGATTCGCATGGTTGAGCAGCGCCTCAGTCAGGAAGGCGGTCGTTGTCTTGCCATTGGTGCCGGTGATGCCCGTTGCGGCAAAGCTGCGCTCAGGATGTCTGAAGAAAGCGGCTGAAGCCTGCGCCAGCGCCCGCCGTCCATGCTCCACCTCAAGCACTGGAACACCGGCCTGATAAACCACTAGGTGGTCGAAGGTTGGCGAGGAGTCAGTGATGATGCCCAGCGCACCTGCGGCGAGAGCTTTGTCGATGTAGCGATTGCCGTCCGTCGAGCCGCCCTTCATGGCCACAAACACTGCGCCAGGCCGCACGCGCCGCGAGTCGTACTCGACGCCGGTCACGGGCTGCGCAGAGTTCCCGGCGGAGCCGACAGACGTCACTTCAACAATAAGGTCTTTCCAATTCATCTCGTGCTCGATTGTAGATTGTCGGGCGGCGGGGGGTGCGCACCGAAAGCGCGGTTCACCGCCCGCAGTGCACCACGATTTTCGTACCCGTGGCGACCTGCGTGCCCGGTGCGGGGGCCTGCTCCCGTGCTGTGCCATCGCCCTTTATCTCTACATCCAGACCCGCTGCGGCGGCTGCCTCAATCACTTTGCGCACCGGCAAACCCACCAGCGATGGCACCGTCAGCTTTTTGCCATCACTGATGGTCACCTGGGCAACAGCCTTTTGCGCGGACGGCAGCGCAGTCGTTGCCGTGGCGGGCGCAGGAGCGGTCGAAATCGCCTCACGCCCAATCGCCGGCTTTTTGCCGGGGTTCGCTGCTGGTGATCCGGAAGCGGATGCAGGCTGAACCTCGTCAATCGATTGAACAGGCGCGGACCGCAGCGGATCGTCCGCAGGCAGATCGTTGACCGCTGCATAGAGCGCATTGACATCGTCCTGATCGGCCCCGGCATCGTCTTCCGACGCTGCAACAGCGGTCTTTGAGGGCGCACGCGGCGGCTGCACATCGATGTCGTGCGGAACACCGAGGTATTCGAGCACCTGCTGCGCCACCTCAGCAAACACAGGCGCGGAGACCGTGGTGCCATAGTACGCGCCCTTAGGCGAATCCATGACAACTGCCACTGCAATCACTGGGTTATTAACGGGAGCAATTCCAGCGAACGAAGCAATGTGCATCGTCTTTGAATAGCGATGCGTGACGGGGTCAATTTTTTGCGCAGTGCCCGTTTTGCCGCCGGAGGAGTAGCCGTTAAGTTGCGCGGGTTTGCCTGTGCCGTACAAGACGACGCCTTCCATCATCTTGCGCATCTGAGCTGCGGTCATGGTCGAGATGACGCGGTGCGCCCCCTGAGGCAGCGGATTGGGCAGCTCTTCGCCGGGCTTGAAGGGCGCGGCCTGCAGCACCGGCGCGGGCTGGCCGCTTGGCGAGCGGTCCAACTGGCCGGGCATCAGCACCCGCGGCGGCAAATACACCCCGCCATTGGCAATTGTGGAGACCATTGAAACCAGTTGCAGCGGCGTGACACCAACCTCCTGCCCAATGGCGACGGAACCGATGGACGAGCCATTCCACTTGCTCGTGGGGCGGAGTAAGCCGCGCGTCTCACCGGGCAATTCCATGCCGGTGCGGCTGCCGAAGCCAAAGTCACGCACGTATTGATAGAAACGGTCCTGGCCCACTTTCAGCGCCAGCTTCACCGCGGCCACATCGCTGGAGCGCGCCAGGGCCGTAGCCACCGTGACTGTCCCCAGCCCGCGGTCACTCTTGTCGTCGTGGATAACACGCCCGGCCAGCGTGATCTGGCCGCCCTGGCAGTCGATCATGTCGTCGGGCTTGGCAACCCCCTGCTCCAGCGCCGCCGAATATGTGACCAGCTTGAATACCGAACCCGGCTCATAGACGTCGCTCACCGCGTGGTTGCGAAGCAGGGCAGACGTGGTGTGGCGAAAATCGTTGGGGTTGAATGTGGGCCGGATTGCAAGCGCGAGAATCTGGCCGGTATGAACGTCCTGCACCACGACCGTGCCGTTGGCTGCCTGCGTCTTCTCCATCGCGTGATCCAGCGCCTGCTCCGCCATAAACTGGATATTTCCGTCAATGGTGAGTTCCAGATTCTGGCCCGGCTCGGGCTCGTGCTCAGTGGAGCCAAGCACGTGGCGGCGCGCATCCATTGCGGTAAAGACCAGACCCGGCTTGCCGTGCAGCCGCACGTCAAACTTCTGCTCCAGGCCGCCGAGCCCGTTGTCGTCCAGGCCCACGTAGCCGAGCACCTGCGCAGCAATCAGGTTGTCTGGATAAAATCGCTGGAACTCTTTCTGAAAGTAGATTCCTTTCATGTTCAACGCCTTTACGCGGGCGACAGTCTCCGGCTTCAGGCGCCGCGCTACCCAGGCAAAGTTACGCCCGGCGTTGAGGCGTTCGAGTATTGCCTCCTGCGTAGTCTGTGTGTCGTCGGGGTCGGTGTGTATGGCGGCGGCCAGTTCGTGCGCGGCGACCTGCTTGTCATCAATCTCGGTGGGCTCCGCGTAGACTGACTCCACCTGCACAGTCATGGCCAGTTCGCGCAGGTTGCGGTCAAAAAGAACGCCGCGCCGCGGCGCTACCTCAAAGGTGCGCTGCTGCTGCCTCTGCGCGCGCTCCACATAGTCTGAGTGGCGCACCACCTGCAGCCAGAACAGCCGAGCCGCAATCGCAAATGCCCACGCCAGAAAAAACAGGCATACAAGCCAGAAGCGCGCCAGCTTCATCGGCATGGCGCGCGGGGCGGTGTTGCGGTTCCTGTTAGCTCGGGGAGTAGCCTGCATGCCGAATCGCTCGCGAGTAGGTTCTGCGCCGGCCTGCTTAAAGCGCGGGAGACGGCGGCGGAGTGGCTTGTGCCAATGCGGGAGCGCTCATCTGGTCCGGGCGAGCCTCAGGATGAACCACCTGCCCCGGCTGCGGCGCAGCCAGACCCATTTGATGAGCTAGGCCATCGATACGCACCGGCTCAGAAAGTTCAGCCTCACTCAGACGCAACTGGCGGTTTTCCTCGCGCAACTGGTCGCGCATCTGCTTCTCAGACTCTACACGGTAGGAACCCTCAATAGCGCTGAAGTGCTGCAGACCATAGATCATCACCAGCGAGAACAGCGCAGTAATTGCCGCGGAAAAAATGCGCATCTGGCGCACGCGCACCGGATCGGGCGCCTTGATCAGCCGCGAGTTATCAAAGTGCTTGGTAAAAGGGATCTCCGGCGTGCGCGCGCCCCTGCGGCGAATCGGCTGCTGGGCCAGCAGCGCCTCGTTGCGCTCGGCAACCCGCGCCGGCCAGCCGCGGCCTGTTTCAAAATATGTAGTTGTGCATGCCGCCATGGTGATCCTCCTCGCCGAACATGAACCGTGAAAATAGCATCTGCCTGCGAATCAAAAGCCGTTTCTATCGCCCGGTTCGCGTCTTCTGCTCCCTACTCCCTATTCCCTGATCTCGGCGTTTTCGTTCTTTCCGCCGCTCTCAGCTTCGCGCTCCGCGAGCGCGGGTTGCGTTCAATCTCTTCTTCGCCGGCGGTCACCGGCTTCTTCGTTAAAATTTCCCAGATACCCTGCCTCGCGCCTTCGCGCAGGCTGTCTTTCACAATGCGATCTTCCAGCGAGTGAAAGCTGATAACGGCCAGTCGTCCGGAGGGCTTAAGCAAACTGGGTGCAGCCTCCATGAGCGTTGTGATCTCGTCCAACTCGCGATTCACATAAATCCGGAGAGCCTGAAACGTTCTGGTCGCCGGATGAATTCTGTCCTGTTTCATTGCCGGGGCGGCGTGGGCAACAATCCGGGCAAGTTGCCCCGTGGTTGTGACCGGCCGCCCCCGAACAATGGCTCTGGCGATTCTCCGCGACCTCCTTTCCTCTCCGTATTCGTAAATAAGGTCAGCCAGCTCCCGCTCGCTCGCCTCATTCACCACCTGTGCGGCGGTTGGCCCGGAGCGCGTATCCATGCGCATATCCAGCGGCCCATCCGCCATAAAACTGAATCCTCTGTGCGCCTCGTCCAACTGCAGGCTGCTCACGCCAAAATCCGCCAGCAGGCCGTCCACTGAACCGGGCTGAACGTACTTGGTCACGGCGCTGAATGCCTCGCCCACCAGCACAATCTGCGGCGCCTGGCTGCCCAACTCGTTGCAGAGCCGCGCCAGCTTTACCCTCGCAATGGCCATGGCTTCGGGATCCCGGTCAAAGGCGATCAGCCGGCCCTCCGGTCCCAGCAGTCTGGCCACTTCTGTCGCGTGACCCGCCATGCCCAGCGTGCAATCCACTATCGTGCTGCCCGCGCGCACATTTAGAAACTCAATCGCTTCTTTGCAAAGAACTGGCACATGGCGTTCGCTCTGATTCGTCATGCGCTCCCCCTTGGGGGTTTCAACTTCCACTGCGGCGGCTCAGTATGGCTGCCATTGCTCTGCGATCCTCTGCCGTCAACTCGTTCTCCGGCAGACTCTTCTCAAAGGCCTCTCTGTTATGCACTTCCAGATAGGTCCTCATGCCAAAAACCGTCACTTCCGCATCCAACCTGGCCGATCCGCGCAGAATCTGCGGCAACAGCAGCCTTGCCTGGTTATCCATCTCCACCTGCTGGCCGTAATAGCTGGTCAGGTTCAGGTACTTCCGGACGGCGTCGTCCAGCGTGCTGGAGTCGGCCAACTGCGCTTCCCGCTTTTCCCACTCCGGAAGAGGCCAGATCTCCGCGCTCTTCCCATCCGTGCTGGTCACATAAAACTGGGTCACGTTGGAGACATCCACCAGCTGTTTGAAGGCAGAGGGCAGCTTTAAACGCCCCTTCTCATCGACCTTCGCTGGATGGTTGCCCCTGAACATTGCGTCCGCCCTCGACTGAATGCTTCCGTTCTTGCCTGACTGCCGTTGCCCGCTATGCCATTTCCGGTTGCCGAAGCTGGTTCAAAAACCACTTCCATGTCCGGATTCCGTGTTGAGCAGGAGAAATCGGAGTAATCTTGCCTTGTAACTAGCTGTTCTACTCCCTTTTGCTCCCCTCTGCTCCACTTCAGACACGATAATAGCCCACATTGTTGTCCGCTCCAACAGCAAAAACTGTTGAAAGCGTTGAAAACTGCATGTTTCTGGGACATTGGGAGAGGATGCTCAGCCGGGTTCGCGCTAATAGATGGCAGTCGCCATCCAACCACAACATACAGTGTTTACCTGTGTGGTTCTTGTGGCCCAGTCGGTACTTTGCAACGCGGCCCGAAGGGATTATAGGGGAACGAAAAGCGAAAATGACTAGCTTTCAGTCTGGACGGGCTTCCTTCTGCGGTTCGTGAGCAGCCTGAGCAGGTAGAGGAAGACGAGTACGTTGACCGTGAGCAGGCCAACGCGAATCCATGTGAGGCGACGGAAGATCTCGATCACTTCCCAAGGCAGGAAGGAAGCCGTAATCACCAGGGTGAGATATTCAGCCCAGGCCTTTTCCAAGTAGAGTCCGATGCTCTCAGCCAAGCTGACTCCGGCATAGCTGAAGGCAACCAACCCAATCCTGCGCAGCAGCGGATCATTGAGCAGCGAAGCCTCATCGAGCACCAGATTGACGAAGCGTGACTCCGGGTTAAAGCGCAGTGCAGTTGCAAACTGCGATAGCACATCCCCTACATCCTTATGGAGAAGATGCAATGCGCCGACGCCAACCGCGACGAACAAGAGCGCCTGCAGCAGCTTGTAGATCGCAATCAGGACGAGCAGGCGGTTGTGGCGTGCGTGCTTAACACTGGGTTTTACTTGAACGTCGATGGTATCCCCTGCCAGCCGTTCCTCGGAAAAGGCGACCATCTCTAGGTTACCTGATTGCGGCTGATTCTCCCAGTATCGACGAGTTCCAGCCCGGCGAGACCCGGAGTGCGCTTTTTGCCTGCATCGAGAAAACCAGGGCTATTTGTCCGTGTGCTGGCGGAACTTTTAAAAGTTCCGCAGCCATCTGGGGGTGCGGCGCGTTATACCGGTAGCAGCTATTTCACAGCCAGAAGCAGGCGGTGCAACCATAAATTCCGGCAGGCGTTGCCTCATGCGCTTTGAAACTCACCAGTGGGTGCCATTTCCGGTTGAGTCGGTTTTCGCGTTCTTCGCCGATCCGAACAACTTGCCCCGGCTGATGCCGGCGGAGTTGAAGACGCGCATTGAAGATGTACGGCTGCACCCAGCGCCCGCGAAGCCCGAAGGCATAAGTCGAGTTGATTTTCCCAAGGGCGAGGCTGCCGGCGAAGGGTCGGAGTTGCTGATCAGCTTCTGCCCTTTGCGTCTCCTGCCGCTTCGCCTACACTGGCAAGCGCGCATTACGGAATTTGAGTGGAACTGCCATTTCCTGGACGAGCAGATTCACGGCCCGTTCGCCTTATTTCGCCATCGTCACAGCACGCTTGCCGAAACGAGAAACGGCAAGGCGGGAACGTTGGTGACCGACGAGATCGAATATGCCCTGCCGTTTGGCCCGCTGGGCCGCCTGGTGAGCCCGCTTGTACGGCGCCAGTTGCTGCACTCGTTTGCGCAACGGCAGAAACGGCTGCCGCAGATACTGGCTGCGGCTTTGGACAAGACCTCGCGCGCCACTTCAACGGGTGGAGCTTCAATCACTGACTGACGGCTGAAGAACTAAGACGGCGCCATTATGCCTTCCGCCTGTCCTTCGCCGTGGGGCCCCATCGTCGCAGGCGAGTCAGGGGCGTGGCGCAGGTATACCGCCAAATAAAAAGATGCCATTGCCAACAGGGCCAGCGGTACAGGACGAGCCAGAAAGATAGTCAGCGCCTTGCCAGCGAACCCTACCGGACTCAGGTGGAGATTCCCGGAAAGAACAACAATGATTCCCAGTGGAAAATCCGCCGTAGAGATGACACCGGCGGTTGTAAAAGCGAACGCCCACTGTGCAATCTGGCCGCCTTTCGCCCAGAGCATGGCACACGCCGGAATTGCAAGCAGAATCAGTTTGGCGTCGTATGGACGATGGTAAGTCACCAGCATGGTAAGAGGGACTACGGCGGCAATCGCCAGCCAGGCCTGCTCCGGCGAAGGACGAGTTCTGAAAACCTTAAGCGCCCACGGAACAAGCAGCGCAGCACATACAAGGTAAGTCGCGGGGTTGTAGAAGCTCGGCTCGTCCCGGATAACGCTGAATATTGTCTGCAAGCTAATCATCATATTGGGCGTGCGCGCAGTAAGCGATGCGGGCCCTGGATCATTCAGATTCCCGCGCGCCGACAACGTGACGAGATTGGAATGCAGCTCCTGCAACCAGTGCGGGGAAACGTGAGAGATCCAGATGACGGCGGGCAGGCTCAAGGCCACAGCTACAACCAGGGTTTGCAAAGCGCGCCTACGATACAGCCCGCCTGCCAGCAGGAAAAATAGCCAGACCAAACCGGCATCATGAGGCTTGATGACAAGGCTGATGGCAAGGCACAACACTCCACAGACAGCGAAACGTTCCTGTAAAAGGCACCAAACAGCAATGACGCAAAGATCAACGGCAATGCCTGCGGCATTTTCGGTCTTGAAGATAATTGGGCAATTGACGATGAGGAAGCACGAAAGGAAAGTAGTAAGTCCGGGAGCATACTCCATTCCAAGAGACCATGTGAGAAAGGCGGCCAGGAAGAAGCTAACGACGGTGAACACGAGCCAGAGCTGATGGGCCAGAGGCCATGGCAATACAGCGAAAGGAGACGCAATTGAGAATACGGTCGGTAGATAAATGATCTTCGTTTCAATCCGGGAGACTTCAGGATCCTTGGAATGGTTTTGCTCCCCGGCCAGGTAAATCCGCTCCAAATCGCTTGCTTGATAAGGGTCGCAGTGCTCAAACATGCACCGCGTCGCCATATAGACAATCTTGAAATCCATATGCGTGCCGCGCGCGTGAGGTTGGAGGAAGATGCCCCAGAAGACGGAGATGCTTCCGCAAAGGAGCAACAGGCCAAGACTGCTGAATCGCGCACCGCTCATGTTGTTCCCTGCCCTCCGCCAATGCCTCGTGTTTCCGTCCTTGCACCATGCGCGATGATCCTCTGTTGGATTCGCGACGAACAGTGAGGGCTCAGGCCCTCGTGGTCAAGTTCGGCGCAGCCGCTCTCAAAGAAGAATCCGTTGATCCAGCTTCTTCAGAAAATCGCCTGAGATAAAACCATGTATAGAACACCGCCATCGCAGAAAGGATGATGGGTTCAGGCCTATCCAAAAGAAGCAGCAGCACCTTTCCGGCAAGCCCTGCGTCGTTCAAATGGAGTCTTCCGGCCATTGCCGAGACAATGCCCATCGCGATGTCGCCTGTGAAGACAACTCCAATGGTCGTGAGCGCGAATGCCCATTGCGCGATCTTATCCATTCTCGCCCACAACATCGCGCATGCCGGAATCGTGAGAAGAATCAGCTTGGCGTCATAAGTTCTGTGGTAAGTCACCAGCATGGTAAGCGAAATAACCGAAGCAAGTGCAACCAATGAGCCTTCGAATGAGTACTTACTTCGCCAGACTTTGATTGCCCAGAGCACAAGAAAAGGCACACAGATAACGAGAGTGGCAGAATTGTAGAAAACTGGATCATCCCACAGCACACTCAGCACTGTTTGCAAGCTGATAATTGAATTCGGGGTAAATCCAGTCACCGACTCCGGCCCCGGATCATTCATATCGCCGCGGGATGCCGTCGTTACCAAATTCCTATGAAGTTCATGAACCCAATGTGGTGAAGTGTTGGTTATCCAGAGCATTGCCGGCAAACTCAGCAGTGCTGCAACAACCAGAGCCGCCAAGGCCCGCTTTCGGTGAGCTGCTCCCGCGAGCAGGAAGAACAGCCAGACAAACCCCGTATCATGAGGTTTAATCACAAGGCTGAGCGCAAGACATACCACTCCAACGGCGATAAGCCGTTCGCGAAGCAAGCACCACACTGCGATTATGCAAAGGCTGACTGCCAATCCCGCTGCATTCTCCGTCAAAAACAGAATCTGGCAGCCGGCCATCACCAGACAACACAGCGCGAGTGCAAGTTGTGGCGCATAGTGTGCGCCAAGGTTCCATGCCAGACAACCAGCAATCAGGAAGGTGCCTGCCGTAAGAAGCATCCAGAGGCCGTTTGCAAGGGACCACGGCAGCAAAGCAAACGGAGCAACAACCGCAAAGATTGTCGGAAGGTAGATGATGTTCGTCTCAACACGGCGGATCGTCGGATCGTTCGGGCGTCTGTCCTCATCTGCTTGGTACATTCGTTCAAGATCGTTTGCACTATACGGATCACAGCCGGAAAGCAAGCACCGCGCACCAAAGTACACCAATTTAAAGTCTAGGCTTTTGGCAGGTGCGGTTCGCTGCAAGGACACTCCCCAAAACACCGAAAAGACGCCACATAGCAACAACAACAAGTAGCTCATCCATGGCGCCCTTATCATGCCTTACCTCTTCAGTTGAGTCCCTGCATCTCGCTAGTCTAGCAACTCTGTATTGACAATTCAGAATTGATTGCCTTGTGTCAGCGCAGCACAAAGCGTACTTCGAACCCGATAAAGCTGACACAGACAATCGCCACTGAAACAAGAACCCGATCTACCTTCGTCAACCTACTTCTTCAAAGCCAGCAGTGCTTCGCGGTCCACAACGTTACCACCCACGATGAGCGTGGAAATGCGGCGCACATTCCAGATGTTTTGGGTGGGGTCAGAGTCGAGCACAAGTATGTCGGCGCGGCGGCCGGGAGCAATCTGGCCCAGCTCTGTCCAGCCGAACTGCAGTGCATAGTTGCTGGTGGCCGCGGCCAGAGCCTCGCGTGAAGAAAGCCCCAGCCTGACTAGCATCTCAAGCTCCGTGTGCAATGAGATGCCAGGCATGGTTCCCATGGCTGGCGCGCCCGAGGCGGCGAGATAGTGCGGATAGGCCGCATAGATTGTCTGGTTGATCTGCCAGAGGCGCATGGCGGCCTGATCGGCTTTTTTGCGCTGATTTTCCTGCATCCATCGCTGCGCAACTCCCGGCAGGCGGCGCGTCCAGGGTGAAAGCGGAAAACTCGCCTCGCCTGTTGCGCGGTCGGGCGGCTGCGACAGATTGGCAGGGTTGAGCAGCGCGGCAGCCGGCTCAAGCCAGAGATTGCGATGCCCTGGCAGGTGCAGGAAGTAGAGGCTGAACGTGGGCATCAGAGCAGCATGGTGCGTGGCCACAAAGCGGGCGTACGCGCGCAGGTGCAAATCCGTAGAGGGCAAGTGCTGTGCGTAATCGTAGGCTGTGTTGGCCGCCGATCCGTAGGGGTCGTCCACCAGCGGCGCCTGCAGTTCATTGGGAATCACTCCCAGTTCATAGTGGCCCATGTGCAGCAGCACATCCACGCCTGCCTGAATGCCCACGTCGTAGGGCGTGGAAACAAATTCGCCGTATGTAACCAGCCCCATCTGATGCGCTCGCGCAATAATCAACTGCGAGTTGGCGGCGGTCAGATCCCATCCCAACCACAGCGCGCGCGTGCCCAGCCGTGCGGTGTCGCTCAACTGGCGCGCCGTGTCCTGCGGGCTCAACTCCACCGGGTGCGCGCCTTCCTTTAGTTTGGCAGACCACTCCTTGCGGCTGATCAGCAGACTCCAGTCATCGGTGGAGCCGATGGAGTCAATCAGGTAAAGGTGCGGACTGGGATTCGCAGCGAAATCGATGTGGCCGCGCTCGCTGTCGGCGCGGGCCACCACGGTGGTCACGCCCATGTAGAGATTTGCGTTGGCCTGACCCTGGCTGTTCATGCCCGCAAATCCGTCGACCAATCCGGGGGTGAGGTACTTGCCCGAGCAATCGATGACCCGTGCGTTCTTGGGAATAGCCACATCCGCACGTGAGCCGACTTCAGTAATCCGCCCTTCATTCACAATGACAATTGCGTCCGGGAGGTCCTTAGCCGAGTGGCCCCAATTGGTCACATCCACAACGGTGCCGCCGGCAAGCACAAGCGGAGCGGGAGAAGGCGGCGGCTCCTGAGGCCAGCAAAGGCAGCCAGCAAGAGCTAATCCACCGATCCATACCGGAAGGATGCTACGAGGTCGCATAAGAAATCAGTCTTTGTGGATTGTCGCATACGCATCCCGCCGCGACTCCCAGTTGCAAGACAGCGGCAAGAAGTACGCAATGAACTTTGCATCGTCAAGTTGATCTTCGCTAAAGGATGACCGTTCCATTAGAATTCCGTCTTTGTTGCATACACACCATTTGACAGGCAGGCAAAGATGGAACAACGGGTAAGCCTTGTGACGCTGGGTGTCGCGGACCTGGAGAGCAGCAGCAGGTTTTACGAGCGACTCGGATGGCGGCGGTCCGTTGCAAAAGCCGAGGGCGTTGTTTTCTTCCAGGCGGGCGGCATGGCTCTGGCGCTTTATCCGCGACTGGAGCTTGCGAAGGATGCCAATGTCGCGGCGGATGGACAAGGATTTGCCGGCATTGCGCTCGCATACAACGCACGAAGCCGTGACGAAGTTGACGCAGTACTGCGCGAGGCAGAAGCGGCAGGGGCAACGATTCTGAAGCCCGCCCAGGAAGCTTTTTGGGGCGGCTATTCAGGGTACTTCAGCGATCCCGACGGCTTTCCATGGGAGGTCGCATGGAATCCATCGTTCCTCATCACCGATGACGGAAGCATCCGTTTGCCCGATTGATCTGCGGTATCAATGCGCCGGGACACCGCGCTCCAGGGCTAGCTGGCCACGAGCGTACGGCGCTGGCGATGCGCCAGCATGGGCAGCACCTGCGCATATGCGTCGTCAACCGTCAGGCCGTATTGCGCGCGGAGCGCGTCCACCTTGCCGTGCTCGATGAAGTGATCGGGCCAGCCGATGCGCGCCACGGGAACGGCGACACCCAGTTCGTCGAGCGCTTCAATCACCGCGGAACCAAAACCGCCCATCTTCACATGATCCTCAAACGTGACAAAGGCGGCCACGCGGCGCGCGTACTGCTCGAGCATCTCGCGGTCCAGCGGCTTGATGAAACGAGGATTGATGACAGCGGCAGAGAAGCCGTCGCGCTCCAGGCGCGCGGCCAGTTCCCGAGCCATGGTCACCATGGGGCCCAGGCCCAGAATTGCCACATCGGAGCCATCGGCCAGCACTTCAGCCTTGCCCACGGGCAGCACCTGCGGCTCGGCCTTGCGCGCCACGCCGGCCACCGCGCCGCGCGGATAGCGTATGGCGCTCGGTCCCGGCAGCTCAAGGGCCGTCTTCATCATGTCGGCCAATTCGTCTTCGTCCTTGGGCGCCATGAGCACGATTTCAGGAACGCCGCGCAAATAACTGATGTCGAAAAGCCCGTGATGGGTGGGTCCGTCATCACCGGAGAGACCAGCGCGGTCCATGCAGAAAACCACCGGCAGCTTTTGCAGGCAGACGTCATGCACGATGGGATCGAATGCGCGCTGCAGAAACGTGGAATAGATGGCGCAGACGGGACGGAAACCGCGCGTGGCCATGCCGGCGGCAAAGATGACAGCATGCTCCTCTGCGATGCCCACGTCAAAGTAACGCTTGGGGTGATGCGGCCGGAAGAGATCGAGGCCTGTGCCGTTGGGCATGGCCGCGGTGACGGCGACTACGCGCTCGTCCTTGCTGGCCAGATCGACGAGCGTGTTGGCAAAAACCTCAGAGTAAGTGAGCTGGCCGGCCGTGGTCTTGCCGGTCTCCGGATCGTACGGCCCCAGGCCATGAAACTTCTTTTGCCCGTTGAGCGCGGGCTGATAGCCGCGTCCCTTTTCCGTGAGCACATGCAGGAGCACGGGGCGATTTTCAGCCTTGAGGAAGTTAAAGGTCTCGACCAGCAACGGCAGGTTGTGGCCGTCGATGGGGCCAAAGTACTGCAGGCCGAACTCCTCAAACAGGATGGAGGGCCACAGCATGCTCTTGGCCGCTTCTTCAGCGCGGCGCACCACGGTCACCGCCGTTTTACCGCCGAAGCGCTCCACCAGCTTCGCAGCCGACTCGTGGAAATTCCGGTAGTGCTCGTTGGTGACGATGCGGTGGAAGTAGCGGGCGATGGCGCCGACGTTGCGGTCAATGGACCACTCATTGTCATTGAGCACGACGATCAGCCGCTTGGTCTGTTCGGCGATATTGTTCAGCGCTTCAAAGGAGATGCCATTGGTGAAGGCCGCGTCGCCGGCAACGGCTACCACGTGCTCGTTGCCGCCGGCCAGGTCGCGGGCTACCGCCATGCCCAGAGCCGCGGAAAGCGCCGTTCCGGCATGTCCAGCACCGTAACAGTCGTGTTCGCTCTCAGTGCGGAGCATGAAGCCGTTGAGTCCGCCCGGCTGGCGAATCGTCTCAAAACGCTCCCTCCGCCCGGTCAGTATCTTGTGGATGTAAGCCTGGTGGCTCACGTCGAACAGCAGCTTATCCTGCGGTGTGTCGAAGACTGCGTGCAGGGCCAGCGTGAGCTCCACGACCCCCAGGTTCGGGCCGAGATGACCGCCGGTTTTCGACAGCGTCTGAATAAGGAATGCTCGGATCTCCCCGGCCAGCGCATCCATCTGCGAAAAGTTCAACCGTTTGAGGTCAGCGGGTGATTGAATGGATTCCAGCAGTGTTCCCATGCGTGTCCTTCCCCCGGGAAAAGCCGGGCATCCAGGAAAAGCTCCTTGCCGCGGCTGGCCTCAGCAAGCCGTGCGTCCCGGCACGTGCAACTGACCGTTTCAGCGCGAGAAAATGCAGCGCTGGCCACGGACCGCGCAATTGTGACATTTAAGTATAACAATCCGCAAGTTTGCGGCCTCTTGAATCTTTGGACGCAAAACTACTGGCAGAGTTGCTTTCCCATCCCCTCAGTCCAAGGCACTTCCGGCGGGCATCCGGCGTTGTACGATTGCCGTGAGGGTTCGCAGGAGGGGTAGAAGTGCGCAAGGGTTTTAGTTCCGTCGCTTTGGGATGGTTAGTATTGGGACTGGGTGCGGCCGTCCCGCTTTATGGCCAATTGCTGGAGCCGGGGGGTACTCCGTCCAGCGCTTCCAGCATGTTAACCGACCCCACCTCGAATCCGGGCAAGGTGCTGCTGCTTGATCTGGAGAAGCGTTTTGCAAAAGACGTGGCCGAACGCGGCGGCGCCGCCTTTGCGACGTGGTTTGCTCCCGACGGCGTAACGCTGGGCAACGGTGCGGCGCCCGTGGTCGGCAGGCTGGCAATCGCGAAATCCGCCAACTGGACCGCGAAGGAATATCAGCTTACGTGGACCCCCACAGACGCCGTCATGGGCCCTTCCGGCGACATCGGCTATACCTGGGGCCACTTCGAGGGGCACAGCAAAGACGCCAACGGCAATCCGATCACCACCAGCGGCCGCTACATCAGCATCTGGCGCAAAGAGCCTGACGGAACATGGAAAGTGGTTCTGGACGCAGGCGCCAATGAGCCTGCCGCGGGTGGCGACTGCTGCAAGCTGCCCACCCCCGGCAGCAATTGAGCCAGAGAGCAGGCAGCGGAAATCTGCTGCTGTCTACCGCAACGCAACCGCGTGGAGGCTCTTCGTGGAACAGGGGGGTAAAGGGTAGTCTATGAGGGTACCGGATTACACCTATGGCGCCCGCTCGGGAACAAAGCCCGCAGCGGCCGAGCAGCCTCAGCACGGTATCGAGGAGAGTTTCAAATTGATGAGAAAGTTGTTGCTGTCGATTCTGGCCGTGTTGCCGGCCGCGCTCATGCCCCTGGCGGCCAATTGCCAGATCAGACCGGAAAAGCCCCCTGCTGCCCCGCCGACCGGCCCCGTCTACAAATACGAGGGCTTCGTGGGCTGGGGCTATACCAGCATCAACCAGGTGAGCCTTTCGCGTAGCGGCCTGCAGGGAGTGACTGCGGGAATCACCCGTGATTGGGGCAAGTACTTCGGCCTGACCGCAGAAGGCGGCCACTATGGCTGGGCCGTCACGGCGTCCAATGCCGCCATTGGCAGCCCCACGGTGGACATGATTCTTGGTGGGCCGGAATTTCACGCGCAGCTGTATGAACGCACCAGCATGTTTGCCCACGGGTTGCTTGGCGCTGTGCACACGGGCGGCGTGAAGATCGCGCCCACTGTGTCCTTTGCCGGCGGCATCGGCATGGGTATGGATTACAACCTGAGTCCGCGTGTTGCTCTGCGGCTGTATGGCGACGACATCGGCTCAGATTTCACGATCACTCCGTACCAGTCGGGGTACTCACCCCACATCCGCTGGAACGCACACGCGGCGTTCGGCGTTGTCTACAAGTTCTAATCAACAGTAGATCCAGGAGCACAAAGAAGCGGAAGCCACGGCTTCCGCTCTTTGTGTGTTGCGCTGTTTCTCAGTGCTCGTCGCTTAGCCTTCCTCCGCTTCGCGCAGTTTTGCGATGACCGTGAAGTCTTCGAGTGTTGTGGTGTCGCCCTTGATTTCGCCGTGTGTGGCCAGTTCCCTGAGCAGGCGGCGCATGATCTTGCCGCTGCGCGTTTTGGGCAGCGCCTCGGTAAAGCGGATGTCGTCGGGACGGGCCAGCGAACCAATTTCCTTTGCAACCCACTTGCGCAGTTCTTCTTTCAACTGTTCGCTGGGCTGATTGCCGCTTTCGAGGGAGACAAACGCGGCGATGGCTTGCCCCTTGAGATCGTCGGGGCGACCGACGACAGCGGCTTCGGCCACCTTGGGATGCGCCACCAGCGCCGACTCCACTTCCATGGTGCCAAGGCGGTGGCCGCTGACGTTGATCACGTCATCGACGCGGCCCATCAGCCAGAAATAGCCGTCTGCGTCCATGCGCGCGCCGTCTCCGGTGAAGTAGCAGCCGGGCACGTCGCTCCAGTAGGTCTGCTGGTAGCGCTCGGGATCGCCATAGACGGTGCGGGCCATGGAGGGCCAGGGCTTGCGAATGACGAGCAGACCGCCGCTACCGGCGGGCACCGGTTCGCCTGCGCGGGTGACCACCTCAGCCTGTATGCCGAAGAAGGGCCGGGTGGCCGAGCCGGGCTTGGCTGCGACGGCGCCGGGAATCGGCGCGATGAGGATGGCACCGGTCTCGGTCTGCCACCAGGTATCGACAATCGGGCAGCGGTTGTGGCCGATCTTCTCTCGATACCACATCCACGCTTCGGGATTGATTGGCTCGCCGACGGTGCCGAGGAGGCGAAGCGAGTCGAGCTTGTGCTTCTCGACGTGCTGGTCGCCCCACTTGATGAAGGCGCGGATGGCGGTGGGCGCAGTGTAGAAGACGGTGACGCGGTGATCATCCACTATCTTCCAGAAGCGAGAAAAGTCGGGCCAGTTTGGCGCGCCCTCGTACATGAGGACGGTAGTGCCATTCTGGAGCGGACCATAGACCACATAGGAGTGGCCCGTGACCCAGCCGATATCGGCAGTGCACCAGTAGACATCTTCGTCGCGCAGGTCAAAGACGTACTTTGAAGTGAGGTAGGTTTGCACGGCGTAGCCGCCGGTGGTGTGGACGAGTCCCTTGGGCTTGCCGGTGGTGCCTGAGGTGTAGAGGATGTAGAGCGGATGTTCGGAGTCGAGTGGCTCGGCGGGGCATTCTGCGGGAGCCTTGGCCATGAGATCGTGCCACCAGTGGTCGCGGCCTTCCACCATATCCACAGGGCTGCCGGTACGCTGATAGACAATGACGTGCTGCACCGTCGGGCAGGCGTGCATGGCCTCATCGACGGTGCGCTTGAGATGGATTTCGCCACCGCGGCGGTAGCTGCTGTCCTGCGTGATGATGGCGACGCAGCCGGCATCCTGCACGCGGTCGGCGATGGCGTTGGCAGCGAATCCGCCAAAGATGACGGAGTGCACCGCGCCGATGCGGGCGCAGGCGAGGAGGGCAATGGCCAGCTCCGGCGTCATGCCCATGTAGACGGCGACGCGGTCGCCCTTCTTGATGCCCAGAGCCTTGAGGACGTTGGCGAACTTTTGAACTTCGGTGTGGAGTTCGGCGTAGGTGAGGCGGCGGATTTCGCCGGGCTCGCCTTCCCAGATGATGGCGGTCTTGTCGCGACGGGCACCAAGGGCATGGCGGTCTACGCAGTTGTAGCTGAGATTGATCTGGCCGCCGACGAACCACTTGGCCCAAGGCAGATTCCAGTCGAGGACCTTGTCCCAGGGCTTGAACCAGTGGAGGTCTTTTGCTGCCTCCGCCCAGAAGCCCTCGGGGTCCTCTATGGACTGCTTATACAGGGCTTCGTACTGCTCCAGGCTTTGGATATGGGCCTTGCTGCTGAACTCCTGCGGCGGCGGAAAAACGCGATCTTCGCGCAGGACGGACTCGAGATTCTGGCGTGAGGCGGATGAAGCAGCGGGAACATCGGTGGATGACATGATTCAGCCCTCTTGGGGGAAAAAAAGAGTGAGTGGAATGCACGACGGGGTATGAAACAGAAGATGCTACCGCCGCTGACATTCCATGTGGGGCCACTTTAACGGTACGGACGCACGACGGGCAAGTGAAGGGCGAAGAGAACCGGGATTCGGCGCGGACAATGACGCCGATTTTGCCGCCCGGGGCGAAGATGCGGGTTAAATGGGCAGCGCGATTTTCTGCAAGCCTTCTGTGGAAAGTTGCAAACCGAAAAAAGGGGGGGTAGGGGGGTGGGGGGTATCTCCTCCGGCCGGATGCCCTTACTGCGGACCTTTCCTTGAATCTGTTTTTATTGTGCGCCGGAAGCAGGTAATTCTCTGCAAATTGGGCGGAGGTTTTTTGCGAGCCCACCCTTTCCGCAGAGAGCGCGGAAAAGGGTGGGGCAACCGCGCGGATTCTGCGGGTGGGAGAGAAGAACGGGATGGGTGGAGGTGAGAGGACTTCCGGGTGCCCAAATGCGAGGCACCCGGGGCAACCATCTTCAGTGGTGGAACTCACTTCGCAATCCGGCACCCGGGCCAGCCCCCGATGGGATGACGGTGGGCTGCGCGGTTACTGGTAGCGCTTCTGGTGCCAGATCCAGGCGGTGCGGAGGATGTCGTCGAGTTGGGTGTAGCGGGGCTGCCAGCCGAGGTCGCGGATGGCTTTGTCGGAACTGGCGACGAGGACGGCGGGGTCGCCGGGGCGGCGGGGGTGGCTTTCCGCCGGGATGGGGTGGCCGGTGACGCGGCGGGCGGAGTCAATGACTTCGCGGACGCTGAAGCCCTTGCCATTGCCAAGATTGAGGATGATGCGGTCCTGGGTCTCGAGTGCGCCGAGGGCGAGCAGGTGGGCATCGGCGAGGTCGGAGACGTGGATGTAGTCGCGGATGCAGGTGCCGTCGGGTGTGGGGTAGTCGTCGCCGTAGATGCGGATGGACTGGCGGCGGCCGAGGGCGACATCGAGGATGAGGGGGATGAGGTGCGACTCGGGCTCGTGGGCCTCGCCGCGGGTGACGCCGGCGGGGCCTTCGGGGGCTCCGGCGACGTTGAAGTAGCGCAGAGAGGCGTAGCGGAAGCCGTGGATGCGGTTGAGCCAGGTGAGCATCTGCTCGACGAGGAGCTTGGACTCGCCGTAGGCGTTGGTGGGCTTGAGGCGCGCGTCCTCGGTGATGGGGACCTGCTGGGGCTCGCCGTAGACAGCGGCGGTGGAGGAAAAGACGAGCTTGCGCGGGCCGTGGGCGAGCATGGCCTCAAGGAGGGAGAGCGTGGAGGCAGTGTTGTTGCGGAAGTAGAGCTCGGGCTTTTGCATGGACTCGCCTGCCTCGATGAGGGCGGCAAAGTGGAGGACGCCGTCGAAGGGGTGGTTCTGATTTTTGGCCTCGATGAAAAGGTTTTCAATCGCGGCCCGATCAGCGAGGTCGCCCTGGACGAAGTCAACCCCCGCGGGGATAAGGTCGCGGCGGCCATGACTCAGGTTGTCAAAAACGATGGCCTTATGGCCCTGCGCGGCCAGCAACCCTGCCACCGTGCCGCCGATATAGCCTGCTCCCCCGGTAACCAATATCTTCACAAAAATGCTGTCCTTTCCCCAACGCTTTGGGTTACCGTAAGTCTATTACAATAGAGAAGGGGAAGAATCTTGCCGCGCCTTCCCCAAGACCGCCTGAAAGGCGGCTGGCAGATGAATTTCTGAAGTGCCCTGCAACGCGCAAAGTGGATTGGCGTGCAGGCGTGATGCCGGGCACGGTAAGCCGGGCACCAGCTTTCTCATGGTTCCTCTTAGTGGAGGAATTGCAGTTCCTTATTGCTCAGATGCCTTGGACCTGCATTGGAGAGTCTGGATGTCTGGGATGAGTACGACTGACGACCTGCATGGCGCGGAGTGCCCTGGGCTGAAGCGCGGCGGGCGATGTTCAGATTGCCTGGGAACGGGCTTCCATCACAAGAGAACATTCTTGCTTCCCTGCCCTTATCGGCGGGGCGCAGCGGTAACATCATCATTAGGCCCCTGGGCCCGGCGCAGTTCATTCTGCTCGAGCCTGAGACGATATAGCCAAAAGAGTGATCAAACGCACAGAACCATTGCAGACCCCGCAACATCTGGCGGCAAATTTGGTTCTAATAGGAGTAGATTCTCGCGTGCCCGGAGCTCACGGAGTGAACGAAATCCGCAGCACACGTATTTTGCTTGTTTTATGCCGCTCCTACGGGCTTTGCCTGGCCCAGGAACAGGAATCCCCCGCCGTTTTCATGGCCCTAATGAAGGAATGAAAAAATGCCGGTGAATTATTATCCAGAACGGACCAGCTTTGGCTTGCTCCCCGAGCCGGAGGGCAGGTCAACATCATTTATCACCAGCACCCTTGTGAATCTGCTGATTCTGGGCATAGCCCTCTATGTGGGGATGATCGCCAAGCAAGTGGTCCAGCAGCACAAGTATGAGCAGACGGAGCTGATTTTTCCCACGACGCCACCGCCGCAGCCCAAGGTCAAGGTCAGGATTCCTCCGCCGAAGCCGATTGATCTGCCCAAGCCTGCCGAGGTGAAGCTTGAGGCGCCCAAGATCAACATGCCGAAGCCGGAGCCCAAGCCTGCCTTGAAGCCGATCGAGATGGAAGCCAAGCTGACGGCACCGGCGATGAAGGCGGCCAAGCCTGCGATCATTCTTGCTCCGCAGCCCAAGGCGGCCTTGACCGCAGCTGCTCCGGCGCAGGTGGCCCAGGTGAGACCCTCGACCGCGCCCGTGCATTTTGGCGAGACATTCGGGGTAACGCCGAATCCCAACGCCGCGCGGCCAGCTACAGTGGCGGCGATCGGGAATCCCTACGGCGGCATGAAAGGCCCGTCTGTCGCGCCGAGGGGAGTGGTAGGATCCGCCGGTATCGGCGATGGAATACGGTCGGGCTCGAATGCGGGAGTCGTCGGCAGGGTTGCGTCCGCAGGTATTCCCGGAGGCACGGGAACGGCCCTCACGGGCACTACCGGCCGAGTGGCTTCCACAGGCATTCCTGCGATGGCGGCCGCGGCAAAAACTCCGGTGATGACGGCTATGCCTGCTTCAACGAATCTGGAGGTTCTGTCCAAACCGCCCGTTCAGTACACCAGCGAAGCGCGCAAGATGCGGGTGCAGGGAGACGTGATTTTGCGGGTGACCTTCACGGCCAGCGGGCGCGTGGTGGTGCAGGGGGTACTGCACGGGTTGGGCTACGGACTCGATGAAGAAGCCCGCCGCGTTGCGCAAGAGATACGCTTTCGCCCGGCCACGCACAACGGCCATCCTGTAGACCTGACGACGAACATTACCATTACTTTTCAACTTGCCTAGCATCCAACATGCCTGACAAGCAGTGGCATGGTATAGCCTTGAATCGTCTATACGGCGCCAATGGCTGAAGAATGACAAGAAGTACCCACCCTAGGAGCGAGCAATGACTTTTCGGAAGCTTTCGGTTACCTTCCTCATCCTGATTCTGGGTGTGTCCTGCGCGTACGCGAAGAGAAAAGCACCACAGTACGCGCCGGCACACCAACTCACCGCGGATCAAGCCGCGCTTGTCCGGAAGGCGATCGGTCAGGAAAAGGTAATCATCAAGAACATTCAGCAGCATATGCCTCTGGTGGAGACATACATTCAGGACACGCGACCCGATGTGAAGCTCTACACGATCCCTGTCAGCGATCAATACACGCTGAGCCGCGTGGATTTTGGCAAGGCGTTCTATGACAAGACCTATGTGTCGCGGACGGAAGCGGAGAAGCGCGGCTGGTTCAGGGGCTCCCTGGCGGCCATCAGCGGGCTGACCAAGGCGCTGGGGCTTGACAAGCGGTTCACATATAATCCCACGGGTTTTATGCAGATGATGTTTCTTGACCCCACGGGCTTTGACGAGCAGCATTACGAGTTCAGCTTTGTGCGCCGTGAGTTTCTGGGGCAGGTTCGCACATGGGTCTTCGACGTGCACCCCAAGGTGTCTGGTATGGGCCGGTTCTATGGCCGCATCTGGATTGAGGATCAGGATGGGAATGTCGTACGCTTCAACGGCACCTACACAGGCCCGCGCTCCCCGGATGACTCGCGCTACTACTTCCACTTTGACAGCTGGCGCATGAACCTGCAGCCGGGTGTGTGGCTGCCGGTGGCCATCTACGTGGAAGAGTCCAACAACGTGGCAGGCAACAAATTGGCCGGCCTGAAGGCGCAGACTCACTTCTGGGGCTACTCTCTGAAGCTGCCCACCCGAGACAGCGAAAATGTCAGCATGAAGGTCGAAGATGCTGTAGACAAGAGTGACGATTCGCAGGACGTAAGCCCGCTGCAGGCCACGCGCGATTGGGTCATGCAGGCTGAAAGCAATGTGATGGAGCGGCTGGAGCAGGCCGGGCTGGTGGCTCCGCCGACGCAGGACGGCTACGAAAGCAAGGTGCTGGATCAGATTGTGATCAATCTGGCTGTGCCTAATAACCTTGCATTTTCCACGCCGATCCACTGCCGCGTTCTGCTGACCACGACCATCGAAGCGACGACGGTGGGCGATACGATTCTAATCAGCAAGGGACTGCTTGATACCTTGCCCAATGAGGAGTCAATTGCCTCAGTGGTGGCACTTGAGCTGGCGCACATCTCGCTTGGCCACCACATTGACACGCGCTACGCCTTTAACGACCGCCTGCTCTTCCCCGACGAGTCCACATTCACGCGCATCAACATGTATCACTCCGATGCGGATAACGCAGCGGCGGCCCAGAAGGCGCAGGAGTATCTGCAGGCCTCCATGTACAAGGACAAGCTTGCAAGCGCGGGCCTCTACTGGGAGCAATTGGCGGATCGCGGCAAGGCTCTGAAGGCACTGAATACGCCCAAACTGGGTGACTCGCTGCTGAAGGCGGACGGAACGCCGTGGATGAGCCAGCTAGCCAGTAGCGCACCGAGGATCAACTGGGATGACATGAACCAGATTGCCGCGCTGCCTCTGGGAAGCTGGCTGAAGACCGATCCCTGGGATGACAAGGTGCGCATGCTGGACGCCAAGCGGTATGCACCGTTGAACGCACGCGACAAGATGCCGCTGGAAGTGACGCCCATCTACTTCAAGCTGCAGCGCTATGAGGCTGCCAGCCAGAGTCCGGCAGCGGCTCCGGGCGCGCCGGCGCAACCTGCCGGAGGCAACCAGCCAGCCCCGCCCCCGGCCGCGGGACAGCAATAAGCCCCACCCTCCTGAAGGCTCAGACCCATTGCGCAATGCATCGCGCAACGGCCTGAGCCTCTTTCCTTGGTTCCAATCAAGACACGTGCAGTAAGGAATCCCCACCAGGACAGGATGCGTTTCGCCTATGAAAAGACTTTTTGTTGCAGTGCTCTGTTACGTGATGTGCGCAGGCGCCACGGCCGTTTGTGCCCAGGTTGCTCCCTCAGCCGACCATCGACAGCTTTCCCTTACCCTGGGCGGCATGGCCTCGGTTTTTCAGCCGGACTACGCAGGGGGAGGAATCGCCCAGGCAAGCCCGAATCGCCTTTTTGGCATTGGCGGCTATGCGGACGTGAGATTTACCCGCTGGGTTCAAGTTGAAGCGGAGGCTCGCTGGCTGCGCCTCAACCAGTTCATGAACATCCACCAGGACAACTACCTGATTGGCCCGCGGCTTCCGATACACACCTTTGGGCGCATCACCCCGTACGGCAAGATACTGTTTGGCATGGGGCACATGAACTTCGAAAACGGACAGACAAGCTGCCGCTGCAGTGACATTGCCTACGGCGGCGGCGCGGATGTGCAGCTTACGAAGCGACTGAGCTGGCGGGCCATCGATTTCGAATATCAGCAGTATCCCGATTGGTACGTACTGCAGACGAGCCAACTGCATCCATACGGATTCAGCATGGGTGTTGGCTACAAGTTGTTTTGAGCTGACGAACGACGCGGTCACCGGGAAGCCTGCTGCCTGACCGCCAGCGACAAACAGCTGCATGGTCAGCGATCACCGCAGAACAATGAGGGCCGCTCCAGAGTGGAGCGGCCCTCATGCTTTTCAGCAAGCTTGACTCGACGGGGTTATGCGGGTGACGGCGAGCCCTCGGGATAGTTTGGTCCACCGCGGCTCTCGGGCTTGAGGACCTGTTGCACGCTTCCGCCGCCGGTATCGCTGGGCGATGCGAGCACGGAACGGACCGGGGGGAGTTCCTTGCCCTCGATCAACATTCGCACCTCATCGGCGTCGATGGTCTCGCGCTCCAGCAGGGCCGCGGCAATGCGGTGCATGGCGTCCTTGTGGGACTCGAGAATCGCATGCGCCGACTGGTACGCCTCGTCGATCAGGCGGCGAACTTCCTGGTCGATCTGACGGGCCGTTTCCTCGCTGAAGTCGCGATGCTGCGCGATTTCGCGGCCGAGGAAGATCTGCTCCTCCTTCTTGCCGAAGGTGAGCGGACCGAGGCGGCTCATGCCGTACTCGCAAACCATGCGCCGTGCCAGGTCTGTAGCGGTTTCAATGTCGCTGCCAGCGCCAGTGGACATCTGGTCGAGGAATATCTCCTCGGCAACCCGGCCGCCGTAGGCCGTTGCCAGCCGTGTTTCAAGGTACTCGCGGGTGTAGTTGTGGCGGTCGTCTGGCAGATAGATGGTGACGCCCAGAGCCATGCCACGGGGAATGATGGTGACCTTATGGATGGGGTCAGAGTGCTCGCGCAGGAAGGACACAAGCGCGTGGCCGGCCTCGTGATAGGCGGTCACCCGCTTTTCCTCGTCGGTCAGCAGCATGGACTTGCGCTCGGCGCCCATGAGCACCTTGTCCTTGGCCAGCTCGAAGTCGTACATGGTGACTTGCTTGCGGTTGACACGAGCAGCGTTGAGGGCAGCCTCATTGACCATATTGGCGAGGTCTGCTCCGCTGAAGCCGGGTGTGCCACGGGCCAGGATGTTCAGGTTCACGTCGTCCGCAACGGGCACCTTCTTCACATGCACGCGCAGGATTTCCTCGCGGCCGCGCACATCGGGCAGGCCGACAACAACGCGGCGGTCAAAGCGACCGGGGCGCAGCAGGGCGGGATCCAGCACGTCAGGGCGGTTGGTGGCGGCGACCAGGATTACGCCGTCGTTGGACTCGAAGCCGTCCATTTCGACGAGGAGTTGATTGAGGGTCTGCTCGCGCTCATCGTGTCCGCCGCCGAGGCCGGCGCCGCGATGGCGGCCGACAGCGTCGATTTCATCGATGAAGATGATGCAGGGGGCGTTCTTCTTGCCCTGCTCGAAGAGGTCGCGGACGCGGCTTGCGCCAACGCCGACGAACATCTCAACAAAGTCAGAGCCGGAGATGGAGAAGAACGGCACATTGGCTTCGCCGGCCACGGCACGGGCCAGCAGGGTCTTTCCGGTTCCGGGAGGTCCGACGAGGAGCACACCCTTGGGAATGCGTCCGCCGAGCTTCTGGAACTTCTGCGGCTCGCGCAGGTACTCGATGATTTCCTTGAGTTCTTCCTTGGCCTCGTCCACGCCGGCCACATCTTTGAAGGTGACCTTCTTTTGCTGCATGGAGAGCAGGCGAGCGCGGCTCTTGCCGAAAGAGAGGGCCTTGTTGCCGCCGGACTGCATCTGGCGGAGCATGAAGAACCAGATGGCGCCCAGCAGGACGAACGGGCCGATGTTAAAGAGCAGCGGCAGCAGGATATTGCTCTGCGGATCCTTCAGCGTGAAGGCGACCTTGGCAGCGTGCAGCTTTTCAATCAGCGTGTCGGTGCTTGCCGGGATTGTGGTGTGGAACTGATCCTTAGGCGTGGCCTTCATGTGGCCGTGAAGCTCCGTGCCCTGAATGGTTACATCCTGCACCTGCTGTGCATCAATCTTGTCCAGCAGATCGGAGTAAGAAACCTCCGTGTCCTTGCCCATGTTCGTTCCACGCTGGACTACACCCCAAAGCAGCATGAGACAAATAAGGATAAAGACCCAGAACATGATTGTTTTGACGGTCGAATTCACCAGGATTCCTCTTTCCCGGCGGGGGAGAAGCCGCACACAGAGACCTCAATCACCGCCTACGTCATCTCTTTAGACGCCTGAACCCTCTGTGAAGTCACAGAAAGTACAGAGCCCCTGCGTCGCAGACACCAGTGTCTCGCCGCCGGATGAGCAGTAATAGAGATTGTACTCCGAAGCCGGAAAAACTCCTACGAAATGACAGGGCAGCCGGGGAGGAATCAGGAAGGTAAGTGGCACTCAAAAAGCGCGGTTTATGCGGGCCGCTTGCCGTCGGCCGCCAGAGGGGTTGCCGTCACTTTGATTCCCGGTTCCGGCTCGAGTTCGACGCCCTGCATCCATACGATGCGGCCGTCCAGTTCGAGGACTGGCCACACGGCCCTGCTTGTGCCTGTAACCTTTAGACGCTCCAGCACTTCTTTCACCTTGCGCTGCCCGCTGGAGTAGTGCAGCCTGACGCGGTCTCCGGGCTTCCAGTTGCGCAGGAGGGCGGTGGCAGCGGCAGGCGGGGCGGCTGCCTGCTCCACCTGGATGCACAGGCGGAGCGCGAATGCGGGGGCAAGGACCTCGCCGGGGATGTTCACTTTGTACTCTGCAGGGGTGTCGGCAGCGTTCAGGCTTGCCGATGAAGCCGCCATCACGGCAAGGCGCAGCTCGCGATGGGTTCGCTCAGCGTGCAACCCCTGTGCCAACTGGCACTTCTGCCCGGCCCGGCCGGAATGAGCCAGCGCGCGCAGGGCCTCAGTGGAGGCGAAATCCGGTGCGGCGCCGAGTTGCGCGGCGGCATGGCGCAGGAGGCGACGCTGCATGGCTACGGGTTGCGCGGCGAGGCGGGTGACGTCGAGAGCGAGCTCTGCGCCGGCTGCCCGGCCACCGCCGCGCACCGGACGGCCGGGCAGGATCAACTGCGGAGCGATGCGGGCAAGCTCGGTCTGCCACCAATCTTCTTCGTCGCGGGCCAGCTCGGCCATCTGGGCGAGATGCTCGCGGAGGCGGGGATTCCAGGTTTCCAACTGGGGCAGCAGCTCGTGGCGGATGCGGTTGCGGGTATAGGTCAGGTGGCGATTGGACGAGTCCTCACGCCACGGCTGGCCGGCGGCTTGAAGGTAAGCCTCGACCTGGGCCCGGGTTGTGCCGAGCAGCGGGCGGAGGATGCGGCCCTCGGGGAATTCGACGACGGGGTGGATGCCGGACAGGCCTTCCGTCCATGCTCCGCGGAGGAATTTGGCGAGGACGGTTTCTGCCTGATCGTCGAGGGTATGAGCGGTGGCCATTGCATCGAGCGGCGTTTCAGACAAGAGCTTGCGAAACCACCGGTAGCGCAAGCGGCGGGCGGCCTCTTCGATGGTTTCTGCGGGCTTTCCGGTTTGGGGATTTGCCTGCGCTTCGGCAGCCGTGTCCACATGGGCTTCATGGAAGGGCAGGCCAAGGCGGGCGGCGAGGTCGCGGGCGAAGGCGAGGTCGGCGTCCGCCTCGTCGGCGCGCAGGCCGTGGTGCAGATGGGCGGCGTGGAGGACAAGGCCCAGCTCGGAGGCGCGCTCGGCGAGGGCGCAGGTAAGGGCTACGGAGTCCGCGCCGCCGGAGAGTCCGACGGCGAGGCGGAGGCCGGGACGGAGCAGGGCGAGATCGAGCGGCAGCGATGCGGCCAGTGTGCGGCGAGCTTTCGTGGACACGAGAGGATGATAGAAGCTCGAAGCGTTTGCCGACCAGCTTTGGGCTGCTCGACGAAAGCGGCGCAACTGCATCAGCTCACCATCCCGGGCGAGAGCGGGCAGCTTTACGCCGCTGATGACGAAAGGGCCTGCGCCGCCACGCCGGCCTCGGACTCGATTGCTGCCGTCTTTCTGGTCATCGTGAGAACGGTGATATCGTCCTGCTGGCCGAAGCGTTGTGCGGCTTCTGCAATTGATTCAGCGGAATGGGTGGCAATGGCCAAAGTACGCTCAAAACCGAACAGCTCGCCCGTCTTGCTGCGGGCCTCCACGACGCCGTCGGTCAGCATCGTCAACTGCTCGTTTTCGCGCAACTGCATGGTGGATTCGGCATACGCAGCCGTTGCAGAGAGACCGAGCGGAAGCCCATTTGCGACGGCAAGCTCCTGGCTCCCGAGATAGGGCGCAAGGTGGCCGGCATTCGCCATTGTGACCGAGCCATCGGTGTCGGCGCGGAGGATGAGGCAGGTGGTGAATCCGTTGCGGGTTCTCGCCAGCATGCGCTGGTTCATTGCCGTCAGAATCTCCGCCGGGCTCTCGGTGTAATGCGCAAGTGTACGCACCGTGCCGACCAACAGCGAGACGGTCATGGCCGCCGGTATGCCCTTGCCGCTCACATCGCCGATGACCATGAGGACTCCGCCCGCAGGCAGTGGAATGATCTGGAAGAAATCGCCGCCAACCTCTTCAGCCGGCTTGTACACGCTCTCAACCTTAAAGTCATGGATGATGGGCAGAGAGTCGGGGATGAGCACCTGCTGCACGGCGCGCGCGTTGCGGATCTCTTCTTCCAGGCGGATCTGCTTGAGGCGGGCTTCAGCTGCGTAGCGATAGACGGCATAGACAAGCGTCACAAGGAGGCCGGAGACGAACACCCGTTGAGCGTTGATCGGAATGCCGAGCACGACGAAGAAAGGCTCCATCAATTTGGGGCCCAGGGTAATGTGGGTAAACCGGCTGCCCTGCATCAGCGCGACTGCCGTGATGTACAGGGTGCGCGAGAGAAAGACAAAGACAGCCACCACCCAGCGGAGGGGATCGCGATTTGAGCGGCGCAGTATTGCAGTACCTATCAGATAGTACGGGTAAAGTGAAAGGGGCAACATAAGCGCCGTGAGCGCCATATCGGCTATCTGCCAGGGGTGCGGATGCGGTAGAAATAAGCCGGCGACGATGGCAATTCCGAGGATGGAGTAGGCGAAATCGACGGCGGCGAGGATACGTGTGAGGCGGAGGATGCGCACATCTTTTTGCAGGTCGAGAAGGTACAGCAAAACGAACCAGAGCGCGACTTCGCCAAGGGCTTCCGATGGCAGATTGAGTCCCAAGGCGAGGGTGGCATGAATTGGAATCTTGAAGTCGAACAGCAGCGCCGTGAGCGAGATTCCAGCAGCAAAGCAGGCCATCCAGAAAGCGAGCCATTGGGAACGTTCGCGGAACCACATGACGAGGCCAAAGACAGCCACCATGATATTGAGGTATACGAGCGCGAATGTGAACTGGTGACTGCGGAGCCAGCTGTAATCGAGCGCAGCCATGGCGCCTTCGATGGACTGCGGGCTGCCGATGACCGGTGGCTCGTAGAAGCCGCCCTGCTGGCCGTCATCGAACGACACGAATGGAGCTTTCCAGACGCGAAGTGCGAGGACACCGGATTGCGCCGGTCCAAGTCCGAAGCTGTGGGGTGCGCACACGACAAACCAGACTGGCTGCGGCGGGAGTTTCCCATAGGTGCCGACAAGCTGACCGTTCCAGTAGAGCTCGTAGACGTCTTCAGCGGCGGGAATCAGGATTGCGAGTTGATCTGGAGACTGGCCGGGCGCCAGTGTGACACGGAGGCGGTACCATGCCAAGCCGTCCTGATTCGCGTGGCCCTGCATGCCCCAAGGCTTGTCAGCGGCCAGTTGTTCCCAGGTGGAATCGTCAAAGGCGGGCGAGGCCCAAGCCGGGTTGTCCCCCAAATGGAATTGCCATGGGCCCTCGAGGGTTGCAGCACCGCCATCAAAATGAATGGGAGCCTGGGCAGAAGCCGGGACAGCGGTCCGGAGCGCTGCGACGCTCAACGCGGCTGCAAAAGCGAGCAAGAGCAACCTGCGGCCAAACTGCGGCATGGCAGAAGCATACTCCCGAAACGGATGGGCAAAACGGATTTTCGCAGTCATTTTTGAAGCACTCATCCGAAGGCAGGCAGGTCAATCGGAGCTTATACGCCGCGGTGCTATACTCCACGAGTTATGCAGGTATTTGTGATTCTTCCCGCAGCAGGGCTGGGCACGCGCATGGCGGGGCCGCAGCCGAAGCAGTTTCTCGCGCTGGATGGGGTTCCCATCCTGATCCACTCGCTGCGCGCGTTTGCCTCAGTGCAGCAGGTGACGGCGATTTACGTGGCGGTGCGCAAGCCGGAGATGGAGCGCGTGGAGGCGCAGGTAGCCGAGTACGGCTTTGCCGGCCGGGTGCACGTGGTAGAGGGCGGAGACAGCCGGCAGGAATCGGTGGCCAATGCGCTGGCGGCACTGCCCGCCCAGCCGGAGGACATCGTGCTGGTGCATGATGCGGTGCGTCCGCTGATTGACGCGGCGACGATTGAGCGCACGATTGAAGCGGTGAAGGAACACGGAGCGGCCATTGTGGGGCTGCCGGCGGTGGACACGATCAAGCAGGTGGAGCGGGCGGCACACTACTCGCTGATTACGGCGACCATTCCGCGGGAGTTCGTTGTGCTGGCGCAGACGCCGCAGGGCTTTCGCTATGGGCTGCTGCAGCAGGCTTTTGACGAGGCGATGGCGGACGGTTTTGTGGGCACGGACGAAGCCTCAGTAGTGGAGCGCGCCGGGCATCCGGTGGCGGTGGTGCCCGGCTCTCAGGTTAATCTGAAGATTACGCAGCCGGGCGATCTGGAGCTGGCGGAGTTCTATCTGCGCCAGCGCGCCCGCTGAGAGCGGCACGCCCGGATCAATGTGGTTTCCAGGTCTCAAAGTCGAGACCTGGGGCACCCAGGGACAGTGAGCCAGGAGCGTGGAGATGCAGGTCCTTCGACTGCGCTTCGCTCCGCTCAGGATGACAGGTTGCGTTGGAGACTCTGAGACAAGCTCAACAACAGGCACGGAGACCATGGACACACGGATCGGATTTGGTTTTGACTCGCACGAATTCAAGCCAGGCGTGCCTTTGCGCATTGGGGGATTGACGCTGGAGCATCCGGAGGGCCTGGCGGGGCACTCTGACGGCGATGTGCTGCTGCACGCGATTACCGATGCTCTGCTGGGCGCGGTGGCGGCAGGCGATATTGGCAGCTTTTTCCCGCCGGGCGATCCGCGCTGGAAGAACGCCGACTCGGCGATTTTTCTGAACCTGGCCATGGAAGAACTTCAGAATGCGGGCTACCGCATTGTGAATGTGGACACCACGCTGGTGCTGGCGGCGCCGAAGATTTCCCCGATTGCCGGGGAGATGCGCGCGCGTGTGGCGGACCTGCTTGGCGTGGAGCTGAACCAGGTGAGCATCAAGGCCAAGACACCTGAAGGACTGGGGCTGGACCACGTGGCGCAATGCCATGCGGTGGCGCTGGTGGAGCGCGCGGCGGACGAAGATGCGCTGAAGAGCATGAGCGCAGTGATTGAGAGCCAGAAACAACTGGAAGACGTGGTGGAAGACCTGTTGAGCAGCGTCCATGGCGTGCCGAAGAAGCGCGTTGCGCCGGTGTACGACACGGAGGACATTACGTAGTCAACATGCACGACATCCCTTTCGCGCATTGTGCCTTGCGCAGTGCGCTCAGCTGGCGTATGCTCCGGTCACGCAGGTATTTATAACTCCAGCCTTCCCGGACGGTCATGTTCTCATTCCCATTGGCAGATTTGAATAGGAGACGGAGGTTTGCCGTGGCGCGCGGATGCGCGTGGCGCGTGCTGCTGAGCATGGCGTGCGCGGCGTTGCTGGCGATGCCGGCGGCGCGCGCAGCCGAGACACGGAACCATGAAGCTGCCGCGCCAGCTGCGCAGCAGGTGGAGCTGGGCCATTCCATCGCAGATCTGACGGGGCCGTGGAAGTTTCACACCGGGGACGACATGGCGTGGGCGCAGCCGGGCTTTGACGACCGGAGTTGGGGCACGATGGACCTGACTCCGCCGCCGGGTTCGATTGATCCAATGACCGGCAGCAGCGGCTATGTGCCGGGCTGGACTACGCGTGGCTATGCGGGATACGCAGGCTATGCCTGGTATCGGCTGACCGTGAATGTGCAGGACAATACCGGGGATTCCGGGCACGAGCCGCTGGCGATCAAGATGCCAGACAACTTTGACGATGCCTACCAGGTGTATGTGAACGGGCGGCTCGTTGGGGAGTTTGGAAGGTTCACTTCAAAGGGCGTTACGGCCAATCCGGCGCAACCGAGGGCCTTTACCTTACCCCCGGATGTGCGTGACGGGCCGGTGACCATCGCCATCCGCATGTGGATGGCGGAGTTCACGGCGATGGTGGACCCGGATGTGGGAGGACTGCACGGGCCACCCGTATTGGGCGAAGCCGTTTCCATTGACAGGCTCCTCAAGCTGGATTGGGGCTCAATCAACCTCTCAATGGACGGCGAGTTTGTGCTGACCGGGGCCCTCTTCCTAGCCCTTTCGCTCGCGCTTGTTCTTTCGATCCTGGACCGGAGTGAGCCTGCCTACATTGTTCTGGCGTTGACCTGCTCCCTTGAATTGGCGCTCCTGGTCATCATAATCCTTTCGTTCTACACGACGGTGCTCGGAACGAGCCTCTTTCTTATTGAAGATGCAATCCTCGCGCCCGTGTACCTTGGCCTCTGGGTGATCTTCTGGGCGCATTGGTTTCGCGTGGAAAAGATTGGCCGCATTCACCGCATGGTCTGGAGTGTGGCGGCGCTGCTATGTGTGACTACGATGATGCTGCGGGCACCTTTCTATGGCAGCGTGATTCCTGTTCACGCATCGATTGTTCTTTCGCCGTTGACGCTCGTGTTGAAGCTGATGGCGGGAGCAATGCTGCTGTGGGTAACGATTACTGGTATTCGCAAGGATAAGACGGAAGGCTGGGCAGCGCTGGCTGCGGTCCTTCTGGTCACTGTTTCCATTTATCAGGAAGAGTTGGTTGTCCTCCATGTGCCCGCGAACTTTTACCTCTTTGGCGTTGGGAGCAGTCTGAGGCAACTGTCCATCACGCTGTCGCTGGGGATCATCAGCGTGCTACTGGTGCGGCGGTTTGTGCGGTCGCAGCGGGAACAGGAACATTGGAAGCTGGAAATTGCGCAGGCGCGCGAGGTGCAGCAGGTGCTGATTCCGGAAGCAACGCCCACGGTGCCGGGCTTCCAATTGGAGAGCGATTACAGACCGGCGCAGCAGGTGGGCGGTGACTTCTTCCAGATTATTCCGGATAGCGCGGGCGGGGCGCTGCTGGTGCTGGGGGATGTGACGGGCAAGGGGCTGCAGGCGGGGATGCTGGTTTCGCTGCTGGTAGGCGCAATCCGCACGGTTGCGGAGACGAGCTTTGACCCGCGGGACGTGCTGGAGGCGCTGAACCGCAGGCTGTGCGGGCGAAACCAGGCGCATGCCACGTGCCTGGCGATGAGGCTGGACCGCGAGGGGCATGTGACGATCGCTAACGCAGGACATCTGGCGCCCTATCTGAACGGAGCGGAGATCGAGATGGACGGCAGCCTGCCGCTGGGCATGACGGAGTCAGCCCGTTTTGAAGAGACGCGGTTGACGCTGAAGCCGGGCGACCGGCTGACGGCGATGACGGACGGCGTGGTGGAGGCAACGAATGGCAAGCGCGAGCTGTTTGGCTTTGAGCGCGCGCGGGCGGCAAGTACGCAAACGGCGGTCGAGATTGCACAGGCGGCGCAGGAGTTCGGGCAGGAGGATGACATTACGGTGTTGTCCATTGAGAGACTGGCGGCGACGGAGTCAGCAAACGTGACGGTACTGTTGGCCACGCGACCGGCGGAGGCGTGAGGCAGGAAGAATTCCGTTGCAGTTTTGCGGGATTCGCCGTACCGTGGCGGGGAGCATCCATTCTCATTTCAGGAGCACCTTCGATGCACCTTGCGCTGTATGTGATGCAAAGCCAGCCTGACCCGGAACAGATTCGGAAGATAGCGATGGCGATCATGGCGATCATGCCGGTAGTGATTCTTGTCGCACTTGCAGCCGTGATCGTTCCCTTCTGGTTCATCTGCAAGAAGGCCGGCTTTTCGCCGTGGCTTTCACTGCTGAATATCGTTCCGTTCGGCGGGCTGATTCTGATGTACGTGCTGGCCTTTGGCGAGTGGAAGGTGGTGCCGGTGCAGCAGCCGGGATGGCCGCCGATGCCGCCGCCTCCGCCGCCGCACGTCTAGCCGCTGAAGGCGGAACTGATAGCATCGAAGAGGAAAATACCTTAACGATGCTAGAAGAAACACACTCACAAGTCCTTGCACCTCGCGTTCGTTTTGCGCCCTCGCCGACGGGCTACCTGCACGTAGGCGGAGCGCGCACTGCCCTGTTCAACTGGCTGTTTGCCCGGCACACGGGCGGCACACTGATCCTGCGCATTGAGGACACGGACTTCGAGCGCTCGTCAGAGGAAATGGTCGAAGGCATTCTGGAAGGGATGCGCTGGCTGGGTCTGACGTGGGACGAGGGTCCGTTTTTCCAGTCGCAGCGACTGGACCTGTATAGGGCAACGGCGGCGAAGATTCTGGCCAGCGGGCAGGCGTATCCGTGCTTCTGCACCAAGGACGAGTTGGAGCAGCGGCGCAAGGAAGCGGCCGAGGCGGGCAAGCCACTGATGTATGACCGCAGGTGCCGGAGGATTCCGCGAGAAGAAGCAGAGGCGCGGCTGGCAAAGGGCGAGCCGGCGGCGATTCGCTTTGCGGTGCCGGAAGAAGGCTCGACGATATTTGAGGATGCGGTGTTCGGGCCGGTGGAGTTTGCCAACGCGGAGATTGAGGATTTTGTTCTGCTGCGGTCGGATGGGATTCCCACGTATCACCTGAGCGTGGTGGCGGATGACATCGACATGCGGCTAACGCACATTATTCGCGGCGCGGATCATATTTCCAATACGCCGAAGCAGGTGCTGCAATATCGCGCGCTGGGCGCGGAGCTGCCAGTGTTTGCGCATGTGCCGCTGATTCTGGGGCCGGACAAGACGCGGCTGAGCAAGCGGCATGGCGCGACGAGCGTGATGGCCTACAAGCAGATGGGCATTGTGCCGGAGGCATTCAGGAATTTTCTTTCGCTGCTGGGGTGGACGCCGGGAGCGATCAAGGATGCGAATGGCAAGGACCGCGAGATTTTTTCATCGGAAGAACTGATCAAGCTGTTCACGCTGGATGGGATTTCAAAGTCGAATGCGGTGTTCGACAACGACAAGCTGGCCTGGTTCAATGCGGAATATATTCGCGCGCTGCCAGTGGAAGAGCTGAGCCGCTGCATTGCGCCATTTTTTGCGGAGGCAGGCCTTCACGTCTCGCCGGAGAAGCTGCTGGCTGTGACTCCGCTGATTCGCGAGCGCATCAAGTTTCTGCGCGATGCCGTCAGCGCGGCGGACTTCTTTTTTGTGGAGGAACTGGCGCCGTATGACACTGCCGATCTGATTCCGCAGAAGGGCGATGCGGCACTGGCACGGCGGATTCTGGAGCATACGCGTGAGCTGCTGGCGACGGTTGCGTTTGACCATGCCTCACTGGAACAGGCGCTGCGCGAGGCAGCGGCGACGCTGAGCGTGAAGACGGGGCCGATGTTCCAGCCTATCCGCGTGGCCGTGTGCGGACGGAAGAACGCGCCACCTCTTTTTGAATCGATGGCCGTGCTCGGCAGGGCAGCCTGCATCGCACGCATTCAACAGGCGGAAGACAGGCTTCAATCGCCGAAATAAGCACTGAACCACAGAGGCATCTGGGCACAGCCCATGCCGTGGAGTAAGGAATTGCAGCAATGACGAACACGAATCAGGAAAGCCAGGACGTACGCAGCCTCTCGAACTTTCTTCGCGATCAGATTGCCGAAGATGTGCGCACCAGGAAATACGGCGACGCCGAGGTGCAGACGCGCTTTCCACCGGAGCCGAACGGTTATCTGCACATCGGCCATGCAAAGGCCATCTGCCTCGACTTTGGGCTGGCGGACGAGTTCGGCGGCAAGACGAACCTGCGCTTCGATGACACGAATCCTGAGAAGGAAGAGCAGGAGTATGTGGATTCCATCCAGGCGGACGTGCGCTGGCTGGGGTTTGAGTGGGACCGTCTCTGCTATGCCTCGGACTACTTTGGCCAGCTCTACGAGTGGGCATTGGAGCTCATCAAGGCGGGCAAGGCTTATGTGGACGATCTTTCAGCTGATGAGATCCGCCAGCACCGCGGCACGCTGACCGAGCCGGGCAAGGACAGTCCGTATCGCAACCGCTCGGTCGAGGAGAATCTTGACCTGTTTGTGCGCATGAAGAACGGCGAGTTCGCCGACGGCAGCCGCGTGCTGAGGGCGAGGATCGACATGGCGTCGCCGAACCTGAACATGCGGGATCCGGTGATGTATCGCATTCTGCATGCAACGCACCATCGCACGGGCGACGAGTGGTGCATCTATCCGATGTATGACTACGCGCATGGGCAGTCGGACTCGATTGAGCACGTTACACACTCAATGTGCACGCTGGAGTTCACCGACCACCAACCGCTCTATCGCTGGTATATCGAGCAACTCGGGATCTTCCCTTCGCAGCAGATTGAGTTCGACCGCCTGAACTTGACCTACACGCTGCTGAGCAAGCGCAAGCTGCTGCAACTGGTGCAGGAAAAGCACGTGAGCGGGTGGGACGATCCGCGCATGCCTACGCTCTGTGGCATCCGGCGGCGCGGGTTTACGCCGGAGGCGATCCGCACCTTCTGCGGCGCGATTGGGGCCACGCGCACGAACGGAATCACAGACATTGAAATGCTGGAACACTTCCAGCGCGACGACCTGAACCGGCGAGCGCGCAGGGCCATGGCAGTGCTGCACCCGCTGAAGCTGGTGATTGACAACTATCCCGTTGGCCAGGAGGAGTTCGTCGAGGTGGCCAACAACCCGGAAGACCCTGCGGCCGGGATGCGTCAGGTACCTTTTACGCGCGAGCTTTTTATTGAGCAGGATGACTTCCGCGAAATTCCTCCGCCGAAGTATTACCGGCTTTCGCCGGGCAAAGAGGTGCGCTTGCGCAATGCGTACTTTGTGACAGCGCAGAGCGTGGTGAAGGATGCAGACGGGAACATTGTCGAGGTGCACTGCACCTACGATCCAGCGAGCCGCGGAGGCAACTCTCCCGACGGGCGCAAGGTGAAGTCCACGATTCACTGGGTCTCTGCCGCGCACGCCATCTCTGCTGAGATTCGGCTCTATGACAAGCTCTTCACCAAGGCCAATCCCGGCGACGTGGAGGAAGGCGAAAGCTTCCTGAGCAATCTCAATCCCGATTCGCTGGAGATTTTGACGGACGCGAAGCTGGAGCCTTCGCTGGCAAGCGCAAAGGTGGAGGAACGATTCCAGTTTGAGCGCGTGGGCTATTTCTGCGTGGATGCTGACTCGACGGCGGGGAAGCTGGTGTTCAATCGCACGCTGCCGCTGAAGGACTCGTGGGCGAAGATTGAGAAGAAGGCTGGAGCGTAGGCCACCTGCGGTGGGGCATTGAACCCACGATCTGTACTACCCGCACGTTTTTTCGGGTGTGGACAGAAGGTTGGGGAAGGTGAAGAATAGAGTCGGCCTTTCGGCGGGAAGGAGAGGTGCGATGAAGCTGAATGCTTTTGTTGGTGGTTTGCTGGTTATTGCGCCACTGCTTTGCGCGCAGACTGGCGCGCAAAGCAGTGGCGTAGCAGGCATTGAGCCCCTGGGGCTCAATGGAAAGACAATTCTCCGCATCGAAAAGTTGCCCAATGCGTGCCCGGTGGGAATGCAGGCGAGCCACCTTTCCGATGGGAGCGTGATCAAGACGGATGCAGCGCATCCGATGGGACTCGGGCAGAGACTGCGCCTGACGCTCACCAGCCCAGACAACCGGAGCATCACGAGCGCGACTGTGCATGTGCGCGGCTGGACGGCGCAGGGCAGGACAGAGCAGGCGGAAAAGGTCAAGGACGTTGCACCGCTGACGCGAAGGCTACAGGTCCCCTTTAAGCCGGGCGCGGATCGTACGGCCACGGCGGATGTGTGGGTGCCCGGGGTTACGGCGGTGAGCTCGGTGGAGCTGCTCTCAGTGACGTATGGGGATGGCACGACCTGGACACCGGCGATGGGCAAGACCTGCCAGGTGAAGCCCGATCCGCTGATGCTCATCTCCGGCAAGTAAGCGAAGTTTTTTGAGCGGAGACTCTGAGGAGTTCCCAACGTCGGCGACTGGCCCAGTTGTAGCTGGCCGGGAGTTGGAAGCCTGGCGCTACTTCCCAATCACATCAATGGGGACGGTGATGGTTTTGGGGGGCATGCAGGCATTGTTGTCGCAGGCCTGATAGCGAAGCTTTGCCTCGACGAGATGGTTGCCGCGCTGGGCAACGATGCGCGTGAAGATGATGAACTCGCCGGTGTAGACGCTGAGTTTTGTGTCGGGGTCGATCGGGAGGGTGAAGTCCGCGCCGGGCGGGTAGGTGGCGTTTTCAAGATGCACGCCGGAGGCATCGGGGACAGAAAGCACGGTGGGGATGAGGTAGCTGTCTTTGGGCGCGTGGGAGTTGATATGCAGGCCGTGAGCGACGCGGAAGTGCATCTCCACTGCGCTGGGCTTGCCTGCGGGCACGGTGACCTGCTCGGGGTAGAGATATTCGACGGCGTTGCTTTTGGCGACGGAGTGGTCCTGCTCGGCGGCGAGCGGAAACTGGGCGTGTGCGGCCAAGGCGGCGAGCGCCAGAGCTGCCATTGCAGGTATTGCACGGATATGCATTGTCACTTCCCTGCTCCCAGTGCCTTGCGGATGTTGCTCTCGATCTCATCTTTCGAGGTGATGCCGATCTGGACGGCGACGACAGTGCCGTTGCGATCCACATAGAACGAGGTGGGCAGTTCGTCCAATCCGCCGTAGGGTTTGCTGATGGCGTCCGCGTTGATGAGGACGGGGTATGGGATGTGCATCTGCGTCGCGGTGCTGGCGATTTCCTGCTTCTCTTCGCTGAGCTTCTGCTTGTCGTTGAGGTCGAGGTCGTCGGCGGAGATGCCGAGGACTTCAAAGCCCTGGGACGCGTACTGGTTGCGCAGGTCGATGAGCCAGGGTGTCTCAATCTTGCAGGGGGCGCACCAAGTGGCCCAGAAGTTGATGAGCACGGCCTTGCCCTTGTAGCTGGCGAGAGAGACCTGCTTGCCGCTTAGATCTTCAAGGGTGAAGGCGGGCGCGGGTTTGTTCATCATCGGCAGCATCAACTCCGGCATATCGCCCGAGGGGCTGGTCGCGAGATCGCCCTTGGCTGCGGAGGCCAGCGCGCGCTCGGCGGCCTGCCGGCGGTACTCCCAGTTGGCCCAGCCCGCCCAGCCGAATGCTGCCAGGATGAAGAGTACGACGAAGAGGACGATGGTGTTACGCTTCACGGAGATTGACCTCACCATTTTTATTGTACGAGCGCGGAGGGCTTCCGGCGAAACGGTAGCTGAGAGCGGGCCGAGGGGCTTGCATAAAACTGATACCATCAGATTCCGATGAGCGAGAAGAACGAATCCGAACGCATGAATCCCGCGCAACTGGTGCGCACAGAGGCGGCAGCGCTGGAGGCCCTGGCCACACGGCTGGAAGGACCGATGGCCGCGGGCTTTGAGCGTGCCGTGGAGTTGATTGTGCGCTGCGGCGAAAATAATGGCCGCGTGGTGGTGACGGGCATGGGCAAGAGCGGGATTATTGCGCAGAAGATTGCGGCAACGCTGAGCTCGACGGGGAGCCCGGCCTTGTTTCTGCATCCGGCCGAGGCCGTGCACGGCGACCTGGGCGTGCTGATGCAAGGAGACGTGGTGGTGGCACTCTCAGCCAGCGGCGAGACGGAGGAGATTCTGCGTCTGCTGGCGATCTTGAAGCGCAAGGGCGATGCTCTGGTGAGCTTCTGCTGCAATTTGAACTCGACGCTGGCGCAGGCAAGCGACGTGGCTCTGGACTGCGGCGTGGAGCGCGAGGCGTGCGGGCTGAACCTGGCGCCGACGGCGAGCACGACGGCGATGCTGGCTCTGGGAGACGCGCTGGCGATTGCGGTGAGTGTGCGCAAGGGCTTCAGGGCAGAGGATTTTGCGGAGCTGCACCCCGGCGGCAAGCTGGGCAAGCGGCTGGCGAAGGTGCGCGACCTGATGCACGCGGGCGAGGATGTGCCGGTGGTTGCGCCAGGAACGCCGATGACGGATGTGATCTACGAGATGTCGTCAAAGAAGCTGGGCATGACGACGGTGCAGGAGGATGGGCGGCTGCGCGGCGTAATCAGCGATGGCGATCTGCGGCGGCTGCTGGAGCGCGAGGGCGGCGCGGCGCTGAGCAGGACGGCGGGCGAGGCGATGAATGCGCATCCGCGGACCATTACATGGAGCGAACTGGCGGCAAGGGCATTGGCCATCTTGGAGGAGCGGAAGATTACGTCGCTGGTTGTGCTGGATGATGAGGAGCGCGTGGTGGGCGTGGTGCATCTGCATGATTTGTGGGGCGTGGAGATGATTTGAGAAGCAATTGCACAGAAATGTGCAGCCAAATCAGATCTAATCAGCCCGATTTCGAGAATCTTTTATATCAAAAATGTCTTCGAGAAGCGTCGCAACGATCAAAAGATTGCAGCCAAACAGCAAGGGTACAAAGCCTAACAACATGGAGATTGCAATTCCAAGCCGTATCGCGAGCTGCCACCCGACCCCGAAGCCTCCGCCAAACAACGCGGCAATGAGAATGAGCAGGCTGATTCCGATGCCAAGGATGAAGAGCCTTATACCCCATCGAATCAGCCGTTGCCCAAGTCTTCTAGCGCCGGGAATCATTTCGGGGATTTGCATGAACCATCTCCGCTTCGCGAAGGATTCTACACCCGCGTTGCCTAATTGACTCGTCTTAATGAGCGCTCCTTTGTAGTGAACATTTAGAATGAAGACTGCTCCAATCTGCCTTGCGTCCGCCTGAGCGGACGGGAAAGTTTGCACACTTTTTATGCATCGTTGGTCGAAGCTTTTTGTCCCTACACTTCGCGAGGCCCCGGCGGATGCCGAAGTGGCCAGTCACCGGTTTCTTGTCCGCGCGGGCTACATTCGGCAGCTTGGGGCGGGCATCTACAACTATCTCTTTCTTGGGCAGCGGTCGCTGAACAAGGTGATCGCGATTGTGCGCGAGGAGATGGACAAGATCGGGCAGGAGTTTTATCTGCCGGCGATTCACCCGCGCGAAGTGTGGGAGCAGAGCGGGCGCTGGTCGGCGATGGGCGACAACATGTTTCGCCTGAAGGACCGCAAGGGCGCGGACCTGTGCCTGGGCATGACGCATGAGGAGATTATGACGGCGATTGCGCGCAACGAGCTGCGCAGCTACAAGCAGTTGCCGCAGATCTGGTACCAGATTCAGTCGAAGTTTCGCGATGAGCCGCGGCCGAAGTCGGGGTTGCTGCGCGTGCGGCAGTTCACGATGAAGGACAGCTACTCCTTTGACATCGACAAGGAGGGGCTGGACAAGAGCTTTGACCTGCACGATGTGGTGTACCGGCGCATCTTTACGCGGTGCGGGCTGAAGTTTGTGGCGGTGGAAGCGGACTCGGGCGCGATGGGCGGTTCGCAGTCGCAAGAGTTCATGGTGTACACGGAGGCGGGCGAGGACCTGATTGCAAGCTGCCCGGTGTGCGGGTACGCGGCGAATACGGAGAAGGCGATTTCGCGGCTGGAGCCGGTAACGGAGATGGAGCCGACGGGCGACGGGATGCCGGAACTGGTGCACACGCCGGGCTGCGCGGCGATTGCCGATGTGGCGGAGTTCTTTAAGATTTCGCCGGCAAGCGACATCAAGTGCGTGGCATACATGGCGCTGAAGCGCGGGACGGGTGGCGCGCCGGATACGTGGCACGGCGTAGCGGCGTTTTTGCGCGGCGACCACCAGGTGAACGAGACGAAGCTGATGGGCGCGGTGGGCGCGGCGGAGCTGCGCACGATGCAGGCCGAAGAACTGGAGCAGTACTTCAAGGGACCGGCGGGTTTTCTGGGGCCGGTGGGACTGAAGCATACTGCCGAACCGCTGAAAGACGGGCTGACAGTGGTGGTGGACAGGCTGCTGGAGAACCGCAGGAATATGGTTGCGGGTGCGAACAAGCTGGACTATCACCTGCGCAACGTGACTCCGGGGCGTGACTTTAGCTGGACGCTGTGCGAGGACATTCGCAACGTGAATGAAGGCGAAGGGTGCCCGATGCGCGGCTGCGAAGGCAAGATCGTGGTGGGCAAGGCAGTGGAGGTGGGCCACATCTTCAAGCTGGGCTACAAGTATTCAGAGAGTATGGGCGCGCGGGTGCTGGATGTGAACGGCAAGGAAGTAACGCCGATCATGGGCAGCTATGGCATTGGCATTGAGCGGATTCTGACGGCGGCGGTTGAGCAGTCGAATGACCAGAACGGCTTTTGGCTGCCGGCGTCGATTGCGCCATTCACCGTAGTGGTGACGGTGACGAACGTGTCGGATGCGGCGTTGCGCGAGACCGGCGAAAAGCTGGCGGCGGAACTGGAAGCCGCGGGCCTGGATGTGCTGCTGGATGACCGCGACGAGCGCGCCGGCGTCAAATTCAAGGATGCCGATCTGGTCGGTATTCCCTACCGCATCAACGTGGGCAAGAAGGCGGCGGGCGGACAGGTGGAACTGGTGACGCGCGCGAAGGCGAGCAGCGTGGACGTGGCGCTGCATGACGTGGTTGCGCTTGTGAAAACCCGCGTTGAGGAAGATGCTCTGCTGACAGCGGTTGGCGCGTAGAGAGCAGAGATAAGGAAGCAGCGATGGCGTTGAAGGTCAAACTGGCAATCCCTACCGGGAAACACCCCTGGCGAACGATGGCACTGCGCATCGCGCTGGTGTGCATCGCTGTGGCCGGTGTGGTGGTGCTGTTCGTCGGCGGATACTGGTACATCAAATACCAGGGCATTGTGAACGCGCGGCTGAAGCAGCCTCTGTTTGCCGAGACCGCCAAGATCTATGCCGCGCCCAGCGAGATTCGCCCTGGGCAAAAATTGAGCATTCAGCTTATCGCGAACGAACTGCGCGAGGCCGGGTACACGGCTGATGGCGCGTCGCAGTTGTCGCAACTGGGTACGTTCAGCGTAAGCGCAGACAATATCACCGTGCGACCGGGCCCAGAGTCGTATCATGCGCCCGACCCGGCGACGATTCACATTAAGAACGGCGCGGTGGACTCGATCACCGACGACCGCGGCCAGCCGCTCGCGAGCTATGAGCTTGAACCGCTGCTCATCACCGGGCTGAGCGAAGACGCGAACCGCACCAAGCGGCGGCTGATTACCTACGACGAAATCCCGCAGAACCTGGTGCAGGCTGTTGTGGCAATCGAGGACCGGCGCTTCTTTGACCACGGCGGCGTCGATTACATCCGGCTGCTGGGCGCGCTGCGCAATGACATGACGCCGGGGCACCGCTTTGTGGAAGGCGGCTCGACGCTGACGATGCAACTGGCGAAGAACTTCTTTCTGACGCCGGAGCGGCGCATCAAGCGCAAGTTGATTGAGATCATTATCACGTTTCAACTTGAGCATCGCTTCAGCAAGAAGCAGATTTTTGAGATGTACGCGAACGAGATCAACCTGGGCCAGCGAGGCAGCTTCTCGATTGATGGCTTCGGCGAAGCTTCGCAGGCCTACTTTGGCAAAGACATGCGGCAGCTCGACCTGGCCGAGTGCGCGCTGCTGGCCGGCATCATCCAAAGCCCGAACAGGCTGAGCCCCTTTCGCCATGCGGCGCGCGCGATTGAGCGGCGCAATCTTGTGCTGGACTCGATGGTGGAGACCGGCGCGATTACGAAGGAAGAGGCAGAGCGCGCCAAGGCCGAGCCGCTGCACATTGCGCCGGGCAGCGTGGATGCCAGCGAGGCGCCCTATTTTGTAGACCTGGTGCGCGATGAGCTTGTGCAGAAGCTAGGCGATCGCGATTTTAACCGCGAGGGGCTGCGCATTTACACGTCGCTCGATCCCGACCTGCAACGTGTTGCAACGGCTGCCGTGGACTCGACAATTCATGCGGTTGACGAGCAGGTAGACCGCCGTCACGCCCGGCAAAAAAAGCTTGGACAGCCCTACATCTATCCGCAGGTCGCGCTGGTGGCGCTCAATCCGCACACGGGGCAGGTGCTGGCGCTGGTGGGCGGGCGCAGTTATGGCTCGTCGCAGTTGAATCATGCAGTGGCCAAGCGCCCGACGGGCTCCATCTTCAAGCCGTTTGTGTATGCGACGGCTTTTGAAACAGCCGTAGAAGGCACCATGCTGCCGGGGCAGAGCAAGCTGTTCTCGCCGATAACCATGCTAAACGACGAGCAGACCACCTACGACGTGGGCAATCAGGAATACACGCCACGCAACTACCATGGCGAGTATCACGACCAGGTGACGGCGCGTTATGCACTGCAGCGATCGCTGAACAACGCCACCATCGGGCTGGCGGCGATGGTGGGCTTTGATCGCGTGGCCGCTCTGGCACGCGACGCCGGAATCAAGAGCGCGCAGGGAACGCCCTCGGTAGCCATCGGCTCGTATGACGCAACGCCGCTCGACATGGCGGGCGCCTACACTGTGTTTGCCAACAACGGCCTGCACCTGGACCCGTGGACGCTGGCCAGCATCCGCACGCCCTCGGGCGACATCATCAATGACTACACGCCCGCATCAAAACAGGTGCTGGACCCGCGTGTTGCCTTCCTGACCACGAGCATGATGGAAGATGTGCTGCGTGGCGAGGGCACCGGCGCAGGGGTGCGCAACATGGGCTTTTATGCACCGGCAGCGGGCAAGACCGGCACCAGCCACGATGCATGGTTCGCGGGCTTCACCAGCAACCTGCTGTGCATCGTGTGGGTGGGCAATGACGACTACACAGACGTGAAGATCGAAGGAGCGCTTGCGGCTGCTCCCATCTGGGCGGAGTTCATGAAGAAGGCGGTTCAACTGCCGCAGTACTCTGACACGCACGACTTCACTCCGCCGGATGGCGTGCAGGTTGTGAGCCTTGACAAGGCCACCAATCTGCTGAGCGATGCTTCATGCCCGGATGCGTATGACGCAGCTTTCCTGATGGGTACAGCGCCGACGGAGACGTGTGACCATCCCGCCGATCACCGCAACATTCTGCAGAAGATTTTTGGGCTGGGCAAGAGCAACTAGGTCTTGACCGCGTGATTTTGTTTCTTGAGTGCATGCTTTCCCAGGTCTCAAAATCGAGACCTGGGGCACCGAGAGTTGGTACGACTTCAAGCGGTCAAATATCTGGCCCTTTTCGCTAACCGTCTACATCAGAGCCATCGGGCATGGGCTGGCAGCGTGGGCACCAGTAGGTGACGCGCGCGTCTGGCCCCTGAATACGTTTGCGAATGGGCTCGCCGCAGCGGCGGCAGGGCTGGCCTTTGCGGCCGTAGACCCACAAGCTTTCGCCGGGGTCAGACTGATGCGTGGTGCGGCGGCGGTTGCCTTTGTACGTGACAATCATGTCGCTGGAGTCCTCAAGTACGTTGGCGGCGATGAGCTTTTGCGCAGCGGCGATGAGGGATGCGGCCTGTTGCGGTGCGAGGTCGGCGACGCGGCAGAAGGGATTGATGCCGGTGACGAAGCATATCTCCGACTTGAATTCGTTTCCTACGCCGGCGAGCACTTCCTGATGCAGAAGGACGTCGGCGACTTCTTCGCGGGCGCAGGCAAGCAGGCGCAGACGGGCCGCTTCGGCGTCGAATTCGGGGCGCAGGAGATCGAGCGAAGGCTTTGGGATGCGGTGTTGGCGCGCCAGCGATTGCGGGGTGTGCATCTGTGCGACGGGAACGCGGAAGCCGACGGCGAGGTAGTCGCTGTTCTCGATGAGGATGCGCATGTTGGCGCGCGCCTGCTGCCAGCTCTCGCCGGGGCGGTAGATGTGCCAACTGCCGCTCATGAGTAAATGAGTGGCGAGCGTGGCGCCGCCGGAAAAATGAATCAGCAGCCACTTGCCGCGCGACTCCACGCGGTCGACGAACTGGCCGGTGAGCGGCGTGTCGTCGTGGAATCGGGTGAGGAGCGGATAGGTGGAACGGAAGCCCGTAATGGGCTTGCCCGCAAGTGCGCGGTTGAGAGCGCGAGCGGTGCGGAAGAGTGTGTCGCCTTCGGGCATGGCTTATTGCAGCTCCTCTGCCTGCGGATCGCGTTGCGTGATGGCCAGGGGAATCCGGCGCAGATGCATACCGAGCGGGCCGGGATGGAAGCCTGCGTCCATGAGGAAGCGGGCCATGGGGTGAGCGGCGACGGGCTGGCCGTTGATGGTGGTGATGAGCACGCCCTGATGACTGCCGGAGCGCATCTTCTGCTGCCCGCGGGCACAGAGAAAGTGGGCGAGGCCGGCGGCGACCTGAGAGCGCTCAGGCTCCTCGGCGGGGAGAAAGACGAGCAGGTTTGGATTGTTGCGGCGCAGCCAGGCGACGAGTTGGCCGTTGCGCAGAATCACTTCAACATAGGCGGCGCGGGTGAGAATGCGCGGTGCAGTCTCAGAATCCTGATCGGCAACGGGAAGATCAGGCCAGCGCAGGACAGAGCCGTAGGGATTGGCCGGGTCAGTGGCGGACAATTGCACGAACTCCGGTTTTTCTTCGGGCGGTTCGGCGCGCAACTGGCGCAGCAGATCGACGGCGGCGGGCAAGGCGAACTGTGCGGCGCCGAGTCCGGCAACGAAGTAACCACGACGGATGCGGCCGCTCTCTTCGAGCGCCTTGAGCACGTCGTAGACGGCACTGAAGCCGCCGGGGACATTTTCTGCCGCGACAGACTCGCGGAGCAGCACGCCGTAGCGGTTGAGCAATTGGAGCGCAAGGGCATGGCTGCGCTCGGTGGCGGTGGGTTGCCCCTTGGGGGCTAAAGCCCCGGTTGATTGGGTTGGCTCGATGTACGGGCTAAAGCCCGTACCCTTCACGCCTGCGGGCGTGCCGAGCGGCAGCAGGGACCAGCGGCCCTGAGCTGTGGGCGGCGTGGTGCGGCGCGAGCGGAAGGCTGTTCCGGTTTGCAAGCGGCGCGGTGCGCGTGCGCTGTCGGGTTTGGCGATGTAGGCGCGGAGGGCGTGGAGCGAGTCGTTGGTGATGAGTCCGCGCCAGACGAGGCTCCAGAGCGCATCGATGGACTCGCCGGGATAGCCGCCACCGATGGCCTGATGCAGCGGATCGAAGAAGCTGGCGCCGGAGGATTCGAGAACTGCGAGCAGCTTTTCTTCGCGCTCAGAGAGCGGCTCAACCTGGGAACGCTGCTGCGCAAGCAGGGGGAGCTTGTCAGCGAGGAAGAGCGCGATGCGGCCGTCGCGCTCGCCGAGCGGCTCGACGCCCGCCCAGGCTACTTCTCCGGCGGCGATGAGCGTGTCCAGACCGGCGGGCGCGTATTCTGCCACGCGCGCGGGGAGGATGGAGGTCTCCAGCAGGGATGCGGGCAGCGGTGAGCCCTGCAGGTTTTCGATGGCGTCGAGCAAGGCGTCAAGATGCGCATGGGCGCTGCGGCGGGGAGCGAGCAGACCCTGCCAGTGGGTGAGGAAACGGGCGAGCGTGCGCTGCTCGACGGGTTCGACCTCACGGCGGAGACGGGCGAGGGACTTGCGACGAATCTGGCGGAGAATTTCGGCGTCGCACCACTCGCGGTGGAGGCCGCCGGGGCGAAAACCGCCTTCGAGTATGCGGCCTTCCTGAGCGAGCAGATGGAGCGTGGCCTCGACCGCGGCGGGGTCGAGGGCGAAGCGGTCGGCGGCTTCATGCAGTGTGAAAGGGCCGTGTGTGCGGGCGTAGCGGCGGACGAGCTCAAGGACCGGGTGGGCGACGGGCTCCAGCAGCGCGGCGGGCAGGCCAGGCGGAAGAGGGATGCCGAGCGCGTCGCGGTAGCGGGCGGCGTCCTCGGCGGCGATGAGGCGCTTTTCCCCGGCGATGCGGAGCTCGAGGAGGCGGCGGGAGCGGATGAGGCGGTGAACCGATTCAAGCAGCGAGGAACTGGTGATGCGACGTTCGATTTCGGCACGCGACAGGTCGCCGAGGCGCAGGCAGAGGTCGTGGATGCCGTCAGCGGTGCGGGCGCGATGGGATTCAGCGAGACACTGGGCGGCTTCCTCGACTTCCGCAATGGCGTCGGCGTCGAGGAGTTCGCGGAGGTCGGCTTCTCCGAGCAACTCGCGGAGCTGGTCCTGGTCAACGGTGAGCGCCTGAGCGCGGCGTTCGGCCAGCGGTGCATCGCCGTCGTAAAGGAAATTGGCGACATAGCTGAACAGGAGTGAAGCGGCGAAGGGCGAGGGCTTGGGGGTTTCCACGACGTGCACGCGGAGACGGCGCTGCTGGACGGCGCGGAGGGTTTCAAGGAGGGCGGGCATGTCAAAGACGTCGCGCAGGCACTCGCGGTAGGCCTCGAGCAAAAGTGGGAAGGATGGGTAGCGCGAGGCTACGCTGAGCAGATCGTAGGAACGCTTGCGCAGCTGCCAGAGGGGCGAGCGCTGGTCGGCGCGACGGCGCGGCAGGAGGAGTGCGCGGCCTGCGGCCTCACGGAAGCGGCCGGCAAACAGGGCTGTCGAGCCGAGCTGGCGGAGGACAAGATCGGTGGCTTCGGCGGGGTCAATCTGGAACCAGTCGGGGTCGGGCGGCTCGTCGGTGTCAGGAAAGCGCAGGACAAAGCCGTCGTCGCTCCACAGCATTTCCACGTCGGGGCCGCCGGCAGCGCGGATGCGGGCGCTGACAGCCATAGCCCACGGAATGTGAATGCGGCTACCGAAAGGTGTGAGCACGCAGACGCGCCAATCGCCGAGCTCGTCGCGGCAACGCTCGATGACGATGGTGTGGTCGTCAGGGACCTGGCCGGTGGCGGCTTCCTGATCGGTGAGGAACTGGAGCAGGTTTTCGGCAGCGTTGGGGTCGAGGTCGTGCTGGGCAACGAGGCGCGTGAGGGCGGCGGGTTTGGGCAGGCCACGCAGTTCGCGGACCAGCGCGCCGATGCGACGGCCGAACTCGAGTGGGCGGCCGGGGCCATCACCTTTCCAGAAAGGCATTTTGCCGGGCTCGCCGGGGGCGGGCGTGACGAGGACGCGGTCGTGGGTGATGTCCTCAATGCGCCAGGTGGAGGCGCCGAGGATGAATGTCTCGTTGGGATGGGATTCGAAGACCATTTCCTCGTCGAGCTCACCGACGCGGATGGACTTGCCCTCAGTGTGGGCGAGGAAAACGCCGTAGAGGCCGCGGTCGGGGATGGTTCCTGCGTTGAGGATGGCGAGGCGGGCGGCGCCGTCGCGGGCCGTGACAACGTTGCGGACGCGGTCCCAGGTGAGGCGCGGGCGCAGCTCGGCAAACTCGTCGGAGGGATAGCGGCCGCTGAGCAGATCAAGGACGCCTTCGAAGGAGGCACGGGTGAGCGCGGCGAAGGGCGCGGCGCTGCGGACGAGGTCGTAGAGCGCGTCGACGGAGACTTCGGGATTGGCGGGGTTGGCGGAGTTTGCCCAGGTCTGAAAGGCAAGACCCTTCGACAAGCTCAGGGCAGGCTCTGGGACACCCGGAAATTTGACCTTGCGCTTGCGGATCGGTGGGCTGGCCGGGCGGGCGGATGCCACGATGGCGACGAGCTGCTGGGCGAGGACATCGAGGGGGTTGCGCGGGTAGGAGGTGGACTCGATGTGGCCCTCGTGCATGGCGCGGGTGACGGCGGCGCAGGCAACGAGGTCGGCGCGGTACTTGGGGAAAAAGATGCCTTCGCTGACGGCGTCCACGCTATGGCCTGCGCGGCCGATGCGCTGCATGCCACTGGCGACAGAGGGCGGAGCCTCGATCTGAATGACAAGATCGACGGCACCCATGTCAATGCCCAGCTCCAGAGTGGAGGTGGCGCAGAGGGCTTTAATCTGGCCGGCTTTGAGCTGCTCCTCGATGACGGAGCGCTGGTGTGCGGCGAGGGAGCCATGGTGGGCGCTGGCGATAGGCTCACCAGCGAGATCGTTGAGCGCGCCGGCGAGGCGCTCGGCCACCTGGCGGCTGTTGACGAAGAGAATGGTGGAATTGCGCTCGCGGATGAGCTCGAGCAGGCGGGGGTGGATGGCGTTCCAGATGGAGACGCGGCGCGGAGTCTGCGAAGCGGGGCCGCTGGGCAATTCTTCCATGGCAGCGAGGCGGGCCATATCTTCAACTGGAACTTCAATTTTCAGCTTTAATTGCTTGATATGACTTGCATTGACAATCGCCACAGTGCGATAGCGAACGGAACTTGCATCAGGGATGTTGACGGCACGCGAGGCGGCATCCTCAGGCAAAGGAGCCTCCGATGGCAGGTGCCCTGCCTCGGGGTTGAGCGCCAGGCCTGTCGCTGAAGAAACCTCTTGTTGAACTTGAAGTATGCCACCTGAACATGTTGATTCCGAACTATCTGTGTGGTGGTTTTGTTTTTCCTCTGCGGGAGGTTCCACAGAGATTTCCACACCCCCGAGGAAGCGGGCAACTTCTTCAAGCGGGCGCTGCGTGGCAGAGAGGCCGATGCGCTGGATGGACCTGCCTGTGAGGGCTTGCAGGCGCTCCAAGGTGATGGCGAGATGGGCACCGCGCTTGGTGGGAACGAGGGCGTGGATCTCGTCGATGATGACGGTGTCCACGGTGCGGAGGGCCTCGGCGGCCTGGGAGGTGAGCAGGAGGTAGAGCGACTCGGGGGTGGTGATGAGGATGTCGGCGGGCTGGCGGCGGAAGCGGGCGCGCTCGCGCTGGGGCGTGTCGCCGGTACGGACGCTGATGAGGGGGTCGTGGAACGGGACGCCCATGCGGCGGGCCATGTTGGCGATGCCGGCGAGAGGCGAGCGGAGATTGCGCTCGACATCGACAGCGAGGGCCTTGAGGGGCGAGACGTAGACGATGCGGCAGCCGGATTTGGCGGTTGAGGGGGCGTGGTCTCCCACATCTTCGGGCACAGAGCGCCCGTAGATATGGGGCACCCGGTCCTTCCTTGTGCCGGAGCGGGCGGGATGGAGCATGAGGCGGTCAAGGCACCAGAGGAAGGCGGTGAGGGTCTTGCCGGTTCCGGTGGGGGCGAGGATGAGCGCGCTCTCGCCGCGCGCGATGACCGGCCAGCCAAGGCGCTGCGGGGCGGTGGGCGCGTCGAAGACAGCCTTGAACCACTCGGCCGTGACGGGGTGGAAGCAGGCGAGGGGGTCAGAGGCCGGGTTCGCGTTGGTTGGGTGCGGGGACATGCCTGACCATGAGGATAGCGCGGAGATTGGCGAATATGAAGCGAAGAGAGAACCAATTGGCTCGTTCCCCGGCGAGCGTAGCAGCAAGTCTCGCTGTACCATGAAGATGCGATGCGGGACCATCTGGCGACTTTGCTGGACGACTTTCGGCGGTTTGACCGGCAGATCGCGGTGGTGCGCATGGTGGGCAACCGGCGGCACGTAACGACCTATGCGGAGCTGGCTCGGCTGGCGGGGCGATTTGCGGCGCTGCTGGAGGCGCGCGGTATTGGGCAGGCTGACCGCGTGGTTCTGTGGGCGGAGAATGGCGCGGAGTGGATAGCCGCCTTCTATGGCTGCATGCTGCGCGGAGTGTTGGCGGTTCCGCTGGACGCGTACGGGAGCGCGGAGTTTGCGGCGCGCGTGGCGGCTGACGTGCGGCCGAGGCTGGTGGTGGGGGATGCGCTGCTGCTGCGGCAGTTGAAGGCTAAGCCCCAGAGCAAGGGCACAGGGCAGGCAGACTGGCCACAATTGGCCTTTGAGGAGTGGGCAGCTTCCCTGCCCGCGCAGGAGGCTGGCGCGGTGGCGGGGCTGAATCGCGAGACGCCGCTCCAGATTCTGTTTACATCCGGGACAACAGGCGAGCCCAAGGGCATTGTGCATACGCACGGGAACGTGCTGGCGAGCATGGGGCCGGTGGAAGAGGGCGCGCAGCCGTATATGCGCTATGAGCGGATTGTGCATCCGCTACGCATTCTGCATACGTTGCCGCTGAGCCACGTGTTTGGGCAGACGATGGCACTGTGGGTACCGCCGATTTTTGCAGCGGAGGTGCACTTTGAGAGCCATCTGGTGGCGCAGCGGCTGATAGAGACGATCCGGCGGGAGCGCATCACCGTGCTGGCCGCCGTACCGCGGGTGATGGCGCTTCTAAAGACACACCTGGAGACGAGCCTGCCGGGACTGGCGGAGCGCGTATCCGCAGCGAATGGGTTGAATGCGTGGGAGCGGTGGTGGCGCTTCCGTGATGTGCATCAGACGTTTGGGCTGAAGTTCTGGGCGCTGATTTCGGGTGCCGGCGCTCTGGCGGGACCGCTGGAGCAGTTCTGGAACGCGCTGGGGTTTGTGGTGGTGCAGGGCTACGGAATGACCGAGACGACCGCGCTGATTACGCTGAATCATCCTTTTCGCGTGGCCCAGGGGACGCTTGGCAAGCCGCTGCCTGGGCGCGAGGTAAAGCTGGGGCCGGACGGCGAAGTGCTGGTGCGCGGGCCGATGATTTCCGGCGCAACCTGGAGCGGCGGCGAGCTAAGGCGACGCGATGACGAGTGGCTTGCCACGGGTGATCTGGCTGAAACGCAGGCCACCGGCGAACTGAAGTTTCTGGGCCGCAAGAGCGAGACGATTGTGACGGCGGCCGGAGTGAATATTCACCCCGAAGACGTGGAGGCGGCGCTGGAGCAGGAACGGGAGGTGGCGGCCAGTGCGGTGGTGGCGCTGGAGACTGCGAGCGGGCCGGAGCCATGCGCGGTGTTGGCCATGCGAGCAGGCGCGAAGGCTGCGGAGGCAGTGGCGCGGGCCAACGCGCGGCTGGCGGAGTTCCAGCGGGTGCGGCGGTGGGAACTGTGGCCGGAACCGGATTTGCCACGCACGTCAACAGGCAAAGTGCGGCGCAAGGTGGTGGCGGAGTGGCTGGCCAGGAAGGAAGCTGCAAAGCACGCAGGCGCCGCGGAACATGTGGCGAAGGGCGAAGACTGGCTGACAGCGCTGGTTGCGGAGCTTACGGACGAGATGCCTGCAGGCGGCGGAGACGAGCTGCGGCTGGCAGAGGATCTGCACCTGGACAGCCTGGGGCGCGTACAGCTTGGAGCGGCGATTGAGGAGCGGCTTGGCAGGCCGACGGAAACCGGACTGCTGGAAGGCGTGCAGACACTGGGCGAGCTGCGCAAACTTGTTTCCGGAGAACCGGCGGAGCGGCCAGTCGGCACGCAGGCGGCGGAGACTGGCGCACTTGCGGCGGAAGAGGGTGGCAAGGAGCCGGAGTCTGGCGGGCCGCGAGGGCTCCCGCTCGTTCCGCAGAAGGAAGTCGAGCGGATGGGGCGACCGTCAACCGGGGTTGAGATGAAAGCAGAATCGGCGGCAGAGCCGGAGCATGCGAAGCACATCTATCCCCATTGGCCATGGTGGAGGCCGGTGGCGTGGGCGCGGGCGGCTTTTCTTGAGGTTATAGCGCGTCCGCTGGTGTGGCTGATGGCACATCCCCAGGTGGAGCTGGCTGAGGGACTGGTGATTGACGAGCCGATGCTGGTGATCTGCAACCACGTGACGACGTTTGACGGACCGCTGGTTGAATATGCGCTGCCGGGTCCGGTGCGGCGGCAGATGGCGGTCGCGATGTCAGGCGAGATGCTGGATGATTACCGGCACTTCCGCAACGCTGAGCTGGACCCCGGTACGAGACGCTTCATGCTGTTGGGGCCGGTCATCTGGTTTCTGCTGACAGCACTTTTTAACGTTTTCCCACTGCCCCGGCGGCGGCAGTTCCAACGCAGCTTTGCGCACGCAGGCGAAGCGCTTGACCGGGGGTACCATGTGATGGTGTTTCCCGAAGGCACGCGCTCGGCGACGGGCGACCTGGCGCAGTTCCGGCAAGGTATCGGGCTGCTGACAAAGCAGTCAGGGACCGCAGTGCTGCCGGTGGCGATTGTGGGACTGGGCGCGCTGAAGAGAGGCGAGGCACACTGGTTCCGCGCCGGCAAGATTCAAGTGCGTGTGGGCCGGCCAGTACGGTTCGCGCCCGAGGAGAGCGAGGCGGCGATCACTGCTCGACTGCACGACGAGGTGGAGCGGCTTCTGAAGGTGTGAAGTGGCCAGTGCGCGCTGTTGCGAACGTGATGGGACGAAGCACAAGGCAGACCATCGCATGTTGAGTGCCGTCGCAGACTCCGATGGAGCGCCTTGCGTCCAGGCTGGTGCGGACCGGCCCTGGTTTGGCACTCACTGAGCAAGAGCTCATGCGCCCAGCTTATTGGGCATAAGAATTTTTGCTTAGACGCCATTGGATCACGCAGGCAATGCTAGGAAAATCAGGTCCATATCGGACCGGAGGATTCCACCAGCGAGAGCTCAAAGTGAACACGATGACTTCCCTGCCGCAATCGATTGAAAAGTCGCAGAGACTCAAACAACTGATCTTTGTGGCGGTCCTGCTGGTTCTGGGATTGCTTATCTCGCTGCTTGTCGTCCACTTCATTGATCCATCAGCGGCCCCAGGCATCTCTCGCTGTCACCATCCGCATCTGCCAGCCGAAGCAAAGGGAGGCCAGGTTTGAGCGCTGAGCGCATCCCAATACAGGCGGCCCATAAACTGATCCGCGCCCATACCCGCGCCGCATTTGCAGGCCTTCTGCTCTCTGCTTTTTTCGGGCTGCTGGTTTCACTCAAGTTTCATGCACCCACCTTTCTGAGCGGCCACGGATGGGATACCTGGGGAAGGCTGCGCTATGACCATACGCAGGGCATTCTCTACGCATGGCTTGGGAATGCATTCATCGCCTTCCTCTACTATGCTGTTCCGTTTCTCACCCGGCGCAACTTCACCAGCCTGCGCCTGGGCTGGATCATCTTCTGGGTATGGAATGTTGTCGCGGTGCTGGGTGGGTGGAGTCTGGTGCTTGCCGGTTCAAGCCAGCCTCTGGAATGGGCCGAGTTCCCGCTGGGGATTGCGGCGGTAATTGAGCTTCTTCTGCTCCTGCTGATTGTTCAGTTCGGATTGCCCTTTTGGAAATGCGGGGCATCGGGTCTGTATGTCGCGGGCTGGTATCTACTCGGCAGCATCACGTTCACCGCTCTTGCCTACCCTATCGGCAACCTTCTGCCGCACCTGCTGCCCGGCGCCATGGGAGCGTCCTTCAGCGGCCTGTGGATTCACGACGCGGTGGGCATCTTCGTTACGCCCTTCGTCACCGCCATCGCTTATTTTGTTATTCCCGCCGTCACGCGCAAGCCCATCTACAGCCATTTCTATTCCATGATCGGGTTCTGGCTGCTGTTTCTCGTCTATCCGCTGAACGGCATCCATCACTATATCTATTCATCGCTGCCAATGGCCGCGCAGCATGCCTCGGAGATCGCCTCAATCTACCAGGGGATTGACGTCATCATCGTCGTGGCCAATCTTCTGCTTTCCATCGGCATCGCTGTCGAGGGCGATGCGCTTCGCGACATTCCACTGCGCTTCATCTGGACCAGCGTGGTGCTTTACCTGGTGGTCAGCATCGAAGGCTCCATCCAGGCGGTGATGGCTTTCAACCGCTTCATCCACTTCACCGACTGGGTCATCGGTCACTCTCACCTTGCGATGATCGGCTTTGCTTCCTTTGGCGCCATGGGCGGACTCGCTCACATCTGGCAGCGGCTGCCGGGGGTCCGGTCCAGCCGGCGGCTCATGGCCTGGTCCTACTGGATGCTGGTCACTGGCCTGGGCCTCATGGTGCTCGACCTCTCCGGCGCGGGTCTGATTCAGGCCAGCCTCTGGCAGCAACACACTCCCTGGATCGATTCCGTGCGCGCCTCGCAACCCTATTGGATCTTGCGCAGCGTGGATGGCTTCCTTTTGCTGGCGGGATTCTTTGCCTTTGGCCTCAGCTTTTTTACGGGAGAACGTCACAGAATTGCCGAGGCAGCGACCGTCCCTTCATCTCCGGTTGCGCATGAATCCATCCATCCGCAGACAGACCGCTGGATTGGAACAGCGTACACCGCGACCTTTGGCGCTGGACTGCTGTTCTTCCTCATCTCGTTTACGGCACTCGGCGTTCTGCCCGCGCTGCACCTACACAAGATCATCGCCGACACGACGCCACCGGGTGTCCATCTTGCGCTCACGTCCGCCCAGGAACGTGGGAAGCATATCTACGCCCGTGACGGCTGCGCCTACTGCCATACCGAGCAGGTACGCTTTACGCCGGCCGACGAATGGCGCTTTGGTCCGCCCACCCAGGCATGGGAGACACAAGACGAGTTTCCGCAGATGTGGGGAACACGCCGCATCGGGCCCGATCTGGCGCGCGAGGCGGGCAAGCGCACCGACGATTGGCAACTGGTCCATCTCTATAACCCGCGTGTCACAGTGCCGGACTCGATGATGCCGGGCTTCGTCTGGCTCTTCAACGGCGCTGCGGACAGGCCGACCCAGGATGCACGCGATCTTGTCGCCTATTTGAACACGCTGGGAGAGGCAGCGCTGCAAGCCAATCCTCCAGGCAAACCGCAGCCCGCGCCGGTTTTCTATCAGATTCCCTTCGATCAGAACAATTTCAATGGCGTCTCCGATCTTGATACGGGCAAGGCCGTCTTCAAGGCCAACTGCGCAGGCTGCCACGGAGCCGATGGCCGCGGCCACACCGAAGGAGGACAAGCCTTGCGGCCAGTGCCCTTCGACCTGGCGGATTTCCGCCTGCCTGCGGAACGAGTGGTCCGCGCGCTGGAGCAGGGCGTGCAAGGAACCGCGATGCCGGCATGGAACGATCTGCCTGGACCAGAGTTCCGCGCCGTGATGGACTACGTGCTGTCGCTTCCTCAAACACCGCCCCTGCGCCCCAGCGAGCTATTGGCGCCGGAACCTGCTTTGACTGAGGCCGGGCAGCGCATCTATGCAGCGCACTGCGTGCGCTGTCATGGCGAGGATGGTGCAGCCGACGGACCCGAGGCCAACCGCTATGCGCGGCCACCCGCGAACTTTCACCAGATGCAGGTCTCGTTCACGGGAGCGTCGTTCGTTATCCGCAATGGTGTGCCGGGCAGTGGCATGCCGGCCTGGCCCTTGCTGACACCCACTGAGGTGCAGGCCGTCACGGTCTACATCCAGTCGCTGTATCGGCAATCCGTTCCAGCCGGCGCGGCTGCGGAGGCAGAGGCCACGCCGCAAAAGGAGAAGGCACAATGATCGGCTGGATCATCGGCATCGTCACCCTCATCCTGTTGCTCTTCCTTTTCTGGCGAAGAGCATCAGCGGCTTTTCGCGAACGTGCGGAGGCGCCGAAATATCACTTTCTTGAAAGCCTCGGCGTTGGCTCTCCACACGCTCAATCCCCGACTCAACCTCAAACTTCCCAGGAGGACAAAGATGACACCGCTCACTCGTAGATCATTTGTATCCCAGGCTGCCGCCGGTCTTGCCGCGGTCGGCATGGCCGCCGAAGCGCCGCGCGCGCTCCACGCACAGCTAGTGTGGAAGGGATCGCAGTGGAAGCTCGCGGAATTTCATAAGCTTGTCGAGACGCAGGCCAGCGTGAAGCAGGTCATCAATATCACGCAGATTGGCAGCGGCATGTTTCTCACCGGCATCAAGAACTCGCTCAACGGCCTCAGTTTCGGCTTCGACGTGCCCAAAGAGAAGATCAAGATTGTGGCAGCGCTTCACGGCCCGGCAAACATGGTGAACTACGACGACTTCATCTGGAATAAATATCAGATTGGCGAGTGGCTCGGAGTGAAGGATCCCTCCACCGGCAAGCCCGCTCTCCGCAACATTTTCTACACCGCCAAGCATCCAATCGACGCATCGGCCTGGGCAAGTGATCCCAGCGATCGCGGCTCAGTCTATCAGGACACCAGCGTACAGGTGCTGCAGGCACGCGGCGTTCAGTTCCTCAGTTGCCATACAGCCACCGAAGAGCAAGCGCGCGCCCTCATCGCAGACAAAAAGCTCACCCAGTCGCCCGAAGAGGTCGTGCAGGAAATGCTGGCGCACACTCAGCCGGGAGTTCTGGTCGTCGCTTCTATGGTCGCCGCCATCGCGGTGCTACAGTCCGACGGCCACTACACCTACCTCAACTTATAGCGGACAGGCAGGTTGATCCTCATGCAGAAAATCAGTCATGTTCTCGTTGCACTTCTGCTCTGCGGCTGCGCGCTGAACGCGCAGTCGCAGACCATGCCCCCGTGGAGTAAGGGCGACAACAATCCCGCCACGGAGACGGGTTTCACCTTTCACGTTGCCGACATTGACAATGTGCCAGACCTGCACGGCAACCCTGCCGGCGCGCAACTTGTTCTCTTCATCGGCGGCAATCAGTTCTTCGTTCTGCCGCAGCTCGTCGCGGCCTTCGAGCGCCAACATCCAGAGATCAAAGGGCACATCTTCTACGAGACGCTTCCTCCTGGCATTCTCCGCCGCCAGATCGCGGCCGGCGGCACCCTTACCCTGGGCAACCTGACGATCCAGGCCAAGCCAGATGTCTATGAGGCCGGAGCGCGCGTTCTGCACGAGATGGCGCAGAGCGGCCAAGTAACAGGCGTTGTCTCGTACGTAACGAATGACCTCGAAATCATGGTGCGCGCGGGGAATCCCAAACACGTCAGATCACTTCAGGATCTCGGCAGACCCGATCTGCGTCTCTCCATGCCGAATCCACAGTGGGAGGGCGTGGCCAACCAGATCGCTGCATCGCTGCGCAAGGCGGGCGGCGAGCCGCTGCAGAAGGCTGTCTATGAGGACAAGGTGAAGAACGGCACGACCCTGCTCACCGAGATTCATCATCGGCAGACTCCGATGCGCATTATGAACGGAAGCGCGGAAGCCGGCGTGACCTGGTCCTCCGAGGTCCGTTTCCAGCAGAGTATCGGCAATCTGATTGAAGGGGTCACCATCCCCGCCGAGTTGAACACCACGGCCATCTACGCGGGCGGTGTGATGAAAAACGCTCCGCACCCAGCGGCTGCAGCCCAGTGGCTGGCCTTTCTACAGACAAAGGAAGCTCAGGCTATTTATCACCAGTTCGGATTCCGATCAGTGGCCCAACCTGCGAAATAGGAGATTCACCATGAACACCCTTCATTTGCATCATCGCGCTGCGCACGCGCTCTGCTTCACTGCGGTTCTTCTTTCCGTGGCCGTCTCCGGTTGCCGTACCCATACGAGCGGTCCGGCAGCGGACACATCGGCGCGCCCAAGTTCTGAGGCTGTAAAGAGTGCGTCGCCCGCATTGATTGAGCAGGGCAAGCGCATTTTCGATCAGACACCGGTGTATGCTGCAGCTTATGTCGGCAACAAGCTCGCCTGCAGCGACTGCCACATCGGCAGCGGCACCGTGGATTTTGCAGCGCCGATGCTTGGTCTGGCTGGGCTGTTCCCCATGTACAGCAAGCGCGCCGGCCACGTGATTTCGCTTCAGAACCGCATTCAGGAGTGCTTTGCGCGCAGCGAGTCGGGCAAACCTCTGCCCGAGGAAAGCGCTGAGATGCATGCCCTGGTGGCCTATATCAGCTCACTCTCGGGAGATGGAGAGAAGGGCAAGCCCTACAAAGGCCGCGGCTTGGTCAAGATCCCCGCGCTCGATGGCAATCCCGCTGCCGGCAAGGTGGTCTACGCCGCCCAGTGCGCCGCATGCCACGGCAAAAACGGCGCCGGAGTTCCGCCTGTGCTGCCTGCGCTGTGGGGAAAGGACTCCTATAATAACGGGGCCGGCATCGATCAACCTGCAAAGATGGCCGCCTACGTTCTTCACAACATGCCCCAGGCTCACCCCGGCATTCTTACACCGCAACAGTCCTACGATGTAGCGGCCTATATTCACACCAAGCCCAGGCCAAAGTTTAACGAGGCATACAAGAGCTATTGAGGACGGCGCACGCGCATAATGTTTCTTGCGGCGGCCTTGGGGAAGGCGCGGCGGTTGGCATCTATTGTCTTCTCGGTCACTGGGCGAAAGGAGTCGAATAACCAGTGGGAAAGTTAGCCACTCAGCGCACCATCCCCGCACGAACATCGTACAATTCAAATAGTGTTTGGCTATGTCGACCTGGCTCCTGATCACAGCCAGGTAGCGGCCCAAAAACTGGCAGAGACGCTGGCTGCTGCGGCGACTCAACTGGCGACTAGTCATTCCAGTAGGCCGAGCAAAGTAAAGAATATTTAAAGGCAGATTTCTATAAAATAGGCATTGAGGCACGAAGTGCCGGGATGGCGGAACTGGCAGACGCAGCGGACTCAAAATCCGCCGGCCCTTGCGGCCATGGGGGTTCGACCCCCCCTCCCGGCACCAACACAATAAAAAGAATTAAGCGCAGGCAACCCCTTTCAATGTCAGGGGCATTTTTTATGCGGTGCGTGCTTTGGCGCGTGTTGGGATCAGCAGTGCGTGTCGTCTCGGTCGTGAGCACAGCCAGCTCCCGTTCAGGAATTTCGTGATTCCCGTAATGACTTAGTCCGTTGTGCGTTGTATCGGCACCTGGCGATCCGCCCATCCCAATGTCAAGGTATTGTCGCCGTTGCGCTTCTCATCGCGAGCCGAAAGACAATGCGCCTGGCTCAGAATGTGCCGGGGATGTGGCGCCCGGCTCGCCACCCTTCCTGTCTCACTCTCAATGACCTCTTGTGTGATATTTATTGGGCGCACCGGGTGTGGGAACGTTGTCGGTGACCCGCGCCCCGACGCCATGCGCCCGGGTCAATGCAGCGGTGAGGGTGATGCCGATGCCGGAGACCTGCGCACCAGCCTCGTGTGCATGCGTCAGCGGCGCGGTGACGGTGATGGTGGTGGCGCTGAACCTCCTGATGGAGGCAATAACCGCCGTCTCAGCATCTGCTCCATTGCCGATGGTGATGGTCTGGCCGTCTCGAAAACCAATCGCGCCGGCGACAGGGATCACGGTTGCACCTGCGCCTGTGGCGGTGCCCACGGTGGTGGCGCCCGCTGTGCCAACCGCCGCGATGACTGCGGTTTCTAGGCTCTCGCCCGTATCAATCATGATCTTCTGGCCGGCTTCAAAGCCTTCCACGCTGGCAACTTTAATATTGGTCGCGCCAGCGGCCGACGGAGCCGACAAGGTAGCGGCGGCCTGCGTCATGAAGTCGGCGCAGTTGCTGTCAGTATCAGCGCCGTCGGGGAAGCGGCCTGCGCTGGTATCCGTGGTGCCGCCAGCCGAACCAAACGGCCCGGAGCCCATGACCGCACCGGGTGCAGGCGCGCGACAGCCACTCTGCTCTGCGCCGGAAGCGGCCTGGTAACCTTCAGCGCTCCATGGATCGACGAGGCTGCCGTAGTTGAGGCTGTCGGCGACCAGGCCTGAGGCGTCCCGCAACACCATGCTGCCCTCTCGGAGTGTGAGGTGGAACCTGCCAAAGAGAGTGATGTGGGTGGTGAACTCGGGTCCCCCGAACCACTGATTCGGCGCGGGCGTTCCCTGGTAGCCCTCAGTGGTGACCGCGGCGTCACGCACAGTCGCGTTGATCGCGTGGCCATTGGCCAGTGGGCTATCAAGCGTAATGCCGGTGCCGAGCGCCTGGACGGGCTCGTTGCTCGAATGGGCAAAGGCCGTCGCAGGCTGGAAGCTGATCCCCGTTCCACGATCGCTGAACGGGAGGTTGGCCGCATGGTTGAACCGCAGTGGCGCGGTCAGGTCGAGGCCCGTACCCGGCTCTACGACTCCTTCGTCGTTGATATGCGTCTCGGCGAGGGCCGGCGTGAAGTCGATGCCTGTGCCCTTCGGACCCGCAGTGCCAATCGCAGTGATGGTAACGGTCTTCTGGTTCGCGGGGGTGCCAACGGAGATCTTGTCGCCTACAGCAAAGCCATGCACGCTGCGGACCTTGATGTTGGTCGCGCCCGCGCCTGCATTCGCCGCAAGATTCGTGCGGCTTCCCTGCGTACCTACGTGCTTGACGGTGACCGTCTCGATCCCATGACCGACGCTGTCGACGTCCAACCTGATCTTGTCGCCGACGGAAATGTCAGAGACGGACGTCACCTTGATGTTGGTTGATCCGGCGGGTGCGTCGGACGCCAGGTAGGCTTGCGTACCTGGCTTGCCGATCGCGGTGACTGTGGCCACCTCGTACTTCTCAACCGATCTTGCAACGGCGGGGTAGGTGGCACCGTAGCCTAGGGCGATCTTTTCGCCAACTTTGAAGCCGGTCACTTCTGTCACAGGCACGTTGGTGGAGCCGACCGGGATGGTGATAACCGGGCCGTCGGGAACTGGCTGCCACAAAGTGGTATGGTTGCTGGCCGCCGTGCCGAGGCTTGCGATCTTGCGCGTCTCCGCGTTGGAACCCGCGCCAATGCTGAGCGTATCGCTGACCGACATGCCGGCTGTGCTCCTAACGTGGATGGTCGCGTCGCCCGCGTGCGCGGGAACGGCCAGCCCGGAGTTGGAGAGGCCGAGCAGGTAGAAGCCGCCTGCCGCTAGCCTGGTGCCGGCGGGAATCTTGACTGTGGAGAAGATGGCTTGTTGCGTCGGGTGCTCGGTCAAGGTCCAGTTGGAGATATCGACGTCACGGGCGCCAGCGTTGTAGAGCTCTATGAAGGAGTCTGTCAAGTTGGCGGGAGAACCCGAGCTGATGCGAAATTCGTTGATCTTGACCGGGCTGGCGTTCCGCACCTTCTCGGCCGTGTTCTCGAATTGCTTTCTGCCGCTGGCCGAGTTCGTCCAGTGGGCATTGCCGACCAGGTCGCCGTTGAAGGGTGCTTGTCCTGAGGTGACCTTGAAGGTCGCGCTTACGCTCGCACCCGGCGCCACCGGGCCAGCGAACGTCTTCGAAGTCTCGGTTGTGCCCTGAACAAAGGAGGTCCACTGCTTGCCGGGCACGGAGATGCTCAGCTTGAGGCCCACGGCGGGCGCTCCAGTGGTATTGGTGAAGGTCATGGTGGTGTCCTGCGAGGACCCCGGTGAGAATGTCTGGAGCCCTGGCGGAGTGGCAGCGCGGGAGGCCGGCGCCAGGCTCAGCGGAGCCACGTTGTACCCGGCCGCCACGATGTTGGCCTGCACCAGCTGCTCGGTGGCGTCGCTCGGAAAGGTGCCTGCGGCGGTCACGGCGCCTTCATAGAAGGTGCCCTGGGAGCTATTGCTGTTGTCGCCGCCGTTGCCCAAGAGGATGGCGCCCTGCTTCCGCATCGGGTCATAGGTGGCGTTGACGCGCGGGCCATCGAACATGACTGATAGAGCGCCCTTTTGTGCGTCGCCGCCCATCGAGGCCCAGTGGTGCGGTTCGCCCTTGGCGATTCCGGTGACAAATCGCCAGGGGATGCTCGGCAGGTTTGGGCAGCCTGTGGATCCATCCAGGTTGACGCAACCGACGAGGTTATTCTCCTGGTCGGTCATGATCCATGGGCCGGAGTTGCCGCCGCGAAACCACGCGCCTGCATTGCCGAAGTAAGCGGTTTCCATGGTGCCGTTGTCATCGTCGCGGCTGTCGATCTCGGCGTTGCCATAGTCGAAGCAGCAGCCGTTGTTGAAGTGGTGTCCGTTAACCACCCAGTACTGTCCCTGTGCCTGGTCGTCGACTGCGGTGCCTTTCACGTCATTCTGGCGCAGTCCCATGCCCGGCTCAATGAAGACGCCGTAGACCTTGTGGCCCATGATGGCCACCGGAGCCATGTCAGCAACCGGGAGGTTGTTGAATCCACCCATTGCCGGGCCGTGGAATCCTCCGCGCGGCGCCTGCGTGAGATCGTTGTGCTTGGGGGACTGGTCGTAGATGGTGGTAATCCAGCAGTAGGTGTTGGCACAGAACGCGTCCTGCGCGGCCGTGTCGGCGTAACCGCCCGCATCTGGGACCGGCGATGCGACGGGCTGGACGACGCCGATATCCAGGGTCTTGCCGTCTGACTGGCGCAGGACCTGGTAGAGCGGGCCTTTATAGGCAGCGTATAGAGCACGTGTGGTGCTATGCGCGGCTACGCAGGGATCACCGGCAGCAGAATAGATGTCACATGGGCCCTTCGGCCTGGGCGGAGGAACATTGGATCCCGTCCCGCTTTGCTGCGCCATTGTCAACGTGGGGCTAATCAAAATGAGCGCTAGTGCGAGCATAAGTACAGCGTTGATTCTCGTGTTCATGCGCTTCCTATCTGCCTTGCCGAATTCATTCTGGCGACTGGAGTTCTCACAGTTCCAGAAAGCAATGCAAGTAGACCAAAGCACAAAGACCATGTCAAAACCAAGACCGCAGGGTTAGCTTCGTATCCCTTCCCGCCGGCACACGCCCCTGCGCATGGAACCGATGGAGCCTTGTAAGGCGATGAACCCTTCCTGACGCGCCCTTTTGCCGCAACAGGGGGCCAATTCGCTGAAGCTCCGGCCAGGAGTCCGCCGTCACCCTGCGATGCTATGATTCCAATACATTGAGCTTGGACCAGGTGTCGAGAGCAGCACCTGCGGCAGGCTATGACGCTGCCGCGAACCGAGCCCCTCGTGTCAGGTGAAAAACTTGGTTGATCGAAACGAAGCAGCATCCATCGTGCACGGGACTAAATATGTCTTCTGATCTGACCGCCTCATTGAACGATTCTGATCAGAGACCACCCCGGGAGTTCGCCGAAGAGCGACAGGAGTTGGAGTGGGTGCTCAGTCGTCCAGAAATGGTTCGCTCTGCCAACTTCGTTCGTTTCTTATCTTTTATCTGTAATCGTTACTTTGATGGCGAAACGGACGACATCCGCGAATACTCGATTGCAGTGGAGGCGCTGGGTCGCAAGGCGGTGAGCTTTGACTCGCATGTGGACCCGATTGTCCGCGTGACGGCACGAGGACTACGCAAGAAGCTTAAAGAGATTTACTCGGGAGAAGGGCAGAATCGACCGCTGCAGATTGTATTGCCGGTGGGAAATTATGTGCCTCAGTTTCTTCGGTCTGTGCACCCTGAGGAAGGGCTTGGCGAAGAAAAAAAAGCCGGGAACGAAGCACTTGAGGCCGGCGGTAGAGCTACTTCTCTTGTGAACGCTTTGCGCAGTCTGTTCGGCAAGCGGCGAAGCCCGGCGCAGGCAGGAGGGATTCTGCTTGCGCTGGCCTGCATGTTCATCAGCGGATATTTGCTGGGCAGGCACATTGATCGTCCATCGATCTCCAGCAGCCAGTCGTTCAATTGGGGAGAACCCGTGTGGAGCGACGAGTTTGACGGCGCGGCACGAGAGTCACCAGACCCGGCAAAATGGACTTTTGAAACCGGCAACCAAGCTGGCTGGGGCAACAATGAGCTGGAGATTTATTGCGCCCCGCACGGAATGAATCCTTCCGGTTGCGATCCGAAACGCCCAAACGCATTTATGGATGGCGCGGGCCACCTGATCTTGCGCGCCGAGCGTAATGCGACAGGCAACTGGACTTCGGCGAGGATGACGACGAGCGGGCTTAAGGACTTTGAGTACGGGCGCATTGAAGCCCGGCTCAAAATGCCGGTGGGCACGGGGTTGTGGCCCTCATTCTGGATGATGGGTGCGAATTTCAACAAAGTAGGCTGGCCCGCCTCAGGATCGGTGAGCATCGCAGAAAATGTTTCGAAAACTCTGCGCACCAACGGCCTTGGACCGCAAATGATCCGCGCCACTGTGCACGGGCCCCGCTATTACGGGGCTAACGGGCTGTGGCACGACTTCATGTTGCCGGACGGGGCCCGGGTAGATGATGGCAACTTCCACACCTACGGGATTATCTGGTCGCCCGGCATGATCCAGTTTTATGTGGACGACCCAGCGAATGTTTACTACGTTGCGGACGCCAATGATATTCCGGCCGGGGGCGAATGGGTCTTTAATCATCCCTTTTTCCTTTACCTGAACCTTGCCGTTGGGGGCGACTGGCCTCGCGACCCGGATGCTACTACTCCCAATCCGGCAGACATGGTGGTGGACTATGTGCGGGTTTACAAGATTCCGCCGGTTCCGGCACCGGCCGTCCAGTGGCAACCGGTACAGGTGAAGGCGGGCGCCTCGGCGGCCAGCATTGTGAACCTGACCGCCAGGCATTACTCCGGGCGGGTATTGCTGACCTGTTCGACGCAGCCTGCCACGGCAATGTGCTCACTGGCAACGTCGGTGGTGAACTTCTCGGACACGCTTTCGCAGGAAGATACGCTGACGCTTTCAACGGAGTCCTACTCTGACAAAGGCAAAACGGTGGCAGCCCCGGGACGCTACACCGTAACAATCACAGCCACTACCATCAGCGGGGATCGTTCGCAGCTTTCGGTGCCGTTTGAGGTGACCGGCGGCGGATAACCCGCGCGTTTCCTGCGTAAATCGATCTCGATTTACGCAGGATTTACCCGTAAATCGAGCGCGCATTCAGGCACCCGGCTCCGATGCGATGCTGCGGAGCAAGAAGACCTGCGATCGACAATCTGACTGCCACGGAAATCCTGGCGATGCTTCCCATTTACGGCGTAACTTGCCAGCGGAACGTGAGCCGGCAAAGCCTGTGCTGTCTACAAGATCGATTTTCCCAAAGATTCCAACTTGAGCAGAAGCGAATTGCCCGGTGACCCGGGCTTTTGCTATTCCCTTGCGCCGGCTGGCAACCTCGCCTGACCGCAAAGGCGAATGGCTGTTTTTGCAGTAAAGGGTGTGCCGCTTACCTGCATGTCCCAAAGCGGCTACTCGTAAATTTATCGGGCCTTACGTTTCCACCCAAAGCGTTCCACAGATTGAATGCAGACTGTTCCACGGCACTCACAAGGTTGCCTCCACATAACCGGCGGGGATACCGACGGCTCTCGTTACTGGTTGTGGACAACAGGAGTACCGCGGGCCGGCATGTGGTGCGGAAGCACTCCCGCCAAGCCAGCGGTTCCGGTTCTGCAGACAGTGATGGGAAGGAGCGACCAGAACTCAAGGAGGGGAAACAGTACCCCTCGAAAGTGATGAAGCGCGCTTGTTCAAGAGAAGAGGATCCCAGGTTCGACTGGCGGGACTCTCATCAAGCTTTTTAAAGAGCAAAGCGCATCCGCCCGCATGAATGATGCGGCCTTATGGAGGAAACGCAGTGATGATCAAAAGAATCATGCAATTGGCAGCGCTATTGGTTTGCGCCTTAGCCCTGCCGGCACTTGCGCAGTCAGACCGTGCCACCATTACGGGCACGGTAAGGGACTCGTCGCAGGCAGTGCTGCCCGGTGTGCAGGTTACGGTGACGAACACCGGAACCAACCGCATCGTGGTGATGACTACGAACAGCACAGGGGCCTTTCAAGTGGGCGGACTGCCCATTGGCAACTATGCGGTGAGCTTCTCAAAAGCGGGCTTCAAGACGTTTGAGCGCAAGGGGATCACGCTTTTGATCAGCCAAGTGGTTGAGCTTGATCCTGTGCTGCAGGTGGGCGGATCAACAGAGACCGTAGTCGTGACCAGTGCGGCGCCTCTGCTGCAGACAGAAAACACCGCAGTGGGCACGAACCTTGATAGCGAGGCAGTTAGTGAATTGCCTTTGAACGTACAGGGTAGCCGCAATCTCTCAAATTTCATCTTTGCTTATGTTCCGGGGGCGGAAGGCAACGATTACAGCTCGCACATTGACGGAAGCATGGCGCTGACCAAGGAAGTGCTGATCGACGGCACCTCAGCAGTTTCGCAACTGGGCGGCTACATCAGCGAGTCGCAGCCGCCTATGGAGGCGGTGCAGGAGTTTCAGGCCGACACGGCTGGAATCTCAGCAGATGCCGGCCGCAGCGGCGGCGGAGTGTTTCGTTATGAGATGAAGTCCGGGACCAACAAGCTCCACGGCTCGCTATTCGGTTTTTTACACGACACGGGCCTGGATGCCTTGAGCGCGTCGAATCATCTGGCAGCCATCACCGATCCGGCAAACGCCTCGGCCTATCTTCACAAGAGCGACAGCCTCTCGGACTGGGGCGGAAGTTTTGGCGGCCCGGTCTTCAAGGACAAGCTCTTCTACTATGGGGCATTTGAGCGTTACATGCAGGCCATGTGGAGCCTGGGACCGAATTCACGCATTGTTCCCACCGACGCGATGATGGGACTGGATTCGAATGGGAGCATGACACAATTCGCAGATCTGAGTGCGATGCTCTCGACGAATGCGCCGGTGCTGACCTACGGCGGGCAACCCGCATATGACAATTGCGGAAACCCGATTTACCGGGGAGCAATCGTGAATCCCGCGACCGTGACTCCCAGCACATTTGGCTGCGTATATGTAAACAATCAGATTCCAACCAGCACGATCAGTGCGACCAGTGCAAAGATCATTCAACTCTACCACCAGTATTATCGTCCCGAATCAAATCTGATTCCGAATAATGCGGGGCCTGCATACAATCCCGATCCGTGGTTCCACAACACGCAAAGCAGCATCAAGATCGATTACAACGCGAGCGAGAAGCAGCACGTCAACGGGTCGTTCTACTACGACAATTATCCGCGCATCAACGCCGACCAGGGCGGTGTGTGGTCGCCCACGGCTGTGAATGGCGGGCCAATGGCCAACTCGTACTGGCACAACACAACGGCACCGGGCGCGCGCGTCAGCGATGCATATACCTTTTCACCAAATCTGGTGAACACTGTGTATGCGACGTTCAATCGTTTCCGCAACCCCAGCATCGCGACCTCACAGGCGGCCGGGTGGGATCATTCTCTGGGAATCAACAGCGGAGCGGGCAATTTCCCTCTGATCGTGTTCAGTTCAGGCATGTACACAAATGGGGGGAACTACCAGAATGGTTGGAACTTCTCCGGTCTGGGAAGCCAGTTCAACGACTTCTATGCGGGCAACACCTTCGTCTATAACGATGAGCTGGCCTGGAACAAGGGCCGGCACAATGTGAAGTTCGGTGTTGAGTTTCGCGCCATGCAGTTCAACAGCCATCCGGACTCGGGGACGTTTAACAACATTACTTTTGACCCCACCTCGACGGCAGGTCCGTGGTATGACTTCAACGCGTACAACCAGATCGGCAATGCCTTTGCCAGCTTCCTTCTGGGTGATGTCTACCTGGCGACGGAGATGCCGGTCGATCCGCTGTATGGAAGACGCAAAGCTTTCTCATGGTACGTGATGGACGACTTCAAGGTGAATTCCCGTCTGACACTGAACATGAGCGTGCGCTGGGACTTCAACAATCCTTACAAGGAAAAGTATGGTCACTGGTCGAGCTTTGAAATCAACGATCCCAACCCGGTTACGGGCGAGATGGGCCAGTATGAATATTTGACCAGTGGCAGCCAGTCGTTTGAGCGCCGCCAAGACTACTACAACTATGCACCGCACCTTGGGGCAGCGTTCAAGTTGACGGAAAAGACGGTTTTGAGCGGGAACATTGGGGTATTCTTCACGCCGCTCAATATGAATACCTGGGGCGGTATTCCGTACCAGCAGACGGGCAATCCCGGCTACTACCAGCACAGCTCTCAGTCGAACTTCAACTGGGATAACGGGTATCAACCAGTCCTTTCGGAGGTGAAGACGCCCAACTATACGCAATGGGGTGTCGTGAGCATTGATCCTCGCGCTCTGACGCCGGGCAATACGCAGCAGTACAACATAGGCGTTCAGCGCGAAGTAGCGCGCGACACTGTGGTCGACGTGAACTGGATTCAGAGCCACAGCTATCACCTGCAGAGCGGGACGCTCTTAACCAACCAACCTACAGTAGCGAACATGCAGAATTTTGTTCTGAATGGCAAGTATCCTTCCACCTATAACGGTTATTGGGGATATGGTGGCACGGGGCCTGGCTACCAGGGCATTACGCCTTATCCGCAGGTAGCTGTCTCTTATGGCCCGCTGTTCAGCGTTGGTTCGCCTCTGGGCAACTCCGACTACAAGAGCATGCAGATAAGCGCGACACGACGCGCGACGAATGGTCTTTCACTGCAGGCCAGCTATGCCTGGGCGCGTATTCATGGCGATGTGGACACGGGCTTCGAGGAACTGTGGTGGACCGGCAATCTACAGAACATCTACGACCTGAAGAACGAGGCGAAGAACATTTCGGACTTCGACATAACGCATATCGTCAAGGGATATGTGATCTACAATCTGCCTTTTGGTCGTGGCAAAACGCTGCTGGGATCAGCTGGCCCGCTGGTGAACGACATTGTGAGTGGCTGGAGCCTCAACGGCGACTTTCACTACAATACCGGCACGCCGATCTCGGTCCATTCCACGAATTATTATCCAGGCTTCAATGCGGTGTATGTGAACCTGGCGTCGGGCTGCAAGCTAACCACGGGCAGCCGCCACCTGTTCAAGCAGTGGCTGAATCCATCGTGCTTCCAGAATCCTGCGCCGGGGCAGTTGGGAACGGCCGGCAACTACCAGTCGCAAGTACGCAATCCGGGACTGGCGACGGAGGATCTTGGCATACACAAGAACGTTGCTGTGGGGGCGGACGGAAGATACAACCTGACGCTGCGCATGGAGTTCTTTAACCTGCTCAACCGAAATCAACTGGGCGGCCCTGACACAAATATGGCGGATGCCACCTTCGGGCAAATCATCAGCTATGGCGGTGTGGGCGGACGTGTGGGCCAATTCGGAGCACGTCTCACTTTCTAGCCGCATCATCCAACCAAGCGCAGGGCAGCGGCGATAGGACTGTCCTGCGCGTGGTTGAAATCTGCGCCTGCGGCATGGATTGAACGCGCTGTTGATGGCATGATCCTGCCGCTTGCTGCAGATGGAGGCATTCATGGTTTGTTTTCGGCTGTCATCCATTCAGCTCATGTTCCTCGCGAGCGCATTTTTCGTTACAGGCTGTGGCGGCGGGGGTAGCACAAGCACCACACCGCCGCCGCAACCAACCGCAGCGCCGGTCGTAACCACTGCGGCGGCACAGAACGGCGCAGAGATTGTGACACTGACGACGAGCACATCTGGCGCCACCATCTATTACACGCTCGATGGGTCAACGCCCACCAACACGTCTACGGTCTACGAGGCGCCGATTCTCATGGCTTCCGACGTGACCCTGAATGCCATCGCGACTGCCCCGGGACAAACCACAAGCAACGTGACAAGCAAGACCTTTTCTCCGGGCATTCCATCGGGCACATTGGTCTGGTCTGACGAGTTTGATAACAGCAGCGGCTCCAATGCTCAGCCAGCCTCCACCGTGTGGACCTACGACACGGGCGCAGGCGGCTGGGGCAATAACGAGCTGGAGACGTACTGCGCGTGGAACGCTTCGGCTTCTCCGTGCAGCACAGCCAGCCCCAATGCTTATGTGGGTACTGACGGCTATCTGCACATTGTGGCGCAGCAGCCATCCCCGGGCGTTTACACCTCTGCACGGCTCAAGACGCAGGGACTTTTCAGCTTCCAGTATGGTCGCCTAGAAGTGCGCGCCGAGGTACCGGAGGAGCAAGGCCTGTGGCCCGCAGTCTGGCTGCTGGGCAACAGCATCACAACCGCAAACTGGCCAGCCTGCGGCGAGCAGGATGTGCTGGAACGTGTTGGGCCGGCCCTCAGTCCTGACTGGAACGAGGGTTCTATTCACGGAACTGGCTTTACCGGCACTAACCTGGGCACGATTTACAACTTCACGAGCGGGGCGACCGCGGCGGGCTGGCACACGTATGGCATGATCTGGAGCAAAGGGAGCGTGTCCTATTACGTCGATGATCCTTCTGCTCCTTACGTTACCTACACCAAGGCAAACATCAGCGGACTGAGCGGCGCGGCGTGGCCGTTCGATTCCAATGCCAACTTCATCCTTATCAACCTTGCCGTCGGTGGCAACTGGCCCGGAAGCCCCGATTCCAGCACCACTTTTCCAGCTCAAATGCTTGTGGACTATGTGCGGATCTACACCAATTGAGGCGCTATGACGCTGATCCTGACGGCTGGATTGCGCAAGCTGTCAGAACGCCTATGAACTGATCCTTATCCTCGGGAAACAAAGGGAATGACTGATGCTGCGATTTGAATACTTTGTGAAAGTACTGGTGCTCCTGCTCACCCCTGCATTCATTTGTCCAGTAGCGGTTTGCCAGGGATTGTCTTCAAGCTCCGACAAGCAGACCAGCGCAAGCGCGCCGACCAAGAAGGCAACGCTGATATGGAGCGATGAGTTCAATGGCCCGGACGGAAGCCAGCCCGATACGAAGAAATGGGACCTGGTGGAGAACGACTCGGGCTATGGCAACCGGGAGCTGGAGTACTACACGACGCGGCCCGTAAATCTGCATCTGAAAAAAGGCCAGTTGATTCTTACTGCCAGGAACGAAAACTTCCGAGGTCCGGATGGTCAGACAAGAGCTTATACGTCAGCGCGCATTGAATCGCGACGCCGGTTTGAGGTGCAATACGGCCGCATCGAGGCCCGTATCATGCTGCCTAAAGGGCAGGGACTGTGGCCCGCATTCTGGATGCTTGGCAGCAACTCTGATTCCGTCCCTTGGCCGGGCTGTGGTGAGATCGACATCATGGAAAATGTTGGCTATGAGCCTTCGACCGTCCATGGCAGCCTGCACGGCCCCGGCTACTCTGGCGCTAACCCGCTCACGGGAACTTATACGCTTCCCGATAAGGGCCGCTTCAGCGATGGATTCCATATTTTTGCCATTGAGTGGGAGCCGCGAGAGATCCGCTTTTATGTGGACGGCCGCCTCTTCGAGACGCAAAAGGCCGAGAGCCTTCCGGCAGGCAAACAATGGGTCTTCGACCATCCGTTCTATATCGTGCTGAATCTGGCTGTAGGCGGCTACTGGCCCGGCAACCCGGATGCGACGACCGTGCTCCCCGCGAAGATGCTTGTAGACTACGTGCGTGTCTACAAGCTGAGCGATCAGGCGACTCTTCACTAGGGTTTGGCAGAGACGTGTTGGCTTCGGTACCCGCTAACACTGAGATCTATCTGGTCTGCGATAACGACGCGGCGCGTCAACATGAACGCGCGCAACGGTGGCTGAAGAAATGCAAACGATTTATTGCCATGCCGGGCAAGGGCGGAAGTAGCAGGTGCCGCAGGCGAGGACCGGGACCCAGAGAGCGAGGTCGGCGGGCTGCTCGGTGGAGCCGAGGAGGAGGATGCCGTCAGGCGCCAGCAAACTATGTATGCGGGCCAGCAGAGCGCGGCGCGTCTCGTGCGCGAAATAGAGCATGACGTTGCGCAGGAGGATGACGTCAAAGCGCTCATGGAACGGGAGCGGCGGGACGCACAGGTTGGCATGGCGGAAGTGGCACATCCGGTGCAACTCCGGCTTTGCGATCCAGTCTTCGTCCCGGCGGTCGAAGTAGCGGACGATGAAGCGCGCGGGCAGACCGCGATTCATCTCAATGCGGTGGTAACGGCCCTGCCGGGCGCGCTCGACGACCTCAGAGGCGATATCCGTGCCCTCGATGCGGATGTTCCAGCCGTCGAGATGTGGAAAATGTTCGCGGATGAGCATTGCTAGGCTGTAAGCCTCCTGGCCGGTGGAGCAGGCGGCGGACCAGAAGCGGAGGCTTCGCGAAATGCGACGCGCCTCGATGAGTCCTGGCAGCAGCTCGGTGCGCAGCAGTTCAAACGGGCGTCTATCGCGGAAGAAGCTGGTTTCATTGATGGTCATCGCCTCAGCGATGGCGCACTCGAGGAGCGGGTCTTTGCTGCGTCGCAGGTAATGGACAAGCTCGTGGAGATGAGTCATGCCATGCATGCGCAGCAAGGGCGAGAGGCGCGCATCGAAAAGGTAATCACGCGAGGAGTCGAGGATATTCTGCGAGAAGTTGAGGACGATCTGACGCAGGTAGGCATAGTCCACGCTGGCCGCGGTTGTCATGGATTGACGACCGCCGCGCGAGGCTCATGAAGTTCGCCCCCAGCGCGGGCGACAAAACGCAGGATTTCAGGGGCGATGTCGGCGAGAGGGAGCACTTGTTGCGCGAGGCCTGCAACAGCCACCGCGCCGGGCATGCCCCAGATCGTGCTGGTGGCTCTGTCCTGCGCCAGCACGGCACCGCCGTGCGCGCGAATGACGCGGCATCCGGCCAGCCCGTCCGAGCCCATGCCGGTGAGAACAACGGCAAGCACACCTGCGCCATAGGCTGCGGCTGCGGAGCGGAAGAGCACATCGACGGCGGGGCGGCAGTGATTTTCCGGCGGCGCCTGGGTGAGATGGAGGGTCGCGGGCCCACCGGCAAGAGAGGGCGCAAGCACCTCAAGGTGCCAGTTGCCGCGGGCAATGTGAATAGCGCCGGGGCTCAGCCGGTCCCCCTCGGCGGCTTCGCTCACGCGCAAACGGCAGCGCTGGTTGAGGCGTTCAGCCAGCATCCGGGTAAACAATTCAGGCATGTGCTGCACGACCAGCACGGGAAGGGGAAAGCCCGCGGGCAATGCCGACAGCAGCACATCAAGCGCCGCCGGTCCGCCGGTGGAGACGCCGATGACAAGCACTGCCGGAGCGGAAGAGATGGGCTGCGCCTGCGGTGGAGCAGCCCGGAGCGGTGAAGCCCTGGTCGGGAGAATCGCAAGGCGCGGCGCGGCGGCGAAGGGTGGCTGTTCCCGTGCAGGGCTGGTCAGAGCGTGAATGCGGGGGAGAAGCTCCCGAGAAAGTGCCTGCAATGCGTCCTCGCGGGTGGCCTGTGCGACGGGCTTGGCCACGTAGTCTGAGGCTCCGCCGGCGAGGGCTTCGATGGTGACCCTGGCTCCGCGCTGTGTGAGCGAACTGCACATGATGACCGGCATCCGGTGCCCGCGTGCGCGCAATTCCCTGACGGTAACGAGCCCATCCATGACGGGCATTTCAACATCGAGCAGCACCAGGTCAGGATGTAGGCTTGCGAGGATGCCCAGCGCGGATTGTCCATCAGCAGCGGTGCCTGCGACTTCCAGTGCGGGGTCCGCGATGACTGCGGAACGAAGCAGGCTGCGCATGACCGCGGAGTCGTCCACGATAAGGATGCGGGTGCGACGGACGACGCCCATGCTTCAGTTCTCCACCAGCCCGAGCATGGCCAGCTTCTCTGAGAGGGCCTCGTCGTCAAAGGGCTTCATCAGATATTCGTCGGCCCCGGCTTCGATGGCGCGCTGGATGGATTCGTTCTCGGACTCGGTGGTGACCATGATGACGCGGACCGAGGCAAAGCCCTCTGCGCGCATGCGCTGGAGCATGTCAAAGCCGTTCATCAAAGGCATATTCCAATCCACCAGCACGAGATTGAAGAGGCTGCCGGAATGGAGCAGGTCAAGCCCGGTGAGGCCGTCGCCGGCCTCTTCGCACTCGATGCCCATCTCTTCAAGCAGGCTGCGCAGGTAGCCGCGCACAAATCGGGAATCGTCGACAATAAGCGCTCGCATGGTGGCCTTTCTCGGGTTATGAGGTGCGAGCCGCGCCCAGCCGGATGGGGTCAAGACGCTCGGGATCGAGCATCACGAGCAGGCCGCCCTTGAGCTTGTAGGCTCCGGAGAACAGGTCTTTTCTGTATTCGTCGAGAGTGGAGGGGTTGGGTTCGTGGTCGGCCGCGGGCAACGTGAGCACCTCGCCTACCGAGTCAACCAGCAGGCCAAAGCAGCCGCCGGGACTTTCGAGAATCAGGATGTCCTGGAGCGCGTCAAGGAGCGGCAGCCCGAGCAACTGGCGCAGACTCACCGTGGTGAGCACGTCGCCGCGGTAGTGGACCAGTCCGCCCACAAAGCGGGGCGCCAGCGGCACCGGCTGCGGCCGGGCCGAGCCGACAATCTCAAGGATGTGGTGGATGGGTACGCCAAACAGTGCCTGCTCGAGACGCACGGAGCAGATTTCCACCAGCGCCGACGCTGATTTTTCCATGCGATGCAACACCGCTGCCTGTGTGCTCATCGAACTGTCTCCGTCAACTGGCTCCATTCGCCTGCTGCGCTTTCGCATGCAGGCAACTGAGCCACCGCGCTCAGGTCCACCACACCGGTGACGCGGTTTCTGAGCAGAGTGACGCCGCTGCTGCGCTGGCTTGTACCGGCATCCAAAAGGTCGCCGCCCGCTGCCACATCCAGCACGTGCGAGACAGCGATGCCCACGTGGCGGCTTCCGTCGCGGCAGATAACCACGACGATCTGGGCTTCTGGATTGTTCTGCACGGCCGCGAGCACCCCGCCCGTGTCTTCCACCGGCAGTAACTGGCCAGCGAAGTTGAGCACCGGGCGGTAGCCGATGTACTCGATGCGCGAGACTGAAAGCTGCTCGATGCGCAACACCTCGGCCAAGGGCACGGCGGCCTGGCGTCCGGCAGCCTCCACCAGCAGGTACTCGGCGGCGCGCGCGGCGGTGGTTGCCGCATCGTCTGCTGTGTGGCGCGCGGTATCCTCTTCGCCGCTCATGGCGACGCCGGCGCGCATGGCGATGGCGCCGGGGTCGAGGATAAGCGCCAGATCGCCGTTGCCCAGAACCGTTGCGCCGGAGTAAAGACCGATATCCTTGAGCACGGCGCTGAGCGGCTTGACGACAATCTCTTCGGGATCGGCAAGCCCATCGACGACCAAGCCGAAGCGACGTCCATCGGCATCAAGGACGGCAATGAAATGGTCGCGCCCGGCAGCCCGCTCGCGTTCTGTAGCGAGAACAAGGAGGCGATCGAGAAAGACAAGCGGCAGCAGCTTACCGCGCAAACGGTAGAGCGGCGCAGCTTCAATCCACTCAATGGCGCTTGCGGCCTGCTCGGGAGGAATGCGGACCAGTTCCGATAACGCGCCCTGGGGCAACGCAAAGCTCTGGCCCACACTGCGTACGATGAGCGCGGGAATGATGGCCAGCGTGAGCGGAATTCGCAGGCGCAGGGTTGTGCCTTTGCCGACGCGTGCGTCGATTTCAACCTTGCCGCCAATCTTTTCGACGTTGGTGCGGACTACGTCCATGCCGACGCCGCGGCCACTGACGCTGGTGATCTGGGCGGCGGTGGAAAAGCCCGGCAGGAAGATAAGCTGGAGGAGTTCGCGCTCGGACAATTGCGCGGCGCGCACGGCGGTGATGAGGCCGCACTCAATGGCCTTGGCGCGAATCTTGTCCACGGCGATGCCCGCGCCGTCATCGGATACCTCAACAATGACGTGGCTTCCCTGCTGCGCGGCACGCAGCCGGAGCGTGCCTTCGGGAGCCTTGCCCGCGGCCTCACGCACCGCTGGCGGCTCAATGCCATGATCGAGCGCGTTGCGCACGGCATGCGTGAGCGGGTCCTTGATGGCCTCAAGCAAGCTTTTGTCGAGTTCAGTTTCCTGGCCCTCCATCTGCAGGCGGACACGGCGATGGAGCGTCTGCGAGAGATCGCGGACGATGCGCGGCATCTTGGAGAAGATGTTGGATACCGGCTGCATGCGCGCCTTCATCACGGACTCGCGCAGGTCCGCCGTGACCATGTCGAGGCGGCGGGACAACAGCGTCAGCGCAGGATCGGAGGCCGTAGCCTGCAAAACTTGATTGCGGGTGAGCACCAGCTCGCCCACCAGATTCATCATGCGGTTCAGCAGGGTTACATCTACGCGCAGGGTGCTTTCAGCGGCGGAATTCGCCTGGGCACGCGAACGGGCTGCGTCGGGCTCGCATTCCTCGGGTGCGCTCAGCGCGGAGACGGGAAGCATCTCGAGGGCAGAAGCTGAAGTCACGGCGGTGGAGACAAGGGCTGGCCGCATGACAGCCAACTGTGCCGGTGTCTGCAACTGCTCCAGCCGGCAGATGAGTTCAGCGTCTTCGCCCTCGCCTTCGTGATTCTCGGCTTCGATGGTTCTGAGAATGGAGCGCAGCCCATCGAGAAGCTGCAGCAATCCGGTGATCACGGGCGCGCTGGCGGACAGCTTGCCATCGCGCAGCAGGCCGAGCAGGTTTTCACCGGCGTGGGCCAGGCGCTCAAGCCGCTTGAAGCCAAGAAAGCCGGTGGTTCCCTTAATGGTGTGCACCGAGCGGAAGATCTCCGCCAGCAGGGCCGTGCCGTCTGGCTGCTCCTCCAGGTCGGTGAGGCAGCGCTCCATGCGGTCCAGACCTTCCTGGCTCTCGATCAGGAATTCCCTTGTCAAATCATCCATTGCACCCAACCGTCCGCCCGGCCGCGACCGCGTCTCGGAACCAAAAGCTTTCAAAGATATTTATCGGATGGATCGTGCGCAGACTTTAGGACCACTCAGGACACGCAGGACAGGCATGTACAGCGGGCGCGGAAATGGATTAGCCTCAGAGTTCATGCAGTCTGCAGGTGGATGTCTTATGGATGCAGGGATAAAGGATGAGCTGGCGTTGGACGATTTGCTCCGGTGCGCGCGCGAAGCGGCGGAGCGCGCCTATGCACCGTATTCGAGCTTCCGCGTGGGCGCGGCGCTCAAGTTGACCGGCGGCGCAGTTGTGACCGGAGCCAACGTGGAAAACGCGAGCTATGGGCTCACCATCTGCGCGGAGCGCGCGGCACTCGTGCGTGCCGTAAGCGAGTTCGGCCCTGAAATTCGCATTGCAGCGGTGGCTGTGACCAACCTGAACGATGCCGCCAGTCCGCCGTGCGGAGCCTGCCGGCAGACGCTGGCCGAGTTCATTCTTCCGGATGCGCCGGTGATCTTTTCCGCTGAGGACGGAGTGCGGACGATGCCTTTCTCCGCGCTGCTGCCACAGGCGTTTGTGAAGCAACGGAAGTGAGGGCGGCGCGGCGATGAACGACCTGAAGAAAGCCCCGGACAAAAGCAGTTCCTCTCCGCTCCACACCATCGACCTGATTCGCAAGAAGCGTGACGGCGGCGCGCTGGACGCGCACGAGATTGGCTTTCTTGTGGCGGGTGCGGCAGACGGGTCCATTCCGCTGGAACAGCTTGCGGCATGGCTGATGGCGGCGTGGCTGCGCGGGCTCACGGTGGAAGAGACGCGTGCGCTGACGATGGCCATGCGCGACTCGGGCGAGAAGTTTTCTCCGCGCGGGCTGGGCAAAGTGGCCGTGGACAAGCACTCGACCGGCGGCGTGGGCGACAAGACCAGCTTCCTTGTCGCTCCGCTGGCGGCGGCGTGCGGTCTGGCAGTGCCCATGATCAGCGGGCGCGCGCTGGGGCACACGGGCGGAACGCTGGACAAGGTGGAGGCGGTTCCAGGCTACAGGACGACGCTGACGTTGAAGGAATTTGAGGCGGTGCTGGCCCAATGCGGCGCGTCCATCGTGAGCCAGACTCCGGAGCTTGTGCCTGCGGACCGCGTGCTGTATGCGTTGCGTGACCGCACGGGGACGGTGGAGAGTCCGGGGCTAATCTGCGCATCCATCTTGAGCAAGAAACTTGCGGCAGGGCTGGACGCGCTGGTTCTGGACGTGAAGACCGGCTCAGGCTCTTTTCTGCGCAAGCGCGAGGACGCCGAGTACCTGGCAGCGCTGATGGTGGCAACGGCCGAGGCCGCTGGAACGCGCACAGTGGCCCTGATGACCGACATGAGCCAGCCGCTGGGACGCATGGCGGGCAACTGGATCGAGCTTGCGGAGTGCGTAAGGCTGTTGCGCGGCGAGCGTCCGGACGGAAGCGAGGATCTGCGCGAACTGTCACTGCGGCTGGCGGGCTGGATGATTCATCTGGGCGGCAAAGCCGCTACGCCTGAGCAGGGCTTTGCGCTGGCCGAAAGAGCGCTGGCAGACGGCTCGGCGCTGCGCGTGTTTCTGGAGATGGTGGCGGCGCAGGGCGGCGATGCTTCAGTCTTCAATGACCTGACGGGGTTCCACAAACCTGGCGCGACGCTGATCGTCGAGGCGTGGGAGAGCGGCTACGTGAGCGAGATGGATGCAACTTCGCTTGGCTGGGCGGTGCAGCGACTGGGTGCGGGCCGCGAGAGGTCTGGCGAGCCGGTTGATCCGCACGCGGGGATTGAATTCCACGCGCGGCGCGGGGCGCATATTGAACGCGGACAGCCGCTGGCAACGCTGTACGCAACGACGCAAGAGAAACTGGCCGAGCCGGCGGCGCTGCTGAAACAAGCAATCCGTTTCTCCGCGACGCCGCCCGACGCCGTGCCGCTGGTGAGCCGCGTGTTTTCGCGTGAAAGCGCCGAGGCGTATTTGCGCGATGCTGTAAGGTAATCGGATAGACCGCAGAGATTATGGGCCAGTTGTCAAGGGACAGTGATTCCGCACCGTTGCCGGGGAAATAAGGAGCAATCGCTTGGATCGATATACGGGTGTGCTGGGGATTCTTGCCGTGCTTGCCGCGGCATGGCTGGGCTCGACGGACCGCAAACATATCCGTTGGCGCACGGTGGCGTGGGGGCTGGGGCTGCAAGGCGTGTTTGCCTTCTTCGTATTGCGCTTTGACTATGGCCAGCGTGCGATGGCCTGGGCGGGCGACGTGGTGAACAACATGCTTGGTTCGACGGCGGCAGGCACCAAGGTTCTGTTTGGCGCGTTGGGCACTCCTTACACATCTCTGGGATCCATCTTTGCGTTTCAAGTGCTGCCGACAATCATCTTCATCTCCGCGTTTTTCGCGGTGCTTTACCACATCGGCGTGATGCAGATCATTATTCGCGGGCTGGCGTGGGTGATGCTGAAGACGATGCGCATCTCCGGCGCGGAGAGCATGAACGTGGCCGCTTCTATCTTCATGGGGCAGACGGAGGCGCCGCTGACGATCCGGCCGTTCCTGTCAAAGGCTACGCGCAGCGAGCTGATGACGATTATGACCAGCGGCATGGCGCATGTCTCGGGCGGGATCATGGCCATGTACATTGCCCAGGGCGTAGCGGCCAAACACCTGCTGGCCGCGGTGATCATGACATCGCCGGGCACAATTCTGATTTCAAAAATGCTGGTGCCGGAAACCGATGTCCCTGCGACCGAGGGGCGCGTTGTGATTCCGGAGGACGAGGCCCACAAGGATGAGAACCTGATTGGCGCGATTGCGCGCGGCACCATCGACGGCGGCAAGCTGGCGATGAACGTGGCGATTATGCTCGTCAGCTTTCTGGCGCTGGTGGCGCTGCTCGACAGCCTGCTGGGCTGGGTGCACATGCACGCGGGACTGCACTGGGTTCCCGGCAGCCTGGGGCAGATTCTCGGATTCGTGTTTGCACCGGTGGCATGGCTCATCGGTGTTCCGTGGCATGACTGCGGCGCTATCGGCAACCTATTGGGCACGCGCATGGCGCTGAATGAGGTGATCGCTTACATCGCGCTTGGCGCACAGAAGGCGACCCTGTCACCGCGCTCGTTCACCATTGCCACGTTTGCCCTGTGCGGCTTTGCCAACCTGGGATCGATCGGGATGCAGATTGGCGGCATCGGCGCGCTCGTTCCCGAACGGCGCAACGACCTGGCACGGCTGGGCGTGCGGGCCATGCTGGCGGGGACGATGGCGAACCTGATTTCAGCCTCGATTGCGGGGATGTTTCTGGGCTAGGCGGCGGTCATGCTCGCGCTCAGCCATCAATCCGGCCTGCGGCGCGCTTCCGCCGCACCCGGTAAAGTAGCGTAAGAAACGTGACCGAACCACACGTAAGCAGGCTGGCGGCCATGCCCAGAGTCAGCGAGAGATCCCGCTGGAAGAGGCCGTGGACTATGCCGATGATCTGCAGTACGCTGAAGCCGCCGAAGGTAATGAGCGAGATACCCTCGTCGCTCTTCTTGCGCCACACGGCCAGCATCTGCGGTACAAAAAGCACGGCGTTGCCCAGGAGGCCCAGTCCAAAGATGACGGCGACAGTCTGCTTCATATTCATAGGGAGGTCTCCCATCGGCGGGGCCGATTGATGGGTCTATCCTCTCATTGTGAGACAGTTGGATCTCAAAAAAGCGTACTATCGAGAGCAAAATGAAGACGATGACTCACTTTGACCAGGTAAACGAAGCGGCCGCCTATGTGCGCGGCAAACTGGGCGGGCTGGCACCGCGCGTTGGCATGGTGCTGGGCTCAGGGCTGGGCGATGTGGCCGAGGTGGTCACGAAGCGGGTCGTCGTGCCTTACGGCGAGATTCCCCACTTTCCACAATCCACGGTCGAGGGGCACACGGGACGGCTGGTAGCAGGGCGGCTGGGCGGCGCTGCTGTCGCGGTGATGCAGGGGCGTGTGCATTTCTATGAGGGCTACTCGCCGCGCCAGGTGACTTTTCCCTTGCGGGTGCTGGGGGCACTGGGAATCGAAGCGGTGGTACTGACCAACGCCGCAGGCGGCATTGACGACAGCTACCGGATAGGGCAGCTCGTGATCATTACCGACCACATCAATATGATGGGCTGGAATCCTCTGGTGGGACAGAATGAGCAGCGCTTCGCGCGCAAGACAGGCGCTGGGCAGCGCTTCCCTGACATGACCGAACCCTACGCGAAATGGATGCGGGAGCTGGCCCGCGACACTGCATCCACTGAGGGATTTGAGCTGGGCGAGGGTGTGTATGTGGCCGTGAGCGGACCCAGCTTTGAGACTCCCGCGGAGATTCGCGCGTATCGCAGCATGGGAGCCACTCTGGTGGGTATGTCCACAGTGCCGGAGACGATTGTGGCGCGGCACATGGGAATCCAGGTGCTGGGCATTTCCTGCGTGACGAATCTGGCAGCGGGGCTGAGCTCCTCGCCCCTGAGTCACACGGAGGTATTTGAAACGGGGCGGCAGGTTCGCTGGCGTCTGGCCCGGCTGCTGGAGCAACTGGGCCCCGGCATCTCAACACTGCTGGAAGCGGAACCGTGAGTGAATCGCCGCATGGGCAGCCGATGGCGCGGCTGCCGTTTCCGCCGGTGGTGCTGGGGATTGCGGGAGCCTCGGGCTCGGGCAAGACAACGCTGGCGGCTGAGCTGGCGCGGGAACTGGGCGGAGTGAACTTCCCGCTGGACAACTACTACCGCGACTTGGCGCACCTGCCGCCGACCGAACGGGCACGGCAGAACTTCGATGATCCTGCCCTGATTGAGAGCTCACTGCTGGCAGCGCACATCGCGGCCCTGGCGCGCGGCGAAGCGATCGAGCGGCCAATCTACGATTTCTCAACCCACATCCGTATTCCAGATCGGACAACAACGGTGCGCGCGGGCACGTTTCTGCTGGTGGAAGGGCTGTTTGCGCTGCACTACACCGAGCTGCTGCCTCTCTACCAATTGCGCGTCTATGTGGATACGCCCGACGAAGTGTGCTTTGAGAGACGGCTTCGGCGGGACATGGAGGAGCGGGGTCGCACGGCGAAGTCAGTACAGCTGCAATATGAGGAAACGGTGCGGCCTGCAAGCCTTTTCTATGTACGGCCCTCGGCGGTACATGCGGATTTAACGCTGGACGGAACGGCCGCGCTGGACTGGAAGGTGGAACAGGTGCTGGCCGCTATGCGCGGTCGTGGACTGCTGCAGTTGCAGGCGTGAAAAGCCGGCACACCTCTTTTGTTATTATCTAAATAGTTAACAGATCTCATCCCACCTTTGGCTACATGTGGATGTGCCCAATGTGGGAGAGCCAAATTTTCGATTAGAAGCTATGCTGTCTTCGTATTAGCGGACAAGTTGCCTCCGCAAAAGATTCACAAGAAATCCATCTGCAGTTTGCGAACGTACCGGTAATGTGAGGAACATGATGAGCAGGTGGTTGGCAGGACAGAAGAGACAGATCAAGGAATCGCTGCAGCAGGGTATTTCACCTCATAAGCTGGCACTGACCCTTGCGCTGGGTTTTGCGATTGGCTGCATTCCGGTAGTGGGGCTTCCGACGGCGCTGTGCGTTGTGGTTGCACTGGCGCTCAGGCTGAATCTGCCGGCGATCCAAGCCGCGAACTACCTTGCGATGCCACTGCAGGTATTGTTGATTCTGCCATTTATGCGGCTGGGTGGGTGGCTGTTTGCCTCAGGGCATCAGCAAGCGCTGGCGGCGGATACGCTGCTGCGCGAGTCGCCGCTGAAGTTGCTTTGGGTTTCAGGTAGCCTGGCCGGCGAAGCGCTGGGGGCCTGGATGGTGATTGCAGGGCCAGCCGTGGTACTGATGACGCTGGCGCTGACTCTCGTGTTGCGACGGGTTCCGGTGCTGGCCACCGAAACCGGGACAGAAGGTTATTTAAACAATAGAAAGAATTATAGATAAAAAGGGCTCATAGATAATCCGCTCTGGCACAAACAGCATGCGCAACCCTGAGGACGCCCGGATCGTCCTCAGGGTTGCGCAAAGTTATTTCCGGGGGTCAGACCGACCCTAGCCAGCTTCAACCAGGCCGTATCGGCGCTGCCATGCTTCCTTGAGGCGGGCCCAGACGCGCGCTCGCTCGGCCTCGGTGCCTTCGCCTTCCCTGCCCTTGTCTTCCTGTGAAGAATTGGCGAAGCGTGCGGCCTCCTGTTTGGCCACTTCAAGCAACTGACGGTCGCGCACCAGATTCGCAACGCGGAAGTCCGGCAAGCCGGCCTGGCGGGTACCGAAGAACTCGCCTGGGCCGCGCATGGAGAGGTCCAGCTCAGCCAGCTCAAAACCGTCCTGGGTGCGCACCATGGCGTTGAGTCGTTCCTCGCCGAGCGGGGAAACGCGCGGGCCGGTGACCAGAATGCAATAGCTTTTGGCGGCTCCGCGGCCCACGCGTCCGCGCAACTGGTGCAGCTGCGCAAGGCCGAAGCGCTCAGCATGCTCGACCACCATGACGGAGGCGTTGGGCACGTCCACGCCCACTTCAATGACTGTGGTGGCGACGAGCACATCGATTTCGCCGCGCTGGAAGCGGCGCATGATGACTTCCTTTTCGTCTGCGTCCAAGCGCCCGTGGAGCAGGCCTATGCGCAGACCGGCCAGAGCACCGGTGCGCAGCTTCTCGTGCATCTCCACGGCGGACTTGAGATCAGTCTTTGAGGCTGGATAGGCCTCCTGCGCCGGCTCGGGAAAGAGTTCCGCTCCTTTGCTCCTTCGTGCGATCTTTCGTGTCACGGACACATGGGCCGCATGCTCGCCCTCGGACTCATCAAGGTAAAAGTCTCTTTCTGCTTGGTCCTCCTTACTTCCTTCGATGACCGGATAAACGATATACGCCTGGCGTCCCAGCGCGACCTGCTTGCGGACGAATTCCCACACTTCATCGGCGCGCTCGCCTGGGACGCGGCGGGTGACGATGGGCGTGCGGCCCGGCGGCAGTTCGTCGAGCACACTGACCTCAAGATCGCCGTAGAGGGAAAGTGCGAGAGTGCGGGGGATAGGCGTTGCGGTCATGACCAGCACATCCGGCTCTGCCTGCGTGGGTTTCTTCATGAGGCGGAAGCGCTGAAGAACGCCGAAGCGATGCTGCTCGTCGACAACAACCAGGCCGAGGCGGTCGAACTCGACCTTCTCCTCAATGAGCGCGTGGGTGCCGATGATGAGCTGCGCTTCCCCACGGTTGATGAGGCCGCGGTTGGCACGCTTGCGGTCTTCGTCGAGCGAGCCGGTGAGCAGGACGATGCGATAGCGGCGCGAGGAGCGCTCCAGCAGCTTGCGGGCGGCGAGGAAATGCTGCGTGGCAAGAATCTCAGTGGGCGCCATGAGGGCGGCCTGGTAGCCGTTCTCCATGGCCACGAGCATGGCCTGCAACGCGACGATGGTCTTGCCGGAGCCGACATCACCTTGCAGCAGGCGGCGCATGGGGCTGGGCTGGCGCATGTCCGCAACAATCTCGGCGAGCGAGCGCTTCTGCGCCGCCGTGGGATGAAACGGAAGCACCTCGCGGATGGCTTCGCGGACCTTGTCGTTGGTGGCGAAGCTGATACCGGCACGCTCGCGCACGCGGCGGCGCTTGAGTTCCAGTCCGAGTTCCAGAAAGAACAGCTCCTCGAAGATGAGGCGCTGGTGGGCGGGCGTGGCCGAGGCTTGCAGTTGCGTCATCGGCGTGCCCTCTGGCGGAAAGTGGACCTCGCGCAGGGCTGTCTCGCGGACGGGCAGGCCGAGCCGCTCAAGCATGGTATGAGGCAGGCATTCAGGCACGGCTCCGCGCATGCCTTCAAGCAGGTTGAAGATGACTTTGCGCTGCCATCGTGAGGTCAGGCGGCTGCCGCCCAGCGACTCATAAACCGGCGTGATGCGGCCCACTTCCAGCAGGCGCGTTTCGGCGTCGTCGCTGGCGTCGGGCAGCAGTTCAAACTGCGGCTGGATCATCTTGAAGTTGCTGGTGGAGCGCGACGGCTCCACTTTGCCGAAGAGGGCCACTGTTTGTCCGGCCTTAAACTTGCCCTCCAGGTAGGTGCCGTGGAACCAGAGGCACTTGAGCGCGTGCCGGCCCTGTCCCACCGTGAGCTCGAAGATGGGCATGCGGCGCGTACGGAGGAGAGCCGCTCCGCGCACCTCGGCGATGACGCTGGCCATTTCACCAGGCTTCAGTTCGTCGAGGCTGCGCGGATTCTGGCGGTCTTCGTAGCGGAACGGGAGGTGGTAGAGCAGGTCTTCGGCGGTCTGGATGTCCTTGGCGGCGAGCAATTCCGCCACGCGCGGCCCCACACCGCGCACATACATCACTGGAGTATCAAGGCCGGGCACACTCCGGATGCTAACGCATCTGCGCGGTTGCTGTAACCCGCGCCGGGTGGTACGGGCTACAGTTCCGTAAGGGCAAAGCGGGCCGTGCGCACCTCAGCAGCGAGCACACGCAGCACGCGAACCGACATGGCAGGCTCAGTGAGCATCAGGTCGGAGAAATCGTCGCGCTTAACAAAGCTCAGCCGGGCGCCCTTGAGTGCCTTGGCGGTGAGGGAGTAGGCCTGATTGCCGATGAGACCGGGCAAACCAAGCAGCGAACCTGACGAGGCTGAGCCCTCCATTACGGCCTCGCCCAAAGGGGACTCCATGGTGAGCCTGACGCTCCCATCGTGGAGGATGAAAAGCCCCTCGGGCAACTCTCCCTGCCGGAACAGGATGCGGTCTTCTTCGCAGGCAATGGGCGTGGATCGCTTTTCAAGAGCCTGAATCAACTCCTGATCGGCGATAAATGCGGACGAATCTATCTTCACTTCTGTTCTCCAAACAGTCGAGATAAGAAAATTGCGCATGATATGAAGTCCACTGTCTGAGTACGTAGAGTATGGTTTCATTGGCCAAGGGGTAGAGCATGTGACGCGTGTCACATATTCATAGCCATCGAGAGGTGGTCTCCGCCTTCGTGGGAGCCAGCGCTGCCCTGCTGTCTCGGCTTCCCCCCTTGTCAACGTGGGCACAGTCCCTTGTGCGTACCAGCTGGCCAAGTGACAGAGGCCACCGAATCGCGTTAGGCTTGAGGATACGCACAGAGTGCGCGATAAAGGAGTGTTTTCACCCCTATGCCTATCCAAACTACCTCGAAGATCTGGCACAACGGCAACCTGATTCCCTGGGAGCAGGCCACGATCCATGTGATGAGCCACGTGATCCATTACGGCTCCAGCGTATTTGAGGGCATCCGCTGCTATGCGCAGCCGCAGGGCTCGGCGGTTTTCCGGCTGCCGGAGCACATGCAGCGCCTGCTGGACTCGGCCAAAATCTATCGGATGGAGCTGCCTTACACGCTGGACGAGCTGTGCGCCGCGGTCGTGGAAACGATTGAAGCCAATGGCGTTGCGCCGTGCTACATCCGGCCCATCGTGCTGCGCGGCTACGGCGAAATGGGCGTAAACCCCAAGGGCTCTCCAATCGAGGTCTACATTTCCAACTTCGCGTGGGGTAAGTATGTTGCTGGCCACGGCGGTGCGGATGTGTGCATCTCGAGCTGGAATCGGCTTGCGCCCAACACCATGCCGGCGCTGGCCAAGGCGGGCGCAAACTATATGAATTCCCAATTGATCCGCATGGAAGCGGACGCAAACGGCTATGCTGAGGGCATTGGGCTGGACGTGAACGGGCTGGTGAGCGAGGGCTCGGGCGAGAACATTTTCGTCGTGCGGAACGGCGTTTTGTACACGCCGCCGCTTGCCAACTCGGCACTATCGGGCATTACCCGCGACAGCGTGCTGACCATTGCACGGCACCTGGGGCTGCCCGTGACCGAACAGTCGATTCCGCGCGAGATGCTCTACATTGCCGATGAGGTTTTCTTCACCGGGACGGCAGCGGAAGTTTCACCGATTCGCTCCATCGACCGGATTGTCATCGGCGACGGCAAGCCAGGCGAAATCACGCAGAAGATCTCTGACGAGTTCTTCGCGATTGCCAACGGCCTGAAGCCAGACCGCTTTGGCTGGCTGACGCCGGTGAAGGTCAACGCGACGGAGACCGTAAGCGCCTAACTGGCAATAAGGATAGAGTGCAAGGGGGCATTCCTGACGCAGGGATGCCCCCTTACTTTTGGGCCATTTACCCTTGCATAAGTAATAAGAGATTAGTTTTATAGCCAGACTTTCTTCTTGACCCAAGTTATGTTCAGTCCTACGCTCTTCGGTGTCATAACTTCCCTGCGAGAGGTCAAGCCATGCCAACAATCAATTGGGATTCAGCCATTCACTATGCACGGCTGGTGAAGATTGCCGAAGACGTTCAACCAGCGGCAGAGTATTCCGCACAGAACAAGACGGATATTCAGGCGCTGGGCTACGCATTTCTGCAGACACTTTATGGCAATGAACTGGCCACGGAAGTAAGTCCGCATGCGGGCGAGACGGTAACCTACGGCTTTCTGGCGGTCAGTGCGACAAAGGAGCTTGTGGCGATTGTGCGCGGGACAGATACGATTCTCGAATGGATACACGATGCGGCATTCCTGATGCTGCCGAATCCGATCCATGACAGCGCGGGGATGACGGAAGATGGATTCACAGCCATCTACAAGTCGTTGCGCACGGATCGCAAACCGCAATCGACATCGGCGATGGCCTCAATTGGCGCATATGTGCACGCGGGGCAGGCGCGGACAGTGACCGTGGCGGGCCACAGCCTGGGCGGCGCATTGGCAACGCTGCTGACGCTGGATGTGGCGTTGAACACGGAATGCCGCCAGCCGGTGATCTATACCTACGCCAGTCCGCGAACCGGGGATCACCTCTTTGCCGGGTCGTTCAATGCCGCGGTTGCTGAGAGCTATCGCATCTACAACCGGTCAGATCTGGTACCCTGCCTGCCTCCGTTTCTGCCGCTGCCCTATGAACACACCAACACAGGTGTCGAGTTGGTTGCGCCGATGAACGCAATTGAGGATGACCTCGGTTGCGAACATCATCTGACGACGTATCTGTGGCTGATGGACCGGATGCGTGGCGGGCAAAGCTACCCGGTCGACGTGGATTGCAGAGGGAAGGCCTATCCCGGACCGTTGGCGACCAGCTCGGGAGCATGAAGCGAAGCAACACTGTTAAAAAATGAGCGTGGCGGTCGGATTGTGCCTTTCATCGCCACGCAGGGTCTCCGCGATTTCCTATAATCGGTAGGATGCACTGCAAAGAGACTCTTCTTCGCTCCTCATCATTGCGTATCCTGGTTTTTGTCCTCGCCTTCCTTTTGCCGGCGCTGGCACAGGCGCAGGTCAACGTTGGCCGGCCCAAGCTGATTGTCATCGTGGTCATCGACCAGTTCCGCGGCGACTACCTGAACCGTGATTACGCGCAGTTCAAGGGGCGTGGGTTCCGGCTCTTCATGGACGAGGGCGCCTGGTTCACGGACTGCTACTACGACTACGCGAACACGAAGACTGCGCCGGGACACTCGACCATTGCCACGGGCGCGTATACGGATGGGCACGGCATCGAATCAAACGAGTGGTGGGATGCCTCTCGCTCAGATACGCACAAGGTGACGTCAGTGGAGGACGAGCGGTATCAGCTAGTTGATCTGCCAGCATCCTCCATTCCAGCGGACCAGCCCGGTGCACCTGCGGATGCGCCGCATTATGTCATAGGCGCTTCACCGCTGAACCTGCGAGCCACCACGCTGGGCGATGAGCTGCGTCTGGCAACGCAGGGGCGGGCTCGGGTGTTCGGCATCTCGCTCAAAGATCGCGCGGCGATTCTGACGGCAGGACAGGCGGCGAACGGCGCCTTCTGGATTGATCCTGCGAGCGGGCAGTTCACCACCTCGACGTACTACATGGAGCATCTGCCGGTCTGGGCGCACGACTTTAACGCGAGCGGGCGCATTGCCCAGGCCGAGCAGGAAGCAAACGCCGTGGGCACGCGGAACTTTTTTGGCACAGTAGGCAAGACGCCGGCGGCTAACCGCTATGAACTGGACTTTGCCAAGGCCGTGATCACGAATGAAAAGCTGGGCGAGAACGGTGTCACGGACATGGTGACCATTTCGCTCTCAGCCAACGACCTTGAGGGACACCAGTACGGACCGGATTCCGAGCAGGAACAGCAGATGATTCTTAGCCTCGACCGCGATCTGGACAGCTTCTTTAGCTGGCTCGACCAGACGGTGGGGCTCAAGAACACCTGGATCGCGCTGACGGCGGATCACGGTGTCGCACCGGTTCCGGCAGTGGCGGCCAAGCTCGGCATCCACTCTGCCACAGTGGACATGAAAGCCGTGTATGCAAGCCTGAATGCGGGCCTGAATGCGCGCTACTCGCCTGGAGCGCAGGTGAGCTACCTGATGCCGGAGCCGGAGCTGCCTTACATCGTGCTGGACAAGCGTGCGTTTGAAAAGGTGCACGTGGATGAGAAGGACGCGGAGGCCGAAGTGGCTGCGCTGCTGCCGGCCGCGGTTTCCAGCCAGGCTCCCAAAGCCGACGGGGCACTGCCTTTGCAGCATCGTCTGCCACCCGCGCCGCAAGTGGTGGGGGTTTATTCGCGGCTGGCGCTGGCCGATGGCGAGCTGCCGCCGAGCGAGTGGGGGCGCGAGCTGGCGCATAGCTATCACTACCACGGCAACTGGTATGTGATGCTGGTACTGGGCGCCTATCAGATGCAAGGCTCACGCAACATGACCGGCACCAATCACTTCAGCCCATGGTCCTATGACCGGCATGTGCCCCTGGCTTTCTATGGGACGCCGTTTGCGCCCGGCGCGTATCATGGACGTGTGGCCCCGGTTGACTTGGCGGTCACATTCGCCTCGCTGGCCGGCATCAATCAGCCATCGGCGGCGGTGGGCCGCGTGCTTACCGAAGCGCTGAAACCGATTCACCCGGCGAGCCAGTAGGAATCCAAGAATCAAGGAAGACTGCCGCGCGTGAAACCTGACATGAAAGTGCAGTTCGCCGGGCTGGAACTGACGAACCCGGTGATCGCCGCAAGTGGCACCTTCGGCTACGGCATCGAGTTTGAAGAAATCGTCGCCTTGGAGCGCATCGGCGGTTTTTCCACCAAGGGCATCTCTCTGCAGGCCATGGCGGGCCATCCCCCGCCGCGCATCCTGCAGACGGCCGCGGGCATGCTGAACGCCATTGGACTGCAAAATGTGGGCGTGGAGGAGTTCATCGCCCGCAAGCTACCGCCCCTGGCGCGCTACCCCAAGTGCAAAGTCATAGTCAACGTCTTCGGCTATACGGTCAACGAGTACGTCGCGGTGATTCAGCGGCTCAATGAGGTGGCGGGTATCGCGGCCTATGAGCTGAATGTCTCCTGCCCTAACGTTCATGCGGGGGGCATGGCGTTTGGCGCGGATGCGGGTTCGCTCGAGTACCTGGTGGGACAGGCAAAGGCAGTGGCTGGACGTCCGCTGATTGTCAAGCTTTCTCCCAATGTCACGTCGATTGCGCACATGGCGCGTGTAGCAGCGGGAGCGGGCGCCGATGGGCTGAGCCTGGTGAATACTTTCCTGGCTATGTCCATTGACGTGGAGACGCGCAAGCCGCGGTTGAGCAATGTAACAGGCGGGCTGTCAGGGCCGGCCATCAAGCCCATCGCTCTGCGCATGGTGTACGAAACAGCGCGCGCCGTTTCGATTCCGATCCTTGGCATGGGCGGCATCGTAACGCCAGAGGACGCAGTCGAGTTTTTGCTCGCTGGGGCAACTGCGGTGCAGGTGGGTACAGCCAGCTATGCCGATCCGCGCGCGGTGGAACGCCTGGCAGCCGGACTGGAATCCTGGTGCCGCAGCCATCATGTGGAGAAAGTCAGCACCCTGACTGGCGCGCTGGATGTTCCGCGCGCAAACATTTAGTTCTACGGGCGCAGAAGAAGCGCCTCCACAAAAAAATGTGGCTGAGTGGAATTCGGCAAATTGTTGCAGGGAATAAATTTGGCTCCTCAGGTAGGACTCGAACCTACAACCCTTCGGTTAACAGCCGAATGCTCTGCTCTTTTGCGGCTTAGAAATGCCACGCGGCGGCACCTGCCGCGCTAAGCAATTTATTTCACAAGCAGATACGCCGATCAATTAACCGCTGAAATCTCAGGGATTTGCGGCCACGCCTACGATGTTCGCAGCAGCTGTTTTCTCGTCCCTCCTCGTCGCCGATTGCTATCGGTATGATCCCGATTATGACCGATTTTGAAGGAGCAGGTGCACAAAATCGTACACAGTGTTTTGGGCTCGAATCGAACGCACTTTGCGCGGTTCCGATGCTCTGTTCGCCACTGGCAGTTCGGACAAGAATGGCGACAAACTCTTTGTCAATGCAGTCAACTCGGAAGACCTGACCCGACGACCGCATCCGAGTAAAAAGCAGAGTATGGATCTGGTTGCCCTCGTTGTACCTCCGTCGAGCGCTCACAGGTTCCAGCTGTCGAGCGGCTCGTGCCAGACCATTCGATCAACGAATCGGTGTCCTGCATCCTCTAGCCATGGTTCGGCTATCAGAAACGCTGAAATGAGGATCGAAAGCAAGAGGCTCGTGCAAAGGGCCGTCACAACCATCCTGCGCAACGACATTCGGGGCGAATGAATCAGGGTGCCACAGCGCGGACAGATCTCATGCTTCCTCATTTTCTGGGTCTCCCTCTGCGGCACCGACCTCCGCCATCTCGATGCGATACCGCCCGTCCATGTCCGGATCGCTCTCATCGCTATCCTCCTCCTCTTGATCGTCAGTGGCCCGGATACTCAAAGCGGCGATGGCCGCCCGTTGCCGTTTGTGCCGCCGGACCTCCAGCAACTGCTCGCCAACGGTGTGTTTGGGGACAAAGCAGTATTCAAAGTAAGCTTCAAAAAGAGCCTGGTTTCGAATGCCGCGATTCATAAGATCCGCGTGATGGTGCTTGTAAAAGTCCTTGAGCCCTTCAGGAGTGACGATGTAGAAACGCCGCTTGCCTTGAGTGGCGACTGAGGCCGGCAACCAGTTCTGTTGAATCCAGAAAACGATCTCTGCCTTGCGAACATGAAGCGCGCTGGCCAGGCTTTCCACTGAGAACAAATCGCATCGTATTTCTCGCAGGCTGAGTTGGTTCCTCGTGAGCATGTTGCGGATCGCTTTTGGTGTCCGATCGATTTTCTTCGCCACCTCATCAATCGATCGCTTCACCAGTTCCTCCCGAACAATCTCCATTTCGGACTCGGTCCATCGTCGGTGGTCCTTCCGTCCCTTGATCCCGTGCTGGATGATCAAGCGCCAGCAAGCCTCCTTCGGACGCCCGGTTTGGCGCTGAAGGCGCACTACAAGTTGTTCGAGCTTGTTGCCCGAAAGCACTTTGGCCTGAGTTGCCATGGCCATAGCTTCGGGGCTCCACTCACGGAACCGTTCTGGCAATTTGGGGAGAGTTGCCATATGAGCCTCGATTACTGATCGTCCGGTGATCGCCAAGGCAAATGACGTGATTGGGCCTGCGGAACCTCTGGAGGACTCGCTCGCTCAACTCGAAAGGCAGGTGCCACTTCGCTCGCAGAAGCGCAATCCGATTCATCACATCGAGGATGCCGTCACACCTCTAATGTCTCGAGATCTCGTGCGGCTTTCCGGGAGGCTTTGAGGAGCCTTCCTACTTACTAAAGGCATTTGCAAAGGCATTTTGGGGCACGGCTCTGGTGATCTATTTCGACGGTGAAGAGAGAAGTTCACCTATACTTCTGTTAAGACGGTGGTTAATCCCCCCACGGGCAGATGCTCGCGAATGCCGCCAAACGGTCCTAATTGGGAAGAGCTGACGTGGACTTGGGCCTACACGACCGGGCACCAAGCTTCTGATCAGAAATTGGAGGCCGCTGCGAAGGCAGCATGGTCGTACTCTCTCCTGTGCGCGCGAACCTACTTGAACGACCAGGACTCGGCACGTGAATTGATGGAACACGCTGTCCACAACGCATCACGGTACGTTGCGCGTCATCCAGACGCTCCTCCCGAAAAACTTGTCGCCCGCATCAAAAGCGTGATTCGTCGCCGGGCGGGACAGCTTGCGGCGAGGCGGACCCGCGAACTGTCATCCGGGTTGATGCTCGATATGGAATCGTTTCTCGCTAGTGAACCGGAAGCAGAAAAAAGCGCCTTTGCAAATGAATTGCTCTCCCGGCTTTCGCCCTTCGCGCAGGCGATCGTCAACCGGCGCTCAGACGGATACACCTGGCGCGAGATTGCAAAAGAATTGGAGATGGATCATACGGCGGTCCGTCGTGCATACTTGCGGGAGTTGGAGGCGCTGCTCCAAGAACTATCCCGGTCTGGAGATTCCCCAAAATGCGATTAAGCTGGCGCCGGTCTTCCCGCGCGGAAGATCACTTTGAGTCCTGGATTACGCAGCAGCATCAGCGACGAGTCCTCGCCGGCGAAACGACCCCTTCCGGACCTTGCCCGGATAAGGGGTTTCTTCGGGATCTTGCCCGCAAATCCAAGAGCATTGCGCTATCTGATCCGCGCATCGATCACACGGCAAATTGTCGCGAATGCATGAGTAAACTTCTTGAACTCCGGGAACAGAATCGCTCGCATCGGCTGCGGATGGCTTTTCCTGCCGCTATCACAGCCTGCGCTTTGATAGCAGTGTCGGTCGTAGTCGCGTGGCATGTGATGGGGAGAAAGGCACCGCCAGCCAATACCTCCGTCGTTGCGCAGACGGTGAACCTTTGGGATGCGGGAACTATTCGCGGCGAGCAGCCAGGGCAACTGGAATCAGTATCGTTGCCGGACGCGTTAGTGAAAGTGACAATCATTCTGCCGCGCCACAGTGAGCCAGGACTATATCTGGTTGCAATCACTCGCGATCAGAACGGAACCGGTGTCGTTGCGGAGGGGACAGCAACCTCGGTGGCAAATGGAGATCAGCAGCGGATCACCACCGATCTTGACCTTCGAAAGGCTAAGGCAGGACCATATTTCCTCTCGACCACACACGAGCAGGATCAGGCCGCTTACTATTACCCTCTTCAAATCAAATGAGCGCGGACTCCCTGGCAACGTCGGAAACTTTACTGGATAAACTCATCAACGCATTCGGCCCTCAGAAGCCGTGACCTCTGAAGCCATGGCCGAGGAGATGATGCATCAAAACAAGCGTGATGATCAATGCACTGAAAAGCCCGAGGAATAGAGCCAGCCGCTTCCTCTGACTGCTGATTGGTGTAAGAGTTGCAACGGCAAGCGCAGCTGGGATTTCGACCTCTGTGCTGCCCTGCATCATTCGACGCTTCTGTTGCAATCGACGTCCATAGGGCGTGAGCCCCCATGGCTTGTATACCGAGAGCGTGGTGACTATCAGCAGCACTAGGATTGCGAGCGCTGCCTTCATAGCGAGTTCCTCCCCGATCCGATTTACGTGGGGCATTGTTCCCAACGGCGAATCCATTACCCGCTGTGCAGCACGCGCCACTGCCATGAACTGATGCAATAAAAGAAGTCCGACACAGCCGATCGTTAGAACAAGCTTCACTATCGTCCAATATTGCCGAAACAAACCCCATGAGGTTCCAAGCGATTGGACAAGCCCAGTCAGCAGCGCAGCGAAGCTGAGCGGAACGAGCAAATACAAACCGATGAGGTTCATCGACAGATAGACGCCGCGCACGGTCGACACGTCGCAACTGGTCAGGCCGGCAATACTCAGAACCAGGAATCCGGCGACCGCGCCAAGCCAGCCGACCGAAACGACGATATGCGTTATCAGCATGACCCTGCCGAGTTGCCGAGGCATTGTCGCGCTTGATTTCCCATCGACTTCGTCCATAGATTCTGTGTATCTCCTTTTCGGTGTCATCTCTCAAATTCAGGACGACGAGCAAACGCACGTTCGTATGAAAATGGACATCTGTACGAATGGACCATATGCTGATCACAGCGATGGCGGAAGAACGCCGGCGTCGGAGAGTGCGATAGCGGACAATTTCGACGCTTTATCCGCTTTTGGTATAGAGGCAAGCGAATGATCAAGCGGACTAAGGACGCGCCGGATCGAAGAGTTGCGCGGACGCAGATGGCTCTTCGTGACGCGCTACATTCGTTGGTCCGAGAGAAGGACTACGACGACATTGCGGTGAAGGAGATCCTGGATCGTGCCGACATCGGCCGGTCGGCCTTCTATTCGCATTTCCGTGACAAAGACGATCTCCTGGCCAGCACTATCCATGACATCATTGGGCCTGTCCGCTTCGCGAAGAGGGAGTCAGGAGGCAGCCAGAGTGACAAGCTGCTCTGGTTTAGCCTTCCGATCTTCGAGCATCACGATGGACACCGCTGGACGAGTCCTTTGAAGATGGGACCGAGAGCGCGCGCCATTCTTCACGAGCGCCTGCGAAAGATCCTTGTGGGTTTGATTGGTCAGCAGGTGAAGAAGAGCCGCCGCGAAAAACGAGGGGAATCTGGCACGATCCCGACAGCTGTTCTGGTCGAGTATCTGGCCTCCACATTCGTTTTGGTGCTGGAGTGGTGGCTGGAAACCCGGAGCCCACTTTCCGCCGATCAGGCCAATGACCTGTTTCGTTCACTGGTGCAATCGACACTGACTGCGAATGGACTGTAAGCTGTGCTTCGCAGAGTGGCGCCTACGGTGGGATGCGGTGTTACGATGGACAGGTGAACCGCCGGTTCCACACATTCGTCGCGGTTGCGGCCATCCTCCTGATTGCCGTCTCGCAGTTGTGTGAGCTTTTCGATCGCTGGGACACGATTGCCGACATTGGACATGACTCCGAATTCATGTTCATTGTAGTCGGCATGAGCATTGCGTTGTGCATCCTCTTGGCGTTGCTGATCGTCCAGCTTGCCAGAATCGTCTTTTTGCTTGTCATGCGGCTCTTGCGGGGCGCGGTATCTGCGGCCCAGCCGCATTCTTATGGAACCGCATATTTGCGTCTGCTCTTTTCGCCTCCTTTGAGCTCTACCTCCCTCCGCATTTAGAACTCTCCTCATTTCCCTTGCGCGTTCGTGTGCGCGTGCATAGTTGTGCGCGTGTTCCCTAATCGAACTACGACTCGCGGGAGTTTTCATGAGGTTCATTCCTTGCTCTGCTAAGGGAGAGCGATTGCTCGTTTCGCATATTGGCGCCGTTTCGGTTGTTCTCACCATCCTTTTCTTCAACGGCGTTGCTGACGCCATCGGACAGACCTCCGACGCGGACGTCGTCACCGTTCAAAGCCGCCTGCAAACATCTCAGCTGGTTGCCTACGGCCAGGTTTCACCCGTCAGCACCGTTCCGGTCAGCGCGGCCGAAGAAGATGTGGTGACCGGATTAACGGTTCGGCCCGGTACGCATGTGCGCGCTGGACAAAGTCTGGCACGTCTGAGCGGTCCCGCCATCGATTCCCTTTTGACGCAGAGCGAGGCCGACGTGCGCAGTGCGCAATCTCAGCTTGATACTGCGGTGAAGTCGCTTGCGATCGCGCAGCAACAGCTCCCTTCGCACCTGACCACGCGCCAAGCAGTGCAGCAAGCCGAAAGCGCAGCTGCACAGGCAAGAAGCGGCGTTGTCAACGCGCAGTCCCGGCTGACCACCGTCCGCGCGTTGATGACTGCGTCTTCTCCGGCAGATGGCATTGTGCTCGAACTCAACAGCGCCGATGGCGCGCTAGTTAGCGCGGGTCAGCCGATCCTGACTCTTCAGCCGGCAAACAGCTTATGGCTCTTGGCCAGTTATTACGGCGCGGATCTGACAATCATTCGTGTTGGGATGACCGGCCGATTTACGCCTTCGGATGGAGGAAAACCCGTGAAGGTCAGGGTCGCCTCTATTCTCGGCACTCTCGCGGCAGGTGGCGGCGAATCGATTGCGATGGAGGCTGTTGATGCAAAAAAACAATGGCTTAGCGGAGAGTCTGGAACGGTGACCCTTGATCTGCCGGCGCGACAGATGGTGGCAGTCCCCACGCGCGCGCTTGTCCTTAATCAAGGGAAATGGTGGGTGATGGTCCAGACCGCTTCGGGAGATCGTGCGCAACAGGTTGTGCCGGGGCCCACACAAGGCTGGGACACATTCATCGTAAGTGGGCTTGCTCCAGGTGCGAAGGTTGTGGTCAATAACGCTTACCTGTTGTTCCACACAAGCATTGCCGAGCAGTACCAGATCCCCGATTAGGAGTCATGGTGGTGGCAGAGAATACTTCCTTTCGTCGTTTGCTGATGCAGCCGCTGCTGTGGGCGCTCGTCTACGGCTTTCTGATCGTCTATGGACTCTATGCCTACTGGAAGATTCCGGTCGAGGTGCTGCCGCGATTCAATTTTCCGGAAGTCAGCGTTATCTCCCACGAACCTGGAGCCACTGCGGCAGAACTCGAATCCCAGATCACCTGGCCGCTCGAAGGCGAGATTCAGGCATTGCCCAACCTCGTTGATGTGCGCTCCAACATGGGCAATGGCCTGGTCGAGACGGATATTCGGTTCCGCGAAGGCACCGATCCCGAACAGGACCTAATGGCGGTCAACGGAGCCATCGATCGCGCTCGCGCCGAGATCCCAGCCTCGGTCCAGCCTATTGCCGAAATCATGGGCCAGGCGATCAACGAAGTCGCCGATTTGAGCCTCGATATCCCGGCCAAGGATGACCCCGCCGAAGTCCAGCGTGCGGTCCTCGCCAATGTCGTTCCAGCACTGCGCGCCCTGCCGGGTGTGTACCGCGTTGAAGTGTATGGCGCAGGCCAGGAGGCGCTGTGGGTTCAGCCGGACCTTGCCGCCATGTATCGGTACGGTGTTCCCATCTCTTCACTGGTCGCCGCGCTGCAGCAGGCGGTGGTGTTGCAGCCCGGAGGGTATGTCACGCAGGGGCATCAGGATCTTTTTGTCGAGGTGCGCAGCCTGCCCGCGCACATTCAGGATCTCGAACAGATTCCGGTTCCAAGCGCCAATGGGCCGATTCCCTTGCATGAATTGGCGCGCATTGTACGCGAAGCCGTGCCAACGCTCAATGCTGCCCTGCTCGATCGCCGTCCGAGCGTAGCCCTGGTGGTCTTCAAGCAGCCGGGAGCTTCCACCATTCCGGTGAGTCAGAGCGTGCAACGTACATTAGCCGACACGCTGAAGCAACTTCCCGCTGGAGTCAAGTGGGTCAGCATCTACGACCAGGGACATCTGGTTCATATCGTCGGCGCCGATCTGGGCAGGAACCTGATCATCGGCGGGGTGCTGGCTATCGGCGTTCTATTGTGGGTACTGGGTGGAGGGCGCGGCATCTGGATTCTGGCCCTCAGCATTCCGCTCTCCGTCTTGCTCGGCATCGCTTGCCTTTATGCTGCCGGACAAAGCCTCAATCTGATGACCCTGGGCGCGCTGACGATCGCCGTCGGTCTGCTCAGCGACGACGGTATCATCGTTCTCGAAAGCATCTATCACCGCTGGGAGCAGGGCGATGAGCGCTGGAAGGGAATCACGAAAGGTCTTCGCGACATCGTCGGTCCAGATGTCACCGGAACCCTGACGACAGTCTCCGTGTTCATCCCACTTTTGTTTGTGGGCGGGCTCGCCGGGCTCTTCTTCATCCCCTTCGCTCTGGCAATGACTGTCTCCCTGCTAGCCTCGCTGCTGATTTCGGTCAGCCTGATTCCTCTCAGCCTTGGATTTCTCAAGGCCAACGTCCGCACGGCGCCAACCTCGGCGGGCCGCGCGCTCTACTCCCTGCGCAGGCTGAACGAGCGGCTCTTCAACGTCGTCGCAAAACATCCGAAGCTCAGCCTCGGCATGTGCGTGTTGCTTTTGGCGGGCAGCATGGCAGGGTTGATTCTGGTGCCCATCAATTTTCTGCCTCTGCCCAACGAAGGCGTGCTTCTGGAAAGCTTCACGCTGCCACCCGGCTCTTCCATGCTGGACACCGAACGCGTGGTGATGAACATGACCCGGCAAATCGAGGCAGACCAAGCCGTGGCCCATGTGTTTGCCCGCATAGGCTCTTCCTCCGCTGGCACCTACACGGAGCCGGCTTACGCAGGTGAAATCCAGATCACCTTGAAACCGAATGTGAAGATGAACAGTCTCGACGAGATTAGCAATCGAATTCTCAATGAGACTAAAACCCAGGCTGTGCAGACTTCGATCGATACGCCAACCATCGAGCGTGTCGGGGAGAGCCTCTCAGGTCTGCCGCAACCGTTCGTCATAGACGTCTTTGGCAGCAATATCGATGGGTTGCGCAGCCTGAGCCAAGAAATCGTTCAGCGGCTACGTCCGATTCCGGCCCTCACTGGAATCTTCAACAACGACGGTTATCTGATCACTGAACTTCAGATCACCCCAAGAATCGACGCACTCGCTGCTCGTCATATGACTCCGACAGACCTCTATAGCCAGATTCAGCCTCTTCTTAATGGGGAGGTTGTCGCCGAAGTGCCGGAAGGTAATGTGCCGCTTGCACTCTACGTCCGCATGGCCGGTGCTCCGGATCAGTCAATCGATGACTTGTCGCGATTGCCGATCCGGACCGACGGATGGACACCTCTGGGACAGATCGCAGATATCCGGATGGTTTCCACGCCGAGTCAGATCCGCCATATCGACGGCGCGCGTTCGCTGGAGATACTCGCCACGCCAACCGGCCCGCTGGGCAGCACCATCGCCTCTGCGCGCAAGGCGATTGCCGGGCTGCATATGCCCGCCGGCTACCGGTTCGAATTCGGCGGTCTCTATCCTCAACTCGAAAACGCGGTGCTGGGGCTGGGCGCTGCCTCCATCGCAGCCTTTCTTCTGATGGTTGCCATCATGATCCTGCAATTCGACGGTCTTCTTGTACCCGGTCTGCTCTTACTGCAAATCCCTCTCGCCTTTACCGGTGGCGCCCTGGCCTTGCTGGTGAGCGGGGTCGGATTGAACGCAATCGGCCTGGTTGCTTTTCTCACGCTTGTCGGAATCGGCCTGAATCACGGCATCGTGCTGCTCTATCGCGCGCGCCGCAACGAAGCCGAAGGCATGACGCCGGAGGACGCCGTGAAGGAAGCCGTTCACGTTCGCTTCCGCCCCATCGCGCTCACCACGTTGACAGCTATCCTCGGCATGCTGCCCACCGCTCTCGGCTGGGGCCATGGCGCAGCTCCGGAACAGGGTTTGGCAGCCGTGGTTCTGGGCGGAATTCTCTGGAGCGCATTGCTCAGCACCAATCTTCTCCCTGCGCTCTACCTGCACATGCGGCACTGCCAGATGGCAAAGGAGGGACAAGCATGAAGTTGCGGCTTCCAACCAAGCTGACGAGTTCAGCGGCCATCCTGATAAGCCTTGTGCTAGGTGGCTGTGCAACCTACAAGCCCCGTCCTCTGCCGCTTGCGCCGGATTTGACGAGCGCGGCACAACTGACCGTCCCGGCCACGCAGCTTGAAGTGCCGGGTCTGGCGCGGCACGTCATTTCACCGCAGGGGCTCGACGCGACGGATGTGATGACACTCGCTGTCCTCAATAACCCCGACTTAAAAGCGGCGCGGCTTCAGGAGAGTGTCGCCGGTGCACAATTGCTCGAAGCTGGGCTGCTCCCGGACCCGCAATTTGGCGCCAGCTTTGCCACATCGGCTCTGAATTACGGCGGCGTGCTCAGCTTGAACCAGGACATTCAGGCGATCCTCACCCGAGGAGCGGCCAAAGCGGCAGCCAGAGCATCTGGAGCCCAGGTCCATCTCAACATTCTGTGGCAGGAGATTCAGGTCGCGGAAAAAGCCCGCGAACTGTTTATCCAGGCGCAGAGCGACGATCGCCTGCTCGAAATTCTCCAGACAAATCGAGCGCTCTTCGACGAGAATTTTCACCGAGCCCAGTCGGCTATGAAACGCGGTGACGAGACATCCACCACCGTCGCCTCGGATCTGACCCTGGTAAGCGACGCCGATGCAACTCTGCGGCAGTTTCAGATCGATATCAACCTGACGCGGCACGAACTGAACGCGCTGCTTGGCCTCGAACCCAACGTCAAGCTGCATCTGATCGGTCAGCCGCAGCTTCAGCCCCTGTCGCAGTCAACGTTCGAGAATGCAATCTCGGCGCTGCCTCGCAGACGCGTCGACTTACTGGCACTTCAGGCCGGATATCAAAGCCAGGAAGAAAACCTGCGCCGCGCGGTCCTTGCGCAGTTCCCATCGCTGAACGCCGGTGTCGATCTTGAGCGGGATCCCGTAGAAGGCGTGAATGCGGTCGGTCCGGAGGTGACACTCACACTGCCTCTCTTCAATCGCAACCGGGGTCAGATCGCGATTCAGCATGCTACTCGTGACCTGCTCTACCAGCAATATCAGGCCCAGCTTGACGCCGCGACCGGTCAAGCAAACCAGATCTGGCAGACAGCAGAGATCATGACCGCTCAACTCAAGGATCTCGATGCCCAGTTGCCACTGCTGAAGAGTACCGCAATTTCAGCGGAACAAGACCTTCGCCAAAACAACCTCGATGCCGGGCTTTATGTGACGGCTCAATCTAATCTCTTGGCAAAACAGGCCGAGGAGATTCGGTTGCGGGCTTCACTCGAAAATGCCCGGTCCGCATTGTCCACTGTGTTGGGACTGCCTTTCGGTGCTCCGTAGGCAGCCTCTCCTCATTTCAGCGCCGCGAGCAAGAGCGCGAACGAGACATGCATTTGCGGTTTGACCTTTCAAAACAATAGGAGAGACCACTTGATGAATTTCTGTAGATGTTCGACTGTTGACGACCTGCGAACCACTGCGCATACACCGAAGATGATGCTTTGGGCGGTGTTTGCGCTCACCTTCGCGTTGGCTGGATTGCCGCTAATGGCACAAGATGGCTCGCAACTGCCCGGCACTCCTGTCGCTTCGTCAATCACGGAACTCAGCAATTCTTCCTTAACCACGGACAGCTCTCTTCCAGGATCAGACGCGACGAGCAAGGATCAGTCTGCGCCGACCCAGCCTATTTGCGGCATCACCCATTTGGGCCGTTGCCTTGAAGATCTCGGCTCGGATGAAAAGGGTGTCTTTACCAGCCCATTTCGTGCCCGACCGAAAGACTCGTATTGGTTGATGCCGTTTGGTGCTGCGACGGGATTGGCTTTCGCCTACGATGCCGAAGCTGCGAAGACTTTGGGAGTTGACCAAAACCGTACTGACATTGCCGACAGCATCACCAACTTCGGTTCGTACTACGCGACCGGCGCGGAGAGTGCCGGAGTCTACTTTCTCGGCTTGGCCAGGAAAGACCCAAAGCTGGCTGAAACCGGGCGCCTGAGTGCGGAAGCCATCCTCGCCTCGGGAACGGTGACTCTGGTGGTCAAAATGGCTGCTAATCGGCAGCGGCCCCTGCAGGGAAATCGACAAGGAGACTACTGGGCGGATGGTACAAGCCATTGGGAATTCGACTCGTCGTTTCCGTCTGACCATGCAACCGCGAGCATGGCCCTGGCTCGGGTCTTTGCTGGAGAGTATCCGCATTGGTACGTTGCTGTTCCTGCATACGGCTTTGCCGAATCCGTGGGCATTTCTCGCATTCTCGCCAACCAGCATTTTCCGTCGGATGTGCTCGTCGGTCAGGCAATTGGGTTCCTCACTGGCGGTTATGTTCTCCACCATCATGCCCTCTATTGTTGCGGACGGGAAAACAAACTATCAACTAAGATCATGAGTACGATCGATCCTATTGCCGACCCGCGGACACACGCGGTGGGTGTCTCGATGGAAATCCCATTGGGCCGGTAGGACCATTGCCGATTTGCGAGTCACGATGGTTAATTCCTAACGGCGTGAGCATCGGAAACAAAGCGACCTGAGATTGAGAGAGTCTTACATGGACCGGGGAGCAAGGGCGCATCTGAGAGAACTTCTTTTTCGCCTGAGCGTCATCCTGAAAGGACTGGATGCGCTTCTGGAGATCGCCGGTGGTATCGCTCTGTGGATAGTCAGCCCCAGTGTGATTATCGAGGTCGTCCATTTATTAACACAGGACGAAATTGCAGAGGATCCGCACGATCTTGTGGCCAATCTGCTTCGGGACACCGCAAGCCGATTCTCGCTCTCCGGTGAGCATTTCATGGTGCTCTATCTTCTCGCGCACGGGGTCATCAAGGGCTTCGTCGTGGCCGGATTGCTCAAGAACAAACTCTGGGCATATCCGGTCGCCATTGCCGTCTTTGGCGGCTTCATCGTGTATCAGGTTTACCGCTTCGTGCTGATGGGAGGATTCGGCCTGATTGCGCTCTCCGTATTCGATCTGATCGTGATTTGGCTGATTTGGCTGGAATACCGTGCAATGAAATTGAGAGGTTTCGGTTGAACCGGAGGCGTGTCGCTTGCCCATCTACCTTGTAAATCATTGGAGTTGTGGCGGCGCAGCGAGGTGATCGAGACGAGCGAGCGGTGAACATCCAAACTGGCTGCGCTCATCCCGAGCGGCCGAGGTCTCAAAAGACAAACTTGGCCGCGAGTTGGACAAGCCGGGGAGAGGCCGCGTTCACGATCTGGCCAAAGGTGCTGTCATTGAAGTTGCCATCTACCGCGGCCGGTCCGAAGAATTGTGCGTGATTGAACGTGTTAAAGACCTCTGCGCGGAATTCGAGGGACTTGGCTTCAGTCAGTTTTACATTCTTCTGCAGGGCCGTATCGAAGTTGTCGATTCCCGGCCCGGCAAAGTAACGCCGCCTTGTGTTGCCCATCGTATCCAATGCCGGAAGGCTGAAGAGCGCGGTGTTGAATGCGGGTGTGCCAGTGCGCGGATTGAAGTTGAGGCCGAGATTGCCCGCCGCCACGTTCGGCGTATCGAGTCCATTGTTGTTGATGCCGTTCGGAATCGAGCCCAGCAGCGAGGTGTCGTTGTTGTTGTAAAGGGTCACCGGCATGCCCGTACCGAAGCGCATCACGCCGGAGAGCGTCCACCCTTGCGTCCAGCGGTTTCCGCGTTGCGCCAGATGGTCGAACGGCAGGTTGTAGTTGTAGTTCAGGACAAAGTTGTGCCGCATGTCGAAGGCCGAGAGAGAGCGCGTCAGGCCAGGGCCGACTGGGTTCACCTCCTCGGCGAGGCTCGATGAGTCGTCGAGGGACTTGCTGTAGGTGTAGCTGGCGACGAACTCCAACGATTTGCTTTCGTGACGCAGGCTTACTTCGAGCGCATTGTAGCTCGAATTGCCGATCGTCTTCTGATACGAAATTGCGCCGAAGTTTGCGCCATATGGCCCGCGGACCACGACCGATTCGCCGTCGGCCCTGGTGAAAGTTCCGGTCTCGTTGAAGGGGCCGCAGGTGGGGGTTCCAGTCATCACCTGACTCGCCTGGCTGACGCTCAGACACCGCGCGGGATTGCCGGGATTGGCCGGGGTCAGCACCAGAAGATGATGCCCTTGAGAGCCGACATAACCCACGTTGAAGACGGTGCCGGGCGCAAGTTCGCGCTCGATAGAGAGCGTGTAGCTCTCCGCATAAGGCGAGACATTCTGGTAGTAGACGGCGGGAACGCCGGTAATCGGAAAATATTTCGACCAATTAACGGATGTGTTGGGATGGCTCGGCGAGGCTCCGTAGGCGGCAATGGGAGAGGGAAAGGGCTGGCCCATGCTCTGGCCGCTTGCAGCCGCCACAAACGGAGTCGTGAATAGGGGCGACAGGCTGCTGTTGTAGTCATAGCCATAGGGAGGGTTGGCGCTCATGATGCTGGCGGAGAGTCCTTCAATGGCCGTATAGAACTGTCCGTAGCTCATGCGGATGCTGGTCTTGCCCGAATTCCCAAAAAGCTTGCCCAAAGGTCTGCCCCCCGCAGGGGTTGGCGACCACGCGAGTCCGACACGCGGAGCGAAATCGGTGTACTTCGTCGGGGCAAGGGTGCGCGGAATGCCCGCATCTCCGGGAAAGACGATGCCGGCCGGCGCTCCAGGAAAAACGGCCGACTGACGCCCCGGAATGAGAGTCTGAATCTGGTTGTATTTTTCGTACCAAGGAGGAAGCAGATCCCAACGCAGCCCATAATTGAGCGTCAGATTCGGCTTGATCTTCCAGCTATCCTGGCCGTATACACCGACGTATTTGTTGCGAAGATAGAAGCTCCGCGAATCGCCCTGCCGGTAGAAGCTGGCAATGCCCAGGAGGAAATCGGCGAAGTCGGAGCCGGTCTCCGCGCCTGTGAACTGGAACGAACCATTGAAAAGAGCGTCTGGATTGACGTTCACCTGATCGATGTGGAATCCGGCGCCAAATTTCAGCGAGTGCGCACGGATAACTCGGGTGAAGTCGTCGCTCGCCTGCCAGGTATTGTTGGCTTGCGTAAGGCCGGTGGTGTCCACGCCAATGGTGAAACTGTTGAAGGCCACGTTCTCGATGCCCTCGATCTTCGGAGCCAGAGGCACGATTCCGAGCGTGCCCGCTCCCTCGACGAAGCCCTGTGAGGCAAGCGTCGGGCCGACTCCGCCGACCGGCTGACCGGCGACATTGGCAAACCGCATGTAGCTGGCGTGAAACTGATTGACGGTATCCGGCCCCAACGTTTTGGTCGCCCCCAGACTCAGGAGCTGCGCGCGGCCGGTCGAAACCGCGTTGAAGCCGGGAACATTGGCGCCGCCCTGTTCGGTCGGATAGGGATCGTCGCTGCTGAAATCGTCCACGGTGTAATAGGCGGAGAACGTTCCGAGGCGCGATTCGGTATCGATCCTTACCGCTCCTTTGTCATCGCGCAACGTCATGGGATACGCCGATGTGGAGTAGATGCCCGTTCCCTGGTTCGGTTGCGGAATGTACTTCAACAGCGCCTTGGCCGGCGCTGACCAGGCTCTCGTGGGAATCTGCGCAATGGGGAAAACGCAGGCGCTCGAACTTGTGCAGCCTGCGGTGTAATACGGTTCGCCTGCGGTCACTGTGTATCCCAACTGCTGCGTGAGCAGGTTGGCCCAGTACAATCCGGTCACCTTTCCCGCCAGGATACCGGAGTCTCCCGAGAAATCTCCGTTGCGTTCGACCGACGTCGGCACGGAAATCAAGCCCGTATCCAATCCCTGGGTCAGGCGCGTGCCCTGATAGTCGGCGAAAAAGAAGGCCTTGCCCTTGCGAATCGGTCCGCCGAGCGTGCCGCCGAATTGATTCCGGTCAAACTTGGCTCGGGTGGTCTCGAAGTAATTCTTCGCGTCGAGCCCTGTGTTGCGGAAAAACTCAAATGCGCTTCCGTGAAGTTGATTCGTCCCCGATTTCGTCGTCACCACCACCTGACCGCCGCTGAAATTGCCGTATTCCGCGTCAAAGTTATTGGTCAGCACCTTGAGATCTTCGATCGAGTCGAGATTGGGGACGATGGCAGTGCCCATATTGATGTCTTCGACAACGTCGCTGCCGTTGACCAGGAAGCCGTTCGCGGTTTCACGCTGGCCATTTACGGATAGATTGCCGGCGTCAAGATTGCCCGAAGGCAACGTGCTCGTGACGCCGGCCATTACCACCGCATTGGACTGGGCTGAGCTGGCGGGGATCACGCCCGGCTGAAATGCCAATGTGTCGGTAAAGCTCCGCCCATTGAGCGGAACAGCCTCGACCGCGCGCTCGTCCAGCGAACCTCCTGCGGAGGTTGAAGAGGTGTCGATGGCAACACCGCCCGCATTCACTTCTACTGTTTCGCGCGCCGCGGCGATACTCAGTGTCAGGTGCAACGGAGTCGTCTCGGGCCCAACGGTCACATTGGCTTTGGCAGGAGAAAATCCTGTTGCTGTGGCCGTAATGACGTAGTCTCCGGGAGCCAACTGGGCAAAGCGAAATGTACCTTCACCGTCAGCAACGGCCTGCGCTTGACTGTTTGTGAACAGAGAACGGGCCAAAACCGAGGCGCCCGGGATCACCGCCCCCGAGATGTCCGTCACCGTCCCGGATAAGACCTCGAGCTGCTGGGCCTGACCATTGACCGAGGCTACAAGCGCGCCGACCATTGCACAGAGAAGAAGGATCCTGACTGCCGATAGGACAAGATGAAGCCGAAACATGAGGTTGCCGCCTCCATATGCGACTTATTTAGTCCTATTTAATATCCGACCAATTCGGTCGGGATGTGACAGAGGTCACAAAAGAGGGAAGACGCTGGATTTCGCCCGCTGACGCCCCTGGCAAGATCTGGGCGACAATAGGGTCCATGGCAGAGGTTTTCCCAATCCTTCATGAGAGCCGGGATCGCGGCGTCGTTCAGTCAGAGGCGCCAAAGCTCATACTGTGGTTACAGGTCATCACGCTTGCCTGGATGGCAATCGAAGCGGGGATCTCGCTCTACGCCGCGGTAGCGGCACACAGCATTGCGCTGCTGGCGTTCGGGTCAGATAGTTTGGTCGAACTGCTTTCGGCGGGCGTCGTTCTTCTGTCCGTCGGCCGAACCGTGTCCATTTCGCAGGATCGGGCTGCTCGTTGGGCCGGATTTCTTCTTTTCCTGCTTGCCGCAGGAGTCGCGATCACTGCAGCAAGGGCGTTGCTGATTGGCGTTTCTGCGAAGGTGAGCGCTGCCGGCATCGTCATTACGATCGCCGCCCTTTTGGTGATGCCGATTCTTGCTTGGTTTAAACGAAGACTGGGCAGGACAACGAACAACCGCGCTCTCATGGCCGATGCTGTGCAATCGGCAACGTGTGCGTATCTCGCGGCGATCACGTTGGCCGGTCTGGTCATCAACGCTGCCTTTCATATTGGCTGGATCGATTCGGCAGCTGCTCTGGCGGTGTTGCCAGTTCTTGTTATCGAGGGGAGAAGAGCGTTTCAAGGCACCCCGTGTTCGTGTTGCTGAGTCACTTGCGAGCAACGATGTACGAACCGAGAACAGCCACTGCGGCGATTGCCTGTGCCGCCAGAGTTTCGACGGTCGGAAACACCGAAAACCACAGCCCCATCCACGATGGAATCCTCCCAACCAGCCGAGGGATCACCGTAACGGGCAGCCAGTGGGCGAGCTGCATCTCCTGAGCTTGTTCTCCGACCATCACAAGAAGTACAACTCCAAGCAGCACGCCGGTAAGAACGAGCATTCGCCGGTAGGGCAACTTCCGGTGCGCAAGGAAGGTCAGAATCGCGACAATGCCGGTCAGCAACAGCCCGATCAACACGCCATAGAGGACCGGCGTGCAGCCCAGCTTCAGCCGGTAACTCTGAAGAAAGAGCACGACTTCAACGCCCTCGCGATAGAAGGAAGTGAAGCCAAGCAGAACCATTCCGAGCACCACTCGGCTGTTGGAGTTCATTTCGTCTCGCGAGCTTTCCAGAAGCTCACGCTTTCGTTTGTTATGCAGCGAAATCCAGTCCGTCCAGTACATACGATGGAAGAACCAGTTCATCACCACCAGGAGGACGATGACTGCGAGCAAGCCGGTTCCAGCCTGAACGTAGAGCGCGTTCATGCTCTTCGTGAGGTCATCGACAACGCTCACGGCAATGAACCACGTAACGAGCGTGGCCAGGAACCCCACGGCCACACCTGCTGCAACGGGCCGTTGGTACGACTCGCCCGATTTCGTCATGCTGGCGGTGATGGCCGACAAAACCAGGACGCATTCGAGCCCTTCGCGGAAAACCAGCACACCAATGTCAAGAATCCCGGCTGCGGAACCAGGGTGGTGTGCTTCCGGATTTGGGTTTCCCGAAGCTGCGATCCCCTGCCAGACCAGCACGCCGAGGACGAGAAGTATTGTGAAAACCAAAAGGATGCGAATCAGGTGCTTCAACACTGGCGACGACAAACGGAATCCCGAGGTATGCTGCGTCGTCCGGTTTGCGAGGCATCGGCTGTTGGTTGTCATTTGACCTGAGCTTCCAGAACCATTTGGTCCTGTTTGTTCCTCTGGCGTCTGCGCAGACGGAGGCGATGAAGGAAGAAGAAGGCCGGTGAGCCAAGACCGATCCCCCAGTGAAGAACGGATATGACCGGCCGGACCGAGTCGCTTCCGATGTAATAAAGCAGGTATCCAGTCACGATCAGGACAGCAAATACTCCGGCGAATATGCCGCCCGACCAGCGGCGATTCTTACGCGGCCATGCAACCGTGATATGAGTGCCCCACAGCAGGCCGAAAATCCAGATGGAAGCAAAAGCAAAGGCTCCATGCAGACGCAGCCACCACGGGGTCAAGGGATTTTCCACCGGGCCAAAGTCGCCCTGTTGGACAAGGAAATAGTGATACAGGAGCCAGAGACCGCCTGAAAGCCAGATTCCGATGCCAATGATGTAAAGCTGCCAACGCCGGGAGCGGCCGAGCCGGACCGTCTTGTGAATTCTGCTCATTGCATCTCCGCTTCTTCCGCTCCGATGTGCTGCCAGTCCTTGCCGGGATCCTTGACGTAGGCAGAGGCGCTGAACTTCCGCAGCACCTCTGCGGTCCGTGCACCTTTGGCCATAACGAATTTGGTGAGTGCGTCCGCCGCAATGCATTGTTCAGCGATGACACAAACGAAGCGGTCTTCAAGCACGGGCGAGCGATGCGAGCCGTCGATATGCGGACCACGGAGATCATCACGATGCCGGCGTCGCGCCAGTACCGAATGCGAACCCGCCACGCTGCCATCGGCCAGTTCGAGAACCGGTGCACTACAGTCACCGGACGGCGCTCCCAGCCGAATCGGTTCCGCATCACTTCCCATGACCCGGATGTCGCCGCCTGCGTTGACAACCGAGCGTGACGGGCCGTATTCGGCGAGACATTCCGTGGCGCGATCCACGGCAAAGCCCTTGGCGATTCCGCCAAGATCAATCCAGAGCGGGCGCTGAAACGCTACTCGAGAGCCGGGAAGCAGCTCGATGTCGCGCCATGAGCCGCTTTGCGGCACAGACTCTTCCACCGGGGCCGGTAGCATCCCCCACTTCACGAGTTCCGCGCCGACGGAAATGTCAAAGCAACTCTCGGAGGCTCGGGAGAACTGTTGAGCCTGTTCGAGAACGAAGTATGTCCACGGATGCACTTCGACCTGCCGTCGCGCCGCGTTGCAATTAAGCCGGCTGATCTCGCTCGCCGAATCGTGAAAGCTCATTAGCCGGTGAACCGTTGCAATCTCTGAGAACGCCGCATCGATGGCCCGGTGCGCCTCCCCCTCCGCCAGACCCTCGACGCGAATACTCACGATCGTCCCCAGCCAGGGCTGCGCCCGCTCAGTGGGCCGATGACTTGAACACAAGTTCATAAGTCACCAGAAGGCGCTCGACGCCGTCCGTGATGTGTTTCGAGGAAAGAGTGGCTCCTGAGATGTTGCGGATATTCTTCCCAAGCTGCAGCTTCACACTTCCATCCGTGCCGAGAAACTGCTTCTGCCATTCAGGATTGCGAATCTGATCCCCGTAGGCTTCGCGGTATTCCAGAATCTCGATTCCTTTCACTGCGCCGTGAGCGTCCAGTCCAAGTGCAAACGGAATATATTCGTGCTTCCCTACAACCTCGTCGGCGATGAACCAGCCGCCGGTAGAAACCCTCCATGCCTTGAGCTGCTTGCTCAAAACGTGAACGCCGGATGCGTGTTCGATCGCCTTCACCTGTTCCTCTGTGAGCGTCACAGGCGTAGCTTGAAAGGTTGCTCCGGGAAACAGCCGCGCTTGCGCCTGTTCCACGGAGAGATAGACGGTTGCATAGGCTGGCCCACCGGCCAAGACGATCCCCGCCAACGGCAGAAAGACTAATTTTGATCTCATGATTCGTCCTCAGAAATACCAACCCACCTTCACGCGCACACGATACTTCTCAAAATCGTTGTCGTAGTCTCTGCCATCGACGACGGCGCCGGATACGGTTGCCGAGTGCGTCGTAGCCCAAGGCGTCTGCTCGAAGAAGCTGCCTGTCGCAAAAAAGTGCCTGCCTCCGTAATGGAGCGATGGGCCGGCGAAGTAAGCGTCATTGATCTCGTGCTTCCAGAAAGTCCAGCTGTTGAACTCGCGCTCATTGAGCAGTTCGGCGCCCAGCGACCAGTTCCGTATGAAGCGGTAGGTGGCCCCATAGTCCTGGTTAATGTCCGTTTCATTCAGGCTCAGGGAACCGGGATTGGCCCTCAGTTCGGGCGCATACGTGAAATTCGCCGCGAGCACAACGCGATCGTCGCGGAAGTTTTTCTGAATCAGAAGCCTGTTCTCGGTTTCGAAAAAGTCCTTGCCGGCTCGTTCCTCCGAATAAACGCCGAAGCCGAGGAAGTGTTCGTAGGGACTGAATATCCGGAAGATCGATTCGACATCCGTAGAAATGTAAGCGGTGTTGTTGTAATGAGCATTGGGGTCCGGCGAATCGTAGGAGAACGGTTCCCCGGGCGTCGTGGCGCCGAAAGGGCCGTTATGGTACGCCGCGGTCGAATCGTAATCCTGATAGAGAGAGAGCTGGAACCGGTTGGTCAAACCATACGAAAATTCAGTGCGATTTTCCTGCAGCCAGAAGTTGCCCTGAGCTTTGGTGAAGCGGGTAGTGGACCATTGCTCCACTTCGGACTTGCCCTTCGGGAGCGTATCCGTTGTGTAGGTAAAGCCGAAGAGAGGCTCATCGGCGCGAGCAACGGCCGGCACAACGACGAACGCCAGCAACATACAAAGGAGGGCAAGCCAGCTGTGATTTTGTTGAACGCCGGTTTTGGCGCGGGCAGGCGGACGTGATATGACATGAAACAAGGCGTGATTCCTGCGGAGCATTGACCCTCCAGACTTGGATTGCGCTGCTACTGGCCTTCACCGTTGCCGCGGTGAAGGCCAGCTTTATTCATCTCTTAGCGATCCTATTGCGACTGTGTCGCATTAAGATGAGACAGATTCAGTTCCTTGGGACTTGCGATTCATTTGCGCGACCCATAAACTAGGACCAAATTGATCGTATTTATGGTGACTGCCGCCTGTCAACGGGGTTGCCTGAGATTCTGTTGCAACTACGTTGCAACAAGCTGCAACACAAACAGGAACTCCCGATCATGCCTTTTGCGAACACCGAGATCCCCGGGAAATTTCAGGCCTTCCTGGCCCAGCGCGGCATTCGAATGACCGAACAGCGGCGCGCCATCCTGAATGTGATTGAAACAGCCAAGAAGCACTTGGACGCAGGCCAGATCCTTCGCCGCGCCCGCAAACTCGACCCTTCCATTGATCGCAGCACGGTGTATCGCACGCTCGGACTGCTCAAGCGGCACGGCCTGATTGACGAACTGGACTTAATGCATCTCGACGGCGAGGCGCACTACTACGAGCGGAAGCTGAACCGCGACCACATCCACCTTGCATGTCTGCGTTGTGGAAGGATCACTGAGTTTGTCAGTGACCTCTTCGAATCGCTGAAGGAACAAGTTGAAAAGGAATGCGGCTACCGGATTGCCGTCGCCCGGCTGGAGATTGGCGGATACTGCTCGAAGTGCCGCACATAACAGATTCCCGCGCAACCAGACCTGAGCGCAAACGATTGCTAAGGATCGCTCCATGATCGTCCTTTTTGTTCTTCTGATTTTCTGGTTGGTCTTCCGAGGGGCCGGGCTTGCTGGTGTACCTGCGTTGGATACCTGGTACGATTCGGCGCGTCATGCCCTGGCGGTTATGTTCGTCTTCACAAGCACGGCCCATTTCAACCGGATGAGGCACGACCTCGCGCGAATGATCCCGCCGCTGTTTCCACAGCCAAAACTGATCGTGTTTGTCACTGGCATGCTGGAGTTTGCCGGCGCAGTCGGACTGATCCTCCCTCCGTGCCGGCGGTCCGCTGGCCTCTGTCTGATTGCACTGCTTGCGGCGATGTTCACAGCCAACGTGAACGCAGTAGTCAGCGGTGTTACCTTGCACGGCAAGCCAGCGACTCCGCTTTGGTTGCGGACACCCATGCAGATCCTGTTTATTGCACTCCTCTGGTGGACCACCCAGTCGTAAACACCGGCTTCGTCAATCGCTTCGTTCGGTCACTGTTTTGCGGAGACGGCCGTGGAGGCATGAGCGGCCTGCCGCATCTGGGCGGCCAATTCGTTGATTTCCGTCAGATCGCGCTGCATCTCGCTCCATCCGTACCACGTCGCGTAATCCGGATTGGAATGGAAAGAGCCCTGGAAGCACCGCATGCGGTGCTCCATCATCATGACAAACAGCTTCTGTTCGATCACGGTTGGCGCATCATGGAAGGTCAGCACGTCCGGGAATGCGTAGGCATAGTTGGCCGGCTTCTTCAGAATTCCGTCGCGATAAAGCCCGGCCACGGTGCGGATGGCTTCGGCCATCAGATGGTCCGACTGGCGGATCATGTCGTCGCTCTGCTGCAACTGCTGGCGCGAGAAATCGGCGGAATGGCACTGCTCGCAGGTTTTGAGCATCTTGTCGCGCTGCACTTGCCAGTCGGCCTGGGTCAAACGGGCTACATCGGCGGCTTTTACGGCATCTAGACGAGGTGTCGGTTTGCCGTCAGGATCGAGAACTCCAAGCGCCTGAAGAATGGTGACCTGGTCAGTTGCCCATTGCTTGTCCTCGGGAAGGGGCAGACGCACTGCGAGGAAGCCCCATGCCGTGCGCACTTCGTGATTGCCATCCTCCATGTGGCAGGTCTGGCAGGTGGGCGCTGCAGCGGACTTCGGTAGAACCCCGAGTTGTTTCAATTGATACCGCACGCCCATCTTGGAGCCTTCGTACATCTCCCACTGCGGGTGGTCGAAGCCCATGTGGCAGGTTTCACAAGCCTGCGGCTGGCGCGCCTCGGCCACGGAAAACGTGTGGCGCGTATGGCAGGCGTCGCAGGAGGCGATCCCGAAGTTGTTTCCCTCGCGCCGCAACTGGGCTATTTCCTCGGGCGATTTGAGCCCGATCTGATGGCAGGCGCCGCATCCCTTCATGCCTTCGGTCAGCGCCATGGGCTGGTAGTGGAAGGTTGGCATGGCCTTCATCGCCGTCCAGGCCAGCGCGTGTTTCCCGTGGCTGAACTGCTCTACCTGCGTCTGGTGGCACTGGCCGCAGGTCTCTGGCGTCGGGATTTTGGCTTTCGCGGCATCGGCCGCGGTGGTGTGGTCGGCGCCATGGCAGGTGTCGCAGCCGACGCCCACCCCGGCATGTTTGCTTAACTTTCAGTCGCTGACAACTCCTGGCGTCACCCTGGCGTGGCATTCGACGCATTTGCCGGAAAGCGACGACGGGTGCTGAGTTTGCTCGGCATTCAGGAGGGTTCCCCAGCCGACAGAGATTGAAATTGCGACGATGAATACTGCGCTGAAGAAGGGCGAACGACGACGCATTCTGACCTCCACCGGAAAGCAAAGTTCGACAACGGTAGCGTTGAAAGCAACGCCAAGGTACACGTGTGCGCCCTGACCGAGCAGTGACAAAAGTTACAATTTCCGCGTTTCAGGCGGCAACGTTGAAGGATGGCTGCAGATTTTCGAGCCAATTCGTCGCCAATTCCACACCTGCAGCCACATCTTGCCAACTCGGACACTGGAAAAATGTGACGTAGATCACATCTAAGTTCTCTCTCGGGCCGGTAACATACCGGGAAGGCGAATGTTGCCGCGACCAGCTCCCCTCACTCCTTCGCTGCGCTCCGGCAGATGTCGTCCCCTACAGCCGGTTCCTCGAAAGGCAAAGTCGTGTCCGAAAGTAATGCGTACCCGCTCCGCATCGCGATTCAGCAACTCGGGGTCCCGGAGAATTCTGCCTACCGTGTTGTGGTTTACGGCGACGACCGGCAGCCGCGGCATTCTGACTTCGGCAATGCGCAGATTCTTCTTGAGACTCTTCGCGCCGCTGTCCCCGACCTTGATCTTTCGAAGCTCTCGATGAATCCATTGGGAGGAGGACACGGTTCAATGGTTTTCACTGGGGAGGTCCGACTGACTGAAACTCAACTTGCTCTTCTTGGGTTGAGGTGATTGCAAGCCCGCTTTGGCCGGCCCAAGAATCATCTTCTGGAGAACTCCGCAAAATCTTACAGCGGTCCTTGAGAAACAGCGGCCTCTGTTCTGATGCGACAAGAATCTGGACTGTCGCCATGCAGAGTCGCGAAATCGCCGCGCTCCTGAATACTGGACGAAACCAATCGAGATCGACGTATTCATGGCGATTCGGCATCGGCGGAGATTGAGTAAGTGGATTACCTTGCAGCCTTCAGAACTCGCAGTCAGTCGCGGGCAACGGAGGTCGCGCGCGCGCCCAGCATATTGAGCTTGTACGTGCGAATGACATCTGGCGGGATACGCTCGCCGGCGGGTGTCACGAATGCGAGGGCGTCCTCCGGGCATTGCACAACGCAGGCCCCGCACTGCACGCACGCATTCGGTTTGGCGATCTCGGCCTTGTGGCGGACTGCATCCACAACGTAGCAGTCCTTCGGGCAAACTTCGCGGCACATCGCCCGGCCGGTGCACGCATCCGCATTGAGTTCGACATGCAGCAGCCGGTCCTCGTGCAGCCCGCTCTTGTAGACGGGAGTGCTGCCCGCCAGATCCATGCTGATCAAAAGCATCAGAAAAAACGAAGCAAGCGACCATCCGATGAGGCTGTGAACGCGCCAGTCCCCCACAAGATATGCGGTGCTCCACATCCCTGCCAAAAACACCAGCCAGACTGCGGAGTTTCGCCTCACCCTGGGATCGAAAAAGACCATCCAGCGTACCCAGGCGGGCGCCGGACGATGAGCGGACTCCGCCTCTTTCGAGAGCCAGGGGAAGAAGACGTACAAGCCAAGGGCAAGCATCCACGTGAGGGCAACGAAAGGCAGCAGCAATGGTCGCCAGCTTATGGCGAGAATCGCGGCGCCGATGAGCGAGACGGGGGAGGCCCAGACGGCGGCCATCTCCATCCGGTCGCGAAGGGTGAAGCGAACTTGACGCATGGCCTCGGTCTTTTTGCCGTTGGCCAGATAGGCAGGAATGTCCGCCGCATAGACCGGCCCGAAAACAGCACGCCATCCGGTGCGCTCTTCCAGCAGTTTGCGCTCGACCCCCGTGGCGCTCAGTTGCGGCAGGATGAGCCGGCGGTGATCGACAAGGTCGCCGATTCCGCTGGTGCGCAGAATCGAAATCACCTGGTGGGAAGTAAAGTATCCGCCGGCCGCGGCGCACCAGACGTTGATGCCTTTCGAGGGCGCGACGAGCAGGTAAACATCGAGCCCTCGCAATGCGCCAAGCACGCGCCGCACCGTCAGATCGTAATTGCAGGTCAGAAGCACGGGGGCATCGCGCCCAGGATGGCCCACAGCAATCAGGCCAGGCTTGATAGGCCAGGGAAGGCTGCGCAGCAGAATCTGGGCTACATCAAGGACGGCGTTTCGCAATGCAGCCACGGTCACGCCTCGCGTTTGCCGGCTTCGAGCAGAGTGAAGTCGCCGAGCCGGCTGCTCTCCTCCAGCTTAACGCTGAAGCCGGCCTTGATCACTTTGACCCAGAGATCGATCACTGGGCGGGTGCTTGCCTGCGTCAGCGCATAGGTGATGGCGGCCAGAGGAGCACGCACGATACCATGAAGTGCACGGCGCAGAAGCGATGAAGGCTGAACCTCGTCGGCGACGATGAGCTGGCCGCCGGGTCGAAGCAGGCTCATGCACTCTTCCAGCGCCAGCCGCTGTTCGGCATCGCTCAATTCGCTGAACATGAGGATGCTCACGATCGTGTCGAAGGACTCGGCAGCGAAGTGGTCAATCAACTCCACGGCGCTGGTCTGCACCCACCGCACTCCTGAGTCCTGAGAAATCTTGCGGCGGGCCACGGCAAGCATCTCCGACGAAAGGTCAACGCCGGTCACGCGGACACCTGGCCGGGCAAGACGGCTTGTTAAGTTGCCGGTTCCGCAGCCTAGATCGAGCACGTCCGGTCCGCGGGCCAACTGCGCGGCCTGAGCATAAACTCGATCAATCCGGCCCAACGACAAGAGCCGAATACCCAGGTCGTAGCGGTCCGGGGCAGATTCCAACAGACGCATCCAGACATAACTGCTCACGTTGTCATAGTAGCCCTCAGAGTCTTATCGCAAATCGTCACACGCGGGACTTCTGTGACGAAAGTCGCTTTGCAGGGAGCGGACGCCCGGTATTCTCATACCATCTGACTCGCGGCTGGCAATAGAACCACGCTGTGATTCAAGCGATGAGAAACAGTCATGCAAACGCCCGCGCAGACAGCCCCGTCATTGTCACAGGCATCGAATCGTCCCAAGGTCTATATTCCGCGCGAGCACGGGGCGACTGCGATGCTTCTCACCCCGATCTTCAGCGTCGCCATCCTCGCCCGGACCTGGCATTGGAGCGAGGTTTCAGTTCTTCTGGCGGCGTTTGCCGCGATGTCTGCAAAAGATCCGGCCGTCTTGCTCGTCCGGCAACGATTTTTGTGGAAACAAAGAAGACCCGATTCGTTTTCGGCCTTGCGATGGCTTTTGGGCTGGAGCGTTGTTCTCATTGCAAGCGTCCTGATCCTCCTGGAAACCTGGCCTTTCAAGGCCTTTTTAGCCATCGGCGCGGGTGTTGCGGCCTTTGGCTGCCTTGCGATTGCCGTCAATCTGAAAAATCGCCAGCGTTCGACACTCTTCCAGATCGCAAGTGCCGCGGCGCTGACCTCGACCTCCCTTGCGACCTGCATCTCTGCGATCGGGACCATCGCATCCTGGTGCTGGTGGTTTTGGCTTTTAACCGCAATGCAGGCAAGCGCAGGCATCTTGGTCGTCCATGCCAGGCTGGACGCTCGCATTGCCCTCCGCAAGGCTGCGGCCGCAACCCCGCAATTTCGTCGCGCCTCCCAGGCAGCTCTGGGATTGCTCCTGTGCGCGGCTTTCGCGGCAACCATCCTCAGACGTATCTGGATCGCCCTGGCCCTCGCGCTCGCCGTCGTTGGCTACGCTTATGACCTGGTGCGACAGAAAGACTCTATTTCTCTTCAGATGCCGCTTAAGACTGTTGGACAACAGGCGCTCATGCTCTCGGTCCTGTATTCCGCTTTGTTGATCGCAGGACTTTGGTAAGGGGAAATTGCCACTCACGGCCCAGGCGCATCGAACTGAGTTGGTTCAACCTCTGTTCCCGTTACGTGCGGCCGGATCACGCGCCGCGTCGTGGTCCATTTCTGGACCGTTGCATACAGACGGGATTAAAAGGACGAGTTGCTGCAGGACTCTGCAGAAATCGTAAGACATGCGTGGTCGCTTCTCGTCTCAATCAAGGGGCTGCATGATCCTCAAGTGCGGATGCCCGTTCATGTTCTCCAATGGAAAGTAAACGACATGGGTTTTTGGATCGACGGATACTGTATGTGCGTGGGGCAAGTTGAATTGGACAAGCAACGTCAGGTCGCGCTCTGCTTCCTGAAATACGGTGACGGTCCCCGATTCAGCGGAGACATACAGGCGCTTCAGGCCTGGGTCGAAGGCTAGAACATCCGGGTCCTCGCCGACCTGGTGCACGGAGAGTAGCTTCATCGCTCTCAGATCGAAGACGGCCAGGGAATGGTTCTCCTCGCCGGCAATGAAAGCCAGACGACTCGCTTCATCGAGCGCGATTCCGTGGGGGTTATCAATTCCCGGCAGTTTGTACCGGCCAATGATCTTCATTGCAGCCGGATCGATCGAGACGAGCTCATTGACTCCATGGACCGCCACGAGGATGTGGCCCGAACCGGAATCGTAGACCGTATTGCCAGCCCCGCCTCCAAGCGAAATGCTCGCGATCAGTTTGTTCGTTGTTGCGTCGATGACCGCGTCCACGCCACCATGTTCGTCAGAGACAAAGACCCTTTTGGTCGCTGGGGAGTACGCGAGCCCATCTGGGTAGTTAATCGGCCCTGCTGTTGCGATTGTTTTCAAGGTGGCCATATCGACCGCAGCGACCTCCTGGTCGCCCGTCGCGGACGCATAGACCCGTCCAATTTCCGGAACTGCAAGGACGCCATGTACCCTGCTGAACCCGTCGAGGTTGGCGACAACTTGACGTGTTCGTGTGTCGAACACCACTAGCTGATTGGCGTTCATATGCGAGATGTAAAGCCGGCCGTGTTCTGCATCGAGGCTTTGATAGTCAAAGCGAACGGCTGGTCCAGGCATGGGAATGTCCGCAACTGTCGTCAGCACCGGCTTGCCCGCTCCGGCTTGTGACTCGGCGACGCTCCCACTTACGAGGAGCACAACCGCCAAAATTCTATAGATCCATTTCAAGGTGCCAATCGGACTTTTCATCGGGATCTCTCCCTTCGCGTGTGATGAATTGCCTCAAATACCGGAACCGGAACTCAACGAAAGATGCACGCGGCGCCACGCGCACTTCTAAAAACTTACCGCAATGTTTACATTGACCAGCCGGTTAGCAACCGGATTACCCACCTGCGCCGAATAAGCGCCGCCGGCGAGGGCGGTAGTCTGGCCGAATAGAGGCGAGCCAAGAACATTGACCGGTGGAGCAAGGTTGACGTTGTTCAGCGCATTGAGTGCCGACAAGCTCAGCGTGAGCGCGTAACGGCGGTTGGTTGCCCCGCCCAGGCTCGAACCCCCTCCGCTGCTGAGGCCGCGACCGCCAAGGCCTCGAACCCGCCCTTCCGGTCCTGGCGCGGAACCTTCACCGCCGTGTTTTTCACTGCTCTCGCCACCAAATCCGAACGTGCGGCTGAGCCGGAAGTTCAGCATGAAATTACCCGGACCTGTTTCCGTATTCGGAGTGATCGGGGTATCCGCCGGGCCAGGAGCGATATTGAACGCGCCATATTTTGTGACCACCACATTGGCCGGGGGCGTCGAGGCCGTCGCCAATGCCGGCCGTGCATCGTAAACGCCAGTTCCGTAGAGATCTTGCGGAAGCTGGACGCTGAATGGCTGCCCGGAACTCACGATCAGCATCGGGCTGAGACGGATTCCCAGCGGTACGGCGACACTGCCGCCAATGACAACGCGATGGCGAACATCAAAACTGGTGCGCCCGTAGTCCTGGGAAAGATCCCAGGGATTTGTTTGGAAACTGAACTCTCCCGCGGGACTGCTCTGCAGGTTCAATCCAGCGTCGCCGTGGGCGTCGTCAAAGACGTAGTAGCCGAACAAGGAGACTCTACTGGCCTGGACATGAAGGTTTGCGATCAGCTGCGTCTGCTTGTAGATGGCGGCGGACTCGTAGTTGTAAATGTTTCCGGCTGCATTGCCGAGCGGCCTGACGCCGCTTGCCGGATCGGCAGGATTGAAGGTCCCAGGCAACGGCGCGTTGATATCGTTGGCTACGAACTGGTGAACGCCGCGGGAGTTTACGTATGTGAGCGAAGCTGTCGCGCTACCCGATAGCTGACGTTCGAGGCTTACCGCAGCATCCATGTCGTATGGGAAGACAAGATTTGAGGCAATTCGAAAGACCGTGGGCGCTGAGTTGGCGGCGGCAGCCAACTGAGAAAGCGGCGGCGGAGTCGGGAAAAATTCAGGGCGATTGACAATGTAGGTTTGTTGGCTCTGCCCGTTCAAACGTCCCGCGATCATCATGTGGTCATCGTCAAGATGCGTATAGAAGATGCCCCAGCCTGCCCGAAGCACTGTCTTGGTGTTCGAGCCGTGACCCAGGCCCCAGGCAATGCCGATTCGAGGCGCCCAATTGAAGTGCCTGCTGACGTCATTTTCCGATTCGAACCGGAGGCCGTAACTGGCCGTGAAGTTCGACGTTAGGCTCCAGTCGTCATTCACGAAGAGTGCGCCGTCGATACGATTGATCGAAGCCGAGAGGTTACCTGTCGCGATGTTGAATTGGCTGGGACCGTATCCCGCGGCCTGAATCTGGGCTATCGTCATCCCGTTCTGCAGCCCTAGCAATGTCTGCTGGTAATCTGCGAGCGAATTGAAGGTAAATGTGCCGTTGAAATTCCCGTTCGTGGACTCGCGCCGTGGGAGGTCAAGTAGAGTGCCGCCGAACTGAATCAGATGATGGCGGAGAGTCAGGGTTGTATAGTTCTGAGCAGTATAGTGCGTCTCGTAGCGTTCGAATGCGCCGGCGCTGTCGCCGCCACCCGTAAACGCTCCGAGCACGTTGATCGTTGGCGAGAAGTCCCGTGGCGTCTCCGAGTTGTGGAAGTGGAGATATTGGAAGAACGTCTGATTGACCAGGCGCGGGCTCAAAACCCGCGTGTCGATGATCTGAAGATTGTGATGATGACGCGTTGCGTCGTAGGCCTGGGAGGGCAGCGACTGGGTGTCCACGCCGTCATTGCTCTCGCCGATTTCAAAATACTCATAGCTTACGCTGAGTGTATTCTTCGGACTCAGTTGAAGGTCCACCCGAGGGCCGACATTGGTCAGGATGCGAGGGTTCAGAACCGAAGCCACATAAGGCACGACATTCAGACTGGAATCGAGCACGTCCGTATTGACGAGGCTGGCCCGGTTGATGTTCCGGCGCTGGAAGTCGAAGAAAAAAGATGCGTTCTTCCAGAGCGGCCCGCCGAGATCTGCGTCCCAGAGCCACGTATGGTACGAGGGAGGCGGCACTTTTGAGGCGGACAGGAACGTGCTGACGGCATTCATGACGGAGTCGTTGTATTCGCTCGAAACGTCTCCATGGAAGGCCGCAGCCCCGGGCTTGGTGAAAATATCAATCCGCCCGTACCCGAGGCGGTCGTTTTCCGCCGTGAATGGGTTCGAGTTGACCCGGATTTCGCGAATCGCCGACTTGGGGGGCATGTCGCTGCCGGTAAGGCCATTGACGTAAATCTCAGCCCCGCTCGCTCCCACCGATGGACCGGCCAGGGATGATATTTGGTTCTGGAGTTCGTCCGGATCGTTGGAAAGCGCATTCAGGTTACTGCCCGACACGGCCACGGCCGAGGCGTTGGAATCGGGAGAAACCTCAATCCGTGGAGCCGTTCCCTGAACAAATACCTGTTGAGACTGGGCTGCGATGACCAGTTGAATATCCAGCGTGACAATGTGTCGTGCGCCTGAAATGGCGGTTTGCTTCACTGCCGTCTGAAACCCCGCTGCCTTCGCCGTTACCTTGTATTGCCCGGCAGTCAACCCAGTGATGCGATAGCGCCCTTCTCCATCGGTCTGCACGGTTTGGGATGGACCCGAATTCTGCCGCTCGACAAGAACGGATGCGCCTGGCATGACCGCTCCGGAGGGGTCCATGACGCGCCCTTCAAGCATTCCCGGCTGTTGCCCGTGTGCCACTGCGGCGATCCACATCATGAAGACAAGGCAGTAAATCGAAAACCATCGGAGTGGCATGAATGAAAAGTCCTTATGAATGCGCATAGAAGTTTCTGCGATCACGGTCGAAAAGATCTCAGCGCGAGTGGAAATACAGCTCGCTCGTCCGTCGTCCTCGTGATCGTCTTCGTAAACCATCCCCAAGTTCAGCCTTCGTTTTGTAGATGCCGTTCTCTTCGTTATCGCGGCAGATGAATCACAAACGTACAACCCTGCGCTGCATCCCGGCTTAGCTCGACGTTGCCGCCGTGAGCCGAAACTGCCCACTGTACGATGGACAAGCCCAAGCCCGCGCCGCCCTCGGCTCTGGAGCGCGCTTTGTCCACGCGATAGAAGCGCTCGAATACTTTTTCCGCGTGTTCGGGAGAAATGCCAGGGCCGCTATCCCGAACTTCGGCGATGGCGTTCCCATCCGCCGCGTGTACATGCACCCGGATATCGCCCCCCGCCGGCGAATACTTCACGGCGTTATCGATCAGGTTGATCAGCGCCTGGCGGAGGATCAGCCGGTCGGCCCATACCGTAACGGATGGTTCCCCATCCACGACAATCGTCTGGTCCTTCTCTTCGGCAAGGACTTCGAGCAGTGCGGCGGATTCCTGCGCAAGGTCGAGCAAAGCGACAGGCGATTTCTGTAGTTGAATGTGCCCGGCGTCGGCTCTCGATATCGTCAACAGGCTTTCCACAAGCCGGGTGAGACGATCCACTTCCTCCAACATGCTGCCGATCATGTCGCGGTAATACGCCGCGTCGCCGCGGGCTTGGAGCGCAACCTCGCCTACGCTTCGAATCGCGGTGAGTGGAGTACGGAGTTCATGGGAGGCGTCGGCGGTAAATCGGCGAAGCTGTTCGAACGACGTTTCGAGCCTTGCCAGGGTTTGGTTGAAAGCCGTTCCGAGGCGCCCGAGTTCATCGTCGGGATTGTCAATGTGCAGCCGTTCATTCAAATGCTCGGCGCTGATACTGCTCGCCCGATGCGCCATCGACTCGACAGGCTTGATGGCCCGGCCCGCAACGATGTATCCAGTGAAGCCAATTAAGAGAACAATGACAGGCAAACCGAAACTCAGCACTGAGACCATATCCCAGAATTCGTCCCACAGAGGCTCCTCGCTCACGGCGAGTCGCACTACGACAAGACGGCCCTGCATATGGTGCAACCGGCTTGTGACGCGGACCCGCCTCCCGTTGGCCAAGCGATAGGAATGTGGCTCTTCCTGCGAGCGGCCTGCCTGAAAATGCGGGGGAGGGCCAAGGGAAAGTCCATTGAGATCCTCGCTGCGATACAGCAATTGACCGTCCGTCGACCACACTTCCAGGAGGTAGCCGTGGTGAAATTTCTCCCCTCTTGCTTCGCCCTCATGCGATACCAACGCGATCGCGCCGTCGGAAGTGAACGCGAGGATGCCTTCCACGGTTTCGACATCGCGGTCGAGGCTCGCATCCAGTTGCTTTGTCAGATCGTGTAGAAAGTAGAGCGCGCTGCCGGTCGCATAAAGCGCAAGCGCGAACCCAAGAAAGGCTCCGTACAGGATGGTCAGCCTGCCCCGGAGCGTTCTTCCGAGCAACAACTTTTTCATTGCGGCTCCCCACCGAGGATGAACCCAACTCCCCGCACCGTCTGGAGCAGTTTCGCGCAGAAGGGATCGTCCACTTTCCTTCGCAATCTTGCGATATGCACGTCGATCACGTTGTCGAGAGGTGTCGCCCTTGCCGTTTCCTTCCAGACGTCGCGCGCGAGCATCTCACGAGAGACAACGCGGCCGTGGTTACGAACCAGATACTCCAGGAGATCGAACTCGCGAGCCGTCAGGTCGATCCGCTGGCCCTCTCTCGCCACCAGCCGTCGGACGGGGTCGACCTCCAAAGCACCAATCTTCAATGCGCCTTCGGCTTCCACCTTGTTGCGACGCAGCAAAGCACGAATTCTCGCGCTCAATTCCGCAAATGCGAACGGTTTCACCAGGTAGTCGTCGGCGCCCGCATCCAATCCCACAACACGATCCTCGATCGCGTCTTTCGCCGTCAGAAGGAGCACGGGGGTCCTCGATCCCTGCTTGCGCAACGTTTGGAGCACCTCGATTCCGTCCGTTCCCGGCAGCATCACGTCGAGAATGATCAGGTCCAAGGGATGCGCACTGGCGTGAAAGAATCCTTCTTCACCGGTCCGCGCCAGAGTCACCAAGTATCCCTCGGCTTCGAGCCCCTCTCGCAGCGCATTTGCAACCTTCGGTTCGTCTTCCACTACTAAGATTTGCATCGCACAGTCTCCTTCTTTTATAGGCGCGAATCGTGAGGCTTCCGCCTGAAGTGTTCCTGAATCCTTTCTTAAGCAAGAATTCAGAAGCCAGTAAGGCGCTCTTTAGGAAAAGGAGAACGCGAGTCCACTCTCTGAGAACCAGTAAAGTGATGATCCTTGGAAGAGAACTCTACCAGGAGACTGGACGGTCCCCGGAAGCTCAGTTGGATGGATCACGCCAAGCCAAGCCGGTTTGCAACCAACTCCACCATGAGCGTTTCCACCGCACAACTTGCATCACGCCAGATTGATAGCGCGGAGCGACTGTGCTCGCCTCATCAAGAAGCCCGATCTGCCTGCAGTTTCTCGACTACTCATATCGGTTGCATTCGTCATTGCGTTGGTCGGCCAGTGTCCCGCGCGCCGGTGGACCAAATACCTGCTGCTCAACGATGGCAAGATTTTGAGCCGCGGCGCCTCGAACAGTAGACACCGATTTCGAGGCGGGTCAAAGTTATACGGTATCCGCAGTCTTTTTCGATCTGCACTTTCGGCGACTCGAACAGGTCGCTCAAGAATCCTGCGAACCTATTGCAGGACACAATGGCAATACAGAAACTGCTGCGTGGTTCCAAAAGGCGTCTCGTGCATGTGCCGGGAAGAAGAGACCAGTCGAAAGTTCGCCCCGAACTCTGCATGGAGCGACTCCGCGTCGTATCGAACCACGTCGAGCCCGCTGCAGCGAGTCGGCCCCTCAGGACCGAAAGCGCTGACGATAATGTGGCCGCCGCGTCTTACTGTGCGAACCACCTGGCGGACGTACTCCCTACGGTCGGCCGTAGCAGTCAGGAAATGAAAAACCGCGCGATCGTGCCACACATCGTAGGCGGAAGGTTCCAGTTTTGCCTGCGTGATGTCGGCGACGAGCCAGCGAACGCGCTCCGCCGCATCGCCCAGCCGCTTCCTGCTAGCTGCGATGGCCGCCTGTGAAATATCGAGAACCGTGAGGTCGGAGTAACCCCGAGCGATCAGGTCATCCACCAGTGTGGACTCGCCAGCGCCGATATCGATGATGGAGGCGGATACTCCGGCGGCGGCTTGCTCTATCAGGGCGAGGGATGTTTCAAGGTGCGGGCGGTACCAACTCACCTGATCCGGCGCCTTTTCCGTGTATATCTTGTCCCAGTGAGTCTGCGTGTCCATCAATCTCAATTCTTGACCTCAGGCCCGATGCCGGTCAAATCTCTTTCTCGGATCATGCCTGCGCCATCATGCCGCAAACCAATCCAGGGTTTGGCGTCATGTTCTTCGTTTCGTTCTGGATGGCCACAAACTCGGCTGGGGCTTCTTCAAGACGACAACTCTTTCATTCACAACAGTCTCCAACAGCCTCGAACGGGCAATTTCAGTTGCCGTCTGAGGATATTGCATCAACGCTGGCGGCAGCGTTTGCAGCAGTCATTCGGCTTTTGGTGGAAGTTTCGGTAACGGACTTTCCTTCGATTCTCGTACGAAAAGCGGTCCCCGAGCAGGAGGTGGGGCGAACACGATGGCGCGTCGGAGGTTCTGTCGTGCGTTCTTTCACAAATGAGTCAGGCCAATCCTTCGGCTTGCTAGTGATGTGATCTCGATCACCGACCAATGGGTTCCCTACACGCGATAAAGAGGACACCTGAGCAGACAGGCATGGCGCATTCCGACTGCTGAGTCGGGATTCTCTGCAAGACGAATGAGCCGTAGTCCATGCTTCCCCTGCTCCTCTCTGGAGGACACCATGGGCTCACAAGAGCGTAGAGTATTTTTTCGTCAGAGGGCGCTTCAGATCACCAGCGCTTGTCTCGCTTTCACGTTGATATCAGCCCTCAGCGGATGCGGCGGCGGATCGAACGCAGGCACCACCGGAACAAATCCATCGCCAACACCCGCCGCGAAGACGGCCGTTCAAGTCAACATGGGAGATTCGCCCTCCGACTGGATGCTGGCCTTTTCGATGAACATCACATCGATGTCGTTGACCGGCAGCAACGGATCGGCCGCCGTAGTCTCAACCTCCATGCCCATGGAGATGATGCACCTGATGGGCACCATGCAGCCGCTGGCGATGATCAACGCACCCCAGGGAACTTACACCGGCGCATCCATCACCATCGGCTCGGCTATCGTGATGTACATGGATCCCACCACCAAAGCACCGGTGCAGGCGACGATCTCCGGTCCCATGACAGGAACCATCAACTTCAGCAGTCCGATTACAGTGGGTTCGACCCCGATGGCCATGGGCTTTGACCTCGACCTTGCCAGTTCTGTGACTATGGGGACAAACGGCAGTCTCGGCATGAACCCGGTCTTTCACGTAACCTCCGGCACGCAGGGATCGGGCAACCCAATGGACTTTGCGGACGGCGGCATCCAGCAGATGATGGGGTCGGTCTCCAGTGTCTCGGGCAGTTCATTCACCATGTCGTCTATGCAGGCGGCGCAGAACTTCACCTTTATGACGAATTCGTCTACGGTGTTTGATGGCACAAGCATGAGCACGATGGCGAGTGGAATGGGCGTGATCGTGGACGCGACTCTTCAGTCCGATGGATCGTTGATGGCGACCAGGGTGCAATCAATGATGGGGTCCGGAGGCGTGATGGGCGGCGGCATCATTACTGCGATCACCGGGCAACCGCCGACCTCGCTGACCATGGTGATGCAGAACGGCGCCGGCACTGGCATGATGTCGTCGTACTTTGCTGCCGGAGCCACCATCGACCTGAGCGGAAGCACCACCTACGAGATCGATGAGGACGGGATGGATATGTCCGGACTTCCGTTTACACCGACCTTCGATGCGAACCACATCTATGCCGGCCAGAGCGTGATGCCCATCAGTTCCAGCGGTATGATGAGCGGAGGAATGGGCGGGGGCATGATGGGTGGGAGTTCGTTAGCCGGCACGATCACCGCTTCGGAAGTTCTTCTGGAACCCCAAGGGCTGGCGGGTACGAGCACGGCGGCAATCAACAGCAGTGCGACCACCAGCTTTACGCTCACCCTTCCTTCGGATTCTGCGTTTACGACGTTGACGGGCGTGACCAAGGTAACAATATTTCAGCAGCCGCAAACGACAGTCACGGGATCTGCGCCGATTGCAAGCGGGTCGTCTGTCCACGCTTTTGGGTTGCTGTTCTTTGATGCCGGACAGTGGAAGATGGTGGCCTCGCGAATTGGGGCTAACTGATCCTTTCGGAAGCGGCAATGACGCCATGCAGGACTTGTTCTGATGAGAAGAATCCATACTTCTACGAATGATTGAAGGTGTCCGAGACTGACGCGGCAGCGCACGGTCGGCTTCTTGATGCCGAGCGTGCGCGCGTTGGACACTGTGGCTAACAATTCTTCTCTTCGAAGGTCACTATTCGAACTTACATTCGCGCTCTCGTGACGCACGCCAACTGAAGGCAAATGCCGTGAGCAAGCGATGCTGCGACATTGGCGAGACCTTTGCGCGATGTCGCGAATTCACTTGGCCGATTCATCCACAATCGACACAACGGCCTTCTCGACCTGCGCGGCGATTGATTCGACACCGATGCCCGGAAAGAGATCGCTTATGACGGTGGGCAACATTGTGCTAATACACGTTTCGCCTCCGATCCTGTATACGGCGATCGGGCACGGCAGCATAAGGACTGTTGCGATGTCCTTCTGCAAGGCTTCGTGGGCATATTTCGCGTTACAGATCTCGATAATCTTCAGCGGTTCGTGCTTGAAGCCTTTCTCTGCCAATGTGGCAGCGACGTCGTGAACGTGGAGGACGCGAAAGCCTTTTGCGGCTGTGCTCCGTTCGACGGCACTGACTGCTTCGTCAAACGGCGTGTTCGTTGGGACTGTATAGCCGAACTTCTTCATGGAAGATATCCCTCCCCGCGAAGCAAAGGCCATGCACGTCATTTTAGCCCCGCGGCAATCCAATGAAGGAACTGGTCGTGCCAAATCGGTAAGATCTGCCGATTTGGTCTCAATAACGTTCGCGTTGGTTGCTCTACTTATGTGATCCGCATCACGTTTAGAACATGATTTAGGTCACAGGTAATTGCACAAAGAGCCGCGAAAAATGAAGTACCTGAGCAGGTGGGCATGGAACGTCGCAGGTGTGCCCGCCTCAAATGCGGCACACCTCTGCCTTAAATGCGGCAAAGGTTCTCACAGAATCGCCGCTAAGGTATTTATTTTCCTCTACGTACGGCCCTTCTCCTTTCCCAATGTTTGGCAAGCCAAGTGCACCTGAACAAAGGAAAAGAGTCCGCCAGAGAATAGCCTGCAAAGATCGTCTCGGAAGTGCGGACAAGGGAGCCCTATTGTGATTTCGCGAAGCCGTCTCGTCTCTTTCTTCTGTGCCGCCGGAGCGTTCTTGGCGGTCCTTTTTCCGCGCCAAGCATCTGCTGTTCCTCAGTACGCCCGGAGGTATGGCATCACGTGCTACGCGTGCCACACCATCCCGCCCGTCCTGAACGAACAAGGGTACATGTTTCAAAAACTCGGGCACCATTTACCGCCATCTCTTCAAGAATCGAAGCCGGTGGAGCGCATTCTGGATCTCGTCCGGAAGGAACACGAATGGACGATAGCCAACAATGCGTCGTTCGCGGTTTCGGATTTTAACTATCAAGCACAGAAAAATACGCAGCAAGGCCAGGGCTCGAACTCCACGTCCGCAATTCAGGTTGGCTCCTGGAACGCGTACTTTGGCGGCTGGATTCCAAACACACAATTTTTCTACTACTCCGAGTTCGACATCGTGACCGGCGGCCAAACGAACCCCGACATGCCGAACGCCCACATTGGATATATCGGCGGAACGGCCAAGAGCAGTTGGTACGGCATTGTGGGACGCGAACATCTTCAGGTTTCGGAAGGGACCCGCGCTGCACAGGTCTACAGCCTGTTGCCGAATTCTCCGCTCGTGTTCGAGAACATGGGGCCGACAAATTTCATCCTCGACCAATCACCGGTGGGCGCCGAGGTCGGCTACACATGGGCGTCATCGAAATACAGGGACATCCTCGGCGTCAACATGAAGGTCACTGACGGCGACAACGCCGATGGGAGCGAGATTCTTGGCGCTTCCAGCAAAAACGGTAAGGATGTCTGGGTGGATGCCGATTGGTGGTATGCACCGGAGAGCGGCGTCAGCTTCATGACCTATCAGGGGAAAAAGTCACAGATCCAGAACTCCGGAGCGGCAAATCAATTCAGCTTCAATTCGCGTATTCGGCGTGAGGGAGCATTTGGCAACTACATGATTGGTCGCGACAAGATCGACCTGCTGGGTGGATACCTGCATGGGAACGATGACTGGCAGGACCCTGCGACTCAAGCACCGGGCAACTACATAACCAATGGCGGATTCGGCGAGGTAGATTATTACCTCTGGCGCGGCATGGCGCTTGCCGGCCGCTACGACCGGCTGCGGCAAGATGTGACAAACGGGGTTCACCCGACCGACGCGGAGCAGTGGCAGGTTGGTGCCGAAAAGGCGTTCACGCCGATGGGAAATATTGTTGGCCGCATTGCTGCGGGGAACTATCACGCCATCGATCCCGTTGCGTTTACCGGCAGCGCAACCAGAACCTTCGAAGCCGACATCCAGTTCAATTTCTAGCGGTACAAGCGAGGAGAAGCATGATGAAGCAAACTGTTCTATCGCGATTTCTTTTGGCGGCCTCCTTGACCGCGTTTCTGGCGATCACCACCTCGGCCTTCGCCCAGTTTGGAACCCGCTATGAGGAAACGAAGATCGACGTCAACTCGTATCCAGCCGAGATCCAAAACGGCTATAGGGTGTTCGCAAACAAGTGCTCCGCGTGTCACGACCTTTCTTCCAGCCTGAAGCAATCCCGCTCGCCGCAAGCGTGGACGGCGGAAGTTCACCGCATGCAGGCGATGGCGAGTTCGCATATCAACGACCGCGAGGCCGACCAGATCGTGAAATTTCTCGCCTACGACGAGACTCATCGCAAGGATCTTGCACGCGAATCGGCAAATGCGAATTCCGGCAATTCTCCTGAGGTTGCCGGGAAGCAGCTATTCGAGTCGTACGGCTGCTCATCGTGCCACTCCGTGGCGGGCGCCGGCAACACGAGTTCCCCACTGGACGGGATCGGAAACAAGAAAACCGCCGAGGAACTGAAGAGGCTCATCGTCTCGCCGTCTTCGGGTAGCGCGATGCCGGCGATGAGCATTCCAGATAAGGATCTCAATGATGTAGTGGCGTATTTGCGCACGTTGAAATAGACCTGAGAGTGAACAGATCTTATGCCGGCGCCATAGCGCCGGCATCTCAGACGCATGTTGGAGATGACCATGAAGCATCCGCTAGGTAAAGCACTCGCGATCAGTATCGTTGCAGTTGGCCTTGGTGCTCCCATCGTTGCCCAGACCTGCGATCCCTCGCATACACGACTGATTGGACCCAAGAACCTCGTGTCCCCGACGTTTCGCGGTCCGTGTGTTCAGACCGTGCTTCCCAAAGAACTCACGAATAGGGAGGCGAAGCGGCTCGCCGCTAGAGCAGATTCCCGTGCGGATCATATGAAGCTCGTGGAGTTCTACACCGCGAAAGCCGACCGACTGGACGCTCAGGCGCTGGGATATGAACAGGCCGCGGCAGCCTACCGAAATGCTCCGAGGATCAAAAACCTAATGTCGCCCTCGACCCCAGGACAGTACGAGTACTTCGGGAAGAGATTACGCGAGGAGGCCAAAACCAATCGCGCGTTGGCGGCCTTGCACGAACATATGGCGCTAATCGCAGGGCACTAAAACCGCAGATCCCGTAGAGGAGTTGCACCCGTGGCGAGAGCAAGCGAGACAGTCACCTCGTTGAGCGAGAAATGGCCGTCGCCTGTTGACTCGGCTCGAAACTTATACGACGACTACGTATACAAAGTTGCACAGTCTGCCGCGTTATTCGCGAAGTATGACCGGCTCGCGGATGCAGCGAATGCAAGATAGAGAGGCGCGGAAGGAACAGGACGATGATAAAATCGCACTCACAAAGGGGCCACCAAAGACTTGAGGAGGAGGCGTTGCCGGCCGTGCAGGGTGGTCGCCTTTGGGCATCGGGAGTCTACGCATTCGGTAGATTTGCTCGCGCCGTGAAATCCCTCCCCAAGCGCCTTGTAGAGGGTCTTTCTCCACGCATTGCGCGCGTCTATCGCCGCAGGCGCGATTTGCTCCAGACTACCGGATTACCTCCGACCCCAACACTGTTTGATCTGACGTTGAGAGGGGACTCGGAGGCAATCGCGGACCGTGAGAACGCCGCGGACGTGTCCGCGATGCTGTCGCTGATCGACGCCTGCGATATATTCGTGGACGTTGGCGCGTACATCGGTTTCTATTCGTGCATCGCCGCCCGGAAGGGAAAATACGCCATCGCCGTGGAGCCGCAGCCGATGAGTCTCCAGGTATTGCAACGGAATCTCGTCGAAAACGGCCTTGCACCTCGATTTGAGATTCACGCGGCCGCCCTGGGCGATCGGGAGGGAAGCGCGGCGTTCTTCGGAGGCCGAGAGTATGGCTCGCTTCTACCCGATTGGGCCGGCATCCGCGCCGAGTCTCAGTACACCAGTCTTGTGTCCGTGAATACCCTGGATCGTCTCGTCGATGGCCGCTTCCCGGGTGAACATTTGCTGATCAACATCGACGTTGAGGGAAATGAACACGCATTGATGCTTGGTGCGTCGAAGACAATGCGTCGCGATCCCAAGCCTGTCTGGGTCCTGGAAATCTGCCTGACCGAGAATTTTCCTGGCAGCTTGAATCCCCATTTTCTCGAAGTTTTTGAGATTTTCTGGCGGGAGGGGTACGTGGCAACTCCGTTGACTGAGCCGGCTCATATTCTATCCCATGACGAAGTACTGTCTTGGATCGACCAACGAAGAACGAACCACACGGACGTTCATTACCTGTTTCGAAATCGATAGCGCGCCGCGCATCCACGTTCGTCCCATTACAAGAGGTCAATCGAAAGACTGGTGAAGGGACGTGCGCAGCGCTCGCCGCGGAACATGACGCCGATGCGCGGAAAGGATCACGCACTTCCCGAGGCCGGGAGTCGTCAGAGATCAGCGCAGAGGCTGTCTGGCTGCCTAGAAAACAAAGTTCAACGTCGCTTTCGACTCGCGGAATTGCAGAGGAATACGCTTCGCCACAAATGACGCTACCGTGAGCCGAGGGAGTATTATGTCTACACTGACTAACTATCACATCCTCCTGTTTAGTAACTCGTGTAAGTGTATCTAAGTTGTATTTGAAATCCTTATAGCGTCTTCATACCTTCTCTGCGAAGGTTGTGGTAGTCCATCCTGCCACACTTCCTCGAAAAGACAATATGACGCCTACGAGTCCTTGCACCCACTCGGCTTCCTAGGTGTCGTGTTGTCTATCCGAGTTCTGTGCTCGAGGACACTTCATTCTTGCAGTGACAGCGCGCCGTTGCGGCTTTTCTGGCTCGACAGCAAAAGGAGAATCAGCTGATGCGATTTCTACGGACCCTTTCTAGCGTGGTGACGGCGACTCATCAACTCTTGGCAAAGCGGAAAATCGTTTGCGGAACATTGACAACAATGGTTGTCCTGGCACTTGGGCCGGCACATGTTGCTTTCGCAACTCCCTCCACAGCCTTCTGGACTCCGATGACTGAGGATCTCCAGCCGTTTGGAGTCCTTCATCTTGGAATTGATAACTATTTTCGCCTCAAGTCTCCGGTCACAAACGTAAACTCTGCTTTTCCCACGGACTATACCGCCCCAACCTTTGGCGTACTGCCCTTCAAAAGAATTCAGATGGAAGTTGGATTCGATTACTTCGCGAGCACGGCCCATCCATGGCTATTTAACGTGAAATTCGGCGCGCCCGAGGGTTCATTTTTCAAGAACCAGCCTGCTCTCGAAGTCGGGTTCTACGATGCCGGAAAGAGGTACAATCCGGATCTCGGCGCATCGCGGATGGACTTCGATGTTGTCTACGGAGTGGTTGGTAAAACCATTCCAAAGGTCGGCAGGTTATCCGCCGGCCCGTACATCGGAAACCGTGCAACTCTTGTATCGAGCGATGGCAAACACAAGAACCTCGGTTTTATGACGGCCTTCGACCATTCGTTCGTTCCGGTCATCGGTAAAGACGGTTCGGTGGAATACAGCAGAGTCGTCTTTGCGGCCGATTATCAATCGGGAAAGAATGCTCTTGGCGCTGCCGGCGGCGGCCTGTACTACTATTTCACAAGCGACATCAGCCTCCTTGTCGGCCCCACCTTCTTCAATGACAAAGATCTCAATGGGAGTTGGAGACTGAGTACGCAGCTCGACATCAATCTGCCCAAGCTGAATCCGAGGAAGCTCTTTGCCAAGCTGGGAAGCAGATAAGGAGCAGAGGCGCGCCAGAGTCAAGGGATACTTGATACCTCGGTATGTTGTTTCGTTGTGGCGATGTTTTGGACCGGCGTGGTGAGACCGCGAGCGAAAATGATGCCGATTTCAGCGCCGGCCATCAAAGCTCGCGGTCAGATTGGAGTAAACGGAGGCGATGCCGGCGTCATAGCATCGGCATCACAGCTATTTCGATATGGAGTCGGTACCGCCAGCAGAGGCCGCCTGTTTCCATTGATCTTCGATCTGTGGAGGCAGTTTGTCCATGTGACTCAGAAAGGTCGTAACTTGCCAAATCTGCTGATCGCTGAGAACCTGTTTCCATCCCGGCATCCCACTGAGGCGCACTCCGTGCTGGATGATGTAGAAGTTCTGATTCTCCGGCATGTCCGGAGCGTCGTTCATGAATTGAGGCGCTCGCGGATAAAGTGCATTGGCAAACAGCCCGTCCGGCTTGAGGATGTCTCCGTGACAGCTGGAGCAGTTTGTCTGGTAGAGCTTCATGCCCGCGATCAGATTACCGTTAGTCGGAGGAACGGGGTTCTTCAAGTCCGGCGCGGCGCGATCGACTGAAGCATCCAGAGCGGGCATCGCTATCGCTTTTTCGACGGGGCTCACAGCGATGTCCGCTCTGGGATTGACGAAGCCGAACCGTACATACATGAACTCCACCGCCAGAACGGCCACGCCAGCAACAATGAAACCAAACCAGAATCTGCGCATATGAGAATCCTTTCAAGATTTTTGAAATGCTAATACCAAACCCGGAGCCCGAACACGAGCTGCGAATCGCCAGTACTCTCGTGAGACTGTTGGGCATACAGGGCCGAATTGCCATACAATCTGTGATAGGCCCAGCCGACGTAGGGCGCGAATTTCCGGCTGAATTCATATCGCATTCGCAGGCCACCATCGAGATCTGAGAGACCAGAGCCAGATTTCCGGGCCGGGTCGTCCTTGCTGTAGAAGTTCAACTCTGCTTCCGGCTGAACAATGAGTCTCTGTGTCAGCAAGACATCGTACGAGCCTACGATGCGTCCAGCAACGTGGCCATCGTCGCGAATGTAGAGGGTGGGAGCAAGCTCAAAGAACCATGGCGCTAGCCCCTCGATCCCTACTGCCGCCCACACACGACGTGGACCTGAATCCAGGTCGGCACGCACTCCAAGTTGTCCGTCGAAGTACCGCAGCCGCGGAATGGGGCGGTCGTACAGAGCTTCCTGATCGCCATCCCGGGCTTCATGGTTGCCATTCGCGCCGCCGCTCTCTGCGAAACCCTCCGACTTCAGCCAGAGACGGTTTAAGTCTCCACCGATCCATCCCTCGCCGTCCCAGCGGAAATCCGTTTTGCCGGCGCCGGTCCGACCTTCCAACTGATCGAAAAGCACGTGCACAAAAACTTGATTGTCGTTCATGGGAGTGTCAAAGCTGGGAATTGTTGGTGAGGCTCTGTGCGGCAATTGCGCCGATGGTTGTTTCTGTGCCTTGAGTGCACTCGAGCAGAACAAAATCGCAAGGCATAGCGCAACCCCGCTCGGAATGGGGAGCTTACCGAATCCGCGCGCTGTCTGTGGCGGCTCTTTTGCTCTGCTCATCATGGAATCACCTCCACAGTGCGGAACATACCAGCTTCCATGTGATAGAGCAGATGACAATGGAACGCCCACCTGCCCGGAGTGTCGGCACTTACGAGATAACTGACTCTTTCAGCAGGCTTGACGCTGACCGTGTGCTTGTATGGGTTGAATCGGCCGTTTCCATTCTCCAATTCGCTCCACAATCCATGGAGATGGATTGGATGTTCCATCATCGTGTCGTTGATGAGCACGAACCGGATGCGCTCTCCAAGCCGCAGCACAATCGGCTCTGCCTCGGAGAACTTCTCACCGTCGAACCCCCAGATGAAACGTGTCATGTTGCCGGTTAGGTGCAGCTCAATCTCTCGAGTGGGCGGCCTTCCATCGGTTCCCTCATAACGGGCGCGAAGATCGGCATAGGTCAGAACCTTCCGCCCTACTTGATGAAGCCCTACGCCCGGATCGTTGAGTCGCTCGGTGACTTCCATCGCTACGTTGTCTACCTCCGGTCCGACGTGGAGATGGACAGGATTCGTCGGTTTCAGATGTGCTTCAACGCTCTTGACTTCGGGCTCCGGAGTGTTCACAAACGGCTTAGTATCGGGGCCTGGTTGCGGGTACGGGATTGTGCCAGTCTTCTGAGACGAGTTCTCTTTAGGGGACGCACCCTTCACTTCGGCCGATGGCATCGGCATGTTCATCATGCCTCCCGATTCCATCGGCATCCCGGCCATGCTGCCCGAAGACATGTCCTCTTGGGTCATCCCGTCCATGCCAACCATGTTGCTGCCCATCTGCATTCCCTTCATCCCCTTCATAGAACCCATGCCCATATCGCTCATTGGGCGAGTCGGGACGGGATCGAGAGCGGGAATAGGCGCCATCATGCCCTGCCGGGGCGCTAAGGTTCCGCGCGCAAAGCCACCTCGATCCATGGATTCCGCAAAGATCGTGTAGGCACGCTCTTCCTGCGGCTGGACGATCACGTCATAGGTTTCTGCCACGTTGATGCGGAACTCGTCTACAGTCACAGGTTGAAGGTCGTTTCCATCGGCCTGGACTACCGAGAGCTTTAGACCGGAGATCCGCACATCGAAGGCCGTCATTGAAGAGCCATTGATGAAGCGAAGACGGACACGCTCCCCCGGCTTGAATATTCCCGTCCAGTTCGCATCGGGCGGATTTCCATTGAGGAGGTAGGTGTACGTTGCGCCGGTAACATCGAGAATATCTCTGGGACTCATGTTCATCTTTGCCCAGGCGAGACGGCGAGAGATCGTTTTCCAGAAGCCCTCCTTCGCCGCGGCGGAAACGAAATTAGGTACCGTGTATCGGTGGTAGTTGTAGTAGTCGCTCTGCTCCTTTAGATTGCTAAAAATGGTTTCGGGATCGGTATCGGTCCAGTCGGACAGGAACACTACGTAATCGCGCTCCGACTCAATCGGGTCTTTGGAACGCGGCTCAATAATGAGCGGACCGATGAGGCCGCTCTGCTCCTGGAACCGAGTGTGGCTGTGATACCAAGCCGTTCCGTGCTGCTTCACCGGGAACCGATAGATGAAAGTTTCGCCGGGCGCGATGCCGCGAAAACTCAGGCCCGGAACCCCATCCATATCCGCGGGAACGCGCAGAGAGTGCCAGTGAATCGAGGTCGGCACTTTGAGGTGGTTGGTCACGGAGATGGTCACTGTGTCCCCTTCCCGCCAGCGGAGCAGAGGACCAGGAACAGAGCCGTTGACCGCGGTCGCCGTTGCCCGGCGCCCAGTAAAGTTCACGGGAACTTCATCGATATTCAGATCGAAATGCGTGCCGGACAGCTCGGCAAGAGGAGTTGCCCGGGTTTCCGCCGCAGCCGGTAAGCCGTCGAGCAGAGACAGCGCCGCTCCCGCGGTGCATCCCTGCACGAACTTGCGGCGCGTAAGGGGGAGAATAGAGGAACTGTAAGCAAAATCCTCGCAATCCATCGATGACCTCACAGGTAAACTGTTCGAATCGGCCGGAGCGGAGATCGAGGGACGAAACCGATTTTGTGAGTTTGAACGAGATTCGCCCCTGATCCATCGGATGCACTTGCGGCGGGCGGGAAACGCTATATACGGAGGGAAGTTCCGGGACGCATCTCGAGTGGGGCACTCGCGAGTTGTCGATGCATTCGTCGGCGATTTGAGCATCGCGCATCGTTCGCGGCCTGTCCGGTCAGAGCGGATAACGGCGAAAGTACAAGCTGAGAAGAAGGGGGAATCTCACCACTCACGGCGGAGCCCTTTTCAATCGCGAACAACCCATTCTTGCAAAAAGTCGTACCGCAAGAAGATCCGCCCGCTACTGAGGTGGAATTGTTCCCTACGTGCACGGACATTCCATGACAATGTTCCGCCTCTTTATGACCCCTTGCCATCCCTGCATGTTGACCGCAACGGGAGTTCCCAATGCCTGTCAGCGAACAGCGCAGATCGCAATTGACCACGAGCGCCTGAGCGGTCGTCAGCGCCAATAAGACGGTCACGAGAATGGCTTTCCTCAGCATTTCTCATCGGGGCCGTGGCAAACTCAAGGAGGTGCTCGGGGAAGCGCCGAACCGGCCTGACATGTGTATAGCATGCCGGGTGCCGCGGCCACAAGGCAGTCGATGCGGCCGATCAATCCCGCTTCCTGATGCGCAGGCAGCGAACCGGCACGCTCACCGTTTCGAGACCCTGATTGGGATCCATGAACTCAATGCCGAAGCAGAACAACGACAGACCGCGGATTCAGGATGTACTCCGAGCTCGACAGAAGCGGCAAGTCTCCCGATTCGCGGAAGTCCTCCGGAAACGGCAGCGAGGTATCGACCACACGTTGCCACTGTTCAGGTGATCCCAGCTGAACCATGAATGCAACGGGCCCGCGAGAGCCGTTCACCATGACATAAAGATCGGAATCGTCGAAGGCCGCTCCTCGCAAGCAATACGCTAGGCAACGCGAATCCGGAGAAAGATCGGGGCCGCCTCTGGGGCCGTACCAATGAATGTCGTCCCGCCAGTAGCGGCTGCGGGAGATCGACGGATGGCTTTTGCGGAAAGCGATCATCTTTTTGAAAAAGCAAAATACGTCCCGATTCTGGTCGAGAAGCTCCCAATTCAACCACGTGATCTCATTGTCCTGGTTATAGGGATTGTTGTTACCGATCTGGGTGTTCAAGAACTCGTCGCCGGCCGAAAACATCGGTGTTCCGTTCGATAGAAAAAGCAACACACAAAAGTTCTTCACCTGTTGCTTCCGCAACTTGAGCACCGAGGCGGGTGCACCGGCATCTCCCTCCCATCCACAGTTCCAGCTCAAATTGTTATCCGCGCCGTCGGTGTTGCCGTGGCCGTTTGCCTCGTTGTGCTTGTGGTTGTAGGAGACCAGATCATATAGACAGAAGCCGTCGTGGCAGGTAACGAAATTCACGCTTTGGTAGGGACGGTATGCGTTGAGTATGTCGTCGGGAAAGAGATCGCAGCTTCCGTAAAGGCGAGACATGAGTCTCGGAACCATATCTGCGTCGCCTCGCATAAATGCACGGATATCGTCGCGGAACTGGCCATTCCACTGCAACCATGAAATTCCCGGGAAACTCCGGCCCAGTTGATAGGTAGCAGGATCCCAGGCTTCGGCGATCATCCTCAGGTTCTCAAGTTCCCGGCTGGCGCCAATCTCCGCGATGACCGGCGGATCGGAGAGATTGATCGATCCGTCTTCGTTGCGTGTGAAGATAGAAGCCAGATCAAACCGAAATCCGTCGACGTGCATTTCTTCGCGCCAGAATCGCAGACTGTCAAGGATCATCTTGCGTACATACGCGTTGGCGCAGTTCACGGTGTTGCCAGTACCGCTGTCGTTGCGATAACGGCCGCGATCCGGTTGGAGGAGGTAGTAGGTCGAGTTGTCGATTCCGCGATAGCTATAGGTGGGGCCAATCTCGTTTCCCTCAGCGGTGTGGTTGTACACAACGTCCAAGAGCACCTCGATTCCGGCCTCATGCAGGGCCCTGACCATCACGCGAAATTCGTTGAGCGCGTCAAAGGGCTTGCCGGCACTGGAAAATTCATGATGCGGAGAAAAGAAGTTTAAGGGCATGTAGCCCCAATAGCTGCCCTCCTCTGGATCCTGCTGCATAACAGGGAGCAGTTCGACAGCGGTGATGCCTAAATCCTTAAGATACGGAATCTTCTCGACGACTCCGAGGAAGGTCCCCCGGTGCGTCGGGGTTATTTGGGAGTTTGCTCTTCGCGTGAAGCCGCGTACGTGCATCTCGTAGATCACGAGATCTGAGGTGTGATGGGGCGCTCCCTCTTCCGCCCAGTGGCGACGAGTTTCAGCAGCGAGGAGCCCCAGGGGAGCTCTGCCAGCATTCGATCCTGACTGGGTTGCAGCCTCACGGCTGAAACGAGGTGGAAAGCAAACACAATGAGCATAAGGGTCGAGCAATACTTTGCGCGAATCGAATCGGTGCCCTTCTTCTGGGGTTCTGGGACCAGCAACCTGATAAGCGTAATAACGAGCGTCCGGAATGGTGCTCTTGCGCAGGCGGCAGTGCCAGACGCGGCCTGATTTGTTGGCGAGAGGATCCAGTTTGTGTTCGTAGGTTGGGATTGCGAGATCGAGTGCAGAATAGAGCAAGAGAGTCACCGCGGTCGCGTCCTTCGAATACAAAGCGAAATTGTAGGCGGCTTCTTCCTCGATCCACGTCACGCCGAGGGGCGATGGAGTTCCTTCGCGCGCAAACCAGTCGTACATTCACACCTCACGGCAGATTTCGTGTCGCAACCGCTTGGCGCAGTTGCTCCAGCGCCGTCATGTACGCAGCCAGTGTTTGGCGGTAGGCGAGTTGGTTGGCGCGGTAGGTTCGCTCCGCGTCAAGAAAATCGAGCAGGCTGGCTGCGCCGTGCATGTACGCATACTCGTTGATATCAAGTGACAGCTTGTTCTGGTCAAGGTAGCCGCCGCGATAGAACTCCACAATCTGGCCGCTCGTGTGCATCGCAGCGTATGCATCCACAACGTCCGTAGATACCTGCTGCATTGTTTCTCTGGCCAACTGCTGCGACTGGACAATTGCGAAGTGCGTCCGAGCAACCTCTCCCTGGTTGCGGTTAAAGACTGGCAGGTTAATGCTGAAACCGAAGTCGAGCGTGTGCTCGTCAGACGCGTGGCTATAGCCGATCTGAGGCGTCACGTCCGGTTTCGCCGTCGCCCTAGCCAAGTTATATTGGCTCTGCGCGCTGGTAATACTTTGTTCGGCGGCTCGAAGATCCGGGCGTGAACGCAAGGCGAGCGCTTTGAGATCGTCAAGACTGGCATGCACAGGCTCGTAATCGAGTTGGCCATCGACGTCGAATTCGTCGGGCACGGATTCAAATCCCACCAATTGTCTCAGTGCCGCCAGAGACTGGATCCTTCCCAGCTGCGCTGTCGAAACGTCGGTCTGAAATTGAAGCAACTGCAGCTGAATCTTCAAGAAATCACCCTGGCTGATATCGCCGGCCCGATAACGCGCCGCGGAGATGTCGACCGTATGCTGAAAGCTCTTCAAGTCCTGCTGCGCGAATTCGAGCGTGGATTCGGCGAGAAGTACGTCAATGAATTGCGAGGCCACTTGGAATGCCAGGCTTCGCTCGCTATCCGCAATCGAAGAGCGAATCACCGCTGTTTGGTCCCTGGCGGCGGTTAATCGCGCTTGCCGCTTATGCCAGAGTTCAACGGTATAGGCGACCGAAGCATCCCCTTCCTGGGGCAGGGGAACCTGAGATGCCGGAGTGCCGAAGTAGGACGGACTGAGGACGGGGACAAAATTGTAGTCGCCGGACAAAACTGGATTCGGGCGCAGGTTGGCGGTAGTCTCTTCAGCCTGACTCTGCTGGATCGTTGTCCGTGCCGCTTGTAATGCGTGATTGTGCTCGAGGGCCAGGCGGATCGCCTGGTCCAGGCTGATTCGCGTGGTTGGCGTTGTCTGCTGCGCTTCTGCAAAGCCTCCGGCCGAACTCCAAAACCCCGCCAGGATAGTCGCAGGAGTGAGCAGCCCGATCACAACTCGAATGACGAGGTGAACAACCGTGTTTCCTTTTTGTTTCCGTTGCATCGCTCTCCTCTCCTGAGCCCCATTGCGCGATTGACATTGCCGATTCCCTTGCTCAACATCCTTGCCGGCAGAACAGCCCACATGCGCCTCTGGTGGATCGTGCATGCTGAATTCGCATCTGTCACCCGCAGCGCGGAGGATGAATCTATTGCGCTTCCTGAGCGACTTTCTCCTGCATCATTCGGCGCGTCAAAACGAGTTGATTCTCCGCCTCCGTGGCGGCTCTTTCGCTGCCGCTTGGCGCGTGCCTGCGTATCTGGTCCAATGTGGATTGTTGCCTCTCCAATCGATCAAGCACTCCCAACGCAAGACCGTCGTCCACCTTGTCTGCAGGCAATCGCGCCAAGGCGTTGCGGGCGTTGCTAAAGTCGCGAAGATAGTCCTTCAGCGCTTCGTCTGCTTCGATAGAATCGCCACCTTTCATCGCCTGGCTAAACTGACCCAAAGGAACGGAGGCTTGGTCCAGCCACTGCACCGCTTGGGACAGATTTGCTGTCTCAGCACGTATGGCTTCTTCGTGATTCACATCTTTGCGCCAGAGCTGAAGTCGAGATGAATCCCCGATCATGGAACGGGCAACTTCTTGGGCCTTCTTTGAGGAGAAATATAGCAGTGGTTTTGCCATCCAGGGCCGATTCTTAGCGTCCAGGCGTTGACAGATTGCAATGATCGGGTCGATTGCGCTCGTTTCATGCATGCGAGCCAATCCGAAAGCAGCTTCCTGGACGACAAGGACGTTGGGAGATTGCAGGGCTTCGAGCAAAATCGGCACGGAGCGCCGATCTCGGGCAACAGCCAGCGCTTGGACTGCCCCTGGAATCTCAACCGTCGCGTTCCAGACAGCCTGCACAATGGGGACGTTGTGAGCTTGGGCCCAAGATCGAACCTCCTCAGATTCCTCGAAGTCCCCACTGTCCGAAGCTGATAGCGCAGTGACGGAATGACTCGAAAATGGAATATCGCTGTTCACAGCTTCGCGCGCCCTCCCGGCAATATAGTCGAAATACTTCTGATCGGTTTCTCCGAGCCAGACCAGCGCTGCTGCGATGAATTGCCGGGTTAGAGGTTCAGTTTGCGTCTCAAAGGCATTGCGCAGTGCGGGAATCGCTCGAGGATCGTCGAGCGAGATGAGACGACGAATCACAAAGAGTTGAAGGCGGGGCTGATCGAAATAATGACTCACAAGTTCTGGAGCCGATTGCCGGGAAAAAGCGCGGAGAGATTCCCGGCCCACTGCGTCGTTGGAATTGGAATTCGGCTGTTGTGGAGGCTGCGCCAGTGCTACGGAGCAAACGGCGACCGCCACGCAGACGTGCACGGCGACATGAATAATGCGGAGGAGCCGGATCGGCCTCTCAGGCTCGCGCATGCGAACCCTGCTGGACGGCAGCGCCGGAGGACGCACGCAACCGGCGCTTTTACGGCAACAAAGACCACTGCGCGAGAATGAATCGATGGCAGTTTCGTCGATTATGTCGGCCAAGAGTTCAACCTCACGTCCCGGACCAGAGGCCGTCCTGCTCGTTTGGATTGCCGAATGCAACTGCAGATCCTCTCCAACTCCCACTACTTCTTCTGGAGAGTTCGGATGTAGGCGACTACATCTTTGATCTGGCTGTCCGTCAGCTTGCCGTTGTAGGCCGGCATCTTGCCTTTGCCGCTCTTGGTGACAGCAACGAGCGAAACATCCGAGGCCTTCACCACCTCCGATGATTTGAAAGATGGGATCTTCATCATCTTCCCCATCGGCGTCGCCGCCGTTCCGTCGGGACCGTGGCACATCGCGCATTTGGTTTTGTAGGTATCAGCCCCGCTCTGGGCAAGGGCAGGCACCGCAAGAGCCGCAGCTAACAGGATCGCAGCCGAGTTTGTGATTCGATGGCTCACTGTGTTTCGCTCCTTTTGTGCTTTTCGGACGGCAGGCAGGAATGCCTGCTATCCGAGATAAGCGTTGGTGACATATTGCTGCACCATACGATGTGTGTTGAAGTAGGACGCATTCAGAGCAATGGCATGGCGCATGACATCGATCCATTGCTCGTGATCGCGATAGAACACCGGGAGAATGACCTCTTCGAGCTTGTCGAGCAGCGCCTTGGCATCTCCTTTTGGATCGGCCGCTGCGGATTCTCCAATCGACCAGCCTGTCAAGCCCTCAATGTGTCCTTCGATCCACCAGCCGTCGAGAGTGCTAAAGCTTGGAACACCATTGTGAGCAGCCTTCATACCGGAAGTTCCAGAAGCCTCCATGGGGCGTTGTGGTGTATTCATCCACAAATCCACTCCGGCAACCAGCAACTTTGCCATCTCGAGGTCGTAGTTCTCGAGGTACACGATGGGAACCTCCTGACCTATCTCCTGCGCGACCGCAACGACGTTTTCGATTTCGCGTTTGCCGCCTTCGTCGTGCGGGTGCGCTTTTCCAGCGAAGATGAATTGGAGCGGTCCGGCCGATTTCACGATCTGAACCAGGCGCGCCGGGTCGGTAAACACCAGGCTGGCGCGCTTATACGCGGTCGCTCTGCGGGCGAAGCCTATCGTCAGCGCTTCGTTAGAGAGAGTGCAGCCGGTCTTCTCTTTCACGAAGGCAAGCATTCTTGTCTTGGCCTCGGTGTGCGCGGCCGAGATCCTTTCATTCGGAATGCTCAGCGCCTTCCTCAGCATGGCCGGATCCTTGCGCCAGTCAGGTATGTATTCGTCGTAGAGCCGCTGAAAACTCTCGCAGGTCCACGTCGCGGAGTGAACGCCGTTCGTGATGTGATGAATGGGGTAGCCAGGAAACATTTCGCGCGACACTTCCTCGTGACGCTGGGCCACGCCATTGACGTACCGGCTCAAGTTGAGCCCAAGGAGCGTCATATTCAGCCGCTTTTCGCCTCCCAGCATGCGGGCAACCTCCGCCGGAACCGTCAAGCCGGCAATCTGTTCTACCGAGGGCCACTCAAACTGGTCATGACCCGCGGGGACAGGCGTGTGCGTGGTGAAGATGCACCGTTGCCGGACGTCTTCGAAGTCCCAATCGGCTGGCTCCGTTCCCCCTTGCCAGTTCAGAAGTTCGAGCGTGAGGAGGCTAGCGTGGCCTTCGTTCATATGGAACCGCTGGATTCCGCAATATCCGAGCGCTTGAAGCATTCTTACGCCGCCGATGCCCAGAACCGCCTCCTGCGCCAGTCGGTAGCTCTGGTCTCCGCCGTAGAGAGAATCCGTGAGACTCCGGTCATACTCGCTGTTTTCGTCGGCGTTGGTGTCCAGGAGAATGACCGGCACACGAAAGTCTGCGTCTCCGAGATCGTACTGCCACGCGCGGATGCGAACCAGGCGGTTCTCGATCAAGACCTCGACTCGGGGGACAAGAGGGTGAAGCAGACGCGACGGGTCGAAGTGTGTGACTGGCTGCTCGTGCTGTATGCCCTTAGCGTCAAGGATCTGCTCGAAATAGCCTTTGCGCCACAGCATGCTCACACCCACCCCTGGCACGTGGAGATCCGCACAGGCCCGCAGCATGTCTCCGGCCAGCACGCCGAGCCCCCCAGAGTACGATGGGATGCCGGGATCGAGAGCTACTTCCATGGTGAAGTAAGCGACGCGCCGTGCCTCCTTCGCGTCTTCGTCGGCATGAACGGTCTCGGCGAGATAACGCCTCGGGCGCTCTTGAAACTTTTTGCGGCAATACTCCGAACAGAAGCGTATTGTCTGTCCCTCAAACGTGAGAAACAGGTTGGAATCAGGCGCCACCACCATGCCGCAAACGGGATCCTTTTGAACACTGCTCATAGCTGCACTCTCTTCCTTGAACAGAACTGCCAATTACTGGTCTAGAACCGAAGCAAGTTGAAACAGCTCCGGATCGATGCTTTTCCGGACGCCAACCACCTCTGCTAGAGATGTCGTGCTGATTTTGCCCTCTTTCAGTCCCACCAGGACTCCTCGTTTCCCGTTCGTCAACGCTTCTACTGCCCCCGCACCGAAGCGGGTGCCCAATAGCCGGTCAAACGCGGTCGGCGTGCCTCCCCGCTGCACATGCCCTAAGGTCGTAGTGCGAAGATCGAAGCCGATTCGCTCTGAATGCGCCTGAAACCAGGAGTCAAGCTTTGCGGCGTTGTATTGCGCGCCTTCCGCAACCACAGCAAGAGCATGTCTCTTGCCGTGCTCGTATGCCGCGCGCAGTTGCCGTGCAACTTCTTCCGGCGGCGTCTCTCTTTCAGGAATCAACACAATCTCGGCGCCGCCAGCGAGTCCAGCCATCAAGGCCAGATAACCGCATTTCCTCCCCATGACCTCAACCAGAAATGCACGCTGGTGCGACGAGGCGGTCGTTTTTAAGCGGTCGATGGCTTCCAGCGCAATATTGAGCGCGGTATCAACGCCGATTGTGACCTCGCTGCCGGCAAGATCGTTATCGATGGTTGAAGCAACACCCACTACCGGAAAACCCATGTTGTCGAGAGCGAGAGCTCCGGTCTGCGATCCATTGCCTCCGATCACGACCAGCGCGTCGACACGGTTTTGTCGAAGCTGGCGCACCGCTTCCCACCTCACCTCTTCCGACTCAAATTCGGGACAGCGAGCGCTGCCCAATATGGTTCCCCCACGCTGCATGATGTTGCTGACCGTGCGCCCACTAAGCGGCTCCATGTGGCCTTCAACTAAGCCTGCGTATCCGCGCAGTACACCGAGAACATCCCAGCCCTGCGCCAACGCGCAGCGGGTAACAGCCCGGACGGCTGCATTCATACCCGGCGCGTCGCCACCAGAGGTCAGAACTGCGATTCGTTTGATGCCGTTCATGTAGATTTCACCTCTTTGTGGGTGTTATCGCGGGAGCGAGCAACCGCGTCGGCCTGCTGACCCTTCTGGCCGTTGACAATGTCGAACTCGACTTCGTCGCCCTCTTTGAGCGTCTTATATCCGTCCAGTTGAATTGCCGAGTAGTGGACGAATACATCCGGTCCGTCGTCGCGCCCGATAAAACCGTAGCCCTTGGCGTTGTTGAACCACTCGACCTTTCCTTTGTACTGAGCCACAGGCATTCTCGAGTCGTGTTCTCGACAGCAACTTCGCTTTGGGATCGCAAGTCAGCCGAAACGAATTCACGGCACGGTTCGCCCGCGCAGATCGGGCGCGGGCGTGCAACTTTTTTCCCGGATCTCGATGCAGTTCTTCCCACTGCGCCAAGCCGCCCCAGTTTGCGGGCACTTCAACGAGCGCGCGATGTGATCTTGCGCGCTGTTATCGTTCGAAATCGGTGTTCCAACCTACTTCTCAGTTGCCAGCGCTTGCTGCGCGGACTACCGCTTCCGCCTGCAGCCAGTCCTCCAGGTCGTGGCCGTCTTCCTGTCCGCGGGCCATATACAATTCATGGGCTCGCTGCCGGATCCTCTCCAATTGCTCTTCAGCTGGGTCCTGAACAATCAATTCTTCAGTTGTCAATTCCAGATTCTTTGCCATAAGTCATCCCTCTTTTCAGGCGGAATCAATGATGCCGCCGGTCTGAACCTGCGAAATACCCACTAAACGGGAACCATGCATTGATCTGTCCACCCCATGGGCTAGGTGGCCAGTCCCGACGAAGCGATTGAGATAGTGCGGGAGAGGTCAAGTTGCACAGGTTATTGCACCTCAAGTTGACGGTCCCTCAATCGGCCGCCACATCATTGAATTTGTGTTTTCCTGCAGTTCCCGGCGTCTGCGCCTTCCACAGATCGACTTCTGCCTGGCGTGGTTCGCGCCAGCTGTCACAGACACCGGGTTCCCGCAGGGTCGCGACTAAAAATCTCCCTTGATCGAGCGTCGACAGTTGAACGTCGTCTTCCTCCTTCTGCTCACGACATGTGTGCCTCGGCAACTGCTGCCTCGAAAGGTCCGGAAGCCTCCCCCTCCCGGCTCGAGAATTCCTCCAAAACCTGGTAAAACTTCCGAGTCAGATTCCGAATCACCAATCGAGCGCCAACCGGTCCGTCCCTCGGGATGAGCGCCCCGTAATGATTGATCACGGCGGCAACGGTGATTCGGTCGTTGCCCGCAACACAGACGTTAAACGGAACCAGCAGCCCACCGTCGCGATCACTCAAAATGGCTTGGCAAGCATCCGGCGGGCTCCAAACCACCAGTACGGTGTAGTCTCTCCACGGGAGGCCGAGATGTCTCCAACTTAGCCCCACTTTACGTTCAACTGCCGGGTTCAGCCGAAACTGATAAAGAGTCTCAAAACCCTGACGCTTCAGCGCATCGGCTAGATATGGAAGTGCTACTTGATACCCATTTGCTCTTACCGCCGAGATGGAGAAGTCTTTAACAATCGGAGTCATCGCCGTTCTCACCATCGCCCTGCCATCTTCTTATGCAGCCGAAGTGCCATTCCCACCACAGAGCACTGAAATCTCTAATCCATTCATTTAGTGAAGGTTCAATCTCTTCGGCGCAAAGGCTTTGTGATGAATTCCGCAAAGTTGTGCCTCATTTCCGGCACAGCGTGGTCGAAACCAGACAGGGAGCTATTTCGGCGGAGTTTCCGCGAACTGTTTTTCCGGAGTCGATACGCGGCATCCCGCCGTTTCCGCACAATTCAGTTGAGAGTTCGGCTAAGGTGGACTCACTGTTCGTTTGAGTTGGCGGGCATGGAACGGATGTAGGCGATCAGCGCTTTCATGTCCGAAGGGTTGAGGTTGGTAAGGGGCATGCCGCCTTGCTGCATGCGAATGGTGTGGTGGCGCAGCAGTTGATCGAGCGTTCCGGCGGGCAGGAGCGACGCCGTTCCAGCCAGCGGCGGGGCGGCCACTGTACCCGTGAGTCCGCCAACTCCGTGGCAGGTGCCGCAGGACATGCGTTGGAATATCTTCTGACCACGCAGAGCCAACGGGCTGAGCGGCGGGGGCGCAACCATGGCACGAGCCGGTGCTGCGGGAGTCGCTGCGACTGCAGGCTGCGTGCGAGTCATGCGCGCGGGCAGAGTGGGGGCAGAAGCCGCAGGTGCGGATTGCAAGCTATTTAGATAACTGACAAGCTGCTGCAGTTGATGCCCGTTGAGCATAACGGTGGGCATACCGCCATTGCGCATCTGGCTGGTGGGGTGATGCAGCAGATAAGGCAGCTTGTCGCCAGGGAACTTCTCTCTGATTCCGACGAGCGATGGAGCAAAGCGCGTGCCCTGCGCCATCTGTCCATGGCACGCCGCGCAACCCTGAGTGAGAAAAAGAGTGCGGCCGGGGTTGGGTGCTGTCGCCGACGAGGCAACAGGCTGAGGCGCCCGTGTCGTCGGCGCGAAAGTCGGTGCGGAAGCCGGAGCAGCCGCTGGCGTCGCGCTGCTCTCAGCCGGAGTTGCGGGAGCGCTGGTCGGCGCAGGCATCTCGGGATAGGGCACGCTGCCGCCGGTCTCATGGACAACAGGAGACGTCTGCGCTTGTTGCGAGGGAGCGTGCAGGCTACGCAAGAAGGCGATCAGATTCGTGCGCTCCGCTGACGTTCCTGTGAAGGGCGGCATGCCCCCGGTCTTCATTTTCGCGGTCGGGTTTGCAAGGACCTGGTCCAGTTGCGCGTCGGAGAGGTGTGCGATGAGCGGAGCGATCGCCGGAGCAATGCGGCCCTTGCCGGATGGACCATGGCAGCCCGAGCACGCGTGGCTCTGGAAAAGCAGCGCGCCATCCGCTATCGCAGAGGAGTTCTGCACGGGTGCGCCGGGCTGCGGCTGCATCGGCGCCGCAGTGTTGACAGTTGCCCCCGGCGCAGTCTCCGTGCTTGCCGTTGTGGGCGCCAGTGTTTGGCCCGATGAGGGCTGGACATTGGCTTCGCTCGTTCCGATCACCGCCAGGTAGGCCAGTAGCGCCTTCATATTGTCAGGCGAAATGTCCACCGCAGGCATGTGACCGGCGCGCATAGCGGGGGTCGGATTATGCAGCATTGCGATCAGCTGCGGCTCAGGAAACTGCGTTGTGATGCCCTTCAAACTGGGCGCGATGGTAGTGCCCAGGCCAACGTCGCCGTGGCAGCCCGAGCAGCCGTGAGCCTGGAAGATACCCCGGCCCTGGGCAACGATCGGATTGACGGGGCCGCTGGGAAGGGCAAGCGGACCGGTTCCTCCTGGCGATTCCTGATAAGGCTCGAAGGGCGCCTTGGTATAGGCAGCCTCCTGGCGGGCCTGCAAGGCGAGCTGTGCTGCGATGGTGGGATCGTGCTGGTCGTCGTAGTGGCTGCGGAAGCCCAGGAAGATGGTGCCGCAGAGAACAATGGCAACCGCCAGCACCGGAATGGGACGCCGCCAGGGACGGCGCTCCAGCTTGCGGTCGAGGAAGGGCAGCAGGAACAGGAGCAGCGCGAGCACCCCGGGTGTGACCACGACGGCGAAAACGACCTTGGGGCCTTCCCAGAACTTGAGCCATTCGAAAAAGGGCAGGTAGTACCACTCCGGCCGGGGCAGGAAGTGGGTATCGGCGGGATTGGCGATAGGTCCGAGGCCAACCGGGTGGAAATAGGCCAGGAAGACAAGGCCCACCATTAGCAGCCACGCGAATCCCAGGTCCATAAGAACCTGGCGCGGATAGAAACTCTCCGGCGGGAGCTTCGGCTCGATGGGATCTTCGAGGATCGGTCCTGCGGCACCCGCCTTTCGGAACAGGAAGATGTGGATGGCGATGAACGCGAAGATCAGCCCAGGAATGATAAAGACGTGCGCGACGTAAAAGCGGGAGAGGGTGAGGGTGCCGATCGTGTCGCCGCCGCGCAGCAGACGCGTGAGCCATTCACCGATGATCGGCACCTGGCCTACGATGTTGGTGCCTACCGCAGTGGCGAAGTAGGCCTTCTGATCCCAAGGCAGCAGGTAGCCGGTGAAGCCCATGCCCAGCACCAGCAGCGAGAGCGCGGCTCCGCAGATCCAGAGCAGCTCGCGCCGGCCCTTGAACGAGCCATAGAGAAAAGTCTGCAAGAAGTGCAGGACCAGCACGATGATCATCGCGCTCGCCCCGTAGTAGTGAAGGCTGCGCAGAAATGCGCCCGCGGCAACCATCTTGGTGATGTAGGCGACGCTGGTGTGGGCTGTCTCGGCCGAAGGCACGTAGTAGATCATCAGGCAGAGGCCGGTGATGATCTGCGAGATGAAGATGAACAGCAAGCCGGAGCCGAAAACGTAGGCAAAGCGCGCGCCGCCGGGAATAGGCTCGTCGAGCGATTCCTTCATCAGCCTGTCTACGCCGGCGCGCCGGTCCATCCAGTGAAAGATCCGCTTGCCAAGGCTCCCGCCGGCTGAGTCTGCGGAGATATTCTTTTGCTCTGATTGCACAGCATCCCCCTCGACGCGGTTAGCTCAACTGTTCCTTGTTCGGCACATTCGAGCGGAAGAACTCAAAGTGGACCTGCAGCTTGCCGTCCTGCACGCGTGTGGGCAGCGTGTCCATGCCGCGCGGCGGTGGGCCGGAGATATGCTTGCCGTTGGGTGCAAAGCGCCCGCCGTGGCAGGGGCAAACAAACTCGTTTTGCGCTGGTTGCCAAGAGACGCTGCATCCCAGGTGCGGGCAGATTGCGGAAAGCACTTCGAACTGATCGTCGGCAAGGCGGTTCACGTAGACGGACTGGGCGGAGACGACCTCGCGCCAGCCGTCGCGCTGCGCAAAGGTGATGGTCTTGCGAACCGGGGAAGTGGAACCGGAAAAGTCTTCTATCTTACCTACGTCGGACCAGTCATTTCCTGAGATCTTTGCATAGAGAGGGTAAAGAATGTAGCGGAGTACCGGCACGGCCAGAAAGGCGCCCATTCCTGCCGTGCCGATCGCCAACAGTGCGCCGAAAAAAGAGCGCCGGTTGATGACAATGACTTCTTTATTACCCTCAAGACTGATGGGGTAACTTTCTTGTTCCACAGTCCCCTCCTAGAAGATGAGCCACAGGCTCATGTAAGCCGTGTTGTTGTCGGAAGCATTTCGCATCGCGCCGTCATAGTTCGTCGCCGCGCCATTGAACTTGAAGTAGCCGGTATAGTTGAAATTGATGTCGATGTTCTGCACGGGCCAGAAGGCGACTTGCCCGATGTAGCCACTTGTATCCGGATTGTCATTGTTGCTGCCGGTGAGCGGGGCGGGCGCATAGAGCTTAGGATCGCTGTTGCCGGTGGTGGAGAAGAGTGCACCGGTGGCACTGTAGCGGTCTCGCCAGTGATAGGTGCTGTCGATTTTAAGGGTGTTCAGGTGGTGATCCTTGAACGCCGCCCCGCCCGCCAGGTAAGTGGCTGCCAAATTGGATTTCTCGTGCATCCAGGCACCATGCACATCGAGTAAGTTCGGGCCAAAAGGCCGCTCATACTGGAAGTCGAAAGAGGGATCGACATAGCGGTCTTCCGGCCCTGAGATTGCATTGGGAAAGCTGTTGAGATAGATGCCGTAGGTGCCAACCTCGAGATAGTTGGCGCCCCAGCTCTGCTGCCATGCAACCCGCCAGTAAGGTGCTACACCGCTGATATTGTAGGATTGCCCCACGCCGGTGGTGGGTGACGGCGTTCCGCCATGCGCCGAACGATACAGAGAAACGTCTCCATATAAATGATTATTCCAAAGTGCGTAGCCACCCACACCCGCCACATCCTGCGCGAGGACTCCGTCAATGACCGTCGAGGCCAGTGGGCTTACGCCAGAGTCTGTCTGGATCCAGGGGAAGCCCTCAGCGGGCGTGCTGTTCCACACGTCTTCTAGAGTCGGGGAATTGTCAATGTTGATCCCGTATTCGAAGTCCTTGCCGCGAAGTTTGGTTTGATTGGCGTAGCGCAGGTCAACCATATCCATCCCGAAGTGGTCGTCGGAGTGGGTATAAGTGAGTTGAGCCAGACCGCCGAAGTGAGACGCGAATCCGCCAGCCAAATAGAAGCTCAACATCTGGGGGAGGCCCACCGAGTTGTTCTGGGTCGCTGGCTGCTTGGATTGATTTGCGGTGTTTGACAATAGGAGCATGACGGAAACGGGGATGTACTTCGAGAGGAGCAGATCCTTGGCATTGCCCACCTTTTCCTTCTTGGTCATGTCGGTGAGCACATAACCGCGCAACTTGAAGTTGCGCCCGAAGGCGGTTAACTCAGGCGGGTTGCTATGACATACGTTGCAGGAGAGCCCGGTCTGACGGGCAAAACTTGGCACAGCATTGGCATAGCGGACACTCAGAACGAAACAGGACAAGACGGAGATTCGCAGGAGCTTTTGCATGCTCACCCTCTTCTGCCGATCAGTCCGCCGATGCGGCCGGATCGCGGAATGTACTTTTGTGATGCCGTGGAAGATTGAACAACACTCACCACGGTTCATTGGAATTGCATGTGGCGTGCCAAAGGATCACTGGATGTACAGATTTGTAAGATCGCGAAGATCAACACCATAGGGGCCTTTCAGAGCAAAGTGTCGGAATTTATTCGCCCTATATCAGGCACCTTCTGCCGCATTTCGGGCAGGTTCCCGCAATGGCTCCACGGGTTCGGCACGTATAAATCACGCCCTTTCTGCATGCGTGCGACTGCTTGGAGGTTCCAGGAGACCGTCACACAGCTTGTTCACGGAAAATGCCAACAAGGGCACGCGCGAATTGAATGCACGCTGGGTCAAATTGCGCACTGCTAGAGTTTGTACTTCGCAACACACCTGGAGTCTTACGGCATCCGTGAGGGGCTGACAGGCGGGAGATTCATGTCCCTTCTCAATCGCCCGATGCGGGATCACGCATGAGAGCTAAAGCTCGTGCGCACCCAGGTGGCTGCACCACGTTTCTGCCCCTTGGCAATCCTTCCTTACCGCGCAAAGACCTAAAGCAGTACGGCAGATTGCGCTTCGTTCACCCGCTTCAGCGTATGTTCAAGAAGCGGACGATCTTCAAACGGGGCGCTCAGGAGCAATTCCTTCAGCTTGAACGCCGCTTGGCCAAGAAGTATCTCAGCGTTTTTCAGCTTCTTTGCGGACTTTGCGTGGACTGGATCGATACGTGAAACGTAGCCTTGTATAGATCGAAGCATCGTTAACGCCTGCTCGTCTGCGCCTCCCTGCATCCGGATAAGAACCACGTTGGTCGAGGCGTCAATGAGTTCCGCGTACAAGAGACACCGTTCTCCGCGTGAGGCCTGAGCTGCGCGGGCTTCGAGATAAGTAAGCTGCCGCGCATCCGGAATCTTCCTGGCTGCGAAGGCCAACGAGCCGGCTAGGAGCGCGGCGACGGCCATTGTCCAGGCGAAGCGCATATTCTACCCTTTCGAGAGCGTTTCCAAGGAACCAGCACCCGCCTGGCTCATCCGAGGGCGCACTGCCCGGGTTGCAGTTGCTCAGGGGTTGTGGTCCCTGGAAACGCCTTGGGCACCGCGGCGCATCCTGTACCCGCGCCCACTGCGAGTTCTCAACGGAGAATTCCATGTCTGAGACTGAGAAATTCGCAGGAACCGACCATCTTCATTTCCTCCACCACAGAACGACGGCCGCTCCAGCCGGGAGCCAGAAAAATAGAAAGGAGAGCATAAGGGCCCACAGGGAGCCGCGAACAAGAGCCAGCGGATCTTCTTTTGTGAGCAGGGACATTTGTCGGATCGGCACGACTTTCGCAACGCCTCGATGCCAGCGGCCGGCGCTGTCATAGCCCCACCCGCACAGGACTTGCTCAATGGCTCCGATCGACCTCGCGTATTCGGGCATCGGGTTCACCTCTGCCATCTTCACAAGCAAGAGGCGTGCCAAATGCCTTATGGCCCGTCCGAATCGACATTCCTTGGAGAAACCCTGGATTGGCGGGCCTCTGAGGAACCGAAGCAAACCCCTTGAAGTGCCTCAAATCCGGCACCTGATGACGCATTGCGAGCAGAATTCTTCGCCCAACCCTCACGGCGTCTCCGGAGGGTTTTTCACGCTCGCTTTTCGTTTGCGATCTGTCTTGTGGCAGGTTCTTCGCACTGCCTTAGCTTTGACTGCGTGGAATTCCTATCCTGGTGATTGGGCAGGAGCAAAAGCCTGTGCACCACATGAACCTGAGCTTGGGCGGTGGCACAGCGGCCTGATCGGCTTTTCAACGAAGTATTCACCGCTTATGCTGATGCCCGGTTATGCTTCCAACAGTTCCATCATCAATAACTCAGAGGGCTCGATCTTGGCGACGGACTCAACATGCCTTCGCCTTGGAAGCCCGCTAAGCTCTTTGTGGAAGCTCGATTCGTCAGGGATTCATGAGCAACCTGAACACGGCTATTGTTCTTCTTACCGTCGGGGTCCGCTGGTCGAAGATGAGCAGCAGGGCAGGGCTTAGTCGAGCCGGCGAGATGCGAGAGAACGGGATTGCTCAAAGCCCTTATCTCATGACCGCGATTGCTCTGCCCTCAGGAACTTATTCACTTTCGTCGTTAACATGCGGTATTGAGGACGCAGGCGGCGCCAGAGAAAACTTTTCCATCCTGTAAATAAGAGTCTTTCGACTGATATTCAGGTATCGCGCCGCCTTGGTCTGGTTCCATTGGCATCTCTCAAGCGCCTGCAACAGGATATCCTTCTCCACTTGCTCGAGATCAATCCCTTCATCAGGCAATTTCAGGCCTATCGAGGACACCCGGGACGTCGCATGGCGGATCTGGGCCGGCAAGTCTTCGGTGCGAATGACCTCTGAAGTGCCCAGCACGACGGCATGTTCCACGACGTTCTCCAGTTCCCTCACATTCCCAGGCCAGTCGTAACGTGTAAGAAACTCCAGTGCCTCCTCATTGATGGATGGCATCGGCAGTTTATAGCGCGTACAGTGCTTCTTCAGAAAATGAGAGAACAGCAGCGGGATATCCTCGCGCCGCTCCCGCAGCGGAGGCAGTTCCACGGTCACAACGCTCAACCGATAAAACAAGTCCTCGCGAAAGTGGCCGTCTTCAATGAGCATACGGAGATCGCGATTGGTCGCGGCGATGATGCGCACGTTCACTGGGATGGGTTTTGGAAAGCCGATCTTATCGATCTCGCGCTCCTGAATTACGCGCAGCAAACGCACCTGAAGATTGATGGGAAGCTCGCCGATCTCATCGAGGAAAACCGAGCCCTCGTTGGCGGACTCAAATTTACCGACGCGGTCAGCGATGGCTCCCGTGAACGATCCTTTGCGGTGGCCGAACAACTCCGATTCGATCAGGTTCTCCGGAATAGCTCCGCAGTTCACAGTGATGAACGGCTTCGCCGCCCTGAGGCTGTTCTGATGAATCGCCTTCGCAATTAGTTCCTTGCCCGTCCCGGATTCGCCCGTCACGAGAACGGTCGAGTCGCGTCGCGCAACCTGCGCCGCTAAGCTGAATACATCCCGCATGCGTTTCGAGCCTGCCACGAGGTTTTCGAACCGGAATGCTGTATCGCTGAAATCGCGCAGATAGCGGTTTTCATTCAGCAGTTGCTGGTGTTCTAGAGCGCGCTGAACGTTTACCTTCAGCTCTTCGGGGTTCAACGGCTTGAGCACATAGTCAGCCGCCCCCAGTTTCATGGCTTCAACAGCATCGCCGACAGCGCCGAACGCCGTGATCAGGATGACGGGCGTGTCAGGATTGAGGGCCTTGATGCGGCCGAGAAGATCGAGGCCGCTGAGGCCGGGCATCCGAATGTCGGAAATCACCAGCGCGGGCGACGTCTCTGTGAACGTCTGCAGCGCCGTGTTGCCGTCGGATGCAATTACAACGGAATATCCTTCTTCCTTGAGCCAGAAGTCGATTAGCCGCCTTTGGCTGATGTCGTCGTCGACCACGAGAATGCGTTCGTTCGCCATCTAGTTTCCTTTGGGACCTGCTTCGATGCCAGAAACGGTGATGGGCAGCGTCACCACAAACGTCATGCCACGTTCAGGGTTCTTCCGCGCGGTAATGTGCCCACCATGCTGGCTGACAATCTGATATGCAATTGAAAGGCCAAGTCCAGTCCCATTGCTCCGTGTAGTGAAGAACGGATCGAAGACGCGTTCCAGGTCCTCTGTTGGGATCCCCCCGCCTTCATCCTCGACTTCGATCCGAATAGACTCGCCGTCGCGAACAGCGCGTAATTTGATCTGGCCGCCCATCGGCATCGCCTGCGTGGCGTTGATGGTGAGATTGAGGAGAACTTGCCGGATCTGTTCCGGATCCACCGAAATCAAAGGCAAGGCTGCAGGAGCCTCGACGACAATCTCAACTTGTGTCATCCTCGCGGTCTCTGACGCCAGCATTGCCACCGATTGAAGCAGAAGGCCTACGTCCGACGCCACGACCCGCGGGAGTTCGGGTCGCGCGAACTCTAGAAAGTGAGTGACTAAGCCTTTCAGACGTGCGACTTCGCGCGAGGCCATTCCTGTGAATTCTTGCCGCGTCTCTTCCGCCAGATCGCGGCGGCCGAGTATTTGAACTGCTCCTTCGATCGAACCGAGTGGGTTACGGACCTCATGGGCTAGCCCTGCGGAAAGTTCGCCCAGAGCGGAAAGTCGGTCCGCGCGGCGGAGTTGTTCGAAAGACCGCTGAAGCTGGGTATATACCTCACCGAGTTTCGTGGCTGTCTCTTCCACTTTGCGGCGCTGTGCCCGTTCGTGATCGGCAAGAATGCCGGTTAGAACTGCGATCACGAAGAACATCCCGATCTCGATGTATTGGGCGGCTCTGTACTCAGGGTCGAATTTCCACGCCATCATGATATGCGGTATGTAAGAGGCACCTGCCAGAGTCGCAGCACTTAACCCTCCCTTCCAGCCGAACCAGAGGGCGGCGAGGAGAATGGGGATGTAATACGCCCGTTGCAAAAGCGGGTGGGCCCAGACATCTGTCGTCGGCGTGTTGTAATGCAGCAGCGCAACTACAGCTATCGTTGCCGCCAAAGCAGCCGCCCGTTGCCAGTCCCGTCTGGAAATCTTCACAAGCGGGATTGTAGCAGTGGCGGTTGCTGCTATAGGCGTGCTAAGGGGCCTCCCAGCAACGGCTTGGCGGCTTGGGTGAAGCGGACACTGGTCGAGAGCACTGCATGACTGCATGACATAGCGCAGGCAATTGGCGGGCCACTTTTTTGTTCCCTGCGCTCGTGTGCTTCATAAACGGCTTGGTTTGCAAAGCCTACGCAAGAAACAGCATCGGCGCCAATCCTCGATTCTGCCCTGAGCTGGATACCAAACCCATTGCTCCAAATGAGCCAGCAGGTGCCGGATTTCAGGCAGGCCGCATCTCTCAAGGGCATCAAAAACTTGGACGGCTTCGCGTTTTCAGCGGCCTATCGCTTCGCACCGTGCGCAACGTTGAGTGGCACAGTACGTGCTTCTCGGAATGGGCAAGGCAGTCAACGATGTGCGCTCTCGGAAATCTCGCTGCAGCACTTCCACTCCCGCGATCCGTGAAATCGATCATCAGCGAGGGAGGCGGAGAATATGTAGGTATTCAGCGCGGAGTGCCGCAAGCAGGCAGCCCTGACCTGGTTCTGTTCAACGATCCACTGACGGGCACGACATTGACCCTTATTGCGAGCGCTGCGTTCGTCACGGTGGAGCACGTTCGGGCAAAGCTCGCAGAATCCCGCTCAATGTTTGCGGCAATGAGGAAGAGCGAGGCGTACGGGGAAAGCCGACAACGAGAACTCCCATGGGAGGGTTCGTGGAGTAGAGAGGCAATGTATGCCAATCACCCCGTGTAATCTCGTCCACCTTCCTCGGAGTTCGGGATCTGGCCTGAAAGGACGACCGGGGACTCGCCCGATATCGCGCCCATCGCGTCACCGAAAGGCCAGATCCCGGCACCATCCCGGACGCGCATTGCTGGACACGTCATGGAATTAAGGATTTGAGAAAACCGGGTTTCGGGCATACCAGAACAGAGCTTAACCAGTGAGAATTCCGCCGCAGAAATCTGATGATGAAATTGATGAGGAGATTGAAGATGGAGAACATCGATCCAGCAAGAGCGTTGAAGGGGCATACTCGGGACATCGACGGACTCTTTGGCGAACTCCCGACCGAGGCGCTTGCAGATTTGCAGTCGTTGATGCATCCGATTTTTTACGGCTCCGGCAGCGTGCTCTATTCCGAAGGATGCCCGGCTTGGGGCGTCTATATTCTGCTCGATGGTGAAGTGCGGCTCTATCTTCGCTCGGATGACGACAAGCGATTAACCGTAGGCGTGGCAAGGAGGGGAGACATCCTCGGACTCGCTTCCGCGTTGTCTGGCTGTCCCTGCGAGACGACTGCCGAGGCGGTTCATCCTGCAATGGTCGCCCGCATCCGCCGCGCGGATTTCCTATGTTTCCTCGCACGTCACCCTCGGGCGTACCAGACCGTTACCGAGGAACTTAGCCGGAACTACATCGCCACCTGCGGCCAGCTACGCACTCTCGGACTCTGTTCTTCCGTACCGGAAAAACTCGCCCGTCTGCTGCTCGCTTGGTGCGAAAATGGCCGAGCCACCGATCATGGAATGCGTCGCTGCTTTCCGTTTACCCATGAAGAGATAGGTGAATTCATTGGCGCATCGCGCGAGACGGTCACACGGATACTAGGCGCCTTCAAGAGCCGAAATCTGGTGGTCATTAAGGGAACCACGCTCACCATTCCCGATCGTGCGGCGTTGGAGCAGGCCGCAAGCACGGCAAGGGCAAGGCGAGCAGTCTTGGCTACCAAAGCACGGAAACGGAGGATCACTGCCAGGTCTGGAGGTTCGAAGCATCTGGCGCGGGAAAGCCGTTGCACCCTGCCAGCTTATGGCCTCAATTCGCTTGCAAACTCAGGGAAGGAGACGCTTCGCGCCGAGGTTCCGGAGCAATGGACTCCGCTTGAGCAGGCAAGCTATTTCGAGCAATCCCAGCGGGGACCGACCGTGTAGGAGTTGCAAGGTGCACCGCGTCGAACGGAAGCTCGATCGTAAAGGTCATTCCGCGGTCAGGATTTCTGCGAGCTCGAATCTGCCCTCCATGCTGCATGACGATTCGATACGCGACAGAGAGTCCCAGCCCTGTACCGTCGGATTTCGTGGTGAAGAATGGATCGAATATCTTCTCTAAGTTCTCTTCCGGTATTCCAACGCCCTCGTCTACTACCTCGAAAAGCATAGCTCCACAATTGAGCGATGCTCGGAGCAACATGCTGCCCCCATCCGGCATGGCATGAACAGCGTTGAGTGCCAAGTTGAGCAGGACTTGCTTGATCTGCTGCGAATCGATCAGGACGTCCGGAAGGTCGGTTGGCACAACGGTACGGACAGCAACACGCGCCGTCACGGCGTTCTCCGCTACCAGGTATTCAACGGATTGGAGCAATTGCCGTGGGGACGTTGGACTGGCGCGCAAAGCTGGCGGGCGGGCAAACTCCAGGAAATTCGATACGAGGTCTTTCAGCCGTTCGACTTCGCCAAATGCGAGATTGCGAAATTCCTCCCGCGTTTCGTCTGCCAGCCCTGGCCGAAAGGCGATGCGTAGGGCGCCTTCAAAAGATCCCAGTGGATTGCGAATCTCATGGGCCAGCCCCGCAGCCAGTTCTCCAAGGGCTGAAAGCCGGTCGGCCCGGCGAAGTTGTTCGAAGGATTCCTGAAGCTTTCGATTCGCTTGAACCAGCTGTGTTGCGGTGTCTTGGATTTTGTCCTTCTGACGGCGTTCATGATCGACCAGGACGCCTGCGACGACGGTCACCACAAAGAATTTGCCGATTTCGATAAGCTCGGCCACCATGTACTCTTCATGTTCCCCTCCCCAGGCATGAAGCACATGTGGCGCATACAGAATAGCCGCCAGGCACGCGCCGGCCAATCCAGTTCGCAAGCCCCAGAAGAGCGTGAGCAGCAGCAGCGGCACATAGTATGCGCAGGCATAGATCGGATGGAGCCACATGTCCGCGTGCGACGTGGGGGTCAGGTAGTGGAGGGCTGAGATTCCAACTATGGTGGAGAACAAAAGGACAATTTGGCATCTCCTTGCACAACGCATCCCAGTGGACACGACGCCACCCCCGGCTGGAAATCTCCCGAACACGGTTGACATTACGAGTCTACGGGGAAGAAGGATGTGATTTAGGTCACATCTTGTCAGGTGCCGATACAGCCGCCATCGCTTGAAAACAGCCAGTGATTGGCGCAATTCGGGCACGCTGCAGCTCCCCAACGTTTCCTCCGGCCATTCTGCCGATTTGCCAAATCCATATTTCACATGAAGTTGGAATCTGAAGGAAACCCTCGAGGACTTTGGCGCGACGGTTGCCTTCTCTTTCTGCGTAAGAAAAATCAATTCCTGTCGCATCAGGAAGGAGGAACCATGAAAATCGCAACAACGCTCATTCTTAGCGCCGGCCTGATGTTCGGCTTGCCGCTGGCTCAGGCCTCAACTCATCGAGTGAAGACGGATATTGTTGTGGCGCCGCTTGCCACAACATCGGAACTGGCGCAGCAACCAAGCGAAGACATCCTTCTTCGCGTCGATGGCGCCGGCACGCCGTACCTCTACCTCGAACAGCAGCAGGGGGCGCGCCTGGTCATCCTCAATATTGATGATCTGGCCCACGTGAAGGTCGTCGCTTCGGTGGAAACGGGAGTCAACCGGCCTTTCGACTTTGTTCAGCCGATCAGCGACACGCTCGAGCAGATCCGGTTCCGCGACGGTTCCGGCAGCGCTCTGTTGAACCTGCAAAAGGCCAAGTCGCCGCGACTCGTAAACGCCGAACACGCCGTCGTCGAGCCGGTAGAAGCCTTGGGTAATTCCGGCTATCTGCTTGCCGTGACGGATTCGAGTCTTCGGCCAGCTCGCATTGCCAGCCGGAACTATCAGGTCGTCGACTTCGGAACGCAGAATCATCCACTCGAAACGATTGCCGGCGTGACCAGGATCGCTGAACGCCCGGACACGGGCACAGTGTTCCTGCTTGGCGCCCAAGGCATCACCGTGATCCGCAACCTCAGTACGGAACAGCAGTATGCCGCCGAGGAGGCGGTTCTTGATCACAATTGACACGCTCGAAGGAAGAAGCGCATAGGACGGCCGCCACCGTCCTATGCGTCTCTGGCTCAATCTTCGTCGCGCGGCGTTGACGTTGACTGACCCGCATAACCAACTTGAATGACCTCAATCACTGGTAACTGGACCGAGCATCGTCACGAATACCGGCAGCGCTGCTCAACCAATAAATCGCCAACAGCGAGCGCAGCGGAAAAAGAGGAGTCGCAAATGAAATACAGATCGTTCGTCTCAACTGCAATGTCCATGGCCTTGGCGCTTGCTCTTTTCCCTTTCTCCATGGGGTGGGCACAAGCGGCGACACAGGGCGGCGTTGAGTCAGGAAGCCAGGAGCAGTACCGCGTCGACACGGAGATGATGAGCCATCAGCGGGCAATGGAAATCGTTCTCGCCTGGCTCGAAAAGGACTTCGCTGCCGTCGTCAAATCTAAGGATGGAATCGGCTATGTGCGTGACAAGGCCGCAGTCAAAGCCTACAAACGGGATCTCGACGCGCTGCGCGTGATCGTCAACCAGCATAAACAGTCGGCTGCGGATTATGAACACTGGTGCAGTGCGGCCTTCTCCACCGATTATGCCCATTGGTGCGGCCCGGACGTGAAAGAGAATGCGATGGCCGGCCACCAACAGCGCATGAAGGAGATTCTCTTCGATCTCTCCACCACGTTTGACAACTACGTCAAAGCCGACGATCACGGCATTGATCAACCATACATGGTCGAAGAGACTCTGGATGCGCACCGCGACGCGCTCAATGAACTTGCAGACGCCATCAAGGATCATCAACAAGTTGTAGCGCAAATGACGGTCAACGGTGCTGCTCAGAGGAACACGCGACCGGGGAAGGTTTCGGCATCGACCCCGGCTACTTCGCCGTCCGCCTCTAGTCACGCGCCCCTCCCTGAGCAAAGGTAGAGGCGCTCGTCCCAGGGCGGGCCAAGGCCAGTTGGAAGGTGCGGCGAGATGAGGGCAATCGAGCCAACGACCCGGAAGCGAAAGGAGGAAAATCCGATGGGCACACTCGTCGAAGGCAGGCCCGCCTGGGGCGAAGATTGGGGCTATGATCGTGCCGGCCATCACTATTTTGGCGACGCAAGTGAGATCTTGCCGAGCCGGGAAGAAGGCAAGCGGCAGGAATCGGCTCCGAACTTGTCCGCTCTGCTTTTCTGCGCTGTCTTCTGGCTTCTGATCGGGACCGCGGTCGTTCTGTCGTGGACAGGTAAGTAGATGGTTGAGCGGGCAGCTTCTCAAGAGAGTCCATTTGGTTGAATACAGAAGCTCCCGACGATCCCAGCCCGCACTCTCTGCCGCGCAGTTGACCCGAGTCGTGCCGCTCGAAAGTTTTAGCTGACGATCTGATTTCAGTAGCCCACACTGCGGCACTTCAAGCCCGTGGCCTTGAGCCCTAGCTGCCCAACAGGTCTCTTAAAAATGGTTCCGCATTCAGCGGCATGGAGCAGCGGTGATTCGCTGAGTTACCTATTTGAACGAGGACCACAAATGGCGCGATGCGCGCCAGCGAGGCTAGAAAATGGCGCCGCTTCCAGATGCAATCAAATTCCACTACAGCCAGCTTGGTCTATATCGCCGCCATCGCAAGCTGGTCCTCGCGGTTTTAGCCATTGCGTGTTTGGGCGGAATCGTTCTGCCTTTCGTCCAGACTGCCACTTGCGACGCTGCGAACCTTGCCTTTGCCCAGGCCAAGACCAGTCCCACCGCGACCCGAAATCTGGGATTTCCTCTTCGGCGTGGTCCTCTGGCCTTCGGCTCTCTTGAGACACACCGCTCGCAGGGCGAGGCCAGTCTGTGCTTTACCATTTACGGTCCGCACGGCAGTGGGATCCTTTATACCGATGCCGTGCGGTTCAACGGTCGCTGGCAGCTGACGTCACTCGATCTGAAGATTGCAGGGCGCCCTGACCGGTTGAACCTTATGCCGATTCAATTCACCGTCCCATTCTGAGTATTCGAACAATTCGCTGTGTCAGGCGTTCGCGCGCGCTGGATGTTGCCTTTTTCACGAAGCCAGATTTCCTGCCTGCTTTCCTCCGTGCCCGAGTTGGCTGCTTTCGCACGTTCGCTGCCTCATATAGGGCAACGGCAGCAGGCCCACTTGGCCTCCACTCCCGGACACCGACTCAGATTTCCCGTGGAATCAATCAGTTGCCCCTGGGGCGTCGCTATGCAGGACGTGGCATGAGTCGTGCATTCAAGTAAGACGAGGATCGTTCTACGCAAGGAGGCCTCATATGAAACGCTCTCTTCGAAGCATTCTCTTTATCGGCGCGCTCGCCATGGGCGCAAATTCTCTCCTCATTGCACAAACCACCAATCCGTGGTTCGAGGGCTGGTATCGCGCAAAGTTCGGCCGTCCGTCGCCGACAGAGCAAGCGCGAATCGATGCAGCGAAGGCAACAGAGCCGGCTAATGCCGTTCAAACCGACGCCAAGCCCGGCATGACTCCAGCGCCGGTCAACACGTGGTTTGAACAGTGGTACCGCGACAAGTACGGTCGTCCGTCACCGACTGAGGAGGCGCGCATTGAAGCGCAGCGGGCGAGCGTGGCTCCGCGTGCAGAAGTGCCTGCGAAGTCTGCGAAGGCCGCGGCGCCCGCCAATACCTGGTTCGAGAACTGGTATCGCGACAAGTATGGCCGCCCGTCTCCGCAGGAAGAGGCTCGCTTAAAAGCTCAAAGCCGGTAATAGCCACCAACGGAAAACGCAGTAGGACTGCAATGGGCCCAGTGCAGTTTGACGAAACCGGCAAGCGATCTGTCGGCTCGCTTCGAGCCACACGGGCGGAAGGATATTGTTTTCGCTTCCTCGGGGCTGTCTCCGTGGAGAAGAGCGACACGAATCCGAGGATCAAAGATGAATACGGCAGCGCACGGTTTTTCTATTTCGGTCGAGACCAAGATCAATTATTAGGAGACGATTCAGTGCCTGCGTGAGGTCCTCGTCCGTCGCGGCTTCGAAGTTCTCCATGAGTTGCCGCTGGATCGCGAACTGGGGCGTAAAGCTGGATTGCAGTGGTCGCAACTTGGACTGAACTGGCGTCACTACACAGTGTTCCTTATATGGAGTCCATTGGACGCATGTCCAGCCTTGCTATGCGATCGTGACGGAGGCTTGCTTGTCGCCTTCAATCTCCTTGTCGCTGAGGGAAACAACGCAACCCTCGTCGCTGCGGCGAATCACTTCAACTTGCTCAGGACAGGAAATGCATCGATCGGTACTCAGACGTTGCTCCGCGAGCAGGCGAGAAGGATTCGCGGAGTTCTTTCAGAACTCGCAGCGCAGCAGGACGGCGCACGGGAGGTTTGAACGAGTTTGCATCATGAAGAATGGATCGGGAGCAAGAGACCAACATCATGGAGGATTGGGAGGTACCGTGAGAGCGCGCCTGAAAGAGCTTGCTCTGTATCTTCTGTTCGCAGCTGGCACACTGGTTTTTGCGCAAGCGGGAAACACCGCTACGCATGCCAACGTAAAGAGTGGCCTGCATGATGAGCCGGCCAAGGTCCCGGCGCAAAGTCTTTTGACAAATGCCACAGATGAACAGCGCATGTCATTTGCCTATTGCATGTCGGCGACGGACGTTGTGCGCAAGCTGGCTGGCAGGATGGCCAGTCGCAACAGACGTTGGTTGTACAATCACCAAGTCTTTGCCATCCAGAAGGAGCAACTCCAATCCTCCATCGCGGACATGATCGAGGACCATCAGCAGTTCCGTGAAACTTTGAGCCATGCGCAGGCACGAGCCCTGAACAAGAACCTGACGAGGATAGGTCACCTGCAGTCCGCACTGAAGGAGCGGATGGCCCAGATCGATAAAGAATGGGCTTCGACCAGGCCCGATGCACAGAGCATTGCCGTGAGTGTTTACGCAATTCGAAAGATAGCCGGGGAATGGCGTTCCGCGCATAAACAGATGGCGAGGGCCATGAATCTCCCTCAGTAGCCGCATGACACGAAGGAAGTGTTGCGGCATCGAAAACACGTCGGGAAGATATTCGCTCAAATCACAGCGATCAGGGTTGTCAACTCGCGACGTCCTCTCGATCCACTCGCGGCTCTCTTGATCGCTCGGTCTTGCATGTTTGCTGGCCGCTTTCCGGTCCTCACTGGCCGATTTAAGGCAACGGGTACGAGGCTGCTTGACTTTTGCCGGTAAGCTCTCGCTCAGATCCCCGCCAAAATAAAGCACTTCCACAAAGATCACCCCTGCATAGGTCCTGGCACGGGATTTGCATGAAGAACAGGTGGGGCTAGGGTCTCTTTCACAAGACATCCGCGACGGCGACATCGCGCATAACGCGAGGAGGAGCAACTGGCCGGACGTCAGCGTGGGACGAGTGTGAAGCCATCCTCGTCGCTATGTAGGAGGTAGGCCAAAGTGAAGACTACCATTCGTGAGATCGCGTTGCTCTTGCTATTCGTAGCTGCGCATCTCGGCTTTGCGCAGCGCGGGGGCATCGGCCAAGTCGGCTATCCCCATGATCGGTTGCGCGATCAGATCTTGGATGCCACGGTCGGCCAACGCGCGGCGATCGCCAAGTGCTTGGAGGCAACGGAACAGGTTCGCCAGACCGCTGGCAAGATGCCACGGATTGGGAGTCCTTGGAGTCGCAGCCGTCGGACCTATTCCGCACGTGATCTGAGCACCCTTTTGGTTCTTTCCGAACAGTTTGAGGCTGCCGTTGCCAACTTGGCGGCAACTCACCAAGAGTTCCTCGAAAAGTTAACCGATCGTCAGGCAAGTGAACTCAAGCGGCAACTGAAGAAATTGGACCAACTCGAGGCCAGAATGAATTCCGGCGATTCCCAGCTTAACCGGGATCTGGCTGCTGCAAAGCCGGGGCCGTTTTCACCGAATATTTCCTGGGATGTCGACTCGATCAAGCGAGCCACCGACAAATGGCGCTCCGAACACAGAAAGATCGCGAAAGAGCTAGGCATTCCACAATAACTGCACGGCAGCGAGGAGGGCTTTGACTGTGGTGATGGAGGACATCATGAAATCAAGCGAAAAGCATTTGCTTCCATTGGGCGAAACCGTACCCAAGTATCACATCACGTTCCGAATAAAACCAGCCAACGCTACAGCTGTCTCGGGCCGGATCGTGCACATGGTCTTTCGTCTGGAATTGAGCGGGCGGCATGATCACGCCTTCAGATCCGACCGAGGTTCGTGTCCGGCCTGCATTCTTGTTTTGCAAAGCTTGTTTGACGTTACCGACACACTCCGCTCCGTTGAACGCGCGACTCTCGACCGAGTGGGAGGCGCCTGCGAAATAGGCGCATACTATGCCTCGACTGCCGGGCCCAGACACGAGGTGACTCTCGGTCTCGAAATGAAAGTCAGACCGCCGTTGGGGGCGACATCGGATAGCTGGGCATGGATCTTCATGCAAAGTATCCGAGATGCGCTTAGGGAGTTAGGTTGCCGGAGCCGCGCACTTTTGGAGCCGGTTGGTTGCCGACCTGTATACCCATCGAAGCTGAGTGGCCAGGTTCTTCATGGCGAGGCAAGTGCAGATCGCTCGATGGCGGGTTGCGCCTGAGAGCCAGAGGACAGAACATGAAGCGAATTCTGGGTTGGATGCAAATTGGAATTGCGGTATTGGCGACTGCCGTTGTGGGACGGGCGCAGGACGTCAAGTTGACAGCGGATGAGCAGAACACGGTTGCAATCTTCCGTCAAGCGAGCCGCGGTGTCGTGTACATCACTGCCCGCACTACCTCGGGTCCGGACTCCGAAACACAATCGGTGGACACGTCAAGCGCGACTGCCGGAACCGGATTCATCATCGATCATGATGGGCGCGTGCTCACGGCTTTTCACATCATCCAGGGCCGGGACGAGATCACGGTCTCTTTGGGAACAAAGCAGATCCCTGCGCGCCTGATCGGTACAGCGCCTCAGCTAGACATCGCCTTACTCCAGGCCGACCTACCCAAAGATGAGATCGTCCCCGTGCCGCTCGGAAGGTCGCAGAATCTTGAGGTTGGCCAGAAAGTGCTTGCCATTGGCAACGCCGAAGGAATGGGCGATAGTCTCACTGTGGGCGTGGTCAGTGCCGTCAAGAGGGGCCTGGATGGAAGCACCGTTGAATTGGAGGACGCGTTTATCCAGACCGATGCCGCGATCAACCCCGGTAACAGCGGTGGACCACTCCTCAATTCTGCTGGTCAGGTTGTCGGGATCAACGATGCCATACTCAAGGACGCCCAAAACATGGGGTTTGCGATCCCGATCGATCTGGTTCGAAGCGTCCTTCCCGATTTGGTCGCCATGGGGCATCCCTACAAACCCATGCTGGGCTTCACCGGAAGCGAAGTGACAGCGGGCATGGCAAGACTCTTCGGATTGCCGGTGAAGCGAGGCTTTCTGGTCGAGGAAGTGCTGCCTGGTTCGTCCGCGGAGGTCGCTGGTCTGAAAGGCGGTTCCCGCATGGTAGCCCTGACAGTTGGCGACAAGCCGTATATGCTTGGTGGCGACATCATCGTTGGCATCGACGGCCAGCCATTTACTTCTGCCGCACAACTGGCGAGAATCCTCTTGGGTTCGAGGCCGGGACAGAAGTTGCGGCTTACGGTCTACCGGAACGGCCAGACGATCGAGGTTGAACTGCCGCTCGAAAAGATGCGGATGGAGTTTTAAGGCGCCTGCGGTGGGTGCTTGTTTCGTCGGAGTCCCCACGCCCGTTCCAGCGCTGTACGCGCCCGGAAGCTTGTGACCCACCCACTATGCTTCATAATTCCCACCCTTTGACTGGGAATCCGAACCTCGGAATTCTTCATGGGATCTTTACGCCGATTGTGCCAATACTGAGATCAGGACCACAGAGCTGTAGTATCTCAGGAAGGTCATAACGGATGCGCACTTCGTGTCCTGAAAGCACACTCTTGCCGCAATCGCGGCGCCTGACACAGTAGCATTGCGCGAGATAGCATTGCAATTCCAATAATGCTTCGCTGGGAGGATTCAGATGAAACGCACTTTCGGTATTCTTGTAGTTGCTCTCGTGCTCGTGATCTCAGTTGCCGGATTGATCTCGGCTGCTCAGCAGAAAGCACCGGAAAAACTCACCAAACAACAGTTGCTCTCTTTGATCGCCACGGCAAAGACGCCTGCGGAGCATCGGCGTATCGCCGAATATTACCACGCGAAGGCGCAAGATTACCTCGCCCAGGCCAAAGAACATGAGGAAATGGCTGAGGCGTACAAAAAGAACCCCATGACCAGCTCATCGAAGTTCGCCATGGGCACGGTCAATCACTGCGAGTACTTCGAGCAGTCGTTCAAGGAGATGGCCGCCAAGATGCAAGAGCTCGCCGATATGCACGACAAGATGGCCAAAGAAGCTGAATCAAAATGAGGAAGCTGGTGGGCCTGCGAAATTCGGGCCCACGTCTCGCTCCTCCAAGAGCGGCCTTATTCAAGGCATGCGTGGGCGTAACGCAAAAGGCGATTTGGTCCAATCCTGCCAAAGACGGATTCATGCAGAGAGTGTGGGTCTGCTGTCTGAGCAGCCGGCATAGTCTTGAGGCTGTCATTTCCGTTATGCTGTAATTTAAGGTATGAAGGGTGCCCTCCAATTCGGAGTGGTCGTTGTCGTCCTGCTGTCGTGGCTCGCTCCGGCGATGGTCTGTATGACGCCCGGAACCGGGCTCAGCCCGCAGGAGCGGGCCTGCTGCCGCATGATGAAGGATCAATGCGGACGCATGGGATTGCCTTCATCTCACGGGTGCTGCCAGAAGAACTTTCAATCTTCTCACCAAAATGCGCTCCAGACAAAACCGTCAGATATTCATCCTGGAGCTGATGCAACAACGTATGCGTCGGCGGTGGACCTTTGGAATCCCGTTCTGAAGTTCACTGGATCGATCGCGCGTCCGGAGTCGTCCCCTCCCCAGTCTCCTCCCGGTTCTATTCCCATTCTCAGAATCTGAGGCAGTTCCCCTTCTCGGCACTCCGCTTTCGCCGAGCGCACCGTCACGTCTGTGCCGCTGGCAAAGTTCCATGAACTGCATTTTGAGAATGGAGCCTCCGTATGTCTGCAGCCTCTTCGGCTGCGGTCGCGGTTGTACTGGCCACTGCACTCGCTGCATTCGGCCAGGTATCTGCGCCGACCGCGCCCACCCCGTTGTCTCAGCTCCTGGCCGAAGCCAGTGAAAATAACTCGCAGATTGCCGCTGCCCGCGACGCCTGGCAGGCGGCGAAGCAAGTGCCGCGTCAAGTGAGCACACTGCCCGATCCAACTTTTACCTATCAGAATTTCAGCGTTGGCAGCCCGAAGCCATTCGCAGGCTACACAACCAGCAATTTCGCCTACATCGGCATCGGCGCCTCCCAGGAGATCCCGTATCCGGGCAAGCTGAGACTGCGGGGTGAGGCAGCCGAACGGCAGGCGGGTGTAAAAAACACTGCGATTCAAGCTACCTCGGCGAGCGTTGCGGATGCGGTCAAAATCGATTACATCCAACTCGCGTACCTGCAGCAGGTGCTCAAGATTCTTGGCGAGGACGAACGCGTTCTCGATCAACTGATCAAAGATGCGACCGCGCACTATGAGGTTGGTCAGGGATCACAGGCCGATGTACTCCAGGCAGAGGTGGAGCGCACAAAGATCGTTCGTGAAATCACGGCGGCCAAACAGCAGATGGGAGATACCGAAGCTGATCTGAAAGCCCAGCTGCATCGGGATCAGGATTCTCCGGACATCGTGGCTGAAGCTCTCCGCGAGAATCCTCTGCAGGACACTTCAGACCAGCTCCTGGGCAGGGTGCGGAAGCAGAACCCGCAGATTCAGGTGGACGCCAGCGCTGTGCGTGCGGAGAACGCGGCCCTGGCTTCGGCGAAGCGGGACGGCAAGCCGGACTTCGGTCTCTCCTACATGTGGCAGCAGAATGACCGCAAGTACCCCGACTACTACATGTTCACCTTCAATCTTCGCCTGCCGCGCAGGGCCCGTGTCCGCGCTGAGGTCCAGGAAGCCGCGGAGAAACTGGCTCTGTCGCGGGAAACTCTGGACGCGCATTTGCAGGAGCAGCTCGCTCAGGTCAGGCGAGGATATGTCGAGGTAAAAAGCGACGAGGAACTGCTCACTGAATACCAGCAGGGTCTGATTCCCCAGTCGGATGCCGCCTATCGCTCCACACTGAACTCCTATGCGAGCAATCGCGATGTCCTGACGCACGTCCTCCTCTATTTCGTGAATGTTCTGAACATGAAGCTCGACGAAGCCAAAGTGCTGGCCGATCACGAAACAACAATGGCTCATCTGGAAACCCTAACAGGAGCGGCACTGCGATGAATAAATATGTCTTGAGAACTTCTCTGGTATGGCTCGCTCTTATTGTGGTTGTTGCAACAGTATGGTTCTACCGCAGCCAGCCAGCAAAGTCGTCGAATTCCGTACAAGAGCCAGCATCCAGCAGCCTACAGCCGGCGGCGGTCGGGCCAACCGCAGATGCCAACGGACCGGCATCGTCTACGGCGCCCGCCGGTCAGACAGACGCACCAAAGACGCCCGTACAGCTCTCGCCGGAGCGTATGCAAAGCATCGGGGTAACGACCGGCACAGCGGAGTATAAGCAGCTCAGCGATGACGTTCGCGCCACGGGAACGGTAGACATCGATGAGCAACGGCTCTCATACGTGCAGGTGCGGTTTCCCGGATACATCCGGAAGGTATTCGTGAATGCGACGTATCTCTATGTTCGCAAGGGCGAGCCGCTCTTCACCGTCTACAGCCCCGACCTGGTCGCCACGGAGCAGGAGTATCTCCTGGCGCAACAGGACCAGAAGATATTGGGGGCGAGCACCGTGGACGGGGTTGCATCCGGTGCGGCTTCCCTTTCATCCGCGGCAGAACAACGGCTCGCGCAGTGGGAGGTCCCGCCGAGCGAAGTTGATAAGCTTCGCAGAACTGGAAAACCCATTACTGATCTCACCATCAACTCTCCTGTTTCCGGTTACGTGACGGAATACAATGCGCTGCCCAATATGTACGTCGAGCCCTCGACTCGTCTTTACACCGTTGCCGATCTGTCGCGGGTGTGGGTATACGCGCAGGTGTTTCAGGATGACGTAGGCCGGCTCAGGCCCGGCGCCCCGGTTGACATTACCGTCGATTCTTATCCCGGCACGACGTTCTACGGCCGAATCGATCAGATTCTGCCCCAGGTCGATCTGGCGACGCGCACGGTCCGCGTCCGGCTGGTCATTCAGAATCCTGGACTGAAACTCAAGCCCGGTATGTATGTGAACTGCGATCTCAAATCGCCCCTCGGACGACAGTTGGTCATCCCGGCGTCGGCTGTGTTTGAGACGGGGACAAGGCAGATGGCCTTCCTCTACGAAGGCAACGGCATGATCCAGCCGAAGGAGATTGTCGCCGGTCCGCAAAACGGCGATGAAGTGATTGTCATCAAGGGGCTGAAGCCGCACCAGAAAATCGTCACCTCGGCCAATTTCCTTATCGACTCGGAAAGCCAGCTCCAGGCCGCCGCGGGGTCCTTCATGCCTCCTCCACCTGGCGCGGGCGCGAACTCTTCCTCTCCGGGCGCGGCCCTTCAGGGGACCATCGACTTCACCACCGATCCGAGTCCGCCCAGGAAAGGCCAGAACATCTTCCGTGTGCGGCTGACAGACAGCAAGGGTACGCCTGTTGCCGGGGCGCAAGTTTCAGTGCGCTTCTACATGGCGGCTATGCCGGCCATGGGAATGGCGGCGATGAATACTACCGCGACGTTGACGGACAAGGGCAACGGACTTTATGAAGGCACCGGCTCTCTTGGTTCAGGCGGCACCTGGCAAGTCACCGTCGTGGCGCAGAAGAACGGCCAGACGATCGCCAGCGAGCAACTCAGCGCAAATGCAACGGGAGGCATGTGATGCTATCCCGAATCATCGAAGTCTGCGCCCGCAACCGGTTCCTTGTCTTCACCGCTGTCCTTCTTCTGACTCTCGGCGGTATCTGGTCGCTCGAACATATTCCTCTTGATGCATTGCCGGACATCTCCGACGTGCAGGTGATCGTACATACAGAATGGGCCGGAGAACCGCCCGACGTGATTGAAGATCAGGTGACCTATCCGATTGTGACCAGCATGCTGGCAGCTCCGCATGTGAAAGCTGTCCGCGCACAAACAATGTTTGGCGACTCCTACGTATATGTTGTATTCGAGGACGGCACCGACCTCTACTGGGCGCGGTCTCGCGTGCTCGAGTATCTCGATGAGATCAGCGGGCAACTACCCGCGGGCGTTCATCCTGTGCTTGGCCCGGACGCGACCGGAGCTGGCTGGGTCTATGAGTACGCCATCGTGGACAAGAGCCACCGGCACAGCCTTGCCGATCTGCGGACGCTCGAGGACTGGCATCTGCGCTACGCGCTCGAAACGGTTCCGGGCGTGGCGGAAGTCGCCAGTATTGGCGGCTACGTCAAGCAATACCAGGTGCAGCTTGACCCTAACAAGCTGCTCGCGTATCGCATTCCGCTCTCCACTGTCATCGACCGGGTAAAAGCGAGCACCAACGAAGTCGGTGGGCGGGTTCTCGACCTGAGTGGCGCCCAGTATATGATTCGGGGCCTTGGTTACCTGCACTCGCTCAGCGACCTTGCCAACGTCGTTGTCGGAAGCAAAGACGGAACCCCCGTGCTGCTCCGCGATCTCGGCACGGTGAGCTTTGGCCCGGATATTCGGGAGGGCGTTGCCGAATGGAACGGTGACGGTGAGACCGCAGGCGGCATTGTTGTCATGCGCCAGGGCATGAACGCACTCGACGTGATCAATGGGGTGAAGGCGAAGCTGCGCGAAATCGCGCCGTCTTTGCCGGCAGGCGTTGAGATTATGCCTGCCTATGACCGGTCCGGGCTCATCCATGCTTCCATTCAAACCCTGCAGCGCGACCTCCTCGAAGAGGCGATCATCGTCAGCCTGGTCATTATCGTTTTTCTGTTTCATTTCCGCTCGGCTCTTATCGCCATTCTGGCCCTGCCCATTGCGGTCATCGTCTCGTTCATCCCGATGTATTTGCTGGGCGTCTCTTCAAACATCATGTCTCTGGGTGGACTGGCTCTGGCCATTGGCGTCTTGGTCGATGCGTCCATTGTCATGGTGGAGAACGGCTACCGACATCTCTCCGAGCGTCAGGAGCATGATCCGGCGCCGGTCAAGGAAGGGGAACGGCGAAGGATACTCATCAGCGCCGCGAAGCAAGTGGGGCCGGCGCTCTTCTTCTCGCTCCTGATCATCGTGGTCTCATTCCTTCCTGTCTTTCTGCTGCAAGCGCAGGAAGGCCGCATGTTCCGGCCCCTCGCCTGGACGAAGACACTGGCAGTCGGATCGTCGTCGATCCTGGCCATCACATTGGTGCCGGTTCTCATGGTGATGTTGATTCGGGGGCGGCTTCGCCCGGAGAACGCAAATCCCATCTCCCGGATCACACAGGCGATTTATTTGCCAGTGCTGAGATTCTGCCTGCGTCACCGATGGCTGACGATCGCCCTGAATCTCATCTTCCTTGCCGTGACACTGCCTCTGGCGTTCCATCTGGGGAGCCAGTTCATGCCGCCGTTGTACGAAGGCTCGGCGCTATATATGCCGACTGCGCTCCCTGGCATCTCGATTGGACAGGCGAAGGTGCTCCTGCAGGAACAGGATCGGATCATCCGTAGCTTTCCCGAGGTGATCAGCGTGTTCGGCACCGCGGGGCGCTCCGACAGCGCAACCGACAATGCGCCCCTCGACATGTATGACACGACCATCATGTTGAAACCGCGCGAGCAGTGGCCTGCAGGAATGACCTACGACAAGCTCATTCAGCAGATGGACGCGAAGCTCCAGCTTCCTGGCCTTTCGAACACCTGGACTATGCCGGTCGAGAACCGCCTGGACATGGAACTGACCGGCATCAAGACCCCCGTCGGGATCAAGGTGCAGGGCCCGAGCATAGACGGAATCCAGCAGGTGGGCGCGCAGATTCAAAGCATCCTTTCCGGCATGCCGCAGGTGAGATCCATCTTTGCGGAAAAAGTGGCCCAGGGCTTTTACGTCAACGTGGAGCCGAATCGCCCCGAGATAGCGAAGTACGGCCTGACTCTTGCTGACGTACAAAATGCTGTCGCGTCCGGAATTGGCGGCAAAAACATTGCAGAAAATGTTGAGGGTCGCGACCGGTTTCCCATCAACGTTCGTTACGAGCGGGATTTCCGAAACAATATAGGTGCAATGCGCGGCGTTCTGATTGGCACGCCTTCGGGAGCCCAGATCCCATTAAGCCAGGTCGCGCGTATTTCCTTCTCGAAAGGTCCTGCCATGATCCGCGACGAGGATGGGGCTCTGACCGGCTACATTTATGTCGATCTCAACAACACCAACTATGGAGGCTTCGTAACCCTCGCCAGTCAACAATTACAGCAAAAACTCCGGCTCCCAGCCGGATATACCTACCAGTGGTCGGGAGAATATCAGTTCGAGCAGCGGGCGAAGCAAAGACTAAAGCTCATTCTGCCCATCGTGATGTGCATCATCCTGATCCTGCTCTATCTCGTATTCCGTTCCCTTGCGGAAGCGCTGATGCTGATGCTTCCCACCGCCTATGCGCTGACCGGAGGCCTCCTGCTGCAGTGGCTCCTTCACTACAACTTCAGTGTCGCTGTCGCAGTCGGCTACATCGCTCTGTTTGGCATCGCGGTCGAAACCGGAGTGGTCATGGTTGTTTATCTGCACGAGGCCCTGGAGAAACGAATCGAGGCGGGGCAAGCGAACACGCGAGATGACCTTGACGCTGCCGCGATCGAAGGTGCGGTTCTCCGTCTTCGTCCGAAGCTGATGACCGTGGTGGCGGTACTGGCCAGCCTTGCGCCGATTCTGTGGGAGTCCGGAATCGGTTCCGATGTGATGAAGCCGATTGCTGCTCCTATTGTCGGCGGCATGATCACGTCCAGCATCAATGTCCTCATTCTCGTCCCCGTCTTTTTCGTCATGCTGAAGGAACGGGCCTTGAAGCGCGGACAGCTTGAGCCGCATGGCGGGCAAGAGGCCCTCTAACAACCGGGGGATCTAATGCAATGAAACTCACCGATTCGGGTCATAGCTGTCGTGTTCAATCGTCACAATAACACAGAAGCACTCTGTAGGCCTCTGTCCTCAGTTTCTTGGTGTGCAGTTGCGTTCACGATCTGGTGTGGAAGGTCTGATAGTTTGCCTGAGACTCCTCCTTGGGGGCGTCCTCCAAGATGGTTTGCGTAATCCGAACTCTTTCGCCACGCCCAAAGATTGTGGAGATAGAGAGCCATACAAGGCACGTTGGCTGGAATGAATCTGAACTGATCGGTCCGCGAGCCAATGACACAGATCAATACGCTGTTCACACCCGAAGCCGACTTTGATCGGATCCGACGGCAATGCGCTGCGCTCAGTCCTGCGATTCGTCATCGACGAACGACAGTTCCCAGTCCTGTTCGGTGTTGAGGTCTCGCACTACGGTCAGGCCCCGATCTCCTAGCAGGAACAGAGTCCCCGTCTCCGGTCGGAAAGCCTGGCGAGTCACATGGGTAACAATAGCAATGAGCTGCGGCACAGTTCCGGGTTCGATAATCTGCAGGTCCTGTCCGTCATCGGAACGAGTAACGACGCGAAGCTCAATACCTGGATACTCCGGTGGAATATCGAGGAGGGCTGGGCTATAAGACATTGCCGGCATGGCTGTCAGACGGGGAGCACGCGGGTGAGACAAATTCAGCAGCATCTCACCTGAACCATCGCGAAAACGCGCAATGGCGTAATGCTTATGTGCTGCCTGGATTAAATCGTAGGGCTTCTCTACGCCGGTGCGAACGGTGGCTACAAGCCGAATTCTAGAGGGCTCTGACACATCAAACACCGACAGTAGCGATCCCTGTTCCTGCTCCAGGTAGAGCCACGCATGGGTGAAGTGATTCGAATAGAGCAGCATGCCCTGACTCGCAAGTTGCGCAGGCTCCGGAAGTGCGGTGGGCGGTTCTACAAGGACGTTTGACTGCTGCAGGTGCGTTGCGGCCCGAACCAGTGGTACACCAACGATCAAGCTAGCGCCGAGGACGAGATTGCCGACGAACTTCATAGCGCGTTTCCTCCCGCCAAATGGAGTGTTCTCTTTTCCTGCCGGCAAAAGATTGCACGCGAGTCGCCAAGCTCTCCGGACATCGCAGAAGCTGTACAACTCGCTGCGATACATGGGTCTTGCGATCCCAGCTTGACTCCGCAGCAAGACGGCTGAATTGGAGTTCAATAGCCTACGCGAGATCTCTCCTGCCCTTTTGCGGCATTTGCCGCGCCTTTTCGGACAGCGATGATGTGAATTTCCGTTCAAGCGATGTGCTGGTCATCACACCCGCTGTTTTCGCGATCAGGGCGGTCGAAGCGATGAAATCTCTTAAGTCACGCATGATGCGCGGCTTCCAATCGCGCGAATCCATCCAGCGCGATCGACAGCGGATTGGCATATTTGACGCGGACAAGTATGGCACCCAACATGCAAAACAAAGAGCGGAGAGGAGATTTGGAAACATGAAACCAAAGACGTACCTGTTGCTTTCGTCGCTGTTGGCGGGAGCATTGCTTTTCACTGGCTTTGCCTGGGCAAAAGGGAAAGAAGCGACTCGAGTCGGGAAAGCCGCCACCATCAGTTTTGCGCACGAAACTCAGGTCGGCAATGTGATGTTCAAGCCCGGCGATTACACCATTCGCCACCGTGCCATCGGAGCGAATCAGTTCATGGTTTTCCAACGCACGGAGGAGGACCCATACGACGGCACTTACGAAGATGTCGGCAGACCGCAGCGCGTCGCATGCCGGATGGAACCGCTCAACGCGAAGGTATCGGATACGACGGCCGCCTTTGAGCCCGAAGGCAGCGTCGATAAGCTCACGAAACTCGATATTGCCGGGGAGAACGTCGAGCATCTCTTTTGAGGAGTCAGAGGTGAGACGGCGCCAAAGGGCCGCGAGAGATCTGCGTGAAGCTTTGGACAAACCAGTCCAACTCGCGGCCTGCCGTCATACGAAGAGCAAGAGGCGGCTCGCTTTGCAGTTGCGAAGCGTGTCAGAAGAAATCAGTCGAACAACAGTTATCCCAAATAGCGGCAGGACGCGAAAAGCGAGGAGGGAGTGAAATGAACATTCTTCTGTGGTTTGTAGTTCTCGGAGTAGCTTGCGGCATTGGCTATATTTTGCTGATTCGTCGGCTCGGGACAGCAACTCCATTCAATTCGATTTACCATAGCACAGCGGACCGTTCTCCCGAGGAGGCAGCCGACACGGGCGGTCAGACGCAACACTCTCCCAATGCGCATGGTTCCCGCGCTCATGGAAGATGTTGCGGAATCACGAGATAACGATGCGGCAATGGCCTGGAGGACTTTGCTAGCTGAGGCGAGTATGGCGGCTTGGCGTTCCTTGAAAACAGCGAATGCCATCATTGACGCCGATGTTTCGCGCCGAGCTGCCCTGGCGAGGGGATGTCGGCTATGCGCCACCCGCAGTGGGGCCGGTAACGGATATGTACCGCACCGGGGTGGCGCCAACCGTCATTTTGTCATTCTGCGATGGTAATGTAATTTACCCAGCCGGCGAGTTCCTGGTAGTTTGTGCCAAATTAAAGTCATCGCGATAAGTCATCGCGGCGTATAGCTGGGTACACCAATCGATGCTCCGAACAGGCGAATGCCACCAAGCAGGGGTGATTGAACGGTGCCCGGTCACTGCTTTTCTAGATCGATGCTCTCGTACTCGTGCCGCGCAATTGCAGCCCGAATCTGGGCCGGCGTCTTTCCCCGCTTGGTTTGCTGGTAGGCGAAAAAGCCCTCTTTGGCGCAGATATCGCATGCCGTTCCATGCAATGTCTCAAAGCAACTGCGCAAACTGGTGTGACCCACGGAACGGTCGCAACGGCAGTTGCAAGGCAGTTGATACAGCACGTTCCCAACTTTAGCCGCTTCCTGGTAGACGTGAACTTGCCACGGATATCGGAAATTTGGGCCGGTCAGATCCTTCCCCGACTTGATGGGTGGCAAGGCGCTGACCTTGAGCGGAGCGTTTGGATGGTAAGCGGGAACATCGTCCGCAGGGTTATACCATTGCGCATAACTGGCCGCAGTCACAACCAAAGCAGCCAGAGCCACGAAAGAGCGATACATCGGAACCTTTTTCATCTTTTACTCTCCTCACACGAGAACCTTAAAGGCCAGCTCACGCCCAGATGCACCAGATCTATCGCGGCCACTCTCTTAAAGCCAACAGGGCTACGACGTAGGCCGGTCGTCAAATGGAGCATGAGCGCGTGCCCGCACTGGCTCTGATTCCAGCCGGAATGCGTGCTCGCCCTCAGGAATCATCGCTAACCGAACCGGAGTTCGATTGCGGGTCCTGTTCATATGCTTTGTTTCAAGCCAAGCGCAAAGCCGCGAATCGCAGATCTCCGGCTTGCCCAGCCAGAAGTCGGGTGTCAACTCGCACTGGATCCGGAGATCATCCAACTGCAGCTCTACGACGGCAGCGCTTCTCGGGAAATGACGCCGCACATTCCCAGGACCGATGTAGAGCCCACTAAGACCGCGGCCCGTGCTTTGCGCTTTGACCACCATAGGCACCGCCTTCGGCATCGGTTACGAGGTTGGCAAGACGAGCCGACCGCCGTCTCAACATACGGCTCTTCTGTCCGCCGCGCGACGACGGCGGACAGTGTCGAGCTCCCTTACATCGGCATCCCAGCCGGCATATTGGCCATTGCCTCATGCACCGAGGTGACCGTGATCGTATCGCCCTTCACACTTCCCTCGACTCGGACATGTTTGCCTGCGAAGGGCGCAAGAACCGAGGTTTTTCCGGCAAGGGTGTAAATCTTGTCCTTCGTCACCAGCGCATAGCTGGCTCCCTGTTTGACGCACATGCGGGTGCACTCAGCATCGGTTTTCGCCGACGTCATGTGTTTTCTGCCGCACATGGAGTCGCTGATGACTCCGTCCATGGGTAGGGCCGCCGCACGCGCCTGCTGGATTGCAGGAATCGCGAAGGCGGAGAGAAGAGCGATGGCAAGGATCGATGTTCTTTTCATGGTTTCTCCGTTGAATTGGTAGGTTCCCTGAGCCATAGTCCTGAATCGAACTCTTTGGCCAGAGGGCGGAATTCGTTAAGTTCTCGGGCCGAAAGTGACGCCCGTTTCCTCGCACTTTTCTTTACCGTCCGGTAGGCGTTCCAGCCGATTGCCCTATTTCGGCTTGGATCTGCTGCATCAGTTGCTCCACCTTCTGACGATCTGGGTAGGCCGGGTCTTCTGCGAGAAGCTTCTGCCACCATTGAAGCGCGGCTCTGTCGTCATGCTTGCCTTGCCACTCCACAATGCCCATGTTGAAGAGCGTCTGAGCATGGTTCGGCTGGTATTGAAGCGACGTTTGATATTCGCGAATCGCTCCATCCGCGTTGCCCGAGTACCAGATCGCCGTTCCCATGTCGGTTCTGACGTTCACGTTCTCAGGTTGAATCTTCAGCGACCTTTGGTAGTACTCAACCGCCCTGTCATAGTCGTGGTTGTCGTAGTACGCGTTGCCAATGTTGGCCAGCAACGCGGGATCGTTTGGACTGACCTTGAGACGATCCAGCAGCGGCTGGACCGTGGTCTCCATGGAAGAGCTAGATCCAGATGATGAAGCTGATCCGGTTGTTTGGTTGCTATTGAACGAGCCAGCCGATGCTGTCGATGAAGAGGTGCCCCGGAATAAATATCCAAGGAAGGCACCCAACAACAGAATAGCAATTGCAAACATCCAAGCCGGGCGTTTCGGCTTGTCGGATGAGTTGCGAGAAGTATTGCGAGATGAAGATTTCATTTCTACCTCGGTTGACCGGAAGGGCCTACGCGGCCTTCCGGTTCAGTTGGATTGTCGGAGTCGTATCCGTTAGCGAGTTTTTGCGATTCACCACTTTCCGCATATCAGGCCAGTGGCAGCTGCATAATCGTTAAGTAAATTGCATTCGCATGACGAGCGAGCCGTTCCTTCGTCATCGCTGAATGCCCTCCGTTTGTTTGATCACATCGCGTGCCGAGACAAAGAGATCGTGCCCAATTTCCTTGTGCGGTATCTCGGCAAGAGCGCAGGTATTGGTTGAAGTTTTCTGATTTTTCGTTTCGAACGGCATGGGGCCGTTGCACTCTCCGCAGATCATTTGCCCTCTCTGCGCATAATGGCGGTCCCTCGATCGATAACAGACTCTGCAACTCGCAAGTGAGACGTGGATGGCGCTGTCCTGAGTCCGTTCGACAACAAAGCGAACTTTCTTTCCCGAAATGTTGGCTTCAAACAAATGCAACTGCATCGGTTTCAAAATGTCTGTGTCAACGTGAAGATCCTGGCCTGGCCTAAGGGTGCTGACAATAACGTCGCTTTTCTGCGGCCCATAGACGCGATATTCCTGGATCAGACAAACTGCAATGACGAGGACAAAGAACCCTGCTATTGCCCATACAGGCCAGGTCTCATGCCAGCCGTAGCGACGCGGTGCCTTTGAGGGCTTTAGCTTGATGTATTGATGGCCCATCTAGCAGCCTCCGTTTCCGGCAAAATTCATCGCCTCATCTACACCATCGTGGTGGTGAGATGTTAGCTGCTTCCGAAAATTGACGAGCCTCGTCATATTCTTCGATCTACCTGCCCGTCGTTGCGTACACAGCCGGCAACAAGCGGGCATTGCCCATCAAGCGCTTCTGCATACGCCCGTCAAACTGGGTCAATACAGCCAGCACCGCCGGGACATAGTTCTGTGTTTCGGCTGGCAGCACGGGCGCTGCAACCGAAAACCCGGCGCCGCCCGTTCGTGCCAAAGCCTGTTGGACAGCCTGCTCCCCGGCGTTATAAGCAGCCAAAGCCAATTGCCAGTCGTGAAACTGGGAATAGAGGTCCCGCAAATACTGTGCGGCGGCTCTTGTCGACTTCAGAACATCCAGTCGCTCATCCTTATCCGCATTCACCGTAAGTCCGTAGCGCCGCGCAGTGTCCGGCATGAGCTGCCATAGGCCACGGGCTCCCTTCGGAGACAAAGCGGCAGGGTTTCCTCCGCTTTCGACAACGACAATGGCTGCGAGTTCCGTTGGAATGCCCACCTGGCTCAGAATCGGATCCAGCAGCGGCCGCAATCGAGCGACTCGTTGCAAACTGCTCTGCGTGTCACGTGGCAGCAGAGCAGTTAACTTCTCTCCGGTCGCCACCTCATGGAGTGGTTGCTTTGTGGCGGTTCCGGGTTGGGTCTGAACGACGCGGTCCAGCGTTCGGGAAGCCGCGTCGTTCAGGGTGGCCTCGTACACCGCGAACGGGTCGCTGGGTGCCGAGGGCTGGTTGCGAGCAGTGCGGTCCGCCGCAAGCGCGGGCTGGGATGCCAGAAGCGCGAACAACATCCCACACCAGGCTGCGGCAACAGCCGACTTCTCGCTAGCCGAAGTTGCAGGCATCCTTGTCATCGGCCTGCCTCCGCAGGAGCAGGCAGGGGCTCCGGTTCCGGGTGCGGCATGGGCGCGCCGCCTGAGCCGTGGCGCATCTCCCACCCACGCCACATCTCATAGACAACTGGGATCACGATCAGGGTCAGGATGGTTGATGTGACCATGCCGCCCACCATGGGAGCCGCAATGCGCTTCATCACATCGGAGCCTGTACCGTGACTCCACATGATGGGAAGCAGGCCGGCGATGATGGCGGTCACGGTCATCATCTTGGGCCGCACGCGCATCACCGCCCCTTCGATGATGCCGTCGTAGAGATCCTTGCCGGTGTTCATCGTTCCTTCCGCTCGGCGGCGGTCGTAGACTTCGTCGAGGTAAACAATCATGACTACGCCGGTTTCTGCCGCAACACCGCCAAGCGCAATGAATCCGACCCAGACAGCCACACTGGTGTTGTAGTGCAAGAAATAGAGCAGCCAAAAGCCTCCCGCCAGCGCAAAAGGCAGGGAAAGCATCACGATTATGGTCTTGGCAACAGAGGCGAAATTGGTATATAGAAGCACGAAGATAATGAGAAGCGTCAGTGGAATTACGTATCTCAGAGTTTGCGCGGCACGCTGCATGTATTCCCACTGACCGCTCCATTGGAGGTAATAGCCCGTGGGCATCTTCACTTTTTGGTTGACCACCTGCATGGCGTTCTTCACGTAACTGCCAAGGTCGACGCCGGCCACATCCACATACACATAGCCCAGCGGTACGGCGCCTTCCGTTTTGACGACGGGCGGTCCCATGGTGAGGCTGATTTTGGCGAGTTGGGTAATGGGCACCTGCGCGCCACTAGGCGTCGCAACCAGCACGCGATCAAGCGCCTGCGGATCGGTGCGATAGTCCCTCATATAACGCACATCGATCGGAAAACGCTCACGGCCTTCGACCGTTGTCGAGATGTTCTTACCGCCGACAGCGGTTTCGATGACATCTTCAACAGCTCCGACTGTCAGACCGTATCTGGCAATGGCATCCCGATCGATCTTGAAGTCCAGGTAGTATCCGCTGACAGCCCGCTCGGCGTAGACGTTGCGCGTGCCGGGCAAATTGCGGAGAGCGTCTTCAATCTGTTCTCCGATTCCCTGGATCACACTCAAGTCGGGACCAAAGACCTTGATACCGATGGGAGTGCGGATGCCGGTCGAGAGCATATCGATGCGGCCCTTGATCGGCATGGTCCAGGAGTTCGAGACGCCAGGAATTTTAAGCGCCGCATCCATCTGGTTCACGAGCTTCTCTTCCGTCATTCCTTTCGGCCACTGATCCTCGGGCTTAAGAGTAATCGTGGCCTCGCCCATTTCGAGCGGGGCCGGATCGGTCGAAGTGCGCGCTCGCCCGCCTTTGCCGAAGACAGAAACAACCTCGGGAAACTGCTTGATGATCCTGTCCTCAAGCTGCGTCACATTGGCGGTCTCGGTGATGGACTGGCCGGGAAGTCCCGTCGGCATATAAAGCAGACTGCCTTCGTAGAGTGGCGGCATGAACTCCGATCCAAGTTTCATGGCCGCTGGCACCGTCAGAGCTAATACGACAGCCGCCAGCAGCAAAACGATCTTCGGGAAACGCAGCGCCCGGTGAACTATCGGCTCGTACACCCAGATGAGAAAGCGGTTGACGGGGTTCTTGTGTTCGGGGGCGATCTTGCCGCGGATGAAGATCAGCATCAGCACCGGCACCAGGGTGACAGATAGCATCGAGGCAAACATCATGGAAAACGTTTTGGTGTAGGCGAGGGGCTTGAAGAGCCGACCTTCCTGGGCCTCAAGCGAGAAGACGGGAATGAAGGAGACGGCAATAATCAGCAGGGAGAAGAACAGCGGTTTGCCGACCTCCTTTGCCGCGGCAATGACGATGTTGTTGCGATTTCCCTGGCGGCCATGGGCCTCCCATTTTTCAAGATGCTTGTGAGCGTTCTCGATCATCACGATAGCGCCATCGACCATGGCGCCGATGGCAATGGCAATGCCGCTGAGCGACATGATGTTCGCATTCAGGTGCATGTAGTACATCGCGATGAACATCATGAGGATGGCAACAGGCAAGGTCAGAATCGCAACCAGCGCGCTGCGGAAGTGAAAGAGGAAAAGCATGCACACCAGACTGACGATGATCATTTCCTCGACCAGCTTTTCCCTGAGAGTTGCGACGGCGCGCAGGATCAGGTCGGAGCGGTCGTACACCGGAACAAGTTCTACCCCTTTTGGCAGCGCACTCTTGAACTGCTCGATTTTCGCCTTCACGCGGTTGATAACCGCCAGCGCATTCTCGCCGTATCGAGTGACCACGATGCCCCCGGCCACGTTACCCTGTCCGTTCAGGTCCGCCGTGCCGCGCCGGATGTCCGGGCCGAGATGAACGTCCGCCACATTGCGGAGGTAAATCGGTGTCCCATCTCCGTTGGTGCCCACCACGACCTTTTGCAGTTCGGGTACCGACTGTATGTAACCTAGGCCTCGCACCATATATTCCCGGCCCGTATACTCGACGACTCGTCCGCCGACATCGTTGTTACTTCGACGGATGGCGTCGATCACTTTATTGATGGGCAGATGGTAGGCAAGCAAAGTGTCTGGGTTGATGTCTACCTGATACTGCTTAACGAAGCCGCCGACGCTGGCCACCTCGGATACACCAGGCACGGCTTCCAGCCAGTAACGGACGTACCAGTCCTGCAGGGTACGCAGTTGCGCCAGATCGTGGTTTCCGCTCTTATCTACCAGGGCGTACATGAAAGACCAGCCGACGCCGGTGGCGTCCGGTCCGAGCGTAGGCGTAACGCCTTCAGGCAGGTTGCCCTGCACGCCTTGCATGTACTCAACAACGCGGGACCGATCCCAATAAAGATCTGTCTGGTCGTCGAAAATGATATAGACAAAGGAAAGACCGAAGAACGAGTAGCCACGCACGACCTGGACGTGAGGTGCGTTGATCAGAGAGGTTACGATGGGGTACGTCACCTGGTCTTCCACGAGTTGCGGGTTGCGACCCTGCCATTCCGTAAAGACGATGACCTGCCTGTCGGAAAGGTCCGGGATGGCATCGAGCGGGGTGTGCATCATCGCCCAAATACCCCATGCAATGGCGAAGAACACCCCCAAAAAGATGAAGAACTTGTTTCTTGCACTCCACTCGATAATCTTTTCAATCATGGCTTCTGCACCTTCCCGGTTGTAGATGTCTCTTCGCTTTCAAGGTCATTGAGGCGCTTCAGCACGCCGCCGTGCTGCACAATAAAATCGCGCGCGCGTTGCTCATTCGAAAACGCCATAACGCTCGGCGAGCAGCGGTCGAAACCGCGCAGATAGACGCTCTCCCGGCCCTGGCTTTCCGCGACCGGCGACATGCGCATACACATATTCACGGCGCTAGCTTCCACGAACCACGCGTTGTTTGGGTCCATGGGCCTGCTGGTTTCAAAATCAGCAACTTCCAGAATCTTCAGCGGTTTGCCTGTCTGCCGCGCCTCGATGATGGCGCACCGTACACAGCAGGTCTCATAATTCTTCCCACCGATCGTCACTACTGCCCGGGTCTGCGGATGGATATCGCGGCCTGAAAATGGACAGATCTTGACGCTTCTATGGCTCACGAAATACCAAGCTCCGCCCAGAAGGGCCAGGACTGCAATGAGCCCGATCGTGCCTGCGACGAATATTCTTGTTCGCATGACGTTCCTCATTTCTTCTTGCCCATGTCCATTCCTGGCATCGAAGCCATCATTTGCTGCATGGCGGCGCCGAGGCGGCTCTCCGAATCGATCAGGAAGTTTCCGGAGGAGACGATCTTTTCACCGGGATTGAGACCAGCCAATACAACCGTTTGACCGTCGAACTGTTCGCCAATCTTGATTTCTCGCGGTTCAAAATAGCCATTCGGCTTGGCGATGAAGACCACTTGCCGCGTCCCGGAATTCAAAACAGCGTCGCTGGGCACTAGAGTTTGCGTCCCGTATTCGATGTTCAGCTTCACGTCGGCATACATATCAGGCTTCAACTCGTAACCGGGATTTGGAAACTCGAGACGAACCTTGATCGTCCGCGTCTTTGGGTCGAGCGTGGGGTAAACGTAGGTCACTTTTCCGCGCCATGTCTTTCCTGGCTGATAGCTCAACTGCATCTGAGCTGTCTGGCCCACATGAACAAACGGCGCCTCGTACTCGAAGATGTCCACGTAAACCCAGATCGTGGAGAGGTCTGCGATATCGTAGAGGTCGGTCTCCGGCGTCACGTAGGTTTGTTCGTATGCGTTACGCGTCATCACAAAGCCGTCGATCGGCGAATAGAGCGTCATGTCGTGCTGGGCCTTCCCGCTGGATTCAAGGCTATGAATCTGATCGTCGCTGATGTCCCAGAGCCGCAGACGGTCACGGGTTGCGCTCAGAAGAGAGTCCGCGCCGGCGGATACATCGGTATAAGGCGTCTTCGCGAGATACTCCTGGCCTTTGCGGGCAATCAGGTACTCCTCTTCGGTTGACACCAGATCAGGACTGTAAAGAGTAAAGAGGGGTTGGCCCTTCTTAACCAGCTTGCCAACGTAATTGAGATAAACCTGATTGATCCAACCGGCGACTTTAACATGGACACGGGAAATTTTCTCCTCGTCCATCTGAATCAGTCCCACCGTATCGATGGTTCTCTGCAAGCGCGCGCGACGTACGGTAGTGTACGTGACGCCGATCTTCTGCTGCGTGGCGGCGTCCAGCACGACCGTTCCAGGCGCCATGTTCTGCATCCCCTGCATATCCATGCCCGCCATCTGTCCGCCTGAGTTATTTCCCGAGGACGATGAGGATTGGCCCATGCCGGGCATATTGGACATATCCATCCCCGGCATGTTGCCCGATTTCTGTTCTGAGCCAGCCGTCTTCTCCTTGTCTTGGCTGTTCGACATATCCATGCCCTGCATACCGGACATGTCCATTCCTGGCATATCGTTGGATTTCGCGGATGCCTGCTGCGCCGCTGCCGCCGCGGACCTATCTCGAGCCGCCTCTTTGTGCGCCGCGTACCAGTAAGCCGATCCGCCTCCGAGCAGAATTCCGATCACCAGCAGGGTGATTCCAAAGACCAGCGCGCGTTTTGTCAAAATTACTCTCATGGCTATTCCTTCCTATTCCGTCAAGTCGGTATTGACCAGTGGCTCCAGGCGGGCCAGCGCGGTCTCGAAGTTACTGAGTTCCTGGTAGTAGTTCACCTCGTAGTCGAGGACGTAGATGAAGTTGTCGAGCATGGAGAGAAAATCCACTTTCCCCACTTCGTACGAGGACATCGAAGATTCAAGGGCCAGCGACGATTGCGGCACAATGGCCTTTGAGTAGAGGTTCATGAGATCTCGCGATGCCGTCGCTGCCAGATACTGCTGTTTGATCTCAAAGTTGACGGTCGTAAGCCGGTCATCGAACTCGCGGCGAGCAGCATTCAGCCCGTGACTTGCTTCGATCACGCCCTCGCGTTGCTTGCTCCGGAAAAAAATTGGGATATTTACGCCGACCATAACGCCGTGCATATCCTGCATATCCGGTCGCTGTTGGTAGCTGTACGCCACATCAAAGTTTGGTTCATAGGCTTTTTGCGCCAAGCTCACTGCGAATTGATTGCTCTCGATCATCCTCTTATCCCGTTCGAGGCCAGGATCGTTCTCGTGCGCCATCGTGTAGAGATCGTCAAGGGAGAGCTTGAAGTCCGCCGCCTTGACGGCCGCGGGTGGCGGCAATGGGGACTCGGGATCCTGGTTGAGCAGGGTGTTCAGACGCACACGCACCGTGTGCTCTTCCTGGTGAAGAACGATCAGTTTCTGATCGATCCGGGAGACTTCGATCTGTGCCCTCAGGACGTCCTGCTGAATGCCCTTGCCCACTCGGTAGCGTGCCTCGGCGATACTCTCAAGCTTTAAAAGCAGATCCTTGTCCTTTTCGGTGATTTGAATCGCCTTGGTGTCGTAGAAATACGCGTAATAAGCCGCCTTTACTTCCGCCACGACCTGGCGCTCGGTTTGCTCATACTCCCACCGGCCGGCCTCCGCCTCGCGGTCGGCAATCTTTCCGCGCAGCGCCAACTTGCCCGGAGTGGGGAACGCCTGACTTACGGTAAGTCCTCGATAACTCGATGGGTCACCCTTTTGCACGCTAAACGGAGTGATATTCCCCATCCAGCCTCCGGAAACCATCGGATCGGGGAGAGAGCGTGCCTGAGGTGCGCGGGCGCGCTGCGCCTGAAAACGTTCGGCCGCGCTTTTGATCGCCGGATTCTGAGCAAGCGCAACTCCAACCAGTTCCTGAAGGGTAATTTCAGAACCCTGCGATGCCTGACCGCTGGAGGTTGTGATCTGCTGCGGAACTGTGGGCACGGGCGCTGTCGGAATTTCCGACCCGGACGTCGTCGAACCGGTTTGCGCACTCGCAATGGCAGCGCAAGACGCGACAACTCCGGCGATGAGATACCACAGCTGCTTTTTCAAAGACTTGTTCATCGCTTCTCTCTCATCTCTGCGCCTTGCGGGGTCGGCTGGGTCGAGGTTCCCTGCGCGTACACGGGGATACTCTGGTTGTGCGCGTAGATTTCATCCGCCGCCCGGTCGAACAGACCGCGGGGAAGGGGCGTTTTCAAGTCGAACGTGTAGGTGTCCCGATACCCGAAGATAAACAGGTGGTAGGGATCGGGGTCCGACAGAGTCTGAAGATCCGCCCAACGCCAGCTGCGGCTGTCCTCTTTTGAAGGAGTCACATAATCGATCCCGTCCTTGTGGAAGCGCAGTACTCCGTTTGTCCCACCAGAAAGCGCCCGATGATGCGCTGGAATGGCCGCAATGGCTGGCGTCCCAGAATCAGTGACGGCATCTTGCGATGGCCGTGCGATACCGGCAGCCAACTCGGCGGCGATTGATGGAGGTACTGCCTGCGTCAAGTCGAACTCGTATCTCTGTTCCCCCGGCCGGTGCAGGCTCCGGTTCATGTAGGTCTCAACGATCAGGCGGTGCGGGGCAATGAATGCAGTCCGAATCTCCGTGAGGCCCCACTTCTGCGCGCGTCCACCTTCAGACCGGAACTCCACTCCGTTTTCATCGATTGCGATGGTACCGCGAACCTTCGTTCGTGGAAGAGTACGATGCTCTCGCGCCGGCGTCTCCCAACGTCCCGTAATGGCATTTGCGCCCTCGTTGGCGCTTCGTGGCTGCTGCGCAGCTCTTACAGTTACCGGTAGCCCGGCAAAAGCTACGGTCGTGATCAACGCGAAGATGGCCCAGCCATTTCGCTTCCATTTTCTCGAAAGCATAGGTGTAGTCTCCAGTTTGTTGCTCTCCCTCTACTGGTCGGCAGACGGAGATCACTATCGATTGAATTTGAGCACTGGCGGCTCTGCAAATGGACGAGAAGCGTCAGCAGAGCGAGGAGCGTCAGATGAGAAACGTGCAAAGGTCGGATTGCGAGCGTCGGAGACTTCGCCGATCGATCTGGGACAACGCATCGTCCCAGCCCTGCATGATTGGCGTAAAGAAAACCGCGAAGCTCTCGCGCAGAACCGCGGAGTTAAGCAGGATCTCCGGGGCTCTCTGAGGAACGACGGCAACCAGGAAATGGGAGGTGACCTTGCAGCACGGCTGCGGAACATCCCTTGTCCCCCGGTGACTGCTGGCCCTGCTGGTCATTGTCTTCGCCATCATCGGGCATTCCGCCCCTCCGCAGCACGCCTTGGAATCGACGGCAGGCCGGCAGGGAACAGCAGCAAACATGGGGGTAGCCACGAGCACTCCCAGCAGGATGCCGGTAACGAGTTTGGCGAATGACTTCACTTTATCCCAATCTTCCTTTTGCGATCTGCGCCGGTCGGTGACCTATATCACACGGCCCGATCACCAACTGATACCCTTGCTAAATCAACTTCCCTTCCGCAAGGTTTATTGCAATTCTCGGGCCATTGAACCGTTGGTCTGCGAAACGCGGGCGCGGGGTTATGTGGCAACTCGCTCGCCGTTATCTCTCCGGCGATTGCACCATCGTCTGCCATAGTCGAATTGGAGAGAAGCAAGAGAACATCATTGAGCGTGTCTTGAATACGGTTCTTCCGTGTGTGCAGCTTGCGGCCTGCTTTGGCCGTCAGCCGGCAGAGCCGGTAACGGCCCGGTGCAGGACCCAGTGCACTGAATACCAACTCAGAACGCATTTCTCTCCTTCATTCAGCCTTTGATAATGACCACAATTCCTGTGGAGGGGCGGGTGCGCCGGTCCGCCCTGTTAAGACCCGTCAGTGTCATTCCGTTGCTGCGCCGGTTGACGCTCCCGACGACGCAAGTGGGGTCAGGTGCCTGACAATCTTGAAATAGCACGTTGGATGCCATCTTCGCTCCGAATTTGCCATTTCGCTAACGCATTGATGAGCAAAACACTTATCCGGAGAACGACATGGGAATGGCAGCAGCCTGCGCCAAATCTGCCGCAAATGAGGCACTCACTGGCTGATACCGGACAGCAAACGCCTGGTCCACGCCCGATGTTAGAAAAGCGAACGAGCCGCACACGATGACAGATCTGGCTGTTTCAGCCACCGGATTGTCGATGCGTTGAGCGGTAGCCCTTGAGTCGCGCTCTTTCATGCCTTGAGGCACCGCGTCCCTTTCGTGGATTTGTTGGGATCGGGCACGACCTTCCCGTATGAGTGTCTCTTCTCGCGCAGGAAGTGCCTGATATCAGGCACGCGAAACGATCAAATACGTTGCGTTAAACTTCTATCGCTCTGATTTCGCGTCGCGTGAGTGGGCCTCGAGATGGCACTCCAAATGCATGTAAGCAGGGTAACAACGAACGCACATCCTGACGCCGCTACTTACCAGAGCCAGGTTGAGGTGCAAGAAGCCGCTGCAGGTCAACGAATGGCCGTTGTCGCTGAAGGGAGAAGAGATTGAGATGCCATCGTCTGCGCCGACAGTGATCGAGAACAACCTTCGTGACCGCCGCGAAGAGTCGACCCGCAAGCCTCGCAAGAATCCGCTGAATGGCAACTTGCAGGCTATTTTGGGGAGATCGTCCTCACACGAGCCCAGCAGACTACGTGTTTCATCAGCCTTGACAGGTCCAACAGATGAGAGCAACCGCAACGCAGTCGAAAACCGTGCGGATACGCCGTCCTCTTCGATTGCATGGGACTCCAGAATTCACAACGAAAGCTGGGGAGATGGTTACGGCACTGGGCGCAACACCCCTGGCGCTTCCGAATCGGGGCCGCCACGGGCCAAGGCCAATCAAGCCGTGTCTTCGCAGGTCTGGTTCGTCATCAGGGATGTTTACTATCGGGCGTGGATCTCTGAGTCGGCACGGAGGCTCAGTGTCCGAGTCCGGTTCGAAAACGGCGACCTCGACCTGCCGGCAGAACTGGCTGCTATGCCTGCAGCGGTGCGTCCTGCGCTGATCGTGGTGGACCTGAACCATGCGAGCGCGAAGCCGCTCACTTTAATCACGCAGTTGCGCGCCAGACTGAAGAATTCGACGTCGATTATCGGATTTGTTTCGCGGGTCCAGGGCGATCTGAAAGTGCGCGGCGCCAAAGCCGGATGCGATGTCGTCGTATCTCGTCCGGCGTTCTCGCGGAACCTTTCAAAGGTTCTTCACCGTTACGGTGTCCGGGGAGGATCGCGTACTCCCGAGATGCCACGCCCGAGCGAATAATGGCGAGCCGTGGCCATTGTTCGATAAGAATCGAAACCTGAATGCTTGAGCACGCCGGCAAGCAGATAGATCTTGAAGCAGAAAAGGAGTGGACATGGAAGGGACGACATTGCGGAAATTCAGGGAGATTGTCTACGGCGGCCTGTTTGGACTAGGTGCTGCCGCAATCGATATCGTGATGCACGCCAGAATGCATGGTCAGGAGCTCGTCGACGAAATCCTGCATCCAGGACCGGGAATGGCATTCTATCGGGTGCTCTACGTTGCCTTCGGCTTTATTCTTGGCTGGGCGCTGTGGCGGAGGAATAGGACAGAACGCAGATTCCGCCAACTCCTGAAAAGGTTGTGCGACACAATCGATCTGTTTGAAGGACATGCGACCGTGGTCTATGCAAATGCACAGAGCCTGCTCATGCAGGAGACTTCGAAACCGCCAGAGAATGCGACGGCGAGCGCCGGAAACCTCTACGAGCACATGCAAAAGATTCGTACCTTGACGAACAGCTTGTCAGAACTCGCTCATTCATGATCCCGGAGGCACCCACGTAAGAGCCGCTCTGAAAGGTTGCCAGCTGCGCACCTAGTGAGGATGCCGTCAAAACGCGGGCCGATGAAAGCGAATTGCGATGATTGGGAATGTTCTTGCCAAGAGATTCGATGCGAGGTGCCGAGGCTTGCCATAAACGCTCGTTTGTCCAGCGAGACCGTGCTTCTCGACACTTCCCTGAGACGCCAGGGTGACCTGCCACAACGTGCTCTTTATCCACTTACCACTTCATTCGGGCTGGCTGTGGATTCGAAGCTCGTGAAGAGCTTCTTTAGATCGGGAACATGATTCCCGATTTGGAGAGGACGAGGATAGAATGCCGCTAGCATGACATCCTCACGACCTGCGCCTCTTCCAAAAGTTCCGTCGAGTTGGCGGTTTCCGCAACAGGACATCCTGTTGACTCTATTCGAGCCACTATTTCTGTGGATGTTACCCCTTCTGCTTATGTTTTCTCGTTGACTCTGCGCGAGCCACTCCCTGAAGATGCGTGCAAGTGAGGATTCCGCAACAGGATCTGCTGTTGACTCTGTGCGAGCCACTCTTCTCAAAGCCCTACGTCCTCGCCCATCATTGGGCTTGAAGTTGCCAGTTGCAAAAAAAGATCTACAACCGGAAAACCTAACCTGCCCGCACCCGGAGTTTCGATCGTAGGCTCACGGTGCGACCGGGCTGGATCACTGTCCTCCTTTCACTGGCCTTTCGGAGGCCTCCGAAGACAGACTCAAGCCTGCAAGATTCACTGCAGCATTCATATCGACGCTGACATGGCGCTCGCAGCCCTTGCAAATGTAGAACTCTTTTTCGGTGGCCGGATTGAGCGTACCGCAGTAGTGACAGCGGCGAGTGGTGTTGATCGAGCTCACTTCATCGACAGCGATCCTGTATTTTGTCGCCACATTCCGAAGGATCGAGGCGAATTTCCCAACGGCCACAAACTGACGGTACTTCTGCGAACGTTTGAGACTGACTGGGTCGTCGTTGTCGATAGAGTGAGAGACCTTTGCAAGGAAACTGGACTCAACGGCCAATCGATGCACGCCGACCTGCTGCAAGTGCCGACAGACGTCATGCGCGACCTGCATTTGCCCGTATTCCCGATGCCTGGTTGAGCGTGCGAAATACTGTCTAATCAGTTCAGCTAATTCTTCCTCTTCCTTAAGCCAATCCGCAAGAATTCTGCCGACTTGAGGATCATTCTGGAGCTCTTCTCTCAGTCTGAGCATGCCTTTCTTCCCCGCTTTGTCAAACCATGCGGGAAGTTTCTCTCCGAGGTGTGCCCGGAGCAACGATTTGACTCTTTCCGTTTGCCGGTCCCGTCGCGAGTGCAGGGCCCCGCGCGTTTCGAATGAAGACGGCAGAGGGTCGCCAGGCTTCCAGTCCGGGAGCAGCCGCGTGACGTTGCGCTTCTCCCAGCGGGTAGGACCAAGATCGATACGGAACGGAACCCTGTTCACGTGATCGGTGGATTTCAGGAGATTCATGGTTAGTTCCCGGAAGGTCTTGCGTGCCGGTTCGTAGAGTGTGCCGAAGCGAATCCCGTCCTCGGTTCTCCTCCAGCCGATGTCTAGCCCAGCGGTAAGTTCGCTGGGCTTGGCAAGCGGGCGCTGGAGCTCGACCACGAGAAACACCCAAAGGGCGCCATCGAGATAAATGAGTTTCCATTCTTTCAGGTGCGACCCTTCGGGAAGAGGTCGGTGTTGCAGAACAGCGAAATGATAGACCCATCGTTCATTTTCTCCACCTGGAATGGAGATAGTCGCCTGGCGCAGCTTGCTCCTTGTGCGAATGCCGACTTTCAGGGGATGACCAGTTTGTCGAGGTAACAGCGGTGGACCAAAGACGAGACCAGGAACGCCGCGTCCGGAATCGAGATCTGCCGAACTGACGCCTGCTTGATTGAAGTAGTAGTGAAGGCCCCAGTCTTGAGCCTTGGGCGATTCAGGATACCTGATTCTTGGCCAGCCTTCACTAAACCCCGCCTTTGACGTATCCCGCGCCGCAAGCGTCGCTTTGAATGCGCTCAATGCTGGCCGCGATTCCCAGTGGCGAAGCCCGAGACTCTTGGCTTCCTGGGCTGCAATTGCACCGAAGTCGCGAAGGTACTCGTTCAGGGCAGTGTAGTCGGGCTTGTACTTCTCCGCAAAGGCGATGACTTGGTCAAGCAGTCCTGCTGGAACTGGTCTATCAAGATGGATGCGTCTTTGCAAATCGCGAACAAAGTGCCAGAGACCGTCGATTCCGGGTTCTTCAATCTTGAGTTTCTCCGGATGCTTCATCCTGTCCTTCGGCCGGCCTATCGAGTTGTTCATCGCGTCGATGGACGGAAGAATCGTTCCCTGGACAAATCCCTTAATCTGTTCCACCGGCGCCGGTGAACATTTTCGACGAGCTTCTCTGCAAAGGTAGGCCAGCCGGTTCCAGAAGGCTCTTTGACGCTGGATTGAAGCTTTGAGCCAGTCGGGAATTTCCGGGTCCGTGCGAACACCGGGATGATCGAAGTAGGCGCGAAACTTGTAGATCTCCACTCGCCAGCCATCCTCCGCGCGAAACTTCTTCGGTGTCCTGGAGAGGCCCGGTACCCGATAACAGCCCGGTTCGAGCGGAATTTCCACCAAAACTGCGGAACGGGTCTGTTTGCGAAGAGCCCCATCAGGCCCGACGAGTTGCATCTTGACAGACAGATGATCCGAGAGAGCAAAACCCTCCGGCAATTGAACTGGAGGCAGTTTTGCAAATGTGACACCGTTGCCGTCGAACCGTAAAGAGCCATGCGTAAAGGCCTTCGTCGTTTTGAGCGCGAGCTCGGACAGATGCACTTGCAGAACTTGTCCGTCAAAGGTGAGATGGCTAATCACAATCTGGTTTCCTCAGCGGCACCGCTCAATGGGCATCGAATTATCCTTAACTGGACCAAATTTGCCTCTACAATGAATCCCTTGTGGTTTTGAGCGACGATGTCCTTCTTTCTCGAAATGCATCCTTTCACTTTTCGCGTTTGGCTGGCGCGTTCAAGCGTTCCTTCAGCGCCGTCTCCAGCGCCGCTTTCCGCTCAGCGTATTCCTCGCGAGTAACGGTGCCAGACAGCTTCTCGCTTTCCAGCGCGAACAACTCTTCTTTTAGTGCGCTCAGTAGAGCGGCATTCTTGGTCACAGTCGACGTACCGTTCGGCGTGGATTCCGCACCGGCATTTACCGCGTGGCCTGCAACGGCCGCCGATGGTGTACCGGCTGGTTTGCGCAACAAAAATGCTGAGAGAGCTGTAAGGGCAATCGCCAGACCACTCAGGATCCACCACTTGTACTTGCTCAAAGGGTCTGGGGTGTTGATGGGTTCGCCGATACCGCCACCTGGCTGGCCTTCGGCAGTGCTGGCGGCCTGCCTGTCGCCGCTTTCCTCTTCGTGCGGCATCGAACCGGCACCGGAGACGGTGAAGGCCAGGAATTTGCCTGGAAGCAGGTTCCGAGCCAAAAAGGTCTGGACATTGGCGTCTCCCTGAACGGATTGAAACGCCGAATTCGAGCCAGCCGCAAAGCTCATGCTTTTCGGCAACAGTACGCCGACGGCTTGCGTGGGCAACGACGCCTGAGGATGGAACGTGAAACTGTTGCTGTACGGAACTGTATACTCGACCGCGAAGAGCGTGTCCTTGTTGCCTTCATCGGGTTGAATGGGGAAGTTGAAGGCATAGTGCCCCTTTGGGCCGTTGGCGTCGAGTGTGATATTTGTGGGCATGCCGTTGGGCCGCTGGGCTGCTGCGCCTTCGATGGTCGCTTCAGGGGGAAGAACAATTGCAAAGGTGCGCCGGCTCCACTGGGTGCGTGGCGGCGAACTCGTGTTGTGCACAAAGTAGCGCTCAGTAACGTGAAGACGACCGTTGTCGGATTCAAGCTCGAAAACGTCGGCTTCGATGGCAACGCCCTTGACCTTGGCCGCCACGTCGTAAACGGCAATATCGCCAGGCGCGTTAGCCTTGGGCGCGGCAATGAAATAGCTCGCACCCTGATGTGTGACGCGAATCAGGTAGGGGCTGTTGGCCGGCTCATTCAGAGAATAATGGCCCTGAGCATCCGTCGTCGCATGAGCTACCTCGCTCATGCCCGCTTGTATGTCCACGAGTACAACCGCATCGCCCGAGGCCGGTCTTCCGGTGGTCTTGTCGGTGACCGTGCCGGCCACGGAAGCTGTCTGCGCCGCTGCCCCAGCAACCAGGAGACTCAGGGTTGCACAGCTTACGAAAAGTGACTTGATCGGTTTCATGGTTGCGATGGAATCCTTATCGGGCACGCAATGCGATGCGCCCTGGTCTGGTTCTCTCGACGCGTTCAATCTCTGTGATCAACAGCGCGGTTTCGTTTTCGAGCAGCGACCGCTGCGCGACAAAATCTTCCTCCGGATATTTGCCCGCGCGGTACTCGAAGGTCAGATCGCGCAGGTTCTCATAAAGCTGCTCCTTGCGCTCCAGCAGATAATCCAAGCGGCTCTTTTCGGATTGGTTCGCCGGAGCGTTCTCTGGCCAAAAGATGTAGATTCCGAGCGCCAACGTCAACATCGCTCCGGCGATAATTCCTTGCATCTCGGTCATCGGTCAAAAGCCTCCTTCGATCCCCGCTTCCGTCTCTCGACGAATCTGCTCACGCAGGACGTCGATTTCCGGGTTGGCTGGCTCTGCCGGAAGTTGCGTTCTGCCCGCCGACCAGCGCCTTACGAGCAGGATGGTTCCCATCAACGCCGCAGCAAAGACCGCGATGGGTGCGATCCACGCCACCAGATCGAATCCCTTCGTGGTGGGCGCAGCGAGCACCGTGGCGCCGTACTTGGCGGCAAACGTGTCCAGAATCTGCCGGTCAGTTTTCCCTGAGGTAATGGCGGTGGTTAACTCGGCTTTGGCCCGCGCAGACTCAGCACAGCCCATCTGATTACATTCGCCAAGCATTTGTGCGCAGCCGCAGGTGCACATCAGGCGGTGGCTGAGGTCTTGGAAGCGAGCACTATCATTGCCGGCGCCCATCGACAGAGTGACTGCAACAACCAGCGCAATGGCTTGCAATGCCTTCGTCCAAGAGGTAAAACGCAAAGGAGTTGCCACTAGTCGCCTCCTTTCAGCGCAGCTTCCGCAGGCGCCGTTCGCGCGGCTGGCATGCGGACGGTGGCCGCAACCGGCATCAGGCTTGGCGTCAGTGCCACGAGGGTTCCGAAGACGATGAAGACAAGCCCGGCCCAGATCCAACCGACAAGCGGGTTGAGGAGAGCTTTGATGATGGGATGTCCGGTGTCCGAATCCGTGCCTTCATAGATCACGTATAAGTCCCCGCCGGGCCCGGAATGGATTGCAGCCATCGTTTGGGGCTGATCGCTTGCCAGGTAGGTGCGCCTTTCCGGTGCAACTTGAAAGACCCTCTTACCGCCTCGATAGATGTCGAGCAAGACAGACTCGGAGTTGTAGTTGGTATTCGTGTCCTGAGAACCCCCGGCGTTTTCCAAGATATAGGGACCGATGCCCATCCGGTCGTGCAGAGCGAGTTCGCTCTCCACATTGCGGTTGAACGCTGCACCCGCCAAGCCGATCATCGCAACAACAACTCCGATATGCACGACATAACCGCCATAGCGGCGGGTATTACGGCGAATTAACAGGTAGATGGCAGCAAAGAGATTGCGGCTGGTTTGACGGGCGATAACGCCAGCCCCGCGTAGGAATTCCGACAGAATGGCGGTGAGCACGCCCGCCGCGAGCGCAAAAGCGACCAGCGCGTAGAAACGGCCAATGTCGAACGTGCTATCTTGCCAGGGCCGTATACCCGCGGCAATGCCTCCGATCACGGTTGCCCAAACAGCGAGCGCGGGAAGAAGAAAGTTGCGTCGAATCGCCTGCAGCGAAGCTGCTCGCCATGGCAGCAACGGGCCGACGCCTGTGAGGAAGAGCAGAAAGATCCCAATAGGAATGGCCACGCGGTCAAAGAATGGCGCGCCAACGGTGATCTTGCTGCCTTCGACGAACTCCGACAAGATCGGAAAGAGAGTTCCCCATAGGATGACGAAACACGCTGTCAGCAGCACGAGGTTATTAAAGAGGAAGCTCGATTCGCGGCTCACCAAGGACTCAATGCGCTGCTCGCTTTTGAGGTGGTTTCTCTTGAAGATGTAGGTAAGAACGCAAACTGCGAGCACGATCGCCAGAAAGACCATAAACCAGGTGCCGAGCGACGACTGCGCGAAGGCATGCACCGAACTGACGAGGCCGCCGCGTGTCAGCAGCGTGCCCAGAATGGAAAGCATGAAGGTTGCAAAGATCAGCCAGATGTTCCAACTTTTCATCATGCCTTTGCGCTCCTGCATCATCACGGAGTGCAGGAACGCGGTCCCGGTAAGCCATGGCATCAAGCTCGCGTTCTCGACCGGATCCCATCCCCAATAGCCTCCCCAGCCGAGTACGCCGTAGGCCCAGTGCATGCCCACCACAATGCCAAGCGTCAAAAACAACCAGCTGACCAGGGTCCATCTGCGTGTAACCTTGATCCAAGTCTCACCGGGATAACGCATCATCAGAGCGCCCAGCGCAAATGCGAAGGGAATGGTAAAGCCCACGTAGCCGAGATAGAGCAAGGGCGGATGGATGACCATCTCGGGGTATTGAAGGAGCGGGTTCAGGCCGTTGCCATCATTGGGAATCGCGCCTTTTAGAAGCGAGAAGGGAGGCGCGGCAAAGTTGACGATCGCGAGAAAGAAAACCTCCACCCCAGCCAAGATCGTTCCGGCGTAGGCATGGAGTTTGACTTCGGTCTTATGCGTGAGCCGAAGGATGAAGCCATAGCCTCCGAGCAGCCACGCCCACAGAAGCAGCGAACCCTCCTGTCCGCTCCACAACGCCGCGAACTTGTACGGCGCGGGCAAGGCACGGTTGGAGTGCTCCGCGATGTAGGTGATCGTGAAGTCGTTCGTTAACGCGGACCAGACCAGCGCGACCGCGGCTGCGGTGACCGCCACAAAACTGGCGATGCCTGCGCGGCGCGCCGTATCCGCCAGCCGGTCGGACGAGATGCGCGCCGGCCGGCCGTTCGCGAGCAGCCTGAGAGCTGCCGTACCTGCAAACAGGTTATATGTAGCCAACGCCAGTGCAAGAAGAAGGGCGAAACTACCAAATGCTGCCATCAAGTCTCCAAAACAAATCCTGCTTACGAGCCAACATCCTCAACGTGCGATGCTGGCGTGAATGCCTGTGCGCGTCCAACTGCCGGAGCGATACCTATGGCGAGGACAAGGAGAACAACGATCATGCGCAAGCGTGACCAAGACATAGATGCCTCCTTGCCGGCTCCTTGTGGCACGCGGCGTACCAAAGGGTTGGATCGATGCGCAGGCTAAGAAGACCACGCAAATCAAGGCAATACGGAAACTCGTGCCGGTCGCGAACTGGACCCATTTGCCGCAAATCGGGCATCTCCTGCCGCATTTGGGGCAGAGGCCGTATTGGCTTTATGCGCCTGGCGATGTGTCGCCCGCCTCTCCACATTCGCCATCACTGCTTGGGGGTTCCAGGTGATACTGGCCACAATTGTTCGCGGAAGATACTCAACCAATGTGCACGTGAGTTGAACGCTCGCTGGATCGCAATGCACATTGGGGAGATTTTGCACTTCGAGGACAGGTGGCGACTCACGGCATCTGTGAGAGGAGCTAACCTGCGTAAGATTCAAACTCCTTCTCCTCAAATGCTTTTTCAATCGCCGGGTGCCGGATGATCCACAACCCACCGGCCGACAGCACAAAACAGCTGCCCAATTCCTTGTCGGATATCTCTTGTTGGATGTCCCGAATCTCTATTCCCGGCTCCGGAGTTAGCACATGCGCAGGCGTTTCGCGGGGTACGAATCCAAATTCAGCATCACCCAGAACACGGAGAACGGGTCTTTTCGGGTGCTGGAGATCCAATACACCTAGCTTGATCGAGCCGTGTAGATCTCTGATCCCCACGAGCACCAGGTAGCTGTTCACCGCCTGGAGAAAATCGAAGCGAGGCGCATTCAACTCAATTTCGGCAACGGTCTTGATGCGTGCAGGGCGGGAAACGTCGAAAACGGCCAGGCGCCTCCCATTATCTTGTTCAACGTACAAATACCGGCTGAAGTTAAGCGCGCGCAGATACATTGCTTGACCGGGGACCTGCGCGGCGGGCGGCAAGTCTGCCGGCCGTATGACGACGACCTCGGGCAACCGGTTCTTCTTGGACGCATGCGCTGAGCTGTTCCAGAACAGAGGGATGCCTATCAGAAGAAGTGCGATTACCGCGAATAGTGGCCTCGCAGTTGTATGTGGCATGATTTGTCTTTCTCCCTATGCGTCACCACACTGGGGCAAAGCTGGATTGCCAGTTGCGGTCGTGCATGTGGCTCATTGAATTCTTGCTTTGTGAGCGCCCATCGTTGGGGATGCACGTTGGTTGCCAAATACCCAAGATTGCACTGCCCGTTTCATCCCCCCCCCTTCTTTGGACGCTCCTGGTGATTCTGGTGCTCTTCTCCAGCCATGGTGTCACCATGGAGGCATGCCTCAAATGCGTCACTCATCATCGGATCCTCAACTACACGTGAACTGACGTGACTTTGCTCTCTCAGAGATCAGAGATTCGTGCGGCGGAATGGCGTCGTTGAGATGTGCATTGTGGCTTTTGCAAAATACCCCTAAGGGGTATATTTTGGATTTATGGCAAAACCTGTCCGATCGAAGTCGACGGTCCATATTGCTCGCGGCTGTACTCCGGAAGCAGAGCACGAGGGCAGGAAAGCGCTTGCCGTCGATCCCAAGATTCGCACAGCAAATCTGAACCGTTTGCGCCGGATCGAGGGCCAGGTGCGCGGCTTGCAGCGTATGGTCGCAGAAGGGCGCTATTGTGCGGACATCATGGTGCAACTTTCAGCAGTAAATGAAGCGCTACGGATTGTAGGGCGGGAGCTGTTGCGCAACCACCTGCGCCACTGCGCCACTGCCGCAATCAAGAGCTCTCCAGAACGTGCTGAGGCAATGTACGACGAACTGATTGAACTGTTTTCGCGGTATTCGAGGTGAACATGAGCGCATTCAAAATCGTGGGTCACGATACTCCTCTTTCGAGCCAAGCGATCGATCCCGTTTGCGGAATGAAAGTTGAAGCTGCGTCAGCCAAAGCAAAGGTTGATTACCGCGGAAGCACCTACTATTTCTGTTGCGCGGGGTGCGCGAGCAAGTTCCAGGCCGATCCCGAAAAGTACCTGGGCCATGTGGCCGGATCCCAATCTGTTCCTACCATGCATGGGATTTCCACGACAGCAGCAACTCCGGCGCCCATTCCGCCTGCCAAAGATCCGGTGTGCGGAATGACGGTAGATCCCGCGCATGCGGCCGGCTCAGTTGAGCACGCAGACAAGACCTATTTCTTCTGTTCGCAGCACTGCAAACAGAGATTTAGCGCCAATCCCAACGATTATTTGAAGCCACCCTCCACAAAGAACCAAGCAGCTATAGCCGGTTCATCGCAGGCCGTTTGGGTTTGCCCGATGGATCCCGAAGTCCACCAGTTCCGTCCCGGTCCGTGCCCCAAGTGCGGCATGGCGCTTGAGCGGGAAACCCCACTCGACCATACGCGCACCGAGTACACGTGTCCGATGCACCCGGAGATCGTTAGAACGGCTCCTGGCACCTGCCCCATTTGCGGGATGGCTCTTGAACCCAGGACGGCAAGCGCTGAGGAAGAAGAGAATCCTGAGCTTAAGGATATGAGACGTCGGTTTTGGACTAGCCTGGCGCTGACTACTCCCTTGCTCATTGCAGCCATGGGAGAAATGATCCCTGGATGGCCGCTCAAGCGCATTCTCTCCGCCCAACTCCTTTCCTGGATAGAACTGGCGATCGCCACGCCTGTCGTACTCTGGGGCGGATGGCCTTTCTTTGTGCGCGGTTGGCAATCCATTGTGAATCGCAGTCTGAACATGTTCACACTCATTGCACTCGGCACGGGCGTGGCCTATGCCTACAGCGTCGTAGCCACGGTGTTTCCCCAGATCTTTCCACCATCTTTCCGGCAGGAGGGTGGCGCAGTGGCGGTATATTTTGAAGCCGCCGCAGTCATCGTAACCCTGGTCCTGCTCGGCCAGGTTCTTGAGTTGAGGGCACGCGGACAGACAGGAGCAGCCATCAAGGCTCTCCTCGGTCTCGCGCCAAAAACTGCTCGTCTGATCCAGGCTGACGGTTCTGAGATCGACGTGCCGCTCGATCAGGTTCAACCTGGAAACCACCTGCGCGTCCGGCCCGGAGAAAAGGTTCCTGTCGATGGCATTGTTCTCGAAGGCAGCAGCAGCGTCGATGAGTCGATGATCTCTGGAGAACCCATCCCGGTGGAGAAGCAGCCCGGCGCCAAGGTTACCGGCGCAACCGTAAACGGCACCGGGGCATTCGTCATGGAAGCGCAGCGAGTCGGCTCCGAAACGCTGATGGCGCAAATTGTGCGAATGGTCTCCGATGCGCAGCGCAGCCGCGCTCCCATCCAGAAGCTGGCCGATATTGTCGCTGGCTATTTCGTGCCTGCGGTGGTGGGTATTTCAGTCCTCACGTTCATTGCGTGGAGTCTCTTGGGGCCCGATCCTCGACTCGCTCACGCTCTTGTAAACGCCGTAGCGGTGCTCATCATTGCGTGCCCCTGTGCACTCGGTCTGGCTACCCCCATGTCCATCATGGTCGCGACCGGCAAAGGAGCAACGATGGGCGTTCTGTTCAAGAATGCCGAGACAATCGAAACGCTGCGCAAGGTTGATACGCTGGTTGTGGACAAGACCGGAACCCTGACCGAAGGTAAGCCCAAACTGGTTGCTGTGGAGTCGGTTCCAGGCTTTGAATCGCGAGAAGTCCTGCGGCTCGCAGCGAGTCTCGAACGCGCCAGTGAGCATCCCCTTGCTGCTGCCATCGTCGCCGGGGCCGAAGGTCAGGGAGTCAAGCTTTCTCCAGCCGAAGACTTCCAATCCATCACTGGAAAGGGAGTGAAGGCACGTGTCGATGGTCTCCAGGTCGCGCTTGGCAATCGTAAAATGCTCGATGATCTTGGCATCAGCGTAGGCTCGCTCACGAGCAAAGCCGAGGCAATGCGCACAGACGGGCAGACGGTGATGTTTGTTGCGGTCGAAGGCCATCCGGCTGGTTTGATTGGCGTCGCTGACCCCGTCAAGACCACGACCCCCGAAGCAATTCGCCAATTGCACAAGGAGGGGCTCCGGGTCGTCATGCTCACGGGCGACAGCCGCACCACGGCGCAGGCCGTAGCCGCCAAGCTCGGCATCGACGAGGTTATTGCCGAAGTGCTTCCTGAAGACAAATCCACTCAGGTGAAGAGGCTCCAAAACGAGGGTCGCTTTGTCGCCATGGCGGGGGACGGCATCAACGATGCGCCAGCCCTGGCTCAGGCGCAGATTGGAATCGCCATGGGCACAGGCACCGACGTGGCCATGGAAAGCGCCGGAGTCACCCTCGTCAAAGGAGACCTCCGGGGCATCGTGCGGGCATTGCAGCTGAGCCGCGCGACCATGCGCAACATCAAGCAGAATCTCTTTTTCGCGTTCTTCTACAATGCGTTCGGAGTCCCGATCGCAGCGGGAATACTATATCCGTTTTTCGGAATTTTGCTGAGCCCAATCATTGCTGCGGCGGCGATGAGCTTCAGCTCGGTGTCTGTGGTGAGTAATGCTTTGCGACTGCGCAGCGCACGCCTTTGAAAGTCTGGACGGTCAACAGCCAGCCGTCGCTGGATTGACGATCGCCTCGCATGGAGGTTTCCGATGCGCGGACTTCTCTTCGGCTTCCTTGTGGGAGTCGTTGTGATCGCCCTGGGCGGATTTCCCTGCGCTGATTCCAGCAGGCGCATCCAGACACATTTGCTCATCCTGCCATCTTACGGTGTTTCTCTACGAGTAGTTCCCTTTCGTGCGCGCATTCTCAAAAGGTGCTGTCGGCCAAAGCGCTCCCTAAGCGGATCTCAAAGAGCCGCGCGGGATGCTATCCGAACGGGGTTCATTTAACCAATCTGCCGCTCTCAACGAGTGCATCGTCGACGCCTCATTGACGCGGAGTGTTCAAACCCACTTTCGCCGCAGCATTATTTCGAAGCGATTCGATCGCGTAATCAAGTTGCCGGTCCGCGCCAAGCCGCCGGTCTTGCCAGTCGAATTCGATGGTTTGATCGGGCTCAATGGGTGTTCCTTCGAGAACTGTGCCTTTCCATGTGTAATATGCGCCTGTTGGCAGCGCGAGACGAAATCCGTTACCCACTTTCACGGACGTGGCAGAAAGCAATCGGCCAGCGGTCTTTTCGCCAATAATCGTCGCCAGGTTGTTCTCGCGTGCAAATGCCACGATCATCTCCGCGGCACTCGCGGTGTGCCGATTGACGAGCAAAACGGTCTTTCCGTGGAACGGCTTTTTTCCCAGTCCCTCGGTTTGAAGCACGATAGGCTTCTTCGTCATCATCGTGGGAGCGAATTTGAGCGCGAGACGCCAGAGCGTCTTCGTCGAGGAAGGAATTCGTGAGAATCGCCGGAAATCCTGTTTCTCCGAATCGAGATTCGTCGTAACGCGCCGCCTGTCGAGAGCGAACCCGACCGGCACCTGGCTAGGCGTGAGCAGGCTCAAGACTCGGAGGGCGCCGATTCCTCCTCCGGTATTGCCGCGCAGATCGATTATCAGGCTCTCAACCGGCCCCAACTGTTCGACAGCTTTCGAGATTTCATTCGCCACCACGACGCCCACCATGCCGGGGAACATCGCCACTTTCAGATAGCCAAGCCCATCCCTGATCCTGCGCGACTGAACAAGTGTTGGTTCGATGAAGTGGAGTTTCTTCCCTTTAGGACGCGCCACATCGACCGAGAGGGTTTGCTGCCTGCCGTGGTTGTCGATGAACTCTACCCTGGTTTGCTGGCCCATTGGGAAGACTGGATGTTCAGGAGGGACGATGTCACGGTCATCGACGCGCAGCAGGATATTCCCCGGTTCAATGCCGACAATCGCAGCCGCGCCGCCAGAGTGGACATCCTGAAAGATCCACCGCTTTCCGTAGTCTGTGTCGTCGGCCAAGTAGGTCGCACTGAGAGCTGCGCGGCTCGACGCTCTGCGAGCGTTTCGATGAAAGAACCCCAAATGCGAGGTGTGCAGTTCTGCCAGGAGATCACTCACCGTCTGCTCAAAGGCGTCCGTGCTTCCGGCTGACTCAATCAATGGTCTATGCTTGTCCACAGCCGCCAGCCAATCGCCGTTCAGCTTCTCTGGCGAGTAAAACCTCTTGCGTAGCGCTTCGAGAACATTTTCAAGGATGGTGTGCTTGTCTTTTGCCGAGAGCTCAATCGGCAACTGCGCAACCGCAGCTACAGTGGGTGTCATTGACCGCTCCTGAAAGAGGAAGTTGCTTTCGAGTTTTCAAAGAGTGCTGCGTTTGGTTCGCCATCAAGTTCGAATCCGGCCCAGAAGTAAGGCGGGTCCCCTGACTTCAACAGGTCAAGCTGCGCTTCCCGCAGTGCTTCTGCTTTCCCTTCACCTCGGCCGAGGCGTTGATAGAAGTCGATCATCAATTGTGCGGTGGAGTGGTCTTCGAGTTCCCAGAGCGTTGAGACAACGCTTTGCGCCCCCGCTTCAATGAATGCATTCACGATGTTCGCAACTCCCTCCTCGCCGACTGGACCGACGCCCGTATCGCACGCGGAGAGCGTCACCAGGCTAGCGTCGATCGGCAGCTTTCTGATTTCCCGAACCTGAAGAAGGCCATCGTCCGCTGGTGCGTCTCGTGGTGCAAAAACCAGAGCGGACCGATCCGGAAACTCGGGATCGGCATAACCGTGCAGGGCAAGGTGAATGACGCTGTACCGATTGAGCGGGAGTTGCATGAAGGCGGATTTCGTCGCCCGCTTACCGAGAAGAATTGTGCTGGGCTTGGGAAGATCGCCGGCAATCGTCTCTACTTCGTTGCGGCTCTCAGGCAGAGCGACAAGATCTCGTCTCTCCGGCCCATCCACGGCGCGGCGAATGGTGGCAAGCAACGTCGTCGGTGGCGGTTTTGATATCCATGCTGCAACACCCACGTACGGGAGGTCATCGCTCATCTTCTGATTGGCGCGACGCCTGAGCATATGGAATACGGTTCCGGAGGGCGCCACTGTCACCAGATGAGAAGTCAAGATGTATTGGCCGGAATCGGACAGTGCAGAGAACGGGAGAAGATGAAGCTTCCCATCGGGGATGACAATCACCTTAGCTTTGTCCTTATATTCAGGGACACCGCGAAGCAATTCCTCGAAAAGTCTTTGTGCCAGCGGAACGTCCGTCTTCTTCTGTTCGATTTCGGATCGATATTGTGTAGCCTCCTCTTCCAACTGATCCTTCCCTGGCAGTTCGTAGTCGTGAACTGCCGTTCGGGTGATCGCCAGTACAGAAGAATGCGGATTGTCCAGAACGTACTCGACGATGAGTTCAGACGGATCCAAATCGCGCTGCAGTTTTTCGAGTGCAACCGGCGCCGGAACGCTCTCCGGAGGATCGTCCTTGAGCTGCTGCTCTGCTGTGTAGATTTCACCGAGAATGCCGCTGCGCTTGGTGGGACCGTCTGTATCCAGCAACTGCAGATTGAGCGTCGTCAAATGCAATTCGGCGGGAGTGGGCTGGTGCGGCGCGACAATCTCGTGATGCGAAAGCCCCTGCGCCTCGACGCGCCCCCGCGCGCGTTCAATTACACGGAATGCATCGGCCATTCTGCCCTGGTTGCACAGTGACGCAAAGTAACCGGCATAGACGACGCTCAGGTCGCTTAGGAGTTGGCGCTCGATCATTGGCGTCGGAACCTTGCTCAAGAGCGCGTCCAACAGATCGGTGCTCTTCTCGTATAGATCGTTCGACGACTTCACGTCGCCGAGCCGGGCAAGAATTTCCGCCTTGATTCCCAGATTCCTGGGAGCGAAATACATCTCGTCGGGAATGTTCCTGTTCGCCGCAATGGCGTCGTTGATCGCATTTAACGCCGGCTGCAATGACCCCTGATGGAGATACGCTTCCGCCAGCGATCCATTCGCCTGCGTCAGTCCGCGCCAATAGGAGAGTTGCTTCGCATACTGAACCGCCTGGGTCAAGTCCGACACAGCTTGGTTCCATTTCCCCATCCGCTCGTAGATCTCGGCCCTGGTTTGGTGAAGCTGGTAAAGATGCCCGGCAAGATGGTAGGTTGAAACCTTCTGCATCTCCTCGGCAGCCAGAGCCAGCGCCTCGTTGTTTTGTCCCAGGCCGCTCAGAGCCTCGATCTTTGCGTCGATGGCAATCGATGGATAGGCAGCCCCCGGGGTCTTTGCCGCAACCCTGATCGCCTCATTGAGCGGTCCGAGAGCCTCTTTGAATTTATGAAATTCGACCAAACCCGCGCCGTACATGCTGGCATATCGGATATGGGCGGCTGGGTCAGCTACCCTTGCCACTGTCCATGCCCTGACCACATCCTTCTTTGCGGTTGCGATATCGCCCAGGAGAAACGCCGTGAACCCCTGCTCGCCGATCGCTCGCGAGGCAAGCAGATAATGATGCCGTTGCATCGCCAAGGACTCCACTTCGGACCAGGTCTCGCGCGCCATTGCGGCGTCGTAGTTTGCTTCGAGCATTCCAAGAATGGTCAAGATGCGAAGGCGCGCCTCCGGTTCCCTGGCCTCCGGGAGATTGAGGTCGCTTCGGAGAAGGGCAATCTGGGCGGGAATGGAAATTGAAGATTCGCTGTGCGCTGGCATCTGGCTCACTCTTGCGTAGAGAGCCCTTGAAAGCTGATGCCGTTGGGTGAACTCCAGTTCGGCCTGCCGATACAGGGGTTCCGCCTGAATCCAGCTATTGAGCCATGAGAGATCGTCGGCTCGCCTCAGCAGCGCCTCTGGACCATGAGAACTCAGCCGCCGGGCAACTTGGTACCCGACAACACTCAGCAGGACGGCGAAGAGCAAACCGGCAGCGATGCGAAGGGTGGGGGAAGACGCAATTCGCATGGCAGACCGTTCACTTTGGAATCCATACTGCCAGAACCTATATATTGATGCAACAGGTCCCAAGTTAATTCATTGAAATAAAATTGCTTAAACGACTCAAAGACCCAGCGCGAAGGATTTCCGCGATTCGCACTCTTGAATGTTCGTCTTTTGTTCTCCTATACTCGCCCTTGTGTTCAATATCCCGGCATCCCGTCAGTGCGACTTCACAATTCGCTGCAAGAAGTGCAGTGAGAATGTCCCAGCACCGGTCGGCACCGTGCCGGACTCCTGGATTGTGGCCCGTTGTCCGCTCTGCGGAGAGATAAGACACTACCTCCCATCCGAAATCTTTCGCGGCGAACTGTCCTACAAACTCGGCTCTGGAAGGCCGCGTCAGGTGGTGTCGTAATGGGAGAAATGAAGCGGGCGATTGCTCGCGAGCAGGCCGCCTGGTCTCAGAGCATGCAGGATGAGAAGCGAATGAGATCGACACTAGATATTGCCGCTGCAATCATTGCGGCTGTTCGATTAGCCCGCGATCTGCGCCAGTTCGTAGCCCACAGGGGCGAACCATCCATGGCCTTGTTTGTTTTTTCTGCTAAGGCCAGTTTTTCTGTACCGTCGTCGGCGTAAGTTTCGCTCGGGTCAACGCTGCTGAGGTCCACAGCCGTTGGGCAGAGCGCACGATGATGGATGCCGTCTCCCGGAGGTTTTCCGTTTCCTTATCTTCTCTCCCGGAATGGGCGCCGCTGTTGCGCACCGTTCGGACGTATTCCAACAGCGTCTTGGTTTCCTTCGAGAGCAGGTGTGCTCCTGTCACCTTCCATCGGACCTGCGACATCGTTTCAATGAGATCGTGAAGATTAGCCTCGCTTGCCGGCTCGCTTTTCTTCCCGTTGATTAAAGTGATCTTCCTATGATGCGCGATTCTCCGTAACACCTTTTCGAGGCCGCGGGCCGCGACAAACAGGCCGACCTCATCAAAACCCAAAGAGAAGAGGTTCCGCGAGAGGCGGAAGTCCTCCTCAAGCGGGTCAGGCAGATCAAGATTATCGACTAGGAACCACTCGTCCTCTCGTGCCAAGCGCTCATATCCCTCCAGCAACTCCGTCACGGCATCGGCAAATTCCCAGACCTCGTGCACGATGCGGGAACCGGTCGCATACCGTTCCCAGTGATCCAGCAGATCATTTTCGTGGAGGAAACTGGAGGATGCCTCATCGAGTGCGAGGCGTTTGTGGTACAGAAGCAAAGTCTCTCCTGCATGCACGGCGTGGATGACTGCTTCGCGCGCTTTCCCGACTAACGCCGTGTCGAGCTTGGGAAGAGCAGAGTCCTTTCCTTTGAAGCCTAGGGCGCGTAATGCATGGGACGCTTCGCGGAGCCTGTTGACCGATTCAAGGAGGAGTTGGGCGGACGCAAGCCCGGTGCTCGTGCGACTAAGATTAAATGACCCGCTGTGAATCTCGGCAGGATTACACCGTCGAACATATTCTTCCCATGACTCCCACAACCATGCCATCGCTTCGTCAATCTCCCAGAACCAATCCTCCGACCGGACCACGCTCGCGGTAAAGCCGACCGTACCGGGCTCCAATCTCCGGCGCTAACGCGGCGACTTATCGGCGGCGGCGCTTACCCGGCCAGCGCAATTGGCCATCTAGTTCCTTCAAGAGCGCATCGTCTTCGTTCTCTTCCTCCGCGTAGACCGCTCCACGTTCATCGCGGAACTTCCGCCCGGGCACTTCGCCGTTTTCAAACCATAGCAGCGACAGCGTCTGATCCCACTGTGGGAGGTGCCGGGCTTCTTCCAGCAAGGTCCCGCCGCGCTCCCAATCATTGAACCAAACATCGGCGTCCACCGCATCTCGGCTCTCAAAGGAAGTACCTGCGCGCACCTTCTTCGCGAGCGAACCCTCTGGGATGTCAAGGCGGGGCGGAATCCAAGCCGGTGCATCCTTGAGTGGCTTCGATCTCGATGCGTACCTCACCTTGCCTTGTTCAGAAAGCACAAAGGCCACCGGCTCGCTGACGACAGCTGCATACCGCGAGCCCGTTGCCGTCACCGATGCCTGGAAACGCTCTGCCAAATCATCGATGGACGACAAACCAATGCTTGCCCTTTCCACTTCCGGCTGGAAGAGGTTGTAGGGCAGGAGCAGTTCCGCAGCAAAGACGTCACAGAGGATTTCGGCCAACGGCCGTTTCGCATAGCTCCACCACAGCAGGCTCTCGTGCTGGGAAGGCAATCCCAGCCAGAGATGAGCGATCTCGTGACAAACGGTGAACCTTTGGCGTTCCGGCCTGTCGTTCGCATTCGTGCAGATGAAGCGCTTCCCATTCATCTCGAAACAGGATCCGGCTTCGTCGGGTCCCATATCGGCCTGGGGCCGGATGACGGCTCCGACCTCCTTGGCGTACAGTTCGACCGGCAGAGGGATTGCTGTGGGATTCACCTTCCTCACCAGCTCCCGAGCCTTGAGGACAGCTTGGAATTCATCCATTCCCATTCTCTTCCTTGAGGATTCTTCGAATTCTCTCAATTAACTTTGCGTGTTCCGGTCTTCCTGCGCCGCGGAAGGCCATGCCCGCTGCGGCGCTGAACTCTTCGATCGTCACGGTCGGGTCGGTGAGAACATGCTCTACAAGTCCGGTGTCGACCTGCGGATGCGCGGCGAGATAGCGCAGCATTTCTGCCTCCCGCCTGGGAGCCTTCAGGGCCCGGATCAGCTTGGTCAAAGCCTCGTCCGAGGGGGATTCCTTCTTTCCGTTTTCCAAACGGTAGACGTAAGCATGGTCGATTTCGGCAAGTTGCCCCAATTCGCGTAGAGAGAGACGGCGCTCCTCGCGCAGACTTTGAAGCAGCAACCCAAATGCGGGCTGAGCCATTGCACCTCCTATTGACATGGGTTGGGGTTCTGATATTCTGTTGTCTGTATAGACAACACACCTTGCGGTTCCGCTGTGCGGTATAGATCGGTTAAGAAAGCGCGGGGGCGAAAGATGTTGCCCATGCAGACACCAATCATGGCACTTTCCCGCCACCGAACGCAAGTGGCCGGCGAGAAGCGCCCATAGGAGATGGCAATGACCGGTGAAGCAATCGAGCTGTTCATCCACAGCCAGGGCGCGAAGCCCAAGGCGGCTGTGGCGGGCTCGCACGAAGTCCTCCGGGACGTGCTGGTGCGAGCGGAAGTCATAACCGAAGGCCAGCAGGAGCTGCTGGTCTTTGTCGGCGAGTGGGAGGAGGCTCTGAGCGAGGTCGCCGAAATCGAGAACGGAGAAGACAGTCACGCTCCAGTCGATGTCTCACTCACTATCGAAGCTTTGGAACTCGACCGTCACCACCATTTGCACGTGCATCGGTGCAAGCGGGTCGCTGTAGAGGTTCGCTTCAACGGCGTTACTAAGCGGCACCGTTTCTCTCCTGCCACGACCATCGCCGTCGTGACCCAGTGGGCTCGGAAGAAGTTCAACCTCGATCCCGCCGCGGGAGCTGACTACGTTCTCGAGATCTGCGACACCACGAAGCATCCCCGGCCGAACGAGCATCTCGGCGAGTTGGTGGAGCCACCTATGTGCGCCATCTGCTTCAAGCTCGTCAGGGAGATCACGCCGCAAGGATAGTCCGATGGAGAAACCCGATCAGCGGCTCTTCGAATCCGACCTCGCCTCAGCAGAGTTCCGCGCCGGCGCCCTGAAGGGACTCTGGGGTCTTGCCGGCGAGAAGGTTCTGCCGGAGCAGCCGGCATGGCCTCTGCGGATCCTCTGGGTCGAAGCAGCGCCGCGGGCGGGAGCCCCGGACCGCTTTTATCTCAGGCTGGACCTCGACGGCTATAGAACCGTGCCTCCCACCGGAACTTTCTGGGATCCGAGCACCCAAGCAGCGCTCGGGTCAGAGAAGCGACCGAAAGGGAAAAAGGACAGCCGATTCGCCAAGGTATTCAGAACGGACTGGAAGGACGGACTGGCTTTCTACCACCCCTACGACCGGGTCGCGGTCGAAGGGCATGACAGATGGCTGACAGAACAGCCGAGCCTGGTCTGGGACAGCAGCCACACCATCGTCGACCATCTCGAAGAGATTCACTCGCTCTTGCACTCGGGAGACTACGTTGGCCTCTGACTCCATGCGCGCACGCGTAAGAAGAATAGCCGTCTATCTCTGGAAGAAACTGGTCCTCGACCTGCGCCGCCGCGGGCGGCGACGCAGCGAGAGCGGAGCCTTTCTGCTGGCTTCCGTGAGTAGCACATCGAGTCAAGTGACCTCTTATGTTTGTTATGACGATCTCGATCCTGATGCCTACCATGGAGGCGCCATCGCCTTTCACGCTGTCGGGCACGCCGCGCTTTGGGAGCATTGTGAGACGAAAGGGCTGCGCGTGCTTGCCGACGTCCACACACATCCCGGCAGCTATGTCCGGCAGAGCCCGATCGATCAGCGCAATCCGATGATCCCCCTGCAAGGCCATCTGGCTCTTATTCTGCCGAACTTCGCCCATACGCCCTGGTGGACCCTCGATACCGCAGGAATCTACGAGTATCTCGGCAACTTCGCATGGCGCAGCTACTCCCCGGCGGATGGGAAGCGGCCGGTGCGACTAACTCTCTGGTGAAGGTCGATATGAGCCGACGTGAGATGACACTTTCCCGTATTTCGAAACTGCTGGTCGATAGCGAGGAGCTGTCTCTCGAGGAAGCACTGGCACGGCGCGAGCGCTTCCAGATCACGCTTCGATGCGGCCCGGATGTCGCCGGCTCCCGTACCTTGCAACTGGCGGCGCTGACGGCCGCGGGCATTGCCGCGAGGTGTTTTCCTGGCGCGGTGAGGGTCGTATTGGACAAAGCACTCGCCGGCGCAAACCTCGTCGTTCCGCCGCTCACTGAGGGGAGCTTTGCAGCGGCGTTGGAAAATCTCGTCGGAGCACGGAATCTCCATTTATCGATCCCGGCTGAGACGGGCGGAAGGGTTCTTTTGTTTGGCAACGCATCTCCAGTGCCCGGTTCACTTCGCGCTACCTTCGATGGCTGGATAGCGCAGGTTGGGCCGGCAGGGTTCGTCCCCCGGCTCGCGGAGCGGCCTTTCTGCCCTCTCGCCGGTGTGCTGGCAGGATCACTTGCCGTTTCCGAAATCTTTCTGTCGTTTGCTGAACTGAATATCGCTGCCACCCGAAGACAGACTGGGCTTTCGCTGTGGCGTCCGGATCTCCCGCATTTTGATTCCGAGGCGCAGGGACCGCAGGTTCAGTTCCTACCCCGGGATCTCTGGGTCCTGGGCCTCGGGCACCTCGGCAACGCGTACCTCTGGAGCCTAGCGGCCCTGCCGTATCTGGAGCCTGAGGCTGTACGGGTCTATCTCAATGATTTCGATTCGGTCGAAGCCGAGAATTATGAGACAGGCTTGATCTTCACACCTGCCGACAAGGGCGATCTCAAAACGCGAGTCTGCAGTGATTGGCTGGAGAAGCGCGGGTTTTGCACACGTTTACTGGAGCGACCTTTCGACGCGCATTTTCGCCGCCGCGCTGTCGAACCGATCGAACCTGGCTTAGCGCTCTGCGGATTTGATTCCAATCCGGCACGGCAGCTACTTCCCGGCGCCAACTTCGTGCGCGTGATGGAAAGCGGCCTCGGTGGCACCAAGCACAACTTCGACACGATCAGCTTTCATTCGTTGCCCAATCCGAGGCCCGCCGCTGATCTCTGGCCCGACCTTGGCCCAGAAGAGCGGGACAGGCAGAGAGAGGAGTGGGAGCGAATTGCACGGGAGAACCCCGGCTACGCGGGACTCGGCGAGGACATCTGCGGGCGCACGGAACTTGCCGGAAAGTCCGTTGCAGTCCCTTTCGTTGGTGCTACCGCAGCCACCCTGGTAGTGGCCGAAACGCTGCGGGTGCTGCACGGCGGGCCCGCCTACTTGGGCATCAAGTTGTCCCTTTCGGACCCGAACAGCGTATCGGCAATCCGCAATGGAAACTATACGGCCCAAGACTCGGCCGGTATCGCATTCTGCGAAGCGGAGACAGAAGGTGAGGAATTGATCGCGTTGGCCGACGGATCTGACCAATAGCGGCAGGGAGCCGAGAACTCGTACTGGTTGCCTTGGTACCAGTAAACTGGCAGCGTGAAATTCTTCTCTTTTGCGAGAGCAGTTCGTACTCCAGAAAAGAAGCGCCCCTACGAGGTAATCGCCGATGCGCTTCAGGCCTGGGAAGATGGCGATGTCGCGCGCGCCGATCAGTTGTTCAGAGGGGGCATCGCAGCCTACCAAATCAGTGAACCAGATGGGGTCGATTTTGCCCTCGGACGTTATGGTGCCTTCTTGCTGGATCAGAACCGTCCGGCGGACGCAGAACGCGTGCTCGAACAAGCAATCGATCTCAAGACTGATATTCCAGCGATATGGTCCGACTATCTCAGCATTCCTGCAAGCCGGTATGACATCGACGCGTTCAAGCGCGCGGTATTAAAGCTCGACTCCCGCAGGACAGGCGGGCAAGCCCCAGAATTCCTTCTGTCGCATGCACGGTCCGCGGACCGCGAAGGCGCAACAGCCTTCGCAGAGGAACTCGCACGTTGGGTTATAGAACGATGTGCGCGTGTACAGGATAACGAAGGGAGATGGGCGGGTATTGGCGACCTCGGCCGCATTCTGGAGCGAAGTGGGCGGCTCGAAGAAGCGATGAAGCACTGGCGCGCCGCTTTCAACGAAGGAAGCCGTGACCCCGAGACAATTACCCGGCTGTCAATGCACCTTGAGCGGGCGAAGAATTATGGCGCCGCCGCAGAGGTAATTCGGGAAGCGTTGACCCGGCGATTGCCCGCGAATACAGAGGAAGCTCTGCAGAAGCGGCTCGCACGCTGCGAGGAAAAGGGCGAGCCGGCCGGTAAGAAGCCCAAAAGACGTGCACAGATACCTGCCTACTCTATTCGTCAGGATTCGGCTCGCTTCGAGCCGCTATTCCAGGTTCGCTTGAAGTCATCGGTTGCAGATCTCACTGTGGTGAATAATGCCGTTCGGTGCGTTCTAACCTCTAAGGAATTCTCCACCCTCGTTGATCTCGATTGCCGGAGCGGTCTTGAGATCCACTGGGTCGACAATTTGCCGCGCTTCACTCACGTGCTCAATGCGCCCGATGGCCGGTCGATTGGCATCTGCCGAACGGCAGCGGTCGGCCGGGGACCGACACTGCTGCGATTCTTGAGTGCCGACGGCCAGTTGACCACCGAAACATCCGTGCCCGACGCAACCTCTGAGGTCGCCTTAGGCCCCGACCTTTGGTATGTCGGGTGCCGGAACGGCTTCCTTTATGGATTCGGATTCGAAGGGCGCCAGCGATGGGCCTGGGAGACACCGGGCGCAAGTCAGTCCACCGATAACGTCTATTTCCGGTCGTGTCCATACTATGTTTCATCTCGGGGGTTGTTTGCCGTAGTTGCCAGCATGGGGAATATATACGCCGTCAGTCCGACCGGCAGGACATTGTGGCATGCAGCGATTCCGAACGAACATCAGACCAAGTGGAATTTTACGGTTCCTGTTCCCGGCGCGGCACCTCTCCAGCAGCCGTACAAAGTTTTTGGTCTTCCTACTGGTGCGCCGCGAGATCAAGTCAAATCGGCATACCGGCGTCTGGCACTTGCGACCCATCCAGATCGTAATCCAAACAATTCCGAGGCAACCGCCAACTTTCGTCGAATTCAAGAGGCATACGAGCGAATCCTTGCCGGACAAGGAGATAGCGCTTCGGCCGCAGGCGCGGGAATCACAATCAGTTTTGAGCTTCAGGGTATGGGGCCGACTGCGAGCTTCGTCACCGCCACGGGTGCAGGCGCGGTGATTGGATCATCGCAAGGTAGGGTCTACACGTTTGACGGAACGGGCAGCTTGCGGGACGCTCGAGTGCTTGGCGATGGTACTGTACGCGTCGCATTGCGCTCGGACGGCACTCTCGGCGCAACATGGTGCGATAACACGCTCCTCTTCTTCCGTGATGGAAAGGTGATCAACGCCGCGGAATCCGTTGCATGGCCCCGAGATCTGGCAATGTGGGGTGAACACGTTGTCCTGTGGCAGCGCGATGAGCTTACAGTATTCGACCTCTTCGGACGCGCCCTGTACGCACTGGAATTCTCAAAGAGCATCGCGGGAGTCGCGATGCACGATGACGTACTGTACTGTGCTGCTGGAGCTCTAGTTGCATTCAGGAATCGCGAGTAGTTCAGACTCGACGGCGCGATCGGATTAGGCGGCCCTGGAGTTCTTTTGTCCCGCGTCGACGCTCGGTGCGTCCTCAACGGGCGCTCGCCATATGCGTCTTTCCACCATTGCGCTCGTGTGTTCCAGCGCGCCGAGTGGCTCAATTCCCATCATGTTCGAACGCTGCAGAGCTCATAGAGCACTTCGACCTGCCGCAGCGTCCAGGTCGATGCAAAGCAGCGCCAGGAAACCCAGCCCGCTCTTTCGAGAATGCGCTGGCGGTGGTAAATCTTGAGAGTTATCGTGATAGTAAGATACTCCGATTGGAGGGTTAACGTAGATCATGCTCATCTGGTTGCGGACGTAGGCGTCTGGGCTATCGCGTCCGTTCGATTAGCCTGCTCTTCGATCTCGTCAAGAAGGCTATCCAGTTCGGCGTCGATCTCAAATAGTGAATTCGATTCAGCTATCGCTGACATGGTTGTTCTCCTTCTGTGCGTGCGCGCCTGCGGGAACGTTCAGGCGGCAATTCGTTCCTGAACGGCAACTGCCCTGGCAGCTTCGTAGGCAAGCGCGTCGGCGCGTGATTGAATCGGATGGCCGGTGTGGCCTTTGACCCATAACCAACGAATTGTTCGATCTGTACTGAGCAGCAACAGTTCACGCCACAGTTCCTGGTGCTGCAACTCGAAGCCACGGCTGTTGCGCCAACCAAAACGCATCCAGCGGAAAACGCGAAAGCGCATTCCGTGGATCAGGAGTTCCGAGTCCGAGCGCAGTTCGATTCGTGCGCCGGCTGGCGTCAGGCGCAATGCCTCGACCGCGGCGCGGAGTTCCATTTCGGAGACGGTGGACCATGGAACCGATCCAGTGGTCTCTCGTCGTTTTGCACCTTGAATCACGATCGCTGCCCAGCCGGCAGGACCAGGGTTGCCGATGGACGATCCATCGGTAAAGATGAAGAAAGATTTGTTCACGGGGATGCTCCATCGAGCCTCGATGAGCCGCTTGCGGTCAAACCTGGACAAAGAACATCTCGCCTCGCTCACCGAGTTCGGCGGATTCACGCAGAATGATCTCTGGAATCTTAGGACATCCCGAGGGATCGCAATGGCGTTCCAGAAGTACTATCGACTCGTAGTTCGCTCACTCACTCGCTACCTTTGAGCTCGGGTGGCCAGAAAAAACCAGCCTCCATCTTCGGGCTGCGGGGCTCACCATCCGGTCTTCCATGCCACATGCGCCATTTTTCGATTTCGTTGAGCAATGCGAATGCCGATCTTCTGCGTAGCGGGTCGTTCTGCATCATCTCAAGGAGCCGGCTTCGGACTGCGTTGGAACTGCGCGGCACCATCGTGACCGCATTCGATGAACCGGGATAGGGCCGATGCTCTACGAAGGCCTCCTCGATGTTCTTGTGCAATTCGTACGTGGCGCCTCCCGCGCCGTCGTCTCGAAGCAGTTGTAGAGACGCCAGCAACGCATCGGTAGTGCCGAGATTCGCCAACACCTTTCCGAGCACGAGCGCATGCGCGGCTGGAATATTCTCTTGAGCCAAGTTAAACATTCGCTGCCGCACTGCCGCATCACGCTGCGCCAGCTCCGTGAGTCTGCGCACGAGTCTGCCATCGTGTTGGCGGATCAGCTCGTTCGATAAGGGCGGCAGGGTGGGATCAACAAAGCTCAGAAGCAAGTTGCGAGCTTCCTGAGAATCAAATTGAGCGACGGCGTCTACCCACTCATTTCCCAAATATCGAACGCGCACGGTATCGCTGGCCAGCTCTCGCAGTAGCGCCACGGCATCGGGACAGCGGCTGTACCCTAATGCCTTTACCAACGCCCGCGTCCCTTCCATCGACAGGAGCTTTTCCTCGATCAGCTGTCGCACTCGTTGAATGCTCGCACTCGGATCGTCAGTGAAAAGAACAATACCAACAACGTGCGACATGGGGCTTGATTCCTGGGTGTTCCAGCGATGCCCTCGGACGTGTTCGATGATCAGTTCGACGATCTCCCAGGTCTTCGCCGACGGCAAAACGGCTCCCTGCATTAACAGAGCTTCGAGTCCGTGGATGCGGGGCCAAGCATCGTACAAGTAAAAAGGTTGTGTGGATGCGAGATGTGTTCTCGGCCTTGAACGCTCGATCTGTGGGTAACCCAGAATCTCTAAAACCAACTCCGCGGAAGCTCGCCCATCCAGTTCCGCCAAGACAATGGCAAGGTGCTTCAACCGCCAGTTGAGTCCAGCGGACTGGGGTTCTGTAGCTCGCTCAGCGACCAATGTTTCGATATGTTGTCTTAACACGGCTGCGAGTTCGGTTCTTTGCGGCTCCTGAAAAATAGACTCTGCCTGACCTTCTCTGGCTCTCCAGATTTCGCTGGAGTCTTTGCTTCGCATCGGCCACGCCCTCGCACGGAAGAGCGGTGAAGAACGTTCACTTCGGGCCAGTTGGAAGAGACCCCAGGCAGCATCGTGTTCGTAGTCTGGAGCCGTCAAAAGCCGAATCAATAAATCTTTGGCGGCGTCGGAAGCCAGATGGATCATCGCCTGGACATACCATGATGTCCAGCTCATCACAGCTCCGTTGCCTTGCTTGCTACGGTGATCTGCAGCTCGTGCCAGCCGGCCGGTTCGGACTCGCTCGATATCGGCCTCGACCAAGCGCTCGATTGTAGTCAGGTCGGAGAGTTCGCCGACCTGAGCCAAGACCGTGGCGAAATACCCTTTCAACTGTCCACTGAAATCATCCTGGGCGAGTACAGTCGGAACTGCCGCGTCGAGATAATTGCGCAACGCCTTACGCGCTTCTGCTGATAACCCCTCCCAGGGCGGCGTATCGTCTCCTCCGGTTATATGAAAAATCTCGGTAACGGCCTCGATCTCGACTGCATCAGTCTTGCCACCGATTTCTTGCAAAATGCCATTGACGACCTCGTTTGCTGGCATCCCTCGCAGCAGGTCCTCCAACTGTCTTGAAAGCTTTGCTTCTGCCTGCTTGTCATCACCGGGCTTGCTGGTGGCGATGATCGGAGCCAGCTCGCAGATATGGCGAAACAGACGTTGCACGATTTCGCGGTCCGCGAACTTGCGGAGCAGCGGGATAACCCCCGTTACTCTCATTTCAGCGAGATTATCGCTGGTGACTCGATTCAGAAAGTCGTCTCGCTGGGCCGCGGTTAGCCCGTCGACAAGGTCGATCCAACCCTCCGAGCGAAGTGCTCCTGCCAGTAGGTTCTGGACGATCCATGTGGTTACCCATTGCGAGTCCGACCTCTTCAGCATCTCTATTGCGGCCCGGAGTTCCCGGCCCTGAAAATCACGGCTCTCCAGTTCTCTGACTTGGTCGGCCTCCAGCTGGGAGAGCGACTCTTTAATTTCTTTGACGAAGCTCTCAGGGCCGAAGCTCGCGGCCTGCCTCCACGCCAGAAACCTGTCGAGAGGTGCAGTCGCACCTCTTGCCGCGGTGACATAACTTTTCAAGGCTCGTGGATGCATCGACGGTGGCAACTCGCTAGCATGCATCCCGGCGATCAACTCTTTGAAGTTGGCGTCGTCCAGCGTCTGGGAGAAACGGGATATCTCTTCTGGTGACATCCCCCACCAGACAAACGACAACAGACTCTTTCGGACGCCGACGCTTGGGTCGTTCATGGCAAAGGTGACCACTTCAGCGGGAGCTCGACTTCTTTGCATCATCTCTGCGACGAAGCTCGCTCTGGCACCTTCAGGCCACCGGCTTACCGTTTCCTCCCATACCGCGCCGAGGCTAGTAACCTCAAATGGTTCACCCGTTCGATATGGCTCAAGCTGAAGATTGGTATCTTCCGACGACAAAAGCGGCTCCAAAATGTCCTTGAAGTCCTCTGACCCGCTTGCCACCATGCCCGCTACTGCGATGTCTCTGTGCTGGCTGATGGTGCTCTGCCACAACTGGCGAAGACGAGCGCCCAATGCTTCTCGTGTCACTCTCCAGACTTCCGGGCCGCACAGGCGAGCGAGTTTGGCAGCGAAGGCCGCGTCCAGCGGCAGCGCCATCTCCACGAGCGCCTGCCCCATTGGTACCGCATTGGGAAGCGGTTCGTCTTCGGTATGCCGCCCGATGAACTCTGCCAGCATTTCAATTGGCTGAGTCCAAGCGGGCTCGTTGACATATCGAGCAGCGAACTCGTCTCGCCCCGTTCCCGTCGTCACGATCTCGAAGAGTTCGCGTTTCAGGTGAAGCGCTGCGAACGACTCTTGGAATTGTTGGTGCAAGAACGTGTAGGTGATATCCGGATAGGTGGACCGCTCAAGCACATGGTGGGAGCACAAGGCCGTCAAAACGCTGCCGGGATCTGGCAGTGCACCCAACTGTCCAGCATCTTGCAGGAGACGCGAACACGCATTAATCTCTTGGCGGGCCGTCGCTTCGGGAAGTTGAACGCCGCTGCGTGTCACCAGAGAACTCCCGAGCCTCTCCAGGAATGCACGGCCCAGACCCGAAAGAGGAGCATTTTCGAGAGCAGTCTGATGTGTTTCCGAATTCTCCATCATCTGCGTCACAGCGTCCAGAACACCCAAGCGGCTGGTGGGAATTTTCTTGCCGGCCTGAAACAGGGAGATCACCTCGGCCAAAATCATAGGCGTTCGGGTCAGGTCGTCTAAGACACGGTCTGCACGGAGCTGCTCAATCAGAGGTTGAGCCCTGTCGCCGAGGCGAGTCCGGACGTAGTCGCCCCGCTCCTGTCGTGTCAGCGGTTGAATCCTGAAACGTGAGCTTCCAGGAAGAGGAGGAGCGATCGGGTGCGCGCGGGTGGCGACCGCAATCCCTGCACCTGCGAACGAGCGTTCCAGGTCGCGAATCATGCCTGCCGCAGTGGCTGATTCTGAAACCGCAAGCTCATTCCATCCGTTGAGAAGAAAAGCGATGTGCCCGGCTTGGTGAACACGGGCGAGGTCTCCGGCCGTCAAACCGCGCGCCTGGAACTCGGGCGTTCCCGCGATGAACTCGAAGACTCCAACATTCCGACGCACCCACGCTGGTAGGTCGATCAGAAAGGCGATCTTGCCCTGAGCATGCTCCTCACGGGCCAATTGGATGAGAGTGGTAGTCTTTCCGCGACCGGCAGGCGCCTCGAACACGACACGATGGCTTCGCGAGAGGAGTTCTCGCAACCCGGCCCGTTGTTGCATCTCCTGAGTCTCCGCTCCCTTGTCGTCCAAACGGAGCAGCCGCAGATCGATGATGGGATTGTCTCCCAGCCTTCGCGACCAGTTCGCGACGATCTGAGCATTGGCGGCAAGAATGCTTTGGATGACAGATTCGACCGTCGGCTCGGGCGGAGGGACCGCAATGCCGAGATGTTCGGCGCACAGGCCTACGTTGCTCGGCACCTGAAGGGTCGTAATGATCTCTTCGCGCGACATTACGATAAGGTCCCAGCCGTATTCCTTCTTTATCTCCGCTTGCCACTGCTCCACGGTGTAATTGGTCACTTTGCCGGATGTGACGAAGATTAGTATCTGCAGATCAGTGAAATGCGGCTCCGCGCGCGCCGCGTCGTCCTGAATTTTTTCCAGCTCCGGCGTGATCGATGAGGAAAGACCCATGCCCTTGTGCAACGGAGACAGAATCGCCGGCGCGTATGCGTCCAGCCCAAGATCCTTCTTCCTCTCGCACGCGATCAGCTCAGGCCACCTGAGCTTTGCTAGGACAACGGCGAGGCCTTGAAACCGCATACCCCCTTCGTCAGAGGCAATTGCATCGAGCGCATGGTCGATCGCGACACGGGAAACAGGCACAGAAGTATCTCGGCTCCATTATCAATAAGATACGCCGGAACGTCGGGCCCGATCTTGTGGCGAGGTGTAGGAGGTTGACCAAGACTACGACCGATGAGCCGCGAATCGATCTTACGAGGACTAGAGTGATTAGGGCTCTAGCACTCGATGACGGTGGCCAGAGTACTCGTTGACATGCCTTGCACGCGTTTTCAGCATTCGTCCCCGGAAGAAAGCTCTGCTTGGCGAATCTTCTGGTCACGACGGCAGAATCTCGGTTTGCTACAAATCGTCAACCGACTCATTGATCGCGGATTAGCACTAACGAAGTCGGCCAGGGTTCAGCGATCCTCGACCCCAAGAGTCAACCGGAACACTACGGCGCGTCCGCCGGCTCCTTCTTCAAGAAGTCCCGGTTTGAGGTGTGGATTTCTTCGCGCGATTTCTACGCCGTGTGCATAGGGATAACGCTGCCGAAGGGCGCCTGGCGGCCTCCGGTTGAAGCCCAGAGGACAGGATAATCGGGTACAGACTCGGGAAATGTCCCACAGAGATCGGTCAGAAACACCAGCGTCTGCGGGTGGATTCCGCGCGTGCTGAGCCAGTCGAAGCAGGGACCAAATTCGGTGCCGCCTCCGCCTACCGGGTCGAGATGAAGGGTCTCGCCGGCAGTGTAGGTGTCCACCTTTTGAACCTCCGCGTCAAAATAGAGGACGTGCACACGTTCGGGCTGCTGGCCTTCGAGGATCGAACGAATCTCGGCCTCGAAGAGCCGCAACTGCCGCGCGTTGATGGAACCTGAGCAATCGACGGCGATTGCGATCTCGCCGAAGCCTTCGCGCACGACGCCGGGCAGATAGAGACCGGACCAGATATGGCGGCGATTGGGGCGCATCCAACTGGAATCGGCCGGGATGGTGTCTGACCAGAGACGGCGCAACAGTTCCCGCCAGTCGACTTTGGCTTCCGCCGCGCCTTCCAGGGTTCGCTTGAGACCGGCAGGAACCTTGCCTGCCTGTTGAGCGAGCGTCACCGCCTGGTTGACGGCGATTTCCCATTCGCGCGCCTGCTCTTCGTTGCCCGATTCGTCCTCGACGGCCTCCGGCGCGTCGATCACCTGGCCGATGCCGCCCTGGCTCTCTGGAACAGACGGCGATCCGTCATCGTTGCCGCTGCCAGTCGAATCGCTCGATTCGGAGCCTTGGCTGTCATTCAAGTCTTGGGCCGAATCGCTTCCACTGTCGGATTCGGGTTGCGCCTCGGCCTCACGCAGGTTGTAGATCTGCTCGGCGCTCATGCCGCGAAAGCGCGGATCGACGAGCACGTCGTCCGGCAAGCTCAGGCCGGCATCGAGTAGCAGTGGGTTGATGGCGTAGTCGCACGCTTCGTTCCAACGTCTTGGATCGCGCTTGGCACGCCGCGTGTGGTGCTGGAGCGCGGGGTGCAGGACCTCGTGCGCCATCACGCCGGCCAGCGTGGCCGCGTTCAGCGTATAGACGAATGCCGGGTTGTAGAGGAGCACCAAGCCATTGGTCGCCATGGTCGGAATCGAGCGGCACTCTTCGCTCCGAAGCCGGAACAAGAGCGAGCCAAAGAAAGGATGATCGAGTAGTAGAGCCGTGCGTGCCTTCCGGATGCGCTCGGCCGCAGGAGTTTCGTGTCTCATGCCGCCGCGGGCGCCTCCATGTACGCCGACATGTGGTCGAGGATGCTCTCGACCGACGGAATCATCTCCTCTGTTTGCTCTACTTCGCGGCTGCGGATCGCCTCATCCATGCGGGAGACGATTCCCGCGGCATCACTTGCCGTCGCCAGGCGCAGCAACTCGTGCTTCTTGAGGTCCTGGGCCGTGTAGGTGCATAGCTTCTGGCGAGCCTCCTCGGCAAAGCGGTTCAACTCGGGATCGCCCGTTACATTCAGCTTGGGCAGCAGTTCCACCAGGTCGAATATGTTCGTCACCAGCGTGGCGTGAAAGCGGAACTCGGGCTCATTCAGCCGGTCGACCATGTGCGAGACGACGTCGCGCAGCCGCTTCCACAGATCCTCTGTTCCGCGCACCAGTGACTGCCGAACATTCGAGTCGATCTCGCGGGCGACGCGCGCCTGCTCCTCGGCCGACATCTGGACACGGAAATCATTGCCGCTGGGGATGGGTAGGACTTCGAGCTTGACTCCGAACTTGCGGCGCAATCGCTCGGCCGTCGGATAATCCTCCTCGCGGAAGAGCCCGTTCAGCTCCGGCCGCACCTGCTCGATGTACTGCGGATAGACTTGGAGGAACGCATCGACGCCCTGCTCGAACTGGGCCTCGAACTCGCGCATCCGCGCCGTGAGATCGAAGTAGAGATTGCCGGGCAGCAGGCGATAGCCCTCGTCGGTCCACGGCAGCGTGATCTTGTAGAAATACTGGCGGACCTGGCCGGCCAGCGTGCGCAGCTGGTCGAGCTTGTCGGCGCCGCGCAGCAGTTGCTTGTTGTAGCGGCCGGCGCTCTGGTGGGCGCCGTTCCGTTCGGCTACGTCGCGGCTGACGCCGCGGTCGTGTTTGACGGCCGTCCAGATGCTGATGTGGACGGCGGCGAGCATGGCGCGTTCTTGAATCATCGGACCACCTCCTTTTATGTGGTGAACTCCTGGTGCTCGACGCCGAAGCGGATGAACTCCGGCGTGTGGGTGATGGCGCGATCCCGTGCCGCCGCGTCGCGCATGGCCATGACGCGCATCTCGGTGGGCATCCGTTCGAGGTACTTGAGGCCGCGCGGCAGCGAGCTGTCGGTCATCACGCGGCCCAGCGCGGTCGAGATGGCGATCTGGGCAGATGTTTCCGCCGGCAGCGGAGCGGTTTCGGGATTGAGCAGGATCTCGTCGATCGACGGCAACTGGCGGAAGAGGCGCAGAAAGGCCAGTAACTCGCCCGATGCCGCCTGCCCCACGGTTCCGTCGAGCAACTGCGCCTCGAACTCGCCGGCGCCGGTCAGCAGAGCCGTGTTCTGCCGGCGCGCCACGCCACAAAGAACGTGCGAGGCCATCTCCCAGGAGCGGGGAGTGGGCCAGGCATTGGCGTCGGAGGTTGCGTCGGCCGCGTGCAGCAGGTCCGGCTTAAAGCGCAGGAAGGCAATGATCTCCGGCCGCACGCCCGCGCCCACGGCCCATCGGCACCAGTCGTTCAGGTCGGCTTCGAGTTCCAGATGGACAAAACGGTTGCGCAGCGGCCGCGGCATGGCGAAGTGCACGCCGCGCTCCGATGCCGGGTTGCCGGCGGCGATGACGACCCACCCTTCGGGGAGGACGTATTCGCCCAGTTTGCGGTCAAGGACGAGTTGATAACAGCCGGCCTGCGTCATCTGCGGCGCCGAGGTCAACTCGTCGAGAAAGAGAATGCCTTTGCCTTCTGTGGGCAGAAACTTGGGCGGAACCCACTCGGTCTGGTCCGACGCGATGCGCGGAAGTCCTCGCAGATCGACCGGATCGAGTTGCACGGCGCGCACGTCGAGGAAGTCGATGCCGAGATCGCGCGCCACTTGGGCAACGATCTGCGATTTGCCCACGCCGCACGCGCCCCAGATGTGCAAAGGCACACGTTCGCCGATCAGCGCATGAAGCGCCTCGTAGAGCTTGGATGGTTTCATGGGATTTCCTCGGAAGGGTAGGGTGATAGACCGGACGGAAAGCTCTTGCAGCGATTTCAGGAGTGAGTTATAGCTGCCAGGAGTTTCAGACCGATGTGCCTGCGGTCCGTCGCTCAAGCAGTCCTTGAGTCGATCTCCGCTCAGTGCCAGAATGAAGACAGTATGTCAAACAGCAGGGCCCATCAAAACTCGATACTCCAACTCGTGATCGATCGCTACAACGTGGCATCGGACACCAGGTTCGTTATCACGAGGCATCCTGACGAGGAGGAGCGCAATGGGCGCGCGTGCGATGCATATGCAGAGGCGTCTGGTGGGACCTCGATCGCTCTTGAGCATACGCTGGTGCAGACTTATGCCGCCCAGAAGAAGACCGACGCAGAATTTACGCGCGTGATTGGCGTGCTGGAGGCAGAGCTGAAGGATCAGTTTCCGTTCCGACTCACGCTTACGGTTCCGCAGTTTGCGATCCAGAAAGGCCAGAGCTGGAAGAAGATCACTCAGGTGATTAAGGCGTGGCTGCTCAGAGGTCCTGCAATTCCGCCGGGGCGGAGCGAGGTGAACATGCCCGGCGTGCCCTTCCGGGTACGGCTCTGGCGAGATAACATTCTCGCGCCCAAATTCTCAGTAGGGCGGTGGGAGGATTCCTCGCTTGATGTCGAAAAGGAGTTGGTCAAAATGATGGCCGCGGCGCTCGCCGACAAAGACGAGCAACTCGCCCAATACAAGCAGGCTGGCGACCTCACATTCCTGTTGCTGGAATCAGATGACATCGTGTTTACGAATCGCGTGGACCTCTACCGTGCATTCCTCGAAGCGTGGGACCGCTGCGCGCCGACGTTCATTGATCAGGTGTGGCTTGCTATGACGATTCCTCAGGAATGCGTTATCGAGACCTACTGCCTGCACGCCGATCAGGATCTGCTGGATAAGGTGAATCCTGAGAACGCGCGCTTTGGTCCCAGGTACCGCGAAGAGTGGATGGCGTCGTAGTTGAACGGCGCCGCGCGATAAAGCAGTGATTCAATTAGGAGGTGATTTATGAAAGAACCTGGTCTCGACAATCGCTGGAGAGACGAAGATGGCGAAATCCGCAAGAAGCGCAACGATACCCATGCCGGTACGCTGAGTAAAGACTATCCAGAATTCGACCAGTTTCGAGTGGATAAGAAACTGGGGAATATCAAGAGAGACCTCGGCTTGCCACCAGACGCGTCGTTAAAGGAGGTCCGGAGAAAACTAAGGTAGCCTACTTCGGCGCGATTACATTGGGCGCGAGCGTGGAAAGCCTACGGATCACTCCCAAAATAGGGCTCGGCTCTGCGATCTTTTGCGGATCGCTTGCCCGGACCGTGCGGTCGAGATTCGGGATAGCCTCGTTACTTGAGCAGCACTCTCAAATCAGTCGCCAATTCCAGGACAAATTCCTCCGGTACGCCCTTCTTGATGAGTGGACGGGAGAAGCTGCCATCAACAATGTCTAATTCCTTTACGCGGTTGCCGAACAACACGACCGCCAGCGCACGGTCATCCTGCCGCGAAGACCAGAGAAAGCCTTGAAGGCGGGGATGAGTAGTGTAGACCTGCTCCGCCCACGCCCGTGTCACCGGGTAGTGTGCCTTGGTCGTGTCGATGAGTTGGCGAGGTTGAATACCGAGTCCGCGCAGCGCAACTTTGCTCAAATCGAGCAGCTGAAAGTCCGTCCGGAATTGGAGAGTCGAACAGAGTTTGCCTTCTAACCTTTTCGGGGCGACATTCTTGAATCCGGCGCGGTACGGAACGTCACGAAAGACGCTCTCCATCAGTGCGCCGCGAGGTGTAGTCGCAGCATAGAGAGTTGGAATCACGTTCCCAGGTCGATCATGAATCGGACTGAAGCGTGCATTGCCCTTGGGGCTCGGGTTGAATTGGTCGGCGGCGTAGATCGTCTCATGAACGCGATACATCGTCGCGCCCGCGCCCCAAGGGGTTAGCTTGATATTCGTGGGAACGACCGGCGGAACGTAGCGTGTAGTCCGCTTAGCCATGGCCCATCTCGGCCATTTCATCCTTGGCCGCGGCGATCACGCGCTCGGGATCTGTTGCCAGCACGTCCTGCGGGCGTTCGTCGTCAAGGAAGCTGTTCAGCCCGGCGAACCAGAAGGCCAAGCCCCAGCCATCCTTTGCGTCGCCAAAGACTTTGAGAATCTCCGCCATTTCTTTGCGCGGCCGATGGTCTGGAGTCAGTGCATAGACCGGCAGGTAATCCTCTCTGCCGTGCTGAATAGCGAAGATCTCCCGATTACGTTTCCATTTGTTCGGCTGCACACTCAGGTTGCTGGCGCTGAAGCCGGCGAGCCGTGCGACTTCAGTCGCGGGCAGAAAGTCGCCGCTGTTCAGGATGGCAGTCTTCGCTTCGATGAGCATCCGCGCCTGCTCGCGCGCCGCCTTCGATGGCGCCACATCCGTCAGAAGCACATTGACGACTTTCTTCAGGGTGTCTTCCTGCCGCACCTCGATCAGCTGCGGCAAAAACTCGACCACCTGGTGGATGACCCGCTCGGCCGCCGCGCCCTGTTCGTCGTCGGCAAAGGTGACAGCCACGGTCCTCTGCTTCCCGGAACCGTGAAGAAGCCGGATGACCTCGTTGCCCGTGCCGCTCAGTACAGCCGATGTAACACTCTGAATTTGCTTGGCTTCTGACATACAATCTCTCTTCGGAGGATCGCTACTAGGTTGAGATTATCATAGAATTCATACTTACCGCAATAATCTAACCTACTGTTCGATGCGAACCATCGCGAAGGAGCCCAGCCGGCCAGGCGGCGCAGCATCCACGTCACGCAGCGTCGTCCAGTTCTTCCTCGTCCTCGCCGATCTGCTCGGACTTGCCGGCTTCTGCGAGAATCTCCTCTTCTTCGTCCACATCCGAGGTAGGAATCGTTGGCGCGGGTGCGTCGAAGAGGCTTGCAGCCTTTGGACGCTCCGGCGTTTGCGGCAGAGGCTTCGTGGCCTCGGCAGCCTTTTCGGGTTCCGGCTTCGGCGTAACCTTTGCGGCTGCTGTCTTGCTCTTCGAACGTGCTTCGGCCTGCGCGGTCTTCGCAGCGGCGTCCATTTCGGCTTTCGCGCGGTCCAGTGTGTTCTTCAGCTCGAGGTGGGCGGCGACAAAGTTGACCAGCGTTGCCGGCAGGTCTCGATCAAGTTCCTCCGCGGGGCCGGATACGGTGAGCGGCGTCGTCAGCGCCGCGTTCTCGCCTTCCTTGAGCTTTTGTGGGATGACATTCACACGAATCTGGTCTTCTCCAAGGTGGGTGACGGTCAGCAAAACAGCACGCTGCCGCAGGTAGGGCGCAAGCTCTTTGAACATGGGGATCTCCTGGGTGAGTTAGATCATCGGGAGTGTGACCCTTTCCTCCTTGGCTTCTTGAGTTCCGGGTCGTCCCAATGCAAGGTGTAACGTCGTCCAAGCGCGAGATTTTCGTTGTAGGCAAAGGGATCGCAGTCTCGCTGCCACAGCAGGCGATAAAGAGTATCGACCGCTGATTTCATGATCGCCTTCATTTCCTCATCGGAGATATGCGAGATCTCCGGATTACCGCTGCAAACTGGGCAGGGCTTTCCCGCATGGATATCTTCGATAGGGCCGTTACGAAATGCCAAGGCCACCAGCGCTTTCGCTTCGCTGGCAAGTTCCGGGTCGAGCGTCATCTTCATGAAGGGCTCCAAATGCACCTAAAAGTACATACCACACCTTCATTGCGCATGGCGCTCTCAATGTCTTCGCTTAGCCGGAATCGCTCTCTTTGTGCGCATTCTTACCTTCCGCCACAGCGCCGGATCGACGGGCAGAGCGCACATTTGACCTGTCTTCGCATTAAAGAAGGCGCCGTGATGCGAGAGCTTTCCATAGCGGAAGAGCTGCGCCAACATGGCCAGGGCGCTGGTAGCGAGCGTCTGGTTGATGAATGGCTCCTGCCGGTCGAGGGCCTCAATTGCCGAACAGCTTGGCAGCGGATCCTCACCGACCCTCTGGTCCAATATCTCGGGATACAATTCGCTGACTGTGCGCAACCGCTCCGCCTTTCTGCGGTTGCGCGCGTTTAACGGCTGGCCGAGGATGTACTGCCCGCTGGCAGCGTTGTTTCCGAAGTCAAGCCAGTAGCAGGTCCGGTTCATGGCGTGAGCGAAGGAATCCTCGATAGCCCTGCGCGCGGCGCGCGTGTCGACGCATCCGATCACCAGGTCCGGGCATCGGTCGTAGCTCCGTTCGAAGGATCGTGCATGAAACTGATTGGGGACGGCCTGCCAGTGCGTACCCCAGAACATGTTGATCCGATTGATCAGGACAGTGGCCTTGCTCTGCCCAATGTCGGAGGCCGAGAACGGCTGCCGCACACAGTTGGTTTCTGAAACCGTGTCGGCATCCATCAGCGCGACGGCGAGGCCATCGCGGTGGCCCCAGACGCGCATCGCCTGGTCGAGATATGGAAGGCCCATGACGACGGCGCTGCCCGTTCCGCCAGCTCCGATCACCAAGACGCGAATCGGGCGATTTTGCAACAGGTCGGGCGACAGTGTGTGCTCGATTCGCATACTACCTCCTGTCCCCGCCTACGAACTGCGCCAGTGTCTGCGGCAACTTGATCAAAGTCGCCGCCGGAAACGGCTTGCGCTCGTCGCAAAGTCCGCTCCACAACGCCTCAAATCCTCCAGGGTGGCGCGTTAACCGGCCAACATTGGCGTGAGTGAAGGCGCTCTCGTAGAAGCCGCGCTCCCACTCAGGGATCGAGGCCGCCGTCGCGCTGTCGGGCCGGCGCATCGTGCCGGTGCAGACCCGGCCGTCATCAGACAAGTTCCAGAACGGTGCGACCGCCAGGGTTGTTGCTGCATTCGGCCGTTTGTTCTCCGCAAGAGCGCGAATCTTCAGATCGCCGTTATCGACGCGCCACACCAAAGGCGGCTGCGGGAAGGTGCGGCCATTCAGCTTGGTAGCCTTCTTTTCTGAGTTCTCGTAGAACATCTGGCGGCGGCAGGCCGGGGTCCACCAGGCAATCATGCGGTCGCCTTTGGCGAGCACGTTCTCGGGAAGAACCTCGGCGCTGGACCCACCCGAGAGCGAACGGACCAGCGATTCGACGAAGCCAAGTGTGAGCGGCTGGGCCGGTTCAAGCGTTGGCGGCGCATCTTTGTGGAGCGTCACCTGATGCCGGGTCACAAAGCTCCGCTGGCGGTCTCCGTAGACCAGCAGCGCCTCACGCAACTCGAAGCGATGATTCTCCCCGATCGAGACATGTACCTCCATGGCGTTTCTCCCATTCCTGTATCTCCTCGACCATCTGGAAGAGCTCGAAGCTAAGGGCAACGAACCGGCTGACCACGCGCAGTGCGCGCTTCAGTTCCTCGGGTTTCGATGGAGAGAAGACCACCCCTACGATCGGCTCCGCGCTGCCTTCGAGCATGTATTGGCTTTCCTCATCGAAACAGGCGACGATCGCATCGTGATCTTTGAAGGCCACTACCAGGGAAGGCAGCGGGATGGTGTCATAGCCGCCATTCTCGCAAAAACAAGCATCGGATCGCAGCCGAACCCGTGAGAGCCGATCAATCCTGCGCAAACGCTCGATCCAGGAGCCATAGCTCCCTCTCCGGTGCACGGAAAGAAGACGCCGGGCTCGCCGAAGGAATGCGCAGTGGTCGTCATTTTTGAGTGTCCCCTGAATGCACTCCGGCAGGGCTTTTTCGACCTCGGGAAACTCGTATTGGCTACGGTTCTCCTCGTCGTCCTCGGCATACTCCCTCATCCGTTCTTCGTACTGGAGCGCGTCGTCGTGGTTGTAAATCCGCATGACGCGGTAAAGCGCATAAGTCAGCGTCCAGTAAAAGGCAGCGCCCAAACCCACAGCTTGCTCTTCAAGGGCCGCAATCGCCGGGCCGATTTTGAGATACCCCGCCTCGCCGCATTCGATGGTCACGGCCAGGCGGCCGTTGCTGAGAGGCTCTTCCTCACCATCTCGCTCGGCTACGTCGCTTACGGAGAGGTGAAACTGGACGTTGCGCCGGAGGAGGTTCCATCGCTCCTCGCCAATGCTCTCTACGATAGCGCGCTGGGCAAAGACTACAGAGCTGTCTTCGCACTTACGCCACATCTCCGGGCCTGCCAATCCCTCCCGCACCAAGGCTGCGCAGAGATCATAGAGAAGCTCACCGCGGAGTTCATGGCTGTATGCAGTTTGCACGGTGTCGAGAACAGGCAGCGCCTGCCGAAAGGCGGGCGCAAGAGACTCTACGCCAACGGAGGCAGGAGTTCTGAAGGAACTACGAGTTGCTGGCTGTCGTTTGTGGCGTAACGGTCTATTGCTTCGACCAGAATGCGGGAGAGTTCGAGAGATTCTTTGCATTGAAAGTGCCTCACAAGCATCCGGCTCGACTCTGGTGGCGGAGCCGTGGCCTTCGCCGCGAAGAACGCAATCAGTTCCTCCGCCGTCTTTGGTGGTTTCGGCATCGTTCAACCCTTTGTGCCAATCGCGCGGCTGAACGTGTAGCGCATCACGGAGCCGGTGGCTTCGGGTCCCGATACCGACGCGGTGGCAATTTCCGGAAATTGGGGTGTGAGCAGGTCGCGGACCTGTTCCACAGAGAGATCCTGGCCCGGATCGGGAATACGAATCCCGTTGTAGTGGAACTCGCGGACCAGGGCTTCGACTTTGAGGGTGCTCATCGCATTTCTCCTTCTGAAGTGTCATTGGGTAAGGTTTGGAATCGGCCAGTCTCTTCGGGCCGGCGCTCGATGAATGATCTTGCGGCTTATGGCAGGTGGAGCGTGACGAATTCCTTAAGTTTGGCGAGCACATCCCGCAGGGCCGCGATAGGGGTCGAAGAGACAACCGTGAGATCCTGCGAGCAGCCCTCGTTGTCTGCCGATTCCACAAGGGCCTGGATTGTCTCGAACGACGCCCGGTCGGTGAAACTTTCCCTTGCCCAACTTGGTCCAGGGTTGACGACGATGTCTTCGACGGCCTCCAGCAGGTTGTTCTTGACGAAGAGACACCCGCGGTCATCCAGCTCTTCTGCGCTCCAGCCCACTTCGCCGTTAAGGACATAGCCCGACGGATCCAGAAAGTGCTTCACCAGGAGTGCGACCCACGTCGCGAGGCCATGCCGGCTCTCACCCTCTTCCGGGACGAGGAGGGAGTGGTCCTCGGAGACTTCGAAGAGACCGCAGGAATAAGGCAAATCGGGTTCTTCGCTCGCCGCAATGGCGGCAAAGATTGACTCTGTGAGGTCCGTGCGCTCTCCTTGGGCGAAAGCGCGCACAAGCGCCGCATGCTCCTTCGTCAACGGAGGGACAATTTCGATTTCTCCGTTGTAGTAAACGGGATAGCCCATAGGGACTCCTTTGCGTTGGGTTAGAAGAGGCTGAACTGGACAGGGGCAGTCGTGGGGCCCGCCGCAGAACCTGCCGGCACGCGGAGCGCTTCTGCTGATTCCTCCGCGGTGCACTCGGCTTTCTTCGGCATCCGGTACTTCGCCTCTAACCGTTCAAGGTCCTTTATTTCGGCAGACCGCAACGCCTCGGCGGCTCGCAGCTCGAATCGGGCAAGATAGTTGCGCTCCAGCATCACTCGCTGGACTGCGTGCTCCACATCGCTAAAAGTGAACTTCGGGTCTCCATGACAGGGCCAGCGCAGGAGTTTCGTGACAAACCCCAGCCTGTGGCGGTCTCTCGTAAACCATGTCGAGTAGAAGCCCTCGATATCGCAGTGCGCGTTATGCGGTGCATCGCATAATGCGCATTATGTGGAGTACGCAATTATGCGGAGTACCGGTCGTTCAGCCGCCTCGAATCAACGAATGAACGCTCTAAGCACTCCGCATAATCTCGCAGCAACGTCTGCCTAAGATGCGCTCAGCAATGACGCGAGGAGGGCGTCCGGAGCCTTGAACCGTCCACGACGCAAACTAGGAGGCAACACCGCCTCCATCGCCTCCAACTTCTCCGAGGGATCTGCTCGCAGATAGGCTTCGGTGGTTCTCATGTCGCTGTGCCCAAGCCAGAGCGCAACTTTTCGTACGTCGCGTGTCGCCTGCAGCATGAGCACGGCGCAGCTGTGCCTTAGCTGATGGGGTGACACTGTGCGCCCCTGAAGCTCAGGAACAACTTTGCTCGCGGCGCGGAAGTGCTTATCGAGGATGTATTCGAAGCCTGCGCGAGTCATTGCCGTTCCTGCTCCGTTTACGAACAGCTCAGGTGTTGCCACAGGTCCTCTGATTGCCATCCACGCTCGGAGATCCCTCGCAGTGTCCTTCCAAAGTGGAAGGCATCGTTCTCGGCGACCTTTGCCCTTGACTCGAATACTTGGAGGCTGACGCAATGAGACGGCTTCGATCGGCAGTTCGACGAGTTCCGACAGCATGCCGATTTCCTGATCATGCCGACAGTTGTCGATTAGCCTTTTGTTTCTCCGCGAGTTTTCCTGTCTTTGATTCATCCGGCGGGAGTTGAAGTCGGCATAATCGGGGTGGTCTTCTCGAAGCTGGCCATTGGGCCGGAAAGAGAGAAGACAGATGCTGGAGAAGTTTCTCGAACGCCTTGGGGCAGACCAGCGGGGACAACGCAATCCGCTGCATGTTCAGTTCCTACCCTTCGCAGATTCATTGATGGAAAGCGGCTATGCAGCTACGACGATACAGTCGAAGTTGGTGTTGATCGTCGATTTCGGGCAGTGGTTGAGACGAAGGGGGCTCGTGGTCGAGGATCTCGATGAGAGACGAATCGAAACGTTCATTACAGGCCGGTGGCGTGCCGGCCTGCTCCGTAGAGGTGATCGCACCACAGTCAGGCAGTTATTGGATCATCTTCGTGAGCGCAACGTTGTCCAACATGTGACACCGACGCGTGATGTATCGCCTTTGGCCGCCATTCTCGATCGGTACGAAAAACACTTACGGTCCGAACGTGGATTAACTACTGCAACCATCATCAACTATCTGCCATTTGCACGGAAGTTTCTCAGCGACCGTTTCGGAGAAGGCCCTTTCCTTTTGAGGGCAGTGCGGCCGCCCGATATTTCCGGCTTCATCGTGCGGCATGCCGGGACCATGAGCTGCCGAAGAGCCCAGCTGATGACGACCGCTTTCCGCTCCTTTTTCCGCTTTCTCTTTCAGCGTGGGGAACTGCAAGTGGATCTGGCTCCTTCTATCCCCACGGTTGCTGATTGGCGTCTGTCCACCCTTCCCAGATACATCACTGCCGAAGAAGTTGCCCGCGTGCTTGGCAGCTGCGATCGGCGCACGGCAACGGGCCGTCGCGACTACGCGATTCTTCTTCTCCTCGCCCGTCTTGGCCTTCGCGCCGGAGAGGTTGTTGCCTTGCAACTCGACGACGTTGATTGGCGTTCCGGGGAGATTCTTGTTCGCGGCAAGGGCTTGTTGTATGACCGGATGCCTTTGCCCGTGGATGTCGGCCAAGCGCTTGCAGTCTATCTGCGTCATGATCGGCCTTCCTCGAAAACGCGTCGCGTATTTGTTTGCAGAGAAGCACCGCGACGGGGTTTTTCTGGACCCTCGACAGTCTCCACGATCGTGCGACGCGCGCTCGACCGGGCAGGCTTGCACCCGGGATTCAAGGGCGCCCACGTGCTCAGACACAGCCTCGCCACCTCGATGATTCGCTCAGGCGCAAGCATGGGTGAGATCGGAGAGATTCTTCGCCATCGGAGCCCCAACACGACGGAAATATACGCCAAGCTCGACTTCGAAGGGTTGCGTTCGCTGGCCCAGCCGTGGCCCAACCTCGGAGGTGCGCGATGAGCAGACTCGACACTGCATTGAGCGAGTATTTGGCGATTCGGCGGATCCTGGGCTTTGAACTTCGCGAAGTGGCGGGCTGCTTACGGAATTTCGTAACTTTTCTCCGAGCCGAAAACACTTCCCATATCTCCACGGAATTGGCGCTTCGATGGGCGACTCGGCCGGCTCACGCTCAGCCTTCCACCTGGGCTTGGCGGCTGGGCATGGTGCGACGCTTCGCCGCGTGGTACAAGACCGTGGATCCTCGCACAGAGATCCCACCCGCCGGTCTTCTTCCGCACCGGTACCAACGAAAAAGGCCCCACATCTATACCGAGCAAGAGATCAGGAAAATCCTCAGCCAGGCGGCACGGCTGAACTCCCCAAAAGGACTCCGCGCCCGCACCTACACCACTCTTTTCGGCCTTCTGGCTGTTAGTGGCATGCGTGTCAACGAGGCCGTGAACCTGGACCGGCGGGATGTGGACCTCTCGCACGGCATTCTCACCATCCGGCGGACGAAGTTCGGCAAGTCGCGGCATGTTCCCATCCATCTATCGACCGTAGCAGAGCTCGAACAGTATGCACGAAGGAGAGACCGCATCCTGCCGATGCCAACCGCCGCTTTCTTTGTTTCCGAACGCGGCGTTCGCATTACCGACTGTATGGCGCGTTATACCTTCGCGAAGCTGTCGCAGCAGCTCGGTCTCCGCTCGCTGGCGAAAGGCCATGGCCGTGGTCCGCGGATCCATGATATGCGCCACCGATTTGCCGCATGCACCTTGATCCAGTGGTATCGCGCCGGACTCGATGTTGAGCGAGAACTGCCCAAGCTGGCCACCTATCTCGGCCATGTGCACATCAACGAAACCTACTGGTATCTGGAAGCAGTGCCGGAGTTGCTGCAGCTGGCCACGGATCGTATCACCGGTGACGGAAAGGTGGTACGCTCGTGATCTCAGCCGGATTTCCTTTTCTTTTGCAATCCTTCTTTACAGACAGGCTTTTTCGGCAACGGCGAGCCAGTCCCCACACTATCTCGTCTTACCGTGATTCCTTCCGTCTCCTTCTGCGGTTTGCTAACCAACGGCTGGGCAAGGCTCCATCCACTCTCACCCTCGATGATTTGACGGTTCCCTTTATGGGAGATTTTCTCGACAGCCTGGAAACTGGCCGCAAGAACAGTGCTCGGACTCGCAATATCCGCTTGGCCGCAATCCACTCCTTTTTTCGCTACGTCGCTTTGGAAGAACCCACCCAAGCCTTGCTCTGCCAGCGCATCCTGGCGATACCCGCCAAACGCCACCAACGTCGGCCCATCGAATTTCTCCATCGCGAAGAGATCGATGCTCTGCTGGCCGCTACAGATACCTCCACTTGGATGGGGCGCCGGGATCGGGCCATGCTTTTGCTCGCAGTGCAGACCGGACTCCGTGTCTCCGAGTTGATCGGTTTGCGTTGTGAGGATATCGTCTTAGGAGCCGGCGCCCACGTGCACTGCCTAGGGAAGGGGAGAAAAGAACGCTGTACACCTCTGCGCGCGGAGACAGCAAAAATGCTGGACGCCTGGCTGCGCCAGCGACACGGCCATCCTGAGGATCCGTTGTTTCTCAGCATCCGAGGCGGGAAGCTCAGTCGCGATGCAATCGAGCGCCTTCTCAGAAAATATGCGGCAGCCGCAGCACGAGCCTGCGCATCGCTCAAAAGAAAGAAAGTCAGCCCCCATGTCCTGCGACACACAGCTGCCATGGACCTTCTCCAACATGGCGTCGACCGCTCGGTGATTGCCCTCTGGTTGGGGCACGAATCGGTCGAGACCACGCAAATGTATCTGCACGCCGACATGCGATTGAAAGAACAAGCCCTGTCACGCACAAAACCACTCGATGCCCGGCCCGGACGATACCGCCCAAATGACAACCTCTTGGCCTTTCTGGAGAACCTCTGATTATGCCGATTCCAAATGCGTCTCGGGCGCCGCCAGCAACCGCTTGGAGTACCAAGTCGGCATGATCAGGAAATCGGCATGCTGTCGAAGATCGTGGATCCGGCAGGGTCGAGTTCCGGTCTCCGTTATGCCGGCGAGCAGAGCTACACGACGGAACGTGTAGTCCGCCATACTGCGGGAAATTCGTCTACCGTGGGCTGAGAGAAAGAGGTGGTTGTCGGTCGTTGCCACCGTCCGCCGCAAGAGCAAATAGGAATTCAATGCCTTGAGCGTAGTTTCATGCAGCGGAATTGCACGAGCCTTCCCGCATTTTCCGTAGCGAATCTGGAGAAGTCCGTCCTCGCAGACGTCGTTCAGTTTGAGGCTTAGGGCCTCGGATATGCGCATGCCAGTTGCCGCAACGAGACCAAACAAAGTGGCATACGTCTGACGTCGCAGAGGATATGTCCTGGCTAAACGTCCAGCCGCGGACATGAGCCGTGTGATTTCCTCTTGTGAGTAGATGTACGGCATCAGCCGCGTCTGTGGACAAGGGAATATCTGGTGCGGGGGGACTTCATGACGTGGGTCCTCGGCGTGCAAGAACCTGGCAAACATTACCACAGCTTGTAACCGCACGTAGCGGGTTCCAGTTGTCGACGCCGCGGTTGCCCAGGCGAGGGCGGTACCCCTCCGAATGCGAGTTTCTCCGCGCTCTTCGGCGAATTGAGCGAATCCGAGGAGAAGCTGATTGAGTTGGATGAGTTTGTAACCGAAGTGGCGCCGAAGCGTTATGTAGCGATCGACAGATTGGCTTAGCACTGAGCCACCTCCGGCCACGGCTGGGCGATTGCAGATAGGCTCCGAAGGTCAACTTTGGCGTAGTGAACGGTGGTTCGAGGTGAGCGATGTCGAAGTACCGCCCCTATGCTGGGCAAAGAAACACCCTGCCGCAGCATTGATGTTGCAGCCGAGTGACGCAAAAGATAGGCACCTCGAACCGGGGAATCTACCCCAGCGCGTTCCAACGCTCTTCGGACGAGCCCCGTTACGGCTTGAACACTCAATCTGCGGAATGGCGCAGCGCAGGTCAGGAACAGTTCGGGAACATTTGATTGGGGCCTACCCTTCCCGATATACCGCAAAACACACGCGCCGATGTCTTGAGGCATTGGCAGCAGATCCTGGCGGCGTCCTTTGCCAGAGACGGATATTTGCCCACCGCTCCAATCGATATCACTCAAGCGCAGTCGTACGATGTCGCCGGCGCGCAGTCCAAGACGGGCAAGCAGAAGCAGTATCGATTTATCGCGTAGCCCTATGCTGGTTCGCGGACAGGCTGCAATGACTTTGCGAATGTCCTCCTTTGGGAGGTATCTCGGAACGGAGGCCTGTCTCCAACCGGCGTAAGGCGGGATCGCATGTTCCAGGCCGGATGGTGATTGCCCAGTTGCTCCGAGAAACCGCATGAAACTTCGAACGGCGGTTCCGGTAAGTTGGGCGTAAGAGGAACCGTGGCGCGCTCCTCGACGAGACACGAACTTGCGCAGGTTCTCGGCGCTGTATTCCGAAGGAACTTCGCCGAGTGAGTCTAGAAACTCCTCCAGAACCGGTTTGTACACATCGAGTGTCGTTGTCGTGACCCCACGATGTTCCAGCATCCATGCCCGGAACTCGCGAAGGATAGGAAAGCGATCACTTCCAGCCTCAAGTTGGTTTTCTGATAACGCGCCACGTTCAATTAGAAAGTTCAAGAACAGGCGCACGGCTCTCAATGTGTCTTGGTTTGGTCCGCGGCTGTACAGGACGTGCGGTGTGGATTGGACGTACCTCGAACAGTCCCGGTATCCAGATACAAAGTCGCTGCTAGAGCGACCAGTCACTGCTAGCCAATCGGTCCAGGCTGCAAGGGATTGAAGCAACCTAAACACGGTCCTAGTTTTGTAGTCGCGGGCATGAAGCCACTCTGCAAAATTATCTACATGATTCGCAGCGAGACCGGACCGGAGCCTTCGACGGGTAGTTGCGGCGTGTACGTGTTTCTCAAGCATGATGCCTCCTTGTTTTCAAGGAGACATCTCCTGGCGAATTGAAGTCTACGACCAACCGGGTTTGCGAGACTTCCGGACGCTCAACTACAGCAACTCCCCTGCAGTTGCACTGGAGGACATTTTACCGAGCCGTAAGAGCAGAAGACGCAGCAATCGCCGGCTTTGGGGCGCAAGACCGCGTGGCAATGGACACATTCATGGAAAAAGCGGCATGAATCAGTAGGCATCTCCTCGAGCGTGGCATGACCACACTGAGGACAGGTCAGTGTGGATTCAAGAATGGCTGCCATTGCTGTCATGGCTTCTGCGCTCCGCTATGCACGGTCGAAGGGAAACCGGCATTCGTAGTGGCCTTCGTCAGCGCCGATGGAGTTGTTTTCTCTCCGTCGTACTTCACCGTCGCAGTCTTGTGTTCGTAGTCTACCGTTGCATCAATGACACCAGGCACCTTCTCTAACGCTTTGCGAATCGTGACCGAGCACATGGAACAGGTCATATTCTGAACGTCGAGAACAGCCGTTTGCGGAGACGCAGCAAATGCCGATACCGGCAAACCGATGAGGAGCGCAGCGAGCAGTTTACGCATCTCAAATTCCTTTCAGCGATAGAAGTAAGGCAAAATCCAAGGACTGACGATAAGCAGAAGGACAATCGGAAGCAGCACCCAAAACAAGATTCGCTGCACCTTCCGGGTACGATCGGCAATGCAGTCGTCGCCAACGGCACAGCTCTGAGGCACAAAATAGAGTTTCCAAAAGGTCCATCCAAGAAACAGAGCCGTCAGAACAATGAAAACAGGCCGATACGGTTCGAGTGCGGTCAAATGGGCTATCCAAGCTCCGCCGACACCCAGGCTCAGGAGCAAGAGTGGCCCGACGCAACAAGCCGAAGCGCCGATACCCGCGAGCACGCCACCGATAAGGGTTGTTTTCGTATTCAGTACAGAGCGCATACTTGACGAATCTTCCTTATTTCACTCTAAACTCCGTACTATGGTACGGAGTCAAGGGAGGCGGTTCGTGAGCCAGAATCTGACCATCGGCACACTGGCAAAACAAGGTGGCGTGAATGTCGAAACTATCCGCTATTACCAGCGACGGGGCCTGTTGCTCAAGCCGGTCAGACCGCAGGGAGGCTTTCGTCACTACTCGTCGGACACAGTTAAGAGAGTCCGCTTTATTAAGCGTGCCCAGGCTCTCGGATTCACATTGGAAGAGATCACAGGACTGCTCACACTCGATGAAAGAAAAGCCTGCAAGGAAACACGAGGGATCGCGGCCCACAAGCTGGAATTGATAGAAGAGAAGATTGCGGACCTCTCGAAGATGAAGAAGGCACTTTCCCGCCTCGTGCGCGCCTGCGAGATGTCATCCTCTGGTGCGCGTTGCCCGATCATTCATCTGCTCGCCGATGACTGAGTGTCCGACTGACTCGCAACCGAGACGTGCCCAGCTCGCCTGACCTCCTGTCTCCGTTGCTAAGCAACCGCCTGCACACGAAATCCCGACAAGGTTTGACTTCGTCTGCGTGGTGTTCCGGTGGCTTGCTGCGGGATTATGCGGAGTACTTTGTCGTGTTTCTGCCGGTTTCATGCGGTTGAACGACAAGAGCTCCGCATAATTGCGTACTCCACATAATGCGCGATGTGGCCGAAAGTCATCGAAAGACGGTCGTAGAACTTCTTGGTGAATAGCTCGCGCGCGCAGTCGGAATCGAGGAAGTGCAAAAGCGTGTTTCCGAAGTTCGATTTGTCGGCTGCGCTAGAGAACTGCGTGGGAACGAACTCTGATGGGAGAAACGGACCTCTCGGCATGACCTCCTCGCAAAAGAGAAAGGCCAGCCGAAGCCGACCTCTTGCCTGTTTGAAACCGGACGCGCCGGCTTCGTTGAAACGCAAACGGCTCTCGATTCGCCGTCGGGTGACGGCCGATTCTGCAACCGGATCAGGCAGCCATTTGGCTTATCTTCCGGAGTTTGCGGTACAGGGTCGTCTTGCCGATGCCGAGCAGCCGGGCGGCTTCGAGGGGCTTGCGATTCGATCTCTGGTACGCGGCCAAGATCATCGTCCGCTCCATCTCCGCCATGGTGGGAAACGTGCCTGATTGTGGCCCGTGCGCGAGGACAAGCGGCGCCATGGACTCCGTGCATTGCTGCGTCAGACGCCCCGACGCTGCCAAGATCAGTTGCCGTGCCTGTTCAAGGTTCTCCAAGCACTGCGGGTCGTGCCGGACGACAACTCTCTCGACGACGCGTTCAACGATCTTCACAATCGGCTGAGGCAAAGATGCGCCGCAGCGCCGGCAATTTGCCCTAACCCTCCACTGGACGAGTTCGCAGCTTCTGCAGCGAACCTTCTCACGTTCCTCGCTCATGGTGACACCTCGCAGGTTGATTTCGCGCGGGCTCAGTCGAACAGGCTGAGCTGCACATTGGTTTCAGTGGCCGTCGGCCAGACTGCCGTCTTCTTCCGTTTCTTCATGGCGGGAGGCGGCTCCATCAAATGAATGCCGAAGGTCATCGGTACAGGTTGCGGTGCGGGTAGTTCGGGCAGGTCCAATCCCGGCGAATCTGGGACCCAAGCCGGTTCCGCCTCCGATTCCAGTTCCACCGTAGCCGGACGCGGCTGTATCTTCTCCCGTTCTTGATCGAGTTCCCGCCAGACAGCATCGGCGGACTCGCCCACGCCGGCCTTCTCGACCAGTTCACGCGCCATCGCGCTCATCAGGTCTTCGTCAGTGTCGAGCGCCTGTAGGCCTTCGCCGGAGAACTTGCCCTCCATCATGAGGGCCACCAGCATCTTCTTGCCCATCAGCCGGAGGCAGGTCTCCTGCATCGAACCCGAGTAGGTGACGAACTTCACCCGCACTGGAAACCGCTGCCCGATCCGCCACGATCTTCGGCTGGCCTGGCGCAGCGTGTGCAATGAATAGCCCGTCTCGTAGAAGTAAAGCGTCGGAAAGGCCAGAAGATCGAGTCCGGTCTCAACCAGCTTCGGATGGCAGATGACCACTTCGACTCCAGACTTCACCTGCCGCTCGTACCAATCCTCCCGTTTGTCGGTCGCAACCGAAGAGCGCAACACGGCGACCCGCACGCCCTCCCGTCGCAACACCGCTTCTATGCGCTCGGTGACATCCTTCTCGCCGGTGTAGGTCGCATAGACCTGGCATCGCCTTCCCTGGCGAAGCTCTTCCCTCACGTCGGCGACAAGGGCGCGCTCTTTCGCGTAAAGCGCATCCGGCGTGAGGTTCTCCGGCACCGTCACCAGGAATTTCACATACTCCTTCGTTTGCGGGTCGAAGGCCCGCGCCCAGATCTCGTCGAAGCCGTAAGGATGGTCGGGATAGACGAGCAGCGTGTTGAGCAAAATGCTCATCAGGCTCTTGTTGCCGCGATGCGCCTTCATCGCGGACCGAATATCCTCTTCGAGCCGCTCATAGGCCTGCTGGAGCGTGTCGTCCATATCGACCGAGATTACGCTCTCGTCGTATCGCGGCAGGTTGTCCGAGATGTCTTCAAGGGCGAGGAAGGCCGTCGTGTTCATCAGGAACTTGCCGAACAAGAGCGGCGACGCTCCAGGCTTGCGCAGCACGCGGACGGTCTTCTTCGTTGCCCGAGAGCAGGCGTTGTCTGCCTCCTCGATCTTCTCGATGGTTTCGAGAACGCCGTATTGCTCCTGGAAGTCTCTCCGTCCCTGGCCTCCATACGCAAAGCCTTCACGCGCCATGGCGCGTGGCTCCATGCGATAGAAGATATTGAAGAGATCGTCTGCGTAGCCGCCCATGAGGGTTCCCGTGAGCGCAATCAATCTCTGCGCGGCGCGGCCGAGAACGCCAAGCCCGTTGCCTTGCGCAGTATCGCCGGCTAACTGGTGCAACTCATCGGCGACGGCGAAGTCGAACCAGCCCTTCATGTAGCGGCCAATGTACTCAATCGGCGCCATGCGCTGAATTTTCCCGCGATCCGCCTGCCAAAGAGCGGAGAAGCGCGCCGTCCCGCCACGCGGCGCGGTCAGAGTTTCTGAAACCTTCACTTTGTCCCGGAAGTCGAGCGAAGTGAGCTTCTCCATCTCCGAATCGAGGATGGCCATACCTGAATCGGGATTGACGACCCCGCCAAGGTTCGGCCCGGACTTGGCCTTCAAATAAACGTGGTCCCAGAAGTAGCTGAGCTTACCCTTATCCTTTCCCGTTATGAAGAACGTCGGTCCGCTGAAGCGCCTCCGCCATTCCTTGCGGCCCATTCGCCGCATTTCCGCAAGGCCGAATCTCTTGCCTTCGTAGACGATCTTGCCCTTGTTAAGCTTCACCTCACAGACGCCGTGGGGCTTCGTGCGATCACCGCCGTTGCGCATGTCCTCGACAAGGAAGGTCCGAGCACGAGGGATCGTCAATAGAACTTCGCGTGCCCACTTGTGCACGATGTGCGAAGGACACATTACGAGCGTCGCCGTGGCCCGCCCTTCGGAGAGGACGTGAATCGCGCCCAGCGCCATGAGAGTTTTCCCCGCCCCACATTCAGCGACGATGCGCGCTGCCTTTGCCTCGCGCAGATACTTGGCCGTGCCTGTAATCGCGAGCGCCTGAGCCGGCAGCGGCTTGCGCAACAGCCCTGTGAGAGCGGGTGCAACGGGGTCTTTCGTGCTCTGGAGCGGTGGGTAGGTCGACAGAATTCTTTCGGCCAGTGCAGGGCCAAAATGCCTTAAGTAGTCGAAGGTCGTCTCCACTGGCACGCCTCCTGACAGCAGCGAAACTGCGATTGGGATGGATGAGGATGATTGGGGAAGTTCCGCGTTAGCGGTTTCGCGGGGCCTTTGCAGGCGCTGGAGCCAGCACCTTGGCCTTGAGGCGGCTTTGCGGAAAGTCTTTCGGATTCAAAGTAAAGATTATGTCCGCGTGTCCCGTTTCGGAGCAGGCGCAAAAAGGATCGTCTTTGGGATCGGGCGAGATTTCAGCCTCGGAACGCACTTCGACGGCCTCCCCGCGCTCGCGGACCAGATTGATGAATGCGCCGATCAGTGCGGGCCGGACGTGCAGTCGTCTGAGGACTTCCTTGTACTCCGCGAGGATATCTTCGGTGTGGAGCCAGACAAAGGATTCTTCATCCGCCCAGCGGTACATCAGGTCTGCGCTCGGCACTCGGCCCCGGACGTATTGATCCCGGAAACCGGAGATACCTGCCACGACAACATTGGTGTCGACGACAGCCCGATGCTTTCCTTTCCTAGACTTCGGCACGAACGGTGATCTCCGGGATTCGCTTTTCCTCGCGGTAGCTGCGAATTGTTCGCTGAATCTCCTCGTCGGACACGTCCCCTAGATCCTTCGCCGCTTCCGTGATCGTTGCGAGGAATTCTTTCTTCCATCCCGCACGCTTCCGCCCGCGCGGCATATCCCTGTAGAGTTCGGCGCGGCTCAGGCCCTCGTCGATCTGTTCGTCGAAGGATCGGAATGGAACACCGAGTCGGATGGGCTCCTCCTCGCCGGAAGTCCGGCAGGTGAAGGTAATGTAGGCGGGATTCTTCCGCCGAAACCCCTTCTCTGAGGCGCGAAAGACTTCGATGAGCCGGGTGAGCACGTTGGTGCGTGTCCCCAGGGAATCCTTCAGACGGAAGGCAACCTTTGCCGTAAGAAGCGTCCCCTTATCGAAAACGTACGTGCCATCGACTCTTTTGGGCTTCACAATCCCGAATTGTACGAGGTTCTGAAGTTCCTTGGGTGGAACTTTCAGGACTGCGCTCGCTTGCTTCAGTTTTAATGCTCTTTGCGGCATCGAAGGTTCTCCAATACAATCTAAATATTAGATCGTAATTGCCCTCCGGTCAACAAGAATTCTGAGATGTGGCGGAAAAGCTCACCCCTTGGCGCTCTCTTCAAGCGCTTGAGCCAAGGAGCAACGTGGCCAGACGATCGGCCCCTTGTCCACCGGAAAGCTGAGGACTTGGGACCGCAAGCCGTCTCCCACCCACTCCATCATCTCTTCGGTCGTCGCCGAAATCAGGACTGGCTCACATCCGATCCCGTCAATCTCCTCAATCCGCTTCTTCCGCTCAACGATTTGAAGAACATAGTCCGCCCACGCAGGATCGGCGGGAAGGCCGAGGAAACTCACCAGTGTTGCCCATGCCTCATCGCGACGGTAGCGCAAGAGCAGAATTCTTCCGGCGGTTCCGTTGTTGTGAAGTTCCTCGGAGACGGCCACGAGGTGGCGCACGGGATGCTTCCGGCCGGGGAGTGTCACGGCACCCTTGTAGCAAGAGGCGTGTTCGCCAAGAGTGACTTCCTTGGTCTCGCTATCGGGAAAGGTGAGCGTGAACGTGGCCTTCTCGTGAACGGCCGCTGTAATCGCGCCCACATCCGCGTCGTTGCCGAAGACGCTCAAAAGGTGCGCCTGCCGATCTTCCCCCATATAACGATCGACCCGCAGGCGAATGCGGGTCGAGGTCTTCTCTGTCATGCGCACATACTCAAGCAGCCCGAGCCGCAGGTGTGCATTCTCCATCGGCTTCGTCCTCCTTTTTCGCCGGAGTCTCGGTCAGCTTGAGCGTTCTCCCGTCGGCATAGACCAGGCGCAGTTCATTCGTCCATCGTTCGCGGTGATGAATGATCTGCGCATCGCCTTCCTCCTCCACAAACGTGGTCACGTGCTTGACCGAGCGCCAGCGCGCAATGTGCCTGTCGTCTCCATCGCCGAAGACGCCATTAAGGAGTCCGGCGGTGCATAGCAATCCCACATGGCCGCCGTGAAGCGGCGTTATCGGCCGCCCTGTGGCGACATCGTCGTGCGGCAACAGCAGCGGTACTGCCTGCCTCCAGGCCCCAGAGTGCGGCAACAGGCCTTCGAGCAGGTCGTAAGGGAGCCCGCGATAGCTCATCTCGACTTCGCCAGTAGCGGGCACAACATAGGGAGCGCAGCAGCCTGCCTCAAGCTGAGGCAGTTTCTGCAGGCTGCCATAAAGGCCGAGGCTCTGAAGCTGCTTCTTGTTGTTCTCAACGGAGAGGCCCCGGACATCGCGGCGCACCCCGAGAACTGCGATCTGCCGATATTGCACGGAATCCGGATCGGTCATGCGGAAGATATTCAACGCGGTAAAGTGGGAACTCAGGATGCCGGCGCAATTCGGCAACCGCTCGAAGGGAATAACGAAGACGAGAACGCCGTCCATCACCAGCCAGCGGTAGGTGTGTTCCAGGAATACGGCCTCCATGCGGCGATTCGCAAGGGAGCCGATCTCGGAGTCGTACGGAGGATTCAGGTAAAGGAGCGAGAACGATTCCACCTTTACGACGGCGTCGAACGTGTTGCCCTGGATGGTCTCGATACCTTTAGAACCGGCGATCCGCGCGCGCTCCGCATCGAGTTCGACGCCATAGAGTCTAACAGGAGCGGCCTTCGTAATCAGGTGGAGCGCAGTGCCTTGGCCAACGCATGGGTCCACGACCGAGGCTGGTTGAGTGAAAGAGAGAAGGGAGCGAAGTTTGACTCCTTCGCTCTCCGGTAATGGGTAGTACCCCATTTTGAGGCGCGCGGCGCTCCGCATAGTTCACCTCGCATTGTGGTGATCGTTCTGTGTGTGATTTAAAGCGTAAGTTTGCCGTTTGGCAGGGTTATGGTTTAAATGACGTCTATTTGTGTGACAACAATCCGAGGAATCTCGTCATGCGCATCGCCGCCATCTACGACATCCATGCCAACCTTCCTGCGCTTGAGGCGGTTCTGGATGAGATCCGTCAAGCCCAAGTCGACTGTGTCGTCGTTGGTGGTGATGTTTTTCCTGGCCCGTTACCACGTGAAACTATTCAATGTCTGCTCGACCTCGACATTCCGACGCAGTTCATCCACGGCAACGGCGACCGCGAGGTGTTAGCGCAGATGTCAGGCCGCGAGACGGATTGGTACCGTACTGCGCCGGAACATTGGCGCGAGCCGATCCGCTGGACCGCGCAGCAACTAAACACCCAGCATCGGCGGCTTTTGGAAAGCTGGCCGCCAACTCGCAGTACCATGATTCCTGGTCTCGGCGATGTGTTGTTCTGCCACGCCACCCCGCGCAACGACACCGAGATCTTTACCCGCCTTACGTCCGATGACCGTCTCCTGCCTATCTTCGAAGGACTCGGCATCTCCATGGTCGTCTGTGGTCATACCCATATGCAGTTTGATCGGATGGTCGGCACGACTCGAGTCGTGAACGCGGGCAGCGTCGGCATGCCGTTCGGAGAGCCGAGGGCCAATTGGCTGCTGCTCGACCCCGATGTGCAGCTCCGGCACACTCGCTACGATCTTGGCCGAGCCGCCGGCCGCATTCGCAGCACCACATATCCACAAGCGGAGGACTTTGCCTCGCGCAATGTCCTGCATCCCCCATCCGAGGAAGAGACTCTCGCGGCGTTTACTCGAGCCGAGTTAAAGTAGGACTTCTCCACGTAAGACGCCCGTGCCTCCCCGATCTTCCGCTCTCACGGCAACATTGTGCTTTACGCCTCAACAGCAGCGGGTATGCCCTTGTACGTGAAATGAGTCATTTGCGGAGCGATAGCGCGGCAACATTATGCTTTCAACTCGGCAAAGATATCCTTTAAAGCACACTGTGTGTGACTTAAGGAATGTCGGATCAAACTTTGTCGTCTTTGAATTCGAAAGGGATCTCATTTCCGCGCCGCTATGCAGCCAATGCTGCAGCGGGCGCCGGACTCGGATCCCACGGACGGAGGAATAACGAGGCCAAGACCACAATGTCTTCCGATCCACAGAGACCGCAACGCTTCCCGTGCGATGACGAAACAGTCTCGCAATTCCCGCAATAGACCGCCTTCTCCACTGGAATGGAGACCAGATCCGGCTCTTTGTGAATCATCGTTACGTTGCGCATGCCGCCTCCCGATGCTGGCTCTGGAAAGTCACTCGTTGTTCACTTGAGTCGATCGTTGCCGATTAAGACTCCGAGGCGTCGTTGTTGCCATGTCCCTTGTCGCGCTCCCGAAGCAGCGACTGGTAGAGGTCGACGACTTCATTGACGGTGTCTGCTCCACTGACAGGCTCGTCCTGAATTGAGCCGAGCCATGGAAAGTGCCCTTCAAGAAGTGCCAGGACTCTCTCAACGAAGGTTTGCGGGCGCTGTTCCTCGTTTTCCATTTAGCCTCCAGGTGCACGCTGTGCATCCTTTTGCATGCGGAGATCGGGGTGAGACTGACCGTTGCGATAGATTGCAGGACACACTTCTCCTGTCGGGCAGCGGCTTGTGCCTTGAATGCGGCTCTGAACGAGCCAACTCGCAGGACGTTTGGAAATCGCCGTAAAGCAATTCGAGATCAGGCGGCCGACCGTGCAGCAACGTCTTCAAGTTCTGAAACGAGTTGCATCAGTGTTTCGAGGTTCGGGATCGAACTCATCGACCGGATGTGCAACCGGTCCAGTACAGAGACAAACTCGGTGTCGCCGATCGACTCAGCAAGGGATTGCGTCTTCAAAATTCCGCGCGATGCGCGTTCCATCGCCTCCACAACTGTTGCCTGCAGCTGCGCATTCGCAATCGCGTTTGCCTGTTGCGCCCGCGCGACGCGCCACAGTATCTCCGCGTAGATCGGATCGCCCAGACTGCGACGGAATCCCTGGATCTTGTTTGTCGCTTCCTGGTCGATGGGACCGCGCTGCACCACGGGGGGCCTGGGCCCGCAGGCCGGGTTGGTTTTACCTGCAGTCCGATTTCCTTTCGGAAGCGCCCAGGCGGGAAGCGTTGGAAGCTTGATCGGCTTGCCGTGATCGTCGAGCGATACCCAGGTTTCCGGCAGGTTGTAGAGATACCGGCCAAGGCCAAAGCAGCTTGAGGCCCTCTTGAATGCCTGCGCTTCCGCCGCGGTCATTGCGTTCTGTTCATCGGCCCACTGTTCGCCGCTTCCGGAGTGGGTCCCCATCCGCGCGATTGTCAGCGTGCAGGTGACCAGGACTTTGCCGGTCTGGATGATGGTGTCTCGCTTCTGCCGGCTCACCGCCGAGACCGTTGTGACGTCGTAATTCCTCGTCCAGCCGCTCGGAGTGAAAAGCTGGTTGAGACGGTCGGTGTAGGCTCGCGGATCGGCAAATGCAATGACCGCTCCCCGGCTGCCATCGTGGCTGGTGTGGGTGACGCGCCACTTGATCTCCGAAGAGTCAAACGGCTCGGCCAACTGCGTGAACAGAGCATCGGTATCCAGACTTGGTTTTGTTTCACTGTTTGCCATCGCTTATGCTCCTCAAAAAACGAAGGCGCTCCGAAGAGCGCCCGATTCGTGATTCAGAATGTAAAGAAGGTCAGAAGGGGATCTCGGCCGGATCCAGCGCCTCGTCGCCAAACTGGGCGTCCATCTCGGACTCCCGGTACCCAGGCTCGCGTGTACTCCGGCCCGACTGACTCTGCTCGTTGGCGTGGGTGGAGCGGCCGTTAGTGCCTCCACTGCCGTTCAGCAGCGTCAGCTCGAACACCACGATCTCAGTACGGAACCGCTTTTGGCCCGATTGCTTGTCATCCCAGGAACGTGTCTGGATTTTGCCCTGGATGAAAAGCTGTGTGCCCTTGTTGATGTAATCGCGCACGATCTCGGCTGTCCGCCCGAAAGCGACGAGGTTGTGCCACTCCGTCTTATCCGTCCAGTTGCCCTGACGGTCCTGCTGCCGTTCGCTGGTGGCGAGCGAAAAGCTTGCGGCTACGGTGCCGCCCGCAGTCGAATGAATCTCGGGCGCCTTTCCGACGTATCCGAGAAGCAGCGCTTTGTTGACACATTTTGCCATGGTAGAACTCCTCTCTCTTCGTGCTCCTAACTGCGCACATGGTCGAGCGCATCGGTCCGCGAAATCTCGACGTACCTTCCGTCGCAATAGCGGTAGAATCTGCGGCCGTCCTGGCTGATGTTGAGGTAGCGCCGCGTCAGTCGGTGTTTATACAACTCGATCTCCCCGGCACAGCCCATGTACATGAAGTTCTCCAGTTCGCAAGCGGGAAGAACCGCCTCAAGAGGAGCCCAGTTAGGGGCACCAACTGTAATAGGAATCTTTGTGCGCTCAGTCATGATCCTTATTCACCCCCGTAAGGCGGTACCCCCACATGTGCGTGTTTGCAACCGACGCAACAAACGGCGGCCGTGAGTTGCTTGATTGCTTCCTCGAACTCATGCGGCAGATGCCGGACCTCGCCGCTGCGGTCATAAAACTCAGGAACAAGCTTTCCGCGCAGCGCTTTGTTCGCGTCCTTCCAGAGATCAAAGGGTAGTTCGCCATCCTGTCCGCGAAAGAGCAGCTTCGATGTAATCCGAGGTCGCTTCTGTCCTGGCTCCGCTGACGTGCTGTGAAATGTGATCGCCAGTTCGTAGGTCCGCACCGTGCGCAGCATCTCCAGGCGTACCAGATTCTCCGCGAGAAAAATTGCGTGACGCCCGTTCACCGCCATCGAGTGAATAAATTGCAACCAAGGTAACGGCGAGCCGTCAGGAGCAACAAAGGCGCATGCTCTGCCCATGTCCGATACCGCGCCACCTGATTCCACGCCCCGCAGCACATAGCGCCTGGCGAGATGTTGGTGCTCAACCGAGACACTAGGAGTGCAATGGATTCCGCGCTTGTAAAGCGCCTTGAGCACGCTCCCCGGCAACGAGAGTCCATGAAGAGCGTACCGGGAGGCTACGGATGGGAGTTCTTGCCTTTTGGAGTGGTTCTTCATTCTGTTTCCCTATGCCAGCGCCCGTTTTCGAATGGGCTGTCCGAGAGCGGCGCGAATCTCCTCTTTTGTGCACCCCGCCCAGCACTTGTAAAGGCGAGGGTCCTTGACTTGGATCGAAAGGTTATCGCCCGAGCGGTCACGTCCTGCAGCCGCGCACGAGGGACATCTTGCCCACCAGTTCCGGCTGTCCTTCCGTGTGGTCCGGACGTAATTGAGAATGCGGAACTCCGTAGATTGCGATGACGGATTACGCGGAACGTACGGCGCCGGGACGGGCGGTCTGTAAGCTTCCGGGAGTTTCATCCCCTGAGTGAACGTGCGAAGCTCTGCTTCGGTAAGCTTCGTCAACCCGTCAAGGTAGGCGAGTTGCGCTTCCGGATTGAGGTCGGCTTCATAGAACCAATAGCGCCGGTTCGTTTTCCGGTGAACACCGAGCGGTGCTCGGATGGCGTTGCCGAATTCTCCGTCGCCGAGCCGATCCTGACGGGGAAAGACTTCGATGCCTTCCTTGAGACCGCCTCCCTTAACAGGAACACCGAGGCGAAGCGCGAGGTTGTAGACGTAAATCCGGCATTCCGACGCCAGGAGCGGCTCCGCGCCGAAGATCCAGAGATGACCTCCCCGGCGAGACTGTTCGAGCGCCGCTTCGACGCCATCCTGTTTCAGTTCCCACTGCAACTGGAAGAGCGACTCCAGTGCCCCGTCGAAGTCAGCGTCGATCGCGACCCATTTCGAGCGCTGGGTTTCCGGGTTAATGGCGTAAAGGCTGATCGTGATATCGCCATTCAGATGCATGCGCACGGCGCCTTCATCGAGCAGCTTCGGCTCTTTGGTCTTCCAGTCGCGCACGGGGTAGTAAGGAACGGTTCCGTTCGGCAGCGGACAAACAGCCTGGATCGCGTAGGCGCGCCGGTTGACGAAGAGGCGAATGAACGCGTTGGCTGTTTCCCGGCTAACGCAAAACTTCGCGTACATGGCATCCGGCCTCCTTCATCCGCTCTGTGGTTGTACCCCGGGTCTAAAACTCGGTCAAATAGCCCGGAGATGGCCTCGTGAGTGTCATCTCCGGCTCAACTCGTCTTTTGAACTTGGCTGTCTTGCCTCACGCTACGGCGTTTCTCGCCACCGCAATGACCTTGACGATCGCCGGCATGTTTCGAGAGACGATGGGCGGCGTAATGCCTACGGACATCGGCTGGCAATTCTTGTCGCGCGCGGGCCAGGTGAATCCCTGGACTCGCGCAAGACGGCGGTTGATCGAACGGATTCGGCTTGCGGACAGACGCATGGCGGGCTCCTTGGTGGTTTGGTATGGGCTGTTGAGGGGATCGGGATGAGGCGGGTTAGGCGTTGGCCGGCTGCAACTCGGAGATCAAGAGACCGGGCTGTTCGACCAGACGAAACAGGTCGTACTCAGAGAAGGCGCGGTCGAACTTCTCCGAGGTGAACCGATCCTCGCACTCTTCGAACGACAACATGTACCACTGGTCGCGGCGTCGATCGAAGACATAGATTGCTCCGGATGCATCGTCACCAGGAACCAACTGCAAAAGCAGAACGCCTTTGGCGGTTTGGATCCACCGCGTGGCAATCGCTTCCCCAACTTCGAGGAAGGCTGCAACGGTTTGTTCAATGGAACTGGCGGCCCGGTCCTGCCAGTTCAGAATCTTGTATGCGGACATCTTTCCCAAGCTGGGTTGCATGGCGCGACACTCCCTTCTTACGGATTTGGTTTGGGCGGGGTTGAGGTTGTTTGCCGGCGGCTCCGGACCTGGAAGGTGACCGACCACATCCAGGCCAAAGACCAGAACCACCCTGCGACGAGTGAAAGGTAGAACGCTTCCAGCGCCGGATCGATGGCGGCAATGCGGCACATGATTGGGCCGGTCAAGGCGAAACTGAGCAGTCCGGCGGCGCTCAAAATGGAACTCACGAAGAGGCGAGCAACGAACCGGCCAGGCAAACGGGATTTGCTCGCCGTGTTCGTCGCGGTAGTTTGAATTTCGATTTGAGCCATAGACACTCCTTGGGGATAGATTTCCTGGGCGCTGAATGGGAAAACTCAGTGCGCGGAAACTTCAGGACATGACTGTGTTATGCAGCAGAAAGGAAGGGTTATTGGAATAGACGGGACCACGCGCAGAAGTCCACAATTGCGTCACGGCGACGCGATCACCGCGGCTAAATGTCCGGAAAGAGCGTGAGCAACGCCTTCATCCGTGGTGCATTGCGATTCTTCCGCTGGGTCGGAATCGAAGAGCAACGACGTACAATGGTCCCGTTTCGAGTTCACAAAGGAACTTCAGACCAATGCTTACCGATGCCCCACCGCGAACGTCATACCTCACCGGGTTCCGGGAAAGCGATCGGATCACGACGCTTGATCTGCCAGGGGACGCACGCTTGTCGGACATCGCTAAGGCCATAGAGTCGGCGATGAAATCCGACCAGACAGCAAACGTGCGCCGGGCCTGTGCCGAGTTTCTGAAGTTTGCATCGGAGTTCTACCACGTTCCGGACTGCGGCGTCCGGGTACTTGCCGCGAGACCCCTGCGAGTTCGCGAACAGTGGACGACCGAGTTGTTCGGTGACTACGCCCCGAAGGCCATGTTGATCCGGGTGTGGATGCGGACGGCTGTGCGCAAGGACGTCACCTCTTACGGCACGTTTCTGAGTACGCTCTGTCACGAATTCTGCCATCATCTCGACTACAAAAAGTTCGGCTTTGCGGATTCCTGGCATACGCGCGGGTTCTACGAGAGGGCCGCTGTGCTCTACCATCATGCGCGGGGAACTCCGCAGAAGCATTTGTTTTGGGCGCCTATGTCAGGTGGGCGCTGGCGAATTGATTGGCCCAGGACAAATCGAAGTACGCCATAAGCCGGTTTGCGCGCTGCATCTAACACCAGCCCGGGGGCTCAAATCGAAAAGGCATCTTCTACTCGAAGTCTGACAGCAAATCATTGTCACGTCTCAGAACCTCAAAAAACGCCTATCCAAACACCAAAACATGACGCAAAAGAAAACAAGGGGATAGTCAGAACGCATCCTGCACATTTCGCACGCAGATACGACCGGGCAAATTCGGGCAGTGGGAAGCGATCAGGAAGCCGAGAGGATGGCGCCAGGAAGGAAATCGGAAGGCAATCGGCGGCATTTGGATAGGTCTGAGGCGCAATAGGCAGTCAATCGGAAGGAAATGTCATTGTATGAGAAACTGGCGAAACGACAGCACGTCGTTCGCCGGAGAGTTCGTGAGGATGCTGGCGTCCAGCAGTTCGCTCCGAAGTGTTTCGCTCAGAACGAAGCCGATCCGCTTTCCGACGTCGCGCATTTCGAGCGCCAGGATATAGAGAATCTCGGCATTTGGTGTAAGGTATAGAACCCGGTCGGCGGTCTGGTCCGCGCTGAAGATGCTGCGCAATTCCTCATATCGCCCGGAGCCCTTAAGCGTTCTTTCGAATTCGATTGCGACGCATTTTGTGTCTCCGTCGACGGTAATCTCCGCCAACGCGTCGAAATCTTTCATCTTTCCGGTTCCATAAGCCAGGTTCCTCGATACGATTTCCAGTTCCCACTTCCACGATTTCAGGAGCCCTTTTTGAGCCAATGCGACACGGATGCCGACCAATTCGACCGAATGGAGGATCTGGGATTTCCGGATGATTGACTTTGCCGTCGACGGCAGTGACAGCAACGAGTGGCCACGAAACTCGAGGAATTGGAGCCCAAGTGGCGTGATGGCGAAGATCGGTTGCGAGAAGAAGCGGTCGTACGTCATGCGCCGGATCAGCTCACAACCCTCCAGGCGCGACAGCCTCCAGTACACCGAGCGCCGGCTTGATTCGCTTCCTTCGATCGCTGCCAGTGCGCACACCTGGTCAAATGTGATCGCTCGAGCATTGCGAATCAACAACAACACCGGCACATCCCGGGTGTCTGAAAGCGCAATATACCCCTTCCGGTATCTCATTCTGCATCCGCTCCTAAGAGAACAAGTCGTCGATCGTCCCCTGATATTGACCACCGGCCAACGTCGGTTTCCACCCAGTCTTGCCGTCCCATGAGAAGCATTGCTTCGTATCGGAGACCCCGAAGGCTGACCGATATCGGTTGAACACCGGCAGATTTCCATGCGGGAGACGTGAACGAAAGTCGCCCGTTGGAGGCGTTGTTCATCGTCACCAAATACCGGTCTGGAGCGGGTCCACTCAACAGGCGGGCAAACAGAAGGTGCGTGCGACCGCCCAAATGGTTTGGACCGCTGCACAGAAATGTCCTCCCCATCGCCCGCAGCGGATGCTCGGGCTGAAAACCGCTGTTCAGGTTGAACCGGATCTGACCGGGATACACCCAGCACAGTCGCAGCCTGCGGCCGTACCTAAGCCCAGCCGAATTGAACCACGCGGCCGAACGGCGGAAGCAATAAGGATCGTCGAGGTCGCGTGAGTGCATGGCCCACCAGTTCGTTCCGAAGCTGATTATGCGCACGCGCATGACTCCAATGCCTCGGCTAATTCCTGCACCAGGGCGCGTGCTTGCGCATTGCGCTCCGCTCCAGGCAGGTAGTGCAGGAACCAAACCCGCCCGGAAAAATGGGGAGGCAAAGCGAGGCTCCGGTCCCGGAAAAAGGTAAGCAACTTGGCTAGCTGGCCGACCAAAAGCGCAAATTCAGTCTCCTCGTTTGTCCCGTCCCGAAGCTCCTGCGCAACAAATTCCTCCCAGGCGAATTCGCCATTGGCCCGCTCTGCCAGCGACGTGTACCGAATCCAGAGCGCATAGTACGGGTTCTCCTTCGCCAGGTATGCGGCCAGTTCGTCGATGAGTTCACAGGGCGAGACGGGAATGGAGATCTCTACCCTCTCGGACACCTTCGGCTTCGCAGCCAACAGAAACTGCATCATGTCGGCAAAGATTCGGTCATTCAATGCCTCCAACGCCTCTGTTCTTTCGGGATCGTGAAGCTGGCCGATGGCTGCCAACTCGCTCAAAAACCGGTCGGGGAACGGTTGATTTCGGACCTCATAAAAGCGGGCGAACAAGATTGTCCGGCCGAATGCAAGCGTGTAATCAGCCTCATCCGGGGAGACGGTTTGCCGAACGTACTGCCGCCATTCGTCCGGATGGGCGAAGTCCGTCGGCGATTTGAGCTGTGGTTTGCGGTCCATCCGTGCGTCTCCTATGCGCCCTTAAGGGTCTGGTTTCGATTCCGTTCCTGATCGAGTTGAGCGATCGTGTCATTGAGCCGGCGCCGCAGATTGGCCTCTGTATTTCTCATTGCTTCAGCCTGGCGTTCCAGCATGATGTTTCTCTGCTGCAAGCCGACAGCGGTTGCTTCCGCGCTTTGAGCCTGAACTGCTATGCTCGCAGGCCGATTCTCACTGCTGTTGCGGTCCGCAGCATTTACTTTTGCTGTCCTCTTGTCGAGGCCTTCGACGGTTCGTTTGAGCTCGGAGTCGGCCTGTTCCTCGCCGGAGGCCGGTTGTGGTTTCGCCGAGAGCGCACGCTCGACCTCGGCGTTATGGGCTTCGGCCAGTCGATTGAACTGTTCCGTGCGACGTTCAATCTCGATCCGGTCGCTGACGCGGCCATTCCATAATTGCGCGATCAGCGATGCCGCAATCACTTCACGCTTGTCTGCCGCGCGCCACTGAAGAAGGACAACGGCGACCATCACGCTGAGCAAAAGCAGCGTCACCACATTCGACCAGAAATAGAGATCGTCGATGGAATTCTCGACGAGAGCAGCCCTACCAGACTCCATCGCCGCGCCATAATCCTTGTCGCGAGGATTGATCTTCCCTAACGCATAGTCAAAGAACCCCTGGTGCTTCGCCTCGGGTTGCGCGGTTTCGGAGGCTGCGCGGTCCGCGGTTTGAGCGAAAGATGACCCGTAGACGCACCAGAGCGAGATAGCAAAGACGACGGTTCGAATGATGAGTGGTGATCGCATCGTCACTCTCCATTGACCCCGCCGAGGAACAATCCTGCCGTTCTCCGGCGCCGTTGTTTCCGATTCTCAGCCTCTTTGAAACGCAGATTGACGCCGATTTCCGGATCGAGACGACTGTGCATTTTGGGATAGAGGGAAGGATTCATTCCCTCAATCTCGAATCGCGGAGCGCGGCGGACATGCAGGTGCGAGTGGCGGGTGCCCTCCCGGTTGTCCACCATCAGAATCTCCATTTGGCCCACAGGGAGGTTCTTGATGTGGTCCTCGCGCGCGCGAGTCTCCTTGATGTCGCTTTCGCTCCCCGTGCCCGTCTCGGTGTATTTTGTCGAGAAAATTCCGGTGCGGCGGACCGACAGGCTGCGCCGCTTGGTCGCAATTCTGGCAGACGCCTTCAGGAACCATTGCGCCGTATTCTCCTCCGACACGTTCATGATCATCTTCGTTCCCGGCGCCGACGACACTTCGTCGGCGAATGCCTGGCTCACACGTTGCAACTGAGGCATGCTCTGGAATGAGAACAGGAACGACACTCGCGCGCCGCGCGCGGTCTGGAGCACCTGAGTAAACGCGGGATAGGCGAAGGGGGCGAACTCGTCCAGGACCACCGAGAGCATCGGTTCGTCCGGGTCCCGGCCGCTGGCCGGCTGCGCGTAGCGCTTGCCCACCATCAGTTGGATGTTCTGAAGCAGGATCTTTCCCAGCGCTTCGACAGCGCGCTGATTGCGGTTCGCGTTGAGCGAGACGAACAGGATCAGGTCGTTTTCAACCACGTCGTCGAGCGTGAGAAGGTCCTGGTATGAGCCGGTCACGACCGATAGCTCATCCTCCAGGAAGCTCAACAACTCATTCAAGAGTCCTTGAATCTTCTCCACTCGCTCGCGGTCCGCCAGCGACTGATGTAACATCTTCACCGACATTTCGAAGTTCAAACGCTTCTGCATGGAGATGCCCGAAACGGATGCCAGACGCGCCTTCGCAATCCCGATCTGTTCTTCCAGCACGCGTTCATCGAGCGCCATCACGAGCACGTCGTACACATTGAAGACCTTGCCCGTGTACTGGAGGATGCGCACCAGGTCCGAGAGGTACGCCTCCTGGTGCCCTTTGAAGAAGTCTTCGCGCAGGCCGAAGGACCGGAAAATGAAGTTCACATGCTCCTGATAGGCGTCGTCGAGGGCGTAAAAAGGGTTGTACCGTGCTGATTCGGTAGGGTGGGTCGGATCGATTACACGTAGATCTTGCAGGCGGCCAGCGGCCTCGATGTGCGGCAACAGGCGGTCGAGGAACTCCCGTTCGCCTTTGCCGTCGAAGATAATCATCGGCATCCGGCGTGTGCCGAAACGCCGTGTCACGTCCTGCGCAATGATGTTTTCAAGGAATGTGGACTTGCCCGCGCCGGTGCCGCCAACAATGACGCCATGCTTCATGCGCACCAAATCCGGCCAAAGCCAAGGCTCTTTGTGCACGTTGTATCCGAGCAGCGTAGAGCCGTTCCGATTGGAATCCCGAACAATCGCCGCATCCTTCGACGCCGGAACGACGATGGCCGGGTGCGGCCAGTTCTCCTCTCTCTTCTTCCTTCGGCCCATCAGTTGCGCGGCGATGAGACCCCCGCCGAAGAAAAGAATCGAGCTGTCGAGGAAGATTTCCTGGCACTGTGAGTTCCACATATGGAGACGCGAGACGGCAATGTACCAGGCAAACGCAAGCACGGCGCAGGCGAACAGCACCAGCACGCCGGCGACATCCTCCGATTCACGATGTCGCCATCCGGGTTGGTCATAGTACGGACTCACGGGGCCACTCCGATCGAAAAGTAGAGAAAAACTCCGGTCAGGGCGCACAGCAGGACAAATATGAGAACGAGCAACGGGCTGGGCTTCCAGCGGCCTTTTTCGTTGACCGGCTTGAACTCGTCCGCCAAGGACTGAGCAAGGGCATTCTGCAGATTTGTTTCGGAGTCGTTGCGATAGATTTGCCGGAGCGCCTGACGCACTTCTTCAGCCGAGACATAACCGTGCGCCTTCATGACTACAGGACCGCCTCGACCTTCAGTGGTTCGCGTTGGTCGGCACCGAAACTCAGCTGATAAATCTGCGGCGCATTGTCGGCCGAGCTTTGAAAACTGATGACGCCCGTTGTCTTCTCTCCAGGCAAAAGATCGCGATGAGCCGATTCCGCCTGCATGACAGCGAGGCTGGAGCCTGGCTTTGCTTTGAAAGCGGCAAAGGTCTGCGGCGCCAATTGGTGATCTCTGAGACTCACGAGAGAGACGGGCCTCGCGGTCGGAATCGGAAGACACACATCCGGCGTTGTCAGTCGGAACGGAGCGTCGGTTTGGTTGGCAACCGAATAGCGAATGTATATCCGGTCCTTCGCGCGAAAGACCTGCTCCAGGCTAACCTCCACGCGGCTCGGGGCGGGCTTGACCGAATCGTGAGCGATGTCTTCGGACCCCATCATCGCCTGCGTAAGAACCAATGACGCGATCTTGCGAATTTCGGCGTCCGATGGCTCGGTAGAAGCGAGTGCGCTGGCGCGGGGCTTGGGTGCAGGCTCCGCGCGGACCAGGACGTCCATTGCGGCAAGCTGGCCGGCCGGATCGAGCTCGTAGCTCAACTCCCGCGTTGCAGTCCAGACAAAAAGGTTTGTCGATACCCCCGGCTGGAGAGGCTTCACGAAGACCTTGTCGTCGTGGCGCTCCACCTGAAAACTGTCTGGATCGCCGATAGCAAGTGTCGTCACCGTCTCGCCAAATTCAAGAACCGTGAGATGGTTGAGCGATGTTTCGACGTGGCGAATCTGACTCTGGGTCGTCGTCTGCGCCCCGGCCGCGACAACCCCAAAGATAAGAGCAATTGTCATGAGCGTCTCCATGGCGGCCTCCTTGGACAAAAAAGGTGAAGGAGAAGCTGAGCCTTTAGCTCATGCTTCTCCTTCGCGGGTTAAGAATGCTCCGTTGAGACTGGAACACTGGTGTTTTCGAAGACTAGCGACCGCTTCCCCTTGTACTGGAAGAGAAAGACCCTCTTCTCGCAATCTGGGCCTTCCGGATTCGCCATCCGCTCGACGAGAAACGCCCTTTGCTCGCCGTCGAACCAGACGTAGCCGTTGACGGTTTTCGGCAGCCGTACACGAACCCGTTGACCGCCGGTCATCTCCGCAAAGACATCGACCACCTCTTGCGGAAACGCCTGGAAGAGGACCGCGCCGGAACCCGAACCGCCGGTGACAACGGAATTCATCGCCTGCGCCCACGCCCGCCGATTCTCCTCCTTGCCTTGCGCCCAGTAGTGGATGAAAAGATGCAACGAGCTGAATTGCTCCCTTGCATCCTGCTCGTGCTCCCAGAGGGCCGCTTGCGCCTTGTTTCGCGCAAGCACCGCCGCCTTCTTCTTGTCCTTGTCGTCGCTCTGACGCACGGTTTCCCATTGCGCCTGAGCGTCCTTGAGTTGCTGTTTGACTTCTTCCTCGCGCTGGACGATCCGGCTGGCGATGTCGCCATAGATCGAATTCACTAATTGGCATTCCTCGAACATCTCCCGGGTGACGGTTTCGCCCGTGAACAATCCGCGGAAGTCTTCGATCCCCACCTTCTCTTCGAAGCCGCTGCCGGTCTCGTCGGGAAGAAAGCCGATCTCCTTGCGCAAGACGTTATAGAGCCTTCCAACCTTATCCGTATCTGCGACCTCAAGATGGGCGGGCAGATCCGACACTCTACGCTCGCGCTTATAGCGGAGCCAGGGCGCCGGCGCTACTTCCTTCCTGATTTCGCTGACAACGGACTCATCGATCTCGACCCTATGTTTCAAGGAATCGAGTGCGTTCTGCAGTTGCTCCACAAGCTTGTAGGCCAGGTCTGGCCGTCCCGCAGCAAGGCATGAGGTCTTCAGATCGGTAATCGATCCGATCCGGTTTCCCCGCGCCTTCATGGCAACCGGGCAGGCATTCCACCAGGGGGACTTGGCCTTTTTGAGCTTCGTCTTCTCCTGACGGAACCTTTCCCCATATGCGATTCTCCCCGCAACAAACTTCGGAAACTGATCGCATGGCATGACGCAGATGGTGTCGAAGTCGAAGTCGCCGCCATTCTTGCTCGCGGTCTTCGAATGAAGGATGTAAGTGCCCTCCATGTGAAGCTGCTGCGCAAGTAGAGACGCGGTCTCCGGCTCATCGAAGTTGGTTGCTCCGAGCGCCTTTTGGAGCGCCGGAACAAGCTCTGAGTTGGTGAGATGGCGAACAGGTAAGAGATCCTCCTGCATCCGAATCGGATAGCGGATGCAAAGGCCGTTCTCCGCCGCCAACGATGTGATCGAGCTGTCTTCCGGTATCCAGTCCGACGCCGAGAGAATCTTTCCCCGGTGTTCGATCAGGACGCCGTCGTCCGCGAGAGCGAACGATGGCAGCTTCAGATCCGCGCTCGTGCAAGCACGAAATGCCCAGCGCGCGAGCTTACGGTTGAGTTGGTTGAAGACGTAGGGAATCTTGATGGCGTTTCCGCTACGATCCGCCAACAGTACCGCCTCCGCCGGGTCACACCCCTCTGAAGCGGGATCGTCCTCTCGCCCCAGTGCGTCGGGGTCGAAGCCGACACCATCGTCGATCGGTGTAACCTCGGACTTGCCGATTACGTCGAACAACGCTTGGTAGTCGCCTTCGTCCCATGCCTTGCGCATTGCCTTGATTCGCTTGAGCGCCAACAGCTTCAGTTCGAACTGCAGCGCCTCTTCCGAAGCATGTTCGATCAAGGTGTAGCTTGACCCAAACTCCGATTCACGGGAAACCTGCTTGATCCCGAGAATCGCCGGACCGGCAAACATGCGGCCCGATGTGCCCAGTTGAGGAAGAAAGCGAACGCTTCCCTTGAGGGCCGGTTTGCAGGCGCTTTCCGGGAGAACGACATCGACCCCGAGCCTGTCGGCCACGCGGTCGCTCATCGCCTTCAAAGCGCCTTTTGCCTGCTTCGGTTCGCTCGCGTCAAATGCCAGGCGAAACTGGCAGAAACGACTTGTGCCGATCTTGAGCTTCCGGTAGAGGGATTCACTCGCCCAGCCCCGGCAGTCGTTGGTGCCAAGGACATGGTCCTTGACCACAGCGATGCGCAGGCCGGGTTCCTCTACCATTAGCTTGCAGTCGGAGACAAGGATCGCAAAGTACACGATCGCCGCCTCGGGCCAATGCTGAAAGCGCTCAGCTATCGGGCCAGCGTGCGCCTGGTCGACGAAGTAGAACTTGCCATCCTTCGCCGAGCCGCTTGCGCCCACCAGCTTGTATTCGACCCCGCCGTAATGAATGCTCGACATGCGGTTCTCGACCACAGACTGCTCATACGGCGTCAACTCATACGGCACACTGACACGAGCCACTCGGATGCCGGGGTAAAGCTGCCCAAGGAGTTTCCCTTGAAGCGTGTCCTTTCTTCCGAGTCTGGTTGGCTTGCGGGTCACTTCACCGGACGCATCGATCCTCAACTCGAGAATGAGCTGCTGATCGAGTGCCGCGTTTTGTGTCCTGTTCGCTGTCATGTTCTCCTCACTTGTCTGGCGCTTCGAGACGAAGTGACAAGAGGTGGCTGATTGCCGGTCCTCAATCTCCTCGCCTGGCCGCCCGGGTTAGGGGTGGGTGTTAGCCGAACCAGGCTTCGAGAGTCGAAAACCGGGTCAGCGGAATTCCTCATCGCGTGTGCGATAAGGCGTCAAAGGAGGCGACATGAGCCATGTTTCAGGTTTGTCTCCTCTTTGAATCCGTACTGACCTTGTGTGGCCCTACTTGCGCAGGGGCCGCTTGACCAATGTCGGAGATCCTCCCTGTATCTCCGCTTCCGCCTTATAGGCGAGAACGGTGTAGATTACGCCGTTCTTCGACTGAAATGCTCTGATCAGAGCCTCGCCTTCGCTCGCCACCTCGGCGCCAAGCTCAGGCTTGTCGATGGATGAGCCATCTTTTGCAAGAAAGTAGCGGGCGACCTCCTCGCTTTGCTGGCGCGGTTTGCGGCGACGTTGCGGTGCCGCCTGTCCCGCCGGCGCTTGCATCTCCGCCACTTTTGCGAGTGCAGTTTCCATCATCGGCCTCCCTGCTTTGGTGTGTCGTCCCCACCCGGAATCAGGTCGGGCGTGTTAAGAATCTGATTCATTCGCTCGCCATCGATTGGGCGCTCACTGAAGTCGGCAATCCACAGCCCGTCCGGATTTACGTCGGATCGGCGGTCCGGAATCAACCGAATGCGGTATTCGCTGACGAAGTGGTCTGTTGTCTCAATTCCATTCGACAGGTGGTGAACGTCCTTCACGCCGTAGACGAGATAGGTGAGCGGCTCTCTAGGAATTGTGTCAATCTCGCGAAGGTGGAAGACGGACTGAATCTGGCCGTCATCGATCTTGCCGCGAGTGTCGTTGTCGCTCATCGCCTTCAGCGTGTAGGCGCGCAAATTGCGCGTCATCATATTGAGACTGGCAGCCCAGTGATCGTCCACATCGGATGGCGAGTAATTGAGGTAGCTGGTCAGGAAGCGCTTCACGAAGGCCTCGTCCAGGAATTGATCGGTGCCGCCGGTGGCAAGATCGTCCACTGCGCCCTTTGCAGGCTTTCCTAGCACGGAAGCATCGCCATTGGGACCGATGCGAATGACGGTTGGCGGCTGCATGCGCACGAAGACTGCAAATCCGATCGCCAACAGCGCAATTGGAATCGTCAGAAAGGCGAGCAGCCAGGCACGGTTCGCATTAGCGCGGAGGGCCCCATCCATTTCGTAATACTTCGGCCTTGCCAGGGCCGCTTCGTTCGCTGTAGCTGTGCTGGTTTTCATCCGTCCTCCTACTCCTTATGGCTTGTGGCGCTTACGACGCTTCTCGCTGCAATCCGGGCGGCATGGTACGCAGTCCAAGTCCCCAGGTTGTACCGATGTACAGTCGGTCCTCTTCGCATTGGCGCCGCCGATTTGTTGATGACCCCGGATTTCCGACTTCCTCCACCGGACTGAGCCTGTGAGACCGCGGAATCTTGCGTCGGGGCACTGATTGCTCCACTGTTTTCGTCGCTGGGTTCGTCCACGCCCATGACGTCGCTAATCGAACTGCGAATCTGCTCGGCGTGGCCTTCGAGTGTGGGAGCACCCTCACCCAGCGAGAATCCATTGGCGGCAGAAGATGCGGCGATGGGTGCCGGCTGCGGCGGCGCAGGCTGGTTTCCAATTGCCGAACCCGTGAGCGCTCGGGCGGCTCCCGCCGTCGCTGAACCGGCAGAGCCCCCAGCTGAAGCTGCGCCTGCGGAACTCCCGCGCGCAGCCGCCACGCCGGCCGCGGCTCCTTCAAAACCGGCTGCGCCTGCGGTCAATGCCGTGACCGCCGTGCCCACCATCGCAACCGCGGTGCTTCCCACATCGCCGCTGACGATGCGTTTCGCAATGAATGGGATGACTGCGATCGCAAGCGAGTAAACAATACTCACAATGCCGATCAGAATTGAACCTTCGAGGTTGCCCAGGCCGCCAAGGAAGTTGTTTTGACTGAGCATCTGGCCAATTTGGCCCATTTGAACTGCGCTCAGCAGCGCCCCAAAGCCTCCGTAGAGGATGGGCCACGCATTCCAAATGAAGATATTCTCTACATAGGCCTTGGCGATGCGATTAGCTGCGCCCAGCGGCATGAGAGCGATTACGATCGGTCCAAAGATGTACAGAATGCTGCCGTAAAAAATATAGAAGAACCCGAAGACAACAATAACGATTGGATAGAGGAGGTATGCAACAAGAATCAGTAGGGCATCCAGCAGCCCAGGAATATCTCCGGTGATGATTCCCCACAGTTTTTGGAAGCCAACTTGGTTGAATTGCGTCATCAAATCGCTCTTCCAGTTGTCGAGGAGGTTCAGCCCTCCAGATGCGTTATTGATCCAGTTGCCGGCGTTCACAAAGCCCTGATTCACTGTTGTGAATACGGTTCCGTAGTTCATCACCACAACCGCTGTGGCCACATACTTGATCAGGCTCGTGCCGAGCCCCCGGACGTCCCCTCCATGCAAGGCTGATTGATAGACTTGCCACAGAAACCCAACAACCAGGACAACATAAGCCACGTTCTGCATCCCGGCGGTAATGCCGGTTGAATCGATACCAGACATTGCCTGCGTCTCGAACCGCTCGAACAGACTCAGCTGCGTCGATTGAAAGAACGCGAGCATCATCTCGGGATGGAAGTGGGCGTACAGCATTTTCCGTCACCTGTTAGTCAGCGCTCCGTTGATGAGACTGTTATTCGTGGTATTGTCCGCGGTCGCCAGCTTCGCGAGCGCACTCTGATTCGCGAGATCGATGCCGCGCGTTCTCATCAGTTCCGCAAGTGCTGCCTGCGTGTAGGCATTGGCGCGCACCACCCATACGTCGGCCTCAGCTTCAAGAATCGGAGCGCTGCCGGGAGCAGCCTCGGAGATCTGCTGGCCCATCTGATTGGCCTCGTTCAACTCAGCATCTGAGAGGGCATCAATCTCAATCGCACGCTTCATCGCGTCCTGAGCCTCTGCATCTGTCATATCGGTCATCGTCCTGGTCTGCGGGGACGCCGCGTTCTGCGCCATGACAACGCCGTAGACGTTTTGAAACTGTCCCGATAAGACCGGCACATTGGCAGCGTTACGCGACAGCAAGAGCGACTCTAGGTTTTGCGACTGCGGCAGCGTGGCGCTCGATACGTTAACGTGGAACAGATTGCTTATCTGGTTAAACTGGTTCTCGAACTGCATCACCGAACTCTTGGCCTGGTTGATCGCGGTCAGAGGGTACATTACCTGCTGCTCGTACGTCGCCACGCTTTGTTCGTACTGATTGATGGTCTTGAGCGGCGCGGCGATGAATGTGTTCATCAGCGACTGCATCTTCGAGAGTGCCGCCAGAATCGCAGCCGTGTCGATGCCGAATTGCCCGTTTGCCCGCGTTGGGAGAATGGCAAGCGCAGCGAGTACGACTACAGCCGCTTTAAGCAACGTCGGGCGGTACCAGGGATGCGCCTCGCGCGGGCTCCCTTCGACCGGATTTGTGGGTTTCGCCGGTTCCGGCAAGAGAACGGGGTTGCGCCGCCAGAAGAACGGCCTGCGCTGTTTGTTCGGATTGTTTCTTGGATCGGTCATCGAAACCTCTCTATCGCGCCGTCAGCGCTCCCGTGATCAAACTGTTGATTCCCCCGGTCGCCGCTGTCCGGCGCTTGATGAGGACGTTGTCGTGCGCGATGCGCCCCGCCTCCTGCCGCAGCTCCGCCGCAAGCATCTTCTGGATGTATGCCTGGCAGCGAAGATTGGCGACCTGCGCCTGCGCTGTGAGAAAAGGATTGGAGCCGGGCGTACTGACCGCAACCTGATTCTCCATCTGGTTGGCTGTTTGGAGGATGACGTCCGCGCCCTGGTCGGCGATGAGTGTGGTCTTCAGGTTCTCTTGTCCTAGTGCGTCATCCACGTCCATCATCACGCGGTCCTGCGGCGAGGCTGTGTTGACCTGCGGGATCGCCCCATAGTTCGAAGTGAAGCTCGTCTGCAGGGCAGGAATCTCAGACGACAACCTGCTGTGCAAGATACTCTCGAACTGTTGCGGCCCGGGAGTCACCGCGCTTGTGAAGGGCGTGTTGAAGATTTGGTTCATTTGACCACGAAAGCTGTTGATCGAATTCGCGACGAAACCACGAGCTTGGTTGAGAGCAGCAAGCGGGGCCAAGACCGTCTGATAGAGCTTCTGTGTCTGCTGAATGACCTGATTGATCGAGCTGAGCGAGCTGCCGATGTCGTTCTGAATCGAGCTGAAGATCGAGTCGAAGATGCTCAGGAATTGCCCGTGCGCATACTTCGGCAAAACGAAGCACATCTCGATCATGAGAGTGCCAACAAGCAGTCTCCTTTTCCAGCGAGCACGGAAGAGCGGCGCACGGCGGCTCTTCGGGGCAGGATACGGTTCGCCGTTCAGGAGCAGTTCGAGTTCAGGCCTGTCATTCATTGGCTCATTGCCTCCTGCATCTCTCCGGAGAGTTCAACCGGCAAGGGCGCCAGTTCAGCTAGTCCGCGCGGATACTTGGCGGCTAGCTCCTCGTAAGCCTGGATCAGCGGAAGCTCCCGATGCTGGCGCAGCCACCACTTCCGAAACGACCTCTCCCTCGCATACGTTGTCGTGATCCAGTAGTCCACGGGGCTCGGAACAATCCGGATCGCGTGCGTGGATTCCGCCTTCTCGCCAATCGCGATGAGGAACTCGGCGCTATGCCCCTTCTTCGGATGAGCAAAGGTCTTGATCTGATTGAGTGCCGTTTCGTTGAGGTGAACGTGTTCCCGGAGTGCGGTCATGTCGCCCGGCTGTTTGCCGATGATCTTGGTAGTGGCGTTCTTCACGATGCCGGCGCCGTGTTTATTAGGTTTATCGGGGGTGCCGACAAAGTCCTCCGGCGTCTGGCTGATGCCCCAGACGCTGGCATTGCGCTTGCGCGCGGTGCGGAAGAGTTGGACCACGACGCTGGCCAGGATCGGCGATTCAAGAAGCGCCCAACACTCGTCAAGCAGAACAATGCTTGGCTGTCCCGTGGTCCCCGACGCGCGGTAGGTAGCCGTGTGCGCGATCAACAGACTCATCGCACGTTCGAGGCGCGGGTCGTCCTTTAGCTTCTCGACGTTGAAGTAGAGCCAGGGATTGTTCAGTTCGATCGTGGTGGGGCGGTCAAAGAGCCGGGCATAGGGTCCCTCATCGACCCAGGCGCGCAGTTTGGTCGACGCCATCTGTGCCATAGCATTGATTTTTTGGTTGCGGTCACGATCCTGCCAGTGCGCCAGTTCTGCCGCCAAGTCTCCAAACAGCGGAATCGGATTCGAGGACTTCGCACTGCAGCGTTTGTATGTCGATGCAATGGCTTCGAGCAGCACGCTGTCGAGCAGATCGATGTCGAGATCGGGCGGCGTGTTCTCTCCCAGCATGTGCCGCGTCAGGTTCTTGAGAAACGAAATCTGATCGTTCGAGGGTTTTGTTTCTCCTCGGGGCAGGTCCCAGGGGTTGATCGTCTGATCGCTGTCGAGAGACATCTCAATCATCTCCCCACCCATGAGTTCGACAAGCGGTTGATAAGAGTCGCCGCGTTCAAGGATGGAGATAAGCGGGTTTGCGCGTGCCGCCATCAACAACATTTGCTGTGCGGCAAGTGTCTTGCCGCCGCCGCTTTTCGCCATCAGGAGACCGTTCGCATCGGAGAGATCGGGATCGAACATGGAAAACGGGATGAGCTGGCGATAGGGAGTCTCAAAGAGAATGAGCGGACTCCTTCGCGTCCCCGTCCATGGCATCTCCACTGGAACGAGGTCCGCGACATTGGAGGTGAGCATGTCCTGGTCCCGCTTGTCGGCCTCGGCCATGCCGGGTAAAGTCCCGAGGAAAATGCGCCGTTTGGCGATTGTTTCCGATACCGCTTTCGCGCCGTTCATGTGCGTGAAGGCGTTGAGAACTTCCTGCGTGCGGTTGGCAAGCTCTCGCTCCGACCGTTCAAGATCGTGAAGAGTGATGGCCGGTTGCGAGGTACGAACCACGACGCAAAGGCTCAACTTTGCAGTCTTCAGAGAAGAAGAGATGATGTCGCGCTGCACTTGGATGAGCTGCGCTTGCGCTACTTCAGCCTCGGGATTCGATTTAAAGTTGCCGTTCGCGTCTTTTTGAGCGGCCGTCATCTTCTGCAGGCGCTTCTTATAGCTCTTGAGCACCTTGACCTGGTCGGGAATCACGACTTGGCCGCTAATCACGATCGGAAACCCGAGCGTTGAAAAATTCTGAAGCATTCCAGGAAAGGTGGCGTCGGGCAGTTCCTTTAGACTCACTACCGAGTAGAGGTAGCCGTCGATGTTGAGGTAGGTCTCCGTTTCATTGAGGATGCTCGCTTCGGTCGCCTGTTCCCGCGCGCTGCGGTATTCGATCATCTCCTCTCCAGGAATATATGGCCGCCGGTCACGCCGGAGCGGATGCTGCGCATGCTTCAACTCCTCGAATAGTTCCTGTGTCGAAAGTCTTCGGGGTCCGAGGCCTGCCGCCTCCATCGAGCCTTCAATACCCCGCAGGATGGATTCGAACTCGGCCAGGTGGGTCTCATGCTCCTTGCGCGTCCGTTGGATGGCCTTGGTCTGGCTGAGGGTGAATCCGCCAAGGCTGCGGTTCTGCTGGATGGAGTGGTAGAGCTTTGCATGAAGGCGCGGATCCCAAACAAAATAGACGTGCAGCCGGTTCTCGAAGAAGAAGCCGCTCTGCTCCTTTCGGCGCCACATTGTGAGCCGGTGTGTGTCGAGAGCCATCACCTCCGACTGTTCGGTACGCTGCTCGCGGATGTAGGTGTCGAGGAGATCGCCGAGTTGTTCGGAGATCTCGTAACGGAACTGGATGCGCATGCTGACGTCGGGAACACTGCGGAACAGGGCTTCGAGCATCGACTTGTTCTGGTTGCGGTCGCCGTCCGTGGCGAAGTACGCGAGGATGCCCCGCAACTCGTACCCTGCGACAAACGCCCCGCTCGTACGCACCATAATGTTGTCGCCCATCGGAATATCCCGGAGAGGCAGCAACTCGCATACAGCGGGAGCCTTCAGCTTTCGTTCGTGTTCCGCATAGGTCATTGGCATAGAGCACCCCGCGCTGCGCAATCTTGGCTTCGCTCGAGACTTGCCTCCACCATCGCGGCGAGCGGCGCGATCCCTTCATGAAAACGCGCGGCGAAGACGATGCTCGCGATCATTGCTCTGGTGGCCTCCCTGTCGAGTTCGAGCGCCACCGAGCCATCCTCTTTGGTTTCGATCACTGCCTGCATTGACTCAGCCCTCCTCATCGGCCAGGTAAGGTTGCGTCAACACCGAATCTCGTTCAAGCGCGCACCATGCCTTGGGAGCGAAGAACGATCGGACAAGGTCGGTGAGATAACCGCGGGGCCTGCCGTACTTGAAGAGGATCAGAAACGGTACCGCCAGCGCCGGCACCACAAACTCCATGAAGATGTTGAGCGGCATTCCGAACACGTGCGCGTTGCCGCTCGCGAAGTGCGCGAGGAGATTCATCACCGCGGCGAGCGCGAGCACGAGAATCAGGTCCTCGAACTCGAGCCCCAGAAACGTCACCTTGGTGTGGAGATTGCGATGAACAGGCGTCAGATCGAGACTCACGGCCCTAACCTCCAACTCCGTGCGCTTGCGTGACCATCGATTCGGCCAGACGCATCATCCCGGAGACCATGAGGGCGCCGAAGGCCGCTATGAGCTTCCTGATCCAGGTCGAGCCTGGGTAAATCTCCGAAACAACGCCGCCCATGTGCAGAGCCATTGCCGCAAGTTGCGTCAGAGCGAACATGGGCAGAATCACGTTGGCTGTCCAATTCACCAGACTCATGGTTGCCATCCAAAATACGTCGGCGTTCGTCGCCCCCGCGTGCTGCACAAAGCCTTCGAGTGCTCGCAGCATCCCGGAGCACATCAGCGACGCAAAGCCGCCGTAGAGAAGCTGCTCGAAGGGGCCATTCTTGCTGTAGCGGTACACGGCTCCAGCGAAGAAGAGGCCGGCCATGGTGGGCATCATGGTATTGCCGGCCCAGGATGCAAGATTCGTGATAGCGCCATCGAGGCTCATACATTGCTCCTTAAGCCGCCATCGCCTTGAAAAGCGAAAGAAGGCCACTCACACAAAGGAAAGAAATCGCGGCGAAGACCAGCCTGGTCCAGGGTCTGTGCCGGACGAAGTTGATGACTGCGCCGACACACGCCAGTCCCGCCGCGGCCGGCATGATTTGACCGACAATGTAATTCCAGAGGGAGGTGAGCATGTCGGTCATTGCGTACTGGCCTCCCGAGTTCCATCCCTGAAAGAGTTGCATCGTGGCTGATAGCGACATGAGGAACAGTGCAGCAACGATCGAGCCCAGAGGGTTCTCCCCCGTGGCGCCATCCAGGGTTGCCTTCAGGACGAAGTAAGCTGCCAAAACGGGGACCAGCTTGGCGACGACGATCTGGCTGACGAAACTCTTGAAGACCGTCTCCATGCTGGCGAGCCAGCTTGTACCCACCGATCCGCTGCCAGAAGGAATGTTGATGCCCTGCGCCGCGATCCACGACAGCAGCTCCGGCAAGGTCAAAAGCACGACGGTCCATAGGATCCACTTGCCGGTGCGGCCATTCACGTGGAAGTTGATCCCGCCTTCGTGCCGCAGGCTCACCCCCGCGGCGGCCAGCGTGCAAAATGCAGCCGGTGCCGCGAGATCGAACAGCAGTTGGAGAAGGTCGAGAAGGAACTGTGGAGTTTGCATGGCGTCTCTTCTGCGTTACTGAATACCTTGCGCCTGCGTGATGAAACCCTCCGCCATGCGTCCGAGACCGGAAATCACCATCAGAGCCACGCCTGTGACACCCCAGCCGAGATAACCGCGTCCGGACTTGAAGTGCCATCCAGCCACGCCGAGGCAGGCAACCGCGATAACCGGAGCGATGACATTGCAGCCCCAGTTCACGATGTTGAGGACGGTGCCTTCGACGGTGGTCGCCTGCTGGCCTTGCACCGCCTGGCCGAACTGAGGGGAGGTGCCGAGGTTCTGGGCCCTCGCCATGAACGGCGCGGCAAAATTGCCAATGAGGATAAGCCCCAATGCAAACTTGATGGCGATGTGCATCCAATTGACTTCATCGGGGCGATGAAGAGTGCGAGGGGATGTCGGAGCGGACACTGAGGAGCGCCGCCAGAAAGTGAGTGCGGTTCTCATACGTTTTCTCTCCTGGACCCGGCTGCTCGGGGCATCCGTGTCGAGCAAGAGATTGCGTCTCGACCGGAACTCAGTCAAATTGGCGGGTGCGGACCGGAATGGGAAACAACACTATCCCACGGCGCATGAGCGGGTTCGGCGGCCCAATGCGTGATGGCGCGGTCCGGCGCCGAATCGGCAATTTGGCCGGAATGGAAAGAATCGAGCTAGAATCTCAGTCGAGGAGCCCGGTGTCGCAAGCTGTCGCCAGGTAAGGGATAAAGGAATGGCATCCGTATCGCGTCTGAATCCGTATCAGTGCGACCAGTGCGGGACCACGAACATCGTGGCCGCTCCGCTTCTCTACGAACAGGGAACGCGTAGTTATTCAGGGCCCTTCCATTCCGGCGTCAGCCAGTCTTACTCCGCCCAAGCCGTAGCGCCGCCCGATCCCCGCGGGTACGGACGGCCTCTCGTGCTTTGGGGAATACCAATATGCTTCACGTTCTTTTGGGGATTGGTCGGTCTCATTGGCATTCTCGATCATAGAAAGCCTGCTTCAACGTTAGGAAGCACAGTTACTGTTCTCTTGCTTCTTGGTGTGGCGTGTGTTGGAGGAATGCTACTGCGATTTCGCAAAATTGCCCGATATAACCGGGAAGTCTATCCGCGCCTCTACTGGAACTGGGAGCACACCTACATCTGCCGACGTTGCGGACGCTCTCTGCTCATCCCTTCGTAGATATTCGAAGACACAGCTGCTTCATAACCCTGCAACTCGTAATCCCGGAATCTGTTGTCACCAGCCTGCGGCTGCCTCCGCAGGAGATGGAAGCCCGCGTTCAAGTTGAGTTGGCCCTGGCGTTCTATGCTCAAAGAATCCTGCCTTTCAGTAGGCATCCGAACTCGCTCGTTGTTCCCAGGCGAGATTCGCGGAACTTATTGGCGAATGCCGAATTCCACGGCATTATACGGGTCAGGAGTTGGCTCAAAATCTTGAATTTAAAGGCCGCTAGCAATATATCTCCCGCATCGAACCGTGCGTTGATCGGCCATCTCGAATCTCCCGAACCTTCAATTGTCTGAGTCCCCCTCTAAAAACGAATGCACTTGCATCAGAAAGTAGATATTGCGTACACTAAGGTGTACATATGGAGGATCCATGCCTGCAATCAAGGTCGGAGTGCGCGAGTTCCGGGAACAGATGGCCCGTTTTCTCGAATCCGACGCACCAGTGGCCGTGACCCGTCGCGGACTAACACTCGGCGTTTACGTCCCCACGCCGCGCAAAGCGGTGAAGTCGGCAGACCTCGCCGAACTCAGGCTTGCCGCCGACCGGCTCGCGGAAGCACTCGCAGATGTGGACGAGGAGGAGATCATCGCCGAGTTCAAAAAGACGCGTCGTCGCGGAAAGGCCGCCACGCGCTGAAATGATCGTTCTGGACGCCAACATTCTGATTCGCGCCGTCCTGGGGCGGCGCGTGCGTCAGTTCCTCGAAGAGTATGCGAGCCGCGGAATTCGGTTCTATGCGCCCGATGTCGCCTACGCGGACGCCGAAAAGTATCTCCCGCCTCTATTGATCCAAAGAGGAAAGTCGGCTGCTGACGTTCCCGCAACCCTCCATTTCCTGCAATCTCTTGTTGTGTCAGTCGATGCCGAATCCTATGGCGTCTCCGAAGCGGATGCCAGGGAGCGGCTGCGCGGGCGGGATGAGGATGACTGGCCGGTGCTGGCTACCGCGCTGGCTCTGAATTGCGCGGTCTGGACCGAAGATACTGATTTTTTCGGAACGGGTGTTGCAGTCTGGACCTCCAGCCGAATCGAGATTTTTTTGAAGGCGCAGGCCAAATTGCTTGAATCGCTAGAAGACTAAGTTTCCCTTTTATATCCAGTCAGTTTCTACTATCCACTCCCGTCCATCCGAACCGACCATCTGGCCAGTACTGGACAAATCAGATCCTTGCCCGACTGCACTTTGGGGCATCGGGAACGATCTTTGCTCATTTCCGAATTGAGCAATCGGGATCGATGATGCCTCAATCACATTCTGGGGCAATGGGAACGATCTTTGCTCAACCGCGAATTGAGTCAACGGGAACGATCCTTGCTCAACTGCACTTTGGGGCATTGGGAACGAAGATTGCTCAACCGCACACTGGGTCATTCGGACCGATGATTGCTCAAGTCGGGATAGAGTCGGTCGTCAAGAGCCTCGACAACACTGCACTATTGGATAGACGAAGCAAGAGTAGGCCAATTCGCGCACGCGGGTAGCGAGTTATGTCCGTTCACAAGAAGCCCTGGCCATGGCGCCAGGGCGAATAGAAGAAAGATGAGGTGTGTGGCCATCTACTGGGCTGTAGGAGCCACTCTGTGAAGCTCGGAGGGCGTCTGCTCGTGCTTGGTGAACACGACGTAGATCTTCGTGTCGGCAGGGACGGAGACCACCACGCGGCTGTTGGCGTTGAGGCTCATAACCTCGGAATCGCCCGCAGTGCCGATGTTTTCGGCCAATCGCTCCCGCAGCATGTCGTCTTCGGAGAACGCCGCACTGGTGTTGTTTCCCGCCACTTCCGCAAGCACCGAGCCGAGCCCAGACGCCGCACGCACGAGAAAGTTCTTTCCGGTGTTCTTTCCGTACACGTTGCCCTTGATGGGCCCAAGATCAAGCCCTGTTCCGACTGCGTCGATCTTCTCTCGAGCGCCGTCGAGCAACTCGATCTCATCGAACTTCACGCTTACAAATCCGCTTCGGTCGGCCTGCTGGAGCTGGCCGTATACGCGTGCGCCGGCAGGAACAATAATCCGGTCCCCGATCGCGTAGGTGTATTCGACCACGGCGACGACGGGAGCCGGTACCGCACTCGAAATCTGCGTCTCAAGCTTCGCCTCGATCCGTGTTCCAGGCGTCAGGTCCAATCGCGGTGCGCCGTCGTCGTCGACACTGCTCTTGGGTGCAGGCGCTTGCTGGCTTTGCGCCACACTTCGCACGAAGATGAGCGACGGTTCCTTCAGAGTGTTCTGCTGACTCTGAGCCGTCTCTGTGGGCGAAGCCGTGTTGTAAGGCGCCGGATCTTCCCACTTCTGTTGTGTGTCCGCGAATGAGGGTACCGAGCCCAGAGAAGTGGCGACGGCAGGCTTGCCCGCGAATGGCTTGGCGGTCGTCCCGTCATCCAACGAGCGTGTGCGCCGGATGTCTGCTGGTCGAATCTGGCCGCCGGTGTTGTCCGGCGCCGAAGTCCGCGGGACGTCCATTAGTGGAGTCACGCTGCTTTGAGATGGAGTTCCCTGGTTCCGCTTGGCTTGTTGTGACTGTATCGCCGGTTCGACCTGCGACGGCCTTTTGGTCGACTTGCCAACGACGGCCGCGAAGACGAAGAAAAGGACCGCAAGGGCCAGTCCTCCGCCAAGGAGCATGAGCTTACCCTTGCTGACGCCTTCCGCCGCTCTCGCATCGGATCGCGTGGCAAACTTTGGCGGGAATGCATCATTTTTGTCGGCGACGGCTGGTTCCGCGGTCTGCGTCGATGGCTGCGTCATTTTTTCTTCCGGAGGCTCGGCGACCGAAGTGGGCAGCTTTCCGCTTCCTTTCCCATTGTTCTCAGCGAGATTCATGGCCTTGGAACTCCTCTCTACTTCCCGTCTCCTGAAATGGGTGGGGTGAATGGCAGGCGAATTAGGATCGGACAGTCAACCTGATCGGCCTGGGCAATCTGCAGGAATAGTTTTTCCGACGATTCTTTGAAGTTGGGCCGGTCGAAAACAACTACGCCATCGGCGCGCGCTCCCGGCTCCAGGCGAGTCGCGCTCAGCCTGTAGTCCCGGATCTCCAGCTGATCCGAGATGATGCCTTTGCCCTCCTTGTTTTTCTTCTTCGTGGCCTTGCGCTCCGTGATTTGGATCTGTGGTGGAACAATCTCAACCGGCCGATCGGAGTTGTTGAGAATGGAGTAGGAGATCACAGTCTCGTTGTTCCACTGCCGCATGTCGCCAATCGAAGTCTCGATTTGTTGGTCCTCCCATTTCGTCCACCTGGGAGCGTTTACGCTCTCCTGTTCGATGAACTCCTCGTCGAGGCTGGAATGCGGCACCGATCTCAAATCCGCGACGGAGCCGCTCCCGTTGGGTACCGGGTCCTTCGCCGCTGCACGCGATAATTCCATGTCTGCGGGATCGGCGGCGATAAGAAAGCTTCGTGCGGTTCGATAGACCAACAGGAAGTCCACGGGCTGGACCTGCTGCGAGGGGTCAGAGCCGTCGCTGACCAGTTCAAGCGTCACGTGCTGGCCGGATTTGGTCGCAATGAGAAGATTCGATTGCGCCGGCTCCTTGGTGATGGGCTTGACATAGACATACTCCGGCTCACCCTCGCTGTGCTCTGCCTTGAACTCGCTCGGACTGCCAAGGATGACAGACGTGATCTCCTCCGGCATTTTGATCGTCGATTCGAACTCCGGTCGGAGATGCAGTACGGTCACCTCCCGCGGGTTGATGGCGATCGTCGCGACGTGCGCCTCGACCGCCGCGTCGGTTGCGTTCAAGTGCAGTGTAATCAAGAAGGCGATGGGCAAAATCCAGCGGAATTTCATGGTGATGACCTCCTCGATGGCCTGGCGGCCGGATACTTGCGATACAGGTAGTGCCGTCGCACGGCTTCGACGTAGGCCACAACTTCCGGGTCGCTGTACGACAGTCGCTTTCTGGAGATGTCACGGTCGCCGGCATAGTAGGCCGCTGCGACCAGGCGCAAATCTCCGTGAAACTCCCACATCAGCACCGTGACATAACGAGTGCCTGCTGCAATGTTCTGCTCCACATTGAACGGTTCAAAGGCCCCGAAGCGGCGCGCGGTCTTTGGCATGAGTTGCATCAGCCCCATCGCCCCTTTGTTCGAAATCGCCTTGGGGTTCCATCCCGATTCAACGTCGATCAGGGCGGCGATCAACTCGGGCGGCACGCCGTAGTGAGCGGCATACTGGCGCACGAATCCCGCCGCTGCTGGGTCGGCCTGTGCAAAGACAAATCGCGGAATGACGAGTGCGAACAGAACCATCCATCGCTTCATGCGGCCGGTCCTCCAGAATGGGCAAGACTTTGCGCAAAGCGCGCGCCGTCGTCGAGCAGGCTCTTGAATCCCTCGCGGAGCAGAAGGTGCCGGCGGTCCTTCTCGGTCTTAGCCAAGAAGGGGAGAAGAACGTCGCGGTGCTCGGCCGTCACATGGTCGGTGCCGAGCAACTGCAAGGCGTTAGCGAAGTCGATCATCTCCGAAACGGATGGCGGCTTTTCAAGCGAATAGTTGCGGAATGAAAGCGCGATCCCGGCCATCTCGCGGTGAAAACCTTCCTCGGCCTTTGGCGTGCGGCTGGCGATGATCTCTGCCTCGCGCTCCGGCGTCGGGTGCTCGACGCGCACGTAGAGGCTGCGCCTCCGGATCGGGTCGCCCAATCTTCGTTCTTCGTTGCTGGTGAGGACAACGAAAGGGATGCTCTTTGCGTTGACGGTGCCGAACTCGGGAATGGAGAGCTGCCAAGCGGATAGGATTTCCAGCAGCATAGCTTCGAAACCGTCATCCACCTTGTCCAATTCGTCAATGAGCAGCACGCAGGGCCGTTCGCATTCAAGGGCTCGCATCAGGGGTCCGGGACGAAAAAAGTCCCGCCCCTTGAGGTTCGCCTGGACGCTCTGCCAATCTTCTTGCTGGCCCTTCGAAAACTCCATATAGAGCCGTTGCAGGCCCTCGTCGAAGCGACCGATAGCCTTGTCCTCGGTGACGCCGCGGTAGCATTGCAGCCGCTCGACATGCGTGCCCGCCGCCGCTGCGACCGAGATTGCCAGCTGCGTTTTGCCGGAGCCCGCGGGCCCTTCGAGCAGCAGTGGCTTTTGCAGTCTGGCTGCAAGAAACACCACCTGGGTCATCACCGAGTCGATGAAGTAGCCTGTTGCGGCCAGTTTGCCGGCGAGATCCGTGACCGACTCAAACATTGCCATGCCCTCGCGCTTCCGCCGCAATCGGCACCACGCCCTGCACGTATTCTTCGTTCCGGCTGCCAGGCCAAGCGCTTGATCTGAAGATCGCCTGGACCCAAACATTCACAAGCGAGCTCGCGCCGAGAACGGCGAGGAGCAGCGAGAGTCCGCGGTCCCAAATACCTCCTGGCCATGCCTCCCAGATCGTCACGCCGTAACGCAGAGCCTCCGCCGCATCGAGAATCGTCAGCAATGCCGCGATCACGAGATACCCAGTCCGCCCCCTCATCTGGCCCTCCTCCAATGCGGAGACAGCATGGGGCGACTCTGGAATTCGGTCAAATCCGTGGCTCGCGGTAAGCGAGTGGTGCGGTTGCTGCGCGTCATGCCGAGATCGCCATCCGCCGGCGCGTGTCCGCCCGCGCAACGGCTCTGCGCCCGTTTCCGCCCGTTGGCAGCGCCTCAATCCATTCCGTAATGGCTTCGGGGCGATAACGAACCAGGGGGCCGACCTTGACGAACGGCGGACCCTCGCCGCGAAGCCGCCACCGTCGCAGGCAGGCCAGGCTGACCTGAATCTTCTCTGAGACCTGGGTTTCGTTCAGAAGTGACTCCATCGCACCCTCCTTCTCGTTTCCGGTGATCGCTCGAAACCTGGCCGAGACTCTAGCCAAGGGCTGGGTCTCGGTCAAGTTGTCACGGTTGGGTTCTATTGGGATTGGGCATCGCCGGATTGTGAAGGGATCTTGCGTCCGGCGACGACCGCTTCGATGGCGGCCCGCTTCGCCTTCATGCGGATGTGGCTGTAGTGCTTGAGCATCTGGGGGTCGACGTGACCGGCGATCTCCATGATGATCTGGTCGCCGGCCCCGCTCTCGGCGAGCTCCGTGATGAGGGTATGCCGGTTGTCGTGCCAGCGGCCCTTTACCTTGGCCTTCGTCCGCACCGTCTTCCAGGCGGTTTTGAACGACGTGATATGCCGCGTCGGATCGGAAGGTCTGGGCTTGCCCCAGGGGAAGACATACCATTCGTCGCGGCTCTCTTTGAACTTTTTCTGGTACCGCACGCGATGGAGGAGCAGCGCTTCATACACTTCCGAGTTCAGAGGGACGATGCGCCCTTCGCCGGCCTCGCTCTTTGCTCTTCCCACCTGCACTGTCTTTGCCGTGAAGTTGATCTGGCCCCAGGTCAGCGTCTTGATTTCCGTATCTCGCAATCCGCCGTTGCGGGCCAGCATGTAGGCCGCATACATGTGGGGGCTGTGAGATTTGCTGGCCCTCGCTTCGAGCGAGCGGCTCTCCTCGGCGTCGAAGGCTTTGCCGATCTGTTTATGCACCCGCAGCTTGAGCTGTCTGTTCTTCTTGAGATGGGCGCGAATCACTTCTCCGGGGTCGCCCAGCATCTTGAGGAGGAAGCGCACCTCCTCGTTGATCGACTTGGGCGCCGCCTTCTCACGCAGCCGGTCCTCTTGATAGCCGAGCACGACCGCGTCGTTGATGTCGACGGCCAGCTTCGTGCCGAGCAAACGCGAGACATGGCCAAGCGCATACTCGGCAAAGGTGGCCGACCGGTAGCGAAGCCTGTAGCCGACGAGGTAATCGTCGATGATCTCCGCAAGCGTTCGAATGCGATTTTGGCGGACTTGTTTGACGTTGTTGTAGCCGGCTTCGAGCTCCCGTCTGCGCTCCTGCTCCGCGCTCTTGGCGATGGTTTTCGATGTTGACCGGGAGGACTCCCGGATCAGCTGGCCGGCAAAGGAGAATTGATACCACCAGATTCTGCCCCTTGGGAAAAGCGCCATATTCCACTCCTGGATCTCGGTTGGGCGCGCCGACTGTGCGGCGCGCGACTGAAGATTCAGGCGCGGACGAAATTCGATCAAATTCAGAATGCCGAAAATGGCCACACCGGGAAGGGTGGTTTTACGGCGTCAGATTGGAGGCTGGGAGTCGTCTGAGGAGGGGATCGACAACTAAGCTCGATTGCTATGGATTAGCACTCGGTTTTGAAGGAGCAGGTACACAAAATCGTACACAGTTGGCACTTTTTTGAGGATTTCTGCTCGTCTTAAGTTCGCTAAGTTGTTGATTTGATTGGCTCCTCAGGTAGGACTCGAACCTACAACCCTTCGGTTAACAGCCGAATGCTCTGCCATTGAGCTACTGAGGAGTGTCTGGCGCTTGATTGTCCTCTATCAAATTATCAGACTGGGAGGGCTGCGTCAAAATGGGCCCGCGAGTGCGTCGGGGCGGTGCTGGCGATAGGATAGAAGCAGCCCAAAGAGGAGGCGCAATGTCCCGTATCAGCCGGCTGGACCGCAGCGAAGTAACGCCCGATATGGCAGCGCTCTACGACAAGGCGTTTGCTCAGCGCGGCAACGTGCCCAACATGTTTCGCGTGATGGCACACCGGCCCGAAATTTTTGCCACCATGCAGGCGCACTTTGCCGCCGTGCTGAACACGGGCACCGTTCCGACGAAGCTGAAGGAGTTAATTATCGTTCGTACCAGCCAGGTGAACGAAACGCCCTGCTGCCTGGCCAGCCACACGATTCTGGCCAGAAATTTGGGGTGGACCGATGAGCAACTTGCGCATCTGGCGGAGTGGCGGGAACGCAGCGACTTTTCTCCCTCAGAAAAGGCCGCACTTCACCTCGCAGAGACCGTGACCCGCGATCCGCACGCCGTGACCGACGAACAATTTGCGGAGTTACGCAACTTCTACTCCGAGGGTGAGATTGTGGAACTGCTCTGCGCCATTGGCCTCTTCAACTATTTCAACCGCTTCAACAACGCACTGCTGATGGAGCCCACCAAGCCGGGTGAAGGCGGCTGCGCGACGCCAGCGGCAGAAGCAACGATGGCCCGCTGAGTTCCCCGCCCTGCCTGGCCGAAATTTCCCCACCGAGGAGCTTAACTTTACACATGAGACTGCAACTGCCCGCCGGCGTCTTCCGCGCCTATCTGTTTGACTGCGATGGCACCATCGCGGACTCCATGCCGCTCCACTACGTTGCGTGGAAAAAGTCGCTTGCGGAATGGAACTGCGAGTTTGCCGAGGAGCTTTTCTATGCCTGGGGAGGGCGGCCGGTTTCGGAAATCATCGCCTCGCTGAACGAGCAACACGGGCTGGCCATGCCTGTGGAAGCTGTCGCCAAGCGTAAGGAGAGCCTTTACTACGAACAACTGCCGCAACTCAAAGCCGTCCCCGAGGTGGTGGAGCACATCGATGCGCAGCATGGCAGGATTCCGCTTGCCGTAGTGTCGGGCAGCCGGCGCAATTCGGTGGTGGGCTCGCTCACTACGCTCAAACTGCTGGACAAGTTTGAGACGCTTGTCTGCGCGGAGGACTACACAAACGGGAAGCCTGCGCCGGACGGATTTTTACTGGCGGCTGAACGGCTGGGCATTGCGCCGGAAGATTGCCTGGTATTTGAAGACACCGATATGGGGATTGAAGCAGCTTCCGCTGCAGGCATGGCTTCGGTCAGAGTTCCCCAACCGTGGGAAAGAAACTGAGGAACTGCCCCCTGCCCTTTCGCGTATCCTTTTCGAAGGAAGAAACGAGCGCAGGATCCGCATGTTTCCCCAAGAGTTTGACCAGAGATTAGAGCAGAGCAAAGCGCGAGGATACGCTGATCTAGCAGTGTTGCTGTCTATCGCCGCAGTCGTTGCGGCGGTACACCTGATGACCAACGGTCGCTACGGCCTTCACCGCGATGAGTTGCAATTCCTGAGCGACGCGCGCCATCTGGACTGGGGATTCGTCGCCTATCCGCCACTGACGCCTTTTCTTGAGCACATCAGCCTCGCTGCCTTTGGCCTGTCGATAGTCGGCTTGCGACTCTTCTCCGTGATCGCGCAGGCCGCCGTCATTGTGGTCACCGGCCTGATGGCGCGCGAACTCGGCGCCGGGCGAGTTGCTCAGGTCACCGCCGCGCTTGCTGTTGTGCTATCGCCGCTGTCACTTTTCAACGGCACGGAATTCCAATACACCAGCTTCGATTACCTGTGGTGGGTGTTGATCGCCTACTGCACGGTTCGCCTGCTGAAATCGGAGAATCCGCGCTGGTGGCTGGCGATTGGCGCCGTAGTTGGACTCGGCCTGCTGACCAAATACTCCATCATTTTTTTCATCGCCGGAATTCTGGGCGGGGTTGTGCTCACGAACGCAAGGCGGTACTTGAAGAGCGGCTGGTTCTGGGGCGGCATCGCGCTGGCGCTGCTTATCTTTCTGCCCAACTTTCTCTGGCTCGTGCGGCACGACTTCATCTCCTACCACTTCCTGCAGCACATTCACAAACGCGATGTGGGCAATGGACGCGCGGACGGCTTTCTGCGCGACCAGGTGCTCGTCTGCATCAATGTGTTCGCAGCTCCGCTGGCGCTTACCGGCCTGGTGTTTTATCTGCGCGACCAGCGCTACAGGATGCTGGGCTGGATGTATCTGATTCCCATCGCACTTTTTTATTTTGCCAAGGGCCGCGGCTACTATACGGCGGCAGCGTATCCCATGCTGCTGGCCGCGGGTGCGGCAGGCGGTGAGCGCGTTCTGGCGTTGCTGAGCGCACGCAGCCGACGCATCATCACTGCGGTCTTCATCGGCGGGCTGGCCGCATGCGGAGCGTACGTTTGCGCGCTGGTGTTGCCTCTAGCGACCTCGGGACCGCTGCGCGATTTTGCGCTGAAGAATAATGGCGAATTGCGCGAGGAGATGGGTTGGAACGAGCTCGTCAAAACGGTCGCCGGGATTCGCGACTCGCTACCCGCGGAGCAGCAGGCGAGCCTCGGCGTCCTGGTGGGCAACTACGGCGAGCAAGGCGCGATTGAAATGCTTGGCACGGCGTACCACTTGCCGCAGCCCATCAGCATGACCAACTCAGCATGGCTGCGCGGCTACCCCACACCGCCGCCGAATACGCTCATCGTGGTGGGGTTTTCACGTGAAAGCGCCGACCGAGCCTTCACCGGCTGCCGATTGGCCGGGCATAATGGCAATGCTTTCGGTGTTAAAAACGAGGAGAGCCAAGATCATCCTGACATCTTTGTCTGCGGCCCTCCACGCAAGCCATGGCCCGTGTTCTGGCAGGACTACCAGAACTTCGGATGAGGCTTGCGCGCGGCAATCAGTACAACAGGACAGCAACGCGGTAGGCCGTGAAGGTGCCGTCGACACCCTGCGCAGCGCAACTGCCGACGGATGCGCTGCGATAGCGACGCGTGGCAAGCTTCTCCTCGAGCGCCTCCGGCAAACGCGACAGGCTAGAGTCCTGCCAGCGCATCACAAAGTGCGCCTGCAATCCGTTGCGCGAAGACGGAATTCCGGAATCCGTGGCGCAAGCTGCCCGCGCCTGTGAGGAGTCGGCAACGATTGAAACGCCTTTTGACCGCAGCATCTGCGCTACTTGAGCCTCAACCTGCGAATGCGAAAGCGAGGCTACGTTGTGGGAGTAATCCGCCGTGGCATACAGCACTCCGCGAATGGCTACAACGGCAATGCCGACGCGATTCACTTTTGGATTAAGCAGGTTGGAGCGGTGGCCCGGGGAGTGCATCCACTCATCATGGATCTCGGCGGGCGAGGAGCCGACAGCCACGTTCTCTTCAATCAGATCAAAGTGCGCACCTGCCTGCCCCGTGCGGTTCGCAAGATCCGGTTCGCCGCCGTAGCGGTGGGAAATTGGACCTTCAGTGGCCATGAGTAAGCAATGCTGGCGCGCTGCGGCGGCCAGCGATGGATCCCAGCGCAGCGGCCCCGCTCCGGAGTGCGCCCGGGCGTTATTGGCCAGCGCAAGCAACTGCTCTGCCGCGGCGGGCATAAGACGGCCAGCGCCTTGTTGCGCGCTCGACAACCCCTGCGCTCGTGCCCCGGTTACGGCGACAACCAGCGCAAGACATAAAACCACACCCACTCGCACTCTATCCATTTCTCTTTCAACACTACTCTACTGCCACTGTCACGGTATTCTTGCTGTGCTCATGTCTTTATCTTCTGCAAGCCTGTTCAGCAAATTCATCCGCCGCCAACCGCTGGCACTGGTGGGCGTGATGCTGCTTGCAGCTTTTGTCGTTGGCGGACTGGCCGCGCCGTGGCTTGCTCCTTGCAATCCGGCAGCCATTGATCTTGTGCATCGCCTTGAAGGCCCCTCAGCAGCACACCCGGCTGGAACTGACGAACTGGGCCGCGATACGCTCTCTCGACTTTTATGGGGTGCGCGTCTTTCGCTCGCTGTCTCTGTGAGCGTGGTTGCTGTATCGCTGGTCCTGGGACTGACTTTGGGTGGTCTCGCCGGCTACCTCGGCGGCTGGATCGACATGGCGCTTACGACTTTTGCGATGAACACATTTCTGGCTCTACCTGGAATCCTGCTGGCCATCGCTTTTGCCGCTTTCCTCGGGCCGGGGTTTACCAACTTGATTCTGGCGCTGGCCATCGGAGGATGGGCAGGCTATGCGCGCCTGGTGCGCGCGCAGGTGATGGCGGTGCGCGAGCGCGAGTACGTCGATGCGGCGCGCGCCCTGGGTGCAAGCGGCCTGCGCATCTTCTTTCGCCACATCCTGCCCAACATCGTGCAGCCGATACTTGTACAGGCGGCTATAGGCATGGCTGGCGTGATTCTTGCGGAGGCCACACTTTCGTTCCTGGGCCTTGGAATTCCAGCGCCCGCGCCGAGTTGGGGCGCGATGCTCAACGATGCCAGGCTGCATCTGTTCGACTCGCCTCGCCTCGTGCTCTTCCCTGCTGCGGCCGTAGCGGGCGCCGTGCTCGGCTTCAACTTTTTGGGAGATGCGCTGCGTGATCAACTTGACCCTCGCACGCGGCTCGAAATCGAGATATGATGCTGCCATGATTACGCTTTACAAAGGTGACTGCGAGCATTGCCACCGCACTTACAACTACACGCTTTGGGACGCCCACTTCGGCGAGTACTCCTATGCGTACTGTGATACGTGCGGCATGCTGGCCACCATCTACGACACCAGCGAGCACATGGAAAAGCTGCCTCCCGTTGAAGCGAAGTACCGCGCCATTGATGCCTCATGGGAGCCGTTTCTTGCGCCGTGCGCCTGCGGCGGCCGCTTCAAAAAGGGCGCGGCACCGCGCTGTGTACACTGCAACGAGGTTCTTTCCGCCCAGTATGCGGCAACCCACATCGCAAAACATGTGAAAGGCACGGCGAAGAACTGGGTTTGGCAAGGTAACTGGGAAGACCGTCTTTGCATGGCTATTTCCGATCCAAAGAACTATGCAAATCTGCGCCACACGGTCGACCCTTTTCTTGACGCCGAAGAAGAACCGAAGGCAGGAAAAGGCAGAGGAAAGATACTCGGCCTGAACCTGTGAAGCTAGGACTGATCAGCGACACCCACGGCCTTCTGCGCCCTGAGGTGTTGCAAGCATTGGCCGGCGTAGAGCACATCTTGCATCTGGGCGACGTGGGCGACGCGGCCATTCTCAAGGCTCTGGCAAGTGTTGCGCCCGTCCACGCCGTACGCGGCAACGTGGACCGCGACGGTCCCTGCAGCCGCCTGCCGGAAACCGATGTGCTGCTATTTGAGGGTTGCTACATCTATCTGCTGCATGATTTGAGCACGCTCCGCCTGGACCCCGCAGCCGCAAAGTTTTCTGCCGTGCTCTATGGTCATACGCACAGACCACACATCGAAAAGCGCAAGGGCGTGCTCTATGTGAACCCCGGCTCATGCGGCCCGCGGCGGTTTGAGTTGCCTGTAACCATTGCCCTGCTGACAATTGGCCTCGACGGGGCGCTGAATGTGGAGATCGTCAATCTCGATATTTCTGCACACGGCAGGTCCGCGTCTCAGAGCGCGGCCGCCAGGCTATCTATTGCATCCGCGGATTCACCCAGCGATAAACCACATCGGTGAGCAGGTTGACCAGCACATACGTCAAGCCGATGGAGAGCAGGCAACCCTGTACCAGCGCATAGTCGCGGTTTGAGATCGCGCTCACCACAAGGCGGCCCAGGCCCGGCCAACTGAAGATGGTCTCCGTGACAATGGCTCCTGCCAGCAGCGCGCCAAACTGCAAGCCCACGACGGTAACAATAGGCACCAGTGCGTTCGGCAGTGCATGGCGGCAGACAACGGCAGCCTCGCTTAGTCCTTTGGCGCGCGCCGTACGGACGTAGTCCTGCCCCAGCTCTTCGAGCATCGCGGTGCGCACGATGCGCGTAAGAATCGCGGCCAGCGAAGCGCCCATGGCGATCGATGGCAGAACGAGATACTCCCAGTGAATGCCGCCGTGCGCGCCGCCTGGGCTTGCGCCGGAGACGGGAAGCCATCCCAGCCGGATGGAAAAAACAAGAATCAGCACGGGGCCCAGGGCGAGCCCCGGAACTGAAAGCCCGAAAAGGCTCACAACAGAGAGCACTTGATCCAGCAAGCGCCCGCGGCGCACCGCCGCCAGAATTCCAGCAGGAAGAGCCAAAACCAGTCCCAGCGCCAATGCCGTCAATGTTAGCGCCAGCGTGTAAGGGTAGCGCGCGGCAATCAGATGGGCCACAGTGTCGTGCAGACGAATGGAGCTGCCCAGGTCACCATGCAGCACGCCGTTCCAGTAGGACAGATACTGCGCCCAGAGGGGCTTGTCGAGGCCATACTGATGACGCAGTGCGCCGATGTCCGCCGGAGTGGCTCCCTCGCCCAGCATCTGCAGAATCGGATCGCCGGGCACAAGATGAATGAGCAGAAACACCAGTGACACCACCAGCCAGACGACTGGAAGCGTGAGTACGAGTCGGGTGAGGATCTGCTTCATGGTTCGCTTCCAACAATAAATCAGCGGCCGCAGGGAGCTCTCGTGCGACACAGGCAGCCGGTTCGTTCAGCGCTGGCCGAATCATCCTCAGGGGCGCGGCTGATTCGCAGCAGCGGTGCCGGGGCTGCCACTTGTAGACACCGGCGTCGGCTGAGAATCCTTTGCGTAGAGGACGTAGTCGTCGCCGTTCCAGGCTTCCTCGCGCATTGCAATGTGCCAGCCCGGCGCGTGCTTGAGCAGATAGGATATGGGCGTAGACTCCTGGATGAGCGCATGATCGATTCGATATTTTTCAATTACTTCGAACAGATACATGCCCTTGATCGCGGCCAGATAACCAGGCAGCACGCCGGCGTGCTCAAAGACATCCAGCCGCGTATCGAAGGCGCTAGGCTTGGATTGGAAGTCCATCATGCCGCCAAGGTAATCCCAGTTCAGCGTTCTCCATCCGGGTTGAATGGCCTGAATCGTCTTCATGGGAAACATCATGGCCTGCATCTTTTTAAGCTCGGCCTCTTTGGGAAACATGAAGAAAATCACGCAGACCGCCCCAGCCACCATCAGCGCATTCATTGCAGGAATGGTCTTCTCGTCCGATTCAATACAGAAGACACGCGCAAAGTCCCGTGCAAGCATCGGCGTTGTGAGCACCGCTGCAAAGAACAGGAAGCGCAGATGCGCGAAAGCCGCATACCAGCCAAGAAAGATGAAAGCAAATTCGTAGACCTTCCATTTGCGTGAACGAACACCATTCGCCAGCACCATGAGGAAAATTGCCGCCACAGCGAATTTGCCCTCGCCCATGGAAAGATTGAGCGGCTGCCATTCTCCGATGTACGACAGGCTGGCCTGCTGTTTAAGAGCCATGTCGAACGGCTCCCACATGAGCCGCCATCCGTAAGGATTCACGATCAGAGCTGCCACGCTGGCCGCCAGCACGGCAAACATGCGGTTGCGCTGCGAGGCGGTAAAGGCCTCCTGCTCAAAAACGCCCAGCTTAAGCTGGAAAAGTCCGCAGGCAATGTATAAGGCAAGCAGCACGATGCCGATAAGCCACGTTCCGTGGAGGTTAATCCACAGGCAGAAGAGCGGCGGCAGAAGCCACAGAAGCCACACCTTGCCCTGCTCGACTGTTTCTAAAATCAGCAGTTCTGCCGACATGGCCAGGTAAGCGATGGCAATGGTACGCGGACCGGAGTTGACCATAATCAGCACGATGCCGATCGCGGCCGCCCAGAGCGCTGCGCCCGCGTGGCGGGAGAGGCGATAGCCACGCCAGTAAAGGAACAGCGCGTTAGCACACATGACGAGCCAGGTAACCAGGTAGATTCCCCGCAGTCCGAAGGCCTGATAGCTGAACCAATAAGGCAGCTCAGCAAGCCATTCCCAGTTGAGCCAGCGCTGGCCAACCACAATGAACGAATATGGATCGGTCTGGATAAAGTGATGCGTAGTCAGCAGCAGCCGCGCGTCCGCAAGGTGCCACCAGATGTCCGGATCAACCATCAATGTCCGTGAAAAGTTCAACGTGGGCGCGATCAGCATCGGGACGATCATCAGCAAGGCGATGTCCATCGCATGTCGGCTGAAGATGCGGTTGAAAATGCGTACCAACGGGGCAGGATTTCCGGCGCTTGATGCAGTTTGTCCGACGGGCGTGACGTCCATGTAACAAAGGTATCCGCACAGCAACCGGCGGGGAAAGTATCTTTCGGAAAAAACATTACACCGCCGGGTCATGACATCTGCAGGCTCAGCCCCGTGAGGATGCGATACCTGCGTGAGCGATTCCTCTCTCACCGCAGCAATCACCCATATCGTACGGAACGTTGCCGGCGTTCAATGCCGCAGGGCAACGGGCAGCGGTGGATATGCGACAGTTCCACCTACCATTTCCGAGTCTTTTGCATACAGCACAAACTCACTCCCATCCAAAGATTCTTCATGCCCTATGGGCCGCCAGCCCGGCGTGCGCTGCAGCAGATAGGAAAGCGGCATCGCCTCTTTCACCAGAACATGATCAATCTGGTATTTCGCCAGCAACTCCAGGGGATCGCTGAGGTACATCACGCGCAGGTAGTCCTGCAGGACGCCATGATGCTCGAAGATTTCAAACCGCGAATCGATGGCGTGCGGTTTCGATTGAAACGCCATCATCCCCCCGAGATTGTCCCAATTGAAAGTGCGCCAGGAAGGCTGTATCGAGGCAATCATCTCAAGCGGAAAGGCGCTGGCAAGTTTCTTCTGGAGCTGGTTTTCGCTGGGGAACATCAGCACGATGACGATCGCGGCCATCCCGACCATGAGGGCGTTCATGGCTGGAATCGTTTTCGTGTCCGGCTCCGCGCAGAAACTGCGCTCGATATCCTTCGCCAGCAAGGGAGTCGTGAGTACCGCGGCAAGGAAGCAAAAGCGCACGTGCGCAAAGGCCGCGTACCATGCAAAGAAAACAACCGCCAACTCGTAGGCCTTCCATTTCCGTCCCCGCACGCTGTTGGCAACCACCATCGCGCAAATGGCCAGCAGCACGAATCTCCCCTCGAGCGTTGTAATGTTCAGGGGTTTCCACTCCTTGACAGCGCCAATGTTTACGGTCTGGTTCAGCATCATGTCAAAGGGGCTCCAGATAAGCTCCCAGCCATACGGATTGAGGAATAATGCGGCGATGCTGGCCCCGAGCACGCCCAGAAAGCGATTGCGGTCACCTGGAGAGAGGGCCTGCTGTTCGAATGCGCCCGTCTTGATGGAGAACAGGCCACAAAGGATGTAGAGGCCCAACAGCGCGATGCCGATCACCCAGGATCCGTGCAGATTGATCCAGACCACAAAGAGGGGGGGCAGCAGCCATAGCCAGCGCTTGTTGCCTCGTTCCCACGCCTCCAGGATTGCCAACTCTGCAGACATGGCCAGATAGGCAATGATGATCGTGCGGGGGCCTGAGTTCACCGTCATCAGGAAAAAACCCAGCCCCGCGGCCCATAATGCGGCGCCCGCATGACGAGTCATCCAGTAGCTCCGCCCATAGACAAGCAGAATATTGGCGGCTAACCCAAGCCAAGTAACGAGATAAAGGCCCTTGAGATTCCAAGCCTTGTAGGCCAGCCAATAGGGGATTTCCGAAAGCCACTCCCAATTGATCCAGTGCTGCCCAGCCACGGTAAAGGCAAAGGATTCCTGCCGGATGAAGTGGTGTGTCGTCATCAGAACACGAGCGTCCGCAAGATGCCACCAGATGTCCGGGTCGATCATCAATCCTCTCTCCAGATTTAAGGTGGGCGAAAGCAGCATGGGCAGCACCATGAGAACCGCAATGTTCATTGCGTGCCTGCTGAAGATGCGATTGAACACGCGTTTCCACGGGGAACGCTGCACTGCATCGGATGTGGCGTGTAGCACTGGAGTGGCTTCCATGCAACTACACTATCCGACAGCTAGCCCACGGAAAAGCGTTTTGCGAGAAAATCCTGGATGAAAGCCATCCGCGGCAATCCGGCTTGCGCACCAAGCCTGCACAGAGCGCAGCCAGCAGCACCTGTAAGGACTCCTGCAGCGTAACTAAAGGATTACTCCTCGGAGCAGTCGTAATGTACTTCCACATTCACAACGCTGTAGGTTCTGGGTATCATCGATGCAGTCAATCATGGCAATTCTGAGATCGCCACATGACCGCGCGGAGGGGGATGTGTGTTTTTGCCGAGCATCAATTACGATTTATCCCCGCACACGCAAAGCTAATTACTGGAATGACTTGCAGGTTTTTTGACCTCTTTGCTGTTTCATTACACCAAGGTGGTATTGGCTTCAGGGGATGGGCGGATAAGAATTGCGAACACGACATGTCTTCCAGAATCGTTAGCGCAATTCTTTTGAATGGGTTCCCCAGCGGGTGCATCTTGGAGGCTCCGGTGCAACACAATCATTGCCGAAGCTTAATTTCAGGCTTCCCTCAAGGGATTTAAGGTTGAATCGCGTTTTACGTATACGCAGGAAGAAAGAGACATTCCCTTATGATCCGCATCGGGCTACTTTCGGATGACGGCGCATTGCAACCTCTTCTCTCCTCCGCTCTGGGGAAAGAATTTCAGGTTCAATTGACGTTAGATGAGAACAATATCACCCAGCTGATTAACGCAGGGGAATGCGATGTATTGATTCTTGACCTGAACTCGAACAACGGTTCGGTAAAAGAGCGCATCGAGAGCTCGCGTCGCATCCTCGCCTTACAGGTTCCCGCAGTGGTAATGGCCGATGACGTCCTTCGTTCAACTGCTTTGGAGCTGGTTCGGCTGGGCGCCTATGGCTACTGCCGTCGGCCGCCTTCCATAAGAGAACTGAAGGCCATGCTTTGCCGGGCCAGCGAGAACTCCGCGCTCAAGCGGCAACTGCAGACGGCGACGGTGCAACAGGTGGCTGAAGCGATCACCAGTTGCGACCGCCTGATCGGGTCGAGCCCGCAGATCCAGCAGGTGTATCAACTGGTGCGCCGCGTCGCCAACCTGAATGCATCCGTACTGGTTTGCGGCGAGAGTGGAACCGGTAAAGAGCTGATAGCCCGCGCCATTCACAACCTGGGGTCGCGCTCGGATCGCCCGTTCGTCGCAGTTTCCTGCGGAGCCATTCCCGAAACCCTGATCGAAGCCGAATTGTTCGGCCATGAAAAGGGAGCCTTCACCGGTACGGTTGGGGCGCGCGAGGGCTACTTTGAACAAGCCCGCGACGGCACGTTGTTCCTGGATGAAATCGGAGATCTGAGCCTCTATACCCAAGTCAAGCTGCTGCGCGTCCTGCAGCAGATGGAGTTCAGCCGACTGGGCAGCAGCCGCCTGATTCCTCTGCGGGCACGTCTGATCTTTGCCACGCACCAGGATCTGTCAAAGCTGGTGGAGCTGGGAAAATTCCGTCAGGACCTCTACTACCGCATCAACGTCATGCGCATCACGTCCCCGGCTCTGGCCGATCACCCGGAAGACATCCCGCAGATTGCTGCGCACTATCTGCGCCATTATGCACAGCTGTTCCAGAAGCCGATGGATGCGATTGCGCCCGACGCAATGAGCATGCTGCTGAACTACCCATGGCCGGGCAATGTACGCGAGTTGGAAAACACGATCCAGAGAGCGATCATCCTCGCTCCCGGAATGATTATCCGGCCCGAAGATCTGCCGCTCAACATGCACGCGGACAAGATCATCGATATCAGCGAATACAATCCCGAGGGCTCCTTTGAGCGCCATCTTCGTGACTACAAGGTGAAACTCGCCATGGATGCCGTCAGGGACAACAACGGGAACAAGACGCTGGCCGCCCGCAGCCTGGGCATTTCGCGAGCCTATCTGCATCGCCTTATCCGCCTTGCTGAACCAGACTCCATTTTCGAGCAGGACAACATGGGCTCAGCCTCGGCATGAGAGCCGCGCCCTTCGCAGTCATCGTATGGCCGTGACGAGCGTATCCTGAAAGCACAGCCCCGCAGCGGCCAACCGCCACGGGGCTGCACCCCGCCGTATTCAATCGGGTTCGGCTCCAAAGCAGATACCGAATCACCCCATCTGAACTGGTATATTTCTCTCATCATGGCAAGGTGGCTGGTTGTACTCATCGCGTTATGCGCCTTTGCACAGACGGCCACGCCAGTCTTAGGACAGGCAGCCGGCAATTCCGGCGCCAGTCGCGTGAATCCTTCCGCCAGCAGTCAGCCCTCTGCCACGGCTCCGGATGCTGCTGCTTCGCAGAACAACACAGCCCCGGCATCCGGCCTCAATAGCGATGCGGGCCCGTCTGCCGCTCAGCCGCCTCAAATCATCGTGAACAGTCCACCACCCGCGGCCGCGCCGTGGACTTGGCATGACCGGGCCCTGTGGGGAGCCAATATCGTGCTCGCCGTCCTGGGTTATGTCGGGATCATCCTGGCACTGCGCCTGATGAAAAGCATCGACCACAACACGAGAACCAGCGTTGAGGCTTCGCAGGCGGCCCTGGAGAGCGCCCACGCCGCGCTCACGCAGACTCAGGCCTTTGTGAATGCGGAGCGACCCTGGATCGTGGTCACCGTCGAGCCGTTCCTGACGATGGAAAACAGCTTCAAAGTCATGGCGACAAATCGTGGTCGCACTCCCGCGCGGCTCCTTACCACCGAGGATCACGTACGCATCGCAGCGGATGAGAAAAGTCTGCCCAAATCGCCGGAGTATGACAGCGCCTCGACAACTGCTCTCACAGAGCCTTTGATTCTGCTCCCCGGTGAATCTGTGGGGATTCGTCCCTTCAGCCGTGACGAGGTGCGATCGCTTTGCAGCTCCGATGAAGAGTTCGAGAGGGTCGAGCTTTGGGAGGACAAGATCTTCCTCTACGGATGCGTGACGTACAAGGATCTGATTTCCGTGCCTGACATGCAGACCCACCAGACCGACTGGTGCTGCCGTTATATTCACGGAGAAACGAAAAGCGCACTGGTCATCACCGGCCCCCCGGAATATAACAAACATACTTAAAAATTGGCGTGACCGCCCCACTGTAGCTCCCTACAATTGCTTGCAAACTGAGAGACGGGAGACTCGATGCCAGTTGTTGAACTTGTGGGAGTAACCAAGGCCTACGAGACAAAAGTCGCCGTGCGCAACCTCAGCCTCTCCATCGAGGCGGGCCAGATGTTTGGCCTGCTCGGACCCAATGGAGCGGGCAAAACAAGTTCCATCCGCATGATGATGGGCATCACTTTGCCCGACTCCGGCACTGTCAATCTTTTTGGAATACCCTTCGAACGCGCAAGCCTGGAGCGGGTGGGCTACTTGCCGGAAGAGCGCGGCCTCTACAAAAAAATGAAAGTCCTGGAGCAGCTTGTCTTCTTTGGCGAGTTGCACGGGCTCGGGGCCGACGAGTCGCGCAAGCGAGCGGCCGATTGGACCAAACGCCTGGAAATTGACGATGTGCTGGCCAGGAAGACGGAAGAACTTTCAAAGGGCATGCAGCAGAAGATTCAATTCATTGGCTCGCTCCTGCACGATCCGGACCTCATTGTGATGGATGAGCCCTTCAGCGGGCTGGACCCGGTGAACGCCAAACTCCTGGAACACACGCTGCTGGAATTGAAGGATCAGGGCAAGGCCATCCTGTTCTCCACCCACCGCATGGATCAGGTGGAGAAGCTGTGCGACTCGATTTGCCTCATTGATAAAGGCGAAGCAGTTCTCTCCGGCAAGATGCGCGAGATCAAATCGCGCTATGAGCGCAACCATGTGATTGTGGAGTTTGAAGGCAGCCCGAAATTTCTTGAGAGCGCTGAAATTGCAGAGGCAAAAAACTTCTCAGGTCATGCGGAGATACGCATGAAGCCGCACGGCAACGCGCAGAAGCTTCTGCATGAGGCGTCGGCAGTGGCCACCATTTATCGCTTTGAGCTCGTTGAACCCTCGCTTGAGGAGATTTTTATCCAGACCGTGGGAGGCAAGACCGATGCGTAACATGCTGCTAATTGCGCGCCGCGAGTATCTGGAGCAGGTGCGCAGTCGCGCTTTCAGGATGACCACCATTGGCCTGCCTGCGGTGTTTGCCATAATCATCGGCGTGAGTTATCTTTCCAGCCTCGGTCTGGGTTCCAATCGGCATGTGGCCATTGCCGCAACGGACGCCGTGCTGGCCAATCAGATTCGCAACCTGCTGGTGGACGACAAGACAGCCAAGGCCCGCGTGGACGTGATCGCGCCTGCAACCGAGGAGCAGCGAACCGCGCTGGTGAAGCAAGTCCAGGCCGGAGCCATTGACGGCGTGCTGTGGGTGGAGACACCTGCGGGGAAGACGCCCACCGCCACCTACACCGCGCAGTCCTCGGGCGATTTCATCACCACGGCGCGGCTGAAGTCGGCGCTGAACCACGCGCTGGTGGACGAGCGACTGACCGCCGCCGGCATGAAGCAGGCCGCCGCGGAGGCGCTGGTCAGCGGCGTTTCAATCAGCAGTTTTCAGGCAAAGAAAGACGGCAGCGTGGTGAAGAGCAATCCTGAAGCGTCGCTCTGGAAGGGCTACTTGATGGCCATTCTGCTGTCTATGACAACCATGATTTATGGCATGAATGTGGCGCGCTCCATCATTCAGGAAAAAACCTCGCGCATCTTTGAGGTGATGCTGGCCATCGCCAAACCGGGCGACCTGCTCGCAGGCAAGCTCATCGGTGTAGGCGCCGTAGGCTTGACGCAGATTGCCATCTGGCTGGTCGCCGGCGCGGCAATTCTGTTTTCTCCCTTCGCTGCCGCGATGATGTCGGGCGAATACGCCGTTCACATTTCATGGACGGAGGCAGTGCTGTTTCCAATCTACTTTCTCCTCGGCTACCTGCTCTACAGTTCGCTGTTCGCGGGCCTGGCCGCCACCTGCGAAACCGAGCAGGAGCTGCAGATGTACATGCCTCTGGCCGCGGCTCCCACGTGGTTGAGTTTCGCGCTGATCCTGCTGATCATCAACGATTCCAACTCCGTCTGGTCCGTGGCGGCATCGCTCTTTCCGCCCACCGCGCCGGTCATCATGTTTCTGCGCATGTCCGCGGAGATTCCTCCGGCGTGGCAGTTTGCTCTGTCGATTAGCCTGATGGTTTTCAGCATCTGGGTGGTCCTGTGGTTCTCAACGCGGCTCTACCGCGTCGGCATCCTGATGTATGGAAAGCGCGCCACTCTGCCTGAACTGCTGCGCTGGCTGCGCTACAGCTAAAATCAGTAAAGTGACCGCCGAAGCCAACCCAAGATTCACGCTGGGCCAGCGTCTTGCGCTGGCCGTTGTGCCGCGCCTGGTGTGGGCGCTGCTCTGGATCGTGGGCCTCACCTGGCGCTTTGAAGTGATCGCGGAAGAGGGCGTAACGCCGGTTCTGTTCGGCGAGAAGCCGGGGCCGGAGATTTACTGCTTCTGGCATCAGTGTGTGCTGCCCTGCACCATCTATTTCCGCCGTTCCCGCGCCGTCATCCTCATCAGTCGCAGCTTCGACGGCGAACTGATTACGCGCATCCTCAGGATGTTCGGCTTCGATGCCGTGCGCGGCTCCAGCTCGCGCGGATCGCGCGAAGGCTTGCTCGGACTCAAGCACATCATCCAGACGGGACGCACTGCGATCTTCACCGCCGACGGACCGCGCGGCCCCATCTACCGCACCAAAATGGGCCCCATCAAACTGGCACACATGACCGGCGCGCCCATTGGCTGCTTTCACCTGGAGCCGGAGCGGGCCTGGACCATGGGCTCGTGGGACCGCTTCCTGGTGCCCATGCCCTTCACGCGCATCTGCGTGAGCTGGGCACAGTGGACGCACGTGCCCGCTGGTTTGCCCGTCGAGGAGTTCGAGACCAAACGCGAGGAGTTGAACGCGGCCATCGAGCGCGCACGGCTGCGGGCTCTTGCGCATTTTGGAAAGGCTTCCCAATGAGCGGCCTTCGCGTTGCCGACTTTGATTTTGAGCTGCCGCCGGAGTTGATTGCGCAGCAACCCGCCCAAGAGCGCGGGCAAAGCCGCATGCTGGTACTGAATCGCACAACAGGCGCACTCACCGACGCACAGTTTGCCCAGTTCCCTTCTCTGCTCCATCCCGGCGATCTGCTGGTGATCAACGATAGTCGCGTGATTCCGGCGCGGCTGTATGCGCACCGGACGCTGGTGCGCGACCGCCAGCAGCCCACCGGGCTGGTGGAAGTGCTGCTGACCGAACCGACCGGAGCTGACACCTGGCGCGCGCTCGTCAGGCCGGGCAAGAAAGTCGGTATCGGGGAGCAGCTCGTTTTCCTGGCGCCGTCCGGGGCTGTAGAACTGGAAGCTGAGGTGCTGGAGCGCGGCACTTTTGGCGAGCGCCTGTTGCGGTTTGCGCCGGTGGAGGATTTCTTTGCTGCGCTGGAGCGGATTGGCCACATGCCGCTGCCGCCCTACATCCGCCGCGACGATGCCGCTGCTGACCGCGAGCGCTATCAGACGGTTTTTTCGCGGGAGCGCGGTTCCGTAGCCGCTCCCACGGCCGGGCTGCACTTTACCCCCCAGATACTGGATGTGCTGCCCGACGCGGGTGTTGAGGTAGCGCGCATCACGCTGCATGTGGGCTTGGGCACCTTTGCGCCGCTGCGCGTGGAGCGACTGGAGGAGGTGCAACTGCACCGCGAGCGCTACACTCTTCCCGCATCCACGGCAGAGGCCGTCAATCGCGCCCGGCGCGAGGGCAGGCGTGTGGTAGCCGTGGGCACCACCGTGGTCCGCACACTGGAGCACTGCGCGCTCGTGGCGGGCGGCGACGCACTCAAGGCGCATACCGGCGAAACGGAGATCTTCATCTCGCCCGGCTTTCAGTTCCGCGTCGTCGGTGCCCTGCTGACCAACTTTCACCTGCCTCAATCCAGCCTGCTGATGCTGGTGAGCGCCTTTGCCGGGCGCGAGCGCGTCCTCGCCGCCTACCGCCATGCCGTGAAAAAGAGCTACCGCTTCTTCAGCTACGGCGACTGCATGTTTCTCGCGTAGAGAGCAAGGCTGGTAACTCTCTAACTACCCGACTTTCATTGTTTCTGCTGTCATTTCCCGAGCTGGCCGGTATAAGCTTCTCCAAGTCGCACAAAGAACATCTCGACCATCCGGGAACGTTGGCCTAGAATAAGGTGCACCAGAACATCCAGTCCCTGTGAGACCGATACGCTCAGATGCCGGGGCGCAAGAGGGAATCAAAAATGGCACTGGCGCAAAATGAAAGATTCGGGCTCACTACAAAGAGCGAGAAGGTAACGCGCAGAACGATGTCGGCCTGAAGGCGGGGGGGCAAGGCGCTTCAGATCCTGTGGCTTATCTACCACTTTTGTGGGTGTATACGCCCCGCTTCACCGCGCGCCCGAGCCCGTAAACAGACGTGTACACAAGTCCAGCTTCAGCATCACCTATCGCGTTGAATTATTACAAGCTTGACTTATGGCGATTTGGAGGGACAATTGCTTATATACAGTAGCTACGTGTGTCTTGACGGGAATGAAAGGGGAGGCTCGATTTGCATTCGATAGCATGGTGGCCGACGGTGATTGTTCTCGCTGTCGCGACCTTTACGGATCTGCGCAGCCGCCGCATTCCCAATTGGCTCGTACTTCCCTTCATGGGTGCCGGGATCATCGTCACTGCCTGGCTGCATGGATGGCCGGGGATTGGTCAAAGTCTAGGCGGGCTGGGGCTCGGCCTGTTGCTATTCGGAATCCTCGCCTGGATGGGCGGCATGGGAATGGGAGACGTGAAGCTGTGCGCGGCCATCGGCGCCTGGATTGGGCCCCAGCAGTTGCTGTTTGCGCTGGTCGTCACCGGCCTAGTGGGCGGAATCATGGCAGTTAGTTGGGCCGCTTTCGGCGGGTTTCTGGGAGAACTTTTTACGGGCACGGGCAAAATGGTTCTTGGCTGGGGAAAGCAGGGATTGCGCGGCAATTCGGAAATGTCGCTCGCCAACCCCAAGGCGCGCAAGATGCCTTATGCTCCAGCTATCGCAATCGGAACACTGTTTTCATTTTTTATGCATTGAGATGCAGTACCGGCGAATTTCGCAGTTAGGCGCACCATCGAACGGGGCTGGATTCGCGGCGAAACGCGAACAGCTGGGAGCTCAAATCGGTAATGTCGACCCCTATTCCAGAATCTGACTACACCGGCGTAAGTGATTTATCGGTTGCTCTGATTGGTCCGAGCGAGCAGGACCGCAGAAGCATGGCGCATGCTCTTTCCGGATTGTCGATTACCAATCTGAAGGAGTTTACCGCCTATCCCGCCCGTTCTATCGAGATGCAGCGCATCATGGACGAGAACTTCGACGTCATCATCATCGACCTGGACAGCGACCAGAAGCAGGCGCTCGACCTGGTGGAGCACATGGCCTCCCAGAACGCGGCGACAATCATGGTCTACTCGTCGCAGACGGATCCGAGCACCCTGGTACGGTGCATGCGGGCAGGGGCACGCGAATTCCTTTCGCAGCCGATCGCTTCGGGCTCACTGTCAGAAGCGCTGGGCCGGGCTGCGACGCGCAGGCCGGCGACCCACGGCACCAAGCATGACGGCGCCAAGGTGCTCGTGTTTCTGGGCGGCAAGGGCGGCTCGGGAGTCACCACAGTCGCCTGCAATTTTGCCGTGGCTCTGGCGCAGGGATGCGGCAAAAATACATTGATGATTGACCTCGACCTCCCGCTGGGCGACGCTGCGCTTACCCTCGGGATTACGCCCCAGTTCTCTGCCGTGGACGCACTGCAAAACGCCTCCAGAATGGACGCGAATTTCCTGTCAAAGATCCTGGCTAAACATTCATCCGGCCTCTCCATCCTTGCGGCTCCTGGCAAGTTTCCCAACGTGGAAGTCCGCAACGATGCCGTGGAGAAACTGATCAGCACAGCCCGGCTCGGCTTTGAGTACGTGGTGATCGATGCTGGGTCCAGATTCGATTTGAGCGGAACGGCTCTTGTAGATCTGGCAGACGTGGTGTACCTGGTGATGCAGGCTGGCATACCCGAGCTGCGCAACTCGCATCGGGTTATTTCGGAATACTTCAAGTCCGGCGGCTCCAATCTGGAAATTGTGCTCAACCGGTTCATCCCCCGCGCAGGTGGTGTCGATGAAGAACATATTGCAAAGGCGCTGAACAGGCCAGTGCAGTGGAAGATTCCCAGCGACTATGTGGCGGTGCGACGGATGCAGAACGAAGCCACCCCGTTGACTCAGGAAGACTCGATGATTTCCAGGGCCATTCAGGAAATGGCGGGGGCTGCGTGCGGGGTGACTGTACAGCTCGACAAGAAGAAAAAGAAGGGATTCAGCCTTTTTGGCTGATTCCGCGTTTTTTGAATTAAATCCTGTGTATAGGAACGGTGCAACATGGAAAATCTAAATCTGGAAAGTTTTAAATCTGAAGTACACCGGACCCTGATCTCAAAGCTGGATCTCGAGAAGCTTTCGCGTGTCAACTCCAATCAGGCACGCCAGGCGGTATCCAGCATTATTAGTGAAATCATCAGCGACCGCAGGGTGCCGCTGAGCTTTGACGAGCAGGAAAAAATTCAGACCGACCTGCTGGATGAAGTCTTTGGTCTCGGCCCACTGGAACCGCTGCTCAAGGATCAGAAGATTTCAGACATCCTGGTCAATGACAAAGACCATGTCTTTATTGAACGCGGCGGCATTCTATCGCGGGCCGATGCGACCTTCCGCGATGACCGCCACCTGCTGCAGATCATTGACCGCATCGTGTCGCGCGTAGGCCGTCGAGTCGACGAATCCTCGCCCATGGTCGACGCTCGCCTGCCTGATGGCTCCCGCGTCAACGCGATTATTCCGCCGCTGGCGCTGGACGGCCCTTCCCTGTCCATCCGCCGCTTCGGAACCGGCCCGCTGGCCGCTAATCAGCTGGTACAACTGAAGAGCATTTCCGCGGAGATGATGGAGTTGCTCTCCGCAGCCGTGCGCGCGCGGCTGAGCATCCTTATCTCCGGTGGCACGGGCGCCGGCAAAACCACGTTCCTGAACATCCTGTCGCAATATATCCCGCAGAATGAGCGCGTCATCACCATTGAAGACGCGGCCGAACTTCAGCTGGCGCAGGAGAACATTGTGCGGCTCGAAACCCGCCCGCCCAACGTCGAGGGACAGGGGGCTATCCGGCAGCGGCAACTACTGATCAACAGTCTTCGCATGCGACCCGATCGCATCGTCATTGGCGAGGTGCGCGGCGAGGAAGCGTTTGACATGCTCCAGGCAATGAACACCGGCCACGAGGGGTCCATGACCACGGTGCACGCAAACACCGCGCGCGATGCGCTGACGAGACTTGAATCGATGGTGGCCATGAGCAACCTGAATCTTCCGGAGAAGACGGTTCGCGCACAGATCGCCTCCGCGCTCACCATCGTCGTTCAGTGCACACGTCTAAGCGATGGAACCCGCAAGTGCGTCAGCATCCACGAGATTACAGGCATGGAAGAAAATGTCATCTCCATGCAGGAGATATTCGCCTTTCAGAAAAAAGGAATCGGACCCAATGGCAAGGTGCTGGGCGTGTTCAAACCCAGCGGCATTCGTCCCAGATTCCTCGATCAGCTCCGTACATCGGGCATCTTCCTGCCGCCGAGCCTGTTTGAAAGAACAACGGAAGTAAGTTAAGTAAGGGGTAGTTGCGATGGCTCTGATCATCATCCTCGTATTCCTGGGAGTGTTTGCGGTTGTTGCCTTGCTCATGGTGGCAACCAGCTCAGACTCCTCGCAGCAGGCGAAGCAGATGCTTGCCCGGCTCGATTCGGTTCTGGCTACCGAGAAACCGGAGATGAGCAACCTGCTCGTTGACGTGCGCAAGAACGACCTGGCGAGCTCAATTCCATTAATTGATCGGTACCTGCGAAAACTTGAGCTTACGCCACGCCTGCGCCGCCTTCTTTATCAGGCCAACCTTAAGTGGACCGTTGGCGGTCTGGTACTGATGTGCCTGGCAGCCTTCGCTATTCCCGGTTACCTGGTCAACATGCGCACCGGGAATATCGCGATCAGCCTGGCAGTCGGCGCGGCTCTGGGCTTTCTGCCCTTTGGCTACGTCCTGCAGAAGCGCTCAAAGCGTATGTCGAAATTTGAAGAGGGGTTGCCGGAAGCACTGGATCTGATCGTCAGTGCGCTCCGCGTTGGACATAGCCTAAACTCCGCTTTGGGCCTGGTTACGCGGGAATGCCCCGAACCCGTAGGCCCTGAGTTTCGCCTAGCTTTTGATGAGCAGAACTACGGCTTGGAACTGAAAACTGCGCTGGAAAACATGGTCAACCGCATGCCGGTGCAGGATCTTCGCATCGTGGTCACGGCCATCATGATTCAAAAGGAAAGCGGCGGTAACCTTGCTGAAGTGCTGGAGAAAACATCCCAGGTAATTCGGGAACGTTTCAGGTTGAAGCGTCAGGTGATGACCCACACTGCCCAAGGTAGGCTAACCGGGGTCATCCTGACGTTGCTGCCTGTTGTTCTGGGGTTCGCAATATATTTTATCAATCCCAAGATGATGAGCTTACTCTGGACACGGGAATTGGGCATCAAGCTTCTCTACACCGCTGCTGGAATGATTATCGTGGGCGGTTTGATCATCCGTAAGATCGTCAACATGGACGTTTGAAGGGGAGTTATGGGCATAGTAATTCTTTCTTTTTGTGTCATATTCCTGCTGATTGCAAGCGGGGGACTCCTGATCTTCTATCGAGAGACTGTACAATCGCGCATTTCGGCCGCGATCAACCCACACACCAAGAAGCGCAAGAGCTTGAAGCGCACGCTCCAGGATACGCGTGGAATTCTCGGGGACGTGGTTGAACAATTCGAGCGTGTCGTACCGAGAAGTGATGCAGAGGTCTCGGTCGTCCAGAAGAGATTGATCTTGGCGGGATTTCGCAAGGACAGCGCCGTGAAGATTTTCTACGGCACAAAGGTGCTTGCCCCTCTTCTTCTTCTCGGTCTAGCAGTGTTGAGCGGTATGGCAAGACAGAGCCCAATTTTCATGCTCATTGCCTGCTTGGGCCTTGGATTTCTCATTCCCGATTTCTGGCTTGGTAAGCTGATAGCCAAGCGGCAGGCAAGCGTTCGGCGCGGGCTGCCGGACGTACTGGACATGCTTGTCATCTGCATCGAGGCGGGTCTGAGCCTCGATCAGGCGACCGCTCGCACCTCGGTGGAGATGAATGACTCACAGCCGGTTCTCAGCGATGAACTGGGTGTGGTTGCGCTGGAACAAAGGGCAGGAACGCCTCGAGGCGACGCCTGGAAGCACATGGCGGACCGCACCGGCGTTGACAACGTGCGCAATCTGGTCTCCATGCTGGTTCAATCGGAGCAATTTGGAACAAGCATTGCCAAGACCTTGCGAGTTCACTCAGATACGCTTAGAACCAAGCGCATACAGGAGATTGAGGAGAAAGCGGCAAAGCTGTCGATCAAGCTTCTATTCCCGCTTGTGCTGTTCATTTTTCCCTCCCTTTTTCTGGTTATTCTTGGTCCCGCGGCTATCAGTATGTCGGAGTCCTTTAAGTCGTTGTTCAATCACTAAAAGAAGGGAGAGGCTAGATGGACACCACCACGATTATCCGGGCTGTAGCCGGTGTGCTCTTTGTCATCGTGCTGATCATTTTGATCCAGCGCCGGCGCACTCGGGTCAAGTAACAAGAGTTGCATTGAAGAGCCAGTAGGCGCTGCATCAGGTTCACACCACACGCGCATTTCGCATCCACTCATGAAATGGGAGACTTGAAATGGACACCACCACGATTATCCGGGCTGTAGCTGGTGTACTCTTTGTCATCGTGCTGATCATTTTGATCCAGCGCCGGCGCACTCGGGTCAAGTAACAGAAACTGAATCGCAGGGCGGTTGGTGGCCGGGCTGCAATCGTGCCGGTTAATCAGCCAAATATCCCGTCGACCGGCGCCATGCCCTTCCGGCGGCGGGGTTTTGTTCCCCTTTTGCGGTGCTGCTGATGCCGCGACCATGTCTTGAAAGGACCACCTGTTCTGCTGGATATGTGCTTTATTTCTCACGTATCCAGCGGAATCTGCCGGCGGCATTTGGATAATTGGCAAAAGAATGCAATGGATTGGGTGAACCAGTCCAATAGAGCCGATACTAAGTTACTTGTGATGAGACCGACGGCCTGGCAGCTTCCAGAGGGATCATAGGGTATGGAAAGTCATAAATACTGCGTATACAATCAGACGCGCGAAAGCTTCCTCAGTTTGGACCTCACTGTCACCGATGTAGTGATTGAGAAGCTGAGGCATCTGATTGAGAGATTCGCAACGAAGATGGATAGCAGCCTCTGGATCATGCCCTTCAGAGGTATGCCGGTAGCACTGGGACATTTGCCTGTTGATCTGATATATCTTGATGAGAATTACCGGGTGATTCAGGAGGTCGAGTCTTTACCTGCTTTTGTGGTTGAGACATTTGAGGGCGAAGCTGCGAGCGCTCTGGTTCTACCGGTACACACCATTTTCTCGTCGCAGACTCAGCCCGGAGATCAGTTGGTTATTTGCGCAGCCGATGAAATGGAGCATCGCCTCGCAGGGCTCTCGCACTCCTCTACCATGGAATTCATCGCGAACCCGGAAGGGAGCATGCCTTCAATGGAGATGCAGATTGGAAGCGGCGATGTCCCCCAGTCGTCCCCACAACAACGCCACGGCGGCGTACAAACTCTATTTCAGGAGTCAGATGGGATGAACCAATTCGACCCGAACGCTGGCCGGCCGAACTCACTGAGAATCTGGCTCCGAAATTGGCTGTCGTCAGACCGGCGCAGAGCGCATCGCAAGCCGCTTCCTGGATTGGTTGCCTATTACTGGACTGGCAGCACGCCACGGGCTTTCCAGATCGCGGACATCAGCATAGCAGGACTTTACCTGCTGACTGAAGACAGGTGGTATCCCGGAACCATGGTCTTGATGACACTGCAACGGACTGACAGCTTAGGCAATAACCTTGACGACGCAATTGCCGTGCAGGGGAAGGTCGTTCGTTGGGACAGTGAAGGGCTAGGGCTTGCCTTTATCCTGCCGAAGGGCACCGGCTCTGACATCAGCGAAAGAATTCTGGCACGTGGGGCAGACAGGAAGGACCTCGAACGCTTTTTGAAGAGGCTGAACCTGCACGGAGAGTCAAACACGGCCGAGAACTAGCTGCACCGTTGGCCAGCCCGCGAGTCCTCCCTCGAAGCTTGAGCACGCGATTGGTCCTGCGTGGGTCCGTGGCATTGCAGCAGAGCACTTGCTTATTCGTCTTCTTCCGGGATAATCAGCAGCACTTCCACTTTCGCCTGTTGGCCGTTTTCTTTAGCTGGCCTGAATTGCCATTGCTGAAGTGCATCCAGGATTGCACGCGCCTGGGCGAACCCCGACGGCAGTGCGAAGGCTAGAGCTTCAAAGTGGCCGGCTGCATTCACGAAACCGTGAATCATCAGCGCGTCTACATCCACATCTGCGGGATTAAGATTCGGACGCACGATGTAATAAGGCCATGGCGCCTCTAGACGATTCACAGTCCCTGCAGCTGCCGCGTCTACTGAAGAAGTGAGCGCATACTGCAAAATCCAGTTTTTGGCTGAGCCGACGTGGAGATAAACAGAATAGACGAGCCTTCCCTTCCAAAGCCCTGCCGTCTCTGGATACTGCTCCTGCAACGTGGAACCCACGACCACAACTCCAAACTGGCCATTCTGAGGCAGGGTGATGCGCGTATAAGTTAGAGCGCTGGATTGGCCGCTCTCTCCTTTTGCGGTCGAGCCCGAGCTGGATGCAGCACCACCGGAGCTGATGCCCCTCTGCGAAGCTGCATTGCCTTTCAAATTCCCAGGATCGCCTTGAGCTTGCTGCGCTCCCATTTCGGTGCCTCTGCTGGAAGGGTCGCCCTCACCCGCCTGAGAACCATTGCCTGCACGCCCCGACGCAAGGCCCCCCGTTTGGCTACCGGGTGCGATTTCATTGGTGGGCGGAAGCACAACAGTTCCTTTCGCCATGCGCAGATCTGAAAGCGAAACGACCGCTGCAGAAGTGGGCTGGGCAGAACTCGTGGAAGATGTCTCCGGAACCCGCTTGGTTGGGTCGGGCCCGCGAACGACAACGGGAGAGCTGGTGCTCGGCAGCGGCATCGGGATCGCCGAAGTAAACGGCGTGGATGACAGGGCAATGTCAGCGGGTGCCACCTCGCGATTCGGATGGATAATCGCAGGCCGCACGTCTGCCGTTGTGGCCGGGTGCGGAGCGGGCGGGGTAATGACTCGCACATTGGGCTTCGGCGCAGACCACAGCATCAAGGCTGGGAGCGGGATGTCCTTCATCACCAGCTTCTTGAGCGGTACGTCAGGCTGAACAAGTGTTTGGCGCGCCAGCATACGATCTGCAAGCTGGCGGCGACTCGATGACGGAGCCGCCGACTTGCCGCGCGGCGGAGCAGTATGCGCCTTGGTGCGCAGCCTCGGATACAGACTGCTGTCCCCAGCGATGCGCTGGTTTTCCGGATCTGGCCGATTCAGGTCCACTCGCCGCAGGACGTAACGGTCTGCAGCAGCCCGCATATTGATGCGCGGCGCAAACAGGAAGCCGTAGAGCACGACTCCCACCACCGTGACGTGCAGAACAACCGAGAGCGCAAAGGCATACGGCTTCCCGCTCGCTTGCGGCTGTTCATGGAAAAGCGAAATCGTCCGGTTAGACCCCATCACCAGCTCGGATCCCTCTCTGTCGCAGCTTGTACCTACTGTATATTGATAGTGCCGCCTGCAACACAAAGAAAGATTACCTTTGCTGATACCCCCGCTACCAATGACTATGACTGTGACAGTACAGACAGTCGTGGCGCAGCGCAATGCCGATAGCTACTACCGCCTCGTGGATTTTCGAGCGACCAATCCAACAGAACCTGGTCGGCCAAGGGAGAGCGGATACTACTTTCGTGGGCTTGCGCATCGCTCAATGCAGCATGAAGATTGCAGTAGTTAGTATGATACCTAAGTGTTCCCGATTCGCTTTTTTTATTGACTTTGCACCCCTAAGGTAATGCTATACTTCAACCGCATTAGCCCAATATTTGTTGGACAACCAAGGAAATATTAAGCTCGGCGCAAGCACTTCGCCGTTACACTTTGCTGCGACAAAAGACTAAAGTCCCCGGACAGCAAAGTGACAGCATATCTGGTGCAGACAGGATTCTGAATGAACCGAAGACTGCTAATCATCCTCATCAGTGCCTTTGTAATAGCCTCCATCTGTGCATTGCTCGTATGGCGCGTGGTCGGATCACGCCTGGCCGCATCCAAGGCAGTGCCTACAACGCGCCTGGTTGCTGCTGCCAAAGACATCAAGATTGGAGCCGTACTTGCCGCTACCGATCTAACCACTCTTCAGATCCTGGGCACGGCTCCCGCTGGAGCAATTCTCGATCCCAAAAATGCAATCGGCCGCGGCGCCATATCGACCATTTATGCCGGCGAACCAATTCTCGACAGCCGCCTGGCCCCTGCAGGCTCTGGCGGCGGACTGGCGGCAACGATTCGTCAGGGCATGAGGGCCATAGCGGTCAGGGTTGACCAGGTCGTAGGCGTGGCAGGCTTCGTTCTACCAGGCATGCGGGTTGACGTAGTGATCTCCGGCATTCCTCCGGATATGCAGAACAGCCAGAATACGCAGGCCAGGACTGTGCTCCAGAATATTGAAGTCCTCTCGGCCGGCACTGATATTCAAAAAGATGCCGAGGGCAAACCACAACAGGTTCAAGTCGTTAACCTGCTGGTGACACCGGATCAGGCACAAGTCATGGCCCTAGCGAGCAATCAGACTAAAATTCAGTTGGTTCTCCGCAATCCCCTCGATACAAAAATTGATCCGGTCAAGGGAACTGCCATGACCAATCTCTTCGAGGACAAGAGCGCACCGACCACTCCTGCTCGTTCAGCCGTAAGAGTGAAATCTCGCCCCAAAGCTCCACCACCGTTTTCCGTCGTAGTCATCAACGGCTCAAAGCGGACTGAAGAAAAATTCGCATCTACTGGGGGACAACAGTGAAAGCGCAAGCCGGCGTTACCTTAGCCTGTTCCAGTGCATTGACCTTAGTTTTCTGCGCAGCTGTGGCCCTGCAGGCTCAGACTCCAGCAACAACCCCTCTGCCAGCAAGCCCCACCAGCCAGGACTCGGCAAACGATCTGTCAGTTGCCGTAGGCAAGTCTGTCGTCCTCGACCTTGCCCGGCAAGTAAAGCAAATCGTGGTCGGCATCGGCGATATCGCAGAGGCAACCGCTGTTAGCCCAACCCAGGTTCTGGTGAATGGCAAGGCGCCCGGGGAAACCAGCCTGATCCTTTGGGACGTCAGTGGCGGCCGCCAGTTTTTCAACGTCACGGTCAGACCGAGTACGTATGCCACCAACGACCGCCTGACGGGGATTCGGCGCGAACTCAGAACAGAACTACCAGGACAAGACCTTCGAGTGAGCGAAGAAAATGGCAACATTTTTCTTCGCGGCACGGTCAGAGATCTGAATAGTTCCAGCCGGGCCGTACAGATTGCTTCCACGGCCACAACTGGCAAAGTCGTCAACCTGCTCAATGTCAATGTACCGCCTCCGGAGCGCCAGATTCTTCTCAAGGTACGCTTTGCCAGTGTGGATCGCAGCAAGAGCCTGCAACTTGGCATGAATCTCTTCAGCACAGGCTTCGGAAATACCATCGGACAAATCTCGACGGGACAATATTCACCGCCATCTGTGCTTGGCGGCAGTGGTGGAGCACCCGCCACTGCAACCCTGTCGAATGAATTGAACCTATTTGCCTTTTATCCAGGCATCAACCTGGGCGCCACCATTCAGGCACTTGAGCAAAAAGGACTGGTAGAGATTCTTGCAGAACCCAACGTGCTGGCCGAGAACGGCAAGCAGGCCAGCTTCCTCGCTGGCGGCATGTATCCCTATCCCATGGTTCAGGCGGCAGGAGTGGGCGGGAGCGCCGCGATCACCATCATGTTCCAGCAATACGGCGTCCGCTTGAACTTTATCCCCACTATCACGCCGCGTGGAACAATTCGCTTGCAGGTTGCCCCGGAAGTCAGTGCGCTCGACTTCAGCAATGCCGTGCAGATCTCAGGATTTCTGGAGCCTGCAATCTCTGTCCGTCGCGTCAAAACAGAGGTGGAACTTGGCGACGGACAAAGCTTTGCTATTGGCGGCCTTCTCGACAAGCGCGACACGGAGACATTCCAGAAGATTCCTTTTCTGGGCGACATTCCAATCCTGGGCAAGTTCTTCCAGTCCACCTCGAAAAACAGGACCGATACTGAACTCATTGTTATCGTGACGCCAGAGATCGTTTCGCCTGTTCCAGGCGGCACGATTCCCGTTCCGAAGTATCCGTCGCAGTTCATGCCGCCCAACTCTGATACCCCAATGCACACTCCGGACGCAAAGACGGCTGAATCGACTCAAGCCCCAACCATACCGGTTGAGCAATTGATTGACAGCATGAAGCCCGAGACTCAGTTGTCTGGCAGCGGCTCTTCTGGCGGTTATTCGGCAGGTGCAGTCTCTACGACATCGCCGCAGTGATCTATAGTCCGTGAAGTTGACCGCACTTGTGTATAGCCACGATCTCAACCCTCATCAGCATGAGCCCCGCCAGCAAAGCGGGGCTCACATTTTGCTGTCAGGACCTCGCATAGACCGGCAATCCTCTTCTGCAACCCATGCGTCATGACGCACAATGCCGTGAAAAGATAAACGAGGATCAGGATGAAACTGCCCAAGCACCTTTCTGAGAAGGACATTCGACTTCAGGTCGTGAACGTCAGCCGTCAAACACAATTGGCCACCAGCTTGGAGCTCGCGGGCAGCGGTGCCAGGCGCTCTAGAGGCCTGCTCGGCCGCAAGGCACTTGCGCCCGGTGAGGGCATGTGGATCGTCCCGTGCGAGGCGGTGCATACCTTTGGCATGCAATTCTCCATCGATCTCGTCTATCTGGATCGCAAACATCGCGTGAGAAAGATCCGCAGCAACGTGCCGCCGTGGCGGCTATCTGCCTGTCTCGTAGCTCATTCGATCATCGAGCTTCCCGCCGGCACCATCCTCGAGACGCGAACACAACAGGGAGACCTGCTCGAATTCTCTCCCGCCGCCCAACAAGGCGACCCAACTCACCCGGACGTCTGAGGTCGGAATCACGACGCGCTTGCTTTGCAGCACTGCAGCAGCTGAATCATGAGTTTCCACGCCTGCGCGCACAGAAGGGTTACGGAAGGCATCCTTCGCTGGCTCGTTAATCCTGTCGGCCCGCCACACTTCGCCTTTCAGCGGCGCCGATGCCCTCGAAATGCAGATCGAATGCTTCAATGACAGAAATCTTCGCGAACTTCAATGTATTCAACGAGTCACACTTTGGTGTCATGTATACGTGAAGGGCTTCGCTATCCTCTGATGTGTGTACAATTGTTTACACTCTCGTAATGCTATCTCGGCTAACTGATTGATTTCAATCGAATAATAAATTTGCTTAGAATGGCATAACACTTGCTATATTGTAGGCACCGCTGCCTGCGGCTCAAAAATCTTAGCAATAGGAGAAAATTGAAGATGAACGATCTGATGCTCAAGATGTATATCAACGTGAAGAACTTTGTTGAGCGTGAAGAAGGCCAGGATCTGGTCGAGTACGCTCTTGTCGTGGCCATCATCGCTCTCGGCGCCATTGCCGGCATGGGCAAGCTGGCAGCAGAAATCAACTCTGCCTTTGACCAGGTCAGCACCACGCTCTCGACCGCAGTTGGTTAGGACTGGAAAACCTCAACCTATTCGCCGGACGCTTCGCTAACAGAGAAATAGAAAAGCAGAGTAACCCGGCAAAACTGGTTGTTTTACAGCGCAAACACTGCTTCAGGGTAAACGCCTTGAAGCAGTGTTTGTGCATTGGGGGGTAGCTTGCACAAGCAAAGCCACCCCCAATGCGTGGGGAGAGATCAGTCAGGGTTTTCCTTCCTCATGGGGGAGATGTGTACGTACGACGACGTGCTTCACACATCTCCCTCAAGCCTTATTAGATGCAAATATCAGTTACGATCAGTAACGTACATTTGGACATCGTGAATCTCCAGGGTTCCACAATTGCAGTGGTGAGTGTATTGATGGCCCCGCCTGTGATATCAGTTTGATATGCTTTCTTCTTCTCCGTCCGCGTCGGAACTCTCAATTCCTTTCCTAGAAGGCACCTTCACACTGCTCGCTGTAGCGGTTGCATTCGCGTGGCCCAGACTTGGAAATGAATGGTTTGTGCGTGTTGAGCGGGCCTTTAGAAAGCTCGCGCAGCGGAAGCTCCTGGCTGTGGCGGTTGTAGGGCTTTCTGTAATCTTGCTGCGCCTCGCATTACTGCCGGTTTTCCCGGTTCCTTTGCCCTTTATACCCGACGATTTCAGTTTCCTGCTTGCGTCCGACACTTTTGCCCACGGACACCTGGCCAATCCCACGCCCGCTATGTGGACTCATTTTGAGTCCATCCACATTGACATGAAGCCGACCTACATGTCGATGTATTTCCCCGGACAAGCACTCATCATGGCCGCATCAACGGTTCTTCTGGGGCATCCGTGGTTTGGCCTCTTAATCGTGAGTGCGTTCATGTCTGCAGCCATCTGCTGGATGTTGCAAGCCTGGCTACCGCCCTCCTGGGCGCTACTGGGTGGCCTGATCGCCGTGCTTCGCCTCGGTGTATTCAGCTACTGGACAAACACCTACGAATCAGCCGGCTCGATTGCCGCGCTCGGTGGAGCGTTGATCCTCGGAGCTCTGCCCCGATTCATGCGGAACCCGCAGCTTCGCTACGCCATGATGATGGCGATAGGCACCATCCTTCTTGTCTACACACGCCCCTACGAGGGCATGCTGCTCTGCCTGCCGGTGGCGGTGGCACTGGGGCACTGGCTCATCAAGGGGAAAAACCGCCCGAATGCGGCCAGCTTGGCACGGCTGAGTGCAGCCCCGCTTGTGCTCCTCATCGCTGCCGCCGCATGGCTGGGCTACTACGATTATCGTGCCTTTGGAAGTCCCTTCACCTTGCCCTACACCGTAAACCGCGCTACATACGCGATAGCGCCATATTTCATCTGGCAGTCTCCCCGTCCGGAACCTCTCTACCACCATGTGGCAATGCGCAGCTTCTATCACCAAAATGAGCTTGATGAGTATTACCGAATTCATTCGCTCAGCGGCTTTTTGCCACAGACACTGATTAAGATAATCCGCACGGTCCTTTTTTTCGCAGGCATGGCATTAATCCCCCCCCTCTTCATGATTCGTCGCGTTGTCCTTGATCACCGACTCCGCTTCCTCGTCTTAAGTCTCTTCGTATTAATGGCAGGAATGCTGATCGGTGTCTTTCTGATTCCTCATTACCTTGCAGCATTCACCGTAGTGCTTTACGCAATCGGGTTACAGGGCATGAGACACTTACGGGTCTGGAGCCCGGAACATAAGCCGGTGGGTCTCGCTTTGGTGCGGGCAAGTGTAACGATCTGTTTGATTATGGCCTGCGTCCGAGTATTTGATCGTCCGCTGAAGGTTCCAGTGCATGAGTGGCCACCTACAGAATGGGCTGGGGAATGGTACGGGCCCGATTGCTTTGGCACGGCAAGGGCTGGCATCGAAGAAAAGCTGGTGCAACTTCCCGGAGAGCAGTTGGTCCTAGTGCGCTATTCGCCGCAGCACAACCCTCTAAATGAGTGGGTTTACAACGCTGCCGACATCGATGGCTCCAAAGTCGTCTGGGCGCGCGAAATGGATGCCGTCAGCAATCGCGAGTTGTTTCAGTATTACAAGAACAGGCACATCTGGCTCGTTCAGCCGGATGCGCCGGCGCCAGGTCTCACTCCATATCCGCTGGCTCAACAGGAAATCGCAACGCGATGAAGCCTAATGGGCTTTCGTATCTTGCATCCTTCTCGCCATGGGCTGTTTCTATCTCTGGGTGTACGTCCGGTATGATCCCGACAGAGTCTCGCTGCAAAGTAACGAATAGGGCCGCACATGACACGAATGTTTTCACCACATCTGCTATTGATGCTGTTATGCATTGGATTCTCTGCCAATTGGGGCCTTGCCATTGGACGCATCGTCTCTGGCGGAACGGTAGACTTCCAAGCGCTCTATTACGGCACTAAGTGCTTGATGCACCAGCGCGATCCCTACGATGCGAAAGCATTGGAGCATGCCTACATCGCGGAGGGTGGGCAGAGCTCTTTGGGATCTACAATGGATCGCACCGTTCTCACCCTGTTCGTCAACCTGCCTTCTGTGTTCGTTATCGTTGCCCCGTTCGCGATGCTGTCTTGGGGGGTCGCTAAAACGCTGTGGTTGACCCTCATCATGGGCAGCTTCCTTCTGGCCGCATACCTGATGCGGAAGCTCGGGGAAAACTTCTCCCCAAGAGTTTCCCTTATACTCGTCTGCCTTGTACTGGCCAACAGCGAAGCGCTTTTTGCCAACGGCAATACCGCAGGAATCGTCGTAAGCTTCTGTCTTATTGCGGTCTGGTGCTTTCTGCGGGATCGATCAGTACCGGCTGGCGTCCTGTGTCTTGCAATCAGCCTCGTCATAAAGCCCCATGATGTTGGTTTTGTCTGGCTCTACTTCCTGCTGGCTGGCGGGACGCTTCGTAAGCGCGCTCTCCATACACTCGCGCTCACCGCGTGTTTCGGCCTTGCGGCAACTCTATGGATCTCGCACTTTGCACCACACTGGCAGCAGGAACTGCGGGCTAACCTGACGACAATCTCGATGCACGGCGGCTTGAACGATCCCGGAGTTGAATCCAGCACGGCTCGCAAAACCAGCATGGTTATCAGCCTGCAAGCAGCATTCAGCGTCTTCAGCGATGATCCGCATTTCTACAATCCGATGAGCTATCTTGTCAGCGGTGCACTTCTGCTGGTTTGGGCGATTAAGACAGTACGCACGCGGTTCACGCAAGAGGACGCATGGCTGGCTCTCGCTGCAGTCTCTGCTCTTTCCTTGCTTCCTGTGTATCACCGCGCATACGACGCGAAGCTCCTTTTGCTTGCAATTCCCGCCTGCGCCATGCTTTGGGCGGAAGGTGGCAGCAGGCGGTGGCTTGCTTTTGGCTTGACTGTGGCTGGCATTGCGTCTACGAGCGATATTCCTCTGGCAATTCTGCTCATACTCACCAGAAATCTTCACTTCTCCACAACCGCTCTGGCCGGAAAGCTGATGACCTTACTGCTGCTCCGTCCAACTTCAATCATCCTTCTTGCCATGGGCTGTTTCTATCTGTGGGTGTATGTGCGGTACGATCCCGGCCGGCCCGAAACAATGGGGCATGGTGGCACCGCAGAGAAGCATATCGTGCACCCCGCCACATAGTCCTGCGCGCCTGCGCCTGCGCTGATACACTCTGTAGCGTGCCTGAACAAGCAAAGCCTCCTGTATTTCTGCTCGACGCCATGTCGTTCATCTTTCGCGCATACCACGCGATGCAGCGCAGCCGCCCCATGTCCACTCGGTCCGGGCTGCCCACAGCAGCGACCTATGTCTTCGTAAACATGATCAAGAAACTGCGCCAGGACTTTGCGCCGCGCTACTTTGCGGCCGTCTTCGATGTGAGCGGCGAGGTCTTTCGTGACGAGCGCGCACGCTCCATCGGCACCATGCGCAAATGGAACGGGAAGACGCAGAGCTTTGAAGAGGTAAGCTACGAGGGCTACAAAGCCAATCGCGAAGCTATGCCCGAGGACCTGCGCCGCCAGATTCCCTACATTCGCCGCGCGTTGGATGCTCTGCGTATCCCCATCCTGCAGGCCGAGGGCTTTGAGGCCGACGACGTGATTGGCACACTGGCTCGCGAGGCCGCCGAGCAAAATCACGAGGTCTTCATCGTCTCCGGCGACAAGGACATGATGCAGCTTGTCACGCCGCACATCAAAATCCTGAACCCGCAAAAGGACAACCTGATCCTCGACCCCGCCAAAGTGGAGGAAACGCTCGGCGTGCCTCCGGAAAAAGTTGTGGATGTGATGGCGCTGCGCGGCGATTCCGTCGATAACATCCCCGGCGCGCCCGGCATTGGAGACAAAGGCAGCGTGGAGCTGATCCAGCAGTTCGGCAGCGTTGAGGCCGTGCTGGACAGCGCCGCCGAAGTCAAACGCAAGAGCTATCGCGAGTCGCTTGAACAGAATCGCGACATGGTGTTGCTGTCAAAGGAACTGGTCACCATTGACAGCCGCGTCCCGCTTGCTCTGGATCTGCATGCCATGGAGACGCAGACGCCGGACATCGAAGCCTGCCGAGAGCTCTTCACCGAACTGGAGTTTACATCGATGCTGCGCGACCTTGCGCCCGCCGCAGACGCGCCAAAGATTGACCTGATCGAGGAGCCGACGGAAGCACAGGCCGCCACGTTCTACAAGGCGGCGCGCGCACATGGCTTTGCGTTTGCACTCGATGTACATGCTCCCCAGCCACCAGAGGCCGAGGACGCAGCGCCACGGACGTTGTCACTGCTTGACGTTGCCGAGGCCGCAGAAAAGAAAGCCGGCTTCAGTATCGGAGTGTGCGCGGAGTCATCCATTGCGCTGCGCCTGCCGCTGACTCCCGCTCTGCGCGCGTTACTTGAAGATGCCGCCGTGCCAAAGCGAGTTCACGACTGGAAGCAGGCGCTGCATGTGCTGGACGACGCAGCAGGCGTCGCGCTGCGAGGTCCGGTTGATGACACCATGCTACTTTCCTATGCACTGAATCCAACTCACTCCACGCAGTCTTTGGCTGATGTGGCTGCGCGCCATGGGCAGGCTGCGCCCACCTCGCTTGCGGCCGCGGCAGAGGCTGTCAACGCGCTGGCTCCGCACTTGCTCCGTGAGGCGCAAAAAATTGGAGTCTCGCACGTATACTGCGAAATCGATCTACCACTCGCGCCGGTGCTTTATCGCATGGAGAAAGCCGGAGTACGCATCGACACAGCCGTTCTTGCTGCGTTGTCGACGCGCTTCGCATTGGAAATGGAGCGCGTGAGCGAACGCATCTTCGCACTGGCAGGACGTCGCTTCAACATCAATTCCCCCAAGCAGCTCGGCGAAGTGCTGTTTACGCATATGGGCCTGCCTGCGCCGGCGAGCCGCGGCAAGGGAAAGGCCATCTCCACCGCGCAGGATGTACTGGAGCGGCTCGCAGAGAAGCATGAGGTTCCCGGCCTCGTGCTGGAATTCAGGCATCTCTCCAAGCTCAAGTCGAACTACATTGATGCGCTGCCGCTGCTCGCCGATGCCGATTCGCGCGTTCATACTACGTTCCAGGCGGCAGCTACAGCAACCGGGAGACTCTCTTCCGTCAATCCAAATTTGCAGAATATCCCTATACGCACCGAGCTGGGCCGGGAGATTCGCGCAGCCTTTACTGCTTCGCCGGGAACGCAATTACTTTCAGCCGATTACTCGCAGATTGAGCTGCGCCTACTGGCGCACTTTAGCGGCGACCCTCTGCTGGTACATGCCTACATGAACAACGAAGACATTCATACGCTTACTGCCAGCGAAGTCTTCGACGTGCCGCCAGAAGCGATAGATAAGGAGACGCGCAACCGCGCGAAGGCAGTCAATTTCGGCATCGTCTACGGCATCTCTGCCTTCGGGCTCGCCGCACAGCTTGGCATTCCGCAGGCCGAGGCGCGCGCTTACATCGAGCGCTATTTTGCGCGTTACCAGGGAGTCAAAGCGTTTATTGAGAAAACGCTGGAGGCAACACGACGCGAGGGCTGTGTGCGCACGATGTTCGGGCGTATGCGCCCCATCCCCGACATGGAGAGCCGCAATCCCAATCAGCGCGGCTTTGCCGAGCGAACGGCCATTAACACACCGCTGCAGGGCACCGCCGCCGATCTGATCAAGCTCGCCATGATCGAACTGGACCGAAAGATCAGCGAGCGCAAACTCAAGAGTCGCATGATTCTTCAAGTTCACGACGAGCTGCTGTTTGAAGTGCCGAACGAAGAGGCGCCTGAAGTCGAAGCCCTCGTTCGCGCAGAGATGGAAGGTGTAGTCAAGCTCAATGTGCCTCTTGTCGCCGACCTTGCCTTTGGCCCGAGCTGGCGCGATCTTTAGCTGATCTTGCAGCAGCATTTGCAGTGGCCGTCAGCCCTCCAGCCACGTTCCATTGCCCTTTTGCCCGCTCACCTACGCGCCAAGCTCATGCCGGATCGCCGCTGCAATGGCGTCGGCGTGACGTCGCATCGCCTCTTGGCTCTCGGCTTCAATCATTACGCGCGCCAGTGCTTCCGTGCCGCTGTAACGGATCACCACGCGGCCCGAATCCTTCAGTTCCTCTTCGGCAGCGCGGATGCTCGCAGCGACTGCGGGAATTGATTCCAGTGGTTTCTTCTCGCGCACCTTCACATTCACGATGACCTGAGGAAAGACCTTGAGGTCCGCAGTAAGTTCGTCAACGCTCTTGCCGGAGCGCGCGATCAGGTCGAGGATAACAAGCGCGGTCAACAAACCGTCGCCCGTTGTGGCCAGATGCGGAAAGAGAATGTGGCCCGATTGCTCGCCGCCCAGTGCGGCATTGTGCTGCTGCATCTGCTCCAGCACGTAGCGGTCACCCACCGGCGCACGCAACATGCCGATTCCGGAGCGTTTGAGCGCCGCTTCAAGTCCCATGTTGGACATGGTCGTGGCAACCACAAGATTGCCGGTAAGCAGACCGCGTGCTTTTAGATCCCGCGCGGCCATCAGCAGAATGGCGTCGCCGTTAATGACGTTCTCGTGTGCTCCCGCCAGCATGCAGCGGTCGGCATCTCCGTCAAATGTCACGCCCAGGCCTGCTTCGCGAGCCTTGACCACCGCGGCGACATAATCGGGATGAAGAGCACCGCAGCCATCATTGATATTGTGTCCATTCGGTGCGATGTTGAGCAGAGTTACATCGCCACCCAGACGATTGAAGAGCTCCGGGGCAACGGCCGCAGCCGCGCCATTGGCGCAGTCGGCAACGATGTGCTGGCCTGCCAGGCTTAATCCTGGCACGCAATCAATCAGCATCTGGATGTAGTCAGCTTGCAGCGCAGCGTTATCCGCAACCGGCGCAAGAGTCGCCGGATCGGGTGCGACTGCTGAGGCCGCGTGATGCAGAATTTCGTTTTCGATTGCCAGTTCCACTGCGTCCGGCAGTTTGAATCCATCGCCGCCAAAAAGTTTGATGCCGTTGTCGCGCCAGGGATTATGCGAGGCGCTGATGACCACACCAGCGTGAAATCCATGCGTGCGCGCCAGAAAGGCAACAGCCGGCGTAGGCACAACGCCTGCGCTCTCGATACGCGATCCGGCCTGGCGCAAACCCTCAGCCAATGTGGCCGTAATCCAGACGCTCGACTCGCGCGTGTCGCGGCCGAGAATGACCCTGGGTTCGGCAACGGTTTTGCGCAGCGAGTGCCCCAGCGCAAGTCCTGTGGCAAATACTGTGGCTGCGTCCAGGGGCGCTTCACCTGCAATACCGCGAATGCCGTCGGTGCCGAAAAGTTTGCGTGCGTTCACTGTGCTCATCCCCTCACTTCTTCCTTTTGTGTGGCTTGCTAGGGTTTTTCGTTTCCACGCGGCTGGTAAAGACACCATCGCTGATGCGCGTTGTGACGCAGTCGCCCGGCGCAATCTGCGCCGTGGAGCGGATCAGCGCGCCATCTGCGCTTTGCACCAATGCGTATCCGCGATCAAGAACTGCAAGCGGCGACAATGAATGTAAACGCGCATCCAGTGCACCCACACGAACCGTGGCTGCGCTCAGCGTGCGCTCCAGCGCACGGTCTAGGCGCGTACGGCCAGCGGCAATGCGTTCGCGGGTAAGGCTCAGTCGCTCACGCGGATCGTGCCTCAGCACGGCAGCGCTAAGCACCTCTGCATCGCGCATCCGCTCGCGCAGTTGGCTGTTCAAGGCCGCTTCAATGCGGAAGCCAAAGTCATCCAGCCGCTGTCCCAGCCGTTGCAACAGCGAGGTCAAGCGCCACTCTGCGCGATGCACAGAGTGCTGCTCAAACTGCTGGCGCGCCTGCAACAGTTGGAATCGAGCTGCGCGTTCCAGCCGGTTTGTGCAGTTCTCCACGCGCTCTGCAACCGTGTGCTGCGCTTCGGTAATCAATTCCGCCGCAGCAGAGGGCGTAGGCGCGCGCAGATCGGCCACAAAATCGGCAATCGTAAAATCCGTCTCGTGTCCGATGGCTGAAACCACTGGCAGCCTTGACGCGGCAATGGCTCGCGCCACGCGTTCGCTGTTGAAGGCAGCCAGGTCTTCGAGCGATCCGCCGCCGCGGGCCAGCACAATTACATCCACCATGCCCGAGGCATTTAGTTCCGCCACAGCAAATTCAATCTCTGCCGCAGCTGAATCGCCCTGCACGGAGACGGGAAAGAGCAGCACGTTGAGGCCGGAGTGGCGGCGATTGACAATATTCAGAAAGTCGCGGATGACCGCGCCGGTCGGCGAAGTGACGATGCCCACGCTGCGCGGAAAGGCAGGTAAAGACTGCTTGCGGCCTGCCTCAAAAAGACCCTCGGCCCTGAGCCGCTGTTTCAATTGTTCAAAAGCAAGCTGCAGAGAGCCGGCGCCGACAGGCTCCATGGTTTCAGCCACCAGTTGCAGTTGGCCACGCTGCGAGTAAACGCTGACGCGCCCGCGCACCAGCACATGCAGCCCGTCCTCGGGGCGGAAGCGAAGCAGCAAAGCCTGTCGGCGAAAAAGCACAACAGGCAATTGCGCCTCGGCATCCTTGAGCGTGAAGTAAATATGGCCCGACGGCGCAGGACGCAGGTTGGAGATCTCGCCTTCAACCCACACATCCGCATAGCCTGCTTCGACCTGTTCACGAATCTGCTCGACAAGATCGCGTACCGGCCAGATGCGGCGCACGGACTGCTGCTCCTCAAAAGCGAGGTCGAGTTGGCGCGCAGATGTATCCCGAGGGGTCATCAAGGATGAGTGTAATTGTTGAGGGGCCGCAGAATTTATTTTCTGACCGCGAGCATTGCCCGGAGCTGCGATGCAATCTCGAAGAGCCGCGCGGCCGCAGCGGAGTCTTTATGGTAATCGCCGGAGTAGGCAATCTCCGTTTCGCGGGCCAGACTGGTGCCTTCATCCAGACCAAAGGTGCCCAGCACTCCTGCCAGCTTGTGCGCAACCGCGCTTGCGTGCTCACGCTGCGTGGGGACCAGCGTTCCCTGGGCAAGAGCCGCGGCAGCAGACTCGAGCGTGGACACCCGCTCTTCCAATTGCGGCCGGAATTGCACCCACAGGCGGTCCATCGCTTCGGCCAGAGAGGGTTGTCCGGAAGGTTCCATGAGCGTTCCTCTCAGTTCCAGCCCAGCGCGCCGGCAATCTGTGTAGAGAGCGTGAGTGGATCAAAGGGCTTGACGAGGACGGCCTCCACGCCGAGATCAGCAAACTGACGCCGGTCTGTAGCCTGCACCTTGGCCGTGAGAAATAACACCGGAATGTTCGCCGTATCCGGGTTGCTGCGTAGCGCGCGGAACGTCGTGGGACCGTCCATGCCCGGCATCATCACGTCCAGCAGAATCGCCTCGGGCCGATAGGATGCCGCGCGCGCAATGCCCTGCGCACCGGAGTTGGCAACAATCACTTCCCAGCCGGCCACAGTTTCAAGACTCATTGCGGCCACCTCGCGGATATCGTCTTCGTCGTCGATGATGAGGATACGGTGCGACATACCTGAAACTCCATTACTTCCACGGAACTGAGGAAGCATTTCTCCAGGCCGGAGGCGATTTGCCGGACCTTGATCGTTACTATTGCAAACACCTTTGCAGCGGCCCGTACGCCATAATTGGCTTCACTGCACCGGCGTCAGGAATTCCGCGCGCCTGTTACATCCGTAAGAGCACCTTCCATGCGACGTGAATTGCTTAACATCGTCAAAATAAGCGTTTCAAGCTGATGCGGCTGCACACGCGCCTTGGTCAGAAGCCGCGTGGGTTCCATGACAAACTGCTTCCGGTCGGCAGGTGTGAGCTCGGGGCCAGAGTAAACCGCAAGGGGCAGCCGCGCCAGAATTTCCTCATCGCGCAGCCAGTTCGCCAGGTTGAAGGCGTCGCCGTCGGCGAGCCGGATGTTGAGCACCAGAAGGTGCGGCTGGAATGAGAGACACTCGTCCATCGCCTCCTGTCGTGTCCGCACCACCTTCACGGTGGTGCTGTCGCACGCAAAGACATCGCCAATCAGGCGCGCCAGTTCAGCGTCATCCTCTACGGCGAGAATGCGCGCAGCTTCTCCTGGACCGGCCAGCGCGCGGGCCATCTCGCCCATCAGCGTCACCTGTTTCATCTGCAGGGCCGCAGCATCCAGGGGCAACTCCACCTGGCTCTGTTGGGTATCCAGGCTCAGCAGAACCACCGGAGTATGCGCTTCAGGGCTGTTTCTCCGCAGTTGGGGCAAAATCTCCCAGCCATTCATGCCGTCCGCAGTGGTGTCCAGAATGATTGCTTCGACCCCGTCGTGCGCCGCTACCAGAGTCTGCTCGACCGTGTCAGTCTCCAGAATGCGATAGCCGTAATCGGCCAGTTGCGCGCCAACCAAGGGCCGTGTGGCACCGTTGGCGCTGGCCAGCAGCACCACGCCCTGGCCTGTCGTATGCGGGTTGATGCTCTTGCGCTTGGCCGCGGCGGCCGGGTGATAGGGCAGGAAGACCCTGAACGTTGAGCCGCGCATCGGGTTACGCTCTGCCCAGATGCGCCCGTTGTGTTGCATCACGATCGCGCGACAAATGGCCAGACCCAGCCCGCTGCCACCCTTCTGCCGCGAATCCGAAGCATCCACTTGCTGGAAGCGCCCAAACACAGCCTCCAGTTTGTCGACCGGAATGCCGCGGCCCTGGTCGATGACTGACAGCGTGACACCGCTCGATCCGGGTCTAAGCATCACTGAGATTGCAGAGTTGCGCGGCGAAAACTTGATCGCGTTTGACAGCAGGTTTGTAAGCACCTGAAGCAGCCGGTCGGCATCCGCCGTGATCTCAACCTGCGTCTTGTCGTGAATCAGCAGCACTCCCGCGTCTTCCGCAACCAGCTGCATGCCGTCCATGGCCTGCCGCACAAGGTCAGCCATCTGCACAGATCGAAAAACGAGTGGCTCGCGGCCGCCCTGGGCGCGCTCCAGATCGAGAATGTCGTTGATCAGCCTCACCAGCCGGTCGGAGTTGGTGAGGGCGATGCGAAGCAGGTTCGACGCCTTGTCGCTGATGCTGCCCAGGATGCCGGACGACAGCAGACCCAGCGCGCCACGAATGGAGGTGAGCGGCGTACGCAGCTCATGGCTCACCGTCGAAACAAACTCGTCCTTGAGGCGATCCAGCGTATAGCGCTGGCTGATATCGCGAAAGCTCAGCACCGAGCCTGAAAAACGCCCCTGGTCGATCATCGGATTGAGAAAATATTCGGCGGGAAAATCTGATCCGTTGGCGCGATAGATCGTGTCCTCGCCGGTCGAGGGAACGCGCTGTGACGCGGCGCGTTTCAGTGTGCAATCTGCGCTGCACTTCTTGGTCTGCGGAGCCCCACCGTGCATGATGTCATGCACTGTCTTGCCAATCAGGCTCGCTGCTGGCGCGCCGAGCAGCCGGGATGCGGCTGGATTGGCAAAACGCACCAACCCGTTGCGGTCCACGCCGCAGATACCGTCAGCCACCGAATGCAACAGAATTTTTTGCTGCCGGCTCAGCTCATCCGCGCGTTCCCGTTCGCGAGCCCGCGCCAGCATCTGGCCCAGGGAGGCCGCCACGGTCTCCATGGCCGCCTTCATCTCGTTGTCCTCGCGCAGCTTGAAGTGGCAATAGAACTCCAGCACCGCCAGCACCGAGTTGCCCACCTGCACCGGAGCCGCCCAGCCGGAAACCATCTTGTGCCGCACGGCCGCTTTCACCCGGGGATGATTCCGTTCCGCCGCGAGGTCCGTAACCCACACAAGCTGGCCTTCCTCCAAGGCTTGCCCAGGCAACGCTTCGCCGGCATCGAGCGTCACGCCCATGCTTTCCTGGATAAACGACTCAATCTCCGAACCCGGCAGTCCCCACGCCGTGCTGTACTCCAGCCGCTTCCCCTCGGGATTGACGTCCCATTTGACGGCCATATCCCAACCCTGCGAAACGCACAGCGCCTCCAGAACGCGCATGGCAGCCATATCGGCCGACACATTTTCGCCCACGATCTGGGTCATCAGAAGCTGCAGCGCAAGCCGATGTTCACGCTGCTTCTGCTGCGTCACGTCGCGCACCAGACATTGCACGGCCAGGGTCTTCCCTGCCCTGCGCCGTTGGTGCAGGCTCAATTCCAGTTCCTGCAGGTGGCCGTCCGCGGTCTCATTGCGCATCGAGGCCCGGTCAATCGATTCGCCATCCAGCACCCTGTTTAACAGGGCGGCGGCCTCCGCGCGGCTACCCGGACCGAACGCCTCATCAAAGAATTCATGCTCCACTGGCTGCTCGCCCTGACCATGCTGGAAGCATTGCTTCCACGCAGGATTCACGTACATGAACCTGCCTGTCAGGTCCAGCGTGGCAATCATCTCGCTCGAGTTCTCAAACACGTCGCGGTAGCGGTCTCGCGCATCGAGCTTCAATAGTTCCTTCCGCACGGTTGCGCTCTGATCCTCAGCCACCACCACAAGCCCGGTCGGCTCGCCGAAGCTGTTACGCAACGCAGAGATATGCAACCGCACGGGCAGCAGCGCTCCATCCTTGCGCTGCAACTGCGTTTCAATCGCGGGAATCTGGCTCGGCGGCAGCGCGCGCACGACCTCATGATAGGCATCGAGACTGCCGGATGAGGTCTGCTCCTCAACCTTTTCAATACCGCACAGCTTCTGCAGTTCCGCAGCCAGACGCTCCAGTTCGCCCGGCGCAAGCAGGTCTGTGGTGCTCGACTGATTCACGAGTTCAGCCGCATAGTAGCCAAGCAGCTTTTCGGCTGCGGGATTCACATAAGCCAGGCGGCCTTCCATGTCGAGGGACACAATGACCGAGCCCGCGGAATCCAGCAGATCCCGCAGCGGATCGCCTTGATAGCGCGCTGCAGCTTCTCGCTCCGCCGCGTCGTCGGCCAGCAAACGCATGGCGACGGCCGCTGTGAGCCCCATTGCGGTCATCAGCAGCAGCCAGTCAAAGCGCGGACCGGCTTCCAGGCGCGCTGTGATGCCACCGGCCGCCATCGCCAGCGCAAGCACAGCCATCGCAGACCACGTGGAGGGAGACGTGCGACGCGCCGCTTGCTTCAGTTGTCGGGCTCCGCTCGTCTCCATTTCTTTCGCCGTTCCCCCGCACTCGTAATTACCGCGCCCGTCTTCTCCATCCCCTGCTCTGCGGCGCCGCGTCCTTGCTGCTCCAAATCAGCTGCACATCGAACTTCCAGCACTCGACTAAAATGTCGCGTTACAGAAAAGAAGCAGGAACCCTGCTTCGTTGCCAGAGTTGTATCCTGCGAGAATACATCCACCCGGGTACGTCTGGCTTCGCTTTTTTGCAAAGGATCCCGCAGTCAGCACATTGAGCAGTACTGTGCTCTGCACTGCTTATCCTGCCATACCCAAAGCCATTTTTAACCGGGAAATGGCGATATGGAACCCTGAATGGCACGACGGCAGCCTCCCGGCTCCGGCACGACTCAAACCCCATGCTTCTTGTTGCGCAGTCCTGCGCATTCATGGCCGCCAGGTTCCAGCCCGCGCAACCGTATACTGGCTCCATGTTCCGCCTCGGTTTGCCGTCCCGTACCGGCCCAACAGCCTTTTTCGTCCTGATTTGCCTCATCGCCCCGCCGTCCGCAGCACGCGCCTGGGGTAACAATGGCCATCGCATGATCAACCGTCTGGCCGTCAGTGGTCTGCCCACGGACGTACCTACTTTCCTGCGCTCTGAAACAGCACTCAATGAGATCGAGTACCTCGGCCCCGAGCCCGACCGCTGGCGCTCCCCCGCCGAGCCTGAGTTGAACGCCGCGCAGGCCCCCGAGCACTTCATCAACCTCGAACTGGCCGATGCTCTCGGCCCACTGCCACACCGCCGCCTCCTCTTTGAGGCCAGAGTTTTTGCTGCTGGCGAACTGCCGGAAAAGATTGGTCTGCAGCCCTGGCAAACCACTGAAGTGTGGGAGCGCCTCAAGGCCGCCCTGCGCGAGTATCGCCACCTGGCCGCGGCCAACCAGGACACCCACCCCGTCGAACAGGCCATTCTCTTCTACGTCGGCTGGCTCGGCCACTACGTCGGAGACGGTTCCCAGCCCCTGCATACGACCATCCAGTACAACGGCTGGATCGGCCCCAACCCCCACGACTACACCACTTCTCAAAAGATTCACTGGCAGTTCGAGGGGCCGTTTGTCGACGCCAACATCCACATGCCTGAGGTGCAGGCTAAAATGTCTCCCCTGCAACCCATTCACGGAGACATCTTCGATGCGTATGTCGACTACCTGCGCCACTCCGCCACCTACGTGGAAGAGGTGTATCAGTTGGAAAAGTCCGGAGGATTCGTGGGTGCCGGGTCAGCCGAGTCGCGGGCCTTTACCACCGAACGCCTGGCCGACGGGGCCAGCATGCTGCGCAACATGATCTACTCCGCCTGGCTGCAGAGCGCGCAGATCGTCCCCGACCCATATGCGGGCAAGTAAGCCTATGCTTGCCCTGCTACTCCGGCTGTGAGACGTGAAAACACCCACTCACTTCATCCACGAAGGTTTGGATCTGAAGGTCGACGCTGGCGATCTCTTCGCCGCACTCACGGGGACGGAGACGAGTGCACTGGCACAGCTCAGTCAGGCGGATGTGGCCGGTCGGGCTCAGTTCGAGTCCCGTGCCGATCAGCACACTGTAGATGTCCATGCACGCCCGGCGTTCGAACTCAAACAACAGGTTCACCGCACCGCTATCATTGGCGCTGCGGCTCAGAACCCATCCGCCGCAGCCAAGAATCGCTCCGGTGAGCGTCTGAACCAGATGGCCGGGCTCATCGACTGAAAGTGCCCGCATCTGCATCATCCAGGGAAGCACATCCGTCTGCATTGCATCGCCCAATATGCTGGCAGCCTGTCTCACACTGGCCTTATCGGTCCCGTGCTCTGGAGCTTGAAGAATGTGCGGGAGTCAAACGGCGATGGCCGGCTTTGATACATCCGCCTCTCCCAGATGCCCGCGAATGTTGTAGCTTCATAGACAGAATGATCCTCGGCAGCGGCATTGATCTCATAGAAATTGCGCGCATCCAGCAATCACTGGATCGCTACGGGCAGCGCTTCCTCGACCGCGTTTATACGCCAGCGGAGCAGGCCTTTTGCCTGCGCAAGCGCAAAGCCGCCGAGAGCCTGGCAGCACGCTTCGCGGCCAAAGAAGCCGCCGCCAAGGCGCTCGGGACAGGTATAGCCCGCGGCGTAAACTGGCTGGAAATCGAGGTCGTTCGCGAGCGCGGCGAAAGACCTACGCTCCGCTTCCACGGGCGAGCCCGCGAAATTGCCGCACACATGGGCGTGATGCATGCCGCCCTTTCCATCACCCATTCCACCTCACTGGCTATGGCCAGCGTGGCGCTTGAGGATTAAGTCCGGGTCTTTGGCCGCTGGATTCTGTGCCCGTTCCGTACCCCATCCCTTCGCTTTTTCTGGCGGAATTGAAAATCACCAACCCCAGTGCGCCAAGCCATGCGATCGCACGCCTGGCATCTTTGTACCTGCCCTGAATGAACCATTTACCCGCCTGCCGTCGACAGGTCTATTTCGTTTCCACCTCGCGTCCGGCAGGTCTATGCTCCCCCTCCGGGCAAAAAACCGCCGCTTTACAGCTACGGTATATCTGCGGTGCCCGGAAACCCCTCGGTAACCCCTGCCCTTTCTGCTATTCTCAAGGCGTTGAAGTAGAGAAACCGGTCCATCGCAGCAAAGGGAGTGCCGTGCCAAGCCGCAAAGAGATTCAGTGGTCACAGCTGAGAGTTGGCGCTTTGGTCCTGGCGGCTATGGCCGTTCTCATCTTTCTCATCTTTCTCATGTCCGCCTCCTCAGGCGGCCTGTTTGCCCGTAAGCTGGTGCTGCGTACGTACTTCGAAAACGCCTCGGGACTCAAAAAGGGCGCTCCCGTCACACTGGAAGGCGTCACTATCGGCAATGTCATCCGCATCCGCGTCGTTCCCGAGCGCAACCCTTACCCGGTTGAAGTGACGATGCGCGTGGGAACCGGCTACCTCGCCGACCTGCACACCGACTCCACCACCACAATTGCCCAGGCCGGCGTGCTCGGTGACAGCTATGTGGACATCGACTCCAGCCAGGCCAAGGGTCCGCAACCAACCACCGGCACAGAGTTGAAGCCCACCGGCTCGCCCACCATCCAGGACGTCATCCGCACCAGCCAGGTCTCAATCGAGCAGATTGATACGCTGATGCGCAAGCTAGGGATTCTGGTGGATACGCTGAACTCAAAGCGCGGAAGCATGGGCTCCTTCATCAACGATCCAACCTTCTATCGCAAGTTGACACGCGTCGCCGATAACCTGGACAAGATTACCGGCGCCATCAGCCAGGGCCAGGGCACGCTGGGTAAGCTGGTCAATGACGATACCCTCTACACGCACGCCAATTCGACTGTCGATAAGCTGGACCGCATTGCCACCGCGCTCGACCAGGGCAAAGGCAGCGCCGGCAAGCTGCTGCGCGACGACGCCCTTTACAACAACCTGAACTCCGCCGTGGCCAACATGAATGAGTTGATGGCAGGAATCAATCAAGGCAAGGGAGCGCTGGGCAAGATCAGCAAAGATCCCGCCTTCGCACAGAAGCTGGACGACACGGTGACTCGCCTGGACAACATCCTCACCGGCATCGATCAAGGGAAAGGCACGCTCGGACAACTTGTCCAGAACCGCACCCTGTATGACCATACCGACCAGACCATGGACCAGGCACAGCAGCTGATCAAGAGCATCCGCGAAAATCCGAAGAAGTACTTCGTCATCCGCATGAAGATCTTTTAAGGACGGTCGCGCTACAGCGCACTATCTGGCTGGTTCGTTGCCCCTGAACGTCCGCCAGAACTCAATGAAGCTCTTCAGCCGAACCACGTGAAAATAGTCGTTAGCAACCAGGAAGAAGAGGACCGCCCCGGCCCACACCGCATGCATCGCCTCCGGCCCAAGCTGATCGCTGAAGGGCAGCGGCGCGGCTGACAGCACCATGGCCAGCACAATCAGAGCCAGTTTCACAATGCCCATCACCAGGTCAATTTCCATTAGCTTGGCGGCAAAGGCTTTTCCCGGCTTCATGCTCCGGGCAAGAGCCGCCCCCGGAGACATATCTTCCAGCAGCATCAGCAGGGGCGCCACCATGACCGGCCAGCTGACCAGCGCCCATAGGGTAAAGAAGCCCAGTGACAGAAAAATCGTCCACATCGAAAAACCGACCAGATCCGGCTCTGAGCCTGCGACAATGTGCGTCGCCGCAACCCATTCCAGCGCGCGCAACCAGCCCCAGAAAATCAGGGCAAACATCACCAGCCACGCGCCCTGCATCGCAATCATGGCCAGCGGCCGCCAGCGCACGCCGCCTTCAAGCCGCCTCAGCATCAGGCTGCGGCCCATGCCGGAGATCAGCACCCAAGCCACTGACGCCACGGGCGCCAGCCAATAAAGAATCGCGGCAACATGCGGCAGATAGCGCGCCCACGTGTTGCTGACCTGCACCGCGGCCACCCAGGGATTTTGAAAATCGATGCTTGTCAGCCCAGTCGACTCTGCTGGCAGCGCGGCCAGAACGATCCGCGCCTGCCGCAGGCAGACAACGAGAAAGGGCACGCCGAAAAGCCATCTCCAGCCTATCTCCATGGCGACAAGCACAGGCCGCCTGAAGACCCAGCCCATCTGATCCACCAGCGCCTGCGTGCCCCGCACCGGCTGTATCCTGCCCGGCTCAGCCGTCACTTCACCACCAGATTCGCCAGCTTGCCAGGAACCACGATAATCTTGGCCACCGTCTTCCCCGCCGTGCGGGCCTGAATCTTTTCATCCGCAAGCGCAGCCGCTTCAATCGCCTTGGGAGAGGCATCGGCGGCCACCCGCACCACCGTCACCAGCTTGCCGTTGATCTGCACGGGAACTTCAAGCTCATCTTCCTTTGCCAGTGCGGGGTCGCTCACGGGCCACGGCGCGCGCAGCACATCGCCCGCCTCGCCTAGCTCCGCCCACAACTCAGCCGAAAGATACGGCGCAAATGGCGCCAGCAGCAGCACCAGCGTGCGCAGCAACTCGCGCACCACCGGCGCGGGAATCTCGCCCGCCGCCAGTTGCGCATCCGCCGCCTGCAAGTCGTTCACCAGTTCCATGATCGCTGCCACGCACGTGTTGAAGTGCCAGCGCCCCTCGAAGTCCTGTGTGATTTTTGCCGTTGTCTGATGCAGCTTGCGCAGCAGCTTTACCGCCCCGCCGTTCAGCTCTTGCGGCGCGCCTGCCTGGCCAGCCTTCGCCACGGGTGCATACTTCATGGCCAGGCGCCACACACGCCCCAGAAAACGGCTCACGCCCGCAACGCCGTCCTCCTGCCAGTCCAGATCGCGGTCCGGCGGCGCCGCGAACAGCGCGTACATGCGCGTGGCGTCAGCGCCGTACCGAGCCACCATGTCGTCGGGCGATACAACGTTGCCCTTCGACTTCGACATCTTTGCTCCGTCCTTGATTACCATGCCCTGCGTGAACAATCTCCGCGCCGGCTCATCATTCGTAATCAGGTCCAGATCACGCATCACCTTTGTCCAGAAGCGCGAATAGATCAGGTGCAGAATCGCATGCTCCACACCCCCGATGTACTGATCAATCGGAAACCAGTAGCCGGCAATCGCGGGGTCGAACGGCTGGCCGGCATTCTTCGCGTCGGTATAGCGATAGAAATACCAGCTCGAATCGACAAACGTGTCCATCGTGTCGGTCTCGCGCCGCGCCGCGCCGCCGCATTTGGGACAAGTGACATTCACAAACTCCGGCACGCGCCCCAGCGGCGAGCCGCCCTGCTGCGTAATCTCAATCTGCGGCGGAAGCACCACCGGCAACTGCTCGTCCGGCACCGGCACAAGCCCGTCGCGTTCGCAGTGAATCATGGGAATTGGCGTGCCCCAGTAGCGCTGGCGGCTCACACCCCAGTCCTTCAAGCGGAAGGTCACCGTCGCCTTGCCAAACCCTTTTCCCGCGGCAACGTCCTGCAGTTTCTTCTCCGCCGCCGCGCAGCTCAGCCCGTTGTATTCGCCCGAGTTCACCAGCACGCCGTCTTCTGACGTGAACGGTAGGGCTGGTTCTTCGGAGGCCGCATCCGCGGACGCAATCACGCGCCGGATCTCGATACCGTACTTGGTGGCAAACTCGAAGTCGCGCTCGTCGTGGCCGGGCACGCTCATGATCGCACCGGTCCCGTAGTCCATCAGGATGTAGTTCGCCACCCACACCGGAACCCGTTCGCCGCTATACGGGTTGAGCGCAAAGCGGCCCGTAGCCACCCCGTGCTTCTCAATCGCGCCCACATCGCCCGCTTCTTTGGCCTTCTTCTGCTCTTCAATCAGTTCGTCAACCTTGACCTTCAGCGCGGCATCGGCGGCGGCAAAGGCAGTGATGAGCGGATGCTCGGGGGCCAGTTGCACACTGGTTGCACCAAAGATCGTATCCACCCGCGTGGTGAAGACGCGAATCTTCTCTCCGCTCCCTTCCACCGTGAAATCCACCTCGGTGCCTTCGCTGCGGCCGATCCAGTTGCGCTGCATGGTGCGCACTTTTTCCGGCCAGCCGTCCAGCTTGTCCAACCCGTCCAGCAGTTCCTGGGCATAGGCCGTGATGCGGAAGAACCACTGCTCCAGGTTGCGCTGCTCCACGATTGTGTCATCGTGCCGCCAACACCGGCCGTCAACCACCTGCTCGTTGGCCAGCACCGTCGCGCACTCCGGGCACCAGTTGACTTTGCTCTGCTTGCGGTACACCAGGCCCTTCTCATACATGCGCAGGAAGAACCACTGGTTCCAGTGGTAGTAGTCGGGCAGGCACGTGGTCACTTCCGTGGCCCAATCGTAGCCCAGGCCCAGACGCTGCATCTGCCGCTTCATCGCGGCAATATTGGCCAGCGTCCACTCCCGCGGAGGCGTATTGTTCTTGAGCGCCGCGTTTTCCGCCGGCAGGCCAAAGGCATCCCACCCCATGGGATGCAGCACGTTGTAGCCGCGCATCCACATGTGGCGCGCCAGCGCGTCTCCAATGGAGTAATTGCGCACGTGCCCCATGTGCAGCTGTCCGCTGGGATAGGGCAGCATTTCAAGCACGTAGTACTTGGGCTTACCGCAGGACGCAGGTTCCGCCGCATACAACGCGGGGTCCGCAGCCCAGCGTTCCTGCCACTTGGGCTCAATCAGGGCCGGGTCGTATCGAAGCTCTTTCTCTTCCGCCATACTTCTTCAGTGTAAACGGAACGGTCAGGTCAATTTGCCGCTGTCGACACCAGGCTCTTCAACACCCGCACATTGCGCTCATCGTCGCCCGGCTCGTCCACAGGAGTTTCCGCAATAAAAGCGCAGTGCGCGAAGCGTTTGTCATTCAGCAGGCGGCGGAAAGGCTCAACGCCCATCGTGCCCTGCCCAATATGCTCGTGCCGGTCGAGCTTCGATCCGCGCGCCGCCTTCGCATCATTGCAGTGCCACACGCGTACCGCCGCCAACCCGACGGTATCGGCGGCCTGCTTCATCGTCTGCTCGTAGCCTTCGTCGGAGGTCAGATCGTAGCCCGCAACATGCGTATGGCAGGTGTCAAGGCACACGCCCACTGGAGCCGCATGTTTGAGCCGCGCAACCAGTTCTGCCACCTGCTCGAAGCTGCCGCCAAGTGAGAACTCCGCGCCAGCCGTGTTTTCAATCAGGATGTGAAAATCCGTTCCCTGCCACGGCAACCCGTCAATCGCGCGCTCAATGGAGTCGGCTGCCAGCTTGAGCCCGTCGTCGCGCGTCAGGCCCTTCCACGAGCCCGGATGCAGCACCAGGTACTCGGCGCCAAAGGCCAGGGCCCGCTCAATCTCGCCGCGAAACGCGACAATACTTTTCTCCCGCACGTCATCCGTCTGGCTGCACACGTTCACCAGGTAGTTGGTGTGAATCACCAGCGGGCCCACGTCCAGCGACGTGCGCAGCGCGCGCATCCGCTCGGCCTGTTTGGGATCCACCTTCGGCGCGCGCCACATCCGCGGGCTCGCCGAAAAAATCTGAAACGTGTTGGCGCCAATCTCGCGCGCTCGCTCTACGGCGTTCGATGCACCGCCCGCCGTGCCCAGATGAATCCCAATTCGCATCGCCATGCCACCAGTCTAAACGGCGCACTGAAATATCCGGAGAGAGTTCCTGCACCGCGGCGCTGGATCATCAATCGCTCGGAGGAGTTCACTCTTGATGCGCAGACTCACTGATTCCCGGCCTTCGCCATGTAGCTGCCAGGTACCATACGAGCCAGGCGGGCGCACTCCAAAGAAAAAGTAGTGACGTCAGCTTCACCCCGCTAAGCAACTCCGCCTCAAGCAGGACTGTCGCTGCAACAAGAAGAATTAAAAGCAGCTGAGAGCGCGTGCGGTACGCGCCATACAGCAGGGCCGGTATCGCAAGAACTTGATCGACGATCCAACTGTACGGCGCCACGAGGATCGAAATAAGCATCGGCAAACCGCCGTCTCTCAGCCAATCCCAGGATTGACGCCGCCGCCAGAAATAGATCAACCCCCAACCACAGCCAAGGGCCGCAGGAACGTACTGCAACCACGTCGATTGGGGGCTCAAATGCTGTCGCAACATGACACCGATGGAAGGAATGGGTTCATTCTCGATTCCCGTTCCTGCCATCATCGCGGCGTACTGGGTCCACGCCGCCGGGTCAATTACCCAGGTTGCCAGAAGGCTGATCGCCAGCGCGACTCCCGCTCCAGCAAGAATCTTGTAGCTCTTGTTCACAAGCACCCAGGCCAGCATCACCGCACCTACAACCAGAAACAGATGCGGCTTCAACGCGCACAGCCACAGCGACATCCCTGCCAGGAAAGGGCGCGAACGATGCAGATACAAAAACAGCACATATCCAAGCAGCGCAAACAGAGAACTTTGACCAATCAACAAGCAAATGAATGCAGGAGCGAATGCAGCCCCAAACCAGTGCCGGTAATTCTCAGGCCGTCCGTGGAGCTTCCTGAGCAGCCAGATCGAAAGCAGCAAGCTCCCCAGCAGGGTGAACGCCCACAGTAATCCCCCAATGCGCGAGTTCACAAGCCCTAGCGGAAGAGCCATAGGCAACGCCCACGGCGGATTCCGCATGAAGCTCACAGCAGTATCGGAGCGCAGTCCCGCACTGCGCTCGATGAGCAGCATCGCGTCCTTGTCATACGGGTTGCCGTGATGAATTAATTGCTGGCCCGTCGCCCAATAGACGACGAAATCTTTCGCTCCATAAATCTTGTTTGAAAACGGCATCACACCAAGAGCGAGCAGGACGATGACAAATGAAAGTGCGCTGGTGATCGCAATCGCCTGATCGGCAATGCTCAGCTTCACCTTTCCACGAGAAATCTCCGCCTTGCTCTCCATTGACAATCGATCACCTTCAACATGCAGAAATTGCCAAGCCCGTGCACATGGTGCGCAAACGGGGACCAAATCCATTCCGTTTTTCTACCACGAATCTTCGCCATCCCGGTGACCTGAATCAGGCGCAGTGCACCTTTGTGCAAACCCGACGTGCAGTTGTGCTGGATTACGCCAGCTTCATTGCATCTGGATCCCAGTGCACAATCGCGTCGCGTTCCATGCTCAGGTTGCCCAAAAGCGCTGCTCCTGCCGCGCGATAGCCAAACACTGCATCTTCCACCACAGGCTTGCGCGAGCGAACTGAAGCAAAGAAATTTTTGAAGTGATCATAGCTGTCGCTATAACCAGCCGGCGCCACGAACTTCTCAAATCCCACCGGCGGCTCGCCTTCAAAGTGCGTGCGCGGATACTTCTCCCGGTAGGCAGTCTGAATCTGCTTCTGCATCGCCATGGGGAACGTCTCAATCGTCAGGCCAGGCTCTTTCTCGCGCGGCACGCGGCTCACGATCACAGCATTGCCACCGATCTCCATCGTGCCTTCAGAGCCGGTAAAGACGAGCCCTTCGCTCTCTTCGCCGCCGTCCACGAAGTTCACGCGCAGGCTCAGGTTGAATCCCTCGCGGTAATCAAACAAGCCCAGCATCACGTCGGGCACGTCGCGGCCATCTTTCCAGAAGCGCAACCCGCCCGTGGCCATGCCCCGCGTGGGCCCGTTCGATCCAGTAATGAAGTGCGTCCCGCTGAACAGATGCACAAACAGGTCGCCCGCCACCCCGGATCCATAAGCCTTCCATTTGCGCCACTGGAAGAAGTGCTCTGCATTAAAGGGAATCTTCGGCGCTGTCCCCTCAAAGCGCAGCCAGTCGCAGGTTTCAGGCGAGGCGTCCGGCGGAACCGTATAGTTCCACGCGCCCATCGACGAGTTGCGATCCCACCGCGCCGTCACCATGTTCAGTTGGCCAATCGTGCCCGCCGCCAGCAGTTCCTTGGCCTTCGCGTACAGCACCGAACTCACGCGCTGGCTGCCAATCTGGATAATGCGGTTCGTAGCGCGCGCTGTTTCGATCATCTCCGGTCCATCGGAGTAGAGATGAATCATCGGCTTCTCGCAATACACATCCTTGCCCGCCTTCATCGCATCCACTGACGCCTGCTTGTGCCAGTGGTCGGGCGTGCCAATGATGACCGCGTCAATGTCCTTGCGCGCAAGAATTTCGTTGTAGTCGCGCGTGGTGAAGATGTCCTTACCCCACAGTTCCTTGCTGTGCGCAAGCCGGCCATCGTAGCAATCGGCCACGGCCATCAGCTTCACGCCGGGCACCTGCAGCGCAACCTTTGTATCGCCCTGCCCCTGCCCGCCCGCGCCGATCAGCGCAATCTGGATGTGATCGTTTGCGCCAATGCGCCGCGCCGGTTCGCCCTGCGCCGCCACCAGCGCATGCATCCTGGGTCCAAGCAATGTTCCTGCCGATACCGCCCCTGCCGCTCTCAGAAAATTCCTGCGATTCAACATGCGCACACGTCCCTCCAGACTTCCGCTTACAACCATACACTCGAATTGCTGTGCCTATCAGGCGCGTACGCCGCTCAGTCGTCGTCATCCTTGCGCGGCTTCGCTCTGTGCTGCGTCAACATCGCAGGCACCGTCGCGCTGCCCATCGCGTCCTTCCACAGGATCACGTTCAGCTTCTGCGCATCGGCGCGATCCGCGTGGCGAAAGTCCATCTTCATGCTCTCTTTTGCGCCCACCGCCGTCTTCGCATTGGCCGTATAAATCAGACCATTGTCCCGGTTCGAGTAGTCCGCCTCATAAGCCGGTTGGTCACCGGGGCCCGTGAACAACGTCGAAATCAGTGAGCTGAACGCGTCGTTGTTATTCATCGGCGGCAACCCCAGCAGCGACTCCATCGTGCGCACCACGCTCACCGTCGAGTAGAATCGGCTGTCGACAAACGGCGCGCCATGCGGCCCGTGCGGCGCATACTTACTGATCACCAGCGCGTAGCTGCGATGCGCGTCCACATGGTCCGCGCCGTCCTGCGCATCATCTTCCAGAATAAAGAAGGCCGTGTCATCCCAGAATGGCGAGTGAGAAATGGCCTCCACCGCGCGGCCCACGGCCAGGTCATTGTCCGCTACCGACGATTTTGGCGTCGGTCCACCGGGCCGCGTGCCCGCCGTGTGGTCGTTGGGAAAGCGCAGCATCACGAAGTTGGGCATCGTATCTTTGCCCTGCTCCTTCTCCGCCACCCACGCCTTCAAATGCCGCATGAAGATATCCATGCGAATCTGGTCAGGAATGTCCAGTTTGAAGTCCGGAGCCTCTGCTGCAAAGTGACCCACCAGTTCCGGCTTGGTGGCAATATTCGCCGCAATCAGCGGAATTGCCCAGGGCCACTTGTTCACGCCGCCACCCCACTCCTCCGGCAGCGACTCGCCGGGAGCGATCGCCGTCTGCGCGCAGTTCTGCCCCGGCAGCACCGGCCCCAGTTGCGGATTCACCGTCCTCACTTCATTGCAGAAGGTGCTGGCGATGAACTCGCCGAAGTGATAGTACGTCTTGCCGTGCGCAGCAAGATTGCCCCACAGGTAGCCGCTGGCCGGCTCGTTCACATCGGGAATCTTCTGTAGCAGCGGATAGCCCTCAGCCACCACGCCTTCAAAGTCATACGTGCGCTGCCCGCCGCGATAGGACTGTTGCCAGGTCTTCTCCAGATAGTCCGTGCCAATCGCAGCCGTGGACCAGACGTGCCCGTCGCCCGAGACCTCGCCCGAGTCAAAGAAATTATCAAGCACGCCAAACTGCAGCGCCAGCTTGTGTATGTTGGGCGTGACCGAAGCACCATACATCGTCAGCCTCGGATCGCCATTGCCAACGGGCTTGCCATCCTGCTGCAGATCGCCCAGCACCTGATCGTATGTGCGATTCTCCTTGATGATATAAATCACGTGCTTGATGCGATTCTGTGTCGCGCCTGCAAAGCGCACAGATTCTGCCGCGGCCTTCATGCGGTTTGACTCCAGCACCACCTGCGTCCACTGCGGCAAGTTCTTGTCAATCGCAGCCTCGTCCATCGTCGCCAGCGAGCCATGCAGCATCGCGGCAATATAGGCATACTTGCGCACATAGTGCTTGCCGCGCGATGAGGCTCCCGTCGGCATCGGAGTGCCGTTCGGCCCGGCTCCCTGCCCCTTCGCCGTGGCCACGTAAAGCTTGCCTCCGGTGGGCGAAGCCAGAAACGCCATCGACATCGGCATCCACTCCGTCGGCACAAAACCGTCCGGCTCCACCATCCCCTTCCGCGCCGCCTTCGCGGTCAGCTTCCGTGTGTCGATCACGGCAACCGCGTCACTGATCGCATTCGCCACATACAGGCGGCTTCCCGCAGTATTCAGCGCCAGCGCTTCCGGCTCCGCTCCAAAGAAACTCTGCCCCGGCAGGCGCGTGTCAAAGTAGCCTTTCACTGAGAACTGTCCCGCGCCCACATTGACCGCTGCAACCGCATCGCGATTGGCAAGCGCCACATAAAGCGTCCTTCCATCCGACGCCAACGCAAAGTCGCACGGATGCGTGCCTGGCGCGATGGCGCTCAAGGGCTTCAGCAGCGCCAGCTTGCGTCCCACGGCATTCTTCACAAGATCGAGTTCAACGATCTCCGACGCATTCCACAGCGCAACAAACGCGCGGCGCCCATCCTGCGAGAGCGCCAGTGCGATGGGATACGTGGATGGCACCGCATTGTTCTCGGATAAGTCAAAGCGGTGCTCAATCGCGCCTGTCGCTGGGTCAAGCAGCAGCACATCGTCTGAGAGATTGTCCGCCACGAGCAGCTTCTCCGCGCCCGCCTTCCCTGCCACCGCAATGGCCGCCGGAAAAGGTACGCCCTTGTCGCCTTCCGCATCGCCGATCAGCTTCGTCTTGCGCCCCGGCGCAAGCTGCTGCAGCGGCAGGCGGATCATGCGCTCGGGCGCAATCTTGCCGTCGTTGAAACGGTAGACCAGCACGCCGCTGCCCGTGTCGCCCTTGCCCTTGCCAAGCGGGTCGGTAGTGGACCCGATGCTCGCATACAAGTGACTGCCGTCCCTGCTGAACGCCAGCCCGGAGTAGAGCGTCTGCTTCGCATCCACCTCCGTGCGTGCGTCAGGAAAATCCGCCAGCGCGCCAGTGCGTGTATCGAACACGGCCAGCGACTGATCGTAGTCCGACTCTGCCGTGCCATAGCCGGCATTGACCGTGACCACGTAGCGCCGGTCCGGCGAGACAGCCATGGACATTGGAAGGCTGTTCAGCCGTTCCGGTTGGCCGGGAATTGGCCCGATCAGTTGCTTGCTGGTGGGCAGATCGCGCGTTTGCGCGGCCATAGTCTGTGCCGTAAGGGCGATGGCCACAGTGGCCACCGTAAGAAGCGCTTCGACTCGCATGGCAAAACAATAGCAAAGTCCCCGGGCCTTCGTGTTTCGCCGTGGTTACACGGCGGAAAATGCGCCGCATTCCCGTACGATTTCGATGCGCGAAGCCTGCGCCGTGCGAGGGCTCTCCTGCAATAATGAGCAGTATGCATATGGTGATTACTGCGGAGAAGCTCTGGGATGGTACCCGACTGCTCGACCACCCGGCGGTCATGATCGAAGACGGGAGGCTGGCCTCCATCGCCAGCCGCGAATCGGCCGAGTTGCGCGCCGGCGTGCGCGTGCTGGATTTTCCCGGCGCAATACTTGCTCCTGCGTTCTTTGACGTGCACATTCACGGCGCCGCAGGGCACGACCTCATGGAGGCCACACCCGAAGCGCTCGGCACAATCAGCAGCTTTCTCGCCACGCGTGGAACGGGCAACTTTCTGGCAACCACCGTTACCGCTCCGCTGGACACGACGCTTCGCGCTGTGGAGGGACTTGCCAGACTGATCGCGCAGCCGCCCGCTGCGGGGCATGCGCGGCCGCTCGGCATTCATCTGGAAGGGCCGTTCCTTTCGCATGCAAAGCGCGGCGTACAGCCGGCGCAACACCTGCTCGCCCCGGACATTGCCACTTTCGATCGCCTGTTCGATGCCGCTGAAGGTCACGTGCGCCTGATGACACTGGCGCCCGAGCTACCCGGTGCGGTGGAACTGGCCGCGCACGCCACCCGTCGCGGCGTCCGCGTGTCCGTCGGCCACTCCAACGCCACCGCTGCTGAAACCCGCGCCGCCATTGCCGCCGGAGCCGCAAGTGCCACTCACACCTTCAATGCCATGCGCCCGCTCGACCACCGCGAGCCCGGCATCCTCGGCACCGTGCTCACCAGCGACGCGCTCTATGCCGAATTGGTCTGTGACGGCATCCACACCGCGCCAGAGATTGTGCAGTTGTGGTGGCGCGCCAAAGGATCTGAGCGAGCCATTCTCGTAACCGACGCCATGAGCGCCGCCGGAATGCCCGACGGTGAATATCAGCTCGGCGGATTTGCCGTGCAGGTGGCCGATGGCCGCGCCATGGCCAATGGAGTGTTGGCTGGAAGTGTGCTCACACTGGACCGCGCACTCGCCAACTTCGTTGCATTCACCGGCGCAACGGTTGAGCAGGGACTGCGACTGATCACGGCCAATCCAGCCGCGATGACGGGACTCACCGGCCAGGCCGGTTCACTCACCGTTGGACAGCCCGCGAACCTGGTGGCCATCGATCCAGCAGGGCGGCTGGCAGGTTCGGTGATAGGCGGCCAGCCCGTTCGCTGAGGCTTAGACCTTGGCTTCGGCTAAGCGCTGAGCTCGCCAGAGAGCGCCTTCGATACCGGCGACTTCCTTTTGGCCAATGGGCATCAGGGGGGCAGCCGCGCGCAGACCGGCAAAGAAAGGCTCGCGCACCAGCCGCGCTTTTCCAATCACGCTGCCAATCCACGCCACGGGAACCTCATCGGTCACGTTGCGCTTGCGGCGCAGCTTGGAGCGGACCAACAGCACGGAATCAATCAGATAGGCCGCCGCCTCCTGCAAAATGCCCGCTGCCACCGCGTCGCCTTCCTCGGCTAACATGCTGATGATGGGTGCTAGGGCGGCAAAGTCCGGCCCCGGCGTGCTATCGCCCAGATTCACCAGTTCTTCAATCGTTTCTGTTCCCCAGGCGCGTCCGACCTCATCCAGAATGCGCGTAGATACCTCGTGGTCGTAGGCCTTCAGCGCGTTGCGAACCGCCTGCAGGCCAATCCAGTAGCCTGAGCCCTCGTCGCCCAACCGCGAACTCCATCCGCCTGCGCTCTCGCGTCCGCCGCCCGGTGCTCGCCCTATGCAATTGCTTCCGGTACCGGCAATCTGCAGAATGCCAGGGCCACCCTTGAAGGCCGCGTCCAGCGCAATCACCTCGTCCCCCACAACCTCGGAGCGCTCGACGCCAAAGTCGCTGAAAACCTCCGTTATCCACTCGGCAACGCCAGGCATTGAGGCACTGGCCACGCCAGCTGTGGCCGCCCGTACCCCGCTGACGCCCGCCTGCCTGTAGACCTCTTTAAGCAGGGCGCGCAGATTGTCTTCCGCTACCTGTGCGCCCACACGCAACCGCTTGATGGAACCCATCTCCGCAAAGGCCAGAACTCGCTCGCCATCGGCGATGGATGCACGCGTGCGCGTCCCTCCGCCATCAATCCCCAGAACCACACTCATCGGTCTTTTCACTCCTCCATCTGCATGATTGACGAGACAGCCTGCCTATTTGGCTAAGTACGCGCCGTCATCGCGCAGCGTTCCAGCCAAAATGTTCAGGCTGCCGTCCGATTTCGGGGGAGTAAGTCCGAGCAGATGCGCAAGCCATGGATACAAATTAACGTTCTCAAAAGGCAGAACGGTGCGCCCGGAGACGATGTCAGGCCCGGCAGCAAAAAAACTGGCCTTCATCTCAGGCATTTTGCGAGGGTCATAGCCGTGCATGCCGCGGGCCGGAGCATGGTCCGGCTTGCCTGCGGGGGGTGCATGGGCGCGGATGACGTAGGGGCCCGTGGCAATCACTACCGGGTCGCCTTCGCGCGGATTTCCGTTGAAGTAAAGGCCCGCCGGCACATCTTTCCTGCGATAAACAACGAACTCCGATGACGCCCTCTTGAGCTGATTGTAGACGCGGGCACGGTCCGCCTCCGTCTTGCCATACAGCAGGTCCCCAGCCGTCTCAAAACCGGTAAGGTCGGCAAAATGATCCAAAGTAATCCAGCCGCCTTCCACTTTGGCCATGCCGTGATCGCTCACTACCACGAGGTCGATCGGCAGGCCGGTTCCATCGAGGCCTGTCTTCAGCTTGCCCACCAGTGCGTCCATCTTGGCCACGGCAGCCTTGGTTTCTGGCGCATCCGGACCAAACTCGTGCCCTTCGTGGTCCGGTTCGGAGTAGTAGAGGGTAATAAAGTGCGGGCGCTCGGCCTCGGGCAAACGCAGCCAGGCCAGCACCTGCGCAATGCGCGCGGCGTCGTCGATCTTGTCGTCGAAGCGCAAATAGTACGTCGGACGAAAGCCTGCAATCTTTGCCTCGGAACCGGGCCAGAACAGGCATGCCGAGCGCATGCCCTGGCTCTCTGCCAGGCTCCACAGCGGCACGCCGCTATACCAACTGCCGTCCGTCACGGCCACGGCATCCTTGATGGTGTAGCGGGCTTGTTTGGCTTCGTCGTAAAAGCTGTTGGCTACCAGGCCGTGGTGCTCCGGATAAAGGCCTGTCACAATCGAAAAGTGGTTGGGAAACGTCAGCGAAGGGAAGCTTGGCAGCATCCCCTCCGGAGCCCACACACCCTGCTTGCCCAGCGCCAGCAGATGCGGTGCCCCATCGCGTACGGCATAGTCCCAGCGAAATCCATCCAGCGAGACAAGCACCACATAATGGGCCTTCCGCGCCGCGGGCGTGTTCGGGCCGTTGTCTACATGAAGTACCGGTAACGCCGCATGCTCGCCTGCCCCCTGTGCCGCAACCTGCCGCGGACCAACCGCCAGCCCAAGCGCGAGCACAAGACCAGCAAGGGCAACCCGGCCCCATGCGCGAAATCGCATTAACGATCCCCCTCACTTCAGCTTATCGCACAAGAGGGCCAGAAACCCGAGGCGGTTGGGCGGGCAATGCGGCGAGCGTCCCCTGCACAGCCAAGACTGCCTGCAAGGAACGGGCATGCTGGTGCACAGCCATCCTTGCAGCAATCAAGCTGCAAGGATGGACGAGTTGTCGCTATCTATTGGGCGCGGGCGGCGTGTTTGTCGGCGGAGTGGCCGGCGGAGCCGCTGGCGGTGCTGCCGCTGGCGGCTCGGCGGGGGCCGTCGCTGGTGTCGCCGGCTGGGCTGCCGGCGCCGCGCCTGCTGGTGCCGCGGGCTGCTGCCTGGCCATGCCGCGAATGTAGACGATCAGGTTCTTCACTTCGTCATCCGTAGCGCGGCCCGTGCCCTCGGGGGGCATCTTGTCCTTTCCCTTGCGGATGATGTCGAACAGCTCCTGGTCCTGCTTGCCCGCCAGCGATTTGGAATCGGTCCAGTCGGCAAGCGTCAACTGCATGTCTTTGGCAACGTCGGTCTTGCCGTCTCCGTTGTCGCCGTGGCAGAGCGCACAGTCGATTGCATAAAGCTTCTTCGCCTTCTCGCGCCCTTGAGCGGCAATTTGTGCTGGAGTCGGCCCGGAAGGCTCAGGTGTCTTGGCGGCTGGTTTGTGGTGGGTTGCTTGCGGCGGAAGCGCCCACGAGGGCGCGGCGGCAATTTCAAACAAGACAACCGCTGAAAGGAGCAGGAACGGCTTGAACATTGTGCTCTCCTCAGTTGCAGGTGTCGGGGATGGGCATCTTGCAGCTGTGTTCTATTCTTCGACTGCATTATAGGTCGAGCGGGGAACGAAACGCATCCTTATTTGTGCAGAGTACCCATTACGGAACACCGGGACGCTTGACCCTCGGTGTCACCGCAACCGAGGTTGTGGTATAGCTTTACCCATGTTTCCGCCGCGCCCGCACCCCGCCGCCTGTTTTGCCGTCCGGTATGCCGCCTTATTGGCCGTCCTCGCTTTGTGCACCCTTTCTCTGCCCGCGCAAAATGTAGCCCCCACCCCGCCCATGGGATGGAACAGCTGGGACTCGTTCGGCCTTACCATCGACGAGGCGGACTACCGCGCCAACACCACCGTGCTCGCCGGCCTCAGGCAATATGGCTGGCAATACTCCGTGATCGACGAAGGCTGGTACATGCAGGACCCCTTCGCAAATTCCGTGGAAGCGCGCAAGTATGTCTGGGATGGGAACGGCATCCTCATTCCCGCGCTCGACCGCTTCCCTTCCGCCGCCAATGGAGCCGGATTCAAACCCCTCGCCGACTGGGTTCACGCGCAGGGACTCAAGTTCGGTATCCACATCGTTCGCGGAATTCCCCGCCAGGTAGTGAACGACAACCTCTCCATCGCCGATTCCGCCTTCCACGCCCAGGACGCAGCCGACACCACAGAGACCTGCCCCTGGGACGAAGGAAACTACGGCATCCGCGACAACGCCGCCGGGCAGGCGTATTACGACTCCATGCTCAAGCTCTACGCCGGCTGGGGTCTGGACTTCATCAAGGTGGACTGCATCTCCGACCATCCTTACCGCCCCACCGAGATTCGCCAGATCGCCGAAGCCATCCGCAAGACCGGTCGCCCGATCGTCCTGAGCCTTTCACCTGGTCCCACGCAGTTGGACCACGCCGCTGAGGTGGCAAAGTACGCGCAGATGTGGCGCATCTCCGACGATCACTGGGACGTGTGGGCACCCCAACACAAGCCCGGCGCGAGCGAGTTCCCTTTCGGCGTGCGCGATGCCTTTGACCGACTTGCCCAGTGGGCGCCTTACGTCAAGCCAGGCAACTGGCCGGACGACGACATGCTGCCCGAGGGCTCTCTCACTCCGCATCCCGGCCTGGGCCAGCCGCGCCAGTCTCGCCTCACGCGCGACGAGCAGTTGTCCGAGTTCACGCTTTGGGCCATCTCCCGCTCGCCACTCATCATGGGCGCAAACCTGACCCGCCTTGATCCCTTTACCCGCTCGCTAATGACCAACAAGGAAGTTCTGGACATGAACCAGACCGCCGTCGAAAGCGGGCCCGGCCTCAAGCCGCTGGGCGGCAACAAGGCGGACTCATTCCCCGAGCGCTACTGGTATGCGCGCACCGGCGGCCCGCATCCCAAAACCTATCTGGCCGTCTTTAATCTGGACGATCATGCCACCCGCTCAGACCTTCCGTGGGAGCTGTTCCATCTGCCCGCCAAAGCACACGCCGTCTTTGATGTTTGGAATCAGAAGCACATTCCCAGCGCGAGAGCCCTGCACGTCGAGCTTCCGCCCCACGGTTGCGCCCTGTTCCGCGTGGAATAATGCAAATCTGCCGATTTTCGGCCAGCCCTGTGACGCGTGTCACTCTCCTGCGTCCGGTTACCGCCATGCCCCGCCTTCGTGTGCGAAACTGTTTCTTCCGGTTTTTGAGCAGGTCGACCAGCGCTCTCACCGGCAGGATAGCCAATGCCCTTTTTGCGCTCCGGCTTTATCGCTCTTTCTCGCAACCGTCAGTTGCGCGGCTTCTGTGAGAACTCCACCATCGGCAGCAGGTTAAGCTCCCGCTTCATCGCAGGCATGGAAATTGAAGACGCCCTGCGCGTGGCCGAGGCTGTTAACAAGCAGGGCATGTCCGTCACGCTGGACTCGCTCGGCGAGAGTGTCACCTCAGAGACCGAGGCGCACCGCGCAGCCGATGTCTACCACCAGATCCTCGACCTCATCGCCGCGCGCAAGCTCAACTCCAACATCAGCGTAAAGCTCACGCAGATGGGGTTGACGCTCGATCCCGCGCTTGCCGAGAACATCGCCGCCAGCCTCGCAGAGCACGCCCATGCCACCGGCAGCTTTGTACGCATTGACATGGAAGACTCGTCGCTGACGCAGGTGACGCTGGACATCGTGCGCCGCCTGCACGCCCGCCTGGACCTGCATGGCTCCATCGGCATCGTCATCCAGGCCTATCTGCACCGCTCAAAGGCCGACATCGAGCAGCTCATCGCCGAGGGGATTCGCGTGCGCCTGTGCAAAGGCGCTTACAAGGAGCCCGCGAGCTTGGCCTTTCCTCGCAAAAGTGACGTGGACGCAAGTTACATCCAGCTCAGCGGCATGCTCTTGCAGAGCCCGATCTACCACGGGCTCGCCACCCACCATGAGGCCATGATCGAAGCCGCAAAGTCCTTTGCCGCCGCGCATGGGATCGACCGGAACCACTTTGAATTCCAGATGCTCTACGGCATACGCCGCGATCTGCAGCGCAAACTCGTTGCCGACGGCTACAACGTGCGCGTCTATGTTCCTTTCGGGCGCGAGTGGTACCCGTACTTCATGCGCCGTCTCGCCGAGCGCCCCGCCAACGTCTTCTTCATCGCCAAAAATCTGCTGCATCAATAAGAAAGCCGGCAATGCCTGGGAGAACTCCCGCGGCATTGCCGGTTTGCCTTACTGCGCAGACTTCGCCGCGCCCGCCTCGTCCTTGTAGACCTTGCCACCCTTCATTACAAAAGCCACGTGCTCCAGCACTTCAACGTGGTCCAGGGGATTCGCGCTTACCGCAATCAGGTCGGCATACTTGCCCTGCTCCAGCGTGCCCACATCCGCAGAGCGGCCAATCAGGTCAGCCGCTGAAGACGTCGCTGCGCGAATCGCCCCGGCCGGCGTCATGCCGAACTTGACCATGTAGTGGAACTGCTTTGCATTGTCGCCGTGCGGATACACGCCCGCATCCGTACCAAACGCAATCTTCACGCCTGCGGCCACGGCCTTGGCAAAGTTCTCGCGCTGCAGCTTGCCCACCATCTTTTCCTTGTCGACATTCTCCTTGGGCAGACCAAACTCCACAGCCTTGCCCAGAATGTAATCGTCGTTGTAAATGTCGGCTACAAGATAGGTCCCATGCGCCTTCATCATTTCAATCCCCTCGGCATCAATCAGGCTGCCATGCTCAATGGAGTCAACGCCTGCGCGGATTGCGTCCTTGATGCCTTCTGTACCGTGCGCATGTGCCGCCACCTTGCGCCCCGCGCGATGCGCCTCATCCACGGCCATCTTCATCTCGTCATAGCTCATCTGCTCCGCGCCCGGCTTGTCTCCGGCTGAGAGCACGCCGCCCGTGGCCAGAATCTTGATTACGTCCACGCCGTACTTCACCTGTTCGCGCACCACGTGGCGCACCTGTTCCGGCCCGTCCGCAAGCTCAAAATCACGCTCTGCCGGATACATCATGTTCTGCACCGCGGGCGCAAACCCGTTCATGTCGCCGTGGCCGCCGGTGATCGAAATCGGCGGACCGCTGGCCACCACGCGCGGACCGGGAAATTCACCCGCATCGATCGCCTTGCGCAGATCCACGGCAAAAAATGGCTGCGAGCCCACATCGCGCACGCCCGTGAATCCCGCCTGCAGCGTCTTGTTGGCATTGACCACGCCATTAAAGCCGCCCATGAACGGGGTCTCCCGAACGTCCCAGATGGGGTCGTAGTGGTCCGCGCGCGCTTCAAGATGCGTATGGCAATCAATGAGGCCCGGCAGCACCCAGTCCTGCGAAAGATCCACCACCGTCGCTCCCGCGGGAATCACGACCTCCGCCTGCGGCGCCACGCGCGCGATGCGCTCGCCCTGCACCACCAGAACCACGTTGTCGCGCAGCTTATCGCTGGTGGCATCAAAGAGATGACCGGCTTTCACATAAACAGTGGCGGGTGCAGGTGCTGGTTTGGGAGACGGCGCGGCCGTCTGTGCCTGCATGGCGGCAGACGCCAGGCAAAGCGCGGCTGACAAAACAAGAGCGGAGCGAAACACGATGCGAATGCGATACACGGGAATCTCCTGAAAGGCGGGGTCTGTTTCCCGCATTATAGTGAACGCCCGCTCAAGGAAGAATCAGAATTGCCGCGGGCCGCAAATGCCGCGCGCTAGCCCTGCCCTCCGTCTCCGCCCTGCTTGCGAAAGTACCCGACCTGCCTGCAGATCGGGCATTCCCACGGAAAGAAGCCCAGAAACGCCAGAACCTTGTTCTGCAAAAACCCTCTGCCCGGTATGCGGCGCAGATACCGGTTGCCGCAGTCGACGCAGGAAGCGTCAGGAAAATCAAGATGAGAAGTACTGCGGTGCTGCACGGACGGTCCTTTTCTTACCATGCACGACGGAAGCGTGTCTCAAATGCGCAGCCGGGGTGCTCCCAGCGATTGCCGCAACTGCGCCGAGCCGTATGACCGGCACCTTTTTGAAAAACGCTGAACGTACACCAAGGCATTCGACGTCAAACTAAAATCCGTCACACCCCTGCTCAACTACCCAAAATATTCAGAGTGCTCAGAAGGTGACTGGAAGAATCCTAATGGCGGCCAACTGTTAAAAAATTGAAAACCGCCGCAGGACGCAGCACCACGGTAATGTCCCCATACCACTTTTTATGTAATTGAATACATCCCGTCCGCGCGCAGCACATGATATAGGCGCTGCGTACGCCTCTCATCCCTGCAACCGCGCCAGCCCCTGCCGTGCCAGGTCTGCAACACACCTTGCGAGGGTGGGCGATGCATTCAGTGACTCCGGCCGCTCCAGCCGAATCCCCCGGCTAGCCGCATATTTCTTAAACGCGATGTCCACGTCGTAAAGAATCTCCACGTGGTCGCAGAGAAAGCCAATCGGGTGCAGCAGCAGCGTCTTTACGCCCGACGCGGCAATGGCGTCGAGCGTCTCCTCAACCGTTGGGCCAATCCATGTGCCGCCGCTTGCGCCCTGGCTCTGGAAGGCAAACCACCACTGCGGAATCCCGGGCACGCGCGCGGCCACCAGCTCCGCCGTGTGCTTGGCTTCCTGCGCATACGGGTCCGCGCCCTCGCCCGGCCACAGGCGCGGCTGCCCCTCGCTGGCTGCGGGCGTCTGCACGGTGCGGCAGGGAACGCTGTGCGCTGTGAAGAGCACCGGCACGGGCGCGCCGATCTCGTCCGTCAACTTCTGCATGGCCGCGCGCAGCCGCTCGGCGAAGGCCTCGGCCAGCAGCGGATGTTGCGCCCAGCCCTCCGTAAAATCGATGCGCAGCGTATCCGCCTCCGCCTGTACTGCGCGGCGATACAGCCCGACACTGGTGCGCGAATTCTGCGGCGCCAGGCAAATGACTGCGGCCTCTTCCACGCCATCGGCGCGCATCTGCCGCACCACGTCGGGAATGTAAGGCCGCCAGTTGCGCATGCCCACATAGACGGGCACGGCCTCGCCCTGCGCGGCAAGCTCCGCTTCCACCAGCCGCGCCTGCTCCATGGTCAGCTCCGTCAGCGGACTTTTGCCGATGAGCGCGTAGCGGTGCTGGATCTCCTCGATCACCTGCTGCGGCAGCGGGCGGCCGCTGACCACGTTGCGCAGGTATTCGGGAATCTGCTCAACCGTTTCCGGCGTGCCGTGGGCGAGCAGCAGCACGGCCCGCTTAGACATTCTTTGCCTCCAGGCGGAAGTCGCGCACCATGCGCACCACCGCCTGCACATTCTCCACCGGTGTACCCGGCACGATGCCGTGGCCGAGGTTGAAGATGTGCCCAGGACGTCCATTCGCGGCGCGCAGAATCTCATGCACGCGCTGCTCCAGCACTTCGAGCGGGGCGAAGAGCGTGATGGGGTCCAGATTGCCCTGCACCGCGTGGCCATGCCCCACCGCGCGCCAGCCTTCGTCCAGCGGCTGCCGCCAGTCGAGGCCAATCACGTCGGCTCCGGTGGAGGCCATTTCGCCGAGCAGGCCGGCGGTCTCCACGCCGAAGTAAATGACGGGCACGCCCATCTGCTGCACCGCATGCACGAGCCGCTTTGAGGCTTCGAGGGCGTAGTCGCGATAGTCGGAGAAGCTGAGCGAGCCAACCCAACTGTCGAAGATCTGGATGACATCCGCGCCGGCCTGGACCTGCAACTGGCAGTACTCCGTCAGCACGGCCACCAGCTTGTCCAGTAGGCCGCGCCACGCAGTGGTGTCGCCGTACATCATTTGCTTGGTGTGGATGTAATTGCGCGAGCCGCCGCCCTCAATCATGTAGCTGGCCAGTGTGTAGGGCGCGCCGCAAAAGCCGATGATGCCGAGACGGTCGCGGAAGTGCGCAGCAACCTTCTCGATGGCGCGGGCGACATAGGCCAGATCAGAGGCGCGGTCGGTGCGCAGCGCACGCACGTCCTCAGCCGTACGCACAGGGTGATGCACCACCGGCCCTTCCCCAGCCTGAAACTCGAAGGGCAGGCCCATCGGTTCCAGCGGCAGCAGCAGGTCGGCAAAGATGATGGCCGCATCGACGCCGAGCTTTTCCGCAGCGGTGATGGTGACCTCAGCGGCGATCTCGGGCTGCTTGCAGATTTCGACGAGCGTGTGATGCTTGCGGACGTCGCGATACTCCTGCATGTAGCGGCCGGCCTGGCGCAGAAACCAGACAGGCGTGCGGTCAACGTGCTTGCGCAGGCAGGCACGCACAAATCGGGTGCCTTCAAGAATCGTGTCGGGGCCGCCTGCGGAAGAGGCGACGTTGGAATCAGCAATTTCCATATACGAAGATTTTAACGGGCGCGCACGGCTGCGGATGGGGACAGGCTCGTTTACCCGGGGTGGCAAGTGGGCCGTTTTACGCGTCTCCGTAATTTTCTGCAAGCGTTCTGTGGAAAATCGCGAATCTTTTCCGGGTCAAAAAGGGGGGGTGGGGGGGGTAGGGGGGGGTACCAGCCGCTAGCCTCCAGCTTCTAGCTTCTCGCCCTTCTGTGAGGGCTGGATGCGTGGTTCTGACTTACTTACTTATTCTGCACGAAGTGGGGGAAATTCTCTGCAAAGTTGCCGGAGATTTTTTGCGAGCCCACCCTTTTCGCAAAGGGCGCGAAAAAGGATGGGGCAACCCTGGCGATGAGTAGGGCAAACCTCTCAAGACCCTGCTGTACTTACTCGAATCTGTGAGTGGCCACTTGCCTCGGTGCTGTATCTGGGCTACTCGCCAGCCTAGAAAGTAACCCTTCACACAGTAGACATGGCAACGGAACTGCGGTATCTTCGCACCAAATGGCAGCCGATGACTTCAACATCCAACAGTTACCCACACCTAAAATGCTGCTTCGCGCGCATAATTTCCGCAGTGACAACTATGTGACCCTATCAATCACCCACGTCCCTGAAAGAGTATTTGAGGGAGTGCCGCGTCCCAGAATCCTGCGCTGCTCAATGTTCGGCACATTGCTGTCCCGTCAAGAGGACTTCGACGCACCTGATATAGAGGCAGGGCAAATGTTGTTGAACGCGTGCTTTTGCAAGCTCTTTCCCGATCATCAATGCAACGAAAGCTGCACGGATTGGACAGTGCAAGGAGGAGATGACACACCATCGAACGAGCAGCCCGTCAATCAGACGGTCCAATAAACGGAGTATTGAACGGGCAGTGGCCTGGCTGCCGGTGGAAGTAAAACGAGTCCTTCCGCACATGGCGGGTGAGATGTGAGCAGACAAAAAACGGCCCCCGTTTTCGGCGGGGGCCAAGTTGCCTTGGTTCTCTCGTGTTGCGAGAGCTTTTTTGGCGGCCAGACGGCCGGGGAGCCGTCGGGGCGGAATTGAGCCTCAGGGGGGGTGGCTGCGCGGCTTACGGCCGCTCCGCACCCGTCGAAGAAGCCACACCATGGGGAGGTGTGGATTCCTGGGCCGCCAAACTGTTTTCCATCAACCGAATGTGCACGCTGCTGGTCCTGACCGGCTGGGTGCCTGCATCGCCGGCGGTCGCCACCTGGGCATTGCCCAGCGCAACGTAGTGCATACGGTAGACGGGAATCTGATGTTCGGTTACGAGGTAGCGCTCAACCGACTCGGCCAGCCGCTGCGAGCTCTGGATGCCTGCGGCTCCGTGGGCGGGCGAGTGCGCGTCGAGTTCGAGGATGTATCCCTGGTGACCGGCGAGGCTGGCTGCCAGATCATCAAGCTGCTTCTTCGCATTTGCTGAAAGCACCGGGCTGCCGCCGCGGAACATGACGTCCGCCTCAGTGACCTGGTGATACTGGTCCAGGCCCTTGACCGTCGAGTTCAGCTGGTCAACGTGGCCGGATGCGCCCTGCGCAAGGTCATTGGCGTTTTTCGCCTGTGCGCCAGCCGCGGTGGCGGTCTGATTGGCAGCGTCGGCGGTGGACTGGGCCTGATGGATGCCTGCCTGCGCCCGGCTGTCTACGTCCTGAATATCCTTGGCGTTCTTGGCATTGACCTGGTCAAGCTCGGTGAGGCGGTCGTTGATCGGGTCAACCCGCTTCTTAACCCAAACCTTGCGGGCAAAGGGATTCAGATGGCCCCAGAAGCCTTCCTTGTCCGTGTTCGCCGTGGAGGCCGATGACGTGGCCTGCTGCTGCGCCGCCGGAGGGGCGCTCTGGGGATCACCAGCGGGCTGCGCCTGCTGCGCCACCGCCGGAATCGCCATTGCCGATCCCAGCACAAAAACTGCGAGTGAGCTGCGGAAGAAAAAACCGTAATTTGATTCAGATTTCATGATGTGTCGCCCCCTTTGTTATGTAACCGCCGAATCTCTGCGGTCGAGCTGTTTTGCGCTCGCCCTAGAGATAGCAATGCCCGTGCCAAAGTGGGCGACATGAAGGGATGGAAATTAATCGATTGATATGACACGACTTACACGTACATTCTTTTGCACGCACCGAGACCTGGCGGCCGGACGCAGTGCGCAGCACGTGTAATTTTTACAGGGCGAAGTAAGTTCTACCGGGTAAAGAGTAATTCCGCGCTAATTGGCCTCGACGTGAATGATGCGGATCTCAGGGTAGGCGCCATCCCAGTCCGGAGATACGGCATCGAAGATCAGCCGGAAGTCGCGCCCGTCGCCGGGCTTGAGCGGCGCGGCGGAAACTGGCTCCACGTCAATATATGGCTCGCGCGTGCGGATGAGCTTGAGCGATTGCGTCTCGTTCTGCGTGACTTCCTTGGCGGGGTCGCGGAAAAGCACCTGTACCGTGATGCCGCTTACGGTGCGGCTTCCCTTGTTGGCGATATGCCCATCTAGATATGTGACCTTGCCGCCGGCCAGATTGCTGGACTCGCTCATGACCAAGCCGGTGATGGGCAGGTTTGCCGCATAGGGGTCCAGCGCAGATGAGATTGGCGTTACCGTTGCCGGCTTCCGGCCGTGCTCCAGCACCAGAACCGCAACTGCAGCCACAACCAGAATGACGGCGGCTGCGATTGCCAACGGCAGCCAGTTGCGCTCCCGCACTTCAGCAGGCGGAACGAGATTAAGATCGGGGCCAGTGCTCACGATGGGATTTTACACCCGTCACAAAAGGAATAGTCCGGCCTCCTTCGTTCTTCCATTACGTATGAAGAAACGGACGGCACCGGTCGATAATCTCTGCAGTGCATCACAGTTGCAGAGCGGCATACATCTTTTGTTTGATTTTTTTGGCAGGCAATCGGCCTACTAATAGGAGAAGCTGGGTTCAGGAACCCGGCGATGCAGATTTTCGTAATCTTGTTTTCAGGGACTTTTGCGTAAGAGGCCAGGAAGGCAAACCATGCAGTCCTCCCCCCAATCCGCTACCACCACACTGCCACCTCCCGACGTCGGATTGGCGCAGTACAGACGGCGCTCCTACATTGCCTATCAGGCGGTGACGATCGCTGCCATCCTGCTCGTGCTGGTAACCGTGTGGATTTTTTAGGGTCTTCCACAGGAAGGCCACGGGCATTCTCCCCGGAACGCCCTTCTTCATGCTGCGCCCAGTCTGAGAATTTTGGTTTTCCCGCGCTCTCCCTTTGAGTGACGCTAGTTTGTTGGCGCGCCTGGCCCTTGCAAGGCTGCGCTGTCTGTTTTTGCCGCGCGAAACAACGCCACAAAATGCCAGCCTATGGTGGAGAACACGACCACCAGCAGCGCGGGCACCAGCAGGGCAAACAGGTGGCCCTGCCCGCTGCGCACCGCCCGGATAATGGCCCACTGCAGAATGGCAAAAAAGCAGCACAGCTCCGCCTTGAGCCAGGCGATCATGTTGAGGCTCACGCTCTGCAGGCGGGCGAGGTTTTCGCGCGTCACACGCACCGGATAATTGAATGTGCTGGGAAAGCGTGACACCACGGTCATGGCGAAATACAGGCCAGCAGTCACGATCGGCAACAGCAGCAGCACGGCGGGCGAGCCCCAGCCGTTGGGATTTCCCGCCATGTCAAAGTGGATGGGAACGCGGTCCGGCAGGCGGTCTGGCCCTTCGAAGGCAAGATAAGTGACCCATCCCATAAGGAATAAAGCGATTAGAGCGATAGCTTCCAGAGATTTACGCATGCCAATTCTCCCGGTCCGGAAAAACAAGGGAAGAATACAGCGAAAGGTGATCCTAGCCAAAGCGGGCGCGCTTGACGGACTGGCGGAAATCCTCGCCTTGCATCACGACGCGAACACACATCTCGGCGAGACGGGAGCGCATGCGGTCGCCGATGCGGTCGCCGAGGGTATCTTCACCACGGACAGGCGTTGCGCTGTTCTTATCCGGCTTGAAGCCTGCGCCGGCAGGCAGGTCAGCGTAGTTGGTGGTGATGATGGTCGTAAGCTCGTCGTTGTAGCGGGTGTTGAGGATGAGCGCGACTGTGTCCCAGACCCATTCATTGGGCTTCTGCGCGCCCAGGTCGTCGAGTACGAGCACTTCAGCGGCAAAGATGGGCTTCAGCAGTTCCAACTCCGTGGTATTGACCTGCGGGTTGTAGCTGTTCTGAATGTTCTTGAGCAACTCGCGGTAGTCGCAAAAGAGGCCCTTCACGCCACGCTCCTGCACGAGGCGCTGGAGCACGCCGACGGCGAGATGGGTTTTGCCGAGGCCAGAGGTGCCAACGAAGAGCAGGCCGTTGCCAGCGGTATCGACCGGGTAGGCGTCAGCGAATTTGCGCGCGCTCATGAGGGCATGGGCAAGGGAGGAGTTTGCGCCCGGGAAGCCGGTATCGTAGGTGTCAAGCGAGCAATGGCGGTAGCGCTCGGGAATCTGCGCGGCGGCGAGACGGCGGTGATACCGCTGCAACTCCTGGCACTCGCAGGCACGCGTGCCCCACACGCCCGAGGCGGAAACCACCTGGACCAAACCGACTCCGCCGCAGATTGGACATTCACTCATGACTTCTTCAAGCCTAGCGCATCGGGCATCGGCGCACGCCGGTGCGGATTGCGACCTATTTTGTGGAAAAGACGTCGCGGTTCCCTCTTGGAGATTGCCTACAATCGGAACGGCACGGAAAACCGATTCCGACCGCCGCGAACCATTGGAGGCTCCACCGTGCATCGATTCGCCTTGCGTACCGTACTTGCCGCAATCGCCGCGGCCTGGCTCCTTGCCCCCGCCGGACTGCTGGCGCAGGAACCCGGAAATTTGCCGGAAACCAAAGCTCCGGCAATGCCGCATCCGACACCAATGGCAAGACCCCTCGACAAATCTCTGAACGCGCACGATCAGCAGTTGCTGACCGACTTCGGCTGGCTGGCACGGTTCAAGGAGGCGAATTTGAAACTGCCGCCGCCCGCTGCGGGCGAAAATCGCGTTGTCTTCATGGGCGATTCAATCACAGAGGGCTGGCATCTGGACGAGTCCTTCCCCGGCAAGCCCTACATCAACCGCGGCATCAGCGGGCAGACCTCGCCGCAGATGCTGGTGCGCTTCCGCCAGGACGTGATCGACCTCAAGCCAAAGGTGGTTGTGATTCTGGCCGGAACCAATGACATTGCCGGCAACACCGGCCCCATGACGCTGGAGCAGACAGAGAACAATCTGGCTTCCATGGCCGACCTGGCAGCTGCAAACCACATCAAGGTGGTGCTTTGCTCTGTCACACCGGCATTCGACTTCCCCTGGCAGCGCGGACTTGAGCCAGCGCCGAAAATTGACACCCTGAATGCCTGGATCAAAAAGTACACAGCGGAAAAGGGCTACGTCTATGTGGACTACCACTCCGCGCTGAAAGATGCCGAGGATGGGCTGCCGCCGGCACTCAGCAAGGACGGAGTGCATCCACTGCCGGCCGGGTATGCCATCATGGCGCCGCTGGCGGAAGCGGGCATCGCCAAGGCCTTGACGCAGTAGCCGATAGGGCCGGCGATTGCGCAACCGTCCAAATCCCCATACAATAGAAGCATTGCAGGAAAGGTCTGTCTCGAGATGCCCAAGGAAAAGATTCACCCCCACTATGACGCAGTGCGCGTGCTGTGCGCCTGCGGAAACAGCTTTGAGACCCGCTCGACCCACAAGGGCGACATTCACGTGGAAATCTGCTCGGTTTGCCACCCGTTCTTTACCGGCAAACAGCGCCTGGTAGACACCGCGGGCCGCGTTGAGCGCTTCCGCCGCAAGTATGCCAAGGCTGGCGAGACGGCTCCCGCCAAGTAGCGGCGCCGAGGCAACAGTGGGTACGATTGGGCCTCCGCCATGGCGGAGGCCCACGTTCGTTAGGAGTCAGGCAGCATGGCCGGTAAGGGTTTTACCGTAAAGAAAGACTGGGACAATCCCAAGGTGCACGCCATGCCCGCGGAGACGCGGGTGCCGGCAGAGGTGCGCGTGGGCCCCGTCGCGGTGACCCCGGCAACCGTGCTGGCTCCCATGGCTGGAGTCACGGACACGGTTTTCCGGCGCTTTATTCGCCATGCCAGCCTCTTCACTGCCGCCGCCAACCCCAGCGAATCCGCGATTGAGTCGGCAGTCACCAATGCGCAGTCCGGTTGCGGGCTTCTGATGACCGAATTCACCTCCGCCGACGGGCTTTCGCGAATGCGCGAGGCCAAGCGCAAGCGCTATCTGACCTTCTACGAGGACGAGCACCCCATCGGCGCGCAGCTTTTCGGGTCGAACGCGGAGACGCTGGCCGAAGCGGCACGCATCGTCGAAGACACTGGCTTTGACCTGGTGGACCTGAACCTGGGCTGCCCGGCCAAGCGCGTTGTGGGCTGCAATGGCGGATCTGGCCTGCTGCGGGACCTGCCGAAGATCGGCGAGATTTTTCGCGCCGTGCGCAAGTCCGTCACGATTCCCTTCACCGTCAAATTCCGCATGGGCTGGAATGACGCGCAGATTGTGTGTGTGGAGCTGGCCCGCATGGCGGAGTCTGAAGGACTGAATGCCGTGGCGCTGCATGCGCGCACCCGCGAGCAGGGCTACAGCGGCCAGGCGCGCTGGGAGTGGATTGCGGCGGTGAAGCAGGCCGTCGGGATACCCGTCATCGGCAACGGCGACATCCGCACGCCCGAAGATGCGGCCGCCATGGTGGCCCACACAGGCTGCGACGCCGTCATGATCGGCCGCGCCGCTCCGGCCAATCCGTGGATCTTCCGCCAGATTGCGCAGTACACGGCGACAGGCAGCTACGACCTGCCCACCGTGCTGGACCGCTACCAGATGATCCGAGCCTATTTTGAAATGCTGCTGCACGAAGCAGAAGCCAGCCAGGCACTGCCGCGCGATGCGCGTCACGGCGAGACGGCAGGCAAGATGAAGCAGTTTGCCACGTGGTTCACGCACGGCGTGCCGGGTGGAGCAAAGCTGCGCGCGTCTATCTACCAGGCGCGCACCGGAGCGGAAGTGCTGGCGCAGGTCAACGCTTTCTTCACGGCGCAACTGGCTGGCGGCTCTGATGCCGCACCGGCGTTTGAGGAGATGCACGTGCCGGCATTTCCAGAAGACGCGCTCGTTTGCGACTAGAACAGACCCTTCCTACGCAACAGGCAGCCTGACCGTTGCGCGCGCGCCTTCCCCGTCTTCACGGTTGACGAGGCGGATTTCTCCGCCGTGGGCACGCGCAATCTGCTGCGCCAGCGCAAGCCCCACGCCGCTGCCCGCGGGCTTGGTGGTATAGAACGGCACGAAGAGATTCTCAGTATTCGCAATGCCGAGACCGCGATCTTCAATGGTGACGGCGATGCCTGCTTCATCCAGCCGCCACCCGATGCGCACGGATTGCGCGCCGTTAGCGAGCGATGCGTCCACCGCGTTGGCCAGCAGGTTGATGAACATCTGCTCCAGTTGGTCGGGATCGGCATGCAGCGTGGCTGCGGGGCCAGGGTCCAGTTGTACGGGTACGCGCTGCTCCAGCAGGGCCAGCCGCTCCAGCAAAGGCACAACTTCCACTGACTTCATTTGCGGCGGCGGCAACTGGGCCAGGAGGCGGTAAGACTGTACAAAGCGATGCAGTGCGTCGGCACGTCCGCCCACCACCCCCAGGCCGCGGCGGAAATCACGCAGCGTGCTCTCATCGCCCTGCATCTGGTCCACGCGCGCAAGCAGGCTGCCGGCGATGGACTTGATGGGCGCAAGCGAATTCGAGAGTTCATGGCCCAGGACGCGGATCAGGCGCTTCCATGCTGCCTGCTCTTCTTCCTGCAGAGACCGGCTCACGTCAGCCAGCAGGAGCAGCGTATGGGGCACGCCTTCCTGGCGAAACGCTGCCTTGCGCAACAGCCAGCGCGTGGGCTGCGAGCCAAAGGAGTGAATGCTCTGGTCGGGCGCGTCGAGTAAATTGCCAAGGCCCAGCTCGCGCGCCGTGCGGCCAAAGCAACGCGCATGGGGCAGACCAAGCAGCCGCACTCCGGCATCGTTGACCAACTGCAGCACGCCATCGCGGTCAAAGGCGAACAGCGGTGCATGCATCACCTCAAGAATGCGAGCCAGTAGCGCGGTGGCTTCAAGCGAGCGCACCCGCTGCTTCTGCAGCAGGTCGGCGAGCGCGTTGATCTCCGCTGCCAGTTCGCCCAGCGCGTCCTGCATACCGGCCCCGCGCGCGCGGAAGGAATAGTCGCCCTCGCGCATTGCCGACACAACATTTGAAAGCGTCTGCAGGGGTCGAATGAGCCCATCAATCAGCGCGGCAGCCACCAGGACGATGTACAGCAGAAGGCATCCAAATGCCATCACGCCCGGTAGCGCTCCGATTTGATTCTGAAAAAAAAGAACCCCTGCAAAGAGAAATGCGGGCAGTGCAAGCAGCAGGCAATAGAGCCACGCCCGACGAACTGCCGAGCGCCTGCGTCTGCGCACATTCCGCTCATAAGCCATATTTTTCAATGCGGCGATAAAGCGCGGCGCGGCTCAGGCCGAGCGCTTCCGCTGCCTGCGAGATGTTGCCGTTGCAGCGGCGCAGCATTTTGCGGATGAGCAGAGCCTCAACCTCGTCGATACTCATATTTTCAAAGGACGTTGCAGCCGGCCGTGCAGAGGCAACCGCCAGATTGGCCGGTTCAATCTCCTCGCCGTGGCACAGCAGGACCGCGCGCTCCACCGTGTGCTCCAGCTCGCGCACGTTGCCCGGCCAGGGATATTGCAACATCTGCTGCATCGCAGCGGCAGAGAAGCCGGCCACCTGCTTGCGATAACGCATGCGGTTGCGGGCAAGAAAATGCGCGGCAAGCAGTGGAATGTCCTCACGCCGATCGCGCAGCGCAGGCAGATGAATCTCCACGGTGTTGATGCGGAACAGCAGGTCTTCGCGGAAATTGCCGATCCGCGCCTCTTCGCGCAAGTCGGCGTTGGTGGCGGAAAGAACGCGCACATCCACGCGGCGAGTTTGCGAAGAACCCACGCGCTCCAACTCGCCGCTTTCCAGCACGCGCAGCAGCTTGGCCTGCTGACGCAGCGGAACATTGGCAATTTCATCCAGAAAGAGCGTGCCGCCATTTGCCAGTTCAAAGCGCCCCACGCGGTCAGTTCGCGCATCGGTGAATGCGCCCTTGACGTGGCCGAAGACTTCGCTCTCAAAGGTACCCTCGGGCAGGCCGCCCGCGTTGACAGCCACCAGCGGCATGCGCGCGCGGGGCGAGGCTGCGTGAAGCAGCTTGGAGACGATTTCCTTCCCGGTGCCGTGCTCGCCGGTGATGAGCACGTTTGCATCGGACGGGCCGACCTGCGCAATCAGCTCGAGTACCGGAAGCATCGAAGGCGCGCCGGCAATAAAGTCCGGCATGCCTTCAGCGCGGAGAAGGCGGTTTTCAAGCTCAAGCTGCCGTGCGCGGCGCAGCGCCTGATGAAGCTCGGCGTGCACGCGCACAAGGTTGACGAGGCGCTCGTTCTCCCACGGCTTCTGCACAAAGTCGCGCGCGCCGCGCTTGATGGATTCAACAGCCAGATCGATGTTTCCCCAGGCGGTCATCACAATGACCGGCAGACGCGGATCGATTTCCAGCAAGCGAGCCAGGAGGTCGAGGCCCTCCTTGCCGGAGGTGGTGTCGCGCGTGTAGTTCAGATCGATAAGGAGCACGTCGTAGTCGCTTTCGCCCAGCGCCTCCAGCAGAAGCTGCGGCGAGCGAACGCAATCCACGTGAATACCCTGGGGCTGAAGCAAAAGCTCCACCGCCTCAAGGATGTGCGGCTGATCGTCCGCAACGAGAACGCGAATTTTCTCTTGCTTATTGGGGATGGTCAGCCTCCGCTGTGCCTGCCCTTGCATCGGCGATTGAGATTCCATATTGCTCCAGCACAGTGCCGGCGGCCCGTCGCACCTCGATGCGCTCTTTCTCGTACGCAGTCTCGGCTGTCACCAGCGCCGATTCGGCCAGGGCCAGATCGTGCTCGGCCGAGAGCGTCTGCTGATTGGACCCCGCGCCGAGCTTCTGCTCCTTCTGCATGATATCCAACGTGCGCTGGGCCAGGTTGCGCGCCGTCCGGGCTGCATCCACGCGGCTGGCGCCCTGCTCCTCAGAAAACCGGGCGCTGCGCACCTCGATGAGAATCTTCTTCTTCAACTCCTCCAGATACACTTGTGATTGCCGGTATTCTAGCTCGGTGCGGTACTGGTCGGCCTTAGCGATTCGATTGCGCAACGGGACACTGAGCTGGAAACCCACCTGATATTCAGGCGAAGAGTAGTTGAGCGCATTTGCCAACGTGCCACCATAACTGCCCGGAGCGCTCACGGTGCCGCCGCTGGCAAGATACTCCGGGTTGGGAGCGCCGCCATAGCCGGTCCCCGCATACAGTCCATACAAGGCAAGCGAAGGCAGCAATGCGTTGCGCGCAGTTTTGCGGCTCAACTCGCGATTCTGCAGGTCAAGGCCCGACTCCTGCAGCTCGGTTCGATTTTTGAACGCGGTCGCAATCGTATCCTGAATCGGCTCGGTGTCCGGTTGGATCAGGCCGCCGATATGGTCCACAGGCACCACGGGCATCTCTTCCAGAATGGGATTGTCGAGACTGCGCGTGATGGCGTTCTTCATATAGAGTTCCTGCAGTTCCAGGTTGGTGCGCGCGACGGTCAGGTCTTGCTCGCGCGTGGCCAGCTCGCCTTCCGCCTTCAGCACATCCATCTCTGGAATCGCCTGGAGCGCGAATTGCTTGCGGCTTGTTTCCAGGGTTTCCTTTGCGAATGCCACCGAGCGCTCTTCCACCTGCTCGTTATCATAGGCGCTGACAAGATCCCAATAGATATCGCAAATCTGCGTGACGGTGGCAATCACCTGCGCGCGAAAAGCGATATCGGAAATTTTCTGGTTGGTCCGCGCGATGCGCAGGAATCGCAGGTTCGGCCCCAGCCCGAAGCCGGCCAGAACCTGCTGCTGAAACAGAACACGCGCGCTGGCATAAAGCTGCGGGTTCAGCGTGTTGTAAGGGCTGTTGGATGTGCTGCGATTGTTATTCCAGTCCACCTCGAGCGATCCGCCCGTGGGGAACGACTGGAAGTAGCTCATGTTCGCCAGCGTGGTGTTGACGTGGTAGATAGGCACGCCATAGATCTGCCGGTTGGGCAACAATTGCGACGTGTGGTCAACGTAAACCTGCGCGTTGATATACGGGTCGTAGCTCGATACGACCGTCCCTGTTCCCAACGTGGACTGCACCAGGCCGGATGCTCCCGAGCCGGCGCCGCCTGCGCCGCTTGAGGTGCCTCCAGCGCCCGTGCCTGCGCCGGCTCCGCCAGCGCCGCCGCCCGGCGTGCCTGCAACAACACCGGTATTCACGCCGCGCGGAAAACCACCGGCTGCCGTGCGTTGGATGTCAGTCTGCGCAATGGGAAGGTTGTAGCGTGCGATCACCATGTCGAGGTTGTTTTCAAGTGCCAGATCGATTGCATCACGCAGCGAAAGGTAGAGCTTGCCGTCGCGCACCAGCGTATCAATCCGCCCGGAATTGACCATGCTCGGCGGAGCCACAGATGTGCCGCGATACGCGTCAAACGGGTTTAAAGAGCGCCGCTGCAGTTGCTCAAAGGGAACATAGTTCTGCGGGACCGGCGCACCTGTGGCCACCGGCTGCGGTGTCTGCACAGACGCTGCTGCGGAAGCTGGCTCCACGGCCATCGCCATGTTGACCTGCAATAGCAGAACTGCGGCAAGAGCCTGCAGGCGGGTTCGAATAGCACGACTCGATTTTTTCATCGAAGGATTCACTTGGCGTCGACCTCCGTTGCCTTGGCCTGCAGAACCTCATCGCGCGTAAGCCAGCCGTCGTGGAGCTCGAGGATGCGCGAGCCGTAGCGGGCGTTCTCCTGCGAATGCGTGACCTGCACGATGGTGGTTCCCTGGCGATTGAGTTCGCAGAACAGCTCCATGATTTCGCGGGCCTGCGTGGAGTGCAGGTTGCCCGTAGGCTCATCGGCAAGCAGCAGCGCGGGAGCATGGACGACGGCGCGCGCGATACCGACCAGTTGCTGCTGCCCACCCGAGAGCTGGTTGGGGTACAGGTCCTTCTTGGCGACAATTTTGAAGCGATCAAGAATGTCGGCCACCATTCCCTGGCGGTCTTTGGCGGGCAGGTTTTTATAGGAAAGCGGAAGGTCAATATTTTCGGCCACCGTCAGATCGTCCAGCAGGTGATAACTCTGAAAGACCATGCCGATGCGCTGGCGTGCCAGATCCGCACGCTGCTTGCGATTCATCTTGTGCGCGGGCGTTTGGCCGAACCAGTATTCGCCCATCCAGCCGTCGTCAAGCAGCGCAAGCACGTTGAGCAGCGACGACTTCCCCGCTCCCGACGGCCCCATCACGGTGACAAACTCGCCTTCCTTGATCGTGAGGCCGATGCGTCGCAGGACCCACGTTTCCGTGTAGCCGGTCTTGTAACTGCGTTCAACATTTTTCAGTTCAATCATGATGTCCTGTTGCTCCGATCTCCGATCCGGCAAATCCGCCGGGGCTATTCAACGCGCAGTGCCTGCATGGGCTCAATGGATGCCGCGCGCCTGGCAGGGATAAACGCCGCGAGGGACGCGCACAACGTGAGCACCAGCGTGGCTGCGGCAAGCGCCAGCGGGTCATAGGGTTTTACGCCGTAGAGCTGGGTGGCCATAAAGTGACCGGCGAGGAGCGCGCAGGGAATGCCGAGCGCGATGCCGAAGGCAATCTGCACCAGCGCACCGCGCAACACCATCGTCACGACGCTGTTTCGCGTGGAGCCAAGCGCCATGCGGATTCCAATCTCGCCGGTGCGGCGTGCCACGAAGTAGGACATGACGCCGTAGAGCCCGATAGACGCCAGGATCAGCGCGAGGATGCCGAAGAGGCTTGTGAGGCGCGCAACGAGCCGGTCCTCGTTGAAGTTGCCGGCGACCTGCGCATCCAGCGAGCGCAGATCCATGACGGTAAGATTGGGATCAATGCCGGCAAGCGTGTGGCGGATGAGTGCGTCGGCATTCTGCTGCGGCCGGTTGAACTGGATGACCATCGAATTGATAAACATGGACTGAGTCTCCATGGAGATCAAGGGCGGCTCAGTATAGTTATCTATTTTTTGCGCAAGCGGACGCAGGAAAACAGGCCGCACCGGGTCGCGCGGGTTGTTCATCTTGAAGTCGCGGAAGACGCCGGCGATCTCAAAGCTGCCGGAGTACTTTGTGGCGTCAATGCCGAAATGCTTTCCCACGGCGTCCTGGTTGGGAAAGAACTTCTTTGCGAAGGTCTCGTTGACCAGGGCGACCTGGGGCGCTGATTGCGTGTCCTGATCAGTGAAGCCGCGACCGCGCACGATAGGCACACCGATGGTGTCGAGAAAGTGCGTGCTCACGCGATCCCACGTGGAGCCGCAATTGGAGTTGGGGCCTGGCGCGGGATGTCCCTGCTGAATGACGCACTCGCCCCAGTTGTCGCCTTCGAGCGGGCTGTAGAGCGCCATGCCGACACTTGCGACGCCGGGCAATGCAGAAAAGCGATCTTCGATGGTGCGGTAGAGCTCGGGCACGCGATCGATGGTGTAACCCGCACCGGCCGGATCAAAGTGGAGAACGTAGCGGCTGGCTGTTGCGATGCCGAAGTCCTGGTGCTCGAGTCTGCTGAGTGATTTGGTCATCAGGATGGCGCCTGCAAGCAGCACCAGCGATAACGCGGCCTGAAACACGACGAGCGCCTTCTGCGGCAAGGACGAGCGGTCGCGCGTGGACCGGTTGACGCCGCGCAGAGCCTCGGCAGGCTGCGCATGCGACGCCATCCACGCGGGCGCAATGCCGAACAGGATGCCGGTTACAAGCGAGGCGAGGAATGCAAAGCCAAGCACCGCAAGAGAAGGGCTGGCATCGATAGGCAGGTTGCGCGCGTCGGGAAATGCAAGCGCGAGAATGGTGCGCGAGCCGCCATACGCGACGGCCAGTCCAGCCAGCCCGCCGATGCAACTGAGCAGGACGCTCTCTGTGATGATCTGGCGAATGACAATCCGGCGGCCCGCGCCGAGGGCCATGCGCACCGCAATGTCCGCGCGGCGCGCTGTACCGCGCGCCAGCAGCAGATTGGCAATGTTGGCGCAGGCGATGAGCAGCACGACGGTCGAGAGGATCATCAGCATCTTGAGTCCCTGGCCGGCCTCCTGTTGCAGGTTCTGGATGCCGCCGCCGCCAGGGACGATGATCACATGTTGCTTGGGGATGATGGCGGAGCCGCCGTCCCGAGTATAAGCGGGACGCGTGAAGAGAAATTGCCTGAGCGCGATGGAGAGCCTGTCTTGAATAGCGCCGATGTTTGCGCCGGGCCGCACTCTGCCGATGGGATAGAGCCAGTGGGAGTCGGCGTGATGCAGGATGGCGCTGTCTCCGTGGATGTATGGCTCGGTGGAGAGCGGCATCCAGAAGTCCGGCGGCCTGTCCGTGACGCGATCGCCGAAGAATCCGGGAGGAGCGACTCCGACAACGGTGAATGGCCGTGCCTGAATGGAGATGGTCGCACCGACGATGGCAGGGTCGGCGGCGAACTCGTGTTGCCAGGCGCCGTAACTTAGAACCGTTGCGGGCGCCGCGGCAGGCGTGTCATCGCTTTCGCCCAACACGCGTCCTGTATATGCGCCAATGCCAAGCGTGGAGAAATAATTGCCGGAGACAAACTCGCCTCTCAGCGATTTGGAAAGGGCCTCGCCACGGCGCACACTGAACTCGGGCTGTCCGGCCTGAACAGCGGCCAACTTCTCAAACTCGGGCGCGGAGCTCTTCAGATGCAGATAGAGGTCGTAGGAGAAGATGTCGAAATCGCCGTTGTCGCCCACAAAGCCGCCATTCACGCAACAGTCGTCTGTATCGCCAATGCGATAGAGTTGCGCGGGATCCGCGACCGGCAGCGAGCGCAGCAGGATGCCGTGCACCAGCGTAAAGATGGCGGTGTTGGCACCGATGCCCAACGCCAGCGTAATGACAGCGGTGAGCGCGAATCCGGGTGACTTGCGCAACTGGCGCAACGCGTAGCGGATGTCCTGCAAAAATTGATTCATCGCGTTCGTTCTCCGTTACCTGAATCTGACTGACGTTACTACTCGCTTCTGAGCGCCTGCATGGGTTGAATGGATGCGGCGCGGCGTGCGGGCAAGAGACCAGACACAAAGACCGTGAGCAGGAGAAATGCGCCGGCCGCGCAATAGCTGATCGGGTCAAACGGCGCAACACCAAAGAGCATGGAGCGCAGCACTCGCACCGCCGCAATGGAACCGAGGCCGCCTGTCACCAGGCCAATGATGGCAACACTGGTGTTGCCGTTGAGGACCAGGCGGAAGATTCCGCCACGGGTTGAACCCAAAGCGATACGCAGGGCAAATTCCCGGTGGCGCTCCATGACGGAATACGCCATCACCGCATATAGACCCAGCATGGCTACCAGCAAGCTGGCCAGCGCATACACGCCCAGCAACTCCGCCGGGATACGCGACATTTGATACTGCTCGCCGGTGACGTCCTCAAGAGTCCGCACATCTTCAAGCGGCAGGGATGGATTAAGGCTCGCGACAGCCTGGCGCAATTGCCCCGCCACCGCAGGCACCGTTGTGCGCGAGCGAAGCGTTACAAAGACGTAGGCGGGACCACCCTGCGCCAGCGGCAGAAAGAGCACCGGCTGAGGCTCTGTATCGTCGGGACTGTGATAGGCGTAATCATGGGCAATGCCAACAATGTGCCGCGGCCGCTTGTTAACAATCACGCTGCTGCCGATTGCATCGCCCTTGGGCCAGTAACGGCGCGCCATCGACTCATTCACAATGGCAACATCGGAGGATGTGGCGTTGTCCTGCCGGTCAAAGTCGCGGCCTTGCAGCAGGGGTATGCGCATGGTGTGAAAGAAGTCAGGACCCTCAAAGTCCGTCACTACTTCCATGTCCTCTTCCTTGGCGGGCACATAGCCGGGAATGCTGAAGTCCTGCGTGTTTCCGGAGCCCCAATCGCCCATGGGCAAGTGGGTGGTAAGCGTCGCGGAATCTATGCCGGGCGCGTCGCGAAGTTTATCGAGAAGAGCCGCCTCGAACGCCTGGGCGCGCTCCTTGGTATAACCGGAGCGCGAAAGATCGATGGCCGCCGTAAGGCAGTTCTGGCGATCGAAGCCCGTTGCGCGGTTGAAGATGTTCAGCGCAGTGCGGGTGAGCAACCCGCAGCAAACCAGCACGACAAAACAGATACCCAGTTGCAAGCCAAGCAGAAGGCGCTGACCACGCCTGCTGCGCGATCCTCCCGCAACCGCGGCTCCGCCTTCATGCAGCGCCTCGTTCTGCGAGACGCGCAGCGACTGGCGCACCGGGTACATGCCGCAAGCCAGTGTGACAACTGCGGCAAGCCCGGCAACAAAGAGAAGGATGCGCGCATCGCTGTGCAGGTTGAATGCCAGAGGCATTCCGAAGCTGGGCAGGAGCACGTAGAGCGCCTTTGACATGACGATACTGGCGCCCCAGCCTGCCAGCGCGCCCATGGCGGTCAACACAGCGGTCTCCGCCAGCACTTGCGCGGCAATGGTGCCCGGCGTTGCCCCCAGCGCGCTTCTTATTGCGATCTCTCTTCGCCGGCGTGCAGCATGTTGTCCAAGGAGCGAAGCGATATTGATGCACACCAGGATCATCAAGAGGGCTGAAGCCCCCATCAGGATGGGCAACTGCTCTCCAATCGTGCCAAACAGTCCTCGCTGAAAATGTAGAGAATCGCGCAGGTTCAGGTTCCATCCGTTGTAGCTGCTGTCGTGCTGCTGAGCCGCGAAGGTGCGGGCCAGAGCGTGCAACTCGGCCGCAGCGGTTGCATCCTCGACGCCGGGGCGAAGCCGAACCGCAACCTGCAGGCCATAATGCAGAAGCGGGTCAGGCGGTGCGTCGGCTGAGAGATCGCGCAGGCTGGAGAGCGGAACCCACGCCGCTTCCGCAAGGCCACCGAAGATTCCGGCGAAGTCCCGCGGCGCAACACCGATCACGGTGAATGCATGACGATTGATTGTGACGGTGCTGCCCACGATGGCGGGATTGGCGCTGAAGCGGCTTCTCCACAGCCCGTCTGACAAAACAATTTCGTCATTGGCGCCGTACGCACGATTGTCAGCGCTGACTTGGAAGAATCGTCCCAACTCCGGTTTCAGTCCAAGCAGTTGAAAGTAGTTCGATGAAACCGTTCCGGCAGTGATGACCTGAGGCTGGGCCGCAGGAAGCTCGAGATTCAACGTGGTCAGAGCGAAGGCAGCCGCATTCTCAAAGGAACGGCCCTGTTCGCGCACGTAGCGGTATTGGTCGTAATGCACCGAATAGCCTTCACTGCCGAGCACGGTGGCACTGATGAAACGAAGACTGCGCGGCGCGACTACGTGCGGCCAGGGATTGAAGAAGACGGCGTTTGTCCACGTCGCAACGGTAGTCAGCGCGCCGATGCCCAGCGCCAGCGTGAGCACCGCCGTGAGCGTAAAGCCCGGCGACTTGCGCAACTGGCGCATCGCGTAGCGGATGTTCTGCAACAATTGATTCATCGCGTTCGTTCTCCGTTGCATGAGTCTGCCGAGCCTTGCTACTCGCTTCTGAGCGCTTGCATGGGTTCAATGGATGCGGCGCGGCGCGCGGGCAACCAGCTTGCCGCCAGCGTGGTGCACAGAATGGCAAGCACGGCCAGGGCAGCGGCTAGTGTGCCATTCATCACAACGCTTGCAGCACCGCCAGCAGGATCTACTCCCGAGTCTGCCAACAGATGGCCTAGCACGGGCCGCATCATCCAGCTTGCTATCAGCCCGAGCGCGACGCCCGCCGATGCCAACGCGAACCCACGTCCCACAAAAACGCGCAGGATGGCCGTGCGATCCGCTCCAAGCGCCATACGCACACCGATCTCGCGGGTACGCTGCGTCACCTGGTAACTCAGAAGTCCGAAGATGCCGATGACCGTAAGTACCAATGCGAAGGTCGAAAAGCCACTCGCCAGCAGCGAGAAAAAGCGCGGCTCCTGAATCGTCGAGTCGATGACCGCACGCATGGTGGTAAGGCGCGCAACAGGAATTTCGGGGTCAGCGCGCTCAACGGCCTGCTGCGCTGCTGCTGCCAAATTGACATCTGCCGCGGTACGAATCGCAAAACTGGTTGGGAACCAACCGTTGATCATACCCGTCATGGCGTCAGAAAGCTGCGCTATAGGAGCGTAGATGACAACGCCCTGGCTCTCAACGAGCGAGTGCATCTGCACATCCGCAACAACGCCTACGATGCGCCAGTTCGTGTCCTTCCCTGAGCGAATGGATTCTCCAATGGGCGATCGGCCTGGCCACCACCGCTTTGCTGCCGTCGCGCCGATTACGATTACCGGATCACTCCCGGCACGGTCACTGTCTGCGATATCCCGGCCCGCGAGCAGCGGGATCCCCATCGTCTGGAAATATCCCGGTGTGACAGCGCGGAACTCGACAGTCTGTTCCAGATTCTGCCGGATCGTTGGATAGCCGCCGATGTTGAGTCCGCGATCCAAGGGCAATCCATTCACCGCTGCGATGTGATCCACACCGGGAACGCGGGCTAATCTGTCGAACACGGTGGTAATGAACTGCATGGTTTGTCGCGTGTTCGCGTAGTGATCGCCTTTGAGCGCCACTTGAAAGACCGTAAGCTGCCTGGGCTCTATCCCGGTGGGCAAGGCGCGCAGCCGGACAAAGGTGCCCAGCAGCAGCGATGCCGTGGAGACCAGCACGGTAGCGGCCGCAATCTGCGCTACGATCAGCGCTCGCGACAGTCGCGCATGCGAAACTGTTTCGCCGAGCGACGGCCCTCCCAACCGCATCTCGCTTCGCGTCTTGCGGAGAACGAGCCAGGCCGGGAGTATGGAGACAACTCCTGTAGCGGATAGTGCAACCACGAGGATCACCGCGCTCAACAGCCACAGACTCGGCTCGCCATGCAGGTTGGGCACTGCAAGCGACGCGGCATGGAGTAGTAACCCGGCCCCCATGTGCGCCACCAGCACGGCGACAATTCCGCCGCTTAGCCCGAGCAACAATCCCTCGCAGGCCATGAGCCACACCAGACGCTCGCGTGTGGCGCCGAGTGCCGAGCGGAGGGCGATTTCTCGCGAGCGGCGCATGGCGCGCGCCAACATCAGCCCGGCCAGATTCAGGCATGCAACCAGCAGCACTGTCAGGACTGCGCCCATCACCGTGAGCAGGCTGCGGCGCACGTCGCTGACCATCACATCCTGGAGCTTCCAAACGCGAAGTTCATGAAGTGTATTTCCACGCCCCAACCATTTCTTGTACCCCGGGTACTGCTGATAGAAGACAGGGGTGAGTGCGTTCAATTGCTGCTGGACCTGATTGAGGGTCACACCGGGCTGCAGCCGCGCAATCATCTCATAGTTGTCCCCTTCGTAGCCTGGGTCTTTCGGGCTCAACTGCAACGGTTGCCAAACATCGGGAGTTCCAAGGACGCCCGGCGCGGTTTCAGTGGTCACGGCAAAGCCGGCCGGCATCACTCCTACAACCGTAAAGGTCTCTTCGTTCATACGGATGGCGCGGCCCACAATGGCTGGATCGCGGTCAAAGAGACGGCTCCATAGTCCATCGCTCAGCACTACCGCTCTGCCGCCCTCTGGCCGATCCTCATCGGGAGTAAAGACTCTTCCCAGTGCGGGCTCCATGCCAAGAGTGCGGAAGTAGCCCTCAGAGACGCGCAGCGAAGTGATCTGGGCAGCGCGGCCCCCGTCGAGTGCGAGATTGACAGAAGGGCTATTGTCATCCATCACCGCAACAGAGGAAAATTCCTGGCTGTGTTCGTGCACAAAATCCGCTGCGGTGCCGGTCTGCTCTGCATTCGGGCGCTCATGTGGGAAGGTAAACGCTATGCCCACCAAGCGGCCCGGATCGGGATAGGGCAAAGGCTCAAGCAGCACGATATAGATCACGCTATACACGGCCGCAGTCACGCCGACGCCCAGTGCCAGCGTGAGCACCGCCGTGAGCGTAAAGCCCGGCGACTTGCGCAACTGGCGCACAGCGTAACGGATGTCCTGCAAAAGTCGATTCATCGCGTTCGTTCTCCGTTGCATGAGTCTGCCGAGCTTTGCTACTCGCTTCTGAGCGCTTGCATGGGTTCAATGGATGCGGCGCGGCGCGCGGGGATGACTGATGCCGCGAGCGCGAGCAAGAAGATGGAAACCGCGGCAAGCGCAAGAACCAATGGGTCGAGCGGGTTGACCTGGAACAACAGCGAGCTCAGCAGACGCGTGGCGAATACAGCGGCCACTACGCCGATGCAGCAACCCGCAATGCCAAGTTTTGCGCCGGAGACGAGCACCAGCCGCATGACGCTGGAGCGCTGCGAGCCGAGCGCGAGGCGGATGGCCAGCTCCTGCGTGCGCAGCGCCGCGGAAAAGGCGATGACGCTGTAAATGCCAAGCAGCGCCAACAAGACCGCTGCAGCGGCAAAGCTGGAGATGAGTACCGCGTTAAAGCGGCGCGATGCCTCTCCCTCGGCGACAACCTGCTCCATGGATTCGACCTGCGTGAGAGGCAGCAGCGGATCAATGGAGCGGACGGTGGAGCGCAGAGCGTTGGCCAGTTGTTCCGGCGGCAACTGGCTGCGCAGGACGATTGCGCCTCCGGTACCATTCAACATGTCGGCATTCACGAGATTGCCAAGCGCGGCCTTGAACTGGCTCGCTGGCTGGTAGACCTGCTCGCGGGTTGCTTCATCGGCAGTGCCCTGCTTAATGTCGCCAATCTCGCCCACGACGGTCATCCATGGCGCAGGCGTTTCGGGTGCACCGACGTGCATGCGCTTGCCTATGGGGTCCTGGCCGGGCCAGTAGTGCTCCGCCAGAGTGCGATTCACAATGACGACCAGCGGAGAGTCCGCACGATCAGCCGCAGTAAAGTCGCGGCCCCTCAACAGGGGGATGCCGGCTGCGCGGAAATAATCGCCAATGATCCCGGACCACCAAGCTACATTCAGCTCTGCTCCTTTGGGCGGGACGTAGCCTTCGGGAACGAATGCCGTGTTACTGTTGTTGCCGGTTGCGGGCAGGTTTGATGTGATGCCAACTGCCTGAACGCCGGGCAACTGCTGCAGCCTGAACAGCAGGCTTGTATTGAACGCATCCACGGCGGCCTGCGTTGAGTATTGCTGCAGGGGCAGACCGTAGGCAGCGGTGAGCATGTGATCCGCACGGAAGCCCAGATCGACGGCGCGCAGTTTCTCAAAGCTGCGCAGCAGCAGGCCAGAGGCAGCCAGCAGCACCAGCGCCACGGCAATCTCCGCAACCACCAGAACCGAGCGCAGCCGCGCATGGCCTGCGCCTGCCATGCCGGTGCGACCACCTTCCTTCAGCGTTTCATTCACGCCCGTGCGCGAAGCAGCAAAGGCGGGAATCAGTCCGCACAACACGCCGGTCAACACCGCCAGCAGCAGCGCGAAGGCCATCACATTCCAGTCGAGGGCAATGGAGCTGATGCGCGGAAGCGTCTCCGGCAGAAAGCTGATGCCCACGCGCAGCACCATCGCCGCGAGCCCCAGCCCGAGCAGCCCGCCAGCGATGCTGAGCGTCAGCGCTTCCAGCAGATTCTGGCGGATTACCGCTGCCGCGGTGGCTCCCAGTGCGAGGCGCACGGCGATTTCGCGGCGGCGGCGGATGACCCTGACCAGCAGCAGGCCCGCGAGATTGGCGCAGGCGATAAACAGCACCACGGCCACAGCGAGAAAGAGCATCCGGACAAGAGGCCTCGCCGTTGTCACGGTCGCCTCATCAAGCGGCTGTACGACGGCACGAATGCGCAGGCTGTTCATGAACGATGGGAAGCTGCGCATAATCTGCTGCGCGACGAGATTCGCGTCCTGCTGGGCCTGCGCGGGCGTCACGCCGGGCTTGAGGCGGCCTACCATTTGAAAATTCCAGCTCGCCGCTCCCTGTTCAATATCCTGCGGGGTGAAGCTCATGGGAACCCACAGCTCACTGCGGTTCAACTGCCCCGGCACCAGCGGAAACTCAAAGCTCCGCGGCATGACGCCAATGATTTCGTAGGGCTTGCGGTCGAGCTGGATCTTTGTGCCGAGAATGTTTGAATCGCCGTGAAAGCGGCTGCGCCACATCTGGTAGCTGATGACGACGACCTGCGCTCTGCCTTCGTCCTCCTGCTGCGAGAAAACGCGTCCCATCAGAGGCGATACGCCAAGAATGGGAAACATGGCGGCGGTCATGCGCGTCGCATTAATCTGCGCGGGTTCGCCTGCTCCGGACAACTCGAATTGCGTCTGCCGCAAACTGCCAAGATCAGAGAAGCTGTGCGTATCGCGCCGGTACGTGATCGTCTCCGGCGTCGTCACCTGCGGACCGCCGAACGCGTCGCCCGCGCCTTCAAGCGTGTCGCCGACCACGACCAGCCTTTCAGGTTTCTGGAACGGCAGAGGTCGCAGCAGCACGCCCTCCACAATGGAGAAGATGGCAGTGGTGGCACCGATGCCAAAGGCCAGCGTGAGCACCGCGGTAAGCGTAAACCCCGGCGACAGGCGCAACTGGCGCAGCGCAAAACGCAGGTCCTGGAGCATGGTTAGGCCTCCACTTCTTCAGTGAGCTTCTTGAGTTCTCCCTCGGAGACGACCTTGCCATCGAACAGATGCACCTCGCGCTGCGCGTGCTTGGCAAAACGCGGATCGTGCGTGACCATGCAGATGGTGGAGCCCTCGCGGTGCAGGTCGGCAAGCAGATGCATCACCGCTTCGCCGTTCTTTGAATCCAGATTGCCCGTCGGCTCGTCGGCCAGCAGGATGGAAGGCGAACCCGCCAACGCGCGCGCCACGGCCACGCGCTGCTGCTGGCCGCCGGAGAGCTGCGCGGGAAAGTGCCGCATGCGGTGCGCCATGTTCACGCGCTCCAGCGCATCCTTCACGCGCTTTTTGCGCTCGGCCGACGGCATGCCCGCGCGATACGTCAGCGGTAGCTCAACATTCTCCTCCACGCTCAGGTCGCCGATGAGGTTGAAGCTCTGGAAGATGAACCCAATCTCCTGGTTGCGAATGCGCGAGCGATCGCTGAAGCTCAGGTTCTCCACAGGATTGCCGTTGAGCAGATAGCGGCCACCCGTGGGCGTATCGAGCAGGCCCAGGATCGACAGCAGCGTCGATTTACCGCAGCCCGACGGCCCGGACATGGCCACGTACTCGCCGCGCGAGATGGTGAGGTGAATGCCGGAGAGCGCGTGCGTCTCCACTTCGTCGGTGTAGAAAACTTTCTTCAGGTCCTCAATTTCAATCAGCTTGTCGCCCGCAGTCATTCTGCCTCCCTCGTGTTGTGCACATCATGCAATCTGTATCTGCATTCCTGGTCGCCGTCCGCGCCGGACTAATCCAGCCGGATGCGGTCAACGCTGTCATAGCGCGACATGTCCGAAAGAATGACCACGTCGCCTTCCTTCAACCCTTCAAGCACCTGAATGTTATTGACCGAAGCGCGGCCCACCTTGACCGGAACGCGCGTTGCGCCCTTGCCATCCGCATCCACCTTGAAGAGGCTTAGCGTCGAGTTCTCATTGCCCAGCGCCGGACGGCCCACATAGAGCACGTCGTTCAGGTGCTCCAGATCGATGGTTCCGTCTACGCTCAACTGCGGCACTGCGCCCGGCGGCAGCGGCCCATCGAGTTGTACGTCAACCGTGCGCGTTCCGTTCACCACAGAAGGATCGATGCGGATGACGTGCCCCGGAATGATCCCATTGTGCGTGTCGATCGTCGAAGGCTGCCCGATCTGAATGTCGCGCGCCTGCGTCTCCGCAATCTGCAGCGCGGCCTTCAGCTTGTCGCGCTGGATGACCTCGGCCACCGATGTTCCCACCGCCACGTGCTGCCCCACCTGGACCGGCGTCGCGAGAGGCGCAAGCGTACCGGAGATGCTCGACCGCACCTGCAGTTCCTGCGACTGCTTCTGATAGAGAGCGAGCAGCGCCTTTGCCTGGTCGATCTTGGTCTGCGCAGACGCAAGCTGCACCTCGATTGCTTTCTGGTTTACCTCAAGCTGCTGAATGCTCAGGTGATGCTGCGCCGTCAGTTGATCCGCGGTGTTCTTGGACTTCTGATAGGCCAGCCCGGAGATCACGCCGAGCTTGTACAGCGCCTCGTCAGTCTGTGCCTGCAGTTGGTCCTGCGTGTAGTCGGCATTCACCGCCGCCGCCGCAGTTTTCTTGTCCATCAGCGTGCTTTGCAGTTGCGCCTGCAGGCTCTTGTAATCCGCCTCGGCAGCCTTCACCGCAAGCTGCGCATCCAGCAGCTTCTGCTCCAGCTCGGGGTCCGCCAGGTCCATGATGACGGTATTCGGCGTTACCTGTGCGCCGGGTAGCATGCGAATGCGCACCACGGTTGCTTCTGTCGGTGCGGGGATCAGCTCAATCGAGTCCTCGCGCGGCACCAGGGAACCGGTTGACCCGCGCACCTGGCGAATCATCGGGCCGCGCTTCACCGTGTCGGTCCATATCGTCGAGCGATCCACGGTAGGCGCCGCCGGCTTGAGCCGCGACACGGCCACCGTCAGAACAGCAAGAACCAACACCGCTGCGCCAGCCCATACCAGCAGGCGGCGCTTCCTCTTTTGCTTCAGGTCGGGGCGTGCGATATCCATCACATCTAGATACTGCACTTGCCATGCCAAATGTTCCCTGTAATTTTCCGATGGAAATGAGTCACTTGCAGACAGTCAATTCAACCGGGGTGGAGGCTGGGTGACCGCTTCTGTGCCTGACTGTCCGATTTCGAACACTCAAGCGCCACAAAAGCGGTCGGGAATGGATTGCAGGTCTGTGCCCGGTTAGATCCGCTCCACGGCCAGGGCGACCGCATTGCCTCCACCCAGGCACAGTGCGGCGATACCCCTGGCGGCGCCGCGCTGCGCCATGGCATGCAGCAGCGTGACCAGCACGCGCGCTCCGCTGGCGCCGATGGGATGGCCAATCGCCACCGCGCCGCCGTTCACGTTCACGCGCGCAGGGTCCAGTCCCAGTTCGCGGATCACGGCCAGCGCCTGCACGCTGAACGCTTCATTCAACTCGAAAAGGTCCACATCGTTCAGCGTCCATCCGGCTTTCACGGCAACCTTGCGCACGGCTTCAATCGGAGCAAGGCTCATCCACTCCGGCTCGCGCCCGCTGGTGGCCTGCGCACGAATCACCGCCAGAGGCCGGATGCCCAGTTCCCTGGCCCGTTCTTCGCTGGTCATCACAAGGGCCGCGGCGCCGTCATTCACGCCGGGCGAATTGCCCGCCGTAACCGTGCCGCCTTCCTTGAAAGCCGGCTTGAGCCGCGCCAGAATTTCGACGGTGGTATCGGGACGGATCGACTCGTCCGCATCGAAGCGGCGTGGCGCGTCGCCCTTCTTCGCGGGCGGCAACTCAATCGGCAGAATCTCGTCTCGGTAGAGTCCCTGCGCGGTGGCGGCAGCCGCGCGGCGATGCGACTCCGCTGCAAAGGCATCCTGCTCCTGGCGGCTGATGCCGTACTTTTCCGCAACCAGTTCCCCGGCCATGCCCATGTGAAAACCGTTGTACACGTCCCACAGGCCGTCGTTGATCATCGAGTCCACCAGCGTGCCGTTGCCCATGCGATACCCTGTCCTCGCCTGGGGCAGCAGATAGGGCGCGTTCGTCATCGACTCCATACCGCCGGCAACCACGATCTCTGCATTTTCTGTCTGGATGCCCTGCGCCGCCAGCGACACGGCCTTCAGCCCCGAGCCGCAGACCTTGTTGATGGTCAGCGCGCCGGCCTGGTACGGCAAGCCGCCATGAATCGCCGCCTGCCGCGCAGGATTCTGGCCAAGGCCGGCCGGCACCACGCAGCCCATGATGCACTCGTCCACGTGGGCAGAATCGATACCCGCGCGACGCACCGCCTCGCGCACCACAAGCGCGCCCAGTTGCGGCGCGGAAAAGGACTGCAGCGAGCCCTGAAACTTGCCCACCGGCGTACGCACTGCAGAAACAATCACAACGTCTTTCATGTTTTGCGCTCCCAAATACCCTCTGGAAGTATAGGAGCTTTAGATGCGTCCTGCCGCGCGCAGTTCCTCAATCTCCGCATCGTCAAAAACACGCGAGCGGATAAGAAACCGTAGGCCCTCCGGCCCATCCAGTGAAAACATGCCGCCGCGGCCCGGCACCACGTCCAGCGTCAACTGCGTGTGCTTCCAGTATGCAAACTGGCTGCGGCTCATATAAAACGGCTCTCCGTCCACCTCGCCCAGTTGCACATCCGAGTCTCCCACAAGAAACTCGCCCCGCGGATAACACATCGGGGAGCTGCCATCGCAGCAGCCCCCCGACTGGTGAAACATCAGAGGCCCATGCTTGGCGCGCAGAGTCCGTATCAGCTCGACCGCCGCCTGGGTCGCCAGCACCTGCCTGGGTAACTCCGCCATCACTCGGTCCTTGACTTAGAAGAAGCCGAGCTTCTTCGGGCTATAACTCACCAGCATGTTCTTGGTCTGCTGATAGTGGTCCAGCATCATTCTGTGGGTCTCGCGGCCAATGCCTGACTGCTTGTAGCCGCCAAAGGCCGCGTGTGCTGGATAGGCGTGGTAGCAGTTGACCCACACGCGCCCCGCCTGGATGCCTCGCCCCATGCGATAGCAACGATTGGCGTCGCGGCTCCACAACCCGGCTCCCAGTCCGTAGAGCGTGTCGTTGGCAATCTCCAGCGCGTCTGCTTCGTCCTTGAATGTGGTCACTGAAACCACCGGCCCGAAGATCTCCTCCTGGAAGATCCGCATGCGGTTATTGCCGCGGAAAACGGTGGGCATCACGTAATAGCCGCCCTCCAGTTCTCCGCCCAGGTGCGCGCGTCCGCCGCCGGCCAGCAGTTGTGCGCCTTCCTTCTGGCCGATGTCGATATAACTCAGTATCTTTTCCATCTGCTCGGTGGAAACCTGCGCGCCAATCATCGTCGAAGCATCCAGCGGACTGGCCTGCCGCACCGCCGCAACGCGCTTGAGCGCCCGCTCCATGAACTTGTCATAGATGCTCTCCTGGATGAGCGCGCGACTCGGGCACGTGCACACCTCGCCCTGATTCAACGCAAACATCACAAAGCCCTCGATCGCCTTGTCAAAATAGTCGTCATCTTCCTGGCAGACGTCGGCAAAAAAGATATTGGGCGACTTGCCGCCGAGTTCGAGCGTTACGGGAATCAGGTTCTGGCTGGCGTACTGCATGATGAGCCGCCCCGTTGTGGTTTCGCCGGTAAAGGCAATCTTGGCCACGCGCGAGTTGGAGGCCAGCGGCTTGCCCGCCTCCAAACCAAAGCCATTTACGATGTTCAGCACGCCCGGCGGCAGCAGGTCGCCCACCAGCTCAGCCCAGACAAGAATGCTGGCCGGCGTTTGCTCGGCAGGCTTCAGCACCACGCAGTTGCCCGCGGCCAGCGCCGGCGCGAGCTTCCACGTCGCCATCAGCAGCGGAAAGTTCCATGGAATAATCTGCCCCACCACGCCCAGCGGCTCGTGAAAGTGGTAGGCCACCGTGTCCCCGTCGATATCGGATATGGTGCCCTCTTGCGCGCGAATGCACCCCGCAAAGTAGCGAAAGTGGTCAATCGCCAGCGGCAGGTCGGCCGCCATGGTCTCGCGAATCGGCTTGCCGTTGTCCCAGGTCTCGGCCAGCGCCAGCACGCCCAGGTTCTCCTCCATGCGCTGGGCTATCTGGTTCAAAATATTGGCGCGCTCCGTCGGACTGGTGTGCCCCCAGCTTTCGCGCGTCGCGTGCGCCGCATCCAGGGCCAGCTCAATGTCCTTCGCATTCGAGCGTGGAATCTCGCAAAACGGCCTGCCCGTAACCGGGGTGACGTTTTCAAAATACTGGCCGGAAGCAGGCTCAACCCACTTGCCGCCAATGTAGTTGCCATAGCGCGGGCGAAAGCTCACCTTGTCGCTGAGCTTGCCAGGATGCAGTGCTGTCAAAGTCGCCATCAAAGTGTCCTCCAGAGCCGATACTGCGCGCGCCAGTCGCAGGGGCGCAGCGCAGGAATCATACACGCGCCATTGCGCCCATGGGCAGTCCCACGGCACAAACCATTTGAATCAGACTGAAATCTCGTAAAGGAAGCCGCGCCTGAAGGTGGCGGAAAGAAGGTACTGCTGGGCTGGTAGGCGAGGCGGGGATCGAACCCACAACCCCCGGCTTAGAAGGCCGGTGCTCTATCCGATTGAGCTACTCGCCCGTGTTCTCATTGTAACTTTGATCGGGCGCCGATGGAGAAGCGGCTGCGCAAACGGTATCCGCCAAGGCGGCCAGCGCCGCGCCCAGCGCATCGGAAGCTGCACCAGGCCCAGCGCCGGCAGCGGTCAGATACGCCGTCACGCCATAATCCAGCTTTTCCGGGGCAAGGCGTGCGCCGCGCACCACCAGATCTACGCGGCAGCAGGAAAGTCGCAATGCCCGCATGCGGTCGCATACGCCTTTGCACCAGTCCGCGGCTTCCTCTGGTCCGCGCCATTGCGCGGCGCTTCGCGGCAGCAGGTCAATGTAGCAGCCGATGGCCTGGAGTCCGTCTTCATGCGGTGCATCCAGCTCATCCGGATCGAACGCGTCCACCGGCCACACATCGCATTTCGCAGTCCACACCGGCGAAGCAGGCGCGTTGAGCGCAACCAGCGCATCCGCCAGTGCAGGCATCGCCGCCACCTCAGGCAATTCACTCACCCGCTCCGGAGCAATGCGCAAGTCCATAAGGCCCGACCAGAGGGCGTCGATCACCGGCGCGTCGCCGCCCACTTCCATTTCCCAGTCAGCTTCCATGGCGTGGTTCGGTCACATGCTTCAGGTAGCGCATCACGGTCGACTCGGCCCAGTGAATCTCGTCGCCCGCGGCATTGGAAAGATACGCGCAGTGCCCACCCTGGCCGGTCTCAACCAGAACCACATGCGGATTGGCAACCAGCGCCTCGCGCGTCTCGGGCGTGAAGCGAATGAAGGGATCGTCCAGTGCGCGCAGAATGAACGTCGGCACAGCAATGCGATCCACAACACGCGCGGCGGCGGCGCGGTAATAGTAGTCGTCCGCATCGCGATAGCCGCAGTAGCGCGCCACAATCTTGTCGTCAAATTCCCGCAGCGAGCGCACCGCGCCCACATTGCTCGGCTCATAGATGCCGGGGTAGAGCTCGACCTTGCGGCGGAAGCGCCGCATCAGCCCGCGAAGAAAATGCCACTCATACATGCGATTGACGGGCAGATGCAGGGCATCGGACCCCGCGGCCAGATCGATGGCCGGGCACACCGCGGCAACCGCGCAAAGCGGTGCACGGTTGCCCCACTCACCCGCCAGCTTCAACACCAGGTTGCCGCCCATCGAGTAGCCCACAAGCGCCACGCGCTGGAGCCCGTACAGCCCGGCAAAATGCGCCACCACCGCGCCCACGTCGCCCGAGAGCGCGGAGTTGTAAAGCGTCGGCGTCAGGTGGTCGGTGTCGCCGCAGTTGCGCATGTTCATCCGCACCACGTTGCAGCCGGCGGCCCAAGCGCGCGCGGCAATGCCTTTGATGTAGCGCGAGTCCGACGAGCCCTCCAGCCCGTGCACCAGCACCACCGTCAGCCGCGCGGCGCGCTCCGCTTCAGGCTGCCAACTGCAGTGGCACATCACTCGGCTGCCGTCCGCCGGGTCCACCATCACCGTTTCCGCCTTGGACGGCACCAGAAATGCCGGACGCGGCAGAAAATTGCCTACAATGGTCTGCGCATGGCCGTTGCCCAGGCCGCGCCGCGGTTCAAACGCAGCAAACCACCCCGGCATCGCCGTCAGGGCAGCTTCATTCGCTGTATTTTCATGAATTTCTGGTGTCACGGAGACTCGGCAACTGGGGAGATTGATCGTGCTACGGTCCGTGGAAAATGGGGCGGCTAGTGGGGATCGAACCCACGACATCCTGAGCCACAGTCAGGCGTTCTGCCGCTGAACTATAGCCGCCATGCAACCATTCGATTGTATCATCCAATCTGTCTTGCGGAGCCCGCTCAAGTGGGTCAGCCTGAAGGGTACTGGCTTCAGCCCGTACATAAATTGAACGCAATGAATGCGGGCTTTAACCCCGAGGGGAAGTTTTTTCAAACTGCTCCCATTCCAAACCCGCACGCGCGAAGCCGCCCATGCCCCAACTGCCTTCCAATGCGCCCCCTCCAGCGACTCCGCCCAACGCGGCCCCGGGCACGCGCCCCCAGCCTGAGCGCTGGAGCCGCGGCGCGTGGCTCTTCCGCGACCAGACCCTCCGCAGCCTTGAAATTCTCCTCGATGAAGCCTTCAGAATTCCCGGCACCCAGATCCGCTTTGGCATCGACGGCATCATCGGCCTCGTTCCCGGCCTGGGAGACGTGCTCGCCGGACTGCTCTCGCTCGTCATTCCCCTGGCAGCGTGGGTGCGCGGAGTGCCCTACGTGACGCTAGTGCGCATGGCCATGAACCTCGGCATCGGCGTGCTCGTCGGGTCGATTCCCCTGCTCGGCGATGCCTTCGATATTGCGTGGAAGCCCAACCGCCGCAACTACCAACTGCTGCAGCGCCACCTGGGCGAGCCGCACCGCCACACGAGCCGCGACTGGGCCTTCCTCTGGATGCTGCTCATCGCGCTGGCGCTGGTCTTCGCCATCCCCGTCGCGCTCGCCGTGTGGCTGCTGGTGTGGCTCAATGCGCATGTGTGAGCCGCTCAGCTTGATGCCAAACCGATCCGCGATACAATCGAAACAGACAGTCGGGGCGTAGCGCAGTCTGGTAGCGCATCTGCTTTGGGAGCAGAGGGTCGGGGGTTCGAATCCCTCCGCCCCGACCATGCCAAGCTATTAATAAATAAAGCAATATGACCGATACCGGCCACGCATCTGCTTTTTCCCGCTACACAGGTGTCGATGATTTTGTAGCTGTTGCGCCGTTCGAGTATTTCTGTCGAAGCATTATGAATGCAGCTTCGCTCGTCACTCTCTGGGATAACCTCTCTCGATTCAACATCGGGATTTCTAACTAGCTCCCTCACCTGAATCTTGAGGCCCCGGCCGTCTGCCGCGAGAGCAGATGCACTACCCGGCAGACCCCTACAACGCAATTACGATTTAGAATTAGGACGCTCATACAGCAAGGACTAGAACAGAAAATGATCGAGTTCCGTCGAGAACAATGCCAAGCGCAAAAACCGAAGCGCCGTATTATCCTTACACTTCTCGTTCTGCTCGCGACATTACTAAGCCACGATTTGCTCTCGCAGTCACGATCCTCAATCAATCTCAAGCGTGCGTTCGCACCGGAGTTCCCTTGCAGAACATATACGAGACCAATCCAATTCCTCACTGAAACAACACTGGTCTTGCTCTCAGGCCATACGGAGGATTGCTTCCGTGCGGTGCTCCAAGGTCTCACGCTGAATGTGGTGTCCATCGACGGACAAGTGTTGGCGCGCAAGAACTGGCCATCGACGGACCCGGGAGTTGTGATTGCTTCAGGACGACTCGTGTATACAACCCCAAGCGGCCTCGAAGTCCTCGATCAAAGTCTTGCACCCGTAGAGTCGTTGCAGATTGGCGACAGCAACGACCGGGGCGTCTCGCATCGCAATCCTTTCATACAAACGACGTTTCATGGACAGGGGATGCTGTCCGTTTTGATTGGCGGGCACGAATATGTGTATGGCGGATTGCCTTTGAAGCGATTGAGGGAGATAGAAGGCGAAAATCAGACTGTCTTTGAATTTGCGGACGGGCAAAAGCTTGTGAAAGATGCCGAATCGTTGATCCTACAGAAAGAAGGCGCGCCGGACAGAACGGTGGCAAACCTCGAATGGGTTATTCCCCCGTGCAAGGGCTACGTGAATTGTCAGGAATACGGCGCAGGAAGTTACTTTCAGGTATCGACAGGAAAGAAAAGGCGAGTCTTGGTGATCTCGAACGGTTCGAGACTCCCGGTTACAGATGCAGTCGGGCTATTCCCATACTTTCGATTACAGGTTTTTGATTTCGACACGGGCGCAGAAATCTATCGAGAAGAACAACTACTGCGAACTGCACAACGGTACGCGTCGATAAGTCCGGACGGCGATCTGCTCGCAACCACCGATGGTCAAAAAGTGATTGTTCGGAACTTGCGTTGACCGCAAGAACTAGGGAAGAAACAACTGCGGATCGTCCTTCCACGGATTGAATACAGACGCGCCGCTATTTGCCACGTCCGCGACGTTCCTTGTTGCGAGATAAAGATCGTGTTCAATTACCGTGGCCGCGAGGAGAGTATCAATAACTGAGGGAGAGTGGCCGGTAAGGCGCTTGACCTCGCCGCTGATCGCTCCCCAGCGCAGCACGATCTGATCTGACACGGAAAGCACCCGTCCTGCAAACCGCGCTTCCAGCGCCGCGACCGCACGTTGCAGGCGCGGACGCCGCTTGTCTCCCGGCGGCAGATGATGGATACCTTTTTGATATTCGCCGATGGTGAGAATGCTCAGGTAGAGGTTATGTTCCGGCACGGACTCGATCCACTTTGCGACTTTCGGGTCGGGCCTCGCGCCACTTACTTCGGCAATGACGTTGGTATCGAGCAACCAACCATTCACAGAGCGATTTCCCTTCCAGAATCGTGTTCGCGTTGCAGATTAAGATCGGACAGGCCAAGCCCCTGAAGAAATCGAACCAACGGCTGATGTCCTTTTGGCTTGGGAAGCAGTTGCTTGTACGCTTCGGGCGCGAGGATCACCGCTGCTTCCTTGCCGCGAATCGTCACCAGCTGCGGTCCCTCGGTCCCGGCAAGCCGCACCACCTCACTAAGCCGCGCTTTGGCGTCTTCGAGCTTCCACCGTTCCATGCTTTGAACATTCCTGGCGGGCGCGCCAAGGGGTTTTGTGCGTCGGGTTGCAGTGCGCGGCATCGCGATTCATGCTCCTATTCGTTTCTGACTATCTGACCAGTTGATTATACCCGAGGCGCGGATCGGTGTAGACAATTTTGTAGCGGTCAAAGCGCTCAGAAACCACAGGGGGCAATAGGCTTAGGTGAGGCTTCTCTAAGCTATTCAATCCACAGAGGTTATTATCTCTGAAATTCAATGGGCCTCAACAAGTCGTTTGACCTGCTTTGGGAGCAGAGGGTCGGGGGTTCGAATCCCTCCGCCCCGACCAGTTCGACCTTTCCTGGAATCTTCCGCTTCTCCCCTTTTTCTTCTATGGTTGCAGGTAGCTTGGGAACACGATCCCAGGTCTCAGGTGCGCTCACTCGCCGCCGCACCTGCCATGACGCACTACACGGGGAATTTTATTTATAGTAGTAAGCGCACCCGAAAGATCCCCTGCTGCATCGGAAAGTCCGAACTATTCCAGACATTCCGGCCGGCACCACGCGCAGCTGCTTTTGCTTTGCGCCGCTGCGGAGAAATGCATCATCAGCCGCCGCAATTTTTGATTTTTCACAGGTGTGATCGGGCACCAGCTTGCGCCCGGCAACCAAAGGCCTCCGGATTCGACGGAGGATTCCTACAAGAGAGCAAAGTGCATGGCAGACGAAGCAATGAGTGAGAAGAGCGTTCTTCCTCAACCGCGAACAGGCGCAGTATCCGTGCTTCCCAGCGACGCTGTAATTATCCGTCGGCCCCATTTCCGATTGCAGGGAGATTCGCTGTTTTTCCTGATCTCGAAGCATCCGTTTGCAGCTTTCACCCCGGCGGAGCAAAACCTGTGGAACGCGCTGGAGAAAGAGGCGACGGTCGGGGAACTCGAGGCGCGGCTGGGTGCATCGGCACGTGAAGACATACGCCGCCTGGTGGAGCTGGAGGTTGCCGAAGTGCTGACGCCTGCCCCGTCAACGAAACGTCGGCGCGTAATGGTTATTGAACCGCACATGGACGATGCGGCCTTGAGCATTGGCGGACTGATGTTGCAGCGGCGGGCCGAATGCGAATTCCTTCTTGTGACGGTGGCCACCCAGAGCGTGGCGACTTCCTACAGGGGCAGCGGCCGCGATTTCTTCGATGTCAAAACCATCTCGAATCTCCGCAAGGCCGAATCCGATATCGTGGCCCGGATGGTGTGGGGCCGCCACATTCCCCTCGACCTGGTGGATGCCACGTTGCGCTACTACCCGCAGAACTGGACACTGGACTGGTTCGAACGGCACGAACAGGCTGTCTGGGCGTCTTTGGAACATGCTGCTGGACCGGGCGAACTGGAACTGTGGACCTCCACCATCGCCAAGGCCATCGAGGATCTACAGCCAGAGGAGATCTGGATGCCCCTGGGCATCGGCGTGCATCTGGACCACCAGTTGACCCGCCACGCCTGTCTCAACATTCTGCGGAACAATCAGAAGCTCGTCGAGCAATGCGTCTGCCGTTTCTACCAGGATGTGCCCTATGCGGCCAACTTTCCGCAGCACACAGCCGCATTGGTTAAGACGCTGCGGGGCGCCGGCGCGAAGCTCGAAGAGGAACGCATGGACATTACCGATGTAATGCCGGAAAAAATGCGCCTGCTTTCTGTCTACGCATCGCAATGGAAAACCAACGTCATCCAGGTGAGGGTGGAGGCGTGTTCAAAGGCTCTGGGCGGGCCTCCGGGGAGTTTTAACGAATTGTGGTATCGCGTTGCGTCCGCGCCCACCGAAGACATCGACATGATCGATACCTCGGCGATGAAAGATTCCATTTATCGCGTCGTGCGGGACGTTGCGCCTTGGTTGCGCCGCAACCGCTATGCCAGGAAGATCGGCATTTTGCTCGCCGCGCCCACGGGCCGCTGGGCAGACGATTTCCGGTATCTGCTTGATCGTTTCCCCGACGCGCAATTTGAGGTGCACACGCAGACCAAATTCGCAGCGCACGCCGAGATGTTCGCGTCGCCCCGGATCGAAGTCCGCCTGGGAGGCGATCGCTGGCGTTGGCTCCTGGGCGACGCGCTGATGACACTGCTCGGGCGGAGGCTGCCACTGGTGATTGTTCCTGGACGGCAAAGGGAGAAGTACGCCCGGCGGATTGCCCCCTTCGGGCTGCTCTCGGACTCGCTGGTGGCGGCGACGTTGAGCGATTTTGTGCAGGCACTTCAATATGTCGCAAAGAAGGGTGAGTAGTTTTCTGGGGCTCACCTTCACACAACGGGAGCGGCATGCAGAATCACTCGATCGAAGGGCCTTCAGCTTTGCAGATTATTTCCCCTCAATCCCGCACAATGGAATTGCGGCACTGAAAATCACAGGGCAGCTCGGGGGCGTGCCAACCGAAAAGCCCCCCCCTACCCCCCCTTTTTTATATTGTTGTTTTTCGACAGATTGCTTGCAGGAAATTACGCAGCCAGGCAGGGACTGAATCAGTTCTGCGGCCGGGCACACTACACGGCGGCTGTCAGCGTTCTCAGAATGCTGCCCTGCTCGGAATCGTCAGGAACAAACGCCACGCCCACGCCATCCGGTCCCCAGCGGACAACCTTTGTTTTCGAGGTGATGGTCACATCGGGATCGCCTCCGAAAGCGCTGGTCCTTTGCAGCGTAATGTCCATCGTGGTCTCAAGCGGCAAGCGCTCATCCGTCAGCAAAAACAGCCCCGTGTTACTGATGTTTCCAATCGGATACACCCTCGGTGCGTTGCTGCTTTGATCCACTGCCACCAGGCCGGCCATGCGATACCGCTTCTCTTTCCGGCGATCATGCACGTCTTGCATGAACCAGCCCAGGAACCGGCGTCTCAGTAGATCCTTCCTGATATCTTCGATCGTCGTGCAGCTCTCATCCTCGATACTGTTGCGCGCAGATTCGCCCTGCGTCGCATGATTTGTGGACTGAAACAGCGCAGGAGAATGCCCGTTGTGCGACTCTGCCGAAGGCCACCCGGTGCTTTGCGCTAAAGAACTGCGCGCGTCCGAAGGGGAGAAGTGCCTGGCGTGACGTTCCATCTCCTCTGGAAGATGAAACGCCAACTGATCTCCGGACTTAATCTGCGACGCAAATACAGTGTGCGACGGCAGAACCAGCGCACTTGCCGGCTCAGATTTTTTGAAGGGCATGATGTCATGGCTGGGAAATTTTTCGAGGTCACGAAGGACACAATGGTTCTCGTCCAAAAACACCAAATCGCGCTTTGGCAGTCCCGGCGCCCAGGGAATACCCCTGTATGGATTCAGCCAGAGACCCTGGTTGTCTTGATTGATGATGGCTTCAAGCAGTTTTTTGAGCGGGATGGTAACAGAATCAACAGCAGCTACCTCAAAAGGAATGTTGCTATCCTTTGCGTGGTTGAATACACGGAACTTTTGAAAATCCATGCCAACCATCCTGCTGTGGATTGACACGGTGTCAGCCGTAATGACTCACCGTGCCACCGTTCGTCTTAACCAGACTCTAGTGAAGAAAATGTTGAATTGGCAATAACACCTTTGGTTCAATTTCAGATCCCCAAGACGTCTTTGAAGCATTCCGTACCTGCTTTTCCACCGACATAGTTGCGCCAAGCGTAATTTGGTCCACGTTTTCCACATATGCGCCATTGAGTACTTTCCCACTGGAAGCACATTGTTCCGTTTCTACTCACCTTCAGCGCGATGAAAGTCCATCAACGGATCCAGTGCGCGATTTAGCTCGGTTCATGGCAATAGCCAGTGCGAAGGATATGCAACAGAAGTTCAACAGATCTGGCCCGAAACGCACTCCCGCACAACCTGTCTGATATCCTGAAAGACGGTTGGCCTGCATTTCCCCACACTGAACACACTCCACGGAGGATAAGGACAAGCATGATCGATTTGGCGGGTAAGACGGCCGTAGTCTTCGGGTTGGCCAACAAGCGTTCCATCGCCTGGGGCATTGCCCAAAAACTGCACGCGGCCGGCGCCACCCTGGCCATCTGTTACCAGAACGAGCGCATGAAGCTCGAAGCCGAGGGTCTCATCGCCGAACTGCCCGGAGCCAGCGGCTTCCAGTGCGACGTCTCCGTCGATCAGGAGATCGACGCGCTCTTCGCCGCGCTCAAGGAGAAGTACGGCAAGCTCGACATCCTGGTGCATGCTGTGGCCTTTGCGCCCGCAACAGATCTGCGCGGCGAGTTCATCAACACCAGCCGTGAGGGCTTCCGCACTGCGATGGATGTTAGCGTGTACTCGCTCATCGCTGTCACGCGCGGCGCCGCTCCGCTGATGACCGATGGCGGCAGCGTGATGACCCTCAGCTACTACGCCGCCGAAAAAGTCGTGCCCAATTACAACGTGATGGCCGTGGCCAAAGCCGGGCTCGAATCCAGTGTGCGCTACCTCGCGTGGAACCTCGGCAGCAAAAACATTCGCGTCAACGCCATCTCCGCCGGACCCATCAAGACGCTGGCGGCGCGCGGCGTGGGCGACCTGAGCGAGATGATGAAGTCCCACGCGGACCGCGCTCCGCTGCACCGCAACGTGGACCAGCTTGAAGTGGGTGGCGCTGCGCTGTTCCTCGCCAGCGACCTTTCAAGCGCCATCACCGGCGAAGTCATGTACGTCGATTGCGGCTACAACGTCATGGGGTACTGAGGGAGCCGGATTCCGGCTTCCCTCGCCCGCTGCACCCGCATCCTTCGCCGCGCCACATGAGGCATCCTTACACAAGCAATTTCGGCACAGCAACCAGCGCCAGCGCGGCAATCGCGATGCCCAGAGGACTTATCTCGACAGGCGCAGCGCATGGGTCGCAGCAGCGCGTTTCTTCGACATCGAATGATGCCTTCATCGCTGCTTCATTCTGGTGCTGAAGATACAAGAAAACTACATTGCAAGAATCTGCGCCCAGACCTCCGGGTCCACCGGCAGGCCGAGCCTGCGATTCTCTGCGCGCACTTGCAACGTCCTTTCACCCGGATAACGAACCCTGCTGCCTGGGTTCGCTGGCTTGCAGCCTTGCACTGAAGCGACAACCTCATCCGCAATGCGCTCTGCGTCATCCGCCGAACCAAACACAACCGGATTCATCGCCAGGAAAACCTGCGAAATGCCTGTTTCGCGCAGCGGGTCGGATGCGAGCTGATGCGTCGCATTGCCCAACGACAGCATCGCAGCCATCATATCCAGCACGATGGAAAGCCCTGAGCCCTTCCAATAACCGATCGGCAGCGGGCGCTGCGAATGCTCAATCGCGGCTGCGTCGCGCGTGAGATTTCCGCCCGCGTCAAAACCTCCATCAACGGGCAGCATCTCTCCGCGCTGCCTGTAGCTTTCAAGAGCGCCATACGAAAACTGCGACATCGCCATATCGAGGACGACGGGCCCGCCTGCGCGCGGCACGGCAATCACGAGCGGATTGTTGCCGATGCACGGGTCGGCTGCGCCCCACGGCGGCAAATTGGGCATCGTGTTCGTCCAGCAGATGCCGATGAGTCCCGCGGCAGCGGCCTGCCAGCCATAGGTGCCGCCGCGCATCCAGTGGTTGGTGTTGCCCAGGCTCACGCACCCAACGCCATGCGCGCAGCTCAGCGCCATGGCGCGCTCCATTGCAGCCAGCGCGTTCAGGTTGCCGGGGCCTTTGCGCCCATTCCAACGCTCGACAGCGCCAAAGCGTGTCAGCACTGCGGGCTCGGCATGCACGTCTACGCAGCCGTTGCGAACCATTGCGACAAAGCGCGGAAAGCGCGCAACGCCGTGCGTGTAGACGCCGTCGCAGGTCGTCTCTGCAAACAGCCGCGCACAGGTCTGCGCACGCTCGCCAGCAAAGCCAAGTCCCCGCAGCACTTGCGCGAGCTTCTCCTGCAATTCGTCGAATGGGATGCGCAGCATAAATCTACTTTTCTTGAATTTGAATCAGGCAACGGGGAGCCGCACAGCTACTCCTTCAAGGTCACCTTGATGCGGCGCGCGTCGCCGCCCTCTGACGTGATGAGAATTTCGCCCGTGGCCTTCTTGCGGAGGCTCTTGAACTTCTCGCCCCACTCGACAAGCACCAGCGCGTCGGGCGTCAGCAACTCATCCAGGCCGAGCGTCTCCAGTTGCCGCTCACCTTCCAGGCGATATACGTCCAGGTGGAACAGCTTCACCAGTTTGCCGTTCTGCGTGCCGTCGTACTCATGCAACAGCGTAAAAGTCGGGCTGGTGACTTCGTCGGCGTCGGCTGCGTCCAGTTCCTGGGCAATGCCCTTCACCAGCGTGGTCTTGCCCGTGCCCAGGTCGCCGCGGAGCAGCAGCATTTGCGGCGGCCGGAGCAGGCGGGCCAGCTTGCGCCCCACTTCGATCGTGTCCGCGCCGCTTTGCGTGATGAACTCATGAATCCGGCCTTCGGCTGGGGGTGCGGCGTTGCTCATTGTGCTGCCTCGTGGGAGGCCGCGACCGGTGATGACTGCGCCGGCAGGCCCTGCAACCAAACATACCCGTTCCGCCCGCGCGATTCAAAGTGAAAAGCCCGTGCAAGTTGTCGAAGACTGTCCGTCGCCAACAGCGTGTGCTCGTCCGCCTCGCGCACAGCCAGGTCCGCGGCCAGTCCGTGCAGATACACTGCCGCCTCCACTGCGAGCGCGGGTTCACCTGGGTACTGCGCCAGCAGGCCCGCCACAAGGCCGGTCAGCGTGTCGCCGCTGCCTCCCTTGGCCATACCGGGATTGCCGGTTGTATTCACTGCCACGCGCCCATCGGGATGCGCAATCAGCGTTCGCGAACCCTTGAGCACCACCGTAACGCGGTGGTGCACGGCGAAGCGATGCGCCACTTCAAGCCTGGCGGCCTGCACCTCAGCCACCGTGAGTCCCGCCAGCCGTGCCATCTCGCCGGGATGCGGCGTGAGCACCACCGTGCGCCCCCTGGCCAGTTTGGCGAGTTGCTCAGGTCTGGCTGCCAGGATATTGAGCGCATCCGCATCGATGACCGCAGGCATCGTTGTAGCCTCAAGCAGCCCTCTCACGAACTTGCTCGTCTCCGAGCTGAGCCCCAGGCCCGGCCCAATCGCCAGTACCGTCTTTCTGGCACTCAAGGCCTCAACCTTTGCGGCATCAAGGTTAACCGCCGCAATTTGTCCCGCAGCGGTCGGCACAAGCGGCCATGTCATCAACTCCGGTGCAAACGACGCCACCAGCGGCAGAGCGGGAGCGGGCACCGCCGCCGTGACCAGGCCGGCCCCGGCGCGCAACGCCGCCAACGCTGCCATGGCCGGCGCGCCCGTCTTGCCGCCCGCCGATCCCAGACAGCCACCCACCACCAGGACATGCCCGAAGCCGCCCTTGTTGGCTGCGGCAGCCCGCGGAGCCTGCACAAGCCGCAACGCCGCGCCAGCCCACTCCACGCCCAGCGATGAAACGATGGCTTCCATTGGCGAACCAATGGGAGCAACAACCACGGGCTGGTCCCAGCGGCGCGTGAGCTGCCCAAATACATGCGCCGGCTTGGGCGCGGTAAATGTAATCACCGCATCCGCAGCAAACACAGGCTCGCTTATGCTTGCGGCGGTCTCGTCTGCTGGCCAGCCCGAGGGCAGATCAACAGCCAGCACGGGGGCGGTGCTCGACTTCGCCCACTCCTGCGCGGCCAGCGCCAGCCCTTTCAACGGCGGCTTGAAGCCGGTCCCCACGACAGCATCGATAATCAGGCCGGTTTCCAGCGCATCCTTATGCCGGCTCAGTTCTTCTGCCGTATGGATGACGTGAATGATTCCGTGCGCTGGACTGCTCAGTTCTCGCCAGGCTTCGGCGGCATCCCCCTTCAAGCTCTCAGGCGAGCCGAGCAGGATCGTCGTCACCTCCAGCCCAGCGGAAGCAAGCCTCCGCGCAGCCATCATGCCGTCGCCTCCGTTGTTGCCACGGCCGCACAGCACGGTCACGCGCCTCGCATGCGGAAACTGCGATTGCGCAAAGGCTGCCACGGCAGTCGAGGCCGCACGCATCAATTCAAGCGCCGGTACGCCAAAGCGCTCCGCGCTGGCGCGGTCACACGCCTGCATCTCGGCAGCTGAAAGAATCTGCATGGCACCTATGGTAGCGGGTTTCAGCCATTGTGATCAGGTTCATGCAAACATCCATTGGCTGCGCCCTTCCAGAGAGAGTGGAGGTCACGCTGGTGGTTTTCTCTGTGCATGTGCCGCGGCGCGCTCTGCCGATGCGCCCTTTGTGGCTCCTCGGAATGGCACGGCTGCGCGTTTCATACTTACAATTCGGTACTGACCCACCGGCATCGGGAGCAGCGCTGCTTTCGATGCACAGGCAGCGTTCACTGCCCCATGGCTGTCTGGGCCAGCAGCCAGGCATTCAACACAGCAATCAGCCCGGCCACAAACCAGGCCAGCGCCTGCATGCCGCGGCTGTTCACAAACTCGCCCATCCGCCTTCGGCTGCCGGTAAAGGCCACCAGCGGAATGACGGCAAAGCTGAGCTGCATGGATAGAATCACCTGGCTGAGGATGAGCAGCTTTTCTGTTCCCCGCTCGCCCGTAATGGCCACCACGATGATGGTGGGAATGATGGCCAGGCTGCGCGTGATCAGTCGTCGCAGCCAGGGCGAGAGCTTGATGCGGATGAAACCTTCCATCACGATCTGACCGGCCAGCGTGCCGGTGATGGACGAGTTCTGCCCTGAAGCGAGCAGGGCGACGGCAAACAGCGTGCTGGCGCCGGCGGCGCCCACCAGCGGACTCAGCAGCTTGTAGGCATCCTGAATGGCCGCCACATCAAAATATCCGCTGCGATGGAAGACCGCTGCCGCCACAATCAGAATAGCCGCATTCACAAACAGGGCCAGCATCAGCGCCAGCGCGGAGTCCACACCGGCGAGGTGAATCGCCTCACGCTTGCCCTCGGGCGTGCGCTTGTATTGCCGGCTCTGCACGATCGAAGAGTGCAGGTAGAGATTGTGCGGCATCACCGTTGCGCCGAGCATGCCAATGGCGATGTAGAGCATGCCGTGATTGGTGAGGATGCCGGACGAAGGCATCACAAGGCCGCGCAGCGCCAGCCCATACTCCGGGCGCGACAGCACAATCTGAATGCCGAACAGAACAATAATCGTCCCGATGAGCGCAATGACCAGCGCCTCAATGTAGCGGAAACCCCAGCGCTGCAGCAGCAGAATCAGCAGCACATCGAGGCCGGTAATCAGTACGCCGTAGAAAAGTGGGATATGGAAGAGCAGCTCCAGTGCGATAGCCGAGCCGATGACTTCGGCCAGGTCACAGGCGGCAATGGCAATCTCGGCAAAGACCCAGAGCGCGAAACTTACCTTGGGGCCGTAGCACTCATGGCACATCTGCGCCAGGTCGCGCTCAGTGGCCACGCCCAGCTTGAGGGACAGGTTCTGCAGCAGAATGGCCATCAGGTTCGAGGCCATAATGACGAACAGCAGGGTGTAGCCGAAGCGAGAGCCGCCGGCAATGTCCGTGGCCCAGTTGCCGGGGTCCATGTAGCCCACCGAGATCATGAATCCCGGCCCGATAAATCCGAGCAGCCGCCTCCAGTAGTGGGGCGACCGCGAGATGCTCACACTGGAGTTGACCTCTGGCAGCGAGGGCGCAGCGGGCGCGACCATGGATGAGAATTCTGTGGCCATTGGGTGCAAAGGACGAACCGGTATTCTGTTCCTCCCCAGTATGCCACAGGTGGTTAATCGTAGTTAATAAATTTTATTATGTTTAATTATCATTTAATGTCGGGGCGCAGCCAGATGGCTTCCGCGGCTGGCCGGCCCAGGATTGAAATTCCTGTAGGTAATTCAATTGAAACGGTTTGGTCGTAGTTCTGGCTAATCACCCGCAGACTGCGGCTGGGACCAATCCCCATGCGATGCAAAAACAGGAGCAGGCCGGTGTCGCGCTCGTGCAGACTCGCGACCGTGTAGCGATGCCCTTCGGCCGCTTCAGACAGCGGGAGTTCGCCGCGCTTTTTGCGTTGGGCGGGTGTCTCAGGAAGTACGAAGTTGCCATGGGGGCAGGCACCGGCTTCGCCCAGTTTTTCCTTGAGGCGCGCCTCGAATGCCGGGGAGACGGCGTGTTCCAGCCGCTCGGCCTCTTCGTGAATCTCGTACCACTCCATGCCGAAGATCTCGCTCAGCATGCGCTCGATCAGGTGGTGGCGCAGGGCGGTGCGGTAGGCGGTCTCGCGCCCCGGATTGGTCAGGCGCACAATGCCGTCGGCACCCACCTCGACATAGCCGTCGCGCTTGAGGCGCTTGAGCGCCATGGTCACTGCGGGCGCGGACACCTCAAGCCAATGGGCCAGCGTGGCAGGAAAGACCTGATGGCCCTCCGCCTCAGCCTCAAGAATGGCCTTGAGGTAGTTCTCCTTCGATACGTGGATGGCGTCTTTCATCGCTGTGCTGGAACCAGTCTAATCCGTCGCCGCAGAGCGTGCCCCTCAAACGGATGTTAGCAGTAGGCCAGATGCGGGAGAGGCGCGCTGATGCCGAGCGTGTTTCAGAGTCCCTCGAATTCATCTGCAAAATTTTTGGAGAGAACTGCGAATTATTTTCGGGGGGATATGGGGGATAGGGGGGGGTAGGGGGGGTAGTTTCCAGCCTCTAGCTTCCAACTCCTAGCTCCTGGCTCATGGCCGGGGTGGTGGCTGGACAGAATCCGGTACGGAGCGGGAGCGGATGTGTGGTTTCACCTGCTGCAATTCCATTGTGCTGGATTGAGGGGAAATTATCTGCAAAATGGGCGGAGGAATTTTTGGGGGCGGCCGGGAGGGTTGCGGTTTCCAACCGCCGATCCCGGGTGCCCATCATTTGTGGGAGAACTCGCCTTACTTCCTCCGGCAGCCGGGCTACCTGCCAAAAAACATCCGGGGGGGGGGCGTGGTCTCCCACTCATCCACGATGAAACTGTGGATGAATGGGGCACGAACGGTTGGTGGTTATTTCATGACCGGGCCACCTGCCAAGAGATGACGGCAAACTCGATCCCGAACCGTTCTGCTGTTGGGCCTTCAACGAGCCTGTTGACCAATGCCTGTGGCCTCGAGTTCGACATTTGGTACGATCGAGCGCGCATCGGAGCAGCCCCCAATCTTGTCAAGACAGATGAGGCTGATTTGCCAGTCCTTTTGCCTTTTTCCCCATTCGAGCAAGTTATTGTCCGCGATAGTGACGGTTCTAATTGCCGTCATCGAATTCCAAGTAACACCCGTCCGATGCCGCGGGACCTGATCTGAGTCATCTCCTGGTGCATATCCAAAACCCGCTTTTCGCTCTTCGATGGTCGCTGCTAATCCCGACCCAGCAAAGACGATCACTGACTTTTTTTGCAGAATTCCATCTTTAAGCACAACTATCGCTTCCATTGAGGCATAAGGTGCGAGGTGAAGTAGGCTCATCGGATAGTTGTCGTAGCGAAAGGTCCATGCTGTGGCTCCCTCCATCACACCGTCGGATCGATGATTCTGAAACGGAGAGGTCGCCTTGGCGACAACCTCCTGCGTCGCCGTTCCAACGGGCAGCGACTTAATCTCAGCGAAAAGCTTTTCGGCCTTTCTTCGGCTCTCAACTGCTTTCGCATAGCCGACAAGTAGGGATCCAGCAACAAGGAAAATAGTGATCAGAAGTGACACCGCGGCTATGAAACTCCATTTGGCAGGTGGCCCGGTCAAGTATTTCACTCCTGGTTCTCCCTCGATGGTTTGTGCCCCATCCAAGCCGCGTTTTTTGCGGCTTGGGTGGGAAAGCACGATCGCTCGCCTTCCCGCAAGCATACCC
>JAJXZL010000002.1 GCA_021780075.1 Acidobacteriota bacterium
TAACCCGGTCCTCGTTCGCCCATCATCGTGCCTCACCCCCCGCTCATCGCAAAATGCGCGATGAACGGGGCACAGCCTCATCCTGCTCGGCGCAAATCACTGCGGCTTTTGAGCGGGCCACCTGCCCTTTGTCCAGAGGAACAAACCTATTGTTTGAGTTGTTCGACTTGGACTTTCCTACCACGTGCTCTTCCGCAGAGTAGCCATTGCCCTTTAAGGGCTTACCTTTGGCAGTCTCTAGTTGGTAATAGAAATAGGAAAAGGAGCCCATGTTCTTGGATCCAGAAATCACGAATTTACCGGGAGTATTCGACTGATTCTGCTGTTGGGCCTGCTGTTAGCCGCCTGTTCCAAACCATTTGAATTCGATGTCAATTAAACCCATACCACTGGGCCCCGCGCACTCGCCATATAAGACCACGCCCGGAAATGTCTTAGCGACAGAGTCAAGCACCTGATCCGCAGTAATGTTCTTCATTTCAGGGGGAAGATGTGGAAGAGTCTTAACATCCGGTTCCATAGCGCCAACGTAAAATACTGGCACCTGACGGACTCTAAGCCTCTCCATCGCAGTTTTTATCGTCGGCGTCCCTTCGATCATGTCAATCGCGCCGCCCGGTCCATCTGGATTGTACTGTGCATCCTCAGTCAGCTTTAAAGAGGTAAGCCTCGTATTCAGAATTTCGGATGAGACGCTCCCTATCCAAATCCTGACTATTCCCGAACCGTCATCCACAACGGTAACATCCTTGTCGTTGCGAAATATGTAGCGAACCGCCTCAATGCCTGTTTGCCCGTTCGCAGGGGGTTGGAGTTCCATTACAGGGAATAGGACATGCGCTTCTTCGCCTGGATCGCAAGTTCCATGGAAGTACACTCGGACTGCTTTGCCTGTGTGAGTCAGCGCCTTCCCGAGGTACTCTATGAGGGCATCTTCGGTCCGCTGGCTGGCTTTCCTGGATTTGGGTAAGCTGCTTCGGGTCGTTTGCGCATACAGATATCCGACTGCGCTACAGAGCACGAGAACGGCGATCATCAATTCGGTACGCTTCATCTAGCTCTCCCTTCACCGTTAAGGCACGACGTCAATGACGTTATTGGTGTAGTTCCGTCTGTCGTCAATGACGGTTTCATGTTCGAATTCAGTGTGTAAGTTGTAGTCTCTACCACCGTAACTGACTGTGAAGGTCTGGTAGACGTTGTAGTTTCTCTGTCTAGGTGCGCTTTGCAAATATCCCACTCTGTCTCTTGCCTCACCGCCGGACAGCGGAACAAATCTGTTCTCTGAGTTATGAGCAATATGTGCGTGATGGCGGGCCGAGCGGTCACTCCAGAGGTGCTCCTGAACGCCATACCCGTTGCCTGTTAGTGCCTGGCCTGCGGAGTTTTCAAGTAAGTAAGTGAAAACCGAATAGGGGCCGTGATTCTCGGTCTTAGCAGGTTCAATCACGAATTTCGCTGGAGTGTTATTTGCATTCGGTGCCTGCTGACCTTGCTGACCGCCAGCGTTCGTCTGCTGTTGGGCCGAACCAGCAGTAGTAGCCGCAGTTCCGTGATTTTGACTGTTGGAACTGGCTGGCGCGGAGGAAGTATCTGTCGTGGGTGGCGAGGAGTTTGTTTCGCCCTGCACTTCCAGATACTCCAGGAAATCCGCCTGTTGCTCCATCTCCGACTCATCGTAGTTGTTGTAATCTCCAACCGCCGATCTGAGGCGGCCATCATAGCGTGCGTGGCCGTTCGGATCTTGCCCATCGTTTGGGTCGTTACCGACATAGGCATAGAGGTTCAACGATTGGGGATTGGTGAGTGTCGCATAGGGCACAGCGCTTGCGCCCGCGGTCCAGTCGGCCGACATCCAACGCCCCCACTGGGAACTGAAATACCGCGCCCCGAAATCGTCCAGATTCGACTCCGGATCCCGCGGCTTACCGGTCAGCAAATCGGGGCTCACGTTGCAAGATCCGGATGTATTTGGATTGTCGCCGAATGGCTGGCTGGTTGTGCTAAGGCAGACGACCTCATTCATATTTGTGCGAGCCCGTTCGGTCCCCAACCAGTCGGAGTGTACGAAGACGACGGTCGTTGAGGTTACCGTGGCAACATGGCGCGATCCAGCGTAAATCTCGCTCCGCTTCCACGTTGAGCCATTGACCTCATCCAGAACTCCGCCCGCCATATCAACCGTATACGCCGTACCGTCGGATTTCCCAACTCTCCGACCTTCGGCATCGTAGATATAGCTGACGCCGCCAACGCTGGAAATCCGGTTTTCGGCGTCGTACAAGTAGGTGTGGCTTGTGTCGTTCAGAACATTGCCTGCAATATCGTAGGCCAGTTGCGTAGTGGACTGGTTAGTCGATGGGGCAAAAGTCATCGTCGTCGAAATACCGGATCCGCCGACGAGGTTCTGGTGCCAGCGATTTCCATAGCGGTCGTAATCCCAACCAAGTTGGGTCAGTACCGTACCACTGCTGGTCTTTGTCGCCGTTGCGAGTCGGTTGAACTCGTCGTAACTATACGTCCATGCTCCATTGACGGAGTCTGTAGCTCCAATGATCTGCCCATCCGGAGCATGGCCGAGGGAATAGCTGTAAACTGTCCCGTTTGTGTCCTGCGCGTTCGTGCCGCCACTCATTCCATTGGCAACCAGGGCGAATGATGGAGAGCTGAACAGGGATGTGTTATATGTCGTACTGCCGGCGATAGGCCAGTTCATTGCCGCTCCGGTCTGAACGGAGTTGATATAAACCACGGCCCCATTCGAAGACGCCGTAAACCCTCCGTTGGAAACTGAGTTCAACGCCGAAGCCAGAGCAGACGCCAGTGAACTTGTCGTTGATCCCTGTACGTAGTTTACTGAAGCTTGCACGCCGTTGATCGACGCAGTGATGGTACCCGTGTCATAGGCAACGGGAACGGGACTAATTCCACCGGTCAATGACCCGCTGGACGTCGAAGCATCGAAATCCGTGGCGTTGGTGATGCTGAAGGAATAGTCTCCGGCGACCCCCGCCACTTTGCTTGTCATTGTGACCGTAGCCCCAGAGACGGTTGCAACTACGGGTGACCCCGAAGCGTTTAATGCAGTTGATAAAGCGTACGCAATGGAAGTCGTCGTTGATCCCTGCCCGTAAGTGCTGCTGGCCACAAAGCCATTCACATTCACCGATAAGGTGCCGGTGTCATAGTGTGTCGTGCAGACGATCTGGTTTCTGGGAGGCTGAGGTACGCACACCTGGTAGCTCCCTTCCGATCCGGAGACGCTGAAGTTCGCGGTCGCCTGAACTCCGGAACTCATCTCGACCTGATCAGACCCGGAAATTGTGATGGTTCCCGAACTCGCTGTTGCCGGGGACACCTGATTTTCACCTGACACTTGCATCCCGTTCAACCATCGCGGCCCGTAGGAATAGGTTTCCGTCGTGCCGTTGCCAAAACTTGCCGTGCTCCAGCCGCCATTAGGCGCATAAGTGGCGGAGGCCAAAAGAGTGGATGGGTGATTGCTGTCCGAAGTCCATCCAGGAGTGATCGCGGTGAGGTGTCCCGCGTAGTCGTACGTTGCCGTCAAGCTGACACGCGGCGTAGAGAACGACGTGACATTTCCACCGCCATCATAGTCGTACTCAACATCGTTGAAACTCGAAGAACTGCATGAGGTGAGGACACACTGATAATGGCTTCCGGGTTTCCCGGTCGTGTCATAGGAGTATACGCTGCGAGTTTGGATGTTCCCCGAGAGAACAGTGTACTCAGAGGTGAGACGTCCGATGGAATGTTCGAGCGTTTTGCCCTGGGACGAGGTCTCGTCATAGTTGAAGTAAGAGTTCGGCATCGCCGAAACTACTCCTGAGGCGCCTAACGTCCCTGAGTAGGTCTTGTTCAGCACACGATGAAGCGCATCGTGGCCGTAGGTGATTGTAACCGTATCGGTACTGCTTCCGGTCGCGTTGGCGACAGGACTTGTTTTCGTGATTAGATTTCCATTATAATCGTAGGTGTATTTGATATGGCCCAGTTCAGGGTTGGTTGAATCCGTAATATGTCCAAGAGAGTCATAAATAAAAGTTCGTGTCTGGCTTCCTTGCTGGACGGTGGTCATGCCACGAATTGTTTGTACATATGTGGTCAGATAGCCACCGCCTGAAATTTCCAATCCACAGCTCGATGGTGTGTCGCTTCCGACTTTCGGTGTTGCGGAAGAGATTTCGCAGACTGCGACCAGTCTGCCTAGGCCATCAACCCGGGTCAACTTCTGCAAAGACACCGTCCCATTCGATTCGTTGGTAAGCTGAGTGGTCGAGCCCGCATAAGAGTAGGTCGCTGAAGTTCCGTCTGGATTAGTTACTGAGATTTGCCGCCCAAGGGCATCGTAGGAATAGATCGTTAACCCGTAAGTGGGATCGCTCTTGCCTCGATAGGGCATCGACTGAGAGTACTTTCTGCCAAGCGCGTCATAGGTCGAATCGGAGAACACATCACCCTCGGGGTCCGAGTGCTGCGTTTGCGATACGCGGCCCAACCCGTCGTACCTTGTAGTGTCCGTTTCGGTGGTCGAGGCATTTAACAAAGTAGTTGTAATGCGCGTATTTGGATCGGGGTACTGATAGCCAATACTGCTGGCGAGATTATGGTCTCCGCCTGGGTGTGTCTCACCGCTCAGGCGAAGCTCGCTGTCGTAACTGTAGGTCGTCTGGATGTTGTTCTCATCGATCGCCGTGAGCACGTGTCCGGTGGTCAGATCGTAGGTGTACTGGGTGGTGTGGCTGAGGGCGTCTGAAGCAGCGGTGAGAAATCCTCCGTCATACGCTCCGCTGTATTGATAACTTGTAGACGCCGCAGGTGTAATGCTCGGGTTCGATGGCTCCGTTTCAGTTGAGATCAAGCCTGTGTTCGTATAGGTCCTCGTCGATTTAAGATAAGCACCTGCGGTGTCCCAGTATTTCGCTACGCCAGTAAGGTTGCCACGCACGCTTCCGTTTGGGGGGGTGGCGTCCCATCCCTGTCCGGAAGCATTTCCAGATGTGAGGGCTGATTCATCGTAGGTGAATTGAGTTGTCTGGGTTGTACCAGTGATTCCGTCGGTGAAAGTCACGTTCAAGGGCCGATCGATCATGTTGAAGTAGGCACTCGGATTAGATAGGGCCCAATAAGTCGTCGATGTTGTCTTGAGCGCCGGCCCCGGATTTCCTGTTCCGTAATCGGAATCCGTTTGAGTGATCACATTTCCATAGGAGAAGATACCTGATCCCATTGGGCCACTTCCTGAGAACCCGCTATCGTAGGTGTAGGTCGTCTGGCGCGTGGCGCCATTCGCGAACGCGGTGGTCTCAGAGGTTGGAAGAGCGGCAGAACTGGTTACGTCCGTTTCGGTAAAATAATTCACGAGCGGGAACGTCTGGTAGCTGGTTGTCACCTTCTTTAGCAGATTCTGGCTAGCATCGGAGTAATCCGTCTCCGTCTCGAAAATGCTGCAATTCCCAGCGAGATTGGTGCTCTTATGAGTTATCGTTTCACCGATGGGATCGGTAACCGTGAAAGTTCCAGGCGCACTAGAGAGTGAATACTGCCAGGTATGGGACCCAGTTCCGTCGTTGGCATTTGCGGTTCGAGAGGTGACCCAACTCCGGCGATTGTACTGAAATAAAGACGCTTCTGTGACGCAACCGGTAAAATTCTCGTCCCACGTGTACCCAATCGTCCCGCCGGTAGGAAGCGTCATCTGAGTCAGTTCGCCGTAATTGTACGAACTGCCGTTCATCGGCGAATACTCAAAGGTATAAGTACTTCCGTCCAGCAGAACGACACTTTGTAAATTGAGGTCCTGCCCGGTCATCTCGTACTCGATTGGATTCGGTCCTTGAGTCGCGGGAGCGCCGTTCCAGAAATTCGTGTTCAGCTGAGTGTTGGCAAAGCAGTATTTGATCGAACCCGTCGCGCCCGGCGGGGTCCAAGTTGCGGCGGAAACGATCGGGTTGGGTCCGGCGCAACCGGAAAAATCTCCGGTCGGATTTGCTACATACCCATTTGCTGGCATCGAAAGCGGGTCTGATGAGGAGTATCCGGCATATGCAGATGAGGAAATGGTTCTACCCAGAGTGTCTGTCCAGCCCGTCAACGTATAGTATGTTACGCCATTGCTCGTAGAGGAACTGTAATTCAAAGTGATTCGGTTGCCGTTAGTGTCCTCTACGTACAGGAGCGGTCCAATATTTGGGTACGGAGTGTTCGTTCCTGGTGAGCCCTGAAATACGTAGCGCACACCGTCTCGGCTGGTGAGAGTGTACGTTGAGGTGTCAAACATCCATCCGGTCCCATCCGCGGCTCGGTACACAGTTCCCGTGCCGATTTGCACCATATTGTGCGTTCCGCTGTCCGGCGTGATGACCTGCCAGTAATACGCGGCCACATATTGTTGACCAGTGCTTGTGTTGGTCTCCAGATGTGCAACAGGAGTAACCGCAACGTCGGTGCTTGCTGAAACAAAGACGCCGTTCACGTTACCCTGGTAGGAGAGAATGCACGGAGAGTTCGGAATAGTGCAGTTCTGATTGACGAAATAGTTCGGGCTATTGTAGCGCAGGGTAAAGCTCAATGAGAGATTTCCACGCTGTTTGATCGACCACAACGGGATGTGTAGCTGCAGGCCGCCATTGGTCGTGCTGATCGAGTCCAAGGCGCCACCTTCAACCACAGCGTATGGACGTGCATCCGGGGCCATTGTTCCGGATTGGCCATGTAGAGGTTGGAGAAACGAGAAAGCTGCGATTAAGACAGAGACACTTAAACCGCCAGATCGGATTGCGGGCAAAACTCGTCCCCCTTCTGCAGTCGCTTTAATGCAGCCAGCCGACTAAACCTTGACTTTTGAAACACTGGAAGGATGCACTGCGTCGCAACCAAAGTCAAGCTGGTGTTAGCGTTTAGTGGCCGGGATCAAGTCCAGGACTTTGGGATTGGGCAGATGAAGAAGTTGTTGCAGGAATGCGGTTGGCGGGTGGCCACGATCCCAGTGTCCTCTCTCGACCAAAAATGAGGGTGCCCCTTGCATTTGGGGACAGGGGATGCCATGGAACCCAATAGCGCCACCGATCATTCCGATCCATCCTGCGAAGTCGGCATACTGCCAGTTTTCGATTCCACTCTCTGTTTTTGCTCGCTCTGCGGGTACAGTAGCGGTACACCCGTCAGCTTTTGCCTTCCCCGCCAAACTGGGCTAAACACCGCTCGCTCAACTATTTAGGACTCCGTTAAACTATGCTTACATTTTGTTTAATATCAACAACTTAACATGTTGGGCTCGAGCTCATAATCCCAACGCTTAACTGCCATAAACTACGGCAAATTGTGGCTGGCTGGCGAAAGCTGGTAGCGAAAATACGGCGTAAGGGCCTATAGCTCAATCGGTTAGAGCAGAGCACTCATAATGCTTTGGTTCCAGGTTCGAGTCCTGGTGGGCCCACCAAATCTCATTTTCCCGATCTTGGGTACTCTGCCGGTACAGTGCTCAGGTCATGTCGGATCAGGTTCTGTCAATTTGTAGAATTATCCTCATCATGATGAATTGCAAGAGTCAAGCCGGCCACCTATGACCAAACGGCATGCGCAGTCAAAGTCCACATGGACTGATGTTAAGGCCAAGCTCGCCAGCCTTGACCGGACCGAATTAACGAGCCTGATTCGTGACCTCTATGCTGCCCAGAAGGATAATCAAACCTCTCTTTACGCTCGGTTTGGCCTGGGCGATGGCGTTCTGAAGCCCTACAAGGAAATGCTGGATCGCTGGCTCTGGCCTGATGTATTGCGAAACCAAAATACTTCTGTGGCAAATGCCAAGAAGGCTATTTCCAGCTACCGCAAGGCTGTTGGCGATCCAAGGGGGCTTGCGGAATTGATGTTGTACTACTGCGAATGTGCCGCGGGCTTCTGCAGTGATATTTGCTTGGATGATGAAGGTTATTTCAATGCGATGGTCAATATGTTCGAACAGGCGCTCAAAATGACCCGTCTGCTGCCTGCAGGGGACCGTGACGCATTCATTGCTCGATTGGAAACTGTGCGCGCCACTGGCCATAATCTGGGATATGGCGTTGGCGATGACATGGACTCTCTGCTTGCGGAATACGTCCGCGCCTAACGGGCCATCGGCACCTCGTTTTTATCGTGAGTTGAAAATACGGGCACCATTGGCCCCAGACTCTGGCGGGAGTATTGACTTTGGCGACGCTGTTCACGATACGCTGGCATCATGTGCTCTCTTCCTCGCGAGAAGACCGGAAGAAACGACCGCTGCCCCTGTGGTAGTGGCAAGAAATACAAACAGTGCTGCCTGTCAAACTCAATCAGCGTCTTCTCTGGCGCGGGGATAACAGACACGCCATGGAGCAGGCAGCGCGATGCCTCGGACCGCCTCACTGTGGATTTGCAGAGGACTCTCAAGCGCATCTCCGGCGACTTAGGTGACTTGGTGCTCGATGGCTGGATAGACTTCAACCAAGATGAAGATCCCGTCTTCTTGAGTGAAATGCCGCATGAACTCAGCATCTTCAGTCCCTATCTACTGTTCGAGTGGACCCCGGAGAAACCCCTTCGCCGGGGCGCGAAGAAGGCGCAGGGCGGCTTGGTTGTTGAGGCTTATCTGAAGAAAGCCGCAAACCGTCTTTCCGCTCTTGAGCACTTGATTTTGGAGCAGGCGATCACGCGTCCGGTTAGCTTCTATGAGATTATCCGCGTCCATCCCGGACGGGGTGCGGTGCTGCGCGACATTCTGATCGGTGAAGAGACCGAGGTTGAGGAGCATTCGGGAAGCGCGATGATGCGGCCGGGAGATGTGCTCTATGCACAGCTTTGGATATTGCCTGAGGTCGCAACATTGGGGCGCTCCGCGCCGATCCCCATCCCTCCTGACAGGAAGGTCGAGATCATCAAGCTGCGAGGACAGTTGCAGCGCAAGATCAAAAAGCAGAATCGGGAGCTTTCTGCTGCTGACCTGAGGCGGTATACCGACGAGATTCGCGCCGTCTACCTCGATATTCGCGATTCCCTGAGCAAACCGCCGAAGCTGCAAAATACCGATGGGGAGCCGTTTCTCTCGCACAAGATCCATTTCAATACTCAATCGGCGCAGTCGACTTTTGACGCCCTCGCTTCTCTGGCTTGGGGGGTGACCAAGGAGGAGTTACTCGAAGAGGCGGAGCAGAACTCCGACGGTTCGCTGCGCAGCATTGAATTCGCATGGCTCAAAGAGGGAAACAAGATGCACCCGGCCTGGGAGACCACCGTCCTGGGCCATGTGAAGATCTTCGGAAAGACGCTGCTGGTGGAAGTGAACTCGGCCAACCGCGCTAGGCGGATTCGGAAAGAGATTGAGCTGCGCCTGGGCTCCCAGGCGACACTCGTCGGTACGGAAACGGAATCGCAGGACCAGATGCTGAAGCAGGCTGGGGAGGGGAAGATCTTTCGCGGCGCTGAAAAGGAAATCGATGAAGACGATTTGATGCGCGATCCAGAAATCCGCCGTCAGATCGAGGCGCAGGTGCAGAAACAGATCGAGGGATGGATTCGCACCAAGGTTCCCGCTCTGGGCGGGCGCACACCGTTGCAGGCCGTCGCCGATCCTGATGGTAGAGAGATGGTCGAGGCCCTGCTGCAAGGCTGGGAGCGCCAGAGCGAAAGCCTAGGGGGCGCAGGCATTGTGCGTCCGAATATCAACGCGCTGCGTCGCCTGCTCAATCTTCCGGTGAAGACGGAATTCCTCTTGAAGTGAGGCGACCCAGAAGCATACCGCCTGCTGCTTCAGCGAAGGGGGCCGTGCAAAGGCTGTGTTCTCTGGGACGCGAGTAAGATTATGTGACCGACCACAACGCCTTCGCCAACTCGACGACACCGATGGCATCCGTTCTGTCGTCGAGCGGAAATCGCTCGGTTCCTGGATACGCATAGAATCGCTTCTGCGGATTGAGATCGGCGCAGGCGGAATGGAAGCCACGCTCGACCTTCGGTGCCATGGTACGTTTGACCTCAATGGCCCACAGTTCTCCGCCGGGCAGAGTGAGAAGAAGGTCCACTTCGGTTCCGTTCGAGGTTCGATAGTAGTGCGCCTCGGTTCCGTCCGGCGCGGCAGTAATCAGAGTCTCAATAACAAAGCTCTCCCAGGTTTGGCCCACGACCGGATGACCAAGCAGCGCTTCCTTATCGCGAATGCCGAGCAGCGCGTGCGCAATGCCGCTATCGCGGACATACACCTTGGGCGATTTGACCAGCCGCTTGCCAACATTTCGATGCCATGCCGGCAAGCGCCGGACGAGCAGCAGATCCACTAGAAGATCAAGATAACCGGCGATCGTCTTGCCATCGACAGCCAGACCGCGCGCCAAGGTGGCGGCGTTATGAATCTGCGCCTGATTGTGCGCCAGCATCGTCCAGAATCGCCGCAGGGTCTCAGCGGGAATGCGGGGGCCGAATTGCGGGATGTCGCGCTCCAGGTAGGTGCGAACAAAATTGCGCCGCCAAATCAGACTAAGGTCATCGGACTCGGCCAGAAAACTGCGCGGAAATCCACCCCTGACCCAGAGCATCTCAAGAAAGGCTGGCTCGATCTCCAAAGCATCGAAGGGGCCGAGTTCGAGATAAGAGATGCGCCCCGCCAGACTCTCGCCGGATTGCTTGAGCAGATCCATGGCTGCCGATCCAAGCAGTAGAAACCGGCCGTTGGCTTTTCCCTGCCGCCGCCCCCGATCGATGATTCCACGCAACTGCTGAAAGAGTTCCGGCACGCGGTGAACCTCATCGAGGATGACCAACTCGTTTTCGTGGTCCGCGAGGTACTTGCTGGGATTAGAGAGCTTAGCACGGTCGTTCTCGTCCTCAAGGTCCAGGTAGATCGAAGCTGTCTGTTCGCCGATTTCCAAAGCGAGGGTTGTCTTTCCAGCCTGGCGCGGACCCAACAAAACGACTGCCGGAGAATGGCGAAGTAGTTCGTTCAGTGGGGCACTGATACGACGCGAGATCATGCATGCAATTATAGACAATTACTCCACAAATGCATATTTAACTTCCGGGGCTGGCTAGACTGCGCTCCTATACTGGGTACAGTAGCGGTACACCCGTCAGCTTTTGCCTCCCCCGCCAAACTCGGTTAAACACCGCTCGCTCAACTATTTAGGACTTCGGCAAACTATGCTTACATTTTGTTTAATATCAACAACTTAGCATGTTAGACTCGAACTCATAATCCCTTGGTTGGGGGTTCGAATCCCTCCGGGCCCACCAGTATAAGTTGCTATAAATCAGTAATATATCCATGAAAAATAGGCTCCGCCTAGAGCTCGCTCCTCGGGCGGCGCCTGCTGTGGTGCATGTTTCTTACGTTGGAGTGCCCGGCAAATTATGTACCAGTGGATTGGGAGAGACTGGCGTCCACAACCGTGTGCGTCGATAGTTCGCACTGGAGGGCGGCCTCACGAACTAAAACGCCGAATTCATGCAGCTTCACCGTGCGTCTCGACGCTCGCTCAAGGCCGAATCTGGCAAACGATGAGAATCAATCTTCTCGATGCTGATTTAAGCTGAAAGGCTACGTGACTTAGACCATAGGGCGCAGGGACCGAAATGTCACATCCATAAAGATCGGCGCGCAAAATGGAGTGAGGCGCGGGCACAATCGCGACCGCTCCTTGCGTTACGCTTCCCTTACGTCGCGCGCTGTCGTCTTGGGTCCTCCGGTGTTATGAACAGGGCTCTGACTGGACTCCAGCTCGTTCACTGCCTAAGACGCATCGCAACGTCACTACTGCCGAATCGCTGAGTTCGCCTCAAACATTGTCTTCCGAGCTTTGAGTGTCGTAGCGAGCTGTTCCTTCCCTTGCTGCATTGCCAGGTCCGCAGCTTCTTGTTCGGTTTCAACCGCCTTATTGAAACCACCTGCTTCAGCGTATGCCGCAGCGAGTGTGCCTAGTATCCCCGGATCCTGCGCGTGTGTGAGCTGCACGGCATGTCCAGCGAGTTCTATTGCCTCTTGGCCATTACGAACCGCCGCATCAGTTGATGTTGCAAGAAGCCATGCCGCTGCGTTCAGCACTTGCGCATTGTCAGGTTCCTGCTTTAGCACATGACGCCAATGTGCAAGTCCCTCGGCAGGTTGCCCTCTCATCACCAAGGCCATTCCAAGGTGAAATTCTGCTCGAACCATATCCGGCGAGATCTGCAATGCCCGCTTGAACTCCGGAATTGCATCATCTATTCGACCTGTCTCTGCCAGAGCGGAGGCAAGGTCATTGTGCAATTCTGCCGATGTAGGGTTGGAACTGAGTGCCTTTTCCAGATGCGGAATTGCCTCATCTACGCGGTCTTTTGAGAGCAGTGCATGTCCGAGGTTGGCTTCGACCCCCACACACGATGGGTCGAGTTCGCTCGCTTTGGTGAAATCCTCGATAGCATCGTCAATCCTCTTTTGCATGGCCATCACAACACCCAAATTGTTGTAGGCATCGGCGTATTTAGGATCGGATTTGATTGCCTTTCGATATTCATCCGCAGCCTGTTCGATTTGGTTATTAGAGGCCAACGCGAATCCAATATAGTTGTGCGCTTCTGCATAGTCGGGATTGATTTTTAGCGCCGTCTGAAACTGCTCAATGGCGTCTTCCAAATGCCCCTGTTCCGTAAGCGCACGTCCTAAGTTGCTGTACGCTTCAGCGTAGCCCGGTTTCTCTTCGATCGCCACGCGGTAGTGCTCCACGGCCTCGTCGGTGTGCCCTGCGCTTGTAAGCACAAAGCCAAGATTATTCTCCGCCTCTGCGTAGTCAGGTTGGGCTGCCAGCGCCTTGCGTAGCTCCACTATCGCCGCGTTTGGCTGACCAGCGCGCGCTAGCGTCTGTCCGTAGCTATTCATAGCGTGCGCATCGTCTGGCTGCATCGCCAGCGCCTTGCGCCACTCCGTCAGCGCCGCTGCATACTCACCTTTCTTCGATAGGCCTACTGCCAAGTCAAATTGCTTGTAGAAATCAACCGCAGGCGTATCGATGTGCTCAATTCCGCTCGGCTCCATATTTATGAACTCAGGAATATTCACTGCGCGGTTAGCCGCCGTCGAGTTCTCGATCAAAAGCGCAGGTGTGTCGTTGCCCTCCGCATCGATGTGCGTCAAATACATCTGCGTAAAAGGCGAGCGGCTTTTCGACGAAAACACCAGCCAACGTCCATTTGGCGAAAAGCTGTGCCACGAGTTCATCAGCGCCGTATTGCAGTTCATCCGCCGCGCTACGCCGCCCTTTACCGGGACGATATAGAGTTTCCCATCAGGCCGCATCAACTGCCCGTTGCGCGCCTCTACAAACACAATCCACTTTCCGTCCGGTGATATCTTCGGGAAACTGTTACTCATTCCGTTCTGCGACGCACCCGCAATCGGCTCCGCCTGGCCGCCCTTCCCGCCGTTGAAGGGAATCCTATAGAGGTCGTACTGAATCTGCACCTCCAGTGGGTCGTTCGCATAAGCCGCCATCTTGCCGTCCGCGCGAAATGGGTCTTTCGCTATCGCGCGCGAAAATACCAGGTATTTCCCGTCGGGACTCCACACAGCGTTCGACTGAATGTATTTTGGATCGTCCGCGCCCGGCAGAGGCTGCAGCTTCTTCGTCGTGCGGTCGTACCAGGCAAGAATGCCGCGCGTGGGATAGAACACCTGCAGGAATCGATAGTCCTTAAAGTTCGAGACATAATAGAATTGCGATGTCTTAGCATTGGGCGGTCGGATCGTCGTCATCACATAGCGCCCATCCGGCGATACCTGTGACATGAATCCCACCCGTAGCTGCACACCCTCTTCGCCACGGAACTTCGACCACGACACCATGTTCTCGGTCCCGATCGACATCCGCTTCGCCACCTGCGTCAGCGCGTACAGCCCCTTGTCGTTTTGCGGCCCATCCATATCCAGGCCCAAAGTCTTACCGTTCGCCGCAAACGAGTGGCAGTTCGCGCACGTGTGCAGATCGGTCATGACCACGTGACTACTCGGCTCAGCCACATTGCGCACTCGCCACGCAATCAGCGGCACCGCATTAGCGGCCAGCGGCTTGATGAATCCCTTCTCCGTCTCTGACGGCATCAATGGCACGTCGCGATAAAAAATCGGCGCGTTCACCGGGTCAGCCGAAACAGACATCTGCATCGTTCCGCTGGACACAGCCTTGCCCGCCGCCATTCCGCGAATCGTCACCGTCACAACGCCTCGCCCGGCCTGCTTCTTCACTGCGTCCCAGGTCGCCGCATCTGGCTTCCACGTATGCGCCGCGGCCTGCTCCGGAGTCAACTCCGGCAGTTTGTTGTTCGGCGAGATGCACCGCGGGTCGATCGTACCCACTTTCATCAACTCGCCTTTGGTGTCCACATGCAGCACCATTGCGCTATTCGCAAATGCCACATCAACTCGCCACCCTGTTGCCGCCGTCGCCCTGTCGCGCCACAAGAATGTTGGCGCCTCCATGTCAGGTGGAAACACCGACCTGTTCAGCGGATAGTCGATCGTGATCGCCGGTGCGTTTTCCTTCGCGGCCGCCAGCTGATTCGAGCCAAGAAATATGCCCGTTGCCAACGTACATCCGCTTGCCACCAGCGCCGCAACGCCCGCGCTTGCGCGCAGGCGCGCGTTCACCCAACGAGTTATCTGCATCGCTCACTGCTCCCGGCCCGTTTGCTTCGAGATCCAGGGCCGCTTCACTCCTGCGCTATGGTTCCACGCGTAAATTATCGAACTGCGTATGATCCCATTCCGTGCCCAGCCCGAACATGCCGCGCGTATGCGCCTCGCTTTCTACTTGCGCCAGCACCTTGCCATCCAACCGCGCCGTCACCGTCGTGCCGCGAAACTCCAGTTCCATGCGGTACCATTTTGAAGCGCCCAGCTTTGCAAAGCCCGACGCCAGCGTCGCTGTCGGCTCCTCGTAGGTTGCGGAGAGTAACGCCCACGCGCCGTTTGGCTCCAGCCGCAGAAGATAACCGCTGGGCCACAGCGCCTTATCGTCGCTAAACGCATTCGCCGTATCGATCCGCCCCATCACAACTGCCGGAGCCTTCGAAAGGAAATGCACATCCGCACCCACACGATAATCCGTCCATGTCTCTGATCCCGCAAGCGTGAACGGGTTCGGTAGCGGACTCCACGGCACTGGCTTCTCCGTCAGCACTTGCTCCAGGCACAGTCCCGCGCGTCCATCGCATTTGTGCGCTTCAAATGCGCCGTCCTGGTCTGCAAGATACTTCGGCGTACCACCCTCGCGCGTCGAATCAAAATCATCCGCGTACGGCAGTGGAAATCCTTTCGCCGGCGGCGGCATAGCCGTGCCTTTACCCTGCCCTGTCGTCGTGGTCAACGAGTAGATCGAATCCGGCTCAAACGTATACTTAAACTCGCCGCCCTTTACCTTCACATTTGCCACATTCTCAAATGTGTGCGTGTTATTTGTCTCCCAGATGTGCACCTCATCCGCGCTCAGTCCGCCCGACATCCTGAACTCCACCTTCTGCGGCTCTTTCGCGTCAATCGTCTCCAGCACCACACTCCAGTTCTTCTTGTCCGGCGAGCACAGTGATACGTAGCTGCCCTTGTCCGGCAGATACCCAGACGCCGCATCCAGATACTGCCATCCCGGCTGCGCAAACTGCGTTGTGTGTGCCGTCGCCCAGATCGTCCCTTGCACAACATAGTGCCCTGACCATGGAGTATTCGCATACATCAGCCCGGAGCTAGGCGCCGCCAAATTGTCATAGTAGGAAGTGATTGGGCTCCAGATTTCCGTCGCTGTAAATGTGCCTTCGAGATAGTTGCGGTTGTACAGATGCGACAGAATGCGCCCGCCTAGCGGCCAGTCGCGAGTCACAAACGGCCCGCCGCCGCCATTCGGCTGGTCCTCGCTCGACCATAGTGGCTTGCCGGTCTTCCGCGCCGCGTCCGTCGTCGTCAGTCTTCCATTCACTAGCGGGTAGTGCACTCCGATTGCGTATACATCCGCGTTCAACTCCGGATCCTTCAGCATCTCGTCTGCAATTGCCCACTGCCCGTCGCCCTCGCCCGGATATTCATCGCAGCACACGATCTTCGTTGTCAGATGCTCCACCTCAAGTCGGTTGTGCAACTCCTTCACATACGCCGTATCATATGGCCGTTCGTTCCACACGCCAGCCATGTCGATGTCCAGACCGTAATTGCGCTTCGCCATCTTAACGAAATCTGCAACATACTCGGCCATCTTTGCCGTGTACAGTGTGTCCTTCGCGCCAGGGTTCGGGTTCACCCAACGCGGCGCTCCCCACGGCAAAACCTCCAGCAATATATACGGATTCCGCTTGTGCGCCTCCGCCATCAGCCACCACTCGTAACCTCGGGTCACGTCGTGATCCGTCTCCGTGCGCATCGGGCTAGGCTCCGATCCGTCTGTCGAATTCACATCCGCACCAATCTCCACCTTCAGCCGTTGCAGCGCCGCGCCGTAGCCCGGCTTGAAGAGATAGTCCAGAATCTCGCTCCGTTGAGGTTCCGGATAATCGATTAGCAGCCGCGATGACGCGCCAGCACTCACCGCGCCCAGTCCGTCAAATAACCGCCCCGTGTAGTTGCCGTCTAGCATCACCCGCGTCGGTTTCTGCTGCGCCAGCACTGTGCCCAGCGCCAGCAGCGCTACAGCGCATCCCAAAGCTACTCTATGCAACATCATCCGTCTCCTTAAACATTCCCCTCAGCCACTTCAACCCCCATCGCTTCGAGTGCTCTGCCCTTTGTCTCAGGCAACCGAGCACCCAGAAACACCACACCCGCGAAGCACACCGCAGCATAGGTCCAGAACGTGCCTGCCGCGCCCAGCGCTGCGTTCAGCAGTGGAAATGTGTACGTCAGCACAAAGCACGCCAGCCACAGCGACGTCACTGCAATCGCCATCGCACCGCTACGCATGCGGTTGGGGAAGATTTCTGCAATCACCACCCACGTCACCGGCGCCAATGACATCGCATAGCAGGCAATCGCCGCCAGAACGAGCACCAGCATTGGCTTGCCCTGCATATGCGCGTGATACAGAAGCCCCAACACTACGTAAATCACCACGAGCCCCGAGAGACCAGTCAGCAGGAGAAGCCTCCGCCCGAATCGGTCAATCGTGATGAAAGCCGCAAACGTGAAGACCACGTTCACTGCGCCTGTCACTACGATGTTGAACAGAATGTCCGACACCTGGTAGCCCGCCGCCGCAAAAATCTCCTGCGCATAGTTAAAGATCACGTTGATGCCACACCACTGCTGCAAAATCGCCAACACCACAGCCACCGCCAGCAGTTTCCTCGCGCCTGGCGCGTGCAGCTCTTCGCGCAACGGTCCCGCCTCTTTGCGCGTACTCGCCTTAGCCATGTCCGTCATCACGCGCTCGGCATACGCACTGCCGCCCAGTTTCGCCAACACAACGCGTGCCTGCGTGCTGTGGCCCTTCATCGCCAGCCATCGCGGGCTCTCCGGCACCAGAAGCGATCCAACGAGGAACAGTAGCGACGGGATCGCCGTCACTCCAAACATCCACCGCCATCCCCATTGCCCATTCCACGAGAGCAGAATGTCCTGCACCGTCGCACCCGCAGGAACCGGTTGCGCAATCCGCCAATTCACCACCTGCGCCAGCAGAATCCCAAACACAATCGCAACCTGGTTCAGCGAAACCAGCCGTCCCCGCAGATGCGCCGGCGAAATCTCCGCGATATACATCGGCGATATGCCCGACGCCAGTCCGATCGCACACCCGCCCATCACCCGCCACACCACAAACACCGTAAAGCGATACGCAAGCCCCGTGCCCAGTGACGAAATCGCAAACGCAAGCGCTGCCAGCACCAGCAGTCGTTTGCGCCCGAATCGCTCGCTCAGCCATCCCGAAGCGATCGCGCCAAACAGGCATCCAATCAGCGCGCAGCTCATCGCCCAACCTTCGATCGCCGGCGAGTCTAGATGAAAGTAGCGTTCGTAAAACGGCTTCGCGCCACCAATCACCACCCAGTCGTAGCCGAATAACAAGCCGCCCAGCGCACCTGAAGTCGCTGCTAGCCACAGCATCGCGCCGCGCATCGGCCTGTGCTGCTCCGCGCCTGTCGCAACCATCTCCGGCGAGATATTCATGACGTGGACCGGGCCTCGGCCTCGAGCGCCGCTTCGCGCGCCATCCAACGCAGCGCATCCAGCGCCAGCATGTGATTTGGGTCCTCGACCACCACCTTCTTCAACAACTCGACCGCTGTTCGATTCGCGCCAAGCCCGTGACTCGCCAATCCCGCCAGTACCATTGCTTCAATGTGGTTACGCTTCTCCAGATCATCATCGAACAGCAGCAGATTCGGCAGCGATGTCGCAAAGTAGTCGATCTTCGGCGTCTCCTTTGCCTTCGCTTCTGCAAACTGCGCCAGTTCCTCAAACGCAGCGCGACTCGCCGCCTCCTCTCCCAGTGCCCGCAGCGCCAGCCCGCGAAAATACATATGCGCGCCCGGCTCTTCCAGCGGTGCAGCCGCCGCTTTCCAGTACGCATGCGCTTTCTCGGCATCGCCCAACTGCTCGGCCGCAAGCCCGGAGAAAAAGTCCAGGTCCCGCTCCAGCGTGAGCAGATGTTTACCCTCGCCTAAATTGTGCGGATACACCCGCGCCGCTTCAAAGTGCGCAAGCGCCGCAGCCGCGTCGCCCGCCTCCAGCGCGGCACATCCCAGCGCGCGATGCGCATTCACATACTGCGCAGAGGTCAGCCCTTCGCCACCCTCCCACGGACTGAACCGTCGCGCACTCAGTGCACTGAGCGCCTCGTCCCAGCGTCCAAGCTCGTTCAGCAGTGTCACTCGCTCCACCGTCAGGTCATCGCGCCGTTCCACCAGGCTTGCATGTGCATCAAGGATCTCGAGCCTTTCCTTCGGCGTGGCTAGTCCAGCCCGCTTCTTCAACTGATCCCATTCGTACAGCAGCCGCGCATCCTCATGATTCGCCGCAAACGCGCGCTCGTACATTTGCTGCGCAGCCTGCGCGTTGTGCAGCACATTGAACTCCGCGATGCCCAGGTTCCGCCACGGCACGGAGTATGTCGCATCCAGCTCCACCGACCGCCGCCAGCATCGGATCGCCTCGTCATACCGTCGCTTGTCGTAGTAGAGATTGCCAAGGTATGCATGCGCTCTCGCGCTCGCAGGGTTGCGCGCAATTGCGCTTTCCAGCACAATCATCTCTTCAATCCGCGCCGGAAAACAGTACCGCGAAGACGCGGCCTCGGCTTTCACCGCATACTCCGTCGATTTCGACTTATTCACCGAAGCAGCCGTCAGCCATGCAAGCGTATACCACAGCACTGGATGATCCCACTGCTCCACTTCGGCACACGCCTCCAGCAGCAGCGAAGCTTCTTCCTGCGCGCCGCTCCACGCCAGATCGAACACTACATCGAGAAGCGTCTGTAAATCGCCCTCGAGTCCCTTCACCAGCGACGCAAAGTCCTCCTTGCTCCGCGTTAGCAGAAACTGCTCGGCACGCACCCTGAAATTGAGCTTGTCCAAAGCTAGCGACGCATCGATCTCCGCTTGTGCCTCAGCCGTCCGTCCCAACCTCCGCAGCAGGAGTGCGCGCAGCGCCATCGCGTTCAGGTTCTCCGTGTTCGTGCGCAGGCTTGTCTCCACTTGCTCAAGGGCCTGCACCCACGCCTCGCGCTGCGCATTGATCACCGCCAGCGCATAGTTGCCCGCGCTTTGCCACGCATAGTTCCAGGTTGATTTGTAAAAGGCTTCGTAGGCCTCCTGGGTTTTGCCCTGATAGAGTCGCGCCAGCCCCAAGTAGTAATAGGGCGCACCATTTTGTGGATTCGGATTGAGCATCGTCAGCCGATGCACTGCGCGCTCAAAGTGGCTCTCTGCCTTCGCAAACTCGCCCTTTCGCAAATACGACAGCGCCATCGCCTGATTCAGCTGCACATTCTCTGGCTCGCGCTGCAAGCCCTCCCCCCAATAGGCCTCGGGTGAGCGTGTTGCGTGGCGATACTGCTCCAGATGCAGTCCGGCCAGGTATAGCTCTTCCACAGTCGCAATCTCGGCAGGTGGCGGCGGTTCGGTTGCCGGCTTCGGCAGCTCGCGCTCCACCTTGCGCTCCGGCTGATATCGAATCAGCTCATTCCCATCCGCGTCCCGCACCAGCAGAATGTGCTTCTCCGGCTGCGCTCCATCGCTCTTCAGTGTCTTCAGGAACGGCATATCCGGTGCGATATTCACCTGCTGATCGAGCACGATGTTGCCATGGATCAAGAGCACCACACGCATCGCGCGCCGCGACGTCGCGCACACGCCCACGTGGACGCTCTTCTCCTCGAAATCGAGATTCACTGCGGCTTCCAGGTTCGCATTCTTCGCCGGTCCAATCTTCTGGATTGGATACCAGTACTGCCGAAACGTCTTCGTCTCATACGGCTCCAGCCACGAGAAGTCCGGCTGGTTATCGGTGTATGCGCCCGCCATCAGCTCAACATACGGCCCGTCAGCGTCTGTCAGATTGCGGTCCCAGGCATAGCCGAACTCTGCATTGCCCCACGTCCACAATTTCTTGCCCGGCGCTACGTGATGATTCGACGTATGCACCATTCCTGCCTGGCGGCCGTGATCGTATCCTCCGAAAAAGTTGTACTTCGATTCCGTCACCATGTACGACGTCGGCACCGGAATGTTCTTGTACCAAGAAATGTCTGTGCCCGGTCGATAGTCCACGCCATAATAGGAATTGCGCGCGATCGGAAACGATGACACTGCGCGCTTTGCGTGGTCCGCCACAAATGCCACATCCGGCGGAAAGAACGCTTGGTACTGCTCGTGCACCCTCACAGCCACATTTGCCCACCACAAGAACGTCTGCGCCAGTGGCGTGCGATTGTAGAGCCTCACCTTCGCCTCCACTAGTGATTGCCCCGGATGCAGACAGATGCCTACCATGCCCTTCATGCGCAACATCGGATCGTGCTCGCTCAGCCACACCGTGCGGCCGCCATCGGCATCTTCCTCAATCGCCGCATGCACCGGCATGTACGTCGATGGCCGGTGGTGCTGTGGCCAGTTGAACTCCACGCCACCTGAGATCCACGGCCCCAGCAATCCCACCAGCGCCGGCTTGATCACGTTCTGGCGATAAAAGAAGTCATACTGATTGGTCTTATCCAAACCTGCGTGAATTCGCCCGCCGATCTCCGGAAGAATCATCAGCTGCACGAACTCGTTTTCGAGAAACACCGCGCGATAGGTCTGGTCCCGCTTCTCCAGCGCAACGCGATCCGTAAATGGATTGGGATACACCTTTCCGCTGCTTCCCTGGTACACTCGCTTCTCCAGGAACATCGGGTTCGGATCAGCATCCTGCACGGGATAAGTTGGAATCACGACCTGCTCTTCCCAGCAGCGAACAGGACCCGCCTGGCTTGTGTCTCCCATCTGGCTCAACCCTCTATTGTGAAAGCACGAAAGACTCTTTCGCGCTCCCTGCACTGCACGCAATTAAGCGTTTATCGGTAACGTACACGTAACTGTGGACACTGTCAATACTGCTCTCGCTTCACACCCTACTTCGTTACATCGTGCTGGCTCGTCTTGCCCTCTTCTTTTGCCATGAGCCGTTGCACCGTCGCCGCCTCAGCCTGTGCCTGGGCCTGCATTCCAGCGCGCTGGTAAAGCCGCGCCAGCTGGTAGTGTGCAGGAGAGAACTCTGGATCGATCGCTACCGCTCGCTTCATCTCTTTCAACGCCTCTGCGTTCCGCTGCTCTGACTCATACACCACGCCAAGTTGATAGTGCGGCTCATACCACTGCGGATTCAGCGCCTCGGCCCTCTTCAGTAGTCGCTCAATCAGCGCCACGCCACGCCCCTGGATTCCACCACCGCGCTCCCACAATGCGAGCGCATAAAAGTAATTTGCTGCCGCGTTGTCCGGATATCTCTCCGCAAAATTCTTCAACCGCGTATCCACATCCTGCGCCAGCGCAGGAGAAACCCTGCCCGCCCGTCCCAGAAACTGGAGCGGGCGGGTATCCTTTGGATTTAGGTCCACCGCTTCACACAGCACCTGCACGGCCTCGTCGTACTCGCTTGCCGCATAGAGTGCCACTCCCAGACCTACCCGCATCCGTGCTGACAGCGGAAACTGCTGTACGCCGTAGCGGTAAAACTTGATCGCATCGTCCAGCGCACCCACATACTGCTTGTGCTGGACTAAATAGGTCGCAAGATCGAAGATGTGCTCTTCCGTCGGCTCCATCTCCGCCGCGCGGTGGTATTCCTCGGCCGCTTCTCGATACGCTCCGCTGCGGTCGTCCACCTCTGCCATAAGGCCGTGCAGCTTTGCACTCTCCTGCCTCGCCTGCATCGCTACCAACTGCGCCTTCGCCTGATCCAGCGCACCTGCTTCCATCCATGCCAAGGCCAGATCGCATCCCAGAGTCGCATCCCCATTTGAGAGCGCATATGCCTTTGTCAGCCAGTGCGCGCTCGCCTGCCACTTTTTGGCGTGAAAGTAGAGTTTCCCCAATTCTCCCGTCGCATGCAGATTGTTTGGTTCACGCTCGACGAGAGCAATCAGCGCTTGCTCCCGCTGCGCCTCGCTCTGCGCAAACGCCAACGCACAACTCAGAACCAGCATCACTCCCACCAGAGTATGAGTCCATCGATGCACGCCGAGACACTCCTGCTTTGGCAGTCTGGCAACACATGTGCGTGAGCTCTGCCGATGCCAGACAGCCTCGCACGCCTGTGCGCGCCCTGTCTACATAAGGAAAATGAGGCCCGGTGCTTGGTCTCTTCCGGGCCTCAGCGAGGCTCTACCAGTAGTACTTGAAAGCTAACTGCAGTTCGCGTGCATTGCTTCGGGTCGAGGTAATCTGCCCGAAGTTGACGTTATCCAAGTAGTCTGTGTTGGTCGGCAGGTTAAAACTTGGAGTGTTGGTAAGGTTAAACGCTTCAGCACGGAACTCAGCATGCGAGCTCTCCGTCACCGAGAAGCTCTTGAACACCGAGAAGTCGAAGTCTTTGAACCCCGGTCCATTTACTTGCGTGTTCGGCCCGCCCAGTGGCGCCAGGCTTGTCTGCCCAACACTAGTCACAGCAGGCGGATTGGCAAACGCTGCCGGGTTGTAGTAGTGCTGGATGCCACCGCGATACTTGCTCACACCCGGCACTACATCCGCATACGCGCCGAAACCCGATCCCGTGCTCACCTGGCTCCCGATCGTCTGCGGCTGGCCGCTGTCTAGCGTCAGAATCGTATTCATGGCCCATCCGCCAAGTAGCAGGTCTTCCACGCGGCTCATGCCGCTGAAATAGTCCTTTCCTCGCCCAATGGGCAGTTCATAAGTCCCGCTTGCCACGAATGCGTGCGTGATATTGAATCCCGCAAGCCCCGTATCGTACTTGATGCCTGCGATGCCCGGTGCGCGATAGCCACTCACGCCGCCGCCGCTTAGTGAATCGCCGGCGTCCGTGATGGCCCTTCCCAGCGTGTAGCCCATGAGCATGTCAAGCCCCATCGACGTCTGGTGCACCCACTTAGTCTGAAGGGAGTTATAGCTGCTATTGCCGATCGTGCCGAAGTACGGCATCCCTGACACGAAATCCGGAAAAGGAATGTAATTCCCGGAACTACCCGTCAAGGGCGTACCTGCCGGTAACAGTGTGGTCACATTGTTCTGGCCTGCGCTAGCCTCCAGATGCCTCGCCTGTGAGCCCACATAGCCAGCCTCGATCGAGTCGTGCTGCGTCAGTTGATACTGCGTCGTTATGTTGTAGCCCTGTGTGTACGGAGTCTGGTAGCGCAGTTGAATGCCGCGCAACGCCAGGCCGCTGTAGCTCACGTCCGCCGGATCGAGCGGAATCCCGGACATGCCATTTTCAAGCGTGCCTGTCGTTCCATTCGTATACGTCACCGGAGTCACGTTCGAGATGCCGCCGTTCGAGCTATCTGCCAGGCCAATGGAATACTGGAATGGATAGTTGTAGCCCAGGCTCGGATAGCCACCTCGGTTTTCAAATGCTCCATAGAAGATGCCGAATGCTCCTCGCACCACCAGCTTCGGAGTCAGCGAATAGGCAAAGCCCACGCGTGGCGAGAAATTTAGCTTCTGGATCACGCCCATGCCCGTTCCATATTGATTGGTATAGACGATTTGGATCCCGTCCCGCGCCAATGCGTCGGTAAAGCTCGATGAAAGGCCCGGGCTGGTCTTGTGTCCTGCCGTCATGTAAAACTTCGCACCCGTGCTCGAGTTCGGTGAAGCCTGAATGAAATTTGCCTGTGCGCCGCCCGCTTCGCCGGTCAGGCCGAAGTGCTCCCAGCGCAAACCGAGATTCAGCGTCAGCTTGCGTGTGATAGCCCAGTCGTCCTGGAAGTACGCGCCGAAGTAGTTGCGGTTTGCACGCACTTCGCCGAAGTTCGACGCAGCAATCTGGTCCATACCGCCTGACATATTTACACCGTTTGGCACCGTTGCATTCTCCGGCGTAATCAGGAACTGCGCGCGTCCTGTTGTACCGTCGAGCCCATTCGCGATTCCGCTCGAGGTCGACTCCAGCGGCATCGACGTGTAGTTGCCGTCGAAGTAGAACTCGCCCTTCGACGCCGGCGGCGCAATCCACGGAAAGTAGATGTATTGGAACTCTGCTCCTGTCTTGAAGGTGTGCTTCCCGTAAATCTTGGTCAGGTTTTCGGTCATCTGCTCCGTGTTGCTGAAGCGATTGCCCGGCAGCCAGCCCGCCCCGCCCAGCCCGCTGAGCGTGCCTATGCCCAGGTACGGCAAGCCACCGTTGAGAGGCAGTTGTGGAACTCCTGTGATACCGAACTGCGCCGGAATACCCATCGTGCTTGCGCCAGCAGGCTCACGCGTATCATGGCCACGCGTGTAGCCCAGCCGCGCCTCGTTCACCAGTGTCGGCGAAAATGTGTGCGTATAACCCAGCGCGAAGCCGCGCACGTTGTAAATCTCCGTGCCGTTTGCGTAGCCGCCGCCATCCGCCACTCCTTCAAACGGTGGGGGGACCACACGCACGCTGCTGATGTAGTCGTAGTGGAAGAACGCTTGGTCCTGATCGCGGAACCGCTCGTCGATGCGCATGTCCGCAGTGTCCGTGTTATTGCTGTTGACCTTGATGATGTTGTAGTTATAGAGCACACCCGGCTGCGTCTGCGCAGGGTAAAGTTGCATCAGCTTGATTGCATTCGGATCCAACCGCTGCAGCGGAATCTGGTTATTGGCGAACGGATCGCGCACATACCCCGTCGCCGTTGCCGTCAGTCCCGTCACTGGGTCCACCGTGCCGCTGGTCACCGCACGCGTCGTCGCAGGATCGAATATCTGGCCATTCTGATAGGTCCTGCCCAGCAGGTCCGTCCGCGTAAATGTGCCCGTTGAGTTGTACAAATCCGAGAAGTCCGTATAGCCGCTGTTCACTTCCACCGTCGTCGGCACGGTCGGAGCCAACCCTGCTCCCAGGTTCGCGCTCGCCTGACTCGTTGCCACCACGCCGTTCAAAATGCGCGTGCCTTCATAGTCACCGAACCAGAACAAATGGTCCTTCCAGATACGCCCGCCGGCCGTCACGCCGAACTGGTTCTGCCTCAGTTCCGGCTTCCTGCTCGCCGTCGCGTTCGGCACAAAGTAGTCGTCGTACGCATCGAAAACATCATTGCGCAGAAATTCCCACGCCGATCCATGCAGTTTGTTCGATCCCGACTTCAATGTTGCATTCACAATCGCGCCGCCCGCGCGACCAAACTCGGCCGGGAAGTCGCTGGTCATGATTTTGAATTCGGCTATCGCATCTACCGGCGGCTTGATCACGTCCGCTTTGCCATCCAGGTAGTCCACGCTGTTGCTGTTGTTATCAATGCCGTCCAAAAGGTAGTCGTTCTGCGCCACACGCGCGCCGTTCGCGACAAATTGATTTGAAGCGCGCGCTCCCTGCTGCGGCAACGTCACGCCCGGCGTTACCAGCACCAGCATCGTGTAGTCGCGGCCGTTCAATGGAAGATCCACGATCGTCTTCTGCTCGATCACCTGGCCCACTGAGCTGCTCTCGGTCTGCATCAGCTCCGGCGCCTCGGTCACTTCCACGCTCTCCGTCACTGCGCCCGGCTCAAGCGTCACGTTCACCAGCGCATGCTGCTGAATATTCAGCTGCACGCCCTGCACTGTGGCCTTCTTAAAGCCAGGGGACTCCACAATCACGCTGTAGGTGCCGATCCCCAGTGGCGTGAACTCGAAGCGGCCATCCCCGCCCGTCTTTTTCGTCAGCGGGGCTGCCGTTGCCTGGTTCACAATGGTCACGGTTGCGTTGGGAACAATCGCACCCGTGGTGTCGGTCACAGTGCCCAGAATGGTGCCCGTATCCACCTGCGCCATGGCGCTCGCCGCGCAGATTACCGCCACGAACAGCAGACCTATGCGGCTCCACTGTATGAATCTTCCTGTCGTCATCCTTACTCCTCCAGCCTTCCAATTCCATTGGCCCCTGAGATAGCTCGCACCTATTCGGGTTCCGGTCGAGGCTTGACCTTCTAAATTTAGCCATCACCGTGTACGTTCCCGTAAAGATGCGAACCAATATAGGGGGCCAAGAATCCACTGTCAAGCATTTTTCGTGTACGTCACCGGAACTTTTTTCACGGCCCTCATGCAGCCCTACTTTAAAGCGTTTAACCCCTGTCTCAATTTTCCCGCGCGCCTCATTCACTGCTTATCTTCGTTGCTGTTCTCCTTCCATGCGCCTCATCCAGGCGCTCTAAAGGCCATCTGAATGTCGGTTAACTAGCCTTTCTGTTTCCTTACCCCGCCCAAATGGGAGACCCGTTCTGTGGGCCCGGCTCAAAAAACCGCCTTGAAGCGGACACCCCCATCAGGCGATCCAGCTGCTCGGTCCACACCCGTACGCACCATCGCTCCACAGCTCCAACAGGTTTGCTTATATAATTATCGGTAACGTACCCGGAAAGTTAGACATCGCCCGTGCACGTTCTCACTGAATGGACTTAACATGACCGGCGATCCCTCTTTATTCCGGTAAAATAGCTTTATCCATGACGGACGGGACTCCCAAGACTGTCGGCATTAAGCAGATCGCAGCAGCCGCTGGCATCTCCATCGGCACAGTCGATCGCGCGCTCCACAATCGCCCCGGCGTGAATCCGAAAACCCGCAGCCGAGTTCTTAAGATTGCGGAGAAGCTCGGCTATCGTCCAAATCTCGCCGCTCGCAGTCTGAAGCTCAATCGCCGTCTTCGCATCGTCGCCCATCTCCCCCGCCAGATTGCTTCCTTCTTCGATCCGCTGCGCGAAGGTGTGCGGGAGGCTGCTGCCGCGATACGCGGCGTCACTGTCGACGTGACGTTCCGCACCTATCCGCATCTAGGCGATGGTGACTTGAAGCTGCTGGAAGAGGACCTCGAACGTGACTACGACGGTATTTTGATGACGCCCGGCAATCCCAGCCAGGTGGAATCTGCGATCCGCCGTTTCACCGAGCGTGGAACAGCCGTCGTCTGCGTAGCCAGCGATGCCCCACGCTCTTCCCGGCTGGCGTCGGTTTCAGTAGACGCCGCTATCAGCGGTAGCATCGCCGCCGAGCTGCTGGGTACAGTTCTGCATTCCGAAGGCACCGTTGCCACCATTACCGGCGATCTCAACACCTTTGACCACGGCGAAAAGCTGCGAGGCTTTGCGGCCACACTCGCCACCATGGCTCCGCACCTTACCCTCATCTCCACCATCGAAACCCACGACAGCCCCAAAGAGGCATATCGTGCCACACTCGCTTTGCTCAAGCGCAACCCTAGCCCTGCCGGGATCTACGTCAGTACCGCCAACAGCATCCCAGTGCTTCGTGCATTAGAAGAAAATGGCATGTGCGGGCGCGTGCAGCTAATTACAACCGATCTCTTCGCCGAGCTAATTCCTTCAATCGAATCTGGTGCGATCCTCGCCACCTTGTACCAACGGCCATTTACGCAAGGTAAGCTCGCCTTCGAGACTCTCTGCCGCTTTCTCGTGGACGGCGTCCAGCTGGAACCAGTCACTCGGTTGGCGCCCCATATCATTCTGCGCAGCAACCTTCCGCTTTTCCTCGAGCGACTGCCAGCAGGATTGGAGATGGGCTAGGACACCGTGGCGCCTGTCTCACCGATTGCTACTTCTTGCTCGATACGTGCCGTGGAAAGCGGGCGCTCGTGGGTCAGAAGTTGCCGTGAACCGTTTCCCCATTCTCGGCTTGGACGGGATTGACAAGGAGATTCTCACCATCCCGGATTGAAGGGCAAAACGCCCATTCAACCAGTTCTGCAACGAGATTTCCAGACCCTGCATCGATGGCCGGCGATGACTCAAAGCGAACGTTGTCAATCGCGCAGGCGTCAGGCAGATCACCCGACTTCACCGGGACCAGAGTCTGCACAATGACCGCGCACTCCACGCCAGGTTCGCTCAACTACCAATAGAGAACATAGCCCGTCGGAGTGTCCTCCTGGCAGGCTTGCAAATGCTCATGAGTACATTTCGACTATTGTGACGCTCATCACAGCCTGAAGTGATTAAAACCACGTACCGTGCCTTCGTTCGCCGAAAAGTCATTGGCCACTTGTGATCTCAGAGGAAAGCCATAACTTCTCTTCGGCGCCCGCACGATATGCGAGGTGGGAATGGGGCAATCGATTTGGCAGTCGATGGAAAAAAAGGGCTATAGCCGCAGAGAGTTTCTGCAGTTTTGTGCTGCGGCGGCCACGGTAGCCGGCCTGGGTAAGTCCGGTGCAGCCCAGGTTGTTTCTGCGTTTGAGAAGAGAGAAAAGCCCGCGGTCGTATGGATGCACTTTCAGGAGTGCACCTGCTGCAGCGAGTCTTTCCTCCGTGCGTCACACCCAATCGTGCTGGACGTACTCCTGGATGTGCTCTCACTGAATTACACCGAGACCCTTATGGCAGCCTCGGGGTTGCAGGCGGAGAAGAGTCTAAACGACACCATCCAAAACAACAAGGGCAAGTACATCGTGCTTGTAGAGGGCGCTGTGCCAACCCATGATGGCGGCGTTTACTGCATGATCGGCGGCAAAACGGCCGAGTCCATCCTGCAGACGGTGGCCAAGGATGCCGCCGCGGTTGTGGCCTGGGGAAGCTGCGCGTCCAACGGGTGCGTACAGGCGGCCAAGCCGAATCCCACCGGGGCCACACCAATCCACAAGCTCGTGGACAAGCCGGTGATCAATGTGCCCGGCTGCCCGCCTATCGCCGACGTAATGATGGGCGTGGTGACCCATCTGCTGGTGCTGGGCCAGGTACCTGCCCTCGATAGCCTGAACCGGCCCAAGGAGTTCTACGGTCGGCGCGTTCACGACACGTGCTACCGCCGCCCGAACTACGACGCCGGTCTCTTCGTCGAGTCCTGGGATGACGAAAACGCCCGCCGCGGCTACTGCCTCTACAAGATGGGTTGCAAGGGCCCCGTGACATACAACGCCTGTTCCGTAGTCAAGTGGAACGAGGGCACCAGCTACCCCATCCAATCAGGCCACGGCTGTATCGGATGCAGCGAAGAAGGCTTCTGGGACAACGGCCCCTTCTACCAGCATCTGCCATCCTTCCCCGGCTTCGGTGTTGAAAGCACAGCCGATACCATCGGCACCATCGTTGGCGTTACCACCCTAGCTGGCGTTGCCGCGCATGCCGTCGTCACCAACGTGCGCAAGCAGAGGGTCATCGCAGAAGTTCACGCAGAGGAACAGAAGGAGTCGTAGAGCTACATGACACGCGTCGTTGTCGATCCCATTACTCGTATTGAAGGCCACCTCCGCATCGAAGCGGTCGTCGAAAATGGCGTCATCACCGACGCGTACAGCGCCGGCACCATGGTCCGCGGCCTTGAAAAGATTCTCGTCGGCCGCGACCCGCGCGATGCCTGGGCGATTACGGAGCGAGTCTGCGGCGTCTGCACCACCGTCCACGCCCTCACGAGCGTGCGCGCGGTGGAAAGCGCTCTCGGTATCTCCGTTCCTCCCACGGCCGAGCTCATCCGTAACATCATGATGACCACCCAGTACGTGCAGGATCATGTCATCCACTTCTACCACCTGCATGCGCTCGACTGGGTCGACATCGTCAACGCCCTCAAAGCGGACCCGAAAAAGGCCGCTGAGATCGCCGCCTCCTATTCCAGCTGGGACAAGAACACTGCTGCGTATTTCTCCTCGGTGCAGGACAAGATCAAGGCCTTCGCCGCCAGCGGTCTCGGCATCTTTGCCAACGGCTATTGGGGCCACCCCGCTTACAAGCTTCCGCCGGAAGTCAACCTCATCGCGGTAGCACACTACCTCGACGCCCTCGAGTGGCAGAAGGAAATCGTCAAGATTCACGCCGTCTTCGGCGGCAAGAATCCGCATCCCAACTACCTCGTTGGTGGCGTGCCCTGTTCCATCAGCACCAATGAAGTGGCAGCCATCAACAGCGACCGCCTCAACCTGGTCTCCAGCCTCATCAGCCAGGCCACTGAATTTGTCAACCAGGTCTACATCCCCGACGTCCTCACCGTTGCTGGCTTCTACAAGGACTGGGCGAAGTGGGGTGGCGGGCTGAGCAACTACCTGAGCTACGGTGAGTTCCCGACCAAGGGCTACAACCAGCCTGAGTCCTTCCGCTATGCGCGCGGCGTCGTTCTAAACCGCGACCTCAGTCAGGTCCATCCCGTAAATGCCCGCGACACGCAGGAAATTAAGGAATACATCGCCCACTCGTGGTACACCTACGAAGGCGGCGACTCCACCGGACTCCACCCCTGGAGCGGCGAAACCAACCTGAACTACACGGGCCCCAAACCGCCGTTTGAAACCCTCGAAGGCCACGACAAATACTCGTTTCTGAAGACACCGCGCTGGAAGGAGCAGCCGATGGAAGTCGGCCCGCTCGCCCGCCTCATCGTCTCCTATGCGTCCGGCCACACCGATGTGAAGGAACTCGTCGGCCAGACCCTCGGCAAGCTCAACGTGCCCACCGACGCGCTCTTCAGCACCCTCGGCCGCACTGCCGCGCGCGCCATTGACGCCAAGCTTGCCATGACGTGGCTCGTGGAGTACTTCAACGAACTCATGACTCGTGTCCGGATGAATGAGGTCTCGACCTTCAACGGCGAACGCTGGGAACCAAAAACCTGGCCCTCCGAGTGTGAAGGCGTCGGCCTCACCGAGGCTCCGCGCGGGGCGCTGGCCCACTTCATCAAGATCCGCAACGGCGCCATCGAGAACTACCAGCTTGTCGTCCCCACCACGTGGAATGGCTCGCCACGCGACGCCCGCCAACAGCGCTCATCCTTCGAACAAGCTCTCATTGGCACACCCGTCGCCAACCTTGAACAGCCGGTTGAAATCCTGCGCACCATCCATTCCTTTGACCCGTGCCTCGCCTGCGCCGTCCATCTCTACGACCCGCAGGGCCGGCACCTTCACCAGGTTTCCTTCGAGTGATGCCCATGAGCAGTTCAGGAGAACCCATTCGCGACATCTTTCGCTCCAACGGCCATGGACCCACCGAGTACCGGCGCGTCTATGTCTGGGAGCTCCCGGTCCGCTCCTACCACTGGATTAACGCCACGGCGCTGGTAGCGCTCTGCATCACGGGTTACCTAATCGGCCATCCGGTCCATATTCTCTACGCGCCAGAGGCCTATCAGCAGTACTGGTTTGGCTGGGTGCGCTTCATCCACTTCACCTCGGCCTGGGTCTATATTATGAACTTCTTCGCACGCCTCTATTGGGGCTTCGTCGGCAATAAGTATGCCAAGTGGAGAACGTTCCTCCCTCTAAAAAAATCGCAGCGGCAGGAGATCGTGGAAGTCATCAAGGCCGATGTGCTACAGGTCAAAATGCATGGCCCCATCTCCACCGGTCACAACTCTCTGGCTGCGTTCATCTACTTCCTCACCTTCATCGTCTTTCTGCTGCAGATGATCACCGGCTGTGCTCTTTATGCACCGATGAGCACATCATGGCTTCCGCATCTCTTCGCATGGGTTGTGCCCCTGCTCGGCAGCGACTTCCGCGTGCGCTTCTGGCACCATATCTTTCTCTGGTTCTTTGTCTGCTTCGTCATAGTCCACATCTACCTCGCCTTCTACCACGATTACATTGAGGGGCGCGGCACCATCTCCTCCATCGTTGGCGGATGGAAGTTCGAACGGGTGAAGGATGCCAAGTAATCTGGAAAAAACTCTCATCGTCGGGCTTGGCAACATCCTGATGGGCGATGAAGGCGTGGGCGTTCACGTCGTGCGCATGCTTGAGCAACTGAATCTTCCGGACGGTGTGGAATGCCTCGACGGCGGCACTGGAGGCTTCACACTGCTGGAGCCACTCCAGTGCGCCGACCACATTGTGCTGATCGACGCCGCATCCGATGACAACGCACCTGGCACTGTGACTCGCACCACACCACGTTTCTCTCGGGATTATCCACGGACGTTGACGGCACACGACGTGGGCGTGAAGGACCTGCTCGACGTCTTCTACATCCAGGGTGGAGGACCCGACATAACTCTCTACGCCATTACCATCGATCCTCACCAGCCCATCTCCATGAGCCTGTCGAAACAGGCTGCTCGGGCTGCGGAGCAAGCGGTCCAGCGCATCCTCGCAGAACTGCGGAGCGCAGCCGTTCCGGTCAGCTGAAAATCACCTCAGTCGCAATAGCTCAGACTGACAGCGCATCATGATGCGCGACCGCCGACTCCCTCAACCCTTTCGTGCGCCGTGCAGATGTAGTGCTGCTCCAGTTTCTCCAGCATCGCCGCACGCCCCACGCACATGAGAATTGCCGCGGGGTAGGTGCCCATGTTGGGTGTTAATCAGGTCACTGACGTGCTCGCAGTCCTCCGCGTCCACTAAATCCTTATTTGAATTTGGGTGTATTTCTGGTCCCGCAAGCGGTTGGCAAAATAGTGCGGCAATGGCTCTGCCATTCCACGGTCTCTTCTATGCGCTACCGAAATCAGGCGTTTACCTAGTTTAGATTTAACGCCCGAAACCATAAATTGCGCGATGCGTCTTATCGGTCCACTTGAATCAGATACCACGTTGTCGCGGTCTCGCCAACTGGAATACTCCAGCGATCGTCGGCATATTTTGCCTTAACCGATGGGCCAACAGGCTGCCCCGCACCATCGATCGGCTGAAGCTGCACTGCATGCGCTCCTTGAAGCCCGCGCAACAAAATCGTCCCCTTCACCTGCTCAATAAAAGTTGGAGAGCCTCCCCAATTCGTCACGGCAGTGCCGGCGCTATTCCACTGCTGGTCTTTGTTTCTCACTCGTCCACCAGCAACCAGCAAAAGCCTGGACGCCTGCGCGATAGTCCGGCCATCAAGCGAACTTAGCTGGATCGTACAAAACTCGTTTTCAACCTCTGCTGCAAGATGGCTGACGGATTTCTGATTCGAGCGGACAAAGCCAATCAGTGCCTGGGTGCGGGGCGAATCGATCGTCACAAGGCCCGACCTTTGCGGGGAATGGTACCAGGCAAGCTGCCCCGTGTCAGAGAGGATGGGATCGGGCGTTGGCGTTTGCGGAAACGGCTGCGTCGCAGGGCCGTCAAGCGAAGATATTCGCACTTCGTGCTCCAGCGGCATCTCGAGCGGAAAGCCTGGCGTGAAATACGGTCGCTCCGTAGCAGGCAGCAGCATACTGTCGAAGACTTGCTTCTGCGTGTAAGATCGCTCGGCCACTTTCGCAGCTTCTTTTACATCTCCGCGCAAAAACATTAATGCCCCCGCGGCCAACTCCGGCATCTTCACGGGATCGAGCGAGATATCGAAAGGGTCACCGACGTAGGGCTTCCATGCTGGATCGATCTTCGGCTCAAATGTGTACCACAGAATAGCGTCCCAGTCCTGCAGCGCGCCGTAAGCAGCCAGTATCGGAATTCCTTCTCCATCAAAATCATTAGGAAACGGGTTGTTGACTTCACTGACGGTATAGGGCTTCCCTGCCAGGGCAGAGCGAGATAGCTCCACCACTGTCGAGTTGAAGGGATCGTTGACCATCGGAGACTTGCGCACGTACATCTCAGGATGTTCCCAATATGTATGTCCATCGATTACATCCGAGGACGAAGTCGCCAGCAGAATCGGATATCCGCTTCCGGAATGACTATGATCGGCGGTTGCAATAATCAGCGAATGTGACCCGAGCGCACGCTTCACATAGTCTTCCATCTCTGCAAAGTACCCGCGCTGCACGTCGTTGTAAAACTCGGCCTCGGCATAAAGCCGTGCAGTGGGCGCCGAGGCGGCCTGCCCCCTCCAGCCCATAAGCGGCACCGGAGCCTCGTCTCCCTTGGAGTCGGCAATGCTGCGGAGTTCGGTAATTTGATCGTGTGTCCGATGTGCCTCCAGCCATTTGTTGTACATGCCCGAAAGTTCTTGTTCGTAGAACGGCGACAGTGCGCGATACCCGATATTCAGCGCATTTTCGTTGTTAATTTCCACAAGCGCAACGGCTGGGTCTTCGGTGTATTGCAGGCCGGAATATGGATTGCGATGCGTGAGTAGCTCCTTTGCATACTCCTTTTGCAACTCAATCAGTCGCCGGTCAAACAGGGAGGTTCCCTTGGCGCCCTCTCGCAATAGTGAGGGATCCTTCACGCCATCCTGGACTGTAAACTGCCTGCCCACCAGCAGGTTGAAGTCGATATAGATGCCGCGCTTCTCCAGTTGCGCAATGAAGTAGTCCTCCTTGTCTAACTGCTCGGCATCCAGGCTGCGCGAATCCGGGTCGCCGCTCGTAATCAACCCGCGAGGCACCGCCAGATCCAGAAACTGAAAGCGCACGCAATTCACGCCAAAGCGCGCCAGTGTCGCAGCCCACAGCGGCGCATCGTCCTTTGTTGGAACCTGGCGCGACCCTTTACTCCAGTCGGTAATATTCACTCCCCACAAACGAATCCGTTTACCGTCCGCAGTCGCCAGGTGCCCATGCGCAACTTGAATAAATCCATGTTTGCCTGCCGGGGCATCCAGCAGAAAGGACACGTCCACGGGCGAGGGAGCAAGCAGGGCGCGGCGGTGATCCAAGCTGAACGGAACCATGCCTTCGGTCGCTTGCGCGTTAGACCAGCAGGCGCTTTGCAAAATGGCAATGGCAATCACTGTAACCAGAAGGCAGGAGCGCATAAGACTTTCCTTCAATAAAGAGTTGGGTCGCGCCAGGCAATTGCTCGCGCTTCCATGGTCTCGATTCTGCACCGGTGCAACTATATTCCGTCAACGCATCGAATGTATCCGACAAAAGTCGGACTTAAGGAATCGATCGTTTGTGTTGCAATGCATGGAGTGCTGCAAGGTTGATGTGCACTGCTTGATAAGACACATCAAGTAAGCACAATTCGTAATCCCAACCAATAACTTGCACAAGTGAATCACAAGCACAAGGAGATCGTATGTCAAACGCGAATAAGTGGCCGGGAGCGATGCAGATCGGCTTTGCGGATGCACGCTGGCGCAACGCCGATCTTCCCCACGATTGGAGCATCGAAGGACCGTACGACGAAAAGGATCCTTCCAGCGGGCCCGGCAGCCATCTGCCGACCGGCATAGGTTCGTATAGGAATACATTTCATCTATCTGGAGGTCATCGCGATAAGTTAGTCACACTGGTGTTCGGCTGCATCTACCAAAACAATGTTACTGGATGTGTACAAGCCCACGCTGCACCGCAGCCACCACGGCCTGTGTGCGGTCCGTTACCTGCAGGCGCATCAGGATGACGCTGACATGGCATTTCACCGTTGCTTCGGTGATGCCCAGTTGCGATGCAATCTGCTTGTTGCTTTTGCCCTGCGCAAGAAGCCCCAGAACTTCTCGCTCCCGCGAACTGAGATCCGAATCTGGTGTCCGCGAGGCCAAGGCACGCAATATGGGCGAAGGAAGAAAGCGGCCGCCGGCATGGACGCGGCGCAACGCATCCACCAGTGCTTCATGCGGCATGCCTTTGATGATGTATCCGCGCGCGCCTGCATCCAGAGCCTGGTAGATGTCTTCGTCGCCTTCATACGTGGTCAAGACCACGAAGCAGGCGTCGGGGTGCCGACGGCGGATCGTTCGGATTGCCTCCACGCCGCTCATCCCAGGCAAGCGGAGATCCATCAATGTAATGTCAGGACGATGCAACTCGAACAGTTCCAAGGCGCTTTCTCCGGTTCCCGCCTGGGCCACCGTCACCATATCTGCACGTGCATTGATAATTGCCGCGATGCCTACCCGCATGATCGGATGGTCATCGACAATCAGCAGTTTGATCTTTTCTGTATTCTCCATATTCACGCACTCTGCATCACATTCTGCGCAGCGGATACCTTTCGTGGAATCTGGATACGCACACTTGTGCCTTTGCCCATCGCACTCTCTAGCTTGAACTGTCCGCCAACGGACTGAACGCGCTCGCGCATGCCCACCAGGCCATAATGACGATCCTGATGGGTCTGGATAGCAGACGGATCGAAACCGGAACCGTCATCCCGCACTTCCAGTGTTAAGCCGCTCCTTGTAAAACACAAATTGATATCAATCCTTGTGGGCTTCGCGTGCAGGACTGCGTTATACACCGCTTCGCGCGCCATCATCATCAACTCATGCGTTGCAAATTGATTCAGCACAAATGGCTTGCCTGCCAATTCGCAGGCTACCGGAATCCCCGACTCTCTGGCGATCTGCTCGGCCATGCGCTGCAGAGCCGGAGCAAATGAATTCTCCGCAGGATTCCGCTGGCGCAAATTCCAGACTGCCTGTCGCGCTTCATCAATCGTACTGCGCACCTGGGTGCGCGCATGGTTCAGCAGATCCTGCGCCAGATCGTTGCCCATCTGGTTCAGGCTGGAAAGCGCCTCCAACAGCGCAGAAGCACTCGCGCATCCCTGGATAACCGTGTCGTGCATCTCGCGTGCGAGGCGGCTGCGTTCATCAAGTACTGCCTCAAAGCGCATCTTAATCTGCCATAGACGGAATTGATAAGCACCAAAAATTATGGCCACCACGATAAGAAGACAACAACTGACAAACCACGGCGTCCGATAGAAACGCGGCCTCTGCGTGATCGCAAGGGAAGTCTCTGAAATTGCCTTGGGTGCATTCACTTCAAACGCCGCGACATGAAACGTGTACTTGCCCGGTGGCAGGCTTGTGTAGGTTGCCACGCGTCGCGTAAATGCATCGATCCAGCTCGCATCAAAGCCATCGAGCCGGTAACGGAAGCGCACCCCGTCCTGAGAGCGCAGAAGAACGGGCGAGTAACTAATCTCCAGCCGGTTGTTTCCCGGCGCGATGACCACAGGCAGGTTCGTAGACACAACCCGTCCATCGACAAGGACCTCATCAATCACTACGGGCGGCACCAGTGGATGCCGTGCAGTATTCCCCGAAATATGGATGGGCCCCCGATTGCTTGGAAACCATGCATCGCCGTGTGCGTCAAGACAGCCCGATGGCTGCCGACCGCCGTAGATCTGAGCGCCCTCCACCTCGCTGGAGATGTCGTAGAGAGTAAGAGCAAGTGGCTGCCCTGGATGATCCGCAGCCGCGTCCAGTTCGTGACGATTGAGCAGCGAGATTCCGTTCGGCCCGCTGATCCAGAAACCTCCCTTTGCATCTTCCACAATCTGGTAGATGCTGTCGCTCGCCAATCCCTGCTCGGTCGAAAAGTGCGTCAGACTGCCCCGCTTCCAACGGTAAAGTCCGTCGTTGCGCGTGCCAAACCATAGCCCGCCATCTTTGTCTTCATGGATTGCCCAAACTTTTTTCTGGATCAGGCTCTTCGTGACTTCATCCTGCACGAAGGCTCCCGCGTGCAGGTGGTTCAAGCCGCGATCCGTGCCAATCCATAGATCTCCGTTGTGATCTTCAAGCAACACGCGGGTGCTGAAGTAAGACAATCCGTCGCGCATCCGGTAGTTCGTGAACCCGTGCGGAGTCAAGTGGCTCACGCCTTCGTCGGTTGCAATCCACATGCTGCCATCTCGGCTTTGCTCAATGGCCCGAATGAAGTTGTTGACCAGGCCGTCTTTCGTGGTGAACCATTGCGTCTTCCGGCCATCTTTGCAGATGATTCCATCGCCATCCGTACCAATCCACAAGGCACCCGCGCGATCGCGAAAGAGGTTACGCACAGAAACATGTCCAAGTCCGGAAAGCTGATATGGCTCAACCTTACCGTTGCGTATGCGGAATACATCCGTCGAGACCACCCAAAGCGTTCCGTCGCGGTCCTCGTAAATCGTGCCAAAATCAGAATCGACGGCTTGCGGCAACGGCACAATACTCACCGGCGTGCTCGTCAAACGCAGCAACCCCGCCTGCGTTCCGATCCAGATGTTGCGCTCATCGTCCTCAAAAATATTCAGCACTGTGTTGCTGGGCAGGGCATCCGGCGCAGTCATGGCGGCAATATCCGGGCCCTTGATGCTGCGAATCCCTCCCCCGATCATGCCAATCCACAGCGTTCCATCAGAGGTTTGCCGCAGCACGCGAACTGTCGCCTTGAAACTCGGGACGCGTTCAAACGCGTTGGTCCCTTGACGCAGCCGGTGCAATCCAGAAACCGTGCCCACCCAGACCGTATGGTCCGTCGTCTCCAGAATTGACTTCACGCGGTTCTGGCTGCTGCCACCCTGCAATGCATACTCGCGCGTCGTTCCGTGGTAGATCCGCAGCAGCCGCGAACCGCCCACCCACAATCCGCCTTCGTGATCCTCGGCAATCGCATGTACTGCAAGGGTTGGCGCACCATCCACTCCGTCCACGCGCAGTAGTCGGTCACCGTCAAAGCGAAGCAGACCGTTGTCTGTCCCCACCCAGACTGTCCCCTCGCGATCCTGGAGCAGCGCACGCACAAAGCCATCGCTCAATCCATCCTGTGACCCGTAGGTGCGAAACCTGCCTCCGGCATAGCGCACCAGGCCGCCGCCTTCGGTGCCAATCCATAGGCTTCCGTCGCGCGAGACGAGCAGCGAGAAGACGCTGTTCTCTTTCAGCGCTGGTGTGTTTTCGTGGTTGAAGACGGTAAAGCGCGCACCATCAAACCGCAACAAGCCGCCCGTCGTGCCAATCCACAGATAATGGTCCGGCGTCTGCGCAAAGGCCTGCACAGTCTCTTCGGGAAGCCCGTCCTGCGTCTGCCATAGCTTGTGAGTGAAGCCTGAGGGCACGGCTGCAGACCCGGCGGCACACGCGATCCACAGGAAGCACGCCAAGCCTGCCATGCGTATGAACAACCTGCAGCGCGCCCCGGTTGCATCGGGGCGGCACAGCCGAGGGAAGGTACGAGCTTTTATCGTATTTGCCGTCTTCCCATTCGAAATGTTGACTGCAATCACGGCTTATCTTCTGGAGGCAACTCTTCCTGCGCCTCAGGCCGGCGATTCATCTGGCGATACAACGCGGCCACACGATCCTTCGCCGTGCGAATCTCTTTGTACAGGTTGATCTGCTTCTCTTCCGCGTCACGTTGATGAAGCGCATGATACACGCGGGCCAGCCGATAATGCGCCAGAGCATTCAGGGGATCGGCCTCAGTTGCAGCCAGCAGATAGGGAAGCGCCTGCTCGGGCTTATTCTCATCCGCCAGTATCTTCGCCAATCCCAGCTGCGCTTCTTCCTCGTTTGGATTCATCGCATAGGCGCGCTGATAATGCGCGTACGCATCGTTGGTCTTGCTCTGCATGAGGTCGATGCGCGCCAGTGCGGACTCCACCCCGGCGCTGTCGCCGTCTACCTTGATTGCGTCTTCAAGCTCCTGCTTCGCCGCAGCCTGCGCGTTGGCATCGTTCGATGACTCCAGAATGGCTTCTGCCAGTTCGAAGTGCATCCCCGGCAACCTTGGGTCAGCCGCGAGCGCCTTGCGGTAATGGTCGATTGCGTCGTTCAGATCGCCGCCATTGATTAAACGCTCCGCAATCAATTGCTGCATGCGTGCTGAGTCCGGTGCCAGCAGAGCCAGCTTGTTTAATGTGTTGTCTGCCATCTCGGAGTAGACGCGCTGTGCAAAGAAAAGCAAGTCCACGTTATCAGGGTCCAGGGTCACGAGAGATTGAAGAATTGGCAGCGTGTGATCCAGGTCGCCATTCCGATAATAAAGATCGGCGAGTTCCACGCCTACCTGCGTGCGCAGTTTCGCATCCTTCAGCTTTGCAAATGCACTTTGCAAGTCAGCCTGGGCTGACGGCTGTCCCATCCTCTTCTCACAGATGGATAGCAGCGCCTCTGCCTTGGTCAACGTGGGCGCAACGCGCAGTGCACTTCGAAACTCCGGCTCGGCGGCCCGGCAATTCCCGTGGAAAAATGCCAACACGCCAAGGTTTGCGTGCGCCACCACGTTATTGGGATCAAGCTCGAGCACCGCGCGAAATTCTTGCGTCGCAAGTGCCTGTTCATTGGCCTTCAAAGCCGCCTGGCCGCGCTCCAGATGCGCTGCCAAAGCGGTGTTTGAGGGAGCTGATTGAGCATGTAGCGGAGCGGACCGCAGCACGAACAAACAGCCGAGAAGCAAAGTGAGGCCGGCTGCTCTCGCGATCTTAATGAAGTGAGCAGTAATCCGCATCGTCGTCCCTTGAAAACATTGGAAATCCATGCCTAGCTAATTGTAGGGTACTGTGCAATCAGTTCGAGATACTCCTTGCAAATGCTGAGAGACCGGGATGCGGATGCTCATTGACTTGCGTGAGCCCGTACCCCGGTCTTCATGATTTGCCTTGGTGTAAGGAAATTAGAAGCTCAGGCGGCCTCCTAATTGGATCAACCGGGCCCCGTTGGCGCTCGTAATTACGCCACCTCCCACAACGCCTGTTCCGGTAGCATTGCTCGGTTGACTGAAGTTCGGGTGATTGAGTGCGTTGAAAGAATCAGCTCGAATCTCGAATCTCATCCCTTCCATCAATTGGAATGATTTCCCCATGCTTAGGTCCACGTCGCGCCAGGCTGGACCAATCAGCATGTTGCGACGCTCATTGCCAAACGTTCCAGAAGTAGGCGTGGCAAAGGCCGCGGGATTGAACCATTCATTGGTGGACGGACTGGAAACAGACGGGCTCCCCACCAGATTCGGCAACCACGCATATCCGCAGTTGCAATTGTTCGCTGCCGACCCGCTTAGATCCTGACCGTTGTAGGACGTAGTTGCGGTGAACGGAATGCCGCTGTGCACCTGGAAGACGCCCGTCACTCGCCACCCGCCAAGAACCTGGTCGGCCACTCCGTGCATCGCAAAATGCTTGCCCAAACCAAAAGGAAGCTCGTAAGTCGCGGTGCCGTTGATGGAGTTCCTCATATCCAGCGTTGAGAGACCATAGTTCTGTGGAACGCTAAATGCATTCTGCCAGACATCCACACCAGTGTTATTGCCTGAGCCTGTGCCGGTATCCATAGTCTTGGACCATGCGTAGTTAAATCCGAAGTTCAGGCCGTGCGACGTCCGCTTTTCTACCCTCAACTGAAGTGCGTTGTAATTCGAGTAGCCATCGTACAAGCTGGCGTCGATCGAGCAGAACAAGGGATATGCGGTTGGCGCGTTGTAGCAATTCGTATATTGCGTCATTGCGCTTTGCGGCACCTGGTTGATGTCTCGCGAGAATCCCAGGTGCGAGCCCTTGGTGAAGATGTAGCTCGTATCCACCAGCATCTGGAATGGCAACTCATGCTGCACCGAGAAAAGCACTTCCTGGTAGTAAGTGACCGGCCTCTTCTGCGGGAAATAAGGCACATCCTGATAGTTGTACTGCGAGTTGGACAGGTTCGCCAGCGTGGGATACTGCACCGAGCCGGGCGGAGGGCCATTCTGAAGCGAAAACGCCGCCGAGTTACCATAACCAAGCGACCCATGCGGATTCAGCCCTAGCCCATACGCAGCGGAGTAAGGATCAGTGGACCACGGAGGGTTAGAGACTCCGTAGCTGGCGCGTAAGGTCCACGTCGGGGCAGGTGCCCAGGAAAGCCCAACTCGTGGAACCCACTCGTTGGCCCCGTCCTGGATTGTGTTTCGTCCTCCTTGTCCTCCGTAGGTCATTGCGCCCAAGGTGCCAGGCGCCGCATACTGCCCGGTGTTCACCACCGTTGGGCTGAAAGTACCCCAGCGATTCTGCACCTCGCTCCAACCGCCCTGGTACTGATAACGGAAGCCCAGGTTCAACGTCAGGTGGGGAAGTATCTGGTAATCATCTTGTAAAAACGCACCCATGTTCCACATGCGCGCGCCCGTTTCTACATAGTCGTAGACATACCAGCCGTAAACCTGACCCAGAAGGAAGTCAGCGTACGGAACCCCGGTCGAAACTCCATCAAAGACAAAGTTGCCAGAACTGATATCACCCCAACTGGTGTAGTTCTGATAACTCTTGTCGAATTCGCCGCCCATCTTGATGGTGTGCTTGCCCTTGATGAGCGTGAAAATATCCGACTCCACTAGCGCGCCATCGGCCAGGTTCGCATGCACGCCGCCGTTGATGCCGATTCCGCCAATTCCTCCGCCATTATCGACCGTGACGCTCGGAAATATATCCGCTGGAGCATTCGTGCCATACGCCGGCTGCAGGCCAATGGTCGTCGGGTAACCCTTGCCATAGGTCGGCGGAATGTACTTGTCTACTTCGCGAACGCCGCCAATGCGTGCTTCGTTCACCTTGGTCGGGCTGATCGTCCATACATCCGTTATCTGCCCATCCATGTTGTAGTTATTTCCGTGCGTGCAATCAAATCCCAGCGAGCAGAAAGCATCGACGTTGTAGGTAAGCGGACCAATCGGAAAATACATGTAGGAGACGGAATCCCGATGACTCTGGTTGGGAGTGTAATCAACCTTGCCCACGTACCACGACGATGTGGTGGGGGTCGTCTGCACTACGCGATAGTTGTTCAGATACGGATTGGGCCCCACCAGGTTGGGCGCTGGAAAGTACTTCTGAATATTCAAGGCAACCGGGTCCATTGCTGAATTGATGCAGTTCCCGGGATAGGGCTGCCCTGTCTGCGGATCATTCACCTGACCGGGGAAGCAGCCAGCCAGCATGTTCGTCGTTCCATTCTTGCCCTGCGTCGGAACAGTTGTTGTGTACACGCCGGAGGATGTATTGGGGTTCCTCTGATAGGTGAAGAAGAAGAACAGCTTGTCCTTCTTGATCGGCCCGCCGATGCTCCCGCCGAATTCGTTCCAGTGCAGTGGCGCAATGGGTGTAGGAGCCGGGTTAAAGTAATTGCGCGCGTTGTAGTCGTTATTCTGGTTGAACTCAAACAGCGAGCCATGAAACTTGTTGGTGCCACTTTTGAGAATCACGTTGAAGGCAGCCACGCCGTTGCCATACTGCGCACCAAAGTTGCTGGCCTGAACGTTCACCTCAGAGATAGCATCCGGCGGAGGATAGTTGTCGCTTGCGTTCGCGTCGCGCGGCTGCTGCGCCACAGAGCCTTCCAGAAGGAAGCTGCCCGAGTAACCCTGCGTTCCATCCACGCCAATTCCCTGGCCTGACGCGTCCTGACCTCCACCTGCATTCACGCCGGGCAGCACATTGGTCAGTTCGTTGTACCAGACCCCGCCAACAATCGGGGCGTTCTGGATCGCCTGCGTATTAAAGTCCACATGCACTGCGGAGTCCTGCGTCTGCAGCAGCGGAACGTCCGCGTTCACCACAATCTGCTGTGCTGCTGCGCCCACCTGCAATACCGCGTCGACTGCCACCGTGCCCACCTGCAGCGTAATGCCATTCCGCACCGCGTCGCGGAATCCCGCCGCGCTGAATGTGATCGAGTATTTGCCAGGCGGTATCGACGGCACGTCGTAGATGCCAACTCCATTCGTCACCGTCGTCGTCTTGACGCCCGTCTGGACGTTCAGAATAACGACAGTAGCTCCGGAAACAACGGCATTGCTTGAATCCGTTACCGTACCTTTGATCTCTCCTGAGTTCGTGTTCTGTCCATAGGCACTCCATGCCGTGGTGATTGCCACGATCATGAGGAGTAAAGAGAACCCCCTCAGCCATGTATGCGTTTTCATTTCAAGGCCTCCATTACAAACGAGTTCAGCACCCCGAGGAGACTAAGCTGCCAATGCAAGAGATGCATCCGACGAAAGTCGGATTAAACTTCATTTTTGGATCAACGAATTCAACCATCTTATTATCATATGTTTATAGACAATATCCAGAGCAGCACAAATCACACCGAGAGCCATGACCGTCTCTCGCGCATACGTTCCATGCAGGAATCGCTACTTCGCGCCCGCAATCCCTCTTTCGTCGGATGCGCTGTGCACAATCTCTTTTTATCCTCGCTGATGCATGTAGCGGCCTGTCCAAATAGGATGCGCCGCTCACTTTTCATCGCATTCTGAGGCTCATCAGAGCCCGGACGAAGGAACGCTCCCGCAATGCTATCCCGCTCCGTTAACTCGGCTCCTCGCTCTCCTTTCATTGTTCCTCGACGTTCAGCAACTCTGGCAATGCTGTTGCTTGGCAGTGTTCTTTCGACAGCATCTTTGGCCCAGCAGCCAGCCGAACCCGTCGATACCAGCCCAATCGACGGAGAGATCTATTACTTCATCAATCAGGCTTCTGGCCTCCAAATGGATCTCGACAGCGGATCCACCTCACCCGGCGCATCCATCCTGGCCGAGAACCGCAGCTTCACCACACTCTCACAGCGCTGGGCCGTCACGCGTCTTGCCGGCGGGCTCTGGACCATCAGCAATCTCGCCAATGGACTTTGCCTGGACAGTGTAACCAGCAGTGGCGCAACTGCGACAACCCAGAATCCATGCTCCCCGGCGACCACCACGCAGCAGTGGTTACTGAGCGCCACAAGCAACGGCTACTCTACCCTCACCAACAAGGGCACTGGTCTGGTCCTCGATGTAGAGAATGGTTCTTCGTCGTCTGGCGCACAATTGAATCAGACCGCTGCCTCCACCACTCCCACGCAAAGCCAGCAATGGCTGCTGCGCCCCGTGTTCTTTCGGGGCGTTGACAATGCACTCCTTGAAAAACAGGAGGCGGCTCGCCTCGCCTTCAATCTCCCCTGGTGGCTGGATGCGGGACAATCCGGCGACGTCCTGCAAATGCTGAAGAATCACGGCGTCAATATGGTGCGCATTCGTCCCACCTCCGCGCCGCCCTACCAGACCTACACACTGTCATCCTCCAATGCTGTTCCATCAACCTGCACGGGCAATGGATGCTATGCCGAAATGGACAAGGCCGATCTCGACCTCGCGAGGCGCGCCAGGCAATTAGGCATGTCTGTGGAACTGACACTTCTTTTTGATGGTGGCTCCTCGACTGCAATACCCGGCGCATGGTCCGGGTATACCCTCGCACAGGTACAGACGGCCGTCTACAGCTATGTGAAGGCGGAAGTGGAGGCCTATCGTGCCGCTGGCGTGATGCCGGACATGGTCACCATCGGCAATGAAGTTGATACCGGTTTTCTGGGATCGCTTGCATCGCCCAGCGGCAGCAACTTCGCCCCCTTTGCATCCATCCAGATACAGGGCATGCAGGCCATACTCGACGCTGCATCGGATACAACGCTGGGTCCTGCCATTCCCCCGCCGCTGCGCTGCATCCACATCACCCCGGGCTGGGATCTTACGGCCTTCTTCAATCTCGTGAACAGCAACAACATTCCCTTTGATGCGGTCTGTCAGAGCTACTATCCCATCTACCATGGGCCGCTTACCGCGGCGCAGGCCGCGGCCTCCAACCCCAAAAACCAACCGGTGGAGCAGACTGTTTTGGTCAACGCAGCGAACTCCATCGGAAAGCCCATCTTTCTTATTGAAGTTGGAGAGCACTACGAGAACGGCTTTGGAACCAATGACCCATGGTATCCAGCAACCGTTGCAGGCCAGCGTCAATTCCTCATGGACGTAGATGGGGTAATGAAAGCTTTGCCCAACAACCTCGGCATGGGCGTCGAGTATTGGGATGCGGAAGGCGTCAATACCGCCAAATCAGGCGGCTACACCAACGGCGACGGTCTGCCCGATGCCACATACACCTGGAACGGCCTCACACTCTTTGACAATGCCGATACCTCCGGTAGCTCGCAATCCACGGCTGTGAACTACTCTGCCATCCTTGCCGGAGCCGACGCTCTGGGCGGCAAACTCGACTCCACCCTGGCCTACAAGCTGGTGAATGTTGCCAGCGGCAGCATTCTTGGCGTTTCAGGTCCCGCAACATCTTCCGGCACGCCGCTCAGCACTGCGGCAAGCGATGGCAGCGCCAATGTGTACCAGCAGTGGTCTTTCACCAGTGATGGCGATGGCTACCTTCAGATTGGCAATCTGGGCGCGCAGCAGGGATCCACCGCTCTGGTGCTCGACAACAGCGGCGCCAGCACGTCCGGCAGCAGCGTTGTGCTCAACACAGCAGTTACCGGATCAGCCTCCCAGGAGTGGAACCTCATCACCGGAGGCAGCGGCTACTACACCATCGTGAATAAAGCTAGCGGCCTCGTACTTGCAGTCGCAGGCTCCGGCTCCGGCGCGATCCAGCAACAAGCCCCCACGAGCACCAGCCTTGACTGGATCACGCCCGCAAACCAGGCACAGCTGTGGCAGGTAATTCCCGTCCACATTACGGCCGCCAGTCCTGCACCCGCTGCTACCTCCACCAACCTGACCGCTTCGGCGTCCACCGTTTATCCGGGGCAAAGCGTGAGCTTCACCGCAACGGTGACTTCTCCTGCTGCCGTACCTGCCGGCACAGTCAACTTCCTCAGCGGTTCCACGCAACTCGCCAGCAGCACGCTCGACGCCAGCGGAGTCGCTTCGTACACGGGCCAACTCTCAGCTGGGACCAACTCGATCACCGCAGATTTCACCGGCAATGCGTTCTTTGGCACTTCGCAATCTGCCGCCGTCACTGTGGCCGAGCCCGACTTTTCTTTCACTGCCAACCAGTCCACACTCTCTGTCATGTCCGGCGGCAACGGCAGTATATCCCTTACGCTTACACCGGTGGGAGGCTACAAAGGCTCCGTGGCCATGAGTTGCTCTACGACCCTTGCAGGTGTCAGTTGCAGCTTCAATCCCGCGACATACACACTCGATGGATCGAACAAAGCGATCACAGGAAGTGTCACAATAGACGCATCCTCATCAGCAGCCGCGCTTTCTCCTGTGGTCGATCGCCGGCACAACGAAGTCCTCGTCGCGGAGATTTTCTGGCTTCCGGCCGGCGCATGTATGCTGCTGGTTCTCGTGGAGCGCAGGCGGCTGAGGCGTCATCCTCGCGCGCGGCAGATGTTCCTTCTACTCGCACTGCTTACCACAGCAGCAGGCCTTGTCTCTTGCAGCGGTGGAGGGGCAGGCAACGCTGGAGGAACAACACCCCAGCCGGTAAGCGGAACCGTAACCATTACGGCTGCGGGCTCGGTTGGGAGCGTCTCCCAATCCGTGCCGTTGACGGTCACCATCAATTGATCGAATAGATCGCCCGGTATATGCCAGGATGCAGACACCCGTTTCGTTGCGCGGGTGTAGATGCAACAGAGGATCTTGATCGCAGCTGCGAGCGGGTGCGGCCCAGCGACGCGGCGCGAGCCTGGTTAGCCTCTCATCGAGCCATCGAGCGAATTGAGCGCAAGAGCTCTGCCGCGGTGACCCCCTTCAGCAGGTACGCATCGGCGAACGCATACCTGGTCTCCTTGAGGGACTGATCCGGTTCGTGCGCGGTAACCAGGATGAAGCAGCTCGACGATGCCTTCTGCGCATGGTGCTGCAAAGCCTCGCACTGACGCTCCTCCAGCATGGATTCATCGACAAGCGTGACTGCATGGCGATGGTTCTTGAGGAGTGCCAGAGCCTCCTTACAGGACGCTACCTTTGCAATCAAACGCATATCTGCCTGGCGCTCGATAATGATGCCCCAGGCCATGCGCTCCAGCTCTGTTGACATCGCAATAATTACATCAATCGTAGATCGCTCTCCAGCGCGTGATGCGGTAGACGCTGGCGAGCCTTTTAACGGACGAGTCCCTGGCATCGAATGCCACCTGTTGAGTTGAAATACGCACACCACGATGATCCGCAGCAGCATTCTCAGGCATCATACCCACGTGCAAGGCAAAGTGAATCCGACGTAGGTAGGATGGGGACAATTATCGTTTCGACATTGAATGGGCGTACGAGTCTGTGGCGGGAGGCGCTTCATAGCGCCTGTTCGCACTTCGCTTGTCCTTGACGGTTTATCGCGATGATCAGCAACGCGCTGGCCAGGCAGGCCAATCTACTCCTAGGTAAACTGCTCCTCCTGCAATATGCGCTGATAAGCAGGCAGCGTTAAGAACTCAATGAACTTGGGCGCGCGGACCAGCTCGCGCATCAACTCCGCAGCCTTCTCATACGCGGCGTAGCGCACGGCATCCACGGCTGTCTTTTGCCGGCTGAGTTCGCTCGCAATCATGCCTTCCACGAGCGCAAGGTCGACGGCTCTACCGTCTGACAGCCTTGCCTTTTGGTGAACCCATTGCCAGAGTTGTGCGCGGCTTATCTCGGCTGTGGCGGCGTCCTCCATCAGATTGAAGAGCGGTACGCACCCGATGCCGCGCAGCCATGCCTCCAGATACCCCATACCGATCGCCACATTCTGCCTCAGCCCGGTCTCGGTGATCTGCCCTTCTGGCACCCGGAGCAGATCCTCGGCGGTGGGATTGTAATCCGGCAGTTGCTTTGCAATCTGGTTTGGCTGGGGCATCAGGCGATCGAAGACCTCCAGTGCTACGGGCACCAGGCCGGGATGCGCAACCCACGTGCCGTCATGGCCGTCGCCTGCCTCGCGCTCCTTGTCCGCGCGCACCTGCGCAATTGCATTCTCGTTGGCCACCGGGTCGGACTTGATGGGGATATAGGCGGACATCCCGCCCATCGCATGCACATTGCGCTTGTGGCAGGTCTTGATGGCCAGCTTGGAATAGCTGCGCATGAAGTGCGTCGTCATCGTGACCTGGGCGCGGTCGGGCAAAAGGGCATGAGGATCGTTGGCGAACTTCTTGATGAAGCTGAAAATGTAATCCCAACGGCCGCAGTTCAGTCCGGCGGAGTGCTCGCGCAGTTCGTAGAGAATTTCGTCCATCTCGAAGCTGGCCAGGATAGTCTCAATCAGCACCGTGCCCTTGATCGTGCCTTGCGGCAAACCAATCTCATTCTGCGCGCGAACAAAAATGTCATTCCACAGCCGCGCCTCAAGATGGCTCTCCATCTTAGGCAGGTAGAAGTAGGGGCCGCTGCCGCGTGCCACCAGTTCCCGCGCATTGTGGAAGAAGTAGAGGCCGAAATCGAAAATGGAACCCGACATCGGCTCTCCATCCACAAGGATGTGCCGCTCCTCCAGATGCCATCCGCGCGGACGGATGAAGAGCACGGCGGGCTTTTCATTCAGCTTGTACTGCTTGCCCGTGGCCGCGTCGGCATAGGTGATGGTGCGTCGAATCGCATCACGCAGATTGATGTGGCCGTCGATCAGGTTGTTCCATGTGGGCGTGCTGGAATCTTCGAAATCAGCCATGAAGACCTTCGCGCCGGAGTTGAGCGCGTTGATGATCATCTTGCGGTCAACGGGACCTGTAATCTCAACCCGGCGGTCGAGGATATCGGCGGGCAAGGGCGCCACCGTCCAGGCAGCCTCGCGAATGGTCCGGGTTTCATCGAAAAATGCAGGCTTCTCTCCCGCATCGATGCGCTTCTGCCTTTCATGGCGCGCGCTGAGCAGGTCCTTGCGGCGCGCGTTAAAAGTGCGTTGCAGATCTACAACAAAGGCAACCGCCTCTGGCGTGAGGATTTCAGCAAAGCGTTCGCTCACCGGAGCAAGAATCTGAACGCCGGGAAGATTGAGGGAAACTGTCATCGTAGAAACTCCCTGCTCAAAAATTTGCGGCAGCCGGAACCATCGCCGGATGCAAGCGCCAGATGGAGCAGACACCCTATGCAAAACGAAGCGATACGCGGCCTGCCGTGGAAAAGCGGACATCCACAGCGGATTCGGCTGAGGCGAGTGTATTGCCCGTCCAGCTTCCTGTCGTAATCCAACTGCCGCGCTTTAGTCCGCCGGTGCGCGCCGCTCCCTCATTGGCCAGAAAGAGCACAAGCCGCAGCAGGTCGGTTCCAGCCGTGTTCGATGCAGTGCGCTCCACGCGAACCTCGTCGTCCACGGCGAGCAAAACTGACTCTCTGGCAAAATCAATGCTCTGCCAGTCCGGCACTGCCGGGCCATGAATAAATCCGCCATGCATCTGCAAATCGGCAATCATGGTGAACCGCGCGACCTTCGACGGATCGGCCAGCCCGGCCTCCAACTCCTCAATTGCAGGATGACAGCTTGCGATCGCGGCCACGATTTCATCGCGGGTATAGGGTGTTGCGCGCGGTGGAAGATCCTGACCAAGCAGGAAGGCAATCTCGGCCTCCAGACCCCGCATGCGAAATCGAGGCGCGGAAAGCACGCTAGCGTTATCCATAACCCACGCAAATGGCATGGGGCCAAAAATCGGTGTGGCGTCAGGAGCAGGCGCGCCCACCTTCCATCCGCGCACACCATACCCTTGCTCATTCTCAATGGCGCGGGCCATTACGTCCTGCACGAAGTAAGCCTCTTCGAGTGACGCCGGTTGAAGCCCAGCGGGCAAATCGGCAATGGGCGTCGCAGTGCTCCGGGCCTTAAGCAGCAGTTCGGCCGCTGACGCGAGTTCGGATTCACGGGTATGCGGGATCATGATTTTCAGTTTGCCTCAACGTGCGGTTCTTTGTCGCCTCGCAGCAGATCTGCGGCGGAGATGCCGCGGATGGAGGCATCCAGTAACTCCACCATGTGGAACGCAGGCATGGTCTTCAATCCGCGCTGGCGAAGCCCGTTCACCAGTTGCAGCAGACAGCCGGGGTTCGCTGAGAGCACAGCTTCCGCTCCGGTTGAAAGCAGGTTGTCCACCTTGCGGCTGCCTAGCTGATTCGCCGCCTCCGGATGCAGCAGATTATAGACGCCGGCCGAACCGCAGCAGAGAGAGCTTTCGGGAATCTCGGCCACCTCCAGTTCCGGTATTCCGGCCAGCAGTCGGCGCGGCTGCTCGTGGATATTTTGCGCATGCTGTAGATGGCAGGCATCATGATAAGCAACGCGCATCTTCAACGGATGGCGCGGCGCGTGTGGCTCCAGTTCACACAGGATTTCCGAAATGTCCTTGCACTTTGCGGAAAAGTCTGCGGCGCGCGCGGCCCAGGCCGGGTCGTCGCGCAACAGAAAGCCGTATTCCTTCATCGTCGATCCACAGCCGGCAGCGTTGATGACAATCGTGTCCACCGCAGCGGCCTCGAAAGCAGCAATCATCTTCTTCGCCAAATTTGCAGCATCGTCTGTCATTCCAGAGTGGAGCATCAGCGCGCCGCAGCATCGCTGCTCCCGGGGAATGATCACTTCGCATCCTTCCGCGGCCAGTACGCGCGCCGTCGCCGCATTCACATGCGAGAAGAACACCTGTTGCACGCATCCGCTTAACATGCCGACGCGACGGCGCACGCTCTGCGGCCGGATGGTCGAAGGCAGCTTGTAAAACAGATGGCGGGGCACATCGGGCAGCAGGGCCTCCATGGCCGCCATACGTTTCGGCAGAAGCTTGTGCATTCCAGTTGCGCGTACCAGCGACCGCAGCCCGCTCTTCTGATAGACGGCCAATGGCAGCGCCAGCAGACGCAGCCGCCCGGGATGCGGGAAGGTGGCGAAAAGAAGCTTGCGATAGAGCCACTCACTGAAGCTGCGAGGCAGGTTGCGCTCGATCTGCGCACGCGTCGGCTCGATAAGTTTGTTGTACTGCACGCCGGAAGGGCAAGCCGTCATGCATGCCATGCAGCCCAGGCAGTTGTCCATGTGCTGCCGAAAACGACCATCGAGCGGAGCCTGACCCTCAGCCGCCTTCTTGATCATGTAAATACGACCGCGCGGTGAGTCCATCTCATCGCCCCATAGCACGTACGTGGGGCACGTAGGCAGGCAAAAGCCGCAGTGTACGCAATCGTCAATGTGCTTCTGCTCCGGCGGATGATGAGCGTCGAAGCTGGAAGGTCGCTTTTCTTCCTGTGCGATCGTGTGTGGCATGGAGGTCAGATATTTCCCACAAAGCGGCCGGGGTTGAGAATGCGATTGGGATCGAAGCGGCGCTTGATTTCGCGCATCAATGGCAGTGCGTTGGAGCAGCAATTCCACACGTCAACTCTTCCGCGCAAACTATCCGGAATCTGCAGCGCGATCACGCTTCCGCCGCAGTCTGCCACACGCGTGCGCAGGCGCTCAATCAGCGCAATCGCCGCATCGGGCGCGCCATGCAGAGCAACGGTCATCAAACCCGTCGCATGGCCCACGGTGGCAATGTCCAGTGCTTCTGCGGCCGCACCTTGCTGCAATTCTGTGTTGATGGCGCAGAGTTCATTGGGAAGCAGGGAGACCTTCAGAACAACGGCTGCGCTCTTGTCGAAAAGTTGCTGCCGCGCCTGCCAGACAGATTCGCTTGATTCGGTTACCGCAATCTGGCCGAAGATGTCCTGCATCCGGGCCGCGTATTCGTCCAGACACGCGGGCAGGCCGGCAATGCGGACATCGAGTGCACATTCCTGCCTGGACGTGCGCACTTGTACGCACGACGGAGTCATCTGCGAATCCATCAGGGCGCGCAACGGCGCGGCAAAGATTTCTGCGCCGGGTGCAATCGCAGTCCACGTTCGCGCGTGTTCCTCCACCGGATGCAGTCGAAAGTTCACCTCGGCAATCACGCCCAGGGTTCCCAGGCTGCCGGTCATCAACTTGTGCAGATCATAGCCGGCAACATTCTTAACGACCTTGCCCCCGGTCCTGGCGATCGTGCCGTCGGCAAGCACGATGGTCATGCCGATGATGAGGTCGCGCAAGCCCCCAAATTTCAGCCGCAGCGCGCCACTGTCGTTGGCAGCAACCACACCGCCAATGGTGGCCCGATCCGGCCAGAGAGGATCAAGCGCCGCCATCTGCCCGTGCCGCGCCAGCTCAGCCTGCATCGCAGTCCAGCGGCAGCCGGCCTCGACGGTGCAGGTCATGTCCTGCCAGGCATGTTCGCGGAGAGCAATCAGGCGTGTCATGTCCAATTGCACATCCGGCGCAACCGGGTTACCCCAGCTTTGCTTGCTTCCGCTGCCGACGGCTGTCACCGCAAGTCCATTGACATCGGCAAGGCGCAGAATCTCCGCAATCTCCCGTGTATCTCCAGGCGAAGCAACAATCGCATCTCCGCAAACGCGTGCGTGCTCCTGCCCAACGATCGAGGCAAGATGATGCAAGCCCTGCTCCAGCGTCAGTGCGGCAGATGCGCTCATCAGAAAAACTCCGCAATGCCAGCCGTCTCCAACGGATGCGGCGTGTACGGTCCGGTCTTTTCTGCGCACAGGCGAGGCCGCGGAAAGACCTTGTCCGGGTTGGCGATGCTTTCCGGATCAAAGGCGCAGCGCACCAGCTGCATTGTTGCCAGGTCCGGCTCGGAAAACATATAGCCGAGCGCTTCCTGCTTCTCCTTGCCCACGCCATGTTCGCCCGTGATAGAGCCGCCGTTGTCCACGCAGAGTTGCAGAATGCGATAAGAAAGATCCAGCGCCTTCTCCTCCTGTCCGGGAATAGCGCGATCGTAGAGCACCAGCGGATGAAGATTGCCGTCGCCGGCATGGAAGACATTGGCCACGCGCAGGCCCTCTGCCGAAGCCATGCGATCAATTTCCATCAGCAGGCGCGGCAGCGCGGTGCGCGGAATCACGCCGTCCTGCACAATGTAGTTGGGTGAGATGCGGCCTACAGCGGCAAATGCGGCCTTGCGTCCCTTCCAGACCAGCGCGCGCTCCTGCTCTGATTGAGCCACGCGTACCTCCCACGCGCCATTCTTGCCACACAGGGTCCGCACCTCGCGCATCAGCGCCTCTACTTCGCTGCGCGGGCCGTCCAACTCCACCAGCAGCAGGCCATTGCAGACGGGATAGTGAGCATGCACGGCAGCTTCCGCGGCCTGGATAGATAACGCGTCCATGATTTCAAGGGCAGAGGGCAACATGCCAGCCGCAATGATGTCGCTTACGGTCTGCCCCGCGGCCTGGATGGAATCAAACGCGGCCAGCAGCGTCTGCACCACTTCAGGCCGCTTGACAATGCGCAGTGTGACCTTCGTGGCCACTCCAAGCGTGCCTTCTGAACCGACAAAAACACCGGGCAGGTCGTAACCGGGCGTGTCCAGCGTCGGCGATCCCAGTTGGACCAGCTCACCCGAGGGAAGCACCACCTCCAGCGCCAGCACGTGCGTAACCGTGAAGCCGTATTTAAGGCAGTGCGCGCCTCCGGAGTTCTCTGCCACATTGCCGCCGATGGTGCAGACCGACTGCGATGACGGATCGGGCGCGTAGAAATAGCCCTGCGCGGCTACTCGCTGGGTGACATGCGCATTGATGACGCCCGGTTCCACAACAACGAGGCGGTTGGCGATGTCCACATCAAGAATGTGATTCATGCGCGCCAAACTGATGACGATGCCGTCAGCGGCAGGCAGCGCGCCTCCGCTCAGGCCGGTGCCGGCACCGCGGCTCACGAAGGGAACCTTGTTCCGCGCACAGAATCGAACAACCGCCTGCACTTCCTGCGCGGTGCGAGGCAGCACCACGGCTCCTGGCAGCACGCGCAAATTCGTGAGGCCGTCGCATTCATAGGTCTGCAACTGGCTCTGCTCGGTGATAAGACCGTCAGCTCCAACCGCGGCACGCAACTCGGAGATGTGGCTGGGGGTAAGCACGCTGCACAACAGCTTACGTGATGGGAGCCTACGCTGGCATGCTGTTTTACTGTGGCGCGGGCTGCAACGGCTCGGCTATGGTTATAGGGTTCGAGTGGCCTGCAATCATTGAGTCGCCCCGTGCTGGGAGCAAAGCTTGAAGAGAAACTTGCAGGCTTCTGCACTGCGAACGATCTCCGACATGCGACAAAATGCCAGAGGCGCTGGCGCGCAGATGGGCGCGGCATGAACATTTCGTTGTGAAGCAGGGAAGTCGACGAAGGACGAGACATGAAGACGATTTGGGCGCAGAGCTATTACATCTGGGGACAAGGCCTGCTGGTTTCTGCGATCATCGCCTCCCTGCCGACGGCCCTATTGCTTTTTCTCCCGGGAGTAATGCGAAAACCCGCATGGTTGGCTGGACTCTGCGGCCTTGGCGCGACCTTGATTGTTGCCCTGGCTGGATATCACATGCCGTTGAGGCTCGCTCTGAGCTCGGCGGAATATGGAGCTGCATTTGGTCTATTCCCCATTTCATGGATCGTCTTCTGGGCGATTGTGCTCTTCAATGTGACGGTTTCAACCGGGAAGTTCGCGATCGTGAAGGATTCCATTGGATCACTGACTCCGGATTTGAGAATTCAGGCAATCATTATCGCCTTCGGCTTTGGCGCATTCATCGAAGGCGCATCCGGATTTGGAACTCCAATTGCCGTGGCGGGAGCCATGATGGTGGGGTTGGGATTTTCGCCCTACTATGCCGCCGCCCTCTGTCTGCTGGCAAATACGGCACCCGTCGCCTTTGGAGCGATTGGGGTGCCCATTATCACCCTGGCGGGGATCACCGGCCTTCCAGTCGATAAGTTGAGTGGTGCCGTGGGAGTTCTGTGCGCGCCGATCGCGCTCATCCTGCCCGCTTACATGATCATCACCATGGGAGGCTTGACCGCGGCGATGGAGGTGTGGCCTGCCTTGCTCGTGGCGGGGCTGGCATTCGGCGGAGTTGAGTATTTTGTTTCCAATTTCATTAATGTTCAGCTCACCGTCATCCTGAGCTCGATTACCGCGATGGGCGCCGTCGTCGCTCTGCTCAGGGTGTGGCGCCCTCGATCGCACACCGTGCGAAGGCGGGAGGATAACGCAACCCTCATCGAACAGGGCCCATTCGAGCCTGTACCCGCGAGTTCAACGCGGCAATCCGCGGCGCCCACGCACACGCCAAGGCAGGTCATCGCGGGATGGGCGCCCTATATCTTCCTCGTCATCCTCGTATTGCTATGGGGATTCAAACCTCTCCAATCCATCCTCGACATGGCGACATTCGCGGTTCGATGGCCAGCGCTGCATAATCTCATTCTCCGCATGCCACCCGTTTTGCCTAAAGCCTCTCCTTACCCTGCGATGTTCAATCTGAACCTGATCTCTGCGGGCGGAACATCCTGTATGGTCGCCAGCATTCTTTCGGCCGTTTTTTTGAGGATGCCGCTCAGCAATTTTGTCGGGGTCATCCTTGCCTCCGCGCGTCAGTTGGCCCTTCCCATCCTGACGATTTCGTCCGTTCTGTCGATGGCTTTTGTTATGAATTACTCCGGCGCAACTGGGACGCTCGGCCTCGCTTTTGCTGCTACCGGCGCTGCGTTTCCATTCTTCAGCCCATTACTTGGATGGCTCGGCGTCTTCCTCACAGGATCGGATACCTCCTCGAATGCCCTTTTCGGCAGCCTGCAAGTAATTACCGCCGACCGCCTCGGCTTCAGTCGCATCTTGATTGCTGCCGCCAATTCCTCCGGTGGCGTAATGGGCAAGATGATTAGCGTTCAATCCATCGCCGTAGCCGCCGCCGCCACTGGAGTCACAGTCCGGCAACAATCGCAATTGCTGCGCTTCACGCTGAAACACAGCGTCATTCTCGCCATGTTCGTCGGGCTTGAAGTGCTGGTACTTGCCTACTGGATTCGCGTGATTTGACTGGCGTGTGTTGCCGGGAGGAATGACCGAGGCACAAGCAGAGGTCTTTGATTCCAGAGAGACTTGAAGGTGACTGCTCGGGGCTTTTGCGGAATAGGCAATGCGGATGGGATTCGATCCGTGGACTTGATTTCTTATACTGAATAGAGGAGAGGTCTATGAGTGACGGCCGGGAGGAGCGCGAAGAACGCGAGAAACTCCGCGAGCGGGAAAAGCAAGAGAATCGCGAGGACCGCATGGAACGCTTCCTTCCAGACGAGTGGGAACCAGAGCGAGTGGATTCCTGAAGTGTCATCGAGGCTGAGATTCAGCTGGTGAGACAGGCTTTGCGGGGCCTTGATCTGGATTGATCCGCTGCCAATTTCGCCGCGCTTTTTCTTCCTCGTATACTCAAGCCAGCGCATGTCTACCCAACTGGACACAATTCTTGCTTCAACTCGGGCCACGGTGGCTGCGGCCAGGGCGCGAGTGTCTACCGCCGAACTGGAGCGCAGGGCGGCCACGCATCAGCCGCGCGGTTGGGCTGCGGCTTTGCGGCAAAAGGCTGCATCCGGTCCGGCTGTCATTGCCGAAATCAAGAAGGCATCGCCCTCCAAGGGTCTGATTCGCGAAGACTTCGACGTCGCCTGGTTGGCCGGTCGCTACCAGGCGGGCGGCGCAGCGGCACTCTCGGTGCTGACCGACGAGCCGTATTTTCAAGGCAGCCTGCGCAACCTTGAGTTGGCCTCGGCGGCAGTGGCCCTGCCCTGCCTGCGCAAGGATTTCACGGTGGACGAGTACCAGATTGTTGAGGCGCGCGCCCACCACGCCGATGCCATCCTGCTGATTGTGGCCGCCCTCACGGATGCTGAACTGAAGCAGTTTGCCCGCGCTGCCCGAGGACTGGAGTTGGACGTGCTCGTTGAGGTGCATACGGCAGCCGAGCTTGACCGCGTCCTCGACACCCTGGGCGAGACGGGCGCGGACGCCATCGGCGTAAACAATCGCGACCTGAAGACGTTCAACGTGCGTTTGGAGACTTCTCTCGCGTTGGTCCAACGAATTCCGGCGACCGTCGTGCGCGTCGCCGAGAGCGGCATTGGGGTTCCGGAGGACGTGGCGCGCCTGCGGGCTTCAAGCTTCGACGCGTTTCTTATCGGCGAGAGTCTCATGCGGCAGCCCGATCCCGGAGCGGCGCTGGCGGCCCTGATCGCCGGAGCTGTTGTAAAGCCATGAGCCTGTGGATCAAAATCTGCGCCAACACCTCATTGGCGGATGCGCAACTGGCCGTCGAAGCCGGTGCCGATGCGGTCGGATTCGTATTTGCGCCCAGCCCGCGCCGCGTAACGGCGGAGCAGGTTGCGGCCATCACGCCGTACCTGCCGGCTGCAGTCGAGAAAATCGGCGTCTTCGTCGATGCCCCGCTGGACGAGATCGAGTCCACGGTGCGCGCGTGCGGATTGACCGGAGTGCAGCTGCATTGCGACGCTCAGCCGGGTCTGGCCGCAGAGTTGCGCGCGCGCTTCGGAGCGGGGTTGCGCATCGTGCGGGTGGTGCATTTCGGCTCAGACGCAGCGCAGCAGGCTGCGGCGATTGCGCAAGATACGCATGTGGATGCGGTACTGGTGGACTCGCGCACGGCGACGGCTGTGGGCGGCACGGGCGTCGCGTTTGACTGGACCGAGGCGCGCAGCACCGTGTTTGCCGGTGCCAAAGGCCTGAAGCTCGTAGCGGCGGGCGGGCTCAACCCGGCAAACGTGGCGGAAGCGATTGCAACGTTGCGGCCGTGGGGCGTGGATGTAGCGTCAGGCGTTGAGGCCGCACCGGGGCGAAAGGATGCCGTGAAGGTACAGGCGTTTGTGGCCAATGCCCGGGCGGCGGCACGAGCCTGACCGATAATCTTCAATCCCGTCCTAGTAAACTAAAAGTTCCCCATTTTCCCGGGTGAGAGCAGGCAGGAGGCTCCAGGATGTCGTCGGTAATCAATTCAGCGGAACATTCGGCCGTGGCGGAGTCGCGGCCGGGACGGTTTGGCATCTACGGCGGGCGGTATGTGCCGGAGACGCTGATGGCCGCTCTGGTGGAGCTTGAGCATGAGTACGAGGCAGCGAAGAACGACCCAGCCTTTCAGGCCGAGCTGGCTGGCCTGCTCAAGGACTTTGCCGGCCGGCCCACGCCGCTCTACTTTGCCAAGCGCCTCACGGAGCAACTGGGCGGCGCAAAAATCTATCTCAAGCGCGAAGACCTGCTGCACACCGGCGCACACAAAATCAACAATGCGCTGGGGCAGGCGCTGCTGGCGCGACGCATGGGCAAAAAGCGCATTATCGCCGAAACCGGAGCTGGCCAGCACGGCGTAGCTACCGCCACGGTGTGCGCGCTGCTGGGCCTGGAGTGCGTAATCTACATGGGCGATGTGGACATGGAGCGCCAGGAACTCAACGTGCTGCGCATGCGGCTGTTGGGCGCGGAGGTGCGCGGCGTCTCGTCCGGCTCAAAGACGCTGAAGGATGCCATCAGCGAGGCCATGCGCGACTGGGTCACCAACGTGCGCACCACCTATTATTTGTTGGGCAGCGCACTTGGCGCGCATCCTTATCCCACGATGGTGCGGGATTTCCATCGCGTCATCAGCATCGAGATGAAGCAGCAGATTCTCGAGAAAGAGGGCCGGCTGCCAACTGCCGTCATCGCCTGTGTGGGCGGCGGATCGAACGCGATCGGCGCGTTCTACGAATTCATTCCCGAGCGCGCAGTGCGGCTGATCGGCGTGGAGGCAGGCGGGCGCGGTAAGGCGCTCGGCGAACACGCGGCCCGCTTCAGCGGCGGATCGCCGGGCGTACTGCAGGGCACTTTTTCCTACGTGCTGCAGGATGAAGACGGGCAGATCGCCGCCACGCATTCGGTCTCAGCGGGCCTGGACTATGCGTCCATTGGCCCGGAGCACGCGGCGCTGCACGATTCAGGACGCGCAGAGTACGTCTCGCAGGACGACGCAGCAACTCTGGACGCGGTAGTGAGGCTGGCGCGGACTGAGGGAATCCTGCCCGCCCTGGAGAGCGCGCACGCGGTCGCCGAAGCCCTGCGCATTGCTCCCGCGATGCCCGCGCATGACATACTGGTGGTGAACCTTTCAGGACGCGGCGACAAAGACATGGGCATTCTGGCCCGCGAGTTGAAGCTTTAGAGGACGTACAGCGAATTCCGATGGCGATTCACTTCGATCACAAACCCGGCCTGGTGGTGTATCTGACGGCTGGCGACCCGAGTCTTGAGGCCACGCGCGCCATCGCGCTTGAGGCCATCGATGCGGGTGCGGACGTGATCGAACTCGGCGTGCCGTTCAGTGATCCGCTGGCGGACGGGCCGGTGATTCAGCGGGCCAGCGAGCGTGCCCTGGCGCGGGGAACGCGTCTGAAAGACGTGCTCGGACTGGCGCGCGAGATTCGTGCCGCGCGCCCTTCTGCGGGCCTGGTCATCTTCAGCTACTTCAATCCCATTCTGCACTATGGTCTTGCGCGCTTTGCGGACGATGCCGCAGCCGCAGGCGCAGACGGCGTGCTGGTGACCGACATCATTGTCGAAGAAGCGGGCGAGTATCTGGCGGAGATGGAGCGCGTGGGACTGGCGCCCATATTTCTGGCCGCGCCCACCAGTCCCGACGACCGGCTTGAGGCCATTGCCACGCACTCCAGGGGATTTGTGTACGCCATCTCCCGCACCAGCATTACCGGCAAGCAGCAGAGCCTGACCACCGACGCGGCGGCGCTTGTGGCGCGCATCCGGCGATGGACAACGCTGCCGGTGGCCGTGGGGTTCGGCATCTCCAACGCGGAACACGTCGCCCAGGTGGCGGAGTTCGCGGATGCCGCGGTGATTGGCAGCGCAATTGTGGAGTTGATTGAGCGGTCAACCCCCGAGGCGTCGCCCGGCGCGGTGGCTCGATTTATCAAGGGCCTGCATCTGCCACAGGCGGAGCTGGCCCGTTAACAAGAGCACACCCCAGGTGGCGGCGCACATGCCGCACGCAGGTAATCAACTCTAGCTCCAATGCGCCTTGCGCGCCGGCCCTTCCCAGAAGGGACACCTTGCGCCGGGATGCAACACGAGGATGGAATGACGCTGGAAGAGTTGCGCAAGAAGATCGATGAACTGGACCGCCAGCTGGTGGAACTGTTGAGCGAGCGCGCCCGCGCGGCACAGATGATTGGTCACCTGAAGGCTGCGACCAGCCTGCCGGTGTATGAGCCGGCACGCGAAAAGGTGATCTACGCCAACGTGCACGCCGCCAACAAGGGGCCGCTGCCTGACATCGAGCTGACGCATATCTACGAGCGGATCATTGACGTGATGCGGGCATTGCAGAGGAACGAGTTGGCTTCAGAGAGGAATGCCCAGGCGGCTGCATCGGGGTCCCCCACGACAGGTCTTGGTCGTGGGGATGATTCGCCGGGCCATGGCACTGGCGCAGAGGCGCCCGAGACAGGGAAGAAGCAATGATCGTAGCAATGCAGGAGAAGGCCACCGAAGAGCAGATTGATGCAGTGATCGACGCCATGGTGGACGCAGGAGTCAGCGTACATCGCACAACCGGCGCGAGCCAAACCATCCTGGCCGGCGTGGGGCAGACCGCCAGCCTGGATCTGAGCAAGTTTGAGCTGCTGCCCGGCGTGCTTCATGTGCACCGCATTAGCTCGCCCTACAAGCTGGCGGGCCGAGGCTTCCGCCCCGAAGGCACGGTGGTGGAGTTCCGCAACGGCGTCAAGCTGGGCGGCGAGCAGGTGGTTGTGATGGCCGGACCCTGCTCCATTGAGAACCGCGCACAGATTTTTGAGACAGCCGAGCGCGTCAAGGCAGCCGGCGGCAGCTTTCTGCGCGGAGGCGCCTTCAAGCCGCGCAGTTCGCCCTATGCCTTCCAGGGCATGGGCATTCCGGGACTCGAACTGATGCGCGAGGCCGCTGAAGAGTACGGGCTGCTGACAATAAGCGAGGTCATGGAGATCTCGCAGATTGAGCCGATGCTCCCGTATGTCGATTGCTTCCAGGTGGGGGCGCGCAACATGCAGAACTTCAATCTGCTGCGCGAGCTGGGCACGGTGCGTACGCCCATCCTGCTTAAGCGCGGCATTGCCGCCACCATCGAAGAGATGCTGCTGTCCGCCGAATACATCCTTTCCGGCGGCAACTACAACGTGATCCTGTGCGAGCGCGGCATCCGTACCTATGAGACAGCCACGCGCAACACGATGGACATTTCAGCGATTCCAGTCGTAAAGAAGCTTTCGCACCTGCCGATCGTGGGTGACCCCTCGCACGGCACGGGCCGCCGCGATATGGTGGGCCCAATGGCGCGAGCCGTCGTGGCAGCCGGAGCCGACGGAATCCTGGTCGAGGTACATCCCAACGCAGACAAGGCCGCTTCGGATGCCGCGCAGACCTTGTATCTGGATCAGTTCGATAAGCTGATGAGGGAGCTGCAGGTGATTGCAGCGGCGGTGGGTAGAACACTGTAAGAAGAGTCAGAGACGGTCCGCATGATCGAGCGCATCACCATTCTGGGTACAGGCCTGCTGGGTGCATCGGCAGGACTGGCGCTGCGCGCGGCGGGATTTCGCGGCTCCATCACAGGCTGGAATCGCAGCCCGGAGCAGGCACAGCTTGCGCTCGACATGGGTGCGCTCGATTCCATTGCAGAAGACCCGGTTGAAGCGGCGCGAGCGAGCGACGTTGTGCTGCTGGCCGTGCCCATCTATGCCACTCTCGATTGGATGGAGAAGCTCTCCGGCGTGCTTGGGCCCGATCATCTGATTACCGACGTGGGGAGCACCAAGGCGGAAATCTCCGCTGCTGCCGCGCGGCTTTACAACACGCCGACGCGTGCGGCGTTTCTCCCCGGCCATCCCATGGCGGGCAAGGAGCGTGGCGGCGCGGCGCTGGCGGATGCAAACCTGTTTCACGGTGCGGTGTGGCTCTTCACGGACGACCCGACCTGTGAGCGGTCGTCGCGCGGGTCAGCTCTGGCGAAGGAGTGGCGGCAGTGGGTCATCTCACTGGGCTGCAAGGTCATCGACCTTGACCCCTCGCGCCACGACCAACTGGTGGCGTGGGTCAGCCATCTGCCGCAGTTTGTGGCCACGGCCCTGAGTGCGTTGCTTGAGGACGAAGTAGGGGATGCGCCGGAACTGAAGCACGTGGGCGGGCGCGGCCTGCGTGAGATGACGCGGCTGGGAGCAAGTCCCTTTTCCATGTGGCGCGACATCGCCCACACCAACACCGAGGCCATCGAGGCCGCGCTTCAGGCCCTCGAGCAGCGCCTGGCGCATATCCGCGAAAACCTGCGCACCCCAGCGCTGCGCGATGAGTTTGAAAAGGCCAACCGCTTCCGACGCGAGTAGAATTGCCCGCATGAACAGGCAAATCCACGCATGGTTCGCAACCTTTGCTCTCTTGCTGGTGCTTACATGCGCGCAGCAAGCCTCCTCTGCGACAGGCGCTGCGGGCATGGCTGCTCAAGCATCCCCAGCCCAGGGGCCTGCGCTCAAAATGCGCCCCGCGCCCAAACCAGACGAGGGCAACATCCAGCTCGATGTCGTGGTCACCGATAAGCAAGGAATCCCCGTCACCGGTCTTGATCTCAAGGACTTCACTCTGCTCGACGACAAGAAGCCCGCAAAGATTGTTTCCTTTCGCGCAAACAACGCACTCTCTCAGCGGGCTGACGACTCCACGCAGGTCATTCTGCTTCTGGACGCAGTCAACCTTGACTACCTGACTTTGTCCCGTACGCGGGACGAAATCGCGAAATTCCTGCGCCAGAACGGCGGACACCTTGCCCAGCCGGTATCCGTCCTGTTGCTTTCCAACGACGGCGCAACGGTTTTGCTGCAGCCCTCCACCGACGGAAACGCGCTGGCCGCGGAACTAAATAAGACCAATGCAGCGTTGCGCGTGATCGACCGGGCCGGAGGCGTCAACGGCGATTCAGAGCGCGTGGGACTATCGATCAAATGGCTCACGATCATCGCGGAGAATGAAGCGAAGCTGCCGGGCAGGAAGCTGTTGATCTGGACCGGCCCTGGATGGCCGATGTTCGACCGGGCGACCGTTACGCCCTCGCTCGAGAGTGTGCGTCTGTTATTCGACTGGGCCGTAGACGTCTCCACCACACTGCGCAAAGCGCGCATGACGCTCTACGATGTTTCACTCCCAAGACATGACCCTAATTTGGACGCAAACCTTCTGGACGCCAACCTTTATGAAAGTTTTCTAAAGGGGGTAAAGACAGCCGATCAAGTGCAATCCGCGAACCTGGACTTGAAAGTGATCGCCATCCAAAGCGGCGGAAGCGTAATGTTTCCGGATAACGATCTCGCCACTCAGATCAAACGTTGCGTTCAGGACGCAGGTGCCTTCTACACGCTCTCCTTTAACCCTCCTCATGCCGACCATGCAGACGAGTATCACGAGCTGAAAGTCGTGATTGACAAGCAAAAGATAATCGCCCGCACCAACACCGGCTACTACAATCAGCCCTAGTCAGACCTCGATTACAAGGCATTGGATTCCTGCAATGTTTTTCATTTGATAGCTCGCGCGCCTGTCTATTTCACCGGAATAGCAGCCTTCGTGGAGAAACTGAGTGAATCCTTCGCAAAGACAAAGAGGTTGCCTTCGGGATCCTCAACGGAGACACGCTTCTTCTGCTGCGTGACATGCAAATAGAAGAACAACGATAGGCAGCATCGCCGTGCGTCGTCCATTCATGGTCACCAACTAGCCCCGTAGCCGATCAGGTCCGAGCCTGATTTCAGCCTTCCGCGCTGCTTCCTTCGCCCGCTCGATCGCATTGAAGCTTTCCGCTTTCGCGGTGGCTCTCTTCGCTGCGCAGTTTCAACATGACATGGTATCCCGGGAGGCGCAGGAAAATAGAGCGCCTGCGCCTCCGCCAGGATCCTTCAGAAGATCTGCACCTTCACGACTTTGCCATTCAAGAACCTGACTACCCATCGGTGCCCAGCTTTCATGTAGTACCAGGTTTCGTGAAGGTTATCGTCTGTCGAGTCATCCACCTTCTTTTGATCAGGCTCACCTGCGCTCAACAGAGCCATCTGATAGGTCATGCCCTCGACAATCTTCTTTTCTTCAATAGCACTTTTAAACTCGGGCGGAACATTCTGCTGATCCAGCTTCTCCTGTATTCGGGATGTATCCACAACGCGCGCAAGGATGGGAAGAAAAGCTTTGATCTGAATGTCCGCGTCTGTAAGATCCCTGCCATAGCGGAAGTTGATGCGCGAGCCTCCAGCTCTTTTGAATCCCGCGCCTTTCTTGCTGGCATTCTTGCTTGCTCCGCGGCCTTCGCCGCCCCCGCCAAGATGAACTTCCACCCGGTCGCTATCTACTTTCACATCCGTGATCGTTACCCACTCGTCGCGCTCGACGCCAACACCTTTCTCCTTGAGATATTTCGCCAGGTCCTTGAGATCCAACCCCCGGTCGTCAAGCCGCTTGTTTACTTTTGGATCAACATATAGATCCAGTCCATCCTTGTAAGCTGGCATGTCAAGGAGCGCTTTAACGTCCTTGCCGAGCAGCACTTTGCTTAACTCCGCCTTTGCTTCCTTGCTGGTGGATGCCATCAACGCGGTTCCGCAGCCAGAAAGAATCAGCAACAAGAGAACCAATCTGCACTGTTTTGGGATGATTTTCATCCTGTAATGCCCCCCATTCGAATCGAGATTTGGACGACACGCCAATCGCGCCTGCGAGCTTTTCGAGGCACTCATTGGATTGAGGGGGAGAATGAGTTATACAGTTTTGCCGGTTGAACTCGATTCTGTCAAGCAAATTTTGGGAGGCAAGAAAGTCAATGCAGCGGAACCATGCCAGTTCCTGAGCTTGGGGTTATCTCCGGCTTCTATCAGACATAACTCCGCCTTGAAAGAACTTAAGTCCCTTTCTATGTGCCGGGGGCCTGCATGTCGCTTCGGAGAGAAGGATGCATCTGCTGTTATTCAGTCTCCTTCACCCGTTCTGCGCTTCCTTTGCCGGATCGAGGGTGTTAAAGCCCTCGGCTTTCGCGGCATCCAGAAGCTGCTCCGAGGCGGAGACAAAGTTGATCTCGGTGCCCTGAAACATGTCGCGTGCAACGATTGCTGCACCCAGTTGCAGGGCATCGGGCCAGCGCAGCGTGGTGCGATCCAGGAGCTGGCGCGCAGCCTCAAGCACGGCCGGATTCAGTGGCTGCTGCACCATGCGCGCGGCTTCAAGACGCAGGATGTCGAGGGCCGCCGTGGCGTTTTCAGGGCTGATGCTGCCGGCGCGCTCACGCCGCCGGATGGCCGCGTAGACCTCCAGCGGCGCGGAAGCCGAGATCAGCTTGCGATTATCCTCGACGGCCTCCATCAGGCGGATCAGAACATCGGTGCCTGGCTCCTGCACAAACAGCTTGGCGAAGGCCGTGGATTCGAGGAAGTAGCAGCTCACATCTCCCCCCGTTCCCCTTCGATGGCCTCGGTCATGGAGCCTTCCTGGATGGCGACCGGGTGGAAGCGCTGGGCCTCTTCGGGGATGCCGGCCTCGGCGCGGTTGAGCCGGATGGTGGTGGTGGGATAAGCAGGGGTCTTGGGGTTGGCTATCTTGCTGGTGAGCACGACGCCGCGCTGGATGGCCTCTGCCAGCACTGCCTGGCGCGACTCGGGGTTCTGGTTCCAGCGGAAGGCTTTACGCGGAAGGAAGGAGTCGCGGAACCACTTGAGGGCGATAAAGGCATGGCCGCCCCGCTCGGCCTCAGCCAGCGCTGCACACAGCTCTTTGACGCGCGCATCCAGATCGGCGGGAATCACGGCTTCCTGGTTGTCTTCATCTTCATCGAAGGCATGCGACACAGCCGCGCGCATGGCGCGAGCCGGGCGCGCGACCGGCTCAGACGCGTCGATGCGTTCAAAGTAGATGCGCACCTCGTCTTCCTCAGGTGACCACGCTTCAGCCAGGGCGTTGCGGCGCTTGCTGCGTCCGTTTTCGCTGCACAGTTCCACAATCGCCTGGTATCCAGGGGGCGCCAGAAAATGGAGCGCACGCGCCATGCCGGGGTCGGAGGAAAACGCCAACTCATTCAGTGCTTCTTCAATAATCTCTTCCGCATCTGGGATGCTCAGATTGGCTACATCTATGCTGTTTTGCACAGCTCTTGTCGCTTTCATATCTTCTTCTCCATATTCCGTATAAAGCCTATTTAGCCTGCATCGACTCTCCTCGCAGGAGGGGGTCCTGACGAGTTTGATGCTTAGTAAGCTGCCATGTTGGCAGAAGACACTTATCTATGCCAAGTGGATGCAAATGCATCATTTCTCGAATGGATATAGGGCAAATAATGGCGATAATGCGGTCATTAAATTAGCTGACTGCCCTTCATCGCTTCCCTTTTTTTTTGAAACCTAGGGCCCGAGAAATTTCTTGCGAATCCATCATGGAAGCTAACTGTGCAATAGTGTATACGAAATTTACACCCCTTGAAACCCTGTTTGAGCAAATAAGTCAGTATTATGCAGCCTTTTGTAGCCTGCGCTAACGGAAAAGAAGTTGCTCATCAGAGACGAATTCCTCCCCGGTGCGTCTTCGTACAATGTGAGTATGCGGCGTTGTATACCTCTACTGGCAATCTGGCTGTTGTCCTGGTCTGGCCTTCGCGCCGGCGCCCAGGCGTTTGACCTTGTTGGTCCCAAGGTGGATGTCCATGTCAAGCGGGGTGAGGTCACACTGCCAATTGGCGAAGTGCCCAATCTTCTCCCCGGCGACAGGATCTGGGTTCATCCCGACTTGCCCGACAGCCAGTCGGCGCGCTATGTGCTGGTGGTCGCATTTCTGCGCGGCGCCACCAATCCGCCCCCACCGGGGTGGTTTACCCGCGTGGAAACCTGGAAGCGCCAGGTGCGCAATGAAGGCCTGTTCGTCACCGTGCCGCAGGAGGCGCAGCAAGCGTTTATCTTCCTAGCGCCGGAGACGGGTGGGGATTTTTCCACGCTGCGCAACGCCGTGCGCGGACGACCTGGCATTTTTGTGCGTGCCGGCCAGAACCTGCAAGCGGCCAGTTGGGACCGGATGCGGCTGAATGCATACCTTGACCAGGTGAAAGTCACCTCCCTGACCGATCCGAAATTGCTCAAGGAGCGCTCTGAGGCGTCGGCCCGTAGCCTGGGCATCAAGGTCGACCAGAGTTGTTTCTTGAAGCCCGAGGACGAGCAGGCCACCTGCCTGTCGCAACACACCGAAGGGCTGGTGATGGACGACGCCAGTGCGCAGTCGCGAGTAGCGCAGATCGCCAATGGCTCGACCGCTGACCTGATGAACCAGCTTAGCTACTCCGGTGTGGGCGGGGCTGGCGTTTATAGCCCCTACGTCGGCGCCATTGTGGATACCGTCAAGATCCTCTCGTCGCTGCACACGGCGCGCTTCCAGTACATTCCCGCTCTGGCCCTGCCCACCAAAGACACGTTGAACCTGCGACTGAGCGTGCCGCCGTCATTCCGCGACCCCAAGTCGGTGGTGGTGATCGCCTTGCCGCCGGTGGCTCCGGCAAGAATGCCGCCTCTTCATGCAGTAAATCCCGCCGAGAGCTACTGCGCGCAGAAGCCCAGCCTGGTGCTGCCGGCGGAGGGTGCCCCGCTCGTTCTGGCTACCAATCTGGCCTACGACCTGAATCTGCACTTCGAGCTGCCGGGCGGACCGGTGGATTTACCGGTAAAGGCTGACCCGGCCCGCGGTGGGCTGGTGCTGGAAGAGCCTGTGACGCGGCTCCCGGAGGGCGATCTGACCGGGGTAGTGCGCGGCAAGTGGGGCTTCGATGACTGGGAGGGACCACGCTTTCATCTGCGTTCGGCCGGGCCGGGCAAGTGGACTATTGCTGCCGGCGACCAGTCGGCCCTGGTGGTGGGCCGCGAAGATACGCTGCACATCGAGGGCGAAAGCACATTGTGCGTCGACAAGGTGGAGCAGGAGTCAGCCATGGGCGCCATCCCGCTCACGTGGAAGTCCCCCAAGCCCGGAATACTGGAAGTGACGGTGCCTCTGAAGGACGCCGCTCCGGGGCCGGTGAGCATCAAAATTCGCCAATTCGGCGTGGATAAGCCCGATATTCTGCCCATGCAAGCCTATTCCGAGGCAGCCTCGCTGGACAGTCTCTCTCTCAGCGCCGGGGATACGGGGGCTGTGCTGACTGGCACCCGCCTGGACCAGGTCGCGAAGGCTTCCATGGACGGAATCAACTGGTTACCCGCCGCGTTGAGCCGCGTGCAGGATTCTGACCGGCTGGCAATGAATGCCGACAGCTCGACGGCCGGACTGGAACCCGCAAAGCGCTACTTTGCCCGCGTGCAACTGCTCGATGGACGCACCCTGAGGGTGCCGGTAGCGGTCGCTCCGCTGCGTCCGCAAGTGACACTGCTCAGCAAAGGCGCGCAGGACGCGGCTGGCGCGGAACCTTCGCCGGTCCAGCTCGGCAGTCCGGACGATTTACCTATCGAACAACGGCTTGTGTTCTTTCTCAAGTCAAAGACTCCGGACAACTTTCCCCGCAACCAGAAGATTGAAGTGGCAGCAGTGGATGGCAGCTTTCGCACCGTGCTCTCCCTGGCCGAGGGCAGCCTGATGCTTGAGGACGCGAAGACCGCACTGGGTGTGGTGGAACCGCTCAGCCGCTTCGGCTCGTCTGCCTTCGGGCCGGTTGAGCTGCGCGCCGTCTCTGCCGAGGGAGTGACGGGGGACTGGCTCCCGCTGGGGACGCTGGTGCGTGTGCCCGGATTCAGGGAGCTGCGCTGCCCGCACTCGCCGGCCAAGGCCTGCACCCTTACGGGAAGCAACCTGTTTCTGGCCACCTCCATTGCCGCTACGCCGGAGTTTGAAAGCCCGGTTGATGTTCCGCCGGACTTTACCGGAACCCAGTTGACTGTTCCCCACCCGGTAAATGGCGCGCTTTACATAAAGCTGCGGGACGACCCGGCGACGGTACAGACGCTGGAGCTGCCTGTCCTTCCCCTGGCATCCGGAGTGCTGACCCCGGCAAAAGCCCAGCCGACGGCAGCCCCGCCGGTTGACGCGGCACCGCCTGCACTGCCCAAAGCTCTACCGGCCACGCAACCGGCAGCACCCCAATCCACGTCACAGTCCGCGCCCACCGCCGCACCGCCCGCGGCAAAGGACAAGCAGTAAGCAGTCGCAGAGCCACAATTACAAGCACGCCCCAAGGGATTCACCTCTCGCCCTCAACTTGAGCCCCTGTGCGGGCGTGCTCACGTCTCCGTAACTTGAAAAAGAAGCTTTGCAATTCCCGCACGCAGTTTCCCCTCCGAAAAATTCCTTGCGCCCGGCCAATCCAAAAGCCTACCTCGCCACGTACGTGATGTGTAAGTCAATTCACGAGAGATGAATCAGGCACAAAGGAGGCAATATCGTGGCTCAACTGCATGAGTTCACCGCAAGAGCCGTTTCTCGCCGGGGATTCTTGGCCGGGATGGGGTGCAGCGCGGGTGCGGCTGCAGCAATGACGCTGACTGGCTGCGGAGGCTACGGCATGGCCAGCTCGCCCTCGACGCCCACCATGCCCGCGACCGTGACGGATGCGGACATTCTGAATTTTGCTCTGAATCTTGAGTATCTTGAAGCGGAATTCTATCTGCGAGCCGCCACCGGCACGGGGCTCTCCGACGCGGACGCAGGTTCGAACGCAGGAGCCGTGACTGGAGGATCGCAGGTTGCTTTCAGTACGCCGGCAATTCAGCAGTACGCTCTTGAGATAGCCAATGATGAGCTGGCGCATGTGCGCTTTTTGCGCGGCGCGCTCGGCTCGGCAGCCGTCAGCAGACCTGCCATCGACCTCAGCAACAGCTTCAATGCGGCTGCGATGGCGGCCGGCATCGGGCCAGCCTTCAACCCGTTTGCGGACGAAAACAGTTTCATTGTCGGTGCGTTCACCTTTGAAGACGTGGGCGTGACCGCATACCACGGAGCAGCGGGCCTGCTTACGAACAAGACCTACCTAAGCGCTGCGGCGGGCATCATGGCTACAGAGGCATATCACGCGGCGGAGATCCGGACCCTGCTCGCCGTCGTGGGCGGAAACTATCTCACCTATGCCAACCAGATCTCCGCGTTGCGTGCCGCGGCCGGAGGAGGCAATGAGGTCGCCGTATCCGGCAACACAATCGTGGCCGCTGACGCCAACTCCATCGCCTTCGATCGCACAACCGACCAGGTGCTGCACATTGTCTACCTCAATGGGACTGCCGGTCAGGTCAGCGCTGGCGGATTCTTTCCCAACGGGCTCAACGGCACCATCAAAGCCACAGCTTCCTAAGGAGAGACGCACATGGAAATCACAGCGATGAATCTGAAGAGTGCAGCAGAGCGCAGCGGGCTGGGACGCAGGGCAGCAATCCTGATGGGAGGCGCCGCTCTTGTCGGTCTCGCCGCGAGCCGCAAGGCACTAGCCCAGTCGGCCACGGTCACGGACGCAGACATCCTCAACTTCGCACTGAATCTTGAGTATCTCGAGGCGCAGTTTTATACCCTGGCCACAACAGGGCAAACCATTGACCAGCTTGGAATCGGGATTACCGGGCCGAATGGCGCGGCGGGCGGGTCGGTTACGGTCAAATCAAATCCGAAGGTCCCCTTTGTCACTCCGCTGCTGCAGCAATTTGCAATGGAGACCGCGACCGATGAGCAAAATCATGTGAAGTTTCTGCGTGCGGCGCTCGGGGCCAACGCAGTGGCCATGCCGAACATTGATCTGGAGAACAGCTTCAATGCGCTGGCAAAGGCAGCCGGCCTCGGGTCAAGTTTTGACCCGTTTGCCAGCGAAACCAACTTCCTGCTCGGCGCATTCATCTTTGAGGACGTGGGTGTGACGGCATACAGCGGAGCCGCCGGCCTTATTTCCGACAAGACCTATCTGGATAAGGCAGCAGGAATACTGGCGGTTGAGGCCTATCATGCGGGCAGCATCCGTCTGCGCATCTTTGCGGACGGGTCGGCCGCGCAGACAGCCTCAAGTCAGATCGCAGCTGCGCGCGCATCCCTCGACGGCACGGGCAATGACGATATCGGCGTGGGAGTCTCTGGCGGCGCTGCGACGATCGTCGATGCGGACCAGAATGCCATCGCCTTCAGCCGCACCACAACGCAGGTACTGAGCATTGTGTACGGCGGCGGCACGTCCGGAGGCGCATTTTTCCCCAACGGACTCAACGGCACAATCAAATAATGCGCGCACGCTGCGGAATCCAGGATGAAGGGGACGGGCCAGAGAATCTCTCTGGCCCGTTTTGCGCCGCAGGTTTTCATCCGGCCAAAGTCTTCCGTGGCGCTTTTCAAGAAATTACGGGGCCTGCTTCGTGCGACCAGTAGAATGATCCTGTCTGATGCTTGCCCCTTCTTGATGACTCAGAATCCCTCCAATCCGGACGAGGCGTCGATGCGTTCCATTGATGGAGATGCAGGCGGCCGCAAAGCCGCTGGAGACGTCGCGGAAAGCGATGCGCTTTTGCTGGACCGCGTGATGGCCAAAGACCAGCGGGCGATGACGATACTGTTCGATCGCTACGCCGGCATGGCGTACTCGGTGGCTCTGCGCGTCTTGAAAGACACGGGCCAGGCGCAGGACGTGATGCAGGAGGTATTCTTCCAGGTCTGGAACAAACCCGGCACGTACGTGCAGGATCGCGGATCGCTGGGCGCGTGGCTGGCTGTTGTGGCGAGGAACCGCGCGGTGGATGTGCTGCGGCGCAGAAAGCCTGTTGATTCAATCGATGTCGTGGTGCTCGCTTCAGACGTGAACCTGGCCTCTGAGGTCGAGCGCAATGCGATGATGGACAAGATTAGAGGCGTACTGAAGGACTTGCCACGGGAGCAGCAGTTGTCATTGGAACTCGCCTATTTTGAGGGGCTGAGCCACGCGGAAATTTCGGCGAAGACAGGAGATCCACTGGGGACCGTAAAAACAAGAATCAGGGCGGCACTGATGAGTCTAAGAAAGGCAATGAAGGCGTGACCTACCACGACCACATCTCGCAGGAGGATCTTGAACTCCATGCAATGCAGGCTCTCTCCCCTGAGCAGTCTGCAGCAATCAGAGCACACCTGGAGGAGTGCGTTCTGTGCCGCGCCGGGCTGGATGAAGTCACCAGCAATCTGGCGCTGGTGGCCATGAGTGTGGAACAGCATCCGGTACCGGATGGAGCGCGGGAGAAATTCATCGAGAGCATCTCCTTGCGTGCGGCATCCCAGGAGCAGGAGACTCGCCGAACCGTCGTTTCCATGCCCGCGCGCCGGCCCGCATTCAGGCTCGTGTATTGGATTCCCTGGGCTTTGGTTGCTGCGCTTGTGATTGTCGCAGTCACCCTCGCCGTGAAAATCGGCACGCTTAATGAGGAGTTGCAGAGACGCTCTGACCTTGTGGCAAGTGTGGCCGCGGAAAACTCGCATGCGCAAGAAGCTCTTGCCGTGCTTACGGCGCCTTCTGCCCAGCGCGTGCTGCTGACCGCGAGTAAGACCCGCCCCCAGCCGACAGGCCGCGCCGTCTACCTGGCAGAGCGCGGAGGCCTCATCTTCCAGGCGAACAATCTCAGCCCTGTGCCTCAGGGTAAGACGTATGAGCTTTGGGTCATCCCGGCAAATGGCGCCGCACCCATTCCGGCTGGACTCTTCCAGCCTGACGCCGCGGGAAGCGCAAGTGTAGTGCTGCCTCCGCTGCCTAAAGGCGTGCCGGCCAAGGCCTTCGGCGTGACCATCGAGCGGGCCGAGGGCTCCGCTACGCCCACCGCCCCCATCATCCTCTCCGGCGCTGGCGAATAAGCCCCACAGCCAGACCATCGTCAAGAACAAATGCGAAGCAGGCGCAGGCCCTGCTGCTGCCTGACTTGCGCGCGGTGCTTTCTTGCACGTTAAGCTGAGCCCGTCGCCGGAAGCGTACGTGAAACCTCTCGATGGTATTCAGCCACTGGCAGAAACTCCCGGTCTCATCTGCACGCACAACACATGGCACGAAAGAATCCACGCCACGATTTACGGTGCGCAAGATGAGTTACGCCGCTATGTTCAGGCAACTGGCAGCTGCGCCTAAAAGACTGCAACGAATGTGTGCACTGCCGCAGTGTCGGTGCGCTACCTGCTCGACGTGTGCGGGGAATCGGATCGAGTGGGAGCCACTTGATTTACCTTCTTGCCGAGCCAGCATTCCTTGAAGCGCGAATGGTGGCAATTTCGATCTCCCCGTGCAACGTCTTTTGAAGATGGTCCAACAGCCAGCACGCTCAGCGTTCAACAAGAGTCTCGTTGCGCATCTGCAAAAACATCCAAAGTTGCGCGCGGATACGGCCGGGCGCTATGGTGACCGGATGATGTTCCGCCTCAGCAGAATCCGAATGTGCGCTCCAGTGCTTCTGTGCTGGTGCCGCAATCGGATGACATGGGAACAGAGCCTGGAAGGCGTGGCGCAGGCAGGAACGCGAGACGGGATGAAGGTACGAATGATAAGGGTTTGCGGTTGGTTCCACCGACTGCGGCAAGCCACCCCCCTTGTCGTCTTTGTGTTCGTGTGGTGCACGCATGCCAGCGGACTACAAAGATCAGCAGTGCTTTCCACGGCGGATGTGCACGTACGACTCAGCACCGACGCTCACGCGCCGCGTCTCACCAGCCTTTCAGGCGGAGCAGGTGCCCGATGGCGCAACCGGTGGAAGGAAACGCTGCCGGCGAGCGTCGAGGTCAACAGCAGGAACATTGCAGTGACTTGGAAGTTGATACCCGAACTGGGCAGAGCGGATGCGCATCACCTCACTTTTGTTTACGAATCCGCGCAGCCTCATCTGCGCCTGAGTTGGAACTGGGAATCGCGGGCGGGTTTTGGCCCGCTTGAGCATCGCATCGAAATTGAAAACCTCAGCGACCAGAACATCTCTCTTTCCATGGTGGATTCGCTCCGCCTGAACTGGCGCGCGCCCGTGAAAAATGCGCTGCTGAACCTCTACGTGGAGAAGGGCGCAGACACCCCCTCGGCACATGGAACACACCTGGATGTGGTGGAGAGCGGCTATCACTGGACCGGAACATCCTCTACCTATGCGCATCCAGTGCCGGGTGAGGCGCGCGAAATCATCCCTGCGGAAATTGTCTATTCGGCGGCGTATCCTCAGGTTGGCTGGTACGCAGGAATTGAGTTCAGCGGCAGGACGCGAATCACGCTGATGCGTGATCGCGAAAGCCTGAAAACTGTGCTGGGCCTGAATCCTGATCCAGGGCCATTCCGCACGCGTGTCGGACCCGGAGAGAGCTTTACCACTCCTACTGTATTTCTGGGGGCCTTCACAGGTGGTCCCGATGGCGCGGGAAACCAATTGCGGCCCTGGGTGCGCGCGGTTCTCGGTAATCCGCTCACGTGGAAGGATCCTCAATATCCGCTGACGGTCAACAACAGCTGGGGCAGCGGAATGCAGGTGGATGAGTCGCTTGCGCTGCGGATGATCGGCGAGTCAAAGGAACTGGGCCTGGAGATGTTTCACGTGGATGCGGGCTGGTTTCGCGGTGTGGGCGACTGGTATCCGGATAAGAGGAAATTTCCGCATGGCTTGGCCTATATTGCCGACGCGGCGCACAGGCAGGGTCTGCGTTTTGGCATCTGGGTTGATTGGACGCAGGCGGCGCTGGACAACGAGCCCGGCGCTCTGAACGCGCGCGATCCAAAAGTGCGCGACTGGCTGGTGCGCGATCTGCCGCCGAACTGGAAGCCCGAGGAGTTCAAGGGGCAGACCATCGATCTGGGCGTGCCCGCCGCGCATAATTACTGCGCAAAAGAGGTGAAGCGAATAGTGGAGAGCTATCACCTGGACATGCTGGAGCACGACGGCTACCTGGTGGCGCAGGGCTGCACGCGTGACGACCATCCGCACGCTCCGCCGGATCGAAGTACGATGACCGTCATGCATGACTCAGGCGCGGATTTCGTGCTTGCATCAAACTCGACAGACGTCAGTTACCATGCGGTGCGCGCCTATTACAGCATCTATGAGCAAACGCGCCGCGAGCATCCGGGATTGCTGTTCGAGATCTGCAATGACGGCGGGCGCATGGTGGATTTTGGCTCGGCTGCGCACGGCGATTATTTCTCCATCACCGACACCTACGATCCTTTGTCGAACCGCCGCGCCTTTTACGACGCGAGTCACCTGCTTCCGGCAGCGATGCTGGAAAGCTACGTGGAAAAATGGCCGGCGCCGCGCATGGAAAACTTTCTCTACATGCTGCGGAGCGGCATGATGGGTTGGGTAACAATCATGGTGAACACGACAGCCTGGACACAGGAGGAGCATGAGGCGGCACGGCAGGCTATTGCACTCTATCAGCGAACACTGCGGCCTCTCATTCGCGATGCGCAGCTCTATCACGTTTCCGCAAGGCCTGATGGCGTGCATTGGGATGGGATGGAGTACTGGGATCCGGGCCGCGGCAAAGGAGTGCTCTTTGCCTTTCGTGGAAGCATCGCAGATGAAGCGCAGCATCGCTTCGTGCTGGCTGGACTGGACGCTGCAAAGCACTACAAGATTCACTATGAGGATGGAACCGCGCCGGACAGGGAAGCGAAGGGCAGCGAGTTGATGGGGAGTGGTGTGATGGTGAATTTGCAGACTCCGTTGAGTTCAGATCTGGTTTTTCTGGAAGATGTGTCAGCAGAGCCTGGGCCAGGTTTATAAGCGCACCACACAGCGCACCTTGAGGAATGCCTGGTTCGTACGGTGATCGCCGAGCCGCTGGCCAACATCAAACATCTGTTCCGCATTGCAGCCAAGCAGCCGCTCTTCCACACGGGAATCGTGGGTTGAGGGACCATGGGACACTGGCGCAGCTGACTGCGTTGCGGCTTGGCGTCCTCGAGGTGCTGCGCTGGGAGAGGGATAGCACGCCTTTGACCGCATTGCTTCTGCTCCCAGCGGCACACTCAGGATGCTGCTTCGGGTAGGTCGCGCCAGGCAGGGATCTCCCGTGCAAGGCTGCCCTTGCATTGCCTCAAGAGCCCTGCACGCGCAGCAAAATTCCGCTTCCACTATTAAGACTCAGCTTCCCCTTGTCAGTAGCAAGGATGATTGTCCCTGCCGGCTCTGTTCGCCCCGCATGCGCGATGCGGATATTGCTGAATCCGTAAACGCCGCATGCATCCGTTGAGAATAACCACAGCGCCTGCGACTGGGTATTGCTGCCGATCTGACCGCGGCAGTTTTGTCCAGGCTGGGCGCGCGGGATCGCAAGAACTCCGTATGCGGTCGGCTGTCCGACTGTCTCTACTCCCACTGCCACTGGGCCGCCTCCACGATAGACCTCATCGCCGCCGATCTGCTGCGTCGTGGCGTCTGCCGGTGTAACACCTGAATCCGGCGAGTCCTCGGGAATCTGTGCATCCTGGACTTCCATGAACGAGGCCAGCGCTCGAAGGTTTGCCTTTAAGGGAATCACCTTGCCGTGCATTTTCACAGAATCAAAAGTGAATTCCAGCCTCGTCGGCCCGTTCTTGGATGAGGTCACGCGCACAACGTGTCCCAACACCTCGGCACCGCGTCGGATGGGCGTGCTGGGAATGTTTTGCATCACCACTCCCTTGATTGCTTGTCCGGCATGGGCCTTGCTGGCGTTAATCCCCTTGTCAAGACTGACAGGAATGATTGTTCCCGATGGCAATACGTTCTGTGCCTTCATTCCGAGCGGCAACAATGTCATTGCGACCAATAGCCATGTGTACTTCACAGTCGGATCCTCTCTCGCGGCCGCTGTGTCCTTTCTCGCAACCTGCTGCTTTTCGCTCACCTTGCAGCACATGTGGAATCGATGGAGGGCAGTCCAACCGCGTCCCGAAGAACGCGCAAGACCGTTCAGAATCTCTTGTGTGAAAACGCCTGCACACGTCCTTCGTTGCTCTTAGAGTGTCCGAGTTCCTCCGGGGATGTCTGCCGGGGAAAAAACCTTTGCGCGGCATAGCAGGTCTTTCCTCCGATTGCATGAACTGTCCATAGAGCCGCCTTCTCCTCGCCACACAATCACTTTTGAATCCCTTGGCCGGTTCGTTCATCGCGCTGGGGGCGACTGCTATCTGTATGATTGCTGGCGGGCTACAAACATGCGCGGCGAGCGCGTTCAGGGGAAATACATATGGGTAATGACTGGAACAGAAGGCAGTTCCTCGGTGGAGCAGCAGGTTCGGCAGCTGCTTTGGCGCTCGCTCGGTCGGCTAGGAACTTGCCAGTGCTGGCCGCTGCGATCAGTCCTTTGCGCGGCCGATTCTTGACCCACATCTCCGTGGTGCGTGTAAACCAGATTGAAGTTACCCCCAGTCGCTCGATTGGCGCTGACGAGGCCTCCGATAACAGGCCTGAGCGTATCCGCGCGCGCAGGGAAGCCTTTGCTAGAGGATGCCCGGACGGCAGAATGACATGGGCAATCAGTTGGCTGGCGCTCAACGACACCCGCAAGGAGTACAAGGAAGCACGCCGGCTGCTCGCCTCGTATCACGACCATTACGGCGATGAAATCACGTTCATTCCCGGCGGCTATTTTGCGCCTATGTTCGACACGCGCGAGCACATCCGCGACACGATCCACAATGCGCTGAAGCAGATCTCCGTGATGGCCGGGAACAACTATCGTCCGCAGTGCATTGTTGCGGGCTTTATGGATGCGGAAAATCAAAGGCTTCTTGCCGCGGATGAAGGCATTCACGTTTGCCAGGGCCAGATATGGAGCCAGCACGGCATTGACAACGGCGATGGCGATGGAGGCATCTGCTATCCCTATTACCCCAGCACCGAGCACTACCTGAAGCCCGCCCAGGGCAGGAGCGACTTGATTGACTGCGTGTGCCTCGATGGCTGGACCTGCGACTTTCTGGCAGCGCGCCGCGAGGGATTCAAGGGCGGATTCAACAGTAGGATGGGCGTGGGTCCGATCGAGACGGTGGGCAACCTGGGCACGGCCTCGGGACGCAGGGAAATGATGGATGTCACCGCGACGCACTTTGACCGCGGTCATGCGCTGAACGGCTTCGGCTGGGTAACTGCAATCTGGGAAGTCTCCGTGGGCCATGATGACGATCTGACGTACTGGCTGCAGGCAGTGCGTGAAAAGTGGCCCGATACGCAGGCAATGACTGAAGGCGCATTTGGTATGGAATGGCGCAAGCATACACCCAGTAATGCGTCACTCAACTACAGGTTTGACGCCAAAGGCACTGGTGCGCCGGGCTCGGAGACGAATCTGGAGATCCAGTGGTTCATGAACCGCGAGTTTCGCCTCGCGCTGTTACATGACTGGACAAACAACAGTCCCTGGATGGCCATTGACTTTACCCGCTACGATTTGAAAGCGGAAGAGCCACGCGCGCCGCAGCGTGAGTGGAGCCTGATGAACGTGCTGAATCAGAAGGGTAACCGGCCCCAGGACAAGCCGGTTCGCCTTGGTCAACTCAGTGCTGATAATCAGCGCCTCATCTTTGCACGGTATCCAGAGTTGAAGAAGCAGGCGTAATGCAAGCCAGCCAATCTGTCTGCGCGGTTGTCCTTTCGCGGCTGCAGCACAGCCGGCTTGGAAGCACATTCGCGTCCTTGTGCTAGCGTGAAAGTAAATGAGCCGCCGCACTCCTTCAGCGTCACTCTCCCTCATCGTGGTTGTGCTGATTCTTGTTTTTCTATACGTCGCTCGCCAAAGCCGAGGACCGGCGCGTTCGCCCATGACTGGCGGACAACACACTTACCCTGAGTCCAGGCGAGAGCGGCGTTATGAATCCAGAAGTGAACAGGAGCAGGCGCCGCAAGAAGAGGCGCTTTGCCAGGCCTTCGGAGTCACATGCACCTCTGAATACTTTCAGGCATGGCAAAGGCCGGCCCGCGGCACGTGCAGCACCTCGATTCGAAACGGCTATCCGGTGCCCGACCCGCGTTGTACGCCCGGCGGCGTCAATCCCTCTGTGACTGCCGACATCCTGAGGAATCCAAACTGGAGAACCCGCTGCGACCGCAACTGCGAAACGAGCGAGTCCGAGAAGCATGTGGCGTATCGCTGGTATGGAATCCATGCGCCGCATCGCAACTCAGGGGACAATCAGGTATGCGAGCTGGATCATCTGGTGCCTCTGGAACTTGGCGGCGCCGATGGACTGGGAAATATCTGGCCGGAATGTGGACCAGATGCAACCGAGCTTGATAGCCGCTATTTCAAGATCAAGGATCGCGTAGAAAACTACCTGGCGGACGAGGTGAAGGCCGGGCGCATGCAGTTGGATGCGGCTCAAAGGGGCATCGCTTCGGACTGGACTCAGTACACGGCGGCAGCGGATCAGTATTGCGCATCGCGCGGGCGCTGCTGAACATTCGAGCGCTGCACTGCAATGGAATACCACCACAAACATGCTGCCGTCAGGCTTCTTCCTGCAGCCTGACGGCATTGAAGTTTCAAGAGGAAGATCGCTTTGCTCGAACGTGCCTGACATCGCCGACGAGCGCGATTAGATCCTTCCGTTTCGATTCAATTGAAACTCCCAGTCCTGGAATCAACTGCGAACTCCCGACTCGATCAGAAGGTGAACCGCGATCCGAATTGAAATTGGCGCGGCGTGTTGGAGTCCGCAGTAATCATGCCGAAGGGAGTGCTGTTATATGGATTGTTGTTTGTGTCCAGCGGGTATTCCGCACTCAGGCCTGGTGGGCCAAACTGCGCCTTGTTCGCGACGTTGAAGGAAGAAATGTCAAAGCGGACGTTGCCTCGTTTACCCAGTTTGAAGTTCTTTGAAAGCGTTAGATCCAGATCGTTGGCTCCCATGGTGCGGACATGGTCAAGATACGCCGGCGCATTTCCGGCAACGAACGGACTTTGATTGTCGCTAGGCGTAGAGAAGCAGCTCGGCGTGAACCATTGTGCCGCCGTATGCGGTGCCCCTTTGCTTGGATCACAGGTCAAGTTGGGCCGCTGGTTAAAGTAGGAGGTCGGCGCATTCACAATCGGCGAAGCAATGGGAATGCCGCTGCTCATGTAGAAAATGCCGTCTGCCGTCCAGCCGCCTAAGACGGCATTCCCCACTCCGCTCAAGTTGAGCGCTCTGCCTTTGCCAACGGGCAGGTCATACGATGCATGCCAGGTAAATTGATACTTCACATCCTGCGGGCTGATGGAGTGTTCCAGGCTCATGTTCTTCGAGTCCTGCGGCAAACCAGCGTGAGAACCAACGAATCCGAGCGGAGGGTTTCCGTCGTCCGTCATGATCTTTCCCCATGTAAACGAGGCCAGCGTTGTGAAATGCTCCGTCAGTCGCTTTTGCACTTTGGTCTGCAGCGAGCTGTACTCGGAGTCTCCGCCCGGGAAGCCATGAACATTCACGCCATTGTTGGCGCCATAGTTTCCATTTCCGAATTGCGGGTACTGCTGCAAGCTGACCCACAGCGGAACGGTGCCTGCCCCGTAGTTGGCATTGGTGGCCGGCTGGGTACTCGCCCACGCGTTGGGAACCATGACGCAATTCGGATTGGAGGTATCGACGCACAATGCGTAACCGTTCGACGCGATAACGTTGAGTGGGAGCTGATTCAGATCGAGATTGCCCAGCGGCAAAAATAGACCTCTGCTGCCTACATACCCGGCACTCAAAACGATGTCGTGTGGCAATTGGTACTCAACGCCGAAGTTGAAATTGTAGATTTCCTGCGTGCGCTGCGAGTGCAGCATTGTATTCAGCGTTGTCCCAAGATTATTCGTCAGGCCCTTCGGTGAGCTGATGAGCGGAACAACCCCTGTCGGGAATGGATTGGTGAGCGAATAAATGCCTGTTGTGCTGGGTGCGGGGCCGCCGGTTGCGCCTACGCATTGATTCGTGCCGTTGTATACGGTGTTTCCATCCGCGTTAAAACAAGTTGCGTTCCAGTTCGTTGACGAGGAGTATCCATCGCTGTCCAGACCGGCCCCGCCGACCATCTGAGCGCTTGGGCCAAAGTAGAAGCCGCCGCCGCCCCGGACGACAAGACGGGTCGCCGGTTGCCAGGCGAAGCCTAGCCGTGGTCCAAAATCTGTCAGATTGGTGGTGAAAGGAGAGCGGCTGCCACTGTTTGCGTAAACCTCTGCCCCGGTGAAGTTGACGCCATTCAGATTCGCCGCGGCAGTCGGAGCAAAGTATTCCAAACGGTTATGGCGCTCGGTTTTACCGCCGAAGATATCCCAGCGAATACCCGCGGTGATCGTGAGAGCGTGGTTGGGATGGTACGTATCCTGGAAAAACGCCGCATAATACGGATTTGCTTCCGCTACGAACAGGTCCTTCGTAAAATTCGGAGCGTCATTGCCTTCATATCCCGGCTGCTCTCCCATGCCCATGAGGAACGAAGCAAAGTCGCTGCCTCCAATGCCACTGGCTGTCGTTTGATCAGTGGCGGAAACGTCAAAGGCATAGGCGCCTGAAGGCGCCGGCGGCTGGCCGACATTCAGGAATCGCTTCATATATTCGAAGCCCGTGCTGATTTCATGCTTGCCCATCACTTTGGTCAGCGTCGCACTTACGTCGCTGTTCTCGCTGGCATAGATAAACGTGTTGTAGTTTGCAGTGCCGCCGATACCGCCTCCCACATCGTCGAAATTCACATAGGGAAGAGTTTTGTACACCTCATCGGCTGCCGTCGGCGTAACAAAGCCCAGAGCAGAGAGGCTGCTTATTGCGCTCTGCCCAGGATCGCCTCCCTGATTCTCATAGTGGCGCGTAAAGGAATAACGCAACTGCAAGACTGTCGTGGGATTGATGGTGTAGTCGTCACCAATAATGAAATTACGTCCGTTGGTAATGTTTTGCGCGTAGTTCAGATCCCACGGATTGTTGAAGGCGTTAACACCCGAGGTGAAGAGCCGGTCAAAGGAGAAGCGGCCGAAGATGCGCTGCTCCTCACTCTTGTAATAGTCCAAGCGAATGTCGAACTTTTGCATGGTTGTGGGGTCAAGACCCGGTACATAGAGGTTCGGCGAGACGTCCGTCGTGGCCGAGTCGCATGTGGAGGCACTCGGGTAATTACACTTCGGAAACTCCGACAGAAATTTCAATGCGATGGGATTGGGGTTGGCAATCTTGTTTCCAGCCACGGGCTGGCGTGTCCCATCGGGATTATCAGGCAACGTCGGATCGTAGATCGTAAAGCCCATATTCGAAAAATCGCCGGTCCGCTCCGCCATGGTGGGAACGGCAAAGGTGTTGGACCCGTCAAACATTTCCTGTTGCGTGGCCTCGTAGTCGCCAAAGAAGAAAAGCTTCTTGTGCAGAATGGGACCACTGATCGCGCCGCCCTCCTGATAACGGTGAAAGTCAGGAGACTGATTCGGCGCGCCGTTTGCCAGTTGGCTTTGCTTGTTGAAGTAATCGTTAGCGGCAAGCACATCGGGACGCAGAACCACAAACGCATCGCCATGGAACTGGTCGCCTCCCGACTTGCTCACCAGGCTGATGACGCCCGCACCACCACTCTGATAAGAGGCTGGGGTGTTCTGCGTCTCGACACGGTACTCGTCCACGCCGTCCTCGGGAATTTCCATTGCCGGGATAATGGCGGCGGCGTTGTTTTCAGCAATCCCCAGCGGACTGCCGTCCAGCATGTAATATACCGAGCCGATGATGGCGCCATTGATGGTGTAGGACGAGACATCAACTCCCGGACGCCCCGAGGAGATATTGATGATGGCCTCAGAACTGGAAGAGTTGGGCGATCCATTCGCCGGGGTAACGCCTGCGCTCAATTGCACAAGGTCATAAACGTTGCGCGTGAGCAACGGAACGCGGTCGATGGTATCTGAAGAAATGAGCTGGCCTACCGTGGAATTGTTCGTATCCACCAGTGAAGAGGAGCCCGTGACAGTCACCACCTCCGTCACATTGCCGACTTGCAGCACGATATTTACGGTGGAGGTCTGATCCACAGTGACAGGCACGTTGTCTTGAGAGACGCTTGCAAATCCCTTACGGCTCGCAGTCACCGAATAGGAGCCGGGAGTGAGCGACACAAATGAGTACAAGCCCGCCCCGGTTGTAACCGTAGACTGTGCGATCCCCGTTGCGTGGTTCAGCGCCGTCACCTTGGCTCCGGGGACGATTGCGCCGCTGGGATCGGTGACAAGTCCATTGATCGCTCCCCTGCCGGCCTGGGCAAATACGGTCGCACCCGCGCAGAGGACAAGGATCGAAACACAGAGAAATCTGCAAATTGTCGAAATGTCCGGATTCTGGTTTTTCATGGCGGCCCCAAATTGAATGTTGACATTCAAACGTTTGAATATTAGAAACCGAATGTAGGAGCAAACGCGTAGCGTGTCAAGCTAAAAATCAATTGACCTCGAAGTTTTCTGCGACCGCGGTCGCGGAGTATCCGGTGTCAAGATAATTTCGTTCAGTGCAAAGGCCCTTGAATGAGCGAAAGAACGTGCGGAAGATGACGCGCTGGCTTGCATCCCTGATATTGTGGCTGCACATCGCGGGCTTGGCTGCTGTGGCAGAATAGCTTGAAATCTCTGTGCACTGCTGCAGGATGCGTGGACAGGAATGCGAGGGAGGGAAAAGAAGTGGCCCAGCAAAAGTCAGGCCATGTGACGTTGCTCGACATTGCACGCGCCTGTGGTTTCTCAGTATCCACAGTCTCAATCGTGCTCAGCGAGGCACCGCTGTCGCAAAACGTGGCTGCCTCCACTCGCGAGCAGATTCGCACGATGGCGCGGCAGCTTGGTTACCATCCTGACGCCTTTGCCCGTTCACTCCGCCGCCGCCACAGCCAGACGATTGGAGTTCTGGCTTACGACCTGACTGACCCATACTGCATTCCCATCGTGCGCGGAATTCAGGCAGGACTTCATCCCACTAACTACCTGCCACTTCTGATGGATGCACAGATCCAGAGAAGGCTTTTCGACAGCTATTTGAAGATGATCCTCGAGCGGCGCGCCGAAGGCGTCATCGTGATTGCGAGCTGGATTTTCGAGGAGACTAATCTGCTGGCCGATATCGAAAAGAACCACGTCCCAATCATCATTGTGGGCCGCGATCTCACCAGCAGGAGAATCAGTTCCGTGTTTGTAGACAACGAGGCGGGCGGCTCAATGGCAATGCGCCATCTGTGCGAACTGGGACATCGCAGAATCGCCGTGATCCGCGGCCCTGAGGAGCTTTTCGATAGCAAACCGCGCTGGACGGGCGTGCGCAAGGCAGCTACTGAAGCGGGGATCCGGATCGATCCGCGGCTCGTCTTTCAATTGCCGAACTCGGTCGATCCCTTTTCAAGCTTTGAGGGTGGACTGCACTGTGCAAAACAGATGCTGGCCTCTGGCCGCTCGTTCACTGCGGTACTTGCCTTCGACGATCTGACCGCCCTCGGCGTAGTGCGAGGATTGAGCGAAGTCGGGCTGAGGGTTCCGGAGGATTGTTCGGTACTTGGATTCGACGACGTGTTGCCCGCAACGGTGTCCACCCCGGCGATCACCACCATCCGTCAGCCGCTGAAAGAGATGGGATTGCAGGCAGTGGAGTGGGCATTGAAGGCACTGGAAAAAAGAGAACAAGGGGTGGACCTCAACCCGCAATCGCACAAGGCGGTGCCCGAGCTGGTGGTACGAAAGTCCTCGTCTCGTCCTCCGGAGAGAAAGTCGCAAATGCGCTGAGAATGCAAAAAACGCACTTGACAGGGCGCATAAATTGGAGGATATTCCCTTTATTCAAACGATTGAATCTCCTACCGCGGTGATTCAACCTGAAATCTCCGGCTTACGCATATCTTCTTAAATAGCCGTCACTCCGGCTGAACAGGAAACGCTGGTGCCCATGAACAAAATTTTCGCTCCGTGTCTCGTTGCCATGCTTGCGTTGCCGATAGCTCTGCATGCAGAAGCCGTCACCCATCTTCGTGATGACTGGCGCGTACAATCGGCCTGCAAACTCAATGTGATTGGCGAAACCATTTCGACCGCCGGATTCACGGTCGATGGATGGCTAAAGACCTCAGTGCCCAGTACTGTGCTGGCTGCGCAGGTCGCGAACGGAGTGCTCCCGGACCCCTACTATGGTTCCAACCTCCGCCAGATCCCCGGCACAGACTATCCAGTCGGGAGAAATTTTTCCAACCTTCCGATGTCGCAGGATAGCCCATACCGCTGCGGCTGGTGGTATCGGAGCGAGTTCACCGCGCCAGCAGCATCCCTCCAGAATCAGCGTTTTTGGCTGCACTTTGCCGGCATCAACTATCGCGCCGAGATTTGGCTCAACGGACACCGGATCGCGGATTCGACAACAGTGGCCGGCGCCTATCGCACCTACGACTTCGATGTCACCGAGTTGCTAAAACCGGGCAAGACGAATGTGCTTGCAGTTGAGACTTTCGCGCCAACTGAAAAGGACCTGGGCATCAACTGGGTCGACTGGAATCCCTGCCCGCCCGATAAGGACATGGGTCTATGGGGTGCGGTCGATCTGGTCACAAGTGGTGCGGTCACCCTGCGCTCGCCTATGGCCGTAACGCATTTTGAAAATGCCGAGCTCGCAACCGCGGACCTGACCGTGTACGCCGAGTTGCACAATTCAACCGGAGCCACCGTGAAGGGTGTCGTCACCGGCTCGGCTGCAGGAGTGCAATTCGAGCAGCCGATTGAACTGGCGGCACACGAAGACCGTACCGTGATCTTTAATCCGGAACAATTCCCCGCCTTGCGCATCCGAAATCCGAAGCCGTGGTGGCCCTACCAGATGGGCAATCCGCATCTCGAGCGCCTTTCCATGAGCTTCAGCGCAAAGGGCCAGATCACGGACCAGAAAAGCGTGGACTTCGGCATCCGCGAGGTCACCTCGGAGCTTACGTCCAATGGCAGCCGGCTGTTTCGCATCAACGGGAAACCAATCCTGATTCGAGGCGCCGGCTGGTCGCAGGATATGCTGCTGCGCTCGAATGACAACCGCCTGCGCGATCAGATACGCATGGTGCGCGATATGAATCTGAATACGATTCGCTTGGAAGGCAAACTGGAGACCGATAAGTTCTTTCAGCTGGCCGACCAGCAGGGCATCCTGGTAATGCTCGGATGGTGCTGTTGCGATCATTGGGAACGGTGGAATACATGGACTCCGGAAGACCATACAATCGCCACCGCTTCTCTGCGCGCGCAACTTCTTCGCCTCCGCCAGCACGCCAGCCTGCTCGTCTGGCTGAATGGAAGCGACAATCCGCCACCGGCCGACGTAGAGAGTGCATATCTGAAAGTTGAATCTGAGACACATTGGCCCAATCCGGTACTCTCGTCGGCAACAGGCACACCCACTACAGTAACCGGCGAAAGCGGAGTAAAGATGTCTGGCCCCTACGATTACGTCGCGCCGAGCTACTGGTATGTGGGCACGCACTACGGAGGCGCTTCGGGATTCAATACCGAAACAAGCCCCGGTCCAGCCATTCCGTCGCTGGCGAGCCGCCAGAAGTTCCTGCCCGACCCGGATGTCTGGCCTCCTTCATCCACATGGAGCCTGCATTACGGCGGCGGTGAATTTGTAAACCTGAAAGTCTTCGACGAAGCCATGGATGCCGTGTACGCCAAACCACGCTCCGCTGCTGAATATGAACGCATGGCGCAGACCATGGAATACGACTCCGAGCGTGCAATGTTCGAGGCCTACGCCAAAAACAAGTATGTGTCCACGGGAGTCATTCAATGGATGCTCAACAATGCCTGGCCCTCGATGATCTGGCATCTGTACGACTACTACCTCGATGCGGGAGGCGGCTATTTTGGCACCAAGAAGGCTTGCGAGCCGTTGCACATTCAGTATTCCTACGATGACCGTTCGATTGTGGTGGTCAACAGCACCGCTCAATCCGTCTCAGGACTGCATGCCAGCATCAGCGTCCACAACCTTGGCTGGAAGGAAGTCTACCGCGCAGAGACGGTCGTAAATTCGGGCATCGATAGCGCCCAGCGCATCTTCGACATACCTGACAGTCTTTATTCTGGCGACGATAGAATCTTCTTCATCGATCTGTCTCTGAAGGATGCGGCGGGCCATGAGGTCAGCCACAACTTCTACTGGGTGCCGGTCACGCTCACTACATTTGATTGGGAGAAGACCGACTACACGCATACGCCAGCGGAGCGCCATGAAGACCTTACTGCGCTCACAAATTTGCCCCCAGCCAAAGTTCTGGCGCACGCTGAAATCGCGAACACGCCCCGCGGCCGTGAGGTCCGTCTGCATCTCGAGAACACATCCGCTGCACTCGCCTTCCAGATCCGTGCTGCTGTCCGCACGCCGTCCGGAGGCCTCATCGCGCCCGTGTTCTGGTCAGACAACTGGATCGAGCTGCCTCCGGGTGAATCGACGACGCTGACGGCGCTGCTGCCGGAAGGCGCCGACGGCGTGCCCGCCGTGCAGATCGAAGGCTGGAATATTGCCTCCGTAAGCATCGCACCCACAGCCGTTGCGGCGGCAAACTGATTTTTGCCGCAATCCAGCCTTTCAGGGGCAACCTCGGGCACGGACGCAATCGGCAGAGCAAGGTAAAGAGGCTCCTCATACTTTTGCCGGATGAGGAGCCTCGATTGAAGTCTGCGCCGCGCGTGCGTAGAACATACTTCAGCATCGAAAAAGGACGGTTCACGCAGAGTATTGTGCAAAGAGAACGCGCTGCGACGGCAACGCAAGATACTTTCTGCAAATGGCCTATCTCACTGAACGTCGGCGCTTGATCTAACGGAGTGCTGCCTGCGGCGCGACTGCCGCTGCCCTCAATAAGCCAACGCCACGCCGTCCGCGCGCATCTCGCTCGCTGCAATGTACACCCTGTCGCTCCCGTTCCTGCGTGGCTCAATGCATTCGTACCGTCCAAAGCCACCGTCAGAAGGCCCTATCGGCCAACCCATTGCCTTCAGCGCCCTGCGCGTCTCCGCCGGGATGCCCGTCTCCAGATGCAGAAGTCCCATCGGCCCCATGCCTGGAGCATCTTCTCCCATGCTTTGCGATGAGCCTTCGTGGTGCCAGCGCGGACTGTCGCCGGCCGCCTGCGCATCCAGCCCAAAATCCACGCGGTTCAGCACAATCTGCACCTGCCCCTGCGGCTGCATGTCGCCTCCCATCACGCCAAACGACATCCATGGTGCGCCATCCTTCGTCGCAAAGCCGGGAATGATGGTCTGGAAGGGCCTCTTGCCGGGCGCATACAGGTTCGGGTGCCCATCCTTGAGTGAAAACAGTTCGCCCCGGTCCTGAAACATGAATCCCAGTCCGTCGGCAACCAGCCCCGACCCCATACCGCGAAAGTTCGACTGAATCATTGACACCATCATCCCGTCTGAATCGGCCGTGGTGAAGTAGGTCGTATCACCGTGGCTCGGCGCTTGGCCTGGGTACACCGGCGTTAGAATCCGGTCTTGCCGGATCAGCCGTGCCCGCTCGCGCGCATACTCCTTGGAGTTCAGCCACTCAGTGGGAATCTTCGCGAAGTGCGGGTCTGCATAGTAGCGGGCGCGGTCTTCATACGCCAGCCTCTTGGCCTCCACCTGCGTATGAAGCGCCGCCGTGGACTGGAATCCCATCTCTCGCAGATCAAAGTTCTCCAGGATGTTCAGGATCTGTAGCGTTGCCAGGCCTTGGGTATTCGCGGCCATGCCGTACACGTCCACGCCACGGTAGTTCGTCACCAGCGGATCGGACCACTCCGCATGTTGGTCGCGCAGATCGTCATAGGAAAGCCACCCGCCGATTCTCTTAAAGTACGCATCGATCGTGTGCGCAATGGGCCCGTCATAAAACGCATCACGGCCGCCCTGCGCAACCAGCCGGTAGGTGTGCGCCAGGTCCGGATTCCTGAAGACGTCTCCCTCGCCCGGCGCTTTGCCGCTCGGAGCATAGGTGTGCAGCGCATTGGCCGTCTCTTCCACGCCAGATCCCGGCCGTACAAAAATCGCCATGTTGCGCTTGATGTAGAACCCGATAATCTGCGGCACTGGCACGCCGCTCTCGCACAGGTGGATCGCCGGCTCAAACAGCTCTGCCCACTTTAACCGGCCGTATCGCTGGTGCAGCGTCCACCATGCGTCCAAAGCGCCGGGCGTCGAAACTGCGATAGCTCCCAGCCGCGGAATCACACCGTTCTTTGCGCGGGAACGCACAGTCTCAAGGCTCAACGACCTGGGCGAGCGGCCGGACCCAGCCAGGCTCACAACCTTATGCAGCTTTGGATCCCACACCATCGCAAAGCAGTCCCCGCCAAGCCCTGAGCTTGTCGGCTCCAGAAAGCCCAGGCACGCGTTGGCCGCAATCGCCGCATCTGCAGCCGACCCGCCCCGCTTCAGAATCTCAATCGCCGTGAGCGTGGCAATCGGCTGTGCCGTGCCTGCGGCGCCGGAGCAGCCCATGGCCGCAGACCGGCTTGCAAAGCTCGCTCCAGAGACCCGGTCGCCTGCGTGCACATCCGGCCTCACAAACCGCTCGGCACCGGCTGGCTGAAACTTGGGAAGCTGTTCTACGGGCACGCCGGCGGCGCCAGCTTCAGTTTGCTTGGACCCCGTGGCTTGTGCGCTGGCCGAAGCGCTCTGCGGCGAAAAACCGCCGGCAGCAGCCAGTGGAAGAGAAGCAAGAAATGTACGGCGACGCATGGGAGCCTCCTGCGACTGTGACGCCCATTGTGCATAAAGAGCGTTCAAGAAGGCAATGCAATTGCCCGATGACGACGAATTTCGTTGCAGCATGGCATATCTTGGCCCCGCAGGCGCTTGAAGGACTTATTGGTCTTGAGTGGTGCGGCGTCGACGGTTCGCCGGCCATGTTGAGCCCGATTCTTTTTGATCTGAAGATGAATACGACAACTCGGCACGAATTGCGGTACACTGCTGTTCCCCAACAACGAAGGTAGTCCAAAACGGTTAAGCGGTGGCAGGCGGTTGCCAAAGGCAAGGAGGGTTCGATGAAAATTACCGACACGATTGGAATGGTGCTGAAGGGAAAGGCGCAAAACGAAGTTCTGTCGATAGCGCCCGAGCAGTCAGTCTATGAAGCGATCAAGAAGTTGGCTGCATACGATATCGGCGCCTTGCTGGTCATCTCTGACGGCCACCTGGTTGGCATCCTGTCAGAGCGCGATTACGCGCGCAAGGGAGTTCTTATGGGCCACCACTCCAAAGAGACCCTGGTCCACGAGATCATGACCAGTACGGTTATTTTCGTCACTCCGCAGCACACCGTGGACGAATGTATGGCCATGATGACACAGCATCATTTTCGCCATCTCCCTGTGATGCAGGGTGATACGGTGATCGGCGTCATCTCCATTGGCGATCTGGTGAAATGGGTGATCTCCGGCCAGGAAAAGGCCATTCAAGCACTGGAGGGTTACATCACGGGAGCGTATCCAGGGTAGACTGCGCAATCGGCATCCCAATTTTCAGCGCCATTCGCAAGGTCGCACATTCGCGACCTTGCGCAAGATACAACGCGCGCCACCAATCCGGTCGTGGTCTCCCGGCTGCCTACAACACGGCGCCAGCGGCGGCAATCGTCCCCGTACATTCGCCAAAGCCAATCCTCGGCAGGCCCGCCTTGTGCGCATAAGCGCGAAGCGTAATTTGATCGCCATCTTCCAGAAAAGTGCGCAGTTCGCCGCCGGTCAGTGTGATCGGCCCCTGCGCGCGGGTCTTCTCCAGCAGGCAGCCTTCCGATCCCGTCGCGGCGCCGGAGATCGTTCCCGTTGCAAACAAATCGCCGGGGCGAAGATTGCAGCCGTTACTGGCATGGTGCGTAATCAGTTGCGCAATGCTCCAATAGAGTTCGCGCAGATTCCCCGTGCTCAGCCGCATCGGCGCCATGCCCGTTTGCCGCATATGCCGCGATTCCAGATCAACATCCAGCGTAAGGTCGATGCCATCCTTGTCCGATGACGGCGAAAGCAGGTATGCAAGCGGCGCCGGGTCACCTGCTGCACGTTCAGCCACGGGAACGCGGTAGGGAGCCAACGCTTCCAGCGGCACAATCCACGGCGAGACGGTGGTGGCAAAATTCTTTGCCAGAAACGGGCCCAGCGGCTGGTATTCCCATGCCTGAATGTCGCGTGCGGACCAGTCGTTCACCAGGCACAAACCAAAAATATGCTGCTCGGCTTCAGAAATGGGAATGCTGCTCCCCAGCGCATTGCCTGGGCCAACAAACACGCCAACCTCCAGCTCGTAGTCCAGAGACTTGGTTGGCCCGAACAGCGGGTCACCTGCCGGCGGTTTTGTCTGCCCTCTCGGCCTGCGAATCTCCTGGCCGCTGACCACAATCGATGAAGCGCGCCCATGATATCCGATGGGAACATGCTTGTAGTTCGGCAGCAGCGGGTTGTCCGGACGGAACAATTTGCCAACCCGTGTTGCGTGATGAATCGAAGCGTAGAAGTCGGTATAATCCCCAATCTGCGCAGGCAATTGCATCACCGCATCGTTCATCAGGACGAGCAGCTTCTCCACGCGATCCCGCGTTCCCTTGCTCGAATCCTCCGCATCAAGCAACTCGGTGATCCTGTCCCGCAACGCACGCCATGCAGCCGGACCAAGGGACATCAGCGGATTGAGCAAATCAGCGCCGCAAGCAGCCACGACCTCTTCCGCCAGTCCGGCCAGTAAGCCTTCGCGCGCGCAGCTTCGCAAATCGAGAATCCGGTCACCGATGGCCACGCCAATGCGTGTTCGCTCTTCATGACGAAAAACGCCGTAAGGCAAATTCTGAATGGGAAAATCGCACCCAGCATCATTGGCGGAGGCAACCCAGCTTCTTTTGCTCAGAGCCATCCCAAGGCCTCCAGGTCGCGCATCGGCTCCACAAGGGAGCAAGAGCCAAAGCTGATTAAAAATTTCCGGCGGACTGCGCGCAGTTGCTCGGTGCTCCAGTGGTGCGTACGCCAGCCAATCGCATCCTGCGTCACCTGCCACGCAAAGGGGTCTTCTTCTTCGAGAATCTGTTGCGCCTCGCCCGCCTCACCGCCGAAGTGTAGCAGGGCCGCGGCGCAACATAGATTGACGAAGCCATGCATCATGCCCACAGCGCCGTCCAGCTCTGCCGTCAATGCATGCCGCGAGCGAATGGGATGATGCAGTCCGGCGGTCGCCTTGAAAGGGATGCGCCGCGCAGCGAGAGCCCACAGCATGCCGGCCACCTCCTGCGTCCCTGGGAACGCTTCGGCAGTCACCCCGCCCATGCGCAACTTTGCCCGCGCGCCTGATGCGGCAATAGCCTCAAGCGCTGCGGACGCGTCGCCGGAAACCGCTATCTCAAAGTAGGCCGTCACGCCTGCAGGAAGGGATCCGCTCAGGTCTCTGATCTCGGATGGCCGATCCGTTTTGAACTCCATCATCTCAATCCGTGCGTCATCGCTGATGAGTTGTGACAGACCTGCGCAATCGGCATTGGGTGGGGCAATGACGCTGAGCTTCATCGAGCGTAGTCGATCGCCAGCCGCTTCGCGCAACTCGCTGAGCCTCTCCATATTGACAACAAAGCACCCCAGCACCGCCGCATGCGCGCTTTGACTGTAGCTCAGATAGTTCCGCACAGCGGAGCGCATGTCCAGCGCCGCAGGCGGATACAAGCCGGCGTAGTCAATCAGGCCCTCCAGCAGGCTGTTGATTGCATTCATCCCCGTATTCACGCTGCGCCTGCTGGCGGCACAAAGCGCTTCTTTAATGCCTGCCAGCATTCGTAGTACTCGTGTTGCAGAATTCTGGATTGCATCGCAAACTCAGTGGGACGCACGATGAGCTGCGTCTCAAACATGAATGCCAGAGTGTTGTCCAAATACTGCGGCTTCAGTGCGGCATTGCTCGCGCGCTCAAACGTCTCGGCGTCCGGCCCGTGCCCTGCCATGCAGTTGTGCAGGCTTGCTCCGCCGGGCACAAAGCCCTCGGCCTTGGCGTCATACGCGCCAAACACTAGTCCCATGAATTCATTCATCAGGTTGCGATGAAACCACGGTGGCCTGAAGGTATGCTCGGCCACCATCCAGCGCGGAGGAAAAATGGCAAAGTCGCAGTTGGCTGTACCGGCAACGGCCGACGGCGAACTCAGCACGGTATAAATCGATGGGTCAGGATGGTCGAATGTCACCGTGTTGATGCAGTTGAAGAGCGCCAGATCATACTTGTATGGCGCATAGTTTCCGTGCCACGCAACTACATCCAGAGGCGAGTGATCAATCGCCGCGTCCCACAGCTTGCCCAGAAACTTGGCGACAATATGGAAGTCCCCGTCCCGATCCTCATAACTCGCTACTGGACTTTTGAAGTCGCGCGCATTGGCCAATCCATTCGCGCCGATGGGTCCAAGCTCAGGCAGCCGGAATGGCAGTCCGTAGTTTTCGCAGATGTATCCGCGGGCTTGCGTCTCTGCCAGCACAACGCGAAACTTCACTCCGCGCGGAATCACGCATATCTCGCCGGGAGCTACCTCAAGAGCGCCCAGCTCTGTTTGAAGGCGCAATGCTCCCATCTGCGGAACAAGCAGCAGTTCCCCATCTGCGTTGTAGAAGAAGCGGTCGTGCATCGAAGCATTTGCGGCATACAAATGGAGAGCTACGCCGGTTTGCATGGCCGGATCGCCATTGCCGCCAAGCGTGACGATGCCATCGACAAAATCGGTGGCCTCCGTAGGCAATGGCAAGGGGTCCCAGCGCAGTTGATTCGGCGTGGTCGGGACGGCGGTGAACGGCCCGCTGCGAATCAGCCGCGCTGGTATCTCCTGGTAAGGGCGGTGCGTGACCGATGGACGTATGCGATACGTCCACGTGCGGCGATTCGTCGCGCGCGGCGCAGTAAACGACGTGCCGCTGAACTGCTCGGTATACAACCCAAGCGGATGCTTCTGAGGCGCATTCTGCCCGGTCGGCAACCCTCCCGCAACGGCCTCCGTGGCAAATTCGTTGCCGAAGCCGCTCTGGTACTCAAGCTCAACAGACATGGTCGTCACCTCTCACAGACAGTTGCATGAGGCTCGCCGCTCTGCCTCGTGCATCGCCTCATAGATTTGGTCAAAGCTGCTCACGGCAAACAGCTCCTTATGCAATTCATCCACCTTCACAGGCGTGTTCACCACTTCATCCAGCGCAAACTCGCGAATCGCGCAATGGCCGTCCATCACATTCCGGCATTCGCCGTGCGAACTGATCAAACCGCTGCCATACACCTTGATCTCTCCGCGTTGCCGGATCACTCCAAACTCAACCGTGTACCAGAAGAGACGGCCCAATTTCTCCAGCACCCTGGCATCCGCGACGGATGCACAGACACGGCCATAGTGTTCAAGGAAGTCTGCAAACACCGCGTGCGCATGCATCGGCACATGTCCAAATACGTCATGAAAGATATCCGGCTCGGGCGTGTATTCGAGCGAGTCCCGGCTGCGCAGCCAGGTTGTCGTCGGAAAGCGACGCGTCGCAAGCATCTCAAAAAATGCCGGCGCAGGAAGAAATCCGCTGACCGGCGTGGAGTTCCATCCTGTCCTCGGCGCAAGGCGCGCGCTAATGGATGCCAGGTTGGGCAGGCGATCGTTTTGCAGTCCGATAATTTCAAAGCCATCCAGATACTCCCGCGCCGCATGTCTTTCCAGCTCGGGAAGCATGTGCCCCACAAGTTCCGCCCACACGCTGTGCTGCTCCTCTGTGTAGGCCGGATAGTCCTGCTGAATGATGTAGGGCGATGCGTGTGATACGACTCCGGTGCTCATCTCATCTCTCCCCGCGTGCATCTACAAATTGCCGCGCGCCTGCTGCTCGCGTTCGATTGCCTCGAAGAGTGCTTTAAAGTTTCCCTTGCCGAAGCTGCGGCTTCCCTTGCGCTGGATGATTTCAAAAAACAGCGTCGGGCGGTCCTCCACGGGGCGCGTGAAAATCTGCAACATGTATCCTTCATCATCGCGATCAACCAGAATGCCCAGCTTCTCCAGCTCATCAATCGGTTCGTCAATCGTGCCCACGCGCCTCTGCAGTTCGCTGTAGTAGGTGTGCGGCACGCGCAGAAACTCAACACCCTGCTCTTGCAGCATGCTCACAGTGTGCAGAATGTCGTTGGTCGCCAGAGCGATGTGCTGCACGCCTGGACCGGCATAGAAGTCCAGGAATTCCTCCACCTGCGACCTCCGCTTTCCCTCCGCTGGCTCATTGATGGGAAACTTCACGTAGCCATTGCCATTGGCCATCACCTTCGACATCAGCGCCGAATATTCAGTTGAAATATCCTTGTCATCAAAATGCTGGTAGAGCGTAAACCCCATCACGTTGGCGTAGAAGTTCACCCACTCATCCATTTCGTGCCAGCCCACATTGCCTACCATGTGATCGATGTGCAGCAGCCCCACGGGCCTCGCGATCGGGTCGTTGTCGATGGCGCGAAAATTGGGAAGAAACGCTCCCGTATACTTTCCGCGTTCAACGAATGTGTGAATCGTGTCGCCGTAGGCACGAATGCTCGACAGCACGACTTCGCCATGCTCGTCTGACAGAACATGCGGTTCAGCAACGCTCACCGCACCCCGCTTCGTCGTCTCGTGCCATGCGCGGCGCGCGTCGTCCACCCACAGAGCCACCGCGCGCACACCATCTCCGTGGCACTGCACGTGCCCGGCAATGGCATCACTTCTGCGCAGCGATGTCGTCAGCACAAAGCGAATCTTGCCCTGCTGCACAACATACGACGCTCGATCGCGCTGCCCGGTCTCCGGCCCGGCGTAGGCCACCAGCGACATGCCAAATGCTGCCCGGTAAAAGTACGCAGCCTGGCGCGCATTGCCAACATAGAACTCAACATGGTCGGTCCCCTTCAGCGGCAGAAAATCAGTGCCGCCAGAGAGCTGTTCGACCGCGCCATGAGACAAAGACAGGGCAGAAGCTGAGTGCAGGGAAGCGCTCATGCCTGAACCTCCAGGGCCGGAAACACAATGGGGCGTGCAAAGGGAAGAGTTCCCGGCTACGCGATACGATAGGCCTGCCGCGCGCTGCAGAGAAGAGCGGTTTGAAGAAAAAGCCGTGCCAGAGCCTAAAGAGATTAGGCATAATAGCTGAACTGCTTAAGGAATGCTGGCATATGACGCATAAGACTTCCCCCAATCTCGTTGAGCTGGATGCAATTGCCTGGCGAATTCTCGAATGTCTGCAACAGAATGCCCGCATGTCGTTTGCCGAGCTCGGGAGAAAGGTTTCCTTGTCAACTCCGGCGGTTGCGGAACGTGTTCATCGCCTGGAGGATGCGGGTGTGATTACCGGCTATCATGCTGCACTCGACCTCGCGAAGCTCGGCCTTTCCATTCGCGCCCTGGTGCGCCTCACCATACCTGGCGGAGACGTGCAGGTTAGCCGCGCCGTCGCAGCCATCAAAGAACTCCCTGAGATCACCCGCTGCCATCGCATCACCGGCGATGAGTCATTTGTCCTTGAAGCAAGAGTCGTTTCCATCCGGCATCTGGAAGCGCTCATTGACAAGCTGTCCGCGCTCGGCGCTACGTCTACCTCAACCGTGTTGTCGTCGCCGGTTGAGCGGCGCGAGTATCACGCCAGCCACATCAAATCCTTTGACCGATACAGTTAGGCTCAAGCCCTGGACGCGTTGACGCTACTGCGACTCAGCCTTCTTCGTCCGCGCACCGCGCCAATACAAGGTGAGCCCAAGCAGCACCGACGCGACTGTTCCCCCAACCAGCTTCAGCTCAAAGCCCAACTTGTCTGCCGAGTCGCCAGGCGGCACCAGCGAAACAAGAATGCCTATGAGAACGACGATAAAGCCCAGCCCGCCGGAAATCCACACGCCGGCGATTCCTCCCGGCACCAGGACAGCCTGCGGGTTTTGCTTGCGGTCTTTGCGGTGCGCCAGTTTGATAACGGCTGCAAACATATAGAGAAACGGAATGAAGTAGAGAATAATTGCCGCGTCAATCAGAAACTGGTACGCGCCGCGCGTCGTCTCATTGATCTGGCTCCCCAGAAGAATTGCTCCGGATACAGAGGCCTGCACAAGAATCGAGACATACGGTGTCTTCCAGCGAGGATGAATCTTGCCGAATGCGGCGGGCAGGTAGCGATCGACTCCCACAACAAAGGGCACGCGCGCAATGCCCGCCACAGTACTGCCCACTCCGCCTGCGTTGCCCACGGTCACCAGCACAGCGGCAAGTATGCCCAGAAGGCCAACACGCATCGCGACGGACCCAACCGTGATCGCGTGAAACACGCCGCTTTGCGGATCCAGATTGGCAGCAGGCACCAGCGAGAGAATCGCGAATGTCCCAACAATGTACATCAGCGCAATCAGTGCGCCTGCACCGAAGACGGCACGCGGCAGCGTCCGGCGCGGATCGCGCACCTCTTCGCTCATGGCAGACACAAGTTCCAGCCCGGTAAATGCAAAGGCAATCTGCGACCAGAAGTTGACCGTGTCCCAGTTCCATGCGGGCAGCATGTTCTTCACGGTAAAATGCGTCACCGATCCATAGCGCCAGCTCACAACCGCCGCGATGCCCACCAGCATCAGCAGTGGCACATACGTGCCCACGCCGCCCGCATTCTGCAGCCACTTGCCGATGTTCAGCCCGATGATGTTCAGAATCACCGCGACCAGAAGCAGTGAGAGTGAAACTGTCAGCAGAAACGGCCGGCTCTGTGCAAGCGCCGCGCCGTGGCCACCCATGATATAGGCGGCCATCGATGCACTCGCAAGCAGCAAGCCAGGAAAATAGAAGACCGTGTAAATCCAGTAAGTCCAGCCGGCGATAAATCCGTGAAAGTCGCCAAAGGCTTCTCGCGACCACGCATACAGCCCGCCCTCTTCAGGAAAGCGCGACGAAAGCTCATTGATCACAAGTGCCCCAGGCACAAAAAAGAAGACTGCGGCAATGCCCCAAAGGCTGATCGACGAAGTTCCGTTGTGCCCCGCGGCCGCAATCCAGCGCGGTCCAAGCACGGTGGCGATATTGAACAGAAGCACATCCCAGAACCCCATTGTCCTGGGCAGTTGCGATTTTGGGTCGCGTGCGGCCGGCGCAGAGATCGTCATCGAGTCACCAGGAGCTCCTGAAGGAGCCCATCCTGCAACCACAAATCATAAAGGATGAGGCTCACGCGAGATTCGCTTCGCCCGCGCCAAGCCGGAAGCGCGCGCGTATTTCATAACGGGACCCCGACGCTCCAAGAAAACTCTCGTAGAGAAGAAACTCCGGCGCAACAAACCGGGTGAGCCTTGGCTGACGGCGAATCTGGGTTCGCAGCGCAATCAGGCTCTGCCGCTGCTCTTTGCCTTTGCTGCGCGCGAGCGTGATGTGGGGCTGGTAAGAACGCGCTTCGGGAATGTATCCGCAAAACTTCGTCGCCGCCGTAATGCTCTCCTGCAGCGAGAGCAACTCGGGCACAAGCCGGACGCCGACAAAGAAAACTCCGGCGCGATCAAAACAACTGAGCCCCTCAAGATGGATGGGAACCGGCGGCAAGCGCAACGCACGCAGTCGCGCGACAACTGCTTCGTACTGCGCCTCGCCTGCTTTACCCAGAAACTGCAGTGTGATGTGCCACGATTCGGGAGGCAGCCAGCGGAGCCCATCCCTGGACGACCTCAGCCGCGCTGAGATTGCCACAAGCTCGTCGCTTGTCACAGGTGCCAGCGGTATCCCAATAAAGAGGCGCATACACAGACAGTCCACTGCCTTGCACAGGCAACTGTGGCTGGCGCACTACCCTTGGCGAGCGGCCTCTGCAGAACTCTCCACCGCCTGCTCCGCTTCGCCGGAGCTATGCAGAAGCCAGTAGTGGAAACCGTCCTCAATCGCCATCAGCGCAGCCTGGTTCATGTCGCTGCTCACGCCCGCTGTGATCCACGGCTCATGGTTTTCGGCGTGGAAGCTCACCGTCACGCGAACGTGGGCCGCCGAGTCGTGGGCTGAAACATCAATGGCCGTCACGCTGAACGTGCCAAGGCGCATCCGCTTGAGCGCCGGATACCAGTTCTCCAGTTCGTGCCGCATCGCCTTGGTCAACGCGTCCACCGGGCCGGCGCCTTCCGCCGTGGTGGTCACAGTGGTATCGCCAATCTGCAGCAGCATGGTTGCCTGCACGCATCGATTCCCGGCCACGTCCGACTCGTCCACAACCCGCCAGCCCTTCACGCTGAAGCGATTGTGCAGTGTCTTCAACACCTTCATGCAGGCCAGCCTGAACGAGACCTCGCTCACCGTGAAGCCGCCGCCATCAATCATCGCCAGGTTGGTGTCCATAAACAACTGCGCCTGCGCGGAATCGAGAGCTGCGCCCAGCGCCTCAGACAACAACATGATGTTCGCTCTGCCCGAAAGGCTGTTCACACCGATAGTCGGATTCGCGCCCACCTCCGCGGGATTGCACCAGAGATAGGCTCCGGGATTTTTGCGCTCGCTGCTGCCGTGCATTCCGGCCCACGTGCCAAAGGCCCCCGGGCCTACAATGGGAGCGCCATGCGGCACCTCAAGGCTGAAAGCCGCATACGCCGAATGAGCCAGGCCGGTAAGCCCAGCAAGCGACTCGGACGGAACAAATTCCGCCTCGCCCCGCAGTTGCATGCCGCCAATCACCGTCGTCAGATTCACGTTCCCGCATCGTTCTCCCGTGCCAAGCAAAGTGCCCTGCACCTGCACGGCGCCGGCAAGAACGGCGGCTCGCGTGTTGGCCACTCCCAGGCCGCGATCTGTGTGACCGTGGAATCCGAATCTGGCCTTGGGATATGCGCTCGTCAGGCCGCCGATCACCTGCGCCACTTCTTCCGGGCTCGCTCCGCCGGTCGTGTCGCACACCACGATGCGGCTCACATTCTGCCGCACGCATTGCTCCATCAACTGGTTAAAGTAGTCCAGACTGCGCTGTTTGAAGTCGGGATCGCATTCGATGCCGTTTTCGCGACGCCCGCACGCCGCATCCATGGCGTGCTCAAAATCAACAAACACCTCGAGGCCGTTGTCGTGCAAACACGCAATCGTCTCGAATGCCATCAGAAGATTTTCTTCCGGCGTGGTCTCCAGCGACTTCATCACGTCCAGAAGCCGGGACTTCACCACAATCACTGCGACTGGAATGCGTTCCTTATGACGAACGATGTACTGTACGTCTGCCCAGTCCTGAACCCGGGTTCCGCGGCCGCGCGTCCTGCCAAATAGCGCCAGTTGAATCGCGCCCGTATCCACCAGAGACAGCGCGCTCGTCAGATCGCCCACAAACTGGTTTGCTCCAGCAAAACCAATCTCCGCATAGCGGACGCCGAAGGCGGACATGCGCTGCAAAAGGCCGACAGCACCCGGCACTGAAATTTCAAGGTTTGGCTGCTGCAACCCGTCCCGAAGGCTGGTATCAAACAACTCCACCTTCCTGGCTTCAATCACTTTCAATTGTCACAACTCCCGGTAGTCACAGTGGCCTTCGCGGCGGACGGTCCTGCAAGAATATTCCTTCTTATCATCATATCTCTACTTACACTTCAAACGTGTAAATAAGCCTTTACCGCCACACCTGCAACGCGGTTGCACTATATCTGCAGCATGGCTGCGGCCAGCGCCACCCGATCGGCTCGGGACGGTCAATCCCTGCACATGGCTTTTTCTCGCCGCTTGCGGGATGCACGCCGTCTGTCTAAGGTGCTATAGTCTGCGAGTTTCAGTGGGTGGCAAAATGGCGGATGCTCTGCAACCGGACAACACGCTGCGCTCGTTGCTGGACGTCGGCTCCGCGCGTGCCCGAACAAACAGTGATGCGCTGATGGCGCTTATGGATAAACTGCGCGCCCAGGCAGATCAGATTCGGCTGGGCGGCGGTGCCAAGGCTGCTGAAGCGCAGCATGCCAAGGGCAGGCTCACCGTGCGCGAACGGCTGAAGCTGCTGCTGGATGAAGACACGGAACTGCTTGAGCTCGGCCTCTGGGCCGCCTACGACATGTATGCCGACTATGGCGGCGCGCCCGGCGCTGGAGTGGTCACCGGCCTGGGCCGCGTCTGCGGGCGCCTGTGCATGATCATCGCCAACGACGCCACGGTCAAGGCCGGCGCCTTCTTCCCCATGACTGCAAAAAAGGTGCTCCGCGCGCAGACCATCGCCCTTGAAAATCGCATTCCCACGCTCTATCTGGTCGACTCCGCCGGCGTCTTCCTGCCGCTCCAGGAGGACGTATTCCCCGATACCGATGATTTCGGCCGCGTCTTCAGAAACAACGCGGTCATGAGCTCGCTCGGCATCCCGCAAATCACCGCCATCATGGGCATGTGTGTAGCCGGCGGCGCATATCTGCCGGTCATGACGGATACCGTCCTCATGACCGAAGGGTCAGGGCTGTTCCTCGCCGGGCCTTCGCTCGTGCAGGCGGCCATCGGCCAGAGAACCGGCGCGGAAGAGCTCGGCGGCGCAGCGATGCATGCTGAGGTCTCCGGAACGGTAGACTTCAAGGAGCCCGACGACCGGCATTGCCTCGCACGCCTGCGCTCCCTGGTGGATAAGATCGGACAGCGCCCGGCGGCTGCTTCGTCGTCGCATGTCTTTTCTCGCATTGCATTCGACGCGGGCCGCGATGAGCCTGCATATCCGCCCGAAGATGTGTACGCCCTGCTGAACCCTGCGCCCGGCGCAAGCAATGTCTACGACATGCGCGAGGTAATTGCGCGCATTGTTGACCGCAGCGAGTTCGACGAGTACAAGGCGGAGTTTGGCCGCACGGTTCTCTGTGGGTATGCACGCATCGGCGGCCACGCCGTCGGCATCGTCGCCAACCAGAAGACCAACCAGATGCAGACCGTCGCCATGGGGCCTGCCGCCGGAGCAAAGCGCATCGAAGTCGGCGGTGTCATCTACACCGAGGGCGCGCAAAAGGCGGCCCGCTTCATCATGGACTGCAATCAGAACCTGGTGCCGCTGATCTTTCTGCACGACGTCAACGGATTCATGGTAGGCAAGGACGCAGAGTGGTCGGGCATTATTCGCGCTGGAGCAAAAATGGTCACTGCCGTCAGCACCAGCGTCGTTCCCAAAATCGCCGTCATCATCGGCGGCAGCTTTGGCGCCGGTCATTACGCCATGTGCGGCAAGGCCTACGACCCGCGCTTCCTGTTCGCCTGGCCCACCGCACGCTATGCGGTCATGAGCGGAGCCTCGGCGGCAAACACGCTGTCCGAGGTGCGCGCACGGCAAATGGAGCGCGGCGGCAAAACGCTCTCAGAAGCAGAGAAGACCGCCCTCCACGATGAGATTCAGGCAACTTATGACGCGCAGGCCGATCCACGTTACGGCGCGGCCCGCCTGTGGATAGACGCAATCATCGATCCCGCAAAGACCCGCGAAGTACTGATATCCGCGCTCGATGCCTGCGCACTTAATCCCGAGATACCGCGCTTCAATCCGGGAGTCTTACAGACCTGAGCACGCCGCGGCGGCTGCGGATTTCGCAGAGTTCAAAAGTTTTTGGATGTTTCGCTTTTTGTGAGGTACGGCGCCGCATATGCGGCATCTTAATCAGGCAGCAGGAAGAGCATCGCGCCGCAATATGGACGCACTGGAGCATAAGAATGAACATTGCGCTGGAGACAATGGAAAGTTTGTATCCGTTTGTGCTGACCGAAGATCAGGAACAACTAAGGCGTGAGATTCGCGACTTTGCGGCGCGAGAGATTGCGCCCAACGTAATGGCCTGGGATGATGCAAGCGAGTTCCCGCTGCCCGTGGTGAGGAAGATGGGAGCCATGGGTCTGCTCGGCGTAATTTTTCCCGCACAGTATGGCGGCGCGGGCCTGGGCTACGTGGACTACGTGCTCGCCATTGAGGAACTCTCTGCCGTGGACGGCTCGATGGGCATCACTGTGGCAGCGCATAACTCCCTCGGGAGCAATCACATTTTTCTTGCCAGCAACGAGGCGCAGAAGCAAAAGTACATGCCGCGCCTGGCAAGCGGTGAGTGGCTGGCAGCTTGGGGACTCACCGAACCAGGCTCAGGATCGGATGCCAGCAGCGCCCGCACCACCGCCGTAAAGAAGGGCGATCGCTATGTGTTGAACGGAACCAAAACCTTCATCACCAATGGGCATTACGCAGACGTCACAGTCGTGATTGCCGTAACAGATAAGGACAAAGGTACGCATGGGCTCTCCGCCTTTGTGGTTGAAAAGGGCACCAAGGGCTTTCGCCCCGGCAAAAAGGAAAACAAACTCGGCCTGCGCGCCAGCGACACCAGCGAGCTGATCTTCGAAGACTGTGAGATTCCCGCGGAAAATCTGCTCGGCGCGGAGGGCGAGGGATTCGTCGACGCCATGCGCGTGCTCGACGGCGGTCGCATCTCCATCGCGGCTCTGTCCCTGGGCATCGCCCGCGGCGCGCTCGATGCAGCGCTGAAGTATGTCAAGGAGCGCCGGCAGTTTGGCAAGGCCATCGCAGAGTTTCAGGGCATCCAGTGGAAACTGGCCGACATGGCCACCGAACTGGAAGCAGCGCGCCTGCTCACACAGCGGGCCGCGGTGCTCAAGGATGCGGGCCGCAAGGTGACGCGTGAGTCGGCAATGGCCAAGCTCTTCGCCAGCGAAGTGGCCGTGCGCATCTGCAATGAGGCAGTGCAGCTCTTCGGCGGCTACGGCTTCATCAAAGACTATCCGGCAGAGAAGTTTTATCGCGACGTTAAACTCTGCACCATCGGCGAAGGCACCAGTGAGATTCAGCGCATGGTCATTGCACGCGAGATTCTCAAGGTCTACCCGTCGCGCGGGTGACTGGCCGTCACGGGCGGGCGCGCCTGCGGCGCCTTCAATGCTACATCGCAGCAGTTCAGGAATAAATGGACGACCCGATCAAGATCATCGAGTGCCCCCGCGACGCCTGGCAGGCGCTGCCCCGGAAGATCCCGCCCGAAATCAAGGCCGAATACCTGCGCAAGCTCATCGGCGCAGGCTTCACCCACATCGATGCCGTCAGCTTTGTCTCGCCCGCCGCCGTCCCGCAAATGGCAGACTCCGAGCAGGTGCTTGCGCATCTTGAGCCTCCCGATCACGTTGAAATCATCGGCATCGTCGTCAACGAAAAAGGCGCTGAACGCGCCATCCGCACCGGCGCCGTGCAGACACTGGGCTTTCCCTATTCAATCTCTCCCCAGTTTCTCGCGCGCAATCAGCATCAGACACTCGAAGAGGCACTCGACTCGCTCGAGGCGATAGGGATGCAGGCACACAAGGCCAGCCTCGACGTGGTTGCCTATATCTCCATGGCTTTCGGAAATCCTTACGGCGATGCGTGGAGCATCAGCGAGGTGGTTGACGCCTGCGATCTGCTCGTCGACTCCGGCGTTGAGCAAATCTCACTCGCCGACACCGTGGGCCTCGCGACGGCCGATCAGATTGCAGAAACCGTGGCGGCCGTTCTCGATGCCCACCGCGAAATCGAGATTGGCGTGCATCTGCATGCGCGGCGCGATCAGGCAGAGACGCGCATTCGGGCTGCCTATGAGGCCGGCTGCAGGCGATTCGATGCGGCAATCGGCGGCCTTGGCGGCTGCCCGTTTGCGCAGGATGCGCTCGTGGGAAACATCCCCACCGAAACGTTGGTCGCAGTGCTGGCGCAGTGTGGCGCCGCGCTGCCTGCGCTCGGACCGCTTCAAGAATTGATACGCACGAACGCGGAGCTTGCTAGCAGCTTTGGAACCCAGACGCAGTAGCGGGTCCGGCTGCGGCTCGGAGAACAGAATGAGTTACATCACGATTGCGGTTGAAGACAATCCTCCTTTGCGCACAATTAAGCTCAATCGCCCTGAGCGCCGCAATGCAATGACGCCGGCGATGCAGGAGGAGATGATTGCAGCGATGGAAGGGGCCGCCGCAAGCCGCTGCCGCGTGCTCGCATTCACCGGCGAGGGCGACGCCTTCTGCGCCGGCCTCGACCTCCAATCGCTCCAGTCCATGCAGGACAAGTCCGCCAGCGAACACCGCGCCGACGCCGAACGCATCGCCAGACTCTTTCGCACGTTATATGAACTGCCCTTGCCCACCATCGCAGCCGTAAACGGCCCGGCCATCGCCGGCGGCACAGGACTGGCCATGATCTGCGACTTCACGCTCGCGGTTCCCACAGCGAAATTCGGATTCACCGAGGCGCGCATCGGCTTTGTGCCTGCGCTCGTATCCGCTTTTCTCGCCCTGCAGGTCGGCGACAAGCGAAGCCGTGACCTGCTCCTCACCGCCCGCCTCTTCGACGCCGCAGAAGCCCACAGCCTCGGCCTGGTCAATGAAGTGGTTTTGCCCGATCAGCTCGCCACGCACGCGCAGGCGCTCGCGCAATTGCTCGCCGCCAACAGCCCGCAATCTCTTGCCGCAACCAAGCGCCTCATGGCCGCGCAACACAAGCCCTGGCTCGACGCCGCCATCGAGCACGCGATGGCAGCCAATGCGCAGGCCCGCGACACCGCCGACTTCCGCGAAGGCATCGCTGCCTTCCTCGAAAAACGCAAGCCCGCCTGGAAAAAATAGATGCCGCGCATTACAGAGTCAGTGCATCGCTGAAGTGCAGAACAGCTCCGGTTCGCTGCTCCACCATCTCGCGTGTTACGCCATCGGCAAGCTCCACCGCCTCGAAGCCCGCCGACGTCACATCCAGCACGCACAGATCCGTAATAATGCGATGCACAACGCCCGCGCCCGTCAGCGGCAGCGTGCATTTCGGCAGCAACTTCGCCCCGCCGTCCGGAGTCGTGTGTTCCATCACCACCAGCACGCGTCGCACGCCGCTCACCAGATCCATGGCCCCGCCCATGCCCTTTACACGCTTGCCGGGAATCATCCAGTTCGCCAGATCGCCACGCTCTGACACCTGCATCGCCCCCAGAATCGCCAGGTCAATATGACCGCCGCGAATCATCGCAAACGATTCCGCGCTGGAGAACGTCGAAGCGCCGGGGACAAACGTCACCGTCTCCTTGCCCGCATTAATCAGGTCCGCATCCACTTCCTCCGCCCGCGGAAACGGCCCCATTCCCAGCAGCCCGTTCTCCGACTGCAGCGTCACCGTCATCCCCGCCGGAATGTGATTCGCCACCAGCGTCGGTATCCCGATACCCAGGTTCACATAGAAGCCGTCTTCCAGCTCCCGCGCCGCGCGCGCGGCCATCTCATCGCGAGTCCATGCCACAGCTCATCCCTCCCGCACCGTTCTCATTTCGATGCGCTTCTCCGGATGCGGATTATGGACCACGCGCTGCACATAGATCCCCGGCGTGTGAATCTCATCCGGATCCAGCGCGCCCGCCTCCACCACAATCTCCGCCTCTGCCACAGTCACCCTGCCGCACGTCGCCGCCAGTGGATTGAAATTCCGCGCCGTGCGCCTGTAAATCAGGTTCCCGTGCAAATCCGCCTTCCACGCCTTCACCAACGCCACGTCCGCGCGAATCCCGCGCTCCAGAATGTACACCACTCCGTCGAACTCCTTGTGCTCCTTGCCTTCGGCCACCACCGTCCCGATGCCCGTCCGCGTGTAGAAGCCCGGAATCCCCGCGCCGCCCGCGCGCATCCGCTCCGCCAGCGTTCCCTGCGGGCAAAACTCCACCTCCAGCTCGCCGGCCAGATACTGCCGCTCAAACTCCGCATTTTCGCCCACGTAGCTTGAGATCATCTTCCGCACCTGCCGCGTGCGTAGCAGTTGCCCCAGCCCCCAGTCATCCACGCCCGCGTTGTTGCTTGCGATGGTCAGATCCCGCACGCCCGTATCGCGCAATGCCGCAATCAGCGCCTCCGGAATTCCGCACAGCCCAAACCCGCCAATCGCCAGCAGCATCCCGTCGCGCATAATTCCATCCAGCGCCGCGCGCGCATCCGGCCACAGCTTGTTCATCCCTTGCGCTTGTTGCCCGCTCATCTCCGCCACGCTCCCATCGCTCAGCCCAACGCGACCATCCATGCTAGTTCATTTCCGCGCCGCGTGGGAACTCTGCCCATCTGCGAAAATAGAGAGCAATGCTCTCCCTCCAAAATGCCGGCAAGCGCTTCGGTCCGCGCATCCTCTTTCTTGAGGCCAACTGGCTCATCCGCAGCAATGAGAAGACCGCCCTCGTCGGCGCCAACGGCACCGGCAAGTCCACGCTCATGAAGGTCCTCGCCGGCCTCGAGTCCCTCGACTACGGCACACTCCAGCAGACTCGCGGCATGAGCATCGGCTACCTGCCGCAGGAGGGCCTCCGCCTCACCGGCCGCACCATCTTCGAGGAGTGCCTCTCCGTCTTCGACGACCTCCGCGCCATGGAGGCCGAAATACCCCGCCTCGCCGCCCAGCTCGCCGAGCTCGACCACGCCAGCCCCGAGTACGATGCCGCCGCCGAGCGCTTCTCCATGCTCCAGGACCGCTTCCACGCACTTGACGGCTACGCGCTCGACGCACAGGTCGGCGCCGTCCTCACCGGCCTCGGCTTCAGCAAAGAAGACTGGCCCCGCCTCACCGACGAATTCTCCGGCGGCTGGCAGATGCGCATCGCCCTCGCCAAGCTGCTCCTCGCCAGGCCCAACCTGCTCCTCCTCGACGAGCCCACCAACCACCTCGACCTCGAAACCCGCAACTGGCTCGAGGACTACCTTAAAAACTACCCCTTCGGCTACATCCTCATCTCCCACGACCGCTACTTTCTTGATGTCACCATTGATCGCACCGTCGAAATCTGGAACAAGCGCCTCAACATCTATCAGGGCAACTACACCAAATACCTTGCGCAAAAGGAAGAGCGCCGCACGCAGCTCATGTCCGCCTACCGCAACCAGCGCGAGCAGATCGAGCACCTCGAATCCTTCATCAATCGCTTCCGCGCTCAGGCCACCAAAGCCAAGCAGGTCCAGTCGCGCATCAAGGAACTGGAAAAAATCGAGCGCATCGAGATCCCCGAAGAAGAGCCCGTCATCCACTTCAAGTTCCCACAGCCGCCGCCCTCCGGCCGCATGGTCGTCGAGGCTGATGGCCTCGCCAAAAGCTACGGGCCCAAACAAGTCCTCTCGAACGTCCGCTTCTCCATCGAGCGCGGTGACCGCGTCGCCCTCGTCGGCGTCAACGGAGCAGGCAAGTCCACGCTCATCAAGCTCCTCACCGGCGTCGAGCAGCCCACCTCCGGCTCCATCCGCCTCGGCCACAACGTCGTTGCAGAATACTTCGCGCAGGACCAGTACAAAGTCCTCGACCCCGACGCCCGCATGCTCGACGACATCAGCCGCGCCGCCCTCAAGGTCCCCGAGTCCGAACTCCGCTCGCTCCTTGGCTGCTTTCTCTTCTCCGGCGACGACGTCTTCAAGCCTCTCGGCGTCCTCTCCGGCGGCGAGCGCAACCGCTACGCCCTCGCCCGCATCCTCGTCTCGCCCTCCAACTTCCTCCTCCTCGACGAGCCCACCAACCACCTCGACATGCGCGCCAAAGACGTGCTCCTCGATGCCATCGACGCCTTCAGCGGCACCGTCGTCTTCGTCTCCCACGACCGCTACTTCATTGACCGCCTCGCCACCCGCGTCCTCGAAGTCGAAAACGGCTCCATCACCGCCTACGAAGGCAACTACGAGGACTACCTCCGCCGCAAAGAAGCCCTCGCCGCCACAGCCGCGGCCATCCCAGCGCCCCAATCAGTCAGTCATCCTGAGCGAGCCGAGCGAGTCGAAGGACCCGCATCTCAACCGCAGCCCGCGTCATCCAACGGCTCCGCCACTGCCGAGCCAGCACAACGCCCCCGCCGCCTCAATCCCATCAAGCAGAAGCAGATGGAAGACCGCTGCGCCTTCCTCGAAGAAGAAATCCCCCGCATCGAAGCCTCCATCGCCCACACTGAGCAGCAATTGGGCACCTACGTCTCCGCCGCGGAAACCCAGCGCCTCACTGACCTCGCCGCCGCCCTGCGCGAGCAACTCACCACCCTCACCACCGAGTGGGAAGACCTCACGCTCCAACTCGAATCCGCCTGACTCCACCTACCTACTGGGTTGCCCCATCCTTGTCCTTCGCGCCAGCAAAGGACAGGGTGGGATAGCGATAAACCCGGAACCTGCAAGATATCCAACCCCACCATGCCTGGGTTGCCCCATCCTTGTCCTTTGCGCCAGCGAAGGACAGGGTGGGATAGCGATGAACCCGGAATCTCCAAGAAATCTAGCTTCACCATGCCTGGGTTGCCCCATCCTTGTCCTTTGCGCCAGCGAAGGACAGGGTGGGATAGCGATGAACCCGGAACCTGCAAGATATCCAACCCCGCCATGCCGGGTTGCCCCATCCTTGTCCTTTGCGCCAGCAAAGGACAGGGTGGGATAGCGATGAACCCGGAATCTCCAAGAAATCTAGCTTCACCATGCCTGGGTTGCCCCACCCTTGTCCTTCGCGCCAGCAAAGGACAGGGTGGGATACCGATGAACCCGGAACCTTCAAGAAATCTGGCTTCACCATGCCTGGGTTGCCCCATCCTTGTCCTTTGCGCCAGCGAAGGACAGGGTGGGATAGCGATAAATCCGTAACCTGCAAGATATCCAACCCCGCCATGCCGGGTTGCCCCATCCTTGTCCTTCGCGCCAGCAAAGGACAGGGTGGGATGGCGATAAACCCGGAACCTGCAAGATATCCAACCCCACCATGCCTGGGTTGCCCCATCCTTGTCCTTCGCGCCAGCAAAGGACAGGGTGGGATAGCGATAAACCCGGAACCTGCAAGATATCTAGCTTCACCATGCCTGGGTTGCCCCACCCTTGTCCTTCGCGCAGCGAAGGACAGGGTGGGATAGCGATGAACCTCAGCAGAGCGTGGGAGTAGAATCTCGTCAGCGAAAATGCCCAAGCCCAAACGCTATCAACACCAGCGCTGCCTGCACTTCATCACCGTCAGTTGCTACCGACGCATGGCGCTGCTCAATACCGAAGAAGCGCGGGACACCTTCGAGCAGACACTGGAACGTGTTCGCCGCTGGTACGGTTGTCGCGTAACCGGCTACGTCGTCATGCCGGAGCATGTTCATCTACTGATCAGTGAACCGGAACGAAGCGAACTCTCCGTCGTGTTGCAGATGCTCAAGCAGACCACCTCGCGCAATCTTCGCGCGCCGCTGTTAGAGCATTTCTGGCAGCCACGCTATTACGATTTTCCCGTGTGGAGTGAAGACAAGAGCATTGAGAAGCTCCGCTACATCCACCGCAACCCGGTCAGGCGCGGATTGGCAGCGCGCCCCGAGGATTGGCGCTGGAGCAGTTTTGTGCACCATGCAACAGGAAAAGAGGGCCCGGTAGAAATCGGGTCACGCTGGACCGCGGCAAAGCAAGAGCAAACAAGCCTACTGCCAGCTCTCATCACAGCCCGCCCTTCGCCAACACAAGGCGAAAGGACGGGGCAACTCATTGAGAAGCCATGATGCGAAAGGCCGGACCAACCCGCCAACCGGCAACTCTTCAATGTGAAACTAGTAAACAGTCCACCCTTTGCGGGCCCATCCCCCGGGGAACCTCCAGTCTGGCTGGAGCCTTTTCGGGTCTGTCCAGATTGCAGACGAAGAAGCATGGTGCTGGCTTGCCGCTTTCAATCATGGCAGGTTGACCGCCTATGTCGGATATTCAAGAGACGTGTTACCCTGTCCGCACCATGCGACTTCGACTTTTCTTGTCCCTGTCTCTTGTTGCCTGGTTGCAGGTGTTCTGTCAGCAGCCTACCTCTGTTCCTTCGGCTTCGATCCTGCCGAAAGATCCGCGGGCGATCCTCGAAGCGGCTCGGGCTCATTACAACTTCACTGACCCAAGCCTTAAGCCATGGCACTTGAAGGCGAGTTATCGGCTTAACGATGCGAATGGTCAGCTCGATCAGCAGGGTACGTGGGAATACTGGTGGGCTTCACCTTCGGTGCATCGCAGCAGTGTGACAAGACAGGGCGAATCACACTCCGAATGGGCACTCGCGAACGGCACAGTCTACAAAAAGTTTGATGGTGTGCCGTTGAAATACTTCGAGAGAAATTTAGATACGATTCTTCTGCGCCAGTTGCCACAACAAAGCTTCGTCGATTCTGGTAAATCGAGTCTTGGCCTCAAGATGATCGGCAAGGGTTCATCAAGCACTGCATGTGTGACCTTCGCCTCTTTGCCCCTAAAACCAATCGCCGCACAAGACTACTACTGCTTCGATCCCACAACGCTTGCGCTGATCGAGAGATTCACGGATCCAATTGATTACAGATATGGTCAATTCGTCAAAATGGGAGACCGCTACATTCCACGCCAGACCATCGTCACAATTGGAAAGCGAGCCGCATTGACGATCTCGATCGAGACAATCGAGGTTATCGATGCCAGGAATCCGGCGTTCATACCCGCGACTGACGCAGTGTTGGTACACGACGCCGCACCGCGTGAGGTGTTCGAGAATTCTGTATTCGAGCAAGTAAAAATGTTCATGAAGAAGATGCCGCCCGTTTACCCGCAGGCCGCAAAGAAACAACGCATACAAGGAGCCGTTGTACTTGGAGTAACAATCGGAGCCGATGGGAAGATCCGCGATCTTGAGGTGCTGGGTTCGCCTTCGCCACTATTTAGCAAATCAGCGTCAGACTACGTTAAGAACTGGGAATTTCGGACCTTCACTTTCAATGGGCAACCCGTGGAAGTAGAAACCAGGATCGTGATCCATTACACGATGAGCGGTTAAGAGCCCGCAATTCTTGCAAAGTCCTTCTCGGGAGCCGGGTTGCCCCGCCCAGTCCTTCGCGCAGCCAACGGCAGGGTGGGCGTTGAACCCCACTTCAGGGGCAGACCGATCTGGGTAGCACGGCGGTGGAGTTCTACGAAGCTGGCGATGTCCCATTCCAGCATCAGCATCGGCTGGGGACGGAGGCGGGTGCCCCATCCATGGCGTTCGCCGCAGGCGGGCGACATGGGTGGGAGACCACAATCCCAACCCAGCCACGGGGTTGCCCCATCCTTGTCCTTCGCCCCAGCGAAGGACAGGGTGGGATACCGACGCCCCTCAGGGTCCAAAAAATCTTCCCTCCATTTTGCAGATCATTTCCCCTCAATCCCGCACAATGGAATTGCAGCAGTAGAAATCCATCAGGTATGCCCCGGTTTAATGTGTCAGACTTGTCCCCGGTCCGTACCACCCCCTACCCCCCTACCCCCCCTTTTTGGCCCCTGAAAAAATCGGCGGTTTTCCACAAAATCTTGCAGAGAATTACGCAGTCCTGCAGTCCGCCAGCGCACCGCGCCCAGCCTCCACCCCCTGAGACGCCCACCACATCCCGTCAGGCATAATCAAATAAGATGCCTCTCCTGTGGAATCCCGAAAGCTGGTCGCAGCGTCTTGCCGAGCTTGAGGCGCGCAGCGGCGACCTCAAGGAAGCGCCCCTGCGCCGCGACGTCCGCTCGCTCGGCACGCTCCTCGGCGAAGTCCTGCGCGAGCAGGCCGGTGAAGAGCTCTTCGCCAACGTTGAAACCCTCCGCCAGGGCACCATCCGCCGCCGCGACGCCGAGGCCCACGGCGACCACGACGAAGCCGACCGCCACGCAGCCCGCGCCCTCGAGCTGGTCCACTCGCTCCCCGTCGAGCGCGCCATCCTGCTCACGCGCGCCTTCGCCTTCTACTTTGAGCTCATCAACCTGGCTGAGACCAACCACCGCAAGCGCCGCCGCATCGCCCTCCAGCTCAGCGGCGAGGCCAGCCGCCAGCGCGGTTCGCTCACCGGCACGCTCTGTGAAATGCGCCGCGTCGGCATCAGTGCTGAAGAAGCCATGGACTGGCTCCGCCGCGTCCTCATCATCCCCGTCTTCACCGCTCACCCCACTGAGGTGGCGCGCCGCTCGGTCATGTCCAAGCGCCGCCGCATCGGCGACTTCCTCGCCACCCTCGATCGCATTCCCATACCCGAGCAGGATCTCGCCCGCCTGGAAGAGCTCATCCTCACTGAGATCACCAGCCTCTGGCAGACCGACGAAGTCCGCTCCCGCCGCCCCACCGTCTACGACGAAATCAAGATGGGACTCGACTACTACGACGTCTCCATCTTCGCCACGCTGCCCTCGCTCTATCGCGAAATCGCCGAGGCCCTGCGCGCCTCTTACGGCCTTGAGATTGAGGCCCACGAGCTGCCTCAGGTGCTGCGCTTCGGCTCCTGGATCGGCGGCGACCGCGACGGCAACCCCTTCGTCACGCCAGACGTTACACGCGATGCCATCCAGCTCGCGCGCGGCCACCTGCTTCTTTATTACCAACGGCAACTGGACACCGTTATTGACCTGCTCACCACCAGCGCACAGCAGCGCCCCGTCAGTGACGCGCTCCTTGAGCGCCTGCGGGCCTACGTCGCCCAGGTCCACACGCCCGAGGCTCAGGTCTTCGGCGCGCAATACGAGTTCGAGTACTACCGCCGCTTCATCATCTGCCTTAAAGCCCGCCTGCAGCGCACTCTGCAATCCATGTCGCAGCCCGCCTCCACCGGCACGCCGCTGCCCGTCATGCCCTACACGCTCACGCAGGGCCAGAGCAAGCTCGCGCAGGCGCTGTCGCCCTACGGTTCCGTCGAGGAGTTCCTCGACGATCTCGAAACCCTCCGCGCCTCGCTCGCCGCGCACAGCGGCATCCGCATCGCGCGTACCCTCATCGATCCGCTCATCCTGCAGGTGCGCACCTTCGGCCTCCATCTGCACACGCTCGACATCCGCCAGCACGCCCGTGTCCACGCCGTTGCGCTCAATGAAGCCATCGCCGACACCCTCGCGCCCGCCCTGCCCGGCACCCTCTCCGCAGACACAGCCAATGTGCTGGAAACATTCCGCGTGGTCGCTGAAATAAAGAGCGGCTTCTCACCCGAGGCCGTTCGCCACTACGTCATCTCCGGCGCCGCCACGGTGGAGGACGTCCTCGCCGTCGTCCGCCTTGCCCGCCTCGGTGGAGTCAGCGTCGAGGGCTCCGGTCGCGACCCAGGACTCATGCCCGTTCCGCTCTTCGAGTCGATAGATGACCTTCGCCGCGCACCCGACATCTGCCGCAAACTGTGGAGCCGCCCCGACTATCGCAAGCTCATGGCCACCTGGGACAACTGGCAGGAGGTCATGCTCGGCTACTCCGACTCGAACAAAGACGGCGGCATGCTCACCAGCACCTGGGAGATCTTCCGCGCCCATCGTGATCTGCACACTGTCGCCCGCGAGTGCGGCGTAAAGCTGCGACTCTTCCACGGGCGCGGCGGCACCGTCGGACGCGGCGGCGGCCCCACGCATCGCGCCATCTTTGCCCAGCCCATGGACTCCTTCGAGGGCCAGCTCCGCATCACCGAACAGGGCGAAGTGCTGAACTTCAAATATGCAGACGAGGTGCTGGCCGAACGCAATCTCGAGCTCATGATTGCCGCCTCGCTCGACGCCCTCGCCCGCCCCAACGCCCGCGACCCCGAAGGCCACTTCACCGGCATCCTCAAGCCGGAGTGGGAACGCGCGCTCGACGAGCTCTCGTCCATTTCCTTCGAGTTTTATCGCAAGCACATCCTCGAAGACCCCGACGTGGTCACCTATTTTGAGCAGTCCACCCCGGTGAGCGAGCTGGAACACGCCAAAATCGGCTCGCGCCCCTCGCGCCGCAAGGCCTCGCCCAACCTGGCCGATCTGCGCGCCATCCCCTGGGTCTTCGGCTGGACGCAGTCGCGCCTGCTCGTCCCTGCCTGGTTCGGCGTGGGTTTTGCGCTCAGCGAGTATCTGGAGCAGCCCGGCGCACTCAAGCTGCTGCAAACCATGGCGCGGGAGTTTCCGCTCTTCATCGACCTGCTGCGCAACGTGGAGATGGCGCTCGGCAAAGTCGACCTCGCCACTGCGCGCCTCTACTCCTCGCTGGTGGAGGACCCACAGCTTCGCGAGCGCATCTTTGACATGCTGGTTGGCGAGTTCCATCGCACCGTGCACGCCGTCCTCGCCATCACCGGCCAGTCCGAGTTGCTCCAGAAGAACCAGGTTCTCGCCCGTTCCATCAAGCTCCGCAACCCCTACGTTGACCCCATGCACCTCATCCAGGTCGACATGCTGCGCCGCAAGCGCGCCGGCGAAGACACCGCGGACGTCAACCGCGCCATCGCCGCCACCATCAGCGGCATCTCGTCCGGGCTCCGCAACACCGGCTGACCTGAACAGCCACGCAGCTGCGACAGCACCAAAAGAAGGCGACAGGAGTAACTTCTTAGCGGCCAGCGACCGTGCGTCGGACACGGCACGGGTGGGTGGCGTACTTCTGACACACATTCCACCGTGTACCTAACGGAAAAATACTCCGCAAAGTGCCAGAGGGTTCTTGCCGGTTGCAGAAGTGGCTACCGAGACGGTTCAGTGACCGGCGGTAAGGGCTAGGTCACGGCGGACATAGCGGCGACCCTGGATTTCGTATTCGCCACTGGCGACGAGGGCGATGGCCTCGGAGTAGGCCTGGTGCTCCTCTTTCAGGATGCGGGCGGAGAGGGTCTTTGCGTCGTCGGTCTCAAGCACGGAAACAACCCTCTGGACGATGATGACGCCGTTGTCCAGATGCTCATCGACAAAGTGGACGGTGCACCCGGCGAACTTGACGCCGTAATCGAAGGCCTGCTGCTGCGCTTCAAGGCCGGGAAAGGCCGGAAGCAGCGAGGGATGGATGTTGAGGATGCGGCTGGGAAAAGCGGCGATGAACTCGGGCGAGAGCAGGCGCATGTAGCCGGCCAGGATAACCAGATCCACCTTGTGCTCCCGCAGGCAGGCAATCACGTCGGCATCGTGCTCGGCGCGCGGGCGGCCCTTGGAGATGAACACCGCAGAGGGAAGACCGAGTTCACGCGTGACCGCCAGGCCGCAGGCATTGTTCATGTTCGAGATGACAACGGCGATCTCTACGCCCGCGAGCCGCCCTTCGCGAATGGCATGGGCAATGGCCACCAGGTTGGAGCCGCGGCCGGAGATGAGGACTCCCAGCCGAAGGGGGGTCTGCCGAACAGACGGCAGGGCGCTTTGCGCGCTTTCATCGTGCGGTGCTGCAGCGGGTAGGTTCAGTGGATTGCCCTCGGGAGCTAAAGCCCCCATTGCTTCGGTTGGATCGCTCTGTACGAATTAAAACCCGTACCCTTCATCTGTAAACTTGTGCTCTCACGGTCCGCGGCAAATCAGTTCGCACCCTGCGCTCAGTGGCAAAGCTCACGTGTATTGCACCCGGCGTTCGCCCTTGACCACCCGGCCGATAACGTAGAACTTCTCTTCGGAGCGGTCGAGCAGGTTTTTTGCGCGCGTGAATTTTGCTGCGGGGATGGCGGCAATGAGGCCGATACCCATGTTGAAGGTGCGCATCATCTCATCCTGCGACACTTGGCCGAGATCGCGGAGATACTCAAAAATGGGCAACACGGGCCACGAGCCCAGTTCGATTTGGGCGGCGGTGCCCTTGGGCAGAATGCGCGGCAGATTCTCAGTGATTCCGCCGCCGGTGATGTGGGCCATGCCTGTCGTCATTCCCGCCGCAACCAGCTTTTGAATGACGTGCAGGTAGCTGCGGTGGGTCTTCATCAGGGCCGCGCCCGCTTTGTCCTTGATGGCGGTGACGTATTGCGTGGGCTTGTAGCCGGCCACCTCAAAGAGCAGCTTGCGGGCCAGCGAATAGCCGTTGGTGTGCAGCCCGGTGGAGGGCAGGCCGATAAGGACGTCGCCGGGCTTGATCTCCGCGCCGGTGACCATCTTGTCGCGGTCCACCGCGCCGACGATGAAGCCGGCCAGGTCATACTCTCCGTCGGCGTAGAAGCCGGGCATCTGGGCGGTTTCGCCACCGATGAGGGCGCAGCCGTTGGCTTTGCAGGCTTCGGCCAAGCCGGTGACGACGCTCTCGGTCACATGCGGGTCGAGGCGGCCGCTGGCCAGATAGTCCAGGAAGAACAGCGGCGTGGCGCCCTGCACGGCAATGTCATTGACGCAGTGGTTCACAAGGTCGGCACCCACGGTATGGTGCATGCCCAGTTCAAAAGCCACCTTGAGCTTGGTGCCCACGCCGTCCGCCGAGCTGACCAGAATGGGGCTCTTCCAGCGCTGCAGATCAAGCCGGAAGAGCGCTCCAAAGCCGCCGATGCCTCCCAACACATTGCGGTTAAATGTCTTTTGCGCCAGATACTTAATGCGTTCTTTGGCGCGGTCGCCGCCGGTAATGTCGACCCCGGCGTCGGCGTAGGTAACGGACTTGGGTTGGTTGGGCACGGTGCGGGCTTTCTGCGTATGGAATCGCGCGCGGCCTGGCTGGCCGGAAATGTCGATTTTAGCAGGATTTCGGCGACGCAGCCGTGAGATGCGCGGTCTGCACTAATCCCGATGCAGAGGTACTGGCGAACCCGGCCGAGCCGCAGGGCCCTAGCGCGGCAGGCCCTGGTTGTGGTGGCTTTGGAGGCCGTTGAGCTTTTCAAACAGGGCATCGCGCAGGCCGTACAGCTCGGTCAGGCCAGTCAGAGCCGCCCCAGTTTGCCCCCGGGCCTTGAGCGCGACCAGCTCGGCCCCCAGTGCGTGCATCTCCTGGTGCAGGGAATTCATCTGCACGAAAGCCGACAGCCTGCCGCGTTGCGTCTGGGCCTCAGATTGCAGCCAGATGCCGAACTTGCAGTGGCTGTAATCGAGGGACGGCTCCTTGTGGCGCAGGCCCTTGAGAAAGTCTTCGATCCCCACAACCAATGCGCGATGTTCGACGCCGGCATGGAGCAGCGGCCAGTCATCCGTGGCAGCCGGCGCAACGTTGACCCACTGCGGGTGCGGACGCCAGGAGGCCGCCCAAGAGGGCAGCTCGTGCGCCGGCATGGGGCGGGCAATGCCGAAACCTTGCGCCAACTGACAGCCCAGGCGCAGCAGCATGAGTCCGTGGTCCACGGTCTCAACGCCCTCGGCAATAGCCCGTCGGCGGAAGGCGGTGGCCAGCCCAAGCACACCCTCAAGAATCGCGAGATCCTCGGGGTCGTCGAGCATGTCGTGGACAAAGCTCTGATCGATCTTGAGCACGTCCACGGGCAGGCGCTTGAGATAGGCAAGCGAGGAGTAGCCGGTGCCAAAATCATCCAGGGCGAAGGAAACACCCAGCCGGCTGCAGGCGCGCATGACCTGGGAGACCTGGCCTATATCCTGCAGGGCGCTGCTTTCAAGCACCTCCAGCTCCAGGTTGGATGGCGCGATGCCGGGGTGCTCGGCGAGCAGGGCCTGGAGCCGCTCGGCAAACACGGCTTGCTGCAAATGCTGAGCCGCGATGTTCACGCTGACAGGAATGTTAAGGCCGTCGGCGCGCCAGCGCGCCATCTGGGCGAGAGCGTTGTGGATGACCCACTCGCCAATGTCAATGGCCAGCGGATCACCTTCCACGACAGGCAGGAATTGCGTGGGCAGTATCAGGCCCCGCTCAGGGTGCTGCCAGCGAATAAGCGCCTCTGCGCCCAGAATGGCGCCCGTACTCATGTTGACCCTGGGCTGGAAGTAGAGCACGAACTCATTGCCCTCAAGAGCCTGACGGATGCGCCCCAGGTCCTCATGATGGCCGCGCATGCTGCGGTCGAGCCGGGGATCAAAGATGTGGTAACGGTTTTTGCCTTCAAGCTTGGCGTGGTACATGGCCTGGCTGGCCTGGCGCAGCAACTGGTCCGCATCCACGTCGTCGGCCTGGGGAAAGAAAGTAACACCGAGGCTGGCCGATATCGGCAGGGTAAGATCGCCCACCTGCACAGGTTCCGCCGCGGCCTGCTGGAGACGGGAAATGAGGGGCATGCCTTCCTGGATGGTGGAGAGATCGAGCAGCACGGCAGCAAACTCGTCGCCCCCGAGACGGGAAAGCGTGTCACCTTCGCGCAAGACGAGATTGATGCGCTGGGTGAAGGCGGTGAGCAACTGGTCGCCGATATTGTGGCCGTAGCGGTCATTGACGGCTTTGAAGTTGTCGAGGTCGAGACAGACGACTGCCGTCATCTGGCCGCGGCGGTGCGCATGAGCCATGGCCTGATGCAGGCGGTCGGCGACAAGGGTTCGGTTGGGCAGGCCGGTCAGCAAATCGTAGTGGGTGACATGCTCGAGCTTGAGTTCCTGTTCCTTGATTGAGGTGATGTCTGAGAACATTGCCACATATTGCCTGGGCTTGCCCTCTTCATCGGGCACGGCTGTGATGGTCAGATTCTCGGCATAGATGCGGCCGTTCTTGGCGCGATTCCAGATTTCGCCGGACCATGTGCCGCAGTCGGTGAGCTGGCTCCACATGTCTGCGTAAAACTCTCTGCTGTATCGGCCGGATTGCAGCACGCGCGGATTGCGACCCAGAACCTCTGCGCGAGCGTAGCCGGTGATGCGGGTGAAGGCATCATTGACGTCGAGAATGGAGCCGTTGGCGTCCGTAATCAGGATGCCTTCAGAAGCGTGCGTGAAGACGCTGGCCGCCAGGTGAAGCCGTTCGTCTGCCTGCTTCTGGCGGGTAATGTCTTCAGCGAAGAGGATGATGCCGCCGATGGTGCCGTTGCCGGCGAGCCAGGGACGCACCTTCCGGCGCACCCACATGACAGCGCCATCCGGCCGGCAAAAGGTGTCCTCGCCTGCCTCGATCGCTTCTCCGGCAAGGGCGCGGCGATGCGACTGCTTCCATCTCTCGGGCAGATCGGTAAAGATGTCGTAGTGGCAGCGCCCGACTAGCTCCTGCCCGTCCAGCCCGTGGCTCTCAACCCAGCGCCGGCTCGCAACAAGGTAGCGCATCTCACGGTCAAACATGGCCAGGGCGGCCGGAGCGTGCTGGATAAAAAGCTGAAGCAGTTCCCGGCTTTCGCGCAGTGCCGCCTCAGTGCGCTTGCGCTCGGTGATGTCCTGGATCGTGCCGCGCAGGACTGTGGGCCGCCCCTGCGCATCGCACACCACGCTTGCCATTCCGTGCACCCAGCGCTCAGCGCCATCGCAATGGCGGATAATGCGAAACTCGCTGCTGAATGAGCTGCCCAAACCCACAAGATCATCGGCCAGACGGGCGGAAATCCTCGCACAATTCTCGGGATGAATAAGCGCCCGCCATCCTGCTTCGGTACGCTCGTACTCCTTGCCAATGCCGAGGATTTCGTCCATCACTTCTGAAGCCGACCAGCCGCCGGTGGCGATATCCAAAACATAGCTGCCTATGCCGGCGATCCTCTGCGCCTCGCGCAGCGACTCCTCGCTCTCGCGCAGTGATTTCTCTACCTCCCGGGAGTGGAGATTCGCCGGCAGCGTCTGTTCATCCGGGCTGAAATGCGGGCTCTCCGCTTCCTGCAGCGTCAGATGCAGAAGAAGTCCGCCGCCGGAGCCAGCCTGCTTTGCGCATTGGCCGCGCGCGCTGCGCATGTCGCCCTGCGCGTGGCGCAGGCGGATTTTGAAGCCGTCCGGCTTATTCCAGTGCTCAGCGGAGAAAAGTTCGTCTGCGATGGCTGCATCGTCGGGGTGCACGCGGTCCTGCAAATGCACCTTGGCGGAGAGAAAGTCCTCCGGCTTGAAACCCAGCAAAGCTTCAACCTCTTCGCTCACCGACAGGACTTGTGGGTATTCGCCCAGCAGAAAGCGAAAGGTGGCTTTAACCATGGATTCATTCCATTCCAAGAGGCCGCGACGAGGGTGCTGCGCGGCAAAAAATTTGAAAGCTCAACTCAGCATAAGAGGGCGGCTTACAAGACACAATATGACCGTCGTGCAATGCCGCAGTGCATACCTTCGGGGATGTGTTGTGCTCGGTGGATTTGCGCGCTGCTTTTCCACAGCAGCGCCGCTTCACGCCTTCCGTGAACCAAATCAGGTACGGGTTATCCACTCACTTTTTCTTGCTGCGGCAATTGATGTCTGCTTATCCACGCATATTATTGGCATAATCACAGCAAGAGCGGTTCCTCCGTAACTGTTCCAAGAGCAACGTCCGGGACAAACGTTGGGAATTCGAACTTCAGAAGCACAGTTCGCGACCCGAGGCTAAACCGGACCCACCACGGGAGCATGGAAGAGTGACCAGCTATACCCGCCAGGATGTATTGCGGATACTGCAAATCAGTTCCCGCCAGTTGCAGGGTTGGGAGAAGGCCGGCCTCATTCCTGCACAGCAAATCTACACATTTCAGGATCTCAGGCAGTTAAAAACCCTGCGCGCGCTGCGCGAGGACTCTGTTTCGGCGGCCTCGATACGGCACTCGATCGTGGCGATGAAGTCCGTGGCCGGCCTGTCCAATCCCCTGCTTGAGGCTAGCCTGGTACGGACTGGCACGAGGCTGGCCTTTCGCTGCGAAGGGACTATGGTCGATCCGATCCGGCGGCAGTTTCTCTTCGACTTCGAGCGCCTTGACCGGGACCAGGGATTGCCGCAGCCCTCACCACTGCGCAGGCCGCGCGGGAGCAATGCACAAGGGGTACAGGAGTCCTTCCTTGCCGCCGTGCAGGCAGAGGAGACAGGCGACAAACAGAGGGCCGCTGCTCTCTATGAAGAGATTCTGGCGCGGACCCCCGACTACGCGCCAGCCTGCATCAATCTCGGAACCATCCACTTCCATCTGCACCAATACGGCCGGGCCGAGGAACTCTATCGCCGCGCTACGGAGGCCGACCCCGGCTACGTGCTGGCGTTCTTTGATCTGGGCAACGTTCTGGACGAGCTGGAGCGGCCGGATGAATCGATCGCCGCCTACAGACAAGCCGTAGCTCTGGCCCCCCACTATGCGGATGCGCACTACAACCTGGCCCTGGCCTTTGAGCGCAAGGGAGAGCGTCGCGCGGCGCTTCGCCACTGGCAGGCCTACCTGCGGTTGGACAGGACCGGACCCTGGGCGGACCACGCGCGCGGCCAGATTCGCGCTCTGCTGGGCCGCGAAAGGCTGGCGATTGCCTGGCGCGCAAGCCGGTTTGTTGCACCGCGCAAATCAATACCAGCCTTGGAGTTGGTAAGCCCCCCACCCCCGGCCGGCTAGGCTGGAGCCTCTTCCTGGCCTGAAAGCCCCTTGAAAATGACGCCGCCGGCGGCCGGGACGATTGCGCACCACCCGGCCATCCAAATTGGACCTGCCGCCCGAGCAACTTTGTATAAGAATCCGAGTCTAAACATAAATAGATAGGTACGCTTTGTCTCTTCTGGAGGCTGCTCCGGGGATGCGGCGGAAGCAAATACGCCGATATCCTCGTTCATCCTTTGCCACTCCGGAAACTGGCTAGAGCGTCATCGTGTAGGCTTCATAAACGCGGATATCAAAGTATTCTGTCCGTACCAGCAAAGTTGGACTCGCAACGCTCCACCGAACAAGGATGATTATGAAGACGATGATTGCACTCTCAAAGCACAAGTGGTTTCGGATTGGCGGATGGATCGCCAGCTGCTTCCTTGCGGCCAGCGCTTTTGCCGCGCAGGCGCCTGCGCCCCGCATTCGCTCCGCGATTACCAATGAAATGTCCATGTTGAAAGGTTCGCCGCAGGTGGAGGCGCAGTTTGACGCCGGCCCGATGCCCGCCGCTACGCGCCTCACTGGCATCAGCATCGTCTTCAATCGCTCGGCTGCCCAGCAGGCTGACCTTGTTGCGCTGCTCGCCGCGCAACAGAATCCCGCCTCGCCGCTCTATCACCAGTGGCTGACCCCCGACCAGTTTGCGGCACGCTTCGGCATGGCGCAGACTGACATCGACAAGGTGCAGCTCTGGCTTCAGCAGCAGGGCTTCTCCATCGATTACACCGCCCGCAGTCGAAACATGATCCGCTTCTCCGGCACCGTGGGCCAGGTACAACAGGCGTTTCAGACCCAGATGCACTTCTACACCGTCAACGGAACAAAGCACTTTGCTCCGACCTCAGCGCTCTCAGTGCCGTCGGCCATTGCGCCGGTGGTTGAGGGCATCAGGAATCTGAGCGACTTCAAGCCGCGTTCCATGCGCATTTCCCACAACGCTCCCACCGCGAACCCAGCGTTTACGTCGTCCATTTCAGGGAGTGTGTTCTTTGCCCCCGGCGACATCAAAATGGCCTATGACCCGCTTGGCACCCTGACCAAGAACTACGACGGCACAGGGCAGACGATTGCCATCATGGGCCAGTCGGCCGTTGAACCCGGCGATATTCAGAACTTCCAGAAGGCGGCTGGGCTACCCGTCAAAGCACCCACGATGGTGCTCGTGCCGGGCTCGGGCAACCCGGTTATCACCTCCGGCGACGAGAGCGAGTCCGATCTTGACCTGGAATGGTCCGGCGCCATGGCTCCCGGAGCCGACATTTACTTTGTCTACACAGGTGACAGCACCAGCTCCAATGGCGTTTTTGACTCGATGACCTATGCCATCGATCAGAAAATCGGAGACATCATCAGCGTGAGCTATGGTGCCTGCGAGCCTGCCCTGCAGGGCTTCTCACTGGAGTCGACATTCCAGCAGGCCGCGTCCCAGGGACAAACTATCCTTGCCGCCTCAGGCGACCAGGGATCCACCTCGTGTAATGGACAGTCCAACCTGAGCACATCGGTGCAGACGTCGCTCGCCGTCAACTACCCCGCCAGCAGCCCCTGGGTCACTGCCGTGGGCGGCACGGAGATTGATAACCCCAACACGGCCTATTACACCTCGAGCATCGCCTACAAACCGGACTACTACACGGCAACCGGCACCTACTGGGCTGACAAGCAGAGCACCGACGTGATTACCTCCGCGCTGCAGTGGCTGCCTGAAGTGGCGTGGAATGACGACGCCAGCGCCTATGGCCTAAGTTCCACCGGCGGAGGCGTGAGCACTCTGTTCAAAAAACCCACATGGCAGGCGGGCGTTCCCGGCATTCCCACCGACACAATGCGCGATGTTCCGGATATCGCTCTCTACTCCTCGCCGAACTACGTTACCTATCTCTACTGCAGCAGCGATACGACCGCGTGGACTACAACATCGCCGGCGCAGGCATCCAGTTGTACCGATGGCACGAGTTTTCGTGACACCGTCTCTGGCGGGAATTGGCTGACGCTGGCCGGCGGCACCAGCTTTGCCACGCCGGTCTTTGCCGGGATGCTGGCGCTCATCAACCAGCAGAAGAACTACACAACCGGACAGGGACAGATTAACCCGACGCTCTATACGCTGGCCTCGAACAGCACCACGTATGCGGCGGCCTTCCACGACATCACGATCGGCAACAACAACTGCCTTGCCGGATCAACCTATTGCGGCTCCAGCACGGCAGGCTACTCCGCGGGCACGGGCTACGACCAGGTGACAGGGCTGGGATCCGTCATCCTGAGCGGTTTGTCAACGGCATGGCCAGCAAACACCGGTGCTTCCGCCGGCCTGATCGACACCACCACGGCCGTGACATCGTCGACGAACACGCCGACCACCAGTACTCCGGTCACCTTCACCATCAAAGTCGCCTCGACCAGCGGATCGACCGTTCCCACAGGCACGGTGAACCTCTCCATTGATCAAACCGTCAGCGGCGGCGGCACAACATCGAGCGTGGTGCTGGACTCAACGGGCACCGCAACCTATCAGATGACTTTCACCACCACCGGCGCGCACACGGTTACGGCAAACTATGCGGGCGACACAACCCACGCCGCCTCAACAGGCGCAATCTCGATTGGTGCAAGCATTGCCTCTGCGCCCTTCAGGGTGAGCGCCACTCCCGCAACGCTCACCGTCAAGCAGGGCTCCTCGGGCCAGGAGACGCTCACGATTACACCTTTGAATGGCTACACGGGCACGGTGTATCTGAGCTTCACGACCTCCAACTCCAGCGCACTCACCAACCTGTGCTACAACTTCACAACCATCGCCCCCGATGGCTCAAGTGGCTCGGTAACGGTGAGCGGAGCAGCCCCCGCAAGCACTACCTTTACGCTGGACACCAACGCCATGGATTGCAGCAGCGGTGGCGGCGGTTACGGCGGCTACTACGGCTACTACAGCGGCAAGAGCCACATGCTGCCCTTGCGCGTGATGCAGGGCACGGGTACCTCACGCAACAACGGACCGAATCCGGCTCCCGCAGGGCTGGCGTTTGCCGGGCTGCTGCTAGCAGGGTTCATGGCCCGCTATTCAAAGAAGCTGCGCGGCGTGGCTGGCGTCATCGCCCTGGTGGCGCTGAGCTTGACGATCTCCGCCTGCGGTGGAGGCGGCGTGAGCGTCTCGAATCCACCCACGGGCACCTACACTGTGACCGTAACGGCCAAGGATTCGGTCACAACCTCCCAGAGCGCACAAACAAGCTTCGTCTTCGTCATCAATTAACCCAGGCAGCACGACAAAAGGGGCAGATACCAAACGGCATCTGCCCCTTTCTCTTGCGCAACTCCGCGCGCGCACCACCGGCTTTGATACACTCCGAGGGCTGAAGGAGTACTCCGTTGAACGCTCTTGCTCATCGCCCGCTTACGCAACTGTCTGAAGAAGAGAAGCTGTTCTACTCCACCGTGCGGCAGTTTGCCGAGGAGACCATCGCACCGCTGGTGCGGACAATGGACGACGAGCAGCAGCTCGCTCCCGGCCTCGTGGAGAAGCTGTTTGCGCTGGGACTGATGGGCATTGAGGTCCCCGAGGAGTTGGGCGGAGCGGGCGGCACTTTTTTTGACGCCGTGCTGGCGATTGAAGCCATCTCCACCGTGGATCCGGCAGTGGCCGTGCTGGTCGACGTGCACAATACGTTGGTGATCAATGCCATGAGGCGGTGGGGCACGCCGGAGCAGCAGCGCGCGTGGCTGCCACGGCTGGCGGCGGACACACCTGGCGCATACGCGCTGAGCGAGGCAGGCTCCGGCTCGGACGCCTTTGCGCTGCAGACGCGCGCCGAAGCGACGGACGACGGCTACAGGCTGAACGGGCGCAAGCTGTGGATCAGCAATGCACGCGAGGCGGGGCTGTTCATGGTCTTCGCCACGCTGGACCCGGCGGCGGGGTATCGCGGAATCACGGCCTTTCTGGTGGAGAAGGGAACGCCGGGCTTCACCATCGGGCGCAAGGAAGACAAGATGGGCATCCGCGCCAGCAGCACCTGCGAGCTGATCTTTGAGGACTGTCGCCTGCCTGCCTCAAGCCTGATGGGCGAAGCAGGCAAGGGCTACAAGATTGCCATTGAAACGCTGAACGAAGGACGCATCGGCATCGGCGCGCAGATGCTGGGGCTGGCCGAAGGAGCATGGGGCCACGCGGCACGCTACGCGAAGCAACGACGCCAGTTCGGCAAGGCGATCGCGGAGTTTCAGGCGGTGCAGTTTGCACTGGCCGAGATGGCGACAGAAATTGAGGCGGCGCGGCTGATGGTCTACAACGCAGCACGCATGAAAGATGCCGGGCAGCCGTTCGTGCGCGAGGCGGCAATGGCCAAGCTGTTCACGTCGCAGGTCGCCGAGCGCGTGGCTTCGCAGTGCGTTGAGATTTTCGGCGGCAACGGCTTTGTCCGCGACTACCCGGCAGAGAAGTACTATCGCGACGCCAAGGTGGGCAAGATTTACGAGGGCACGTCGAACATGCAACTGGCTACGATTGGGAAGCTGGTGTTGAGCGGGCTCTAGGAGATGTCCCCTGGGGCGCGGAACGCGAATATCTGGGCCATTTCGGGCCAGTCTCGAGACCCTGGGTGCCAATTACAAACGCATCGCGGGATGAGTCAAGTCAGAGTATTAGATTCCCTGGAGGGAGGCTAGTATGCTCAGTCGAAGGTTTGCCTTGTTTTCCCTGCTACTCTCTTGTACCGTCGCTTTTTCTCAGGCCCCAGCTTTCAGAGATTCCTTGCCGCAGCATGGAGATGCCTACGCTGGCTACTGGTTTGTCTCAAGCGACGCGGGTTTTTCGGGCGCTAGCAGTGGCTCGAACAACGGACTGAACGCTGGGGTGGATATCATGGCTTTCAAATGGGTATCCTTCGCCGGCGAATTTGACATGGGCTTTGGCAAGGTGACCAATGCGACCAGCAAGACCTTTACGGGTTTGTTTGGACCGCGCGTCTTTCTGCCAATTCCGGGTGCGCCGAAGCTCACTCCGTTTGCGGAGGTCCTGTTTGGCGGAACGCACGTCAGCATTGGCAACTCTCCAGACTCGCGCGTTTCGACTTCGTCCGTGACGGCATTGATCGGCGGGGGCGCCGATTACCGCATCCTGAGGCGCCTTTTGTGGCGCGGCCAGTTTGGCTATCTCTATAACCAGAACATCACCCTCATCAACAGTGAAGTGCAGAATGTTCCCAATCCTCCGGTTTTGCACCTGCAATTCTCCACCGGACCAGTGTTTCGGTTCTAGGAACTTGTTGAAATAGGTACTCCGTCTGCGGCGTTGCACGGGGTCTAAGGTCTTATAGGTATGCCGGGTGCCCCATGTCTCGCATTTGAGACATGGGAAAGCGCTTCAGATTTTCTGCGTGCGCTGCACGTCGCGGACGCCGCTGACGCGGCGCAGTCCGAGGACCATGCGGTTGAGGTGGCGCAGGTCTTCCGCCTCGACAATGAACTCGATGATGGCTTCGCCGTTCTCATCGCGGCGAATATCGACGCCGCGGATGTTGGTGTCGTCGTCGGAGATGACGGCGGTGAGTTCCTTCAACATGCCGGTGCGGTCGTCGCAGAAGACGGTGATTTTGACGGGGTATCGCTGGACGCGGCCGGCTGATTCCTCTCCCACGCGAGACCACTCGACGGCAATGCGGCGGTCGCTCTCATAGAGCAGGTTCTGCACATTGGGACAACTGCGCGCATGCACGGCCACCCCCTTGCCTCGGGTGACGTAGCCGACGATCTCTTCGCCGCGGATAGGATTGCAGCAGCGCGCGCGATAGACCAGCAGGTCGTTCTGGCCCTCGACCTCGAGCGAGTCAGAGCCGGTGAGATGCAGCTTGCGCACCGCATCGCTCATTGGAGCTTCGCCGGGTTTAAGCTCCGCGCCGGGCTCGGCCTCGGCGGGAGCGGCGTAGCCGGGCGCGAGCTTGTTGAGGACCTGATGGGCAGAGTGCTTGCCCTGGCCCAGCGTGGCCAGCAGGTCGGCGGCCGTGGCCACTCCGTATTCATTGGCGATGCGGCCCAGATCCTGGTCGTCAATCTGGCTCATGGGCACCTTGAACTTGCGCGCCTCGCGCTCCAGCAGCTTGCGGCCGATTTCGACGGCGCGGCGGCGCTGGTCCTCGTTGAGCCAGTGCTTGATCTTGTTGCGGGCGCGGGGGCTCTTGACGAAGGTGAGCCAGTCGCGGCTCGGCTTGTGATCCTTCTGCGTGACGATTTCAACAATGTCACCCGTGCGCAGCTTGGTGCGCAGCGGAACCATGCGCCCGTTGACCTTGGCGCCCACGCAGGTGTGCCCCACCTCGGTATGGATGGTGTAGGCGAAATCGATAGGCGTGCCGTCTGCCGGAACCACAACCACCTTTCCCTTCGGCGTGAAGGTGTAGACCTCGTCAGGGTAGAGATCCATCTTCAGGCTGCTCAGGAATTCGTTGGGGTCGGTCATCTCCTTTTGCCACTCGACCAGCTGGCGAATCCAATTAAGGCGCTCCTCGTCGCGGGCAGTGACAGCGCCATCGCCGGCCTTGTATTTCCAGTGGGCGGCGATGCCCTCCTCGGCGATGCGGTGCATTTCCTCGGTGCGAATCTGCACCTCAAACTGGTGGCCGCCCTCGCCAATCACCGTGGTGTGCAGGGACTGGTAGCGGTTGGCGCGGGGCATCGCGATAAAGTCCTTGATCCGGCCCGGCACCGGCCGCCATAACGTGTGGATGAGACCGAAGACGGCATAACAGGAGGCCACATCCTGGGTGATGACGCGGACAGCGAGCAGATCGTAGACCTGGTCGAAGGTGACCTTCGTGCGCTGTAACTTCTGGAAGATGGAGTAGAGGCGCTTGATGCGCCACTCGACGCGGGCCTCGATGTGGTTTTCGCGCAACTGCTCGACAAGCGTGTCTTCGACGCCGTGCAGGAACTGCTCGCCCTCAATGCGCCGTGCCTCGACTGCCGCCGCCACCTGCTCATAACTCACAGAGTCGGTGTAACGGAAGGCCAGGTCTTCCAGCTCGCCGCGCACCTTGCCCATCCCCAGCCGATGCGCCAGCGGGGCATAGATGTCCAGCGTCTCGCGGGCGATGGCCTCCTGCCGCTCAGGCTTCAGGTGCTCCAGGGTGCGCATGTTGTGCAGCCGGTCAGCCAGCTTGATGAGGACCACGCGCACGTCCGTGACCATGGCCAGCAGCATCTTGCGCACGTTCTCGGCCTGGCGGTCTTCGCGATTGGCAAACTGTATTTTGTCAATCTTGGTGACGCCTTCGACGATGTGCGCCACCTGCGCGCCAAAGCCGGCCTCGATCTCCTCACCCGTGGCAGGCGTGTCTTCAACGGCATCGTGCAGCAGGGCGGCGGCAATGGCGGTCGCGTCCAGCTTCATCTCCGCCAGCACCTCGGCAACCTCAAGCGGGTGAATGATGTAGGGCTCGCCGGAAGCCCGCATCTGCCCCTGATGGTGCTGCACACAGAAATGCCAGGCCTTGCGAATAAGACTCACATCTTCATTGGGGCGGTTGGCCTGAACGTGGTGCAGCAGCGCTTCAAATCGCTGGTCGATGGTCTGCTGATCCGGGATGCGCACCGCGCTCACAGCCTGCCCCGAAGACACCGGGGTGGCGCTGGAGTTATCCGCGGGGACCGTCTGCCGGACTGTCGCCATGCTTCATTATAGGCATGTACTCATTGAAACGCATGAAGCTTAAGACGGCCCCGCGCTTGTGGCAATCACTCATCTGGCCGGAAACAGAGTAGATGTGCGCTTCGGAAGAGTCATCCATGTCGTTGATTCTATGTATAGTTCTGGGGGGAAAAGACCCCTTTGCCGTCGGGACAGGCTTGCCAGCGATCAACGCGCCGAGTCGAGGCTATCAGCCATTTGACAGAGCCGGGACCGGATTCCACCGCGGAGCCAGCCTTGCGACTTGCCTCGCACATGAGTGACAGCGCGGGAAATAACATTGCCAACTTTCCGGCACGAAGATAAGTTACGCCCCTCCTCCGACTTACTTGATTTCAATCCCCTCTATAAGAACTAGTTATCGATAATCCATTCGATGCTATCTTCCGCGGGCATCATTGGTCAGTGCCGTAAAGCTCTGTTGCCTGTGCCCACCATCACAGCCGGACCACCACCGGAGCAGCGTAAAGTCCCTTGCGGAGTAGAGGTCCAGAACGGAGGAGCTTATGTTGCAACGCCTCTTACTTACAGCTTTCGCCGCGGCTTGTGTCGCCGGCATGGGATATGCGGCTCAAACGGGATCTAAAATTGTCATTCCGGTGAATAAGGTATCGGCTACAAGCGGTCAAGAAATGTTCAAGAGCTATTGTGCGCCTTGTCACGGGACGGATGGCAAGGGCAATGGTCCTGCGGCGACTGCGCTGAAACCCGCGCCGACCGACCTGACTCAGCTGACAAAGCAGAACCACGGAAAGTTCCCAGACAGCCATATCGTGGCAGTGCTTGAGTTCGGCAGCAATGTCCCAGCGCACGGATCGGCCACAATGCCTGTGTGGGGTCCGATTCTTGGTAAGATGGACCAGGCTAACTCTCAGCAGAAGCAGCTCAGAATCAGCAATCTGAGCCGCTACCTGGAGAGTATCCAGGCAAAGTAAGGAGCAGCGGCCTGTATGCTCTCTGCCTGGGGCTCAAGGAACCCGAGGGAGCTGATGAACAAGCCGCGCAAGCCACACTCTGACCCAAACCGAAACGTGCCCGAAGGCTCCAGTCCAGCGGTGCCTTCTGGCCGGAATCGCCAGAAGCTCTCCGCAGCCCGGGACACTGGAGCCCGCGACTCCGCACGAAGTCCCTATTCCGCAGCCAAGCCGCCGGCAACGTCCCATGCAGGCCCCGGGGCCCGCGTGAACCGCCGCGCCGCAGACAGGCTGCGCGCAGGGCATCTGTGGGTGTACGCCTCCGATATCGAGTCGATTGAGACCGGCGAAGGCCAGTGCCCCGCACTGCTGCCGGTAGCCGACTCGCGCGGATTATTGCTGGGGACAGCACTCTACAGTCCTTCGTCCCAGATTGCGCTGCGGCTGGTGTCGCGCGAAGCCCTGGACGAGGCCGCGTGGCTCAAGCTGCTGGAAACCCGGCTGTGCGCGGCGATTGCGCGACGCAGGCCCCTGCTGGATGAGCAGACCGATGCCTGCCGCCTGTGCTTCAGCGAGGCCGACGAGTTGCCCGGACTGGTGGCGGACAAGTATGGCGACCTCATTGTTCTGCAGTTGCTGACCAAGGGCTTGGACACGGCTGCGGTACGCGAAGTCTGCACGCGGGTTCTGCGCGAGACGCTGCAACCCGCATCCATTCTGGAGAGGCCCGATCCGCGCATGCGCGAACTGGAGGGGCTGACGGCTCCGGGCACGGCGCCCTTGTGGGCCGCGCAGCCGGATGCGCCGCGAACCAGCACGCAGTTCCGGTTGAATGGCCTGCTGTTCCACTACGATGCCAACGCGGGGCAGAAAACCGGCGCCTTTCTTGACCAGCGCACCAACTACGCCGCTGTCCGGCAATGGGCCGAGCGGATGGGAACCAATGGCCGGGCGCTTGACGTTTGCTGCTACCAGGGCGGGTTTGCGCTGCATCTGGCCCAGATCTGCAGGCAGGTGACGGGGATTGACACGTCGCGCGCCTCGCTGGAGGTGGCCGAGCGCAACCTCCAATCCAACCGCGCCCGGCTCAGCGCCGAGGTGGGTTGGGTGGAGGCTGACGCTTTTCAGATTCTGCGCGACTGGTCAGACGCCGGCGAGCAGTTTGACTCGATCATTCTGGACCCCCCGGCCTTTGCCAAGACCAGGCGCGCCGTCGAGGGCGCTCTGCGCGGCTACAAGGAGCTGAATCTGCGCGCCTTGCGTATGGTGCGGCCGGGCGGTCTGTTGATGAGCTTCTCCTGCAGCCACCATGTAGGCTGGGAGGATTTGCAGGGCGCAGTGGCCTCCGCTGCCGCCGATGCGCACCGCCGCGTGCGCCTGTTGGAGCGCCGTGGCGCCACGCTGGACCACCCGGTGGTGTTAAGTCTGCCCGAGACCGAGTACCTGAAGTGCCTGGTGCTTGAGGTGGAGTAATCCGCCTGGCGCTCAGGCGTGGGCTGGCCGCTGACTGCCCGCCCAGCGCGGAAAGAGCCGCGCTCGCCAGGTGGGCAAGGGCGAAAATGCCCGCTGGGGAGAGCTTTGCTCTTCTGTTGGAGCGGTGGAGCGGAGCTCGACGAGCGCTTGCTTGACCTGTGTGCGCAGAGCCTCCACCTCAAAGGCACAGGAACGCAGATAGGCTGAAACGGTCAGTCCGGCCTCCGCGGCGCGCGCACGCAGTTGTGCGCCATCCGCTTCGCTGAACCGGATGGTGATGCTGGCCGACTTGCGGCTTTCCCTGGGCACTGTAGAACGGCGCTTTGCTGCCTTTGGCGCAACCGGGGCTTGCCGGGTTTGAGCCGCCGGTGAGGCACTCGCTGCATTGCGCGGCGAGTTCTCCAAGCTGCGCCGTCGCTGCGCGGAGCCAGCGGCCTGCGGGCGCGGCAACTCCGCGCTATCGACAGAACGATAGCGCGCATGAGCGCGAAGAGCCTGCTCATAACTGAGGGTTGCGATGTCGCCGGCAAAGGACTCGTCGCCATTCCGGGCCAATCTGAGTTCTGGCATGGGCTCCTGCTCGGGCTCCGAAGCGGGCGCGGCAAGGGAGGCCAGCAGGCTGGCAAAGCTGGCGGCGGATAGAGCGGGAGATGTTTCTGGTGGTTCCTGCATGGGTTGAAGCATACGTCGGAGTGGACCGGTGCATGAGAGATTTCGCGCGCGCCAGAGCCGAGAAATTCCCGGATGGGGAAAAAGCGCCGCGTGCTCCGAAATGGAACGGCGCAGGCTTCTTCCCGCATCCGGCCGATGCTGGATCATCGCATCTGGTGCGGCTCTCCTGAGGTCAAGGGCACTGTACCCGTTTCAGTCCAAAGAAAGGTGAGCTGGTCGGCGTCGTCCTGTATCTTCTGCTCCACGCTGACACCTGCGGAGTGGCCGCCCGCGAGGCTGTAGTGGAGCAGGATGGGCCGGCCGCTGGACGAGGCTGCCTGCATGAGAGCCGTCATCTTGCGCGCATGCAGTGGAGCCACGCGTGTATCGCTGTCGCCGGTGAAGAACAGAATTGCGGGATACGCCGTGCCCGCCTTTACGTTCTGATAGGGCGAGTATTTCAGCAGGTAGGAAAACTGCTTCTGGTCTTCGGATGAGCCGTACTCTGTGGTCCAGTGCGAACCCTGCAGGAAACTCTGATAGCGCAGCATATCCAGCAGCGGATAGCCGCAGTCGATGGCCGAGAACAGCTCAGGATGTTGCGTCATGGCCGCGCCCATCAGCAGGCCGCCATTCGAGCGGCCAAGGATGGCGAAGTGCTCGGGCGAGGTGTATTTGTTGGCAATCAGGTATTGGGCGGCCGCAAACCAGTCGTCAAAAACATTCTGCTTTTTTTCAAACATGCCCTGCTCGTGCCAGTGCTCGCCGTACTCGCCGCCGCCGCGCATGTTGGGCAACGCAAACCAGCCGCCCTGTTGCATCCACCAGGCATAGGCCGGGCTCCACGCCGGCGTAATGCTCAGGTTGAAGCCGCCATAGCCGGTCATCAGCAGGCGTTCCGTTCCATCCTGCTTCAGACCCTTTTTCCCGGCAATGAACATGGGAACCTGCGTGCCGTCTTTTGATTTGAAGAAGACCTGCTTCAACTCGTACTGGCTCGAATCAAAGGGCACGCTGGGCTGGGCGAAAACGTCGCGCTTGCCCGTAACCGTGTCCAGCCGGTAGAGCGTGGGCGGCTGGATAAACGACTGCACGCTGAAAAAGCCGTAGCGGTCCGTTGTTCTGCCATAGACGCCGGAGGCGGAGACGATGCCGTCATAGCTGACCGTCCCGGCAGACTTGCCCTCGAGCGTGTAGATGGAGGTCTGCGAAATCACGTCCTTGAGGCGCGTGACGTAGACCTTGCCGCCGACAATTGAGAAGTCCTCGATCGCTTCCGTCGCTTCCGGCACAATGGTCTTCCATGCGTCGGGCAGCACACCGGGATCGGCACGGAGGATGCGGCCCATGGAAGCCTTGTAATCGGTCTTCACATACCACGCGCCCTTGGCGTAGATCGAGGAGAAGCGCGAATCGAGAGCCCAGACGAGCACGTCAAACGGCGCGCCTTTTCTTGTCAGATCGCGGAAGACGATATCCACACGCCGGGCGGGCACGCCGCGCTCGATGGTGACCACCAGATAATGGCCGTCGTCGGTCACCTCGGACTGGAACAAATCGATGGGGCCGAGCGGCTCGCCGCGAAACTCGCGGCCGAAGAGGAGCGCATCCCGCACAACGCGCGTGCCCAGTACGTGCTCGTAGAGCAGCGAGCCCTGGCTATTGGTGCGCGTGTAGAACAGACCGGTGGCGTCAGGCGTGAAACTGACGGACCAGTACAAACCGGCGGGCAGCTCATCTTCTAGAACCTTGCCTGTCTTTACGTTGAAGACGCGCACCGTGGTCTCATCCGCGCCGCCGCTGCGCACGCGGTAAGCAATCAACTGGCCGTTGCGGGAGACATCGGCGAGATCGATGGAGGTGTTGGGGTCGCGACTGAAGGCTGCGGGATCGATGAGGCGCTCGTCCTTTTCGCTCCAGCCGCGCCGGATGTAGATCGAAGCCTGGTTCTCTCCGGCCAGCCGCTTGGTGAAGTAGTAGTTGCCACTGCGCTCGATGGGCAATGTCCAACTGGCAACGTGCTCCAGTGCGGCCAGTTCGCTCTCTACCTGCGGTCGAATGCGAGCCTGCTTGAAGTAGCGCGCGGTATAGGTGTTTTCCTGGTCAATAAAGGCGCGCGTCTCCGGGCTATTGGCATCCTCAAGCCAGCGGTAGTTGTCGAGAATCTTTGTGCCGAAGTAGTTGTCAATGACGGGACTGGCCTTCGCAGGTGGCGGAGGAGGCAGGGTGATACCGTCGCCGCCATGAATCGTCTGCGCCAGCGCATTGATTCCAAAAAACAAAGCAAGTCCAAGAGCAGAGAAAAACCTCATCGAACGCCCTCCAGCCAACAGGATACGCGCGGAGAGCCGCTGTAGAATCGGCATTTCGCACCGGCGCGGAATGCTGAGCGCGCCACTGATTGGTAACGCCTCGGCGGCTGGCAACCCCGGTAGAATCGAGTCCAGTGACTGAATCGTCCACAACGCAGCCGGGCCGCCCGTCCTCATCGCGCTGGGCGCGGGGTTTGCGGATACTGCACCCCTCGCACGCGCATTCTGCGTTCAGCGCGACCGTGGTGCTGATGGCCTCAACCTTTCTGTCGCGCATTATCGGACTGGTGCGGGTCAAGTACATTGTGTGGCTCTTTGGGCGCGGAGTGCAGGCAGACGCATTGAACGCCGCCTTTGTGATGCCGGACATGATTTCCTATTTCCTGGTCGGCGGCGCGGCTTCCATCACCTTTGTCACCATCCTCACGCGCTGTCGCGAAACGGGCCGCGAACCAGAAGGCGAGCGCTCGCTCTCAGTCATTCTGACCACGATGTACCTGGTACTCGGCGCAACCATCGTGCTGGCAGAGATTTTTGCCCCCTGGTACATTCACTGGTGGTTCAACGGCTTTGACGCCGAAAAAGCGGCGCTGTGCGTACGGCTGACGCGCATCCTGCTGCCCGCGCAACTTTTCTTTTTCGCCGGGGGCGTGTTTGGCGCGGTGCTGCTGGTGCGCAAGCAGTTCAGCGTGCAGGCGGTGGCGCCGCTCATCTATGGTCTGGGCACCATTGTCGGCGGCGTTCTGCTGGTAAAGCATCTGGGCGTGGCTTCGCTGGCCATCGGCACGGTCGCGGGAGCCTTCTTCGGGCCGTTCTTTCTGAACGCCTTCTTTGCGCGACGGGCAGGCACGCGCTACCGGCCCATTCTCGACTTGCACGATGAGGGCCTGCACGAGTGGGTGCGGCTGTCTTTGCCGCTGATGGCGGGGGTTTCCCTGGTCACGGCCGATAGCTGGATCATTGCGCATTTTGCCTCGGCTACCAATGGCGCTGTCTCGCTGATGAGCTATGCCAAGCAGCTTTTCACCGCGCCCATGGCCATGCTGGCGCAGGCAGCGGGTGCGGCATCCATGCCGTTCTTCGCCAGCCTGTGGACAAAGGAGCGCCGCTACGAATTTGCCGTGCAGGTGGCGGACTCGGTTTCGCGCGTGGCTGCTTTGAGCCTGCTGGCCGCCTCGGCCATGATCGCCCTGGGCAAGCCCATGATCGATCTCGTGTTCATCGGCGGACGATTTTCAGCTGCTGATGCACGGGAGTGCGCCGCATACTTTGCCGTCTTTTCCGTCTCCATGTTTCTTTGGTCAGCACAGTCCATCTACTCACGCGCTTTTTACGCCGCGGGGAACACGTTTGTGCCCATGGTGGCAGGTACAGTGGTGACGGTGGTGTCGCTGCCGATCTATGCCTCGCTCTACCACTGGCATGGAGCCATGGGGCTGGCCATCGCCTCAGATATCGGCATCACGATGCAGACCGTGATCATCGCCATTCTGCTGCACCGGCGGCAGATGGTGTCGCTGGCCAGCCTGGACTACGTGGAGCTGGGCCGCTGCGCACTGGCCGGAGCGGCCGGCGGAGCTGCCGTGTGGATCATCTTCTCCTGGCTGGGTAGGCTGGTGATTCCGCTTCTCGGGTCCCATCTGCACACACCGAGCCGGTGGACAGATCTGGACATTGTGCTGGCGGGCACGGCGGTGTGGCTGGTCGTCACAAACCTGGTTCTGGTCAAGACCGGTTCGGCCCTGCCAAGAGTGGCCCGGCAGCGGCTGGGCCTGGGTTAAGTACACCGCTTGAGTGCAAAGACACAAAAGCCCCGCCGTGGCGGGGCCTTTGCTTTGGTACCATGCGCGTTAGGACTGCGCTGTTTTGGCGGCTTCCGGCGAGGCAGCGGCTGCCGGCTTGCTCTCCGCCTTGCGGATGTCGATGCCGCCCTTGAAGAAAGCGCCATCTTCGATGCTGATGCGAGCCGCGGCTACATCACCGGTGAGGGAACCCTCGGCGCGGATATCTACGCGGTCCGTCGCGCTGACGTTGCCGCGCACCTTGCCCAGAACCACGATTTCGCGGGCGGTGATACTGGCGGACACCTGGCCGTTGCGGCCCACAGTGAGCCGGTTGCCGGGCAGATTGATGCTGCCTTCGATCTTGCCGTCGATAAACAGCGATTCTGAGCCGGTAATTTCGCCTTTGATAAACAGGCCTTTGCCTATCGTTGCCTGCTCTCCGACGGGGGCAGCGGGGCGGGCGGGGGGTTCAAACGCCGGAGGCGGGGCTACTGGCCGCGAAGGCTCCGGGGTGGGAGGAGGGGTCGATGGTCCGGACTGGCTGGGTTTCCACATAGCGCTCAAGGGTGTTCCTTTTCTGTCCTGGTGGGACTGGGTTGCCAAGGCAGGGGCCAATTCCGTGGTCCCAAAAGCTGTTGCCGCGGGTTCTTGTGCAATGTGCATGCGGTGTTCCGCATGCGTCCGCGAGTCTGTTGTTGTTGCTGCTCGGCGGTCCCAAGCATCTCACTGCGTTTATTCTATGCTGCCGCGGGGCAGATGTTCGAGCACAGCAGAGATCGGGAGCCCGAAGGTTTCCAACTATGTCAACACTATACAACCAGAAAATGAACGGGCATCGCGCGACAGACCCTACAATCACCCTACAAGAGGACTGAATGCAACGCAAAACTGAAATGCTGAGGATAAGCGCGGGCGTGCTTGTGGCCGCGGCGCTGGGCGCGGGAGCACTGGCCGCGGCCCAGCAGCAGCCCTTCGACGTCGTCATCACCCATGGCCACATCATCGACGGAACCGGTTCGCCCTGGTACTCGGGTGACGTGGGGATTCGCGACGGACGAATCGCGGCCATTGGACACCTGGCAGGAGCGCCCGCCAAAAACACCATCGATGCCCACGGCATGGTCGTTGCGCCGGGATTCATTGACATGCTCGGCCAATCGGAGCTGACCATGCTGGTGGACCCGCGACTGCCCTCGAAGATCTATCAGGGCATCACCACGGAGATTACGGGTGAGGGCGACTCCGCCGCGCCGGCAAACGACGCAATGCTGGCCGACGATCGCGCCGGCTACGAGCACTTTCACATCACGCCAGACTGGCGGACGCTGCGCCAGTACTTCGCGCGCGTCCAGAAGCAGGGCATGGGCATCAACCTGGCAAGCTACGTGGGCGCGACAAGTGTGCGGCGCATGGTGCTGGGCGAGGCCGACGTGCAGCCCACGCCGGAGCAGCTGAAGCAGATGCAGGATCTGGTGCGCGATGCGATGCGCGATGGCGCAATGGGCCTGTCCACGTCGCTGCAATATGCGCCTGCACCCTATGCGAAGACGGATGAGCTGATTGCGCTGGCCAGTGTGGCGGGACAGTACGGCGGCATCTATGCCACGCACATGCGCAGCGAGGGCGATCAGGTGCTTGAGTCCATCGACGAAGCCGCGCGCATCGGCCGCGAGGCGCATATCCCCGTGGAAATATGGCACCTGAAGGCCGCGGGCAAATCGAACTGGGGCAAGATGCCGCAGATTGTGGCGCGCATCAACGCCGCGCGCGCTGCCGGCGTGGACATAAGCGCCAACACGTATGCCTACACCGCATGGTTTAACGGCTTCTCCGCATTCATTCCTCCGTGGGCACACGATGGCGGCGATGCAAAGCTGATCGCCCGGCTCAAGGATCCGGCAACGCGGTCGCGCATTCACAAAGATCTGCTGAGCACGGGCAAGGACTCGGCAGGTGAAGAATGGGACAACGAGTGGCAGGAGGTGGGCGGACCGGACGGCATCCTGATTGCTGTCGTGCAGAATCCCGAACTGATGCCACTGGAGGGCAAGCGCCTGTCTGAAGTAGCCGCGCTATGGCATGAGAACGCCATTGACGCGCTCTGCGACCTGCTCATCAAGGACAATGCTTTTACTGAAGTCGCTGTCTTTGGCATGAGCGAGCCGGACGTGGTACTCGCGCTCAAGCAGCCGTGGGTTTCCATCGACAACGACTCGCAGGGTACCTCGCCCGAGGGGTTGCTCAGCAGTGAGCATCCACACCCGCGCGCGTATGGCACGTTTCCGCGCATCCTCCGCAAGTACGTTCGTGAAGAAAAGGAGTTGACGCTTCCTGACGCGATTCGCAAGTTTACCGCGCTGCCCGCGCAGCGCATGCGGTTGACCGACCGCGGCGTGCTGAAGCAGGGCATGTGGGCCGATGTGGTGGTGTTTGATCCCGCAAAGATTCGGGACCTCGCCACCTACGAAAAGCCCAACCAGCTTTCTGTAGGCATGGAAGATGTGCTGGTGAATGGTGTGCCCGTGATTGAAGGCGGCAATATGACCGGCGCGTTGCCCGGCAAGGTACTGCGCGGGCCAGGATATGTGCCGTAGGACCAACACGCAAGCCGCTTTTGCCCTACTCTTAAGATATGACGGATCGCGAACTCGTCGCGCGGATTGCCCGCTCACCCGGCGGCAAGGCGGGATACAAGCAGCTCGTGCGCGAGCTGGGGCTGGCTGGCGGGCGCGAGCGTCGCCTGCTGCTGGAGCAGCTTGCGCGGCTGACCGTGCGCGGCGAGCTCACGAAGGTTGACCGCGAGCAGTGGAGCATTCCCCGCGCCGTCTCTGCCTTTGCGGGCGGACGCGATAATCTCGTCGCCGGGCGGCTTGACCTGCATCGCGACGGCTACGGCTTCGTGCGGCCCAACGCGCGGCAGGCTGCCGGAACTGAAGACATCTTCATTCCGCCCAATGAGATGAGCGGTGCCATGCAGGGCGACCAGGTGCTGGTTGAGCTGGAGCCGCCGCGCGCCGATGGCCGCCGGGCAGGGCGCATTGCGCGCGTGCTGGAACGGCGCAACCCCACCGTCGTCGGCATCTTTCACTATGCGCGCGCGGGACGCACGCGGGAGCACTCCGTTGTTCCCTTTGACGAGCGCATGACGCAACACATCCTCATCCCGGCTGGGCAGGAACTTCCGCCCGCCGCCAGCGCAGAAGCCACGCCGCACCGCGTGCTGGGCAGAGAAGCCGCGCCGGCCACTGCACACGAAGACCTGGAGGGCCTCGTCGTGGATGTCGAGATTACCAGCTGGCCCTCGCCAACACGACCGCCAATGGGCCGTGTGATTGAGGTGCTCGGCGACCCCGAAGATTTTGGCGTGGACGTGGAGATGATGATCCGCAAGCACCAGCTTCCGCGCATTTTTCCTGAGAATGTGCTGGCCGAGGCGCGCGAAGTCGCGCATCTGGACGAGGCTGAAGCCGCACGCCGGCGTGATTTTCGCGGTCTGCCCATCGTTACCATCGACGGAGAAACGGCGAAGGACTTTGACGATGCGGTGCTGGTGACCGAGCGGAACGGCGGCTATGAGCTGCAGGTGCACATTGCCGACGTGGCAGAGTATGTGCGCGCGGGAACTGACCTTGACCTGGAGGCGCGGCTGCGCGGCACCAGCGTGTACTTTCCGGATCGCGCCATCCCCATGCTGCCGCAGGAGCTTTCCACCGACATCTGCAGCCTGAGGCCGGGCGATGACCGGCTGGTGCTGAGCTGCATCATGCAACTCACGCCAGAAGGCCGCATTGAGAGCTACGAGATTGTGGAGGGCGTGATTCGCTCGGCGGCGCGCATGACATACACCGAGGTGCATGCGATTCTGCAAGGCGACAAGGAGGCACGCACGCGTTACGCCGCGCTTACGCCGGACTTCGAACGCATGCACAAGCTGGCCATGCTGATGAACAAGCGCCGCGAGGAGCGCGGCAGCATTGATTTTGATCTGCCTGAGCCAGTCATCGAGTTCGACGAGCAGGGCCAGATGCGCGGCGTAACGCGCGCCGAGCGCACCTGGGCCAATCGGCTGATTGAGGAGTTCATGCTGGCGGCCAATGAGTGCGTGGCCACCTGGCTTGAGGATCTCGGTGTGCCGTCGCTTTACCGCATCCACGAGAAGCCGGAACCGCGGCGCGTTGTCCAGTTTGAAGAGATTGCGGCAACCTTTGGTTATTCGCTCGGACTCGGTTCGCTGCCGGTCAGGCGCATCCAGACGCGCGGCGACCGGCGCGACGCGCAGCGCAGCGGCCGTACTGCCCGCACCCACGAGGTGGCGGAAGACATTGCCGTCACGCCCCGCATGTATCAGGCGCTGGCCGCGCGCATTGAGGGCAAACCGGAGGAGCGCATCCTGAGCTACCTCATGCTGCGCTCGCTCAAACAAGCACGCTACTCCGAGATCAACGAGGGACATTTCGCGCTGGCGGCGCCCACGTATACGCACTTCACCTCGCCCATTCGTCGCTATCCTGACCTGATTGTGCACCGCATTACAAAAGAGTTGCTGCGCAGACGCGTGGAAGGCCGCGGCGAAGTGGCTGAGGGACGGCACGCCTCGCCGTGGACGCATCCGCATGAGGGCCGCGAGCCGCAGATCCGCCCTGCCGCGCGGCGAGCTGGAGCGGGTGCGCTCTTCGACGGCAACCCTCCCATCCCCGAAGCGGAGCTGGCACAGATTGCTGACGAAACCAGCCAGACCGAGCGCCGCGCCGCAGAGGCGGAGCGCGAACTGGTGGAGTGGAAAAAGGTACGCTTCATGCAGGACCGCGTGGGCGAGGAGTTTGCCGCGCTGGTGCTGAACCCCGCCAAATTCGGGCTGTTTGTGGAGCTGATCGACATGTTTGTCGAGGGGCTGGTGCCCATTGACTCACTGCGCGACGACCATTACACGTGGCGCGAAAACACGCATGAAATTGTGGGCGAGCGCTGGGGACGGCGCTTCCGCGCGGGCGACCGTGTGCAGGTGATTCTGGATCGCATTCTGGCGCAGGAGCGCAAGCTGCAGTTCTCCATCGTGGAGGAAGGCATTCCGCTGACCGGAAAAAGGCCTGCCGCGCGCCCGCTCAGGCCATCCAAAAAATCCCGTAAGACGCCGCATGTGAGCAAAGCGCGCAAGCCGGGCAAAAGAAAGCGCCGCTGAGCGCAAGGCGCCAGGCACTGCCGTTTCTGTTCTGATTGATTCAAGTTTCTGTTGCGGGCTTGCTGAGCTTTCTGCTTCGCTTCGGGCGTCCGTAGTGCTGCGCAAAAAGCCGCGTCAATGCTTTGTCGAGATTCTGCGCCTGGCAAGCGGGCCGATGACCGGCAGCGTGTACCACTCGCCGTTGAAGGCCTTGATGAGCGCCATGATCCAAAGAATCACCAGAGCTAGCGAATCCAGAGGAAAGTGGTCGAAGTTAAGAAACCGCAGCGCTGGAATCAGGTTCGAGATTGCTCCGAGTACGACGGTAATAACCACCGTGGCAATCAGCAGGTAGATCGCCTGCCAGGAGTGAAACCGGACATAGGGCCGCTTCTTATACGGCTCGGTCAACAGAAAATAAATTGCGGGAATCACGGTAATGTAGGCCAGCCCGCCAGCTGCCTGATCGGAAATTCCACCATGGTTCTGGGTGAAGGAACTCTGGGCTTTCATGGTCCTCCTTGGAATTTCATGCCTGCCCTCGGAATTGCGCGCCGCATAATCCGGATGGCCCAACTCAAGCTCTCCTTACCGGGGCCAAAACTCCCCAGGAAGAGGCGAAACGAATGCGAGATGCTTTGCGAGCAGCATAGCACTTCCGCAATTCAGAGAGAAACTGCCTCGGCCTCCGATTCCACAGGCCTCATCAGCAGGTAGCGGCAAAACAAAAACGCCCGGCACCGAATCGGCAATTTCACTGTCGAGCGTCACGTGCCCTGGATTTTGCCCGCGTTGAGTGGCCAACCGCTTATGCCACAGTCCCGTGCATAAGTGGAGATTGCCGGCAAAAGCAAGGCCCCTCTCCGTCAGACCTGCAGAACATCTCCATCGTGAGCAACCATCTCGTACAGCACCGGATTCACGAAGAAGCCCAGGAAGAGGCGCGAGACCAGACCCGCGACGATGACGATCGCGAATGGCTTCTGCGTGTCAGAACCGATGCCCGTGGAGAGTGCTGCTGGCAAAAGTCCGAGACACGCAACGAGGGCGGTCATCATAATCGGCCGCAATCGCAGGAGTGAAGCCTCGCGAGTCGCCGTGCGAATGTCTTTACCTTCGAGACGCAGCTTGTTGATGTACGAAACGAGGATGACGGCAGTCTCCACCGAGACCCCCATCAAGGCAAGCATGCCGAGCGCAGACGAAGCACTGAACATGGTGCCTGTCATCTTGAGAGCGATCAGGGCCCCAACCGGCACGGTCAGGATGACCCCAAGAGCAATAGTCAACGGAAATTTGAAATTCCCGTAGAGCGCAAACAAAATCATGAAAATGATGAGCACGGCAAGAGGGCCGATGTATTCCAGTTGTTGCCGAGCCTCAAGCAATTCACTGTATTCGCCGCCCCAGGTGAGCCGATAACCGGCCGGCAGGGATTTTTGAATATCTGCGATCGATCGCTGGCCCGCGAGCACTGCGCTCTGCAGGTCGCGCCCTTCAACGCTGTACTGCACGCCGATATAGCGTGAGTTGTTTTCGCGATAGATAAACGACGCCCCGCCGGCCTCGTGGATGTTTGCAAGCTCGCTCAGTGGAATCTGCTGGCCCGACGGCGTTCCAACAAGCAGGTTCCTGATCTGCTGTGCATTTTCCCGAAACTCGGGCTTCATGCGCACCACGAGATCGAAGAGCTTCTCGCCTTGAATGACTTGGGTGGCTGCCTGACCACCGACGGCAGCCTGAACTACCGCCTCCACGTCCGCTACGTTGATGCCGTAACGAGCGATCTTATCGCGATCAACGTCAATCAGCAGACTCGGCTGGCCAAGTTCGCGCACTACTGTCAGATCTGAAAATCCTGGCACCTGTGCGAGTCGGCGCTTGATCTCCAGTGCCTTGCTCTGCAGAACATTCAGATCGGGACCATAAATCTTTACAGCAAGCGCGCTCTTGAGGCCCGTCAATGCCTCGTCCACTGCATCTTCAGCGGGCTGTGTGTAGTTGAAGATAACCCCTGGAAATGCATTGAGCTGCCTCTGGATATCCGCGGTCAATTCCGCCTTGTTATGGATTCGCCCGGACTTCCATGAGGCATCGTTATAAGGCTTCAAGCCTACATAGAACTCATCGTTAAAGAATCCTGTCGGATCTGTGCCATCGTCCGGACGTCCCAGCTCGGAACCAACGTCGGTCACCATCGGGTACTTCAGCAGAATCTTGCGTACTTGCGGCGAGAATTGGCTCGCCGTGTCAAATGAGACCGTGTAGGGCATGGTTGCCCGCACCCACAGCGCGCCTTCGTCGAGATGAGGCATGAACTCGCCGCCGATGAAGGGGACCAGCAAGAGCGTCGCTGCAAAAATCAGCGTAGCTCCAATCATGGTTGCCTTCGGGTGATCGAGGCACCACTCGAGTTGTCCTGCATAGATATCGCGCACCCATTCAAAAGGCTTGTTCACCCGCTCGTGAACGCCTCTCTTGAACCAGTAGGCGCACATAACGGGAACAAAGGTAAGCGTGAGAATCAGCGCGCCGACAAGTGCGATAGCCACCGTATCAGCCATCGGTTCAAATAGTTTTCCAGAAGGCCCACTGAGCGCGTAGATCGGCAGATAACCCGCAATAATCACCGCAACGGAATAGAAAATTGGCCGATCCACGTCCTTTGCCGCTGCTCGTATCACTTCCTGCAGGTCATAGTTCTGGCCTTCGCGCGCGCCCAGCTCGCGAAAGATGTTTTCAACCATCACCAGCGTTCCGTCAATCAAAATTCCAAAGTCGATTGCGCCAATCGAGAGCAGGTTGGCGGGAATCCCTTGCGCATGCAGAAAAATGAAAGAGAAAAGCAAGGACAGCGGAATGGTGAGTGCCACAATGACCGCGGCGCGTATGCTGACCAGAAAGGCCATCAGGACGAGAAGAACAAGCGCCATCCCGAACACCATGTTGTGCTCTACCGTGTCGATGGTCAGTTGCACCAGGTCGCTTCGGTCATAGTAGGCACGCACTCTTACGTCGGGAGGCAGAATCTGCTCGTTGAGTTGCCTGGTCTTTGCCTCCACGCCTTTCAGTACATTCTGCGTCTGCTCACCGCGGCGCATCATGATCACGCCCTCGACGGCATCATCGGTTTGGTTGAAACCGAATTCGCCCAGGCGAGGCGCATGTCCTATGGCAACTTCACCGATGTCCCGGATATGCACAGGAACCCCGTTTTGAGAGCCCACCACGATGTTGCCAATGTCCGATGTATCGCGAACGAGTCCGAGGCCGCGAACATAATAGAATTGACCCCCCTGAGAGTAGAATCCGCCCCCTGCATTTGAATTGTTCACCGATAGCTGCTGAAGAACCATCGGCACAGTAATGTGATACGAGTAGAGTTTTGCCGGGTCGAGGAGTACTTGATACTGCATGACCGTGCCGCCGAAGCCGGAATCATCCGCGACGCCCGGCACCTGCTTGTACTCGCGCTCCACCACCCAATCTTCAAAGGTCTTCAGTTCCTGCGGCGTACGATCGGGGCTCTCCAGGACGTAGCGGTAGACGAGTCCAGATGGGCTGGCCAGCGGAGCGAGCGTCGGTGTAACGCCTTGCGGATAGGTGATCTCGTTCAGCCGCTGGAATACGACCTGGCGCGCAAAATAATCGTCAGTGCCCTCGTTGAATGTCATGATGACGTCCGAAAGTCCGTACAAGGAAATCGAGCGCATGACGGACATTTTCGGAACGCCATTCATTTCCACTTCGGTAGGAACGGTAACCAGGCGCTCCACCTCTTCAGCTGCGTGCCCCGGCCACTGCGTGATCACCTCCACCATCGGCGGAGAAAGATCGGGGTAGGCATCCACAGGCATGTAGTAGTACGACATCGCTCCACCGATGGCGATGAAAGCCACCAGTAAGAGAATCAACATCCGTTGACGTAGCGCAAATTGAACGATGCGATGAATCATTCCGGCTGCCTCCTCAGTGTTGCAGCGAATTCGCAAACTGAAGAAACAAGCTGCCGTCGCCTACAACCCTCTCTCCAACGGCAATGCCCTTGAGGATTTGCGTCTGGTTATTCTGGCTTTCGCCCAACTCCACATCGCGCCTGCCAAACTGATTTGCGCCGCTGGCGACGTAGACGAACGGTTGGTTATTGTCATCGCGCAGCACGGATGCGTTCGGCACTGCAACAACATTTGAAAGCGAGCCCGCCGCCACCGTGACGGTGCAGTACATATCTCTCTTCAGCTTCTCCCCGGGGTTATCCACGATGATGCGCGCCTGCAACGTTCGCGTATTCGGATCGAGCGCGGGCGAAACATACGAGATCCTTCCATGGAAGCTTCCCGGATAGGCATCCGTCTGGACAACCACATCGTTCCCGTTGTGAACATAAGCAAGGTCGGCCTGATAGATGTTTGCAAGAACCCACACTGTGTGCAGATCAGAAATCGTGAACGCTTGCGTCTGGCCCGCTTGCACCACCTGTCCGGGCGAGACCAGGCGCTCGACAACTTCGCCGGCTATCGGCGCAAGCACGGGGATTTGGGCGGACGAAGGAGACTTCGCAAGGCCAGCCGGATCTTTGATGCCTAGAATTTTCATCCCCTGGTCGGCTGCATTCAAATCCGCCAAAGCCTGGTTGCGGTCAGACTCGGCCTGTTCAAGATCGCGCTCGGCAATCGCGTGATGCTGATACAGATCCTTGGCGCGAGAGTAGTTCTTCTCGGTCAAGCGGTAGGAATCTGCAGCTTTTAAATAGGCGTCCAGCAACTGTGAATAGTCGGGGCTGCTGACGTCGAGCATGGGCTGCCCGGCTTTCACATGCTCTCCGGGAACCGCCAGGATTCTGCTCACTGGCCCGCCTACTTGCGTGATGACAGGAGTGGTGTTGAAGGCGTTGTACGCCACAGCACCAGTCAGCCGAAGTGTGCGCTTTATCGTGGTCGGCTCAATCGTAACCACCTGCACATGCGACATCTGGTCCTCAGGGATGTTGAAGAGCTGCGGCGTCGCAGATGCTGATGATTTTGCAGAGAACGACGTCATCTGGCTCGCCCGCGTGCGATCGTTTTGGCTACACGCCGTGAGCATGAGGACAACAGTAAGAGCGATCGCGCTCCAGGACCTCCGATTGCAGCGAGTGATCGGTGTGGTCATCATGGTAAGCTCCTGGTTCCAACAGCTTCGCGAAGCTGCTCGAGCGCGAGCAGATAGGACGCGAGTGCCTGGCGGTATCCGAGTTGTGTGGCTCGATACATGCGCTCCGCATCGAGGAAATCAAGTAGGCTGGCTGCGCCGCGCTGGTAGGCGTATTGACTGATATCGCGGGATTGCTGAGCCTGGTCTAGGTAGCCGGAGCGATAAAGGCCGACGATCTGGTCATTGGCACGCAAACTCTCAAACGCGTCTCGCACATCCGTCATCACTTGTCCGCTCACGGATATTTTCTGCTCCTGCGCTTGTGTGATGGCGTAGCTTGAGCGCGCAATCTCGCCCTGGTTGCGGTCGAAGATCGGCAATTGCATCTGCCCGAAAAGTGAGATGTCGTTGAGATAAGACAGGTGAGTGTAGTTAATCTCCCCTGTAAAATCTCTTTTGCCGTTGGCCTTCTGCAGTCCGTACTGGCTGTTCGCCGCGGTAACTCCCAATCGCGCCGCTTGCAGATCCGGCCTGTCTTGCATGGCTTTTGCCTGAAAGTCCTCCAGATTACCTTGCACGGGCAGGTAATCGAATGACCCAGCTACGTCATAGTCCGGCCCGATGGATTCATATCCGAGCAATTGGCGCAGGTCCGACAGTCCCTGCACTCTGGCGAGTTGCGCAGCGGACACATCGGTTTGAAATTGAAGCATCTGCAGCTTGATCTTCAGCAGATCGTTTTCGCCAATATCGCCCGCCTTGTAGCGCGCTTCGGCAATATCCACCGTGCTCTGAAAACTCTTCAGATCCTGATTCGCCAATTCCAGGGTTGATTCAGAGAGCTCCACATTGACGAACTGCGATGCGACGCTGAAGGTGAGCGTGCGTTCGTTGTCGGCTACTTGAGACCGCGTCACGGCGGTCTGGTCCCTGGCCGCCTGTAAGCGATGTTGTCTCTTTTTGCCACGCTCAAACAGATAACTCACGCCGAGGTCCCATTGCGCGGTGTTGTCCAGATAATCTGCACTGAGCTGACTCGGCTGGAAGACGGGCAAAAAGTCCGAGTCCGTTAGAATCACCGGATTGGGGCGAAGGTTCGCCGTGGTTTCTTCGGCTTTGTTCTGCTGAATCACGGTTCGGGCGGCGAGCAGATTGTGATTGTGCTGGAGCGCCATCTGAACGGCCTCATCCAGCGTGATGATCGCCGCGCCTGGCTTCTGCGCAAGCATTGATGCTTGCGGAGCAGGGGGTGAAGAGCTTTGAGAAAGCTGCGATTGAGCACGCCCGGCTCCAGCCAGTAAAACCAAAGCGAGCGGAACAGTAGAGGACAAACTTTGCAAACGCATAGGCAATCAGCCTCCTCAACGAGAGACGTACACTGATTGGGCGTGCCTCAAAGGCACGGAGGCAGGCAGTGGCTATGCGGGAGGCGCTCTGGCAGGGATCTGGAGTGGAGCGAAGCTTTCGATAAATTTGACGTGTTGCGTTTCAGGTCCGGCGCCAATGGGAACCAGGGCGCACACGCGAATCCCCGCTACCGATGGCGCAATTGCCAGATGGCATAGCACGCAGGTATCAGGGGAACTACTGCCATGATCATGCCAGACCACACCAAACGTCATCCCCAGTATCAATACGAGGAGGAGCATCGGAACGATCACACACCAGATTCGTCTTTGGCCGGGCATTGTTTGGGAGCACATCGCAGGAGTCGCAGTGCTTGGGAATTAGTGTAGTCCAAAATCGTGGCGGTTGGATATTTAGTCAAGTTTCTTCATCACCCCTGCCCATAGGGCGATAGACCGTCATGGCTGCCCTGGCTGGCAGCCAGCTTACCAATCCGCGCGGCGTCCACCCCGCAAATTCCAGGCGGCGACGGCCTTTCAACTATCCATTCCTTCTCCCGCTCGCTCAGGATGACATGGCATTATTTGCTGAGGTCTTCAGGGTGCACATCCATCGACGCGGGCGGAAAGCTGGAAGCTGCGGTGCCCAGTGAGGTGTTCGGCGTGTCGCCCATCGTCAATTCAAGCGTGCCGCCATGCACAACGTCTGCATGTCGAAACCAGACCTGATCGAGCGGCTTTCCGTTCAGTCGAATGCTCTGGACGTATTTGTTGTCGCGCGAAGCGCCATGAGCAACGATGACGAAGTCCTTACCATTGCGGAGATGAATGGTCGTCTTGCTAAAAACCGGGCTGCCAATGTCATACGCTGGAATACCCGGCGTTACAGGATAGAAGCCCATCATCGAAAAGACAACAAATGCGCTCATGCCGCCGCCGTCTTCATCTCCGGGAATCCCCTGCAATGTATTGGTGAAAAATGCATCAAGGAGCATCCGCACGCGCTTCTGTGTTTTCCACGGAGCACCGAGGCGATTGTAGAGGTAGGGGATCGCAAGGCTGGGTTCATTGCCCATGGAGAACTGCCCCACCATCGACGTAGAATCAGGAAACTTCGCCTGAAACTCATACTTCGAACGACCGAGTGGCTCTCGAAAAAGCTGGTCCAGATTGGCGGTCGCCTTCGCTGTTCCGCCCATCAACTGGACCAGGCCGTTGAAGTCCTGTAGTGCATCCCAGGTATAGGTATAGGCGTTGTTTTCGTCGTAGTAGTTCCGTCCACCCATGCCGCCGCTGAACTTCGGATCCAATGGCTCAATCCATTGTCCATCCTTGTCCTTGGGCCACATCAGTTCCTTGTCTGCCCGGAAAAGGTTTTTGTAGTTTGCCGCGCGCTGAAGAAAGAGCGCTTCGTCCTGAGGCTTATTGAGAACACGCGCAAGCTGCGCAATCGACCAGTCGTCAAAGCTGTTCTCTAAAGTTACAGGCACGGGTTGCCGCTTTTCGAACGGATGCACCTGCGGATATGTTTCCTTCTCGCCGGGCCGCAGAGCAGGCATATAGCCGTGGGCGGCATAGAAGTCGTCGAGTGGTCCTTTGGGGCCCAGCCGCCAGGGAAGCAGCGTATCTTCAAGAGACCGTTTGCGAACACCATCGAAGGCAACCGGCAGATCGAAGTTACGAACTCCTTTGAACCACGCATCGGCGAACCAGGGCGCCGCGTGATTGCCGTTCATGCATGCGTAGGGCCCCGTTAAAATGGCAAACGTGGGCATGATGCCTGACTGCTGATACATGCGCACATAGGACTGAATCTTGTCCGCTTCCATGTCGGGATTCAGAAGAGTTTGCAGCGGCTCAAGCGCGCGAAAGGTGTCCCAAAGCCAGTTATCAACATAAAACGGCCGCTGATCTTCGTGAACCTGATGGTCGAACGCGCTGTAGTAACGGCCGTCTTCCGTGATGTTGACCATGCGCTCGTAGCTGCGGTAAAGAGCGGTGTAAAAGATCCTCCGCTGTGATTCGGTTCCGCCCTCCACTGTGACTTGGCCGAGAACCTGGTTCCAGCGGTTTTTTGCCGCGGCCTCTACGGCGCCAAAGTCCCAGGCGGGAATTTCGCGGCGTAGATTGTTCTTCGCCTGTTCGACGCTGATAAAGGAGATCCCATACCGGAACTCGAGGGTCCCGGTGCCTTGCTTTGACACATGAACTCGGCTTCTGTCGCCTAAGCTCTCCTGCTTCACGGTAACGGGCGCGCTGAATTCACCGTAGACATACGCTTTCATGTGGCTCAATTGCTCTTCGCCGCTGATTGCGTTGCCGCCTTGCATCTCCAGGCTGCCTGCCAGGCGATTAGCCAGGGTAACTGAGGCCTTCCCATCCGGAAAGGTAAAGCGGAAGTAGCCACAGCGCGCGGTCGGCGTAAACTCCACCTGAATCAGGGACTCGTCGAAGCGCGTGGAATAGTAATAGGGAGTTGTCTTTTCCTGATCGTAGGCCGCGGGACTCTTGTCCCCGGGCATGATACTGAAAAGCTCCTCCATCCGATGCGAGCTGATGGTGAGCGGAAAGGAATCAATCCGGTCATCCATTGCGTCCGCGCGCATTGGATACACACGCACCATGCTGTTCGGCAGGTACACGGTCGGGCGTGTGGGCACAAGCAGAATGCCAACATTGCCGATCGTCGGATCCACATACTCCACCTGCGCGGCAGCGTGCAACCCAGCGAAGACTACCGCCCCAAGGACTCCCGCCTTCACCCATCCGCAAAGAAATCGATTCGCAACTACCCGTATACCTGCCAATGTGTACCCCATTTCAAATGGCTCCGCGGAACGAGCAGAGTCGTTGGTAGAGATCCGGAAACTTCGCCATGTGCGAAGCACCTCTTCGCCCGCCGATGACCCCCTCAAGGGAACGCATCCATTTGCGGTCAACCCTGCGCCAAAATGTGCCTGAAATCACGATGCAACGAAATCTTACCGCGAGCAGCCGCACAGAGCATAACGCCGCGCAGGCCGCAATCACCGCTGCCATTCCATATCCGCATCAGCCCAATGGCCGTGAGGTTGTCTGCGCTGAGGTTATCCCGCAGGGTCGTAGTTCAAGTTCGGTCCGAGCCACCGCTCAACTTCTTCTATGCTCATTCCCTTGCGTTCGCTATAGTCGGCCACCTGGTCGCGGTCAATCTTGCCGAGACTGAAATAGCGCGATTCCGCATGCGCAAAATAGAGCCCGCTCACGCTCGAGCCAGGCCACATCGCAAACGACTCGGTAATCTGCATTCCAGTGTTTGCCTGCACATTGAGCAAACGCCACAGGGCGCCCTTCTCGGTGTGATCCGGACACGCCGGGTAGCCCGGAGCCGGCCTGATCCCCCGATATTTCTCCTGGATGAGATCGGCAGGGTTCAGACCTTCTTCCCGGCCGTAACCCCATTCATCCCTCACACGCTTGTGCAGGCATTCGGCAAAGGCTTCTGCCAGACGATCGGCGATCGCCTCCGCCATGATCGCGTTGTAGTCATCATGCTCTGCCCTGAATCGGTCACACAGATCCTTCAGGCCGATGCCGCTGGTAACCGCGAAAGCTCCCATGTAATCTGCCAGCCCGGTTTCCTTGGGCGCAATAAAGTCGGCGAGCGACCGGCACGGCTCACTACCTTCTCTGTTTGCCTGCTGGCGAAGAAAGTGGAACCGCTCCAGCACCTTCTCGCGTGTGGCGTCGGTGTACAACTCGATGTCGTCGCCCACGGAATTGGCAGGGAAGAAGCCGTACACCGCGCGTGCGGTCATCAAATTTTTCTCGATGATGACATTCAGCAGGGCATTGGCATCGTTGAAAATCTGGCGCGCTTGCTCGCCGTGCCCGTCGTGCTCAAGAATGCGCGGATAAGAACCCTTCAGCCCCCATGCGTGGAAGAGCGGCGTCCAATCAATAAATTCGCGTAGCTCCGCCAGAGGAAAATTATCAAGCACGCGTACACCGATAAATGCGGGAACGGCAAGATCTTCGGCATGCCACTCAATCGGAGTCCGTCTTGTGCGCGCCGTCTGAAGCGAAACCACCTGCTGGCGCGGCGCGGAGTGCGCCTTGCGGATCGCCTCATAGTCCGCGCGATGCCGATCCAGGAAATCTGCTTTGCCCTCTTCGCTCAGCAAGCTGGTCGTCACCGGAACCGCCCGGCTGGCATCGAGCACGTGGACCACCGGCCCGCTATAGTGCGGCGCGATCTTGACGGCCGTATGCCTCCGGCTCGTAGTGGCACCGCCGATCAGCAAAGGCAACTTAAAATTCTGGCGCTCCATTTCGCGTGCAACATGAACCATCTCGTCGAGAGACGGCGTGATGAGGCCGCTAAGGCCTATGATGTCTGCCTTCTCCGTTTTGGCGCGCTCAAGGATTTTCTCGCACGGAACCATGACGCCCATATCGATGACTTCGTAATTGTTGCAGGCAAGCACAACCCCAACGATGTTCTTGCCGATGTCGTGCACGTCCCCCTTCACCGTTGCAAGCACCACTTTCCCCTGCGCCTTCACCGCCTGGCCAGACGCTGCCATCGCGGCTTTCTCGGCCTCCATGAACGGCGTAAGGTGCGCCACGGCCCTCTTCATCACGCGTGCCGACTTAACCACCTGGGGCAGAAACATCTTGCCCGCGCCAAACAGATCACCCACCACGCTCATGCCGGCCATCAGCGGCCCTTCGATCACCGATAGAGGACGGCCCAGCTTTACGCGGGCTTCCTCAGCATCGATCTCGATGAATGTGTCGATCCCCTTGACCAGTGCGTGCGAAAGGCGCTCTTCAACCGTGCCATTGCGCCACTCTTCAGTCTTCTTCTCGCTGGCGGCTTCACCCGCACCGGCAGCCTTCAACGCCTCGCCGTGCTCCACCAGCCGCTCCGTTGCATCGCTACGCCGATTCAGGAGCACGTCCTCCACCAGCACCTTCAACTCAGGCGCGATCTCCTCGTACACTTCGAGCATTCCGGCATTCACAATGCCCATGTCCATGCCCGCGGCGATCGCATGGTAAAGAAATACCGAGTGCATCGCCTCGCGCACCTTGTTGTTGCCTCGAAAGCTGAACGAGATGTTGGATACGCCGCCGCTGACCTTCGCGTGGGGCAGGTTGGCCTTGATCCAGCGCGTGGCATTGATAAAGTCCACCGCGTAGTTGTTATGCTCTGCCATGCCGGTGGCGACAGTAAGAATGTTGGGGTCGAAGATGATGTCCTCAGGAGGAAAACCAACGTCGTCCACCAAGATCCGGTAGGCGCGTTCGCAAATGCGGATCCTGTCCTCATAGGTCGCTGCCTGGCCCTGTTCATCGAACGCCATCACCACCACCGCGGCACCATACTTCAATACCTTTGCGGCGTTCTCGCGAAACTTCTGCTCGCCTTCCTTCAAGGAGATTGAATTCACGATCCCCTTGCCTTGCAAGCACTTTAGCCCTGCCTCGATGACCTCCCATTTTGAGGAGTCCACCATAAAGGGCACCTTCGCAACTTCAGGCTCGCTCGCCAGCAACTGCAAATAGCGCGTCATCGCCGCGACACCATCGATCATGCCCTCGTCCATGCATATATCGATAACGTTGGCGCCGTTCTCAACCTGCTGCCGGGCTATGCTGACCGCTTCCTCAAATTTGCCTTCCTTGATAAGCTTTGCGAATTTCGGCGAACCGGCCACATTGGTCCGCTCGCCAATCATGATGTAAACGCCAGGCTGCTGGGTAAATGGCTGTGATCCCGACAACCGCAGCGGCTTCGTCTCCTCAGGCAAATTCGCAGCCGCGCTCATGCCGCAACCCCGCTCCCGCTCAGCTTGCGTGGAGCTACGCCTTCAAGGGCTTTGGCAATGGCCGCGATGTGTTCCGGCGTATTCCCGCAGCAGCCGCCCGCAATATTGATCAGTCCATCCTTTGCAAAGTTGCCAAGGTAGCGGGCCATATCCGCCGGTCCAAGATCGAACCCGGTTTCCGAGAGCGGATTGGGCAAGCCTGCATTCGGATAGCACGAGATCGCGACGTCCGCCTTCTCCGCAAGCTCGCTCAGGAACGGATACATCAGATCCGGGCCAAGCGAGCAGTTCAGCCCCACCGAAAGCGGCTTCGCGTGCTGCATGGCATTCCAAAAGGCTTCCGTGGTCTGCGCGGAGATCAACGTCTCTCCGCCACGGCCCACCGCCGCTGAGATCATGATCGGCAGTTCTTTGCCGTCCTCATCAAAAACCTCGCGAATGCCAACCAGTGCCGCCTTTGCGTTCAGCGAGTCGAAGATCGTCTCGACCAGGAGCAGGTCTGAGCCGCCGGCGATAAGAGCGCGTACCTGCTGCTTATACGCGGCCCTTACCTGGTCAAATGTCACCATCCGGAAACCTGCATCCTCGGCATCGGGCGAGTTCGAAAGCGACACGGTGAGAGGCCCGATGGACCCCGCAACAAACCGTTGGCGTCCCGTTGCCGTCCCCACGCGATCTGCCCATGCACGGCACTGACGCGCCGATTTCTCATTGATCTCCCAGGCCAGGTTGTTGAGAAAGGGATCCTCGATGATCTTTTGGTAGAACTCGGGATTCTTGCGGCCACCGTGTTCCCGAGGATCGTCCACAAAGAATTCGCTCTGCGTGATACTCGTCGCGCCGAAGGTATTGGTTTCAATGATGTCCGCTCCGGCCTCCAGAAACCGCCGATGGATGTCACCGATCATCTCCGGCTGAGTCAGAGTGAAAAGGTCGCCATTATTCAACAGGTCTTTCGTGGAATCCCTGAAGCGCTCCCCGCGGATATCGGCTTCCTTCATGCCGTAGGTGCGGATCGTCGTGCCCATCGCTCCATCCAGGATGGCAATCCGGCTCTCGAGGATCTTTTCAAGCGGGTGTTGGTGGATTTTGTTCATATCCCTCTCACGGCCCTGAGCTTTGCTGTGCCGAAAAAATCCCTGCGCATCTGCAGACGTCTCGCCCGAACTGGCATTGCATTGTTCGCTTTAGCCCTGCCGTACCCTGCACCACGACATGTACCCCTCATTATACCGGGATGGTAAATATCCCTACGCTGGTGCTTGGGCACGCATGTTTTCCGCGTCCATCAAGATGTGCAATAACCTCGCGGGCAGTTGCTCACACTGCCTGTGCACCGGCGCTTCAAAAAAGGCGGTGCAACGCGGCCAGACCGGCCTGCCTCGGATTGTGCCGCCTCCCGTTTGACTTCACCCCCCTTGATTGCCGACCATAACCTGTCGGGGGATTACATACAGCAATGAAAGTTCTCATCCTTGGTTCAGGGGGCCGCGAGCACGCGCTGGCCTGGGCGGTCAAGCGCAGCCGCCGCGTCACAGAGGTCGTCTGCGCACCGGGCAATGGCGGCATTGCGCAGGTGGCCCGCTGCGTCCCAGTGGACCTGAAAGACCTCGACGCCATGGTGCGATTAGCCGAGGCCGAGCAGCCCGCCCTCACCATCGTCGGCCCCGAGCTGCCGCTCTCCCTCGGCATCGTGGATGCGCTGCAGGCGTGCAACATGCGCGTCTTTGGCCCCTCGCGCGAGGCGGCACGGCTGGAGTCGAGCAAGGGCTTCGCCAAGCAGTTCATGAAGCGCAACAAGATTCCCACGGCCAGCTATGCGGTGTGCACCAGCATGGCCGAATTCGAAAGAGAAGTCGCAACCTTTCACGCCCCCATCGTGGTAAAGGCCGATGGCCTCGCCGCAGGCAAGGGCGTCCTCATCTGCGAGTCGCGCAACACCGCGCTTGAAGCCGCCCGTGGCCTCTTCAGCGGCGCGCTGCTGGGCTCGGCCGAGCAGCAAGTGGTCATTGAGGAGTTCCTCGAAGGCGACGAGGTTAGCTTTCTCTGCCTCAGCGACGGCAAAAACGTGGCTCCGCTGGCGCCCGCGCAGGACCACAAGCGCATTGGCGAGGGCGACACCGGCCCCAACACGGGCGGCATGGGCGTCTACTCGACAGACACGATCCTTGAGCACGGCATGACGGAGTGGATTCTGCACCACATTGCCGAGCCCACCGTCCGCGGCATGGCAGAGGAAGGCACGCCGTTTGTCGGCGTTCTCTACTGCGGGCTGATGATGACGGCTCGCGGGCCTGAAGTGCTGGAGTACAACGCGCGCTTCGGCGACCCGGAAACCCAGGCCATTCTGCTGCGGATGGAGAGCGACCTGGTGGACGCGCTGGATGCCTGCATCGACGGCCGCCTCGGCCAGTCCACCCTTCGCTGGAGCCCCGGCGCCTCAGTCTGCGTCGTGGCCAGTTCCTCCGGCTATCCCGGCAGCTACAAGACGGGCTTTCCCATCAGCGGCCTCGGCACAGCCGCACAGATTCCGGGCGTGCAGGTTTTCCACTCCGGCACATCGCGCGTTGGCAGCCAGATCGTCACCAGCGGAGGCCGCGTGCTGGGCGTAACCGCCGCGGGCGACTCGCTGCGGCAGGCGCTGGACCGCGCCTACCAGGCTATGGGCGAGATTCAGTTCGAGGGAATCTACTTTCGCCGCGACATTGGCCATCGCGCGCTGGCAAAAAAGTCGTAAACGCCAGGCGGTCAGCTCGGATCCAGACCGCCGCCCCCTGGCTCCCTCGTCGGTGAAAGCGCCGCAGTGGCGGGATAGAGAATCTCCGGCTTCGCGCCCGACGCAGAAGCCTTCCCCGGCTGCTTCTGGAAGCACGAACGGCACAGCACCGGCCGGCCCTGGGTGGGCTTGAACGGCACCGTCGTTGCCGTGCCACACTCCGAACAGGTGGTGCGCGTTTCAGTACGCGCACGTCCGCTACTGCTGGCGCGCTTCGCCTTGCACTGCTTGCAGCGCTTGGGGTCGTTCGTGAACTGTTTGTCGTGGAAAAATAACTGTTCTCCGGCGGTGAAAATGAATTCAGCGCCGCAATCGATGCACTTCAATACGCGATCGGTAAACTCCATGGCCGGCGTCCCCAAAAGAAGGGAAATACGCAGAGTTCGGCCAGAGCACAACCAACTTGCCGGTCCCGTTTCCCCATCTTCGTGCTGCGATTCACAACAAGGGCCCGGGCCGCGAAAAGAACCGCGGCAACGTGTCATGCCTGCCAGACAAGCCAGCCAGACTGAGTGAAGCACCGCCGCGCCTGGGGGGGTAGGGAACGGCAGTTCAAGGGAAAGAAAGAATCGCGACACCCCGCCCCCGTCTTATCTGGTCTCTCTGGCACAGCCTGCTTCGTTTCCGCAGACGATGCCGGGGGGCGGCGTGTCACGATCCGGTTGCTACTAAACTAGTCCTGCTCTTTGCGAGCCTTCTTGCGATTCCGCTTGCGCGCCAATGCTGCCTTGACGCGGCGCTTCTCACCGGGCTTCAGGTAGTAGGAGTGACGCTTGACTTCCTTAATGATGTCCTCCTGCTGTACCTTCCGCTTAAACCGGCGCAGCGCATTTTCGAGCGGCTCGCCTTCCTGTACGCGAACCTCTGCCAAAGAATCCCACCTCCAAACCTGCCTATAAGCTCTTTCATGATACTGGAATTTCCCCGCTTCCGCTCAAAAGAATCGCCCCTCCGCGCCTGAATTCTCCCCAATCCAGCCCATCCGGCGCGCTCAGCCACCCCCAAGCACCACAAAACCGGCGGCTTGCTCCCCCAGCCTGCCGCTCTTGTTCTAGACTTGCCTCTGAGGCTTCATTTCCATGATCCGCAGTTACCAGGGGCAGCTCCCCCGCATTCCCGATAGTTGCTACGTCGATCTCTCCGCCCAGGTCATCGGCGACGTGACGCTCGGCGAGCGCTCCTCCGTCTGGATGAACGCCGTCCTCCGCGGCGACGTCAACTCCATCCGCGTCGGCGCCAACTCCAACGTGCAGGACTGCGCCGTGCTCCATGGCCAGCGCAACCTTTACCCCGTCCATGTCGGCGACTGGGTCACCATCGGCCACAACGCCACCGTCCACGGCTGCATCGTTGAAGACGCCGTCCTCATCGGCATGGGCGTCACCATCCTTAACGATTCCCGCATCGGCGAGGGCTCCATCATCGCCGCCGGAGCCGTCGTCCCCGAGCACACCGTCGTCCCACCCCGCACGCTCTGGGCTGGCGTCCCCGCCAAAATGCGCCGCGAACTCGCCGACGCAGACCGCAAGCTCATCCTCGAATACGCGCAGAACTACCTCGATTACGTCGAAATCTACCTCGCCGAGATGCGCGAGCAAAAGTAGCTCAAATCCTCACCCCCAGGAGACCCATGACCGCCAGCGCCTCGCCAAGCCGCCCCGCACGCGCCGCCCGCCACCGCTACATGGCCATGCTTTCCACCACCCTGCTGCTCGCCGCCACTCTCGCCGCCAGCGCCCAGTCCGGGCCCAACGCCGATCCCGCCATGCTCCCCGACGCGCCACAAGCCCAGGCTCAGTCTCAGGCCCAGCCCCAGGACGCCGTCACCGTGCGCAACACCCCGCGCAATATCCTGCATGACCAGCTCGCCATCTGGACCAGCCCTGTCCGCCTGCGCCCGCACGATCTCGTGTGGCTCGCTCCCTTTGCCGTCGTCACCGGCGTCTCCATCGCCACGGACCACCACACCATGAGCCAGGTCGTCTCCCGCGACCCTAGCTTCAACAACGCCAACGTCAATGCTTCCAACGCCATGATCGGCGGCTTTATTGCCGCGCCCGTCGCGCTCTTCGGTTACGGCCATTTTGAGCAGAATGAGCATGCGCGCGAGGCTGGCATCCTCAGCGGAGAAGCGCTCCTCGACGGCGTCGGCGTCGAGGAAGGCATGAAGCTCATCTTCTGGCGCGAGCGCCCCGCCCTCGACAACGCCCGCGGCAAGTTCTTCCAGTCCGGCGCGGGCATTGACTCCTCATTCCCGTCATCCCACAGCGTCCTCGCCTGGGCCACAGCCTCCGCCATCGCCACCGAGTACCCGAAGTTCTGGACGCAAACCCTCGTCTATTCCGGCGCCACCGCCATCAGCCTCACCCGCGTCCTCGGCCAGCAGCATTTCCCCACGGATGTCCTCGTCGGCGCCACCGCCGGATGGCTCGTCGGCCGCTACGTCGTCCACCACCACCGCCATGCGCCCGCTGCACACTGATCCGGCACAGCAGGCTGACTCCTGATCCCTGATCCCTGATCTCTACACCGGCGGCGGATTCCGCTCCGCAAACTGCCGCTGGTGCCAGTAGGGATAGACCGGCGCTGTCGCGCTGGCCTTGTCCAGCTTCGCCACCTGCTCCGCCGTCAGATTCCAGCCCACCGCATTCAGGTTCTGCTTGAGTTGCTCCTCGTTGCGCGCGCCCAGAATCAGCGACGCCACCGTGGGCCGCTGCAGCAGCCAGTTCAGCGCCACCTGCGGAACCGTCTTGCCTGTCTCCGCCGCCACCTCGTCCAGCGCATCCACCACCGTGTACAGATACTCGTCCGGCATCTGCGGACCGTTCTCCGCCGTCTTGTGCAGGCGGCTCACCTCAGGCAGTGGCTGCCCCCGGCGAATCTTGCCCGTCAGCCGTCCCCAGCCCAGCGGACTCCACACCAGCGCGCCGACTTTCTGGTCCAGCCCCAGCGGCATCAGCTCCCACTCATACTCGCGCCCCACCAGCGAGTAGTACACCTGGTGCGCCACAAACCGCGTCCACCCATGCCGCTCCGCCACCGCCAGCGACTTCATCAGGTGCCAGCCCGAAAAATTCGAGCACGCGATATACCGCACCTTGCCCTCGCGCACAAAGGTGTTCAGCGTATCCTGCACCTCTTCAATCGGCGTCAGCGCGTCAAAGCCGTGCAGATGGTAGATGTCCACATACTCGGTGCCCAGCCGCCGCAGGCTGTTCTCCAGCGAGTAGCGCAGGTGATACCGCGACGACCCCACGCGGTTCGGCCCATCCTCAAAGCGAAACGTCACCTTCGTCGAAATCAGCGCCTTGTCGCGCCGCCCGACGAGCGCCTTGCCCAGCACCTCTTCCGAGCGGCCATTCGAGTACACATCCGCCGTGTCAAACAGGTTGACGCCAGCCTCCATGCAGATGTCCACGATGTGCCGCGCCTCGGCGACGTCTGCCGTTGCGCCCCACGCATCAAAAAATTCGCTGCCGCCGCCAAACGTGCCAGCGCCAAAACTCAATACGGGAACCTTGAGGCCCGAGCCTCCAAGCAGTCTGTATTCCATGCCAGCTAGCATGCCGCAGCCCCACCCGTCAGCGCAAATCGGCATTTATGCATTACTGGTTGAATTAGTTCAAGGCAGGGCGTACAGGAGACGCTAACTCTTCGGAGGTGCGCTTTCGACCTCGACCATTCCCAGATCCTTCCTAGCCGCGATAATGATCGAATCTACGAGCGCTAGATAAGCAACTGTGTAGTCCAACAAGCCATCGCTAATAGCGGATTTCGCCTTTTCACTGACGGCCACCCACGAGCCCATCAAGGGGGCAATTATGCTTCTATCTATAAAAAGACGATTAAAAAAGACCTGCTGAGCATGTCGCACCTTCTCGATCATCTCTTTCGTAGCAGGAGAGGACTCCTCCGTCATTCTTGCAACAATGGGCAACGAATCCTGAGCGGCCTTTACGGCTTCAAGCAACTCCCGCCATTCCGCCTTCTTCTGATCACGTTCCCACTGCTCATGCTCAGTCTCTCGGTTCTTCCTGAATGACCAAGCGGCAATACCAACACCGGCCGCAATTGAAAGCAAACTGACAACTGTTTGAACGACCGTCGCTAAGAGTGACTTCCACCAAGGGACTGCTGCAGCCTGTTCCACGCAATGAACCTGCATGGCGCCTTGCGCCTGCGCTGCCAAAGCCCCAATTATCCCCTCCAAATGCCAGACCATCGGCTGTCACCTTGCATCCTAAGAAGTTGCCCCAAAAGGTTAGCATTTGGAGCCAATTCCTCAAAGCCATGCGCGGCACCCGCAAGCTCGGCAGACTACCCGTAGTTCACCGTGCGTCCCGGCCGCCTTTGCCTGAACGGCAAATAGAGCAGCGCAAACAACACCAGCGCGATCCCCTCACCGGACGCAATGTACCAGGGCCACGGCCCCATAAAATCCAGCAGGGACGGATTGGCAGGCTTCCAGCACACATACATATAGTTCGTCTTGAAAAGTAAATTGAACACGCCCACCGCCAATGCAAAGGCATTCCCAGCCAGAAAGGCCCTCCACACTGATCCCGGTCGCGGACGCGCCGATCCGGCCCAGACCAGATACAGCACCGCAACCACAACCATTCCATGCGTCACGAAAAACTCGACGGTCAAAAAGGATGGAAACGGCTCCCACAGGTCCGGTGTGAGTAACGCCATTGGAGTGCCCGCAAGAGCTCCATAGTAAGCAAGATCAAAAATCGCAGCGTTCAAAGTAAACAAGGCAATAATCGTCAGGCAAAGCGTCGCATCGCACAATTCCAGAGGAAGACTCCCGGGAAAGGAAAGCCAGTGCCGCCACGCCTGGTAGCCGTACCAGATAAAGGCATTCAACAGCAGGAACACACCCAGTCCGAGTCGAATCGCTCTCTCCCCTGCGCGGAACCGGCGCGCCAGCAGCGCGAGCATGGCTGCCGTGACAGGGGCAGCGCTCAGGATGGCAATGTGCAAGAGCCCGAATAGTCTGAAGTTCGACTCCATACGGAATCCACCCCCGCCTTCAAAGGCAGGCACCTCCGCAAGGTCCAAGCAACTCGCCTTCCGAGTATCCCACCAAATCTCGGTACCGGATGTGACGCTCACGCGCAACTCCCTCCCTGCCTCGCGGCTTCGGTTCGCCGCCGGCGCATTCGCCCCATTTAAACTAAATAGGTTATGTCCACTCTCAAAGCCGTGCGCGGCACCCGCGACCTTCTGCCGCCTGAGACCGCTCTCTGGAACCACATCGAGGCCGTTGCCCGTGCCGTCTTCGCCCGCTACAACTTTGGCGAGATCCGCACCCCCATCTTTGAAGACACCTCCCTCTTCGCCCGCGGCGTCGGCGAAGAAACCGACATCGTCTCCAAGGAGATGTACACCTGGGAAGACCGCGCCCGCGCGCAATCGGAAAAATCCCAGTCCCTCACCCTCCGCCCCGAAAACACCGCCGGCGTAGTCCGCGCCTACATCGAGCACAAGCTCGGCGAAACCGGCCAGCTCCAAAAGCTCTATTACATCGGCCCGCAGTTCCGCCGCGAGCGCCCGCAGAAGGGCCGCTACCGCCAGTTCTTCCAGATCGGCGCTGAAGTCATCGGCCCGCCCAGTGCAGGCAGTGAGTCGCCCCTCCGCGACGCTGAAATCCTTGAAATGCTCGCCACACTCCTCGACGAGCTCGGCATCACCGGCTGGACGCTCCAGCTCAACTCCGTCGGCTCCTCTGCTGACCGCGCCCGCTACAACGAGGCTCTCCGCGCCGCCCTCGAACCCATCGCCCACACCATGTGTGCAGACTGCCAGCGCCGCGCCGTCACCAACCCCCTCCGCGTCCTAGACTGCAAAGTCCCCGAGGACCAGCCCATCATCGAAAAGCTCCCCCGCATCGTCGACCTTCTCGATCCGGCATCCGTAGAGCACTTCGCCGCCGTCACCGCCGCGCTCGACGCAGCCGGCGTGCCCTACACGCGCAACCACCGCCTCGTCCGTGGCCTCGACTACTACACCCGCACCACCTTCGAGTTCACCCACGGCGGCCTCGGCGCGCAGAACGCCCTGCTCGGCGGCGGCCGTTATGACGGCCTTAGCGAGGCCATCGGCGGCCCCAAGGCCCCCGGCATCGGCTTCGCCATCGGCCTTGACCGCCTCGTGCTGACCTTGCAAGCGCAGGAACTCAACCAAGAGTCTGCCCCACCGCAGGCAGATGCCTACATTGCACCCCTCGGCGAAGCCATGAACGCCGCCGCGCTGTCGCTGGCCCGCGAACTGCGCCGCGTGGGCCTGGCCGTCGAGCTCGGAGATGGCAGTTTCCGCCTCAAAAAGTCCTTTGAAGCCGCCGACAAGACCGCCCGCTGCATCGTCATCCTCGGCGAAGACGAGCTTCAATCCGGTATCCTTACAGTGAAGGACTTCTCCACCGGCACCCAAACAAAGGTTCCTCGCGCGGACCTGGCCGCGTTTCTGGCCGAACCGTCGAAGTAACTTTGCCGGAACCGAAGTCGCAAACGATGCAGGCTGGCAGATACGGGCTGGTAGGTCAGGGCTTTAGCTCTGACTCTCTTCTGCCTCAAAGAATCCCGGGGGCTTTAGCCCCTGACATACGAGGCTTGGAAGGGTACGGGCTTTAGCCCGTACATCAAGCTTCTTCAAAATCACCGGGGCTTTAGCCCCTGAGGGAGTCTCGGCGCGTTCTACTCACGGCCGCAGAACCCCAACGCAAAGGAATCACCCAGTGCTCGACTTTCTCGGCAATCTTGAACGGACGCATCTCTGCGGCGACCTGCGCGCCGCCCACGCTGGCCAGCAAGTGGTTCTCATGGGCTGGGTTAACCGCCGCCGCGACCACGGCAACCTCATCTTCCTCGACATCCGCGACCGCTCCGGCATCGCCCAGGTTGTGCTGGACAAGGAATTGACGCCCGACGGCCACGCCAAGGGCGAGCAGGTCCGCCCGGAGTACGTCGTCGCCGCCGTCGGCAAGGTACGCCTCCGCGCCCCCGACGCCATCAATCCCAAGATGCCCACCGGCGAAATCGAGATTGAGAGCACGCAGTTGCTGGTGCTGAATGACACGCGCCTCGCCCCGTTCTCGCCCGCCGAGGAAGCCATCCAGAACGAGGAAGTCCGCCTCAAGTACCGCTACGTTGACCTGCGCCGTGCGGAAATGCAGCGCAACTTCCGCCTGCGCCACGACATCACCCTCGCCATCCGCGAGAGCCTCAGCCGCCAGGGTTTCCTCGAAATCGAAACGCCCATCCTCACCAAGTCCACCCCCGAAGGCGCGCGCGACTTCCTCGTCCCCAGCCGCGTTCATCCCGGCGAGTTCTACGCGCTGCCGCAGTCCCCGCAGATCTTCAAGCAGATCCTCATGATCTCCGGCTTCGACCGCTACTTCCAGATCGCCCGCTGCTTCCGCGACGAAGACCTCCGCGCCGATCGCCAGCTTGAATTCACGCAGGTCGATCTCGAAATGAGCTTCCCGCGCCAAGAGCATGTCTTCGCCGTCGTCGAAGACTTCCTCTGCGCCGGTTTCGCCGCCGCCGGCGTTACGCTGCCCAAACCCTTCCCGCGCATGACATATGACGAAGCCATGCAGCGCTTCGGCACGGACAAGCCCGATTTGCGCCTGCCCGGCCTCACCGATGTGCGCTCCGCCTTCACGGATGAAAATCTCGCCACGCTGCAAATCGATTCCGCGCTGCCCATCGTCGCCCTGCGCATCCCCAACGTCGGCGAGCTCAGCCGCAAGGAGCGCGAAGACAACCACCCGCTCTTCGATCAGAAAAAGGGCGCCAAGTTCATTGACGATTTCAAGCGCCTCGCCAAAGGCTTTCCCGAAGCCGCCGCCAAGGTGCGCGAACTCGCTGGAGCATCAGACGCCGACTTCGTCATCATCGTCGCCGGCGACCCCGCACACCACATCAAGGCCAGCGACACGAAGTTCGAGGGCCGCCTCAGCGAGCGCGAAATCAACGTCCTTGCCGCCGCAGGCAACTTCCGCACCGAGCTGGCCAAAAAGTACGCCGAGCGCCATGGCGCCTTCCGCGTCACAGACGACGCCGTGTACAACGCGCACGCTGGCAAGCAGGTGGACGGCTCCGCCGCCTTCCATCCCATCTGGATTACCGACTTCCCGATGTTCGAGTACGATCTGGCCAGCGGCAAGTGGATGCCCGCGCACCATCCATTCACCTCGCCGCACGAGCACGACATGGCCAACCTCGTCAGCGACCCCGCCAGCGTGCGCGCCAACTGCTATGACCTCGCAATGAACGGCCTCGAACTCGGCTCCGGCTCCATCCGCATCCATCGCAAGGACGTGCAGCAGCAGATCTTCCAGTCGCTCAACATCAGCGACGAAGAAGCCCGCCAGCGCTTTGGCTTCTTCCTCGACGCACTGGAGTACGGTACCCCGCCGCATGGCGGCATCGCGCTCGGCCTCGACCGCATCGTCATGCTGCTCGCCGGCGCGCCCAGCCTGCGCGAAGTCATCGCCTTCCCAAAAACCGCCAAGGCCATCGACCTCATGGTCGATGCACCCACCACGGTCACCGAGCAGCAGCTGAAGGAGCTGCACATCCGCGTCGCGCTCAAGAGCTGATTTACTTCTGCGAAGAGCGGGAGGACAAGGCATCGCCACCCGTTCTGAGATGTTTCATCAAGCTTGTAAAGCAACCGGGAATTTGCTTGTCCCATTCGGACCAATTGTGTCCCCCGGGTCTTGTGTGGAACTCAAAGGCAAATCCACGTTGTCTCATATCCAACACGAACTTCCGAATTGGTCCGAGCAGTGGCTCGTCCTCACCCGCAGTCACATATAGATACGGAATCGCTGAGGGCTGGACACTTTGCACTTGAATAAAAGGGTCGCGAGCGCGTCTCTCCGCGCTGCCTATGGGTCCGAAGATTTTGCGGAACCTCCACCATTGTCCGACGCGTCGAATGTTGAACCCTCGGCTCGGTACATCGATCGCTGGGCTCAATGCGCCTGCGAAGGAATACAAGTCGGGACGAGCGAGCGCGCATTCGATCGCCGCGAATCCTCCCATGGAAACTCCGATAATGGCGCGCCCACCCCGATCACTGCGCACAGGAAATCGCGCCTCTACATCAGCAATCAAATCCGCCGTTAAGTAATCGCCGTACTTTTCCCGGGGCGCTTCTACCTCGTTCATGTAATAGGAAGAATCCCCCTCCGGCATCACCAGCAACAGACCATGCTGCACATAGATTGCTACGTCGGAGTCATTGGACCAGTCTCGAAAGCTTCCATAATTGCCGTGCAACAGATAAACCACCGAAAACTTCCGATTGGGATCAACCTTTGCGGGCAGAAATACCCTGTACGTCATCTGCCTGCCGAGCGCAGCGCTCTCGAAGTGGACATCCTGCATTCGAACGCCAGCGGGAACTTGCGGACGGTCCGGTCGAATGACCTTCTCCGAATGACATGCGATAAAGAATCCGCTGAAGAGAAGCGCAATGAGCAGCTGGGAAGTACGATTTGCTCGACAGGTCATGGACGAACCCCTCCTGCGCAACAAAACATCCTCCCTCAGTCCCCCGTCGTCTCCAGCGCAAAGTCCTCCGCCATGATCGCCGAGGTGTCGATGGACAGGCATCCGCCCAGCTCGCTGAAGTCTTTGTCCCAACGTGCGCGGTCATCATCCGCCAATGCCGTTAGCGCATAGTCTGACGTGCGCAGAATCTCGTACCAGATGTTCTGTGCCTGCCACAGGTTCAGCTCGAATGGCAGCTCCAGCAGGATGCGCGCCAGCGTCAGCGCGCGGTCCAGCATCTCCAGCGACCCGGCAGACAGTTGCAGTTCCACCATTGCGCGCTTCATGCGCTGGTCCGCAATGTAGCTCAGCGTGGCCGCCTCCAGCGGCACCTGGTCCGCCTTCGCCAGTTGCAGAAACGAGCGCAGTTGCGCCTGGTCAATCGGGTCGCTTTCCATCGCGCGCCGCAGTCCCGCGTTGATCGCAAATCCGGCCGCCAGCGTAAGTGCCGGAGGCTTCGGCAATCCCGCCTGCGCAAGAAAGTGCAGCAGGCTCGCGTGGTCCTCGTAAATCGTCGTCAGCGAGCTCTCGATGTCCCACAGCGTCGAGTTCAAGATCAGTTGCACAATGCGCCGCTGCTCGTCCGTGAACAGCGAAGTGAGCGAGTAGTCCACGTGCCCGTAGTGGCGGTCCAGCAGGCGAATCGCCTCAGGGAAGTTGGCGCGCTGCACCTGCTCCGAGGCCTGCGCGGCAAAAGCTTCAAACTCACCGGCATCTTTCTCGGCGTAAGGCTTAACCGCCGCGGTAATGTTCTGGTCGCCAAAGTGCAGCACCGCAAAAGAGAACGTCTGTTGCTCTCCGGTGATGGAGCTGGCAATGTGTGCGCGGCCCACCGCCAGCCGTCCGCGGCCCGAGGTGTAAATCTCATACGAGATGCGCCGCACGCGGAAGCAGAACAGCAGCGTCTCCTCGGCAAACGACGAGAAGACCGAGCTGATCGCGTAGTGCGCGGCCACCTGCTCAAGACCCAGCTCCTGCGCGTAAATCTTCTGCTGGTAAAGTCGCGCTCCATCGCCCACGCTGGCCACATTGGAGCGCGCCTCGCTCAGCCGCTCAACAAACGCCGGCTCAAGCTCCGCCGCCTGCTCGCCAAACATCTCCTGCGCCAGTTGCAGCACGCGCCCCGCATAGGCGATCACCTGCACGGTCTCAATGTTGGAGATGTCGTCAAAGAACCAGCCGCAACTGGTGTACATCAATTGCGCGTGCCGCTGCATTTCCATCAGTTGCAATACGCGCACGCGTTCCTCGCCGCTCAGCGCATGCTTCTGGTGCTGGTCAAAAAAGTGCTGCAGCGCCTCATCGCTGCGCTCCAGGATCACCTGAATGTAGCCGTCGCGCGCTGCCCACACATCTTTCAGCAGCCGTGCGCCTTCCTGCTCGGTAAGCAGGGCAACCGCGTCGCGCAGCTCATCCAGCGCCTCGCGCAGCGGCTCGCGCCAGGCCTGGTTCCATCCCGGCTTGCCGCTGCTGCAGCCGCAGTCGCTGCGCCAGCGCTCCACCCCGTGCATGCAGCTCCACGAAGTATTGTCCCGGATCTCGCACTCGTACTCCGGTGGATACTGCGCCAGAAAGTTTGCGTAGTTGGTCAGCTTGACGGTCTTGTCCGCTTCCAGCAGCCGCAGCGCATACGCGAGCGCCATCTCGCCATGTTTGTGGTGGTGCCCATAGGACTCGCCATCCGTGGCCACGTGTACCAGTTGCGGCCCCGCGCTGTCCTTGAAGCCCGCCTTGAGCCGCGCCGCAAACGCCTCGCCGGAGTTCAGCAACCCCTCAAACGCAATCGCACGCGAAGTCGGCCCATCGTAGAAAAACACGGCAATCGACGCCCCTGACGGGAAGCGCACAAGATAGGGACGCCGCGTATCGACCGTGGCGTCAGGCGTGTCAGTCCAACTTGCTTCAGGCTGCCCCGCCGTCTCCTTCAGCGGCCGGATGCGCCGGCACTGATGCGGCGCCAGCAGCGTGAACTTGATGCCATGCTGCGCGAGCATCTCCAGCGTCTCCGCATCCGCCGCGGTCTCCGCCAGCCACATGCCCTCGGGCGGTGCGCCATAGTGGTAGAGATAATCCGCAATGCCCCAGCGTATCTGCGTGATGCGGTCGCGCTCGTTCGCGAGCGGCATGATCATGTGGTTGTAGCCCTGCGCCATCGCCGAGCTGTGCCCCTTGAACGCGCTCCGGCTGCGCCTTTCGCCGTCCAGAATCATGCGGTGCGTGCGCGGCGCATACTCCTTCAGCCAGTTCAGCAGCGTCGGCCCAAAGTTGAAGCTCACCCGCGAATAGTTGTTCACAATCCGCGTGATCTGGTTCCTGTTGTTCTGCACGCGGGCCGCGCCATTCGTCGCATAGCACTCCGCGCAGATGCGCTCGTTCCAGTCGTGATACGGAGCAGCAGTGTCCTGCGTCTCCACCGTTTCCAGCCACGGATTCTCGCGCGGCGGCTGATAAAAGTGACCATGAATGCAGACAAAACGTTTACTCGATGCCATGAATAATCCAATCGCTCAGCGGGCCTCCACGCGACTGCCCAGCCATTCGCTTATTGTAGGCTTGCCCGCCCGGCCGGTGCGCCCGCCTTTGCCAGGTCGCACGCCCGCCACAGATACCAGCTCGCCACGGAGCGAAACGGCGCCCAGCGCTTGCCGCGTTTCAGCAGTACCTCCGCCTTGGGCAGGTCGGCCGCTTCAATCGGCCGCGACTTCGGCAGTCGCTGGAATGTCAGTGCAAATCCCTTGCGCACGCCGTAGTCCGTCACCGGAAACACATCTGGCCGCCCCATGCGAAAAATCAGCAGCATCTCCACCGTCCACGGCCCAATGCCGCGCACAGCCGTCAGCCGCTCCACAATCTCCGCATCCGTCATCCTGCGAATCGCCGCGTGCGTCGGCACGGTTCCATCCAGCGTCTTCGCCGCCAGGTCGCGCATCGCCTTGATCTTGTTGCCGGAAACACCCGCCGCCCGCAGCGGCTCATCCGGCGTCTTCAGCAGCGTCTCCGGAGCCGGGTCGCCGCCAAAATACTCCCGCACCCGCCGGTGAATCGTGGCCGCCGCCTTGCCATGTAGTTGCTGATACAGAATCGACTCCAGCAGCGACTCAAACGGCGACGGCGAAGGATCCAGCCGCAGCGTAAACGGCCCTGCCCGCTCCATCAGCGCAGCCAGCTTCGCATCGCTTGCCTTCAGGTGCGCCACCGCCTCCGCAGCATCAAACGGCAGCTTCCTGCTCCGCCCATCATGAATCATGCATGGAGTCTATCGCACTGCCGCCCGCGCCCCCCACCTAGTACCATCATTGCGTAGCACCCAATCAAGGAGGCTCCCCCATGAAGATGCGCCCCGGCACGCAGACGGGATTTCTGCTCTGCGGCAAGGAATGGACAGACGGCGAAGCGTTGGAAGTTCGCTCGCCGTGGGATCAGGGCCTCGTCGGCCGCGTCACCATCGCTACACGCGCCGACGCGCGCCAGGCCGTGAGCCATGCCGTCGCCAGCATGCGCCGCACCCGCGCCCTTCCGCGCTGGAAGCGCCGCGAAATCCTTGAAGACGTTGCCGCCGCGCTCATCGAACAAAAGGAGCGCTTCGCCCAGCTCATCGTGGCCGAGGCCGGCAAGCCCCTGCGCCTCGCACGCGCTGAAGTGGACCGCGCCGTGCTCACCTTCAAGACCGCAGCCGAAGAAGCCGCGCGCCTCGGCGGCGAGTCCATCCCGCTCGACCTCACTGAAAGCAATGAGGGCCGCTGGGGACTCGTGCAGCGCTTTCCCGTCGGTCCCATCCTCGCCATCACGCCGTTCAACTTCCCCCTCAACCTCGTCGCACACAAGCTCGCGCCCGCCATGGCTGCCGGATGCCCCATCCTCCTCAAGCCCGCGCCGCAAACGCCCTTTACCGCACTCGCCCTCGGCGAAGTCATCCTCAAGGCCGGCTGGCCGCAGGAAGCCCTCGCCGTCCTGCCCCTCAGCAATGCAGATACAGCATGGCTCGCCGAAAAGGAAGACCGCATCAAGCTCGTCAGCTTCACCGGCTCCGCCAAGGTCGGCTGGGAGCTGAAGGCCCGCTCCGGCCGTAAGCGCGTCCTTCTCGAACTCGGCGGCAACGCAGCCCTCATCATCCACGGTGACTGGCCCGACCTCGGCGACGCCGCCGAGCACACCACCCACGCCGCCTTCGGTTACGCCGGACAGTCCTGCATCAGCGTCCAGCGCGTCTTCGTGCAGAAAACCATCTTCCAGACCTTCCTCTGGAAGCTCGTCGAATGTGCCACCAAAATCGTCTCCGGCGACCCGTCGCTTGAAGCCACCGACTCTGGTCCGCTCATCCGCCTCAGCGACGCCGAGCGCGTCGAGGCCTGGGTCAAGGAAGCCATCGACGGCGGCGCCAAACTCATCGCCGGCGGCGAGCGACGCGGCTCCGTCATCCCGCCCATCATCCTCACCGCAACCAAACCCGGCATGAAGGTGCGCGATGAAGAAGCCTTCGGCCCCGTTGTCGTTGTCGAACCCTATGAAGACTTCGAGGAAGCGCTCGCCGAGGTCAACCGCTCCCGCTACGGACTGCAGGCCGGCCTCCTCACCCGCGACGCAGGGCGCATCCTCACCGCTTACCGCGAGCTCGAGGTCGGCGCCCTCATCGTCGGCGACACACCCACCTGGCGACTCGACCCCATGCCCTACGGCGGCGTCAAAGACTCCGGCCTCGGCCGCGAAGGTCTCCGCTCCGCCATCGAAGAAATGACCGAGCCCCGCATGCTAGTCATGTCCGGCATCAGCTAGCTCTTCGACTAACCCAACAGATAACTCACCGAGCATGGCCCGCATCTGACTCGCCACAAAAATGGGTGCCCCACATCTCGCTTTTGAGATGTGGGATTCCGCTCAACTCAACCCGCCCGGTGCTAACCTTTCAGCAATGGCTGGGCGGCCGGGTGCCGGGTGCCTGTAGAAGATCAAGAGGTTGTTCCGATTTCGGAGCGGCTGATGGGCGGCTTGTAGATGATCGAATGGACAACCTCTTGAAAGATCACAGGTGCCCCACCCCTGTCGTCCGCCGCAGGCGAACGACAGGGTGGGTTCGCAAAAATCTCCCCGCGATTTGCAGATCATTTCCCCCACATAGCGCACAATACAAATAGCGCCAATTCAGCCAGCACAAGCAAGGAAGAGCCAGGGGCAATTAGCTAAGGGTTAGCGGGTACCCCCCCCTCCCCCCCCCTTTGAGCCCCAAAATGATTTGCAGCCTTCCACAGAAAGCTTGCAGATCATTTTGCTCTTCTGTGAAACTCCCGCGCACCGCAGCCCTTCCGCTCCGCGATGTACGATGGTTGCCAGCGCCGCCTATGGCCGCGCCCATCATCCTGCACTCCAGCGAAAGAGCACTCCATGGATCTCGGCCTTAAAAACAAGCTCATCATCGTCACCGGCGGTGGAGCCGGCATTGGCGCCGGCATCACCCGTGCCTGCCTCGCCGAGGGCGCGCATGTCGTCGTCCTCGCCCGGCCCTCAAAGAACGCGCTCGACTTCATGGCCGAGATGCAGACCCACGCCGCCCACTGCGAATTCGTCGAGGCGCACCTTGAGGACGCCGACCGCTGCTGCACCGCCATCGCTGAAATCGAGGAGCGCTTCGGCAACATCTACGGCCTCGTCAACAACGCCGGAGCCAATGACGGCGTTGGCCTCGAGTCCGGCTCCGTCGAGCGCTTCGTCCAGAGCCTCCACAACAATCTCGTCCACTATTACGCGCTCGCCCACTACGCGCTGCCCTCGCTCAAGCGCACCCAGGGCTGCGTCGTCAACATCAGCTCCAAGGTCGCGCTCACCGGCCAGGGCGGCACCTCCGCCTACGCCGCCGCCAAAGGCGCGCAGCTCGCCCTCACCCGCGAGTGGGCTGCCGAGCTGCTGCCGCACAACATCCGCGTCAACGCCATCCTCCCCGCCGAGGTCATGACGCCCCTTTACCGCCGCTGGCTTGACACCACGCCCGACCCCGAAGCCCGCCTCCACGAAATCACACGCAAAATCCCCCTCGGCCACCGCATGACCACCGCTGCCGAAATAGCAGCCGCCGCCGTCTTTCTGCTTTCGCCCATCCAGTCCGCGCACACCACCGGCCAGCATGTCATTGTCGATGGCGGTTACGTCCACCTCGACCGCGCACTCACATAAGCAAGCCCTGAAGCGATCGCAGTATCGAATAAAGAGCAGCTTCTATGACTCGGCCAGGTCGCGAACGAACAGCAAATTCGGTTGCAACCTCATCAGGCGCTGCGATCGCAACCACGCCGTCTATCTCGACTCATTGCAGTCCAAAGCTCCGCATGATTGCGAAAAGAGGAAGAGAGCGGCCGTAATCGAGTCACCGGTGATGCAGGGCCAGTCGGGACCGCCGAACATACTTGCAGCCCAAAACCTGATAACTGACCGCGCCAGAGCGAAAGCGCTTATCTTGTAGTTCTCTCTATGTCTTTATGAGGATGGGACGGAAGCGTCCCTCGAATCCATCGCGTGCCGGCTTGCATCACGCAGGTATGTTCATTTGCCTGAATGATGGATACACGCTTCCCGTAGCCCTGGGCGGTACCGATGATTCATCACCGCGCGCCCCGTGCTCTTGCTCCCGCAATGTTATGCGGGCTGCTGCCTTTACACACACTGACCTCAGGCCGAACGAACTTGTGATTGCGCACGGCCTCTTCTAATGCTTCTTATTTGGCCTTGGCTCTCTGCGCGGCCCACCGCTTGCGCTGTGCATCGGCAATGCGCTTGCGCGCATCTGCGCTCAACACACGCTTTCTGTGTGGCTTCGCCGTCGCTGTCTTGGCGTGGTGCACTGTCAGCTTGGCGGCAACTTTGCCGGTGCCGGCCAAAAGGGTGCGTGCCTGTGTCAATCTTGCAATTTCTGCATCGAGTTGAGCGAGAATGGATTGAATAACCATACGCTGAGCATAACTCAACTTTGCTGCCCCGCCCAATTTTCTTGGTTAGTTATTCAACTTATCTGTGTTCCGTTGCCCATTTTTAATTGGCTTTGCCGATGGTCCCATCCTTATATGCCTTTTGCAGCACATAGAATGCCTGCTTCTTCTGCCCTTGCTCCGAGATGAGCCCCTTGCGATTGAATTCATCCTGAATCCCCGCCAGCGGCCGGTTCGGCGAACGAAAATCCATAAGAGCCCACGGACTCATCCCTCTAAGTTGCGGAATTTTGTTGAGCATAGGCAGTTGATGACGATAGATATTCGCCTGATACTCCTCGGTCCAGCGCTCATTCTCGCTGCCATGCAGGCCGGCCTTCGCTCCACCGCCAAACTCACTTACGATCAGCGGCTTCTGGTACTCAATCTGCCATTGCGTCGTATCTGCCGATTCAGGATGCCCCTCATACCATCCGATATATTCATTCACGCCGATGACATCCAGCGCCTGCCCCAGCGGATCATCCACGATCTTCGTGTTGCCCTGCGCGCGCACCAGCAGCGCCGCGGTAATCAACCGTGTCGGGTCCATCGACCGCGCGCGGCTGGCCAGCGTTTCAATAAAGTGCGTGCGCGCCGCGTTGTTCGGCGTCTCGTTGGCCATCGACCACAGAATGATCGCCGCGTGATTGCGCGAGGTATTGATCTCCTCGTCCAACTGCTGCTCAGCCTTCGCCAGAACCTTAGGATTATCAAACTCCAGCGCCCAGTACACAGGATTCTCTGACCACACAAGAATGCCCATGCGGTCCGCCGCACGCAACATTGTCTCGTCATGCGGATAGTGCGCCAGTCGCACGTAGTTGCAGCCCAACTCCTTCGCCCAGCCCAGCAGAATCTCCGCGTCTTTATTGGAGTAGGCGCGCCCGGTGCGATACGGCGCCTCCGCATGCACTGAGACGCCGCGCAGGAAGATCGGCTTCCCATTCAGCAGAATTTCCGTTCCGCGTGTCTCCACCGTGCGAAAGCCCATGAGTTCATCAATCGAATCCTGCCCCGCATGCAAGCCCACCTTGTATAACTTCGGCCTATCCGGCGACCAGCGCTCGAGACCCTGCACGTTGAAGTGCAATACGGCGCGTCCGTCGCTGCCCGTCGTTGCCGATTGCTTCGCGCCTAACTCCGGAATCTCCACCTCCACCTTTTCGCCGGGCTGGCCGCCCATCACGTGAACCCAGCCTTCAATCACTGAGCCCGCACCGCGCATCAGGTGCAGATCGTATTGATCGATAAAGGTTTCAGGGACCTCAATGAGAGAAACTTCGCGGGTTAAGCCACCGTAGTTCCACCAGTCAGTTTCCAGTCCAGGCACGCCGTCTTCCAGTCGTGTGTTGTCCACTGCCGCCACCACAAAGTTGGCGCCCGCATGCACCGCCTGAGTTACATCGCAGTTGATGGCCGTGAATCCACCCTCGTGCTCGCACACCTTCTGCCCGTTGACCCAGAACCATGAGCGGTAGTTAGCCGCACCCACATGCAGAAAGATATGCGTCTTTGGCTTGGGCTGGTAAGTAAAGTCGCGCTCATACCACACCGGCCCTTCATAGTAGAGCAGCAACTCGTGCTGTGTGTTCCAGTCACCCGGAACCTTTAGCTTCGGCGCTGTGACAAAGTTATACTCCGTGGGAAACGGATCGCCGGGCTTGGCTTTCTGGTTAAGAAACCAGCCGTTCTTCTTCTCTTCGTGATGAAAGCTGAAGAGCCCGGAGAAATACGGATCGACAATGGAGCCCCACTCGCCGTTAAGCGACGTGGCAGGCCTGCGGTCCGCACCCGTCAGCACGATCGGCGCGGACGCAGCACGCGCACCCGGCACAAGAGCGAGACCCAGAAGCAGGGAAGCCGCGACCATTCCGCAAGACAACCTTCCAGCAACTCGTACAGGCCAATGAATCGATAAGAGCTTCATACCCGATCCTCTTCTGTTTGAGAATGATTCAGGAGCCTCTGGCGCATTTTCAACGCAACAGCTCGGCGGCTCCCGGCAGATTCGCCATCTTAACGTCTCGCGGGCACTCATGTACATTCCGCCACCCGCTCGCGATTTGTGCGCACCAAACAAAAGGGGGCAGGCCACGCGGCCCACCCCATTTGTGTCTGCTGTATCTCTGCTGCGCGTCTTAACGCCCCATGAACATCACATGGACATAGGTACCAAGTCGCGAGTTATACGCCAGATACCATCCGACGTGGTCTTGGTCCGGATAGATTGCCACCTGATCCGAGTTCCACATCCAGTTGTTGCAGTAGCCCATGTCGTACGGCGCAACGCTGAAGTTGTAGCCATTGAACCAGAAGCGGTTCGGCCCGCCGCCCATCAGGCGCCACATGTGCTCACGCCCAAACCCGCCCTCAAAGTGTCCATGCGCCCACGGCCGGTCCATGCGGTAGTGCGCATCGTAGGGGCCCGTGTCGTGGCCGATCCAGCGGTCTCCATCCACATGGGGAACGTTCGGATGCCCCGGCCCGTCCGCATAGCCATACTGCGCATACGCATGCGGGTTGCCGTGATATTTCCCCGGCCCCTGCCCCGGCGGATATCCATGTGGATTCCCGTGCTCCTTCATCTGCCCCGGGGGCCCACCATGTGGGTTGCCATGCTCTTTCATCTGCCCCGGAGGCCCGCCGTGTGGATTGCCCTGGTTTCCGTTGTCCTGCGCCCATGCCGGCAAGGCCACCACCAGCAATGCAGTCAAAGCGATCTGCGCTGCACGCATCGTTCTCCTCCTGGTGTAACTGAATCCTGCTCGATTCAAACCCGCTTTGCCCAACACAAGTTTCGCTGTGCGCCTCACGCGCCCACGGTCGCGGGCGTACGCCGCCACGCATACAGCGGGAACCGGTTGGCCAGCTCCGCCACTTCGCCACGAATGCCGTCCAGCGCCGCGTCGTCGTTGCGCTGCTCCAGCGCCCTGGTGATCCACACCGCAATCTGCCGCATCTCCGGCTCCTTCATGCCGCGCGTGGTCAGCGCCGGCGTGCCGATGCGGATGCCCGAGGGCTTCAGCGGCGGATTCGTGTCATACGGAATCGCGTTCTTGTTCACCGTGATCCCGGCCTTGCCCAGCGCCAGTTCCGCCTCTGAGCCCAGAATGCCCTTCTCGAACACATCCACCAGCATCAGATGGTTGTCCGTCCCGCCGGAGACAATGCGGAAACCAGCCTCCTGCAAACTTGCCGCCAGCACCTTCGCATTGGCCACCACCTGCGCGGCGTACGTCTTGAACTCCGGCCGCAACACTTCGCCAAATGCCACCGCCTTGGCCGCCACAATGTGCACCAGCGGTCCGCCCTGCTGCCCGGGAAACACCGCCTTGTCCACCGCCGCCGCGTGCTCCTGCCCGCACAGAATCAACCCCGCGCGCGGTCCGCGCAGCGTCTTGTGTGTCGTGGTCGTCGTGATGTGCGCATGAGGCACCGGCGAGGGATGCACGCCGCCCGCCACCAGCCCGGCAATGTGCGCCATGTCAAAAATGTAAAACGCGCCCACCTTGTCGGCAATCGCCCGCATGCGCGCAAAGTCCCACAGCCGCGGATACGCACTCGCCCCGCCGATAATCGCCTTCGGCTTCTCGCGCAGGGCAATCTCTTCCATCTCGTCGTAGTCGATCAGCTCCGTATCGCGACGCACATGATAGAACGACGTCTTGTACAGCTTGCCGCTAAAGCTCAGCTTGTGCCCGTGCGTCAGGTGCCCGCCGTGCGCCAGGTCAAGACCTAGAATCGTGTCGCCCGCCTGCAGCACCGCCATATATGCCGAGGCATTGGCCTGCGACCCGGAGTGTGCCTGCACGTTCGCGTGATCCGCGCCAAAAATCTGCTTCGCCCGGTCGCGCGCCAGGTTCTCCACCACGTCCGTATACTCGCAGCCGCCATAGTAGCGGCGGCCGGGATAGCCCTCCGCATACTTGTTGGTAAACACGGAGCCAGCCGCTTCCAGCACCGCCTCCGACACGAAGTTCTCGCTGGCAATCATTTCCAGCCCTTCGTGCTGGCGAAGCGTTTCATGGTCAATAGCGGCTGCCACCTCAGGGTCAGCCTGGGCAAGGGAGAGAGACATGCGGTCAGTCATGTCTCGATGATAGCCCGTTCCACGGTAACCGTGACAGATGAAGCTCCGCCACACGGCCCCGATTTTCGCATCCGAACATTTCTGGCCGCCGCCAAGCTTCACATCTTCCGCATGCCAACCCGTTCGCGAGACAGCGTTTATCCTTTTTATCCCCACCCCGTGCCAGGCTCCATCCCCTTTGCATGGAAAATCATCAACGCCTCGCAACTTTCTCCGCGCCATGCGTGTTCAGGCATCCGTGGGCCGAGTGACTCCAAATGCGGCCACAGGAGATTCGTATGCATCGGAGACTTTTGACGCTTGCCCTGGCCGCAGCTGCCGTCGCGGCTCCAGCTTTCGCTCAGCAGAGCCAACCCGCACCCGCGCAGCCCGCCGCCACCACGCATGCCGCCAACCCGGCCACCGTCAACGGCCACCGCTACAACCAGCAGCAGCACATCGCCAATGGCGTGCAGTCAGGCCAGCTCACAGCCGGCGAAACCAGGCGCCTCGAAAATCGCGAAGCCAACGTCAACCGCGAAGTTCGTGCTGACCGCACCGCCAACGGCGGCAGGCTCACGCCGCAGGAGCGCCAGCAAATCAATCACCAGCAAAGCAACCTCAACCATTCCATCTACAACGACAAGCACAACGCCAACCAGGCGCACTACGGCAACAATCAGGTTGGCCAGCGCCGCGCAAACCAGCAGAACCGCGTCGCCAACGGCATTCGCAACGGCTCCATGACGCCCGGTGAAGCTGCCCGCGCTGAGAACCGCCAGCAGAGCATCAACCGCCAGGCCGGCGCCGACCGCGCTGCCAATGGCGGCAGGCTCACCCCGCAGGAACACGGGCAGATCAACCGCCGGCAGAACAACGCCAGCCGCCAGATCTATCGCGAAAAGCACAACGGCAACCGCGCGCCACGGTAAACTGCACATCTGTACAGCGAGCAGCCGGTCATGTTGAACGCATGACCGGCTCTCGCTTTTCGCACGATGCACACGTCCTCGCTCTCGCCGCAGGACTGCTTTGGAGCACCCGCCCGCTGCTTCTTCCAGCAGCATAACGCCCGCTGTAATTCGGACCGGCTCGCCTGAGACGCACAATAGGAATGACGGCAAACGGCGACCTGATTACAATTCGGTTCACCACGCAGGCAGCCACCCGATAGTCGATGTGCGGCAATCTTCAAGTGGAACCAGGACGGTACGCATGAAACTCGCAGCTCTCACTCTGGCGCTTGCCGCGCCAATGCTCGCGCAAAATAGTTCCGTTTTTTATGCCAGTCAGTATCCCGGCGCGGATGCCTCGGTGCAGACGAACCATTGCATAGCCGCTGCTGCTGCCGCTGGAGGCGGAACCTGCGATGCAAGCATGTTCACCGGAGTCCATCTGATGAGCCAGCAGGTCAGTGTTTGTCCGTCGGGCAATAACAATAATCCGGTACACCTGATTCTTCCCGTGGCCGGAACCTGGGAGTGGGGCCTCACCGATGGCGTGAGCTGCGGCATCAAGCAGTGTTCCGGGGAGTCCATTAGCAGCCCGGCGACACTGGGAAGCGGTGGAGCGCACCTGGTGCTCATGCCTTCGTCCCCATCGACAAACATGGACAGCCTGTACTGTACGGATCCACACGGGCCCGGGAACGGCTGGGGGTATTACTACGCCTCCGGCTTCTCCGCGAGGAATGTGGACAGCAGCATTGGCCCCACGACGACGTTTGTCCACGGATTAATCCACATCCAGAAGTTCTACGACCAGAGCACGTGGAGGTACATCGGCGCTCAAAATGCGTATGGAGATGCGTGGCACATCGACAGTGGCTGCTGCGGCGCATCGTTTGACCACATCACTGCTTCTGCAAGTCAGGCATCGGGAGTCCCGCAGGCAACACAGGGCGGCATTCCATTAACGATTGGCGCCGGCACATGGATTCCCTCGGCATCCATCCAAAGCGGCAGCAATGTGCTGACTGCATCGCAGACCAATCTCACCTCCGCCTACATCGGCATGCACATCAACATCCTCAGCGGGGCAGGCATTCCGTCGGGGACAACCGTCATTGCGGTAACCCCGAACTCGTTGACGATGTCGGCAAACGCTACTGCCACAGAAACGGGGCTTTCGCTGCTGCTGAATGCATCAAACGGCACTGGGCCGGGCGTGGCAGGGGCTTCGTTTAGAGACATGTCGGTCAATGCCCCGGAAATCGGGCTGCCGCATCTCCTTCTGATGGGTGCTTACTCGACGACAAGCCTGAATTTCAGCAACGTGTACATGGAAAACACCGGGACGGACACCACAACGCCTTTCATCTTTTTGAGCCCCGACATGAGCGGCATCTGGTTTAGCAATGTATGGACACACGCGAGCGGAAACCCCGCAACGAAATACGCGATTGAAAGCCACACCACGCGGCCGTGGGGCGTGTTTGGCTTGACAACTCCGGCGGGCATCAACGACTTCACCAGTGGAACATCGCATATCATCCATCCAGCGGGCCCGGCGAAGATTCCGCAGTTCCTCAACGTCTCGAACTGGACAAACACGGCTCCATAGGGAAGTGAGAACAACAGTGGACTGACACCGTGTGCAGTCCACTAAGGATGCATGCGGCACCCTACCGCGAAACCGCTTCCTCTTCCGTCGCTTCCTCAATCGCAACGGCTGCCGTCGCGCCCGCGGCCTTTTCCGCACGCAGCGCCTTGAAGGCCCGATACACAAACGAGCCCATGTACCAGCCATCGATGTACTGATAGGGCGTCTCGCCGGTGGTGTAGTGGCCGCAGGGCAGCACACGCGCCTCAAAGTTCAGCCCCACGCGCCTGAACGCATCGATCACCTGCAGCGAGTACTCCTTGGGAAACGTCAGGTCGTAGTCTGCGTAGACCACAAGCGCCTTCTTCTGCGGCCCGCCCGCCTCAGGGCCCGCAATCTTATGAAAGTAGCTGACCGGGCTGATCGCCGCCCACAGCGCGCCGATTCGTTCCTGCGTCAGGCCCGCGTCCTGCAGCGCCTTCTGAATATGCCGCGTGCTTTGCCCCGCCCACACCACGTCGCCAAACGAAGTCGAAGCATGATTGAACGCGTTCACCCGCAGCCGCGGGTCATGCGCGCTGGCCAGAAAGGCATAGCATGAGCCCAGGCTTGTGCCCAGAACCCCAAACTGCTCATAGCCCTGCTCCTCAAGCCAGTCCAGGCAGCAGCGAATATCCACAACCGCCTGCCTGCACGCCGAAAGCGTCCGCCCCACATTCGCACTCACCGCGTAGTCTGAGCGCTCCAGCTCGCTCGGTCTGCGAATGTCGTGATACGGCTTCGACAACCGCAGCGCCGAAATCCCCATGCGGTTGAAGATGCTACACAGCGCGTTGTGGCTGAAGGCGTCTGCGTTCCATTGCGGCAGCACCACAATCGCCTGCCTGGGCCGCGATGGATCCTTGTGCGCGGGCGCAGGATACCAGCGCGCATTCACCAGGTCATTTTCCGGATACGGCGTCCGCTCTGGCGAAGTGAAGCGCAGAAACTGCCCCGGCGGAATCTTGCCGTCCACAGCCTGCTGCCGGATTGCCGCGGCCTTGGCCAGCGTTTCCGGACGCACATTGGTGGGGAACAGCTCAGGATGCCGCTCTTCCAACCGAAAATCCGTGGGCCGCTCGTAGCCAAAGAAAATATCGCTGTTGCGAATCAGCAGTTGGTTGATGCGCAACATGGCCATCTCCGCGGCCTTGTCGTCGCGCACGCTCTCAGGGCTGGGAACCACCGAGCCTAAACCATGCGCCTCAAGAAAGGGCGCAATCCACTCAAAGCCCCACTCCAGCGGCCGCACCACGCGATTCTCGTCGCGCGTCGTCAGCCGCGTCTCCCACTCATACATCCAGCGCGCGTATCTCTTCTTGAGCATCAGGCTTGAACAAGCAATCAATCCAAGTTTATCAGCCGACGCGCTTCGCTGCTCGCTTCAGCGCCAGATGCTCCGCCCCCAGCCAGCCCACGCTCAGCAGCATAATCAACGCGATAATCCCCTGCGAAATCACGCAGTAGAGGCACCAAACCTGCAGCTCGAACTCCTCTATGAACGTGAGCCGCAGCGCAAAGCAGAACGCCGCAAACACCGTCACCATCAGCGCAAAGCGCCACCCCAGCAGCGCCAGTGCCGCCAGCGCCAGGTAGCCCGCAATGCCAATCGCCGCCACCGGTACACTCCCGATCATCGCAAACGGACTATGATTCACAACGCCGCAGTCCCAGTGCTCGTTGATCGAACACGGCTGCGTGGCCGTTGAGTAGTGAACATGCAACGCCAGCCCTGAAACCACCGCACCCGCCAGCGCAAGAACCGCAATCACGTAGCGCATCATCTTGCATACGATGCTAAAGCATTACCATGAACCCATGGAGAGACCCATGCCCGGCACAAATGTCGAGGGCAGCCGCGTCGCCTTCTTTGGCGGCAGTTTTGACCCGCCCCACAGCGGCCATCTGGCCGTGGCGCGCGCCGCCCGCGCCGCGCTCCAGCTTGACCGCGTGCTCTTCGCGCCCGTCGGCGCGCAGCCGCTTAAGCCGCAGGGCTCCACCGCCAGCTTTCAGCAGCGCCTCGCCATGACCAGCCTCGCCATCGCCAACGAGCCCGCCTTTCAGCTCTCGCTGGCCGACGCGCCCAGCAACGCTCCCAACTACACATACGACACGCTGCTCCGCCTGCGCGCCGCGCTGTCCCCCAACAGCACACTCTTCTGCCTCATGGGCGCTGACTCCTTCATTGGTTTGCGCCAGTGGCATCGCGGAGCGGAGATTCCCTTCATCGCGCCGCTCATCGTCGCCTCGCGGCCCGGCCAGCAACTGCTTGACCTGGCCAACGTGCTGCCCGCGGGCCTTTCCATCGGACCAGAAGCCACTCCATCCGTCGTAGCAGGACCAGAACTATCCAGAGGCCTTAAGCCAAGCCCCGGCGGACTCCGCTGCCTCACACTCCGCAACGCCGCCGGAGACTCCGTACCTTTCTATCTCTTGCCCGGCCTGCACGTCGACATCAGCGCGTCTCAGATTCGAGCCCAGGTGCGCGCCGCTCGCGGCCGTCTGCCCGCGGGTCACGAGCTGTTAACCGACCCCGTCGCCGAGTACATTGCCGACCACGGTCTCTATCGATAGGTCCGCCGCTGTCCGTCGGATGACCCTCCATCCTGGCGCGCCAAAGGGCTATCCCACACGCGAAACAGCAGCGCCTTCAACTGCGCGAAATCCCGGGGTCCAAGCTCAGCGCTCCATTCCCGCTCGATATCCTGGAGCACCTCCAGCGCCTTCGCATACGCGGCGTGTCCGCGCTTCGTAAAGTGGACAACCCGCGCGCGGCCCTCGTTCGGCGCGTCCCTCCGCACCAGGTATCCCAGATCTTCCAGGCTTCCCAGCAGCCGGTTCATCGCCTGCTTGCTCATCTCGGCCCGCTCCGCCAGAACGCCCGGACGAGCCCCGTCCGGGCTCGGAAACCGCAATACCGCCATATGCGGCAGGCTCAGCCCTTCAAAGCCCGCCGCGTTCAATTCCTTGATGATGCGGCGTTGAATGGCTTGCGCCGGAACGCGCAGCAGCGCCCCGATGAGCATGTCCCTGGTCTTCACGGGTGGATTTTCCTGAAGAAAACTCATTGACGTTATCCGTAAACTACGTTTACCATAATTTCGTGGTAAATAGAGTTTACCAAAAGGAGGTCGTGCATGACACCCCAGACAATCAGCCCACTCGTCGATCCCTCCGGCGACTCCGCGTTGCAGGCATCGCAGTCCGCCCTGCAACACATGGTCAGGTATGTGCCCGCAGGAACCGGCCCCGCCTATTGGGGCCCCGGAAGCCGGATGACGTTTCTCGCCACCGGCAAGGAAACGGGCGGTGCCTTTTTCCTCTCCGAAATCATGGTTCCTCCCGGCGGAGGCCCCCCACCCCACATCCACCACCGCGAAGACGAATCTTTCCACATCCTCGAAGGCGCCCTGACAGTTCAGGTGGGTGGGAATACACTGGATGCATCGGCCGGTGATTTCGTCTACCTTCCCCGTGGAATCGCTCATTCCTTCAAGAACGCGGGCAATGTGAATGCCAGGGCCATTGTGCTCATCACCCCGGCTGGCCTTGAAAACTACTTTGCTGAGGTCTTCGATCCCGTTACCGATCGTTCCGCAGCGCCGCCGCCCGTCAGCAAGGAGTTGATCGCCCGCGCGCTCGCCGCTTCCCCCAGATACGGGCTGGTGCTTCTTCCCCCGGCATAGCGCGACCATAGCCAGATTCACGACGAAGGAGATTCCCATCACACCCCAGACCATCGACCTGCAAATCAATCCCGCCGACGAAACCATCCTCGTCGGTCCGCTCGCCGTTCGCTTCCTGCTCACCGGCGAGGACTCGTCCGGCTCCGTCGCTGCCTTTGAGGTCGTCGTTCCCGGCGCGCAGCGGCTCCCGGCCCCGGCGCATAGCCACGACCACTACGAGGAAACCATCTACGGCCTCGAAGGCGTCCTGACCTGGACCGTAGACGGCAGACAGATTGACGTAGGCCCCGGCCAGGCCCTCTGCATTCCGCGCGGAGCCGTCCATCGCTTTGACAACAACACCAGCCAGGACGTCAAAGTCTTCTGCGTCATCACGCCCGCTGCCATCGGCCCGCAGTACTTCCGCGAAGCCGCCGAGGTCATCAACGCAGCCGCCGGCGGCCCGCCCGACCGCGCAAAAATGGCACAGGTCATGCTCCGCCACGGACTCACGCCGGCACCGCCTCCTCAGGCCTAGCGCCGTGCCGCGCGCTACCAAGATCCAGGCCGGTAGCCTTCCCAGGCCAACCAATCGGTGCCCCATCCTTGGCGCGGTCGTATCGCGACAAGGGTGGCAATCGAAGGCACTCAATTTACCCATTCGACCCCGTGCAACTTGCCCCGACCCCCTCAACGGACTACGATGAAGGTTTGGAGACGATTGCCACCGCATGACGACCTCGCAGGCGCACGAACACACCCGCATCCTGGTGCAGACCGCAGCCAAAGTCTGTGAAGACAAGAAGGGCGAAGACACACGGATATTGGAGCTGGACCCCATCGACTCCGGCTTGGCCGACTTCTTCCTCATCACCTCGGCCACCAATGAGCGTCAGGCCACGGCCATTGCAGACGAGATCGAGCTCAAGCTCAAGCGCGAGTTCGGCGTCATGGCCCACTCCGTCGAGGGCCGCCGCCAGGGCGAGTGGATCCTGCTCGACTACGTCGACTTCGTCGTGCACGTCTTCCTCGCCGAGCGCCGCGCTTTTTACGACATCGAGCGCCTGCGCAAGTCCGCCCGCCCGCTCACCCCCGCCGAGTTTGACGCGGAGTTGAAAGCAGCACTCGCGGCTAAAACCCTGGCCGCACGCAGCAAGGCCCAGGCAAAGCCCAAGACTGCGGCAAAGAAAGCCGCCAAGCCTGCTGCGGCTCCCAAAAAGGCCGCAAAGAAAGCAGTGCCTGCAAAGAAGGCCGCAGCGACGCCCGCAAAAAAAGCACCCGCGGCAAAGAAGAGCACCGCTAAAAAGAAGCCGTCCGCCAAAGGCTGAGCGCGCAGCAGCACAGATACACGACTCGAATCGGTTCACCAGAAACTCGAAGGGCGCCCATCACGGGCGCCCTTTCTATGCCGGAATTCTTCCGGATGCTTAAAGCGGTTGACCTTCAGGCTCTGCAATAAGAAAAGGGGCACCCGATGGGTACCCCTTTCCCGGTTATAACGGTTGAGTTTTAGAAGTTGATCTTCATCCCATACTCCAGAATACGAGAAGCGCCCTGGCTGAACACGCCCGATCCATTGCCTACGCGCAGCGAATCGCGGCTGAAGGGATCAGTGCCGGCGTAAGACGACGTGGTGCCGTTAGCCGTTCCTGACTGTTGGAAGTAGGCGAGATTGCCGCCAAGCGTACCAAAGTTCGAGAAGTTGAACGCGTTGAAGGCGCTGACGCTGGGCTCCAGCGAGAAGCTATCTCCCAGCTTGGGCAACTTGATCGGACGAGTCAACGTAATGTCAAAGGTACGCAGGCTGCCGTTGCCAACGTTGCCGTTGGGCGGGCTTGCAATGGTGGGTGTCACGGCGCCCAGCGCGGTCAACTGCGCGGTTGTGAAGAACCCGTTGCTCACCAGCGTTTGGCCGGCTGGTGTAAGCCGTCCTGCCGACGAAGCGTTGTAGTTGGCAATCACGCCGGCCAGATCGCCGGGCTTCACAGACCGCATGAAGGCGCCGGCCTTGTAACCAGGAAGCAAATCGCCGGTCGTTCCGTCACCCGTGACGTCTGAGTGGTAGATTTCAGCGGTCGTGTTACCCAACGTATCAAGTGTGAGGTTGGTCGGCAGAGCTGAGTAATAGTGGCCGATGATGCTGGTCGTGAAGCCGCCGACCCAAGTAAAGGAGCCGCCATACGAGAGCTGGTGCGTACGATCCGTTCCTGCAGGACCACTGTAGGCGAGCGGATTGTTATTGTCATACACGCCAGGGGTAAAGTTCTGGTCGCCGCCGCCGGAGCTGATGAACCTCGAGAGCGAGTAGGACACTTCGAAGTTCGACTGCTTCATCCCTGGCAAAGGAACCCGGGCGCTTTGGCGCAGGTTGGTCTGCAGGCCGTTGTAGACAGAGCGGCCCAGCGGATAGTTGAAGTGCATCGTGCCAAACAGGGGGTTCAATCCGGGGAATGCCGCCCCATAATCCGGTGTAAGCTTAAAGGCCGCTGCCGGGTTGCTGTAAAGATAGGCATTACCGGAGTCAAGACCATTGCCTGCGAAGTCATTGATTGTGGCGCCGAGTGCAATGGCGTCATCGATGGATGTGACTCCGAATGAGTTCAACGTAGCTGCAATCGCGTTCGTCGCAGCCGTGGTGTTCAGGGTCCTCACGTCGCCGACGTGATTCTTGTCGATCGACTGCATGAAGTGCTCGCCGACGTTGCGAATGTAGTCAGCCGTAAAGATACCGCCCGACCACAACTCGCGCTGCACGCCAATGTTGATCTGGACCGAGCGGGTGGTGCGGAAGTTGGGTGCATACAGTGAATCGCCGTTTGCGTTGCCGCCCAGAGCCAGCGCATACGCCGCATAGCTGGAGTTGGCGGTGGCGCCCACCTTCTTCGTATTGGCCTGATAGAGAGCCTGCAGGGCACCAAAGTAAGGCGCCGATTGGCTGATGGGCTCGCTCCACAGCGAGGCAATCGGCACCCCGTTGATCGAAGTGATAACGGTTCCGTCGGGCAGGGCCACACTGGGCGTGCCGGCAGGAAGAAAGGCATAGCTCCAGAACAAGCCATCCTTCAGGCGGCCCGGACGATCGAAGAGCACGTTGTTGAAGATGTTGTTCTCATAGTAGAGGCCCAGGCCACCGCGAATTACCGTCTTGCCATTGCCCTTGACGTCCCAGGCAAATCCGGCCTTCGGTCCAAAGTCGGTATTCGGCTGACGGGTACGAGCGCCCAGTCCGGGCTCCAGCGCGTCGAACAGGTTGCCGCTGGTGCAGGGGGATGAACTACCCCAGTCCGCAACCGCGTCCGAGCAGGGAATCGAGGCCAGGTCCGCGTCGCTGCGGCCCGTATCGCGCCCGTAGCGCAGGCCGTAGTTGACGGTCAGTGTGGGCTTGATCTTCCAGGTGTCGCCCAGATAGATGCCCAGGCGCCAGTCGCCCTGGCCGCCGGCCGGGTAGCCGAAAGCCGCCTTCTCCGTGTTAAAGCCCTGCCCATTGCCCATGACAAGGTAGCTCGTGGAGTAGGCTGCCGGATTGCTCGCATCCGCCGGGTTGCCGCTGACCGGGCCGGCCGCAAAATTCGCGGCCAGTTCGGGGGCAAAGCCATAGAAGCTGGCAAAGCCGCCGCCGAGAATCCGGTTAAAGCTCACACCAAAATTCACCACGTGCGCTTTCGCCGTCAGGGTGGCGTCATAGCGGAACTGCTTGTCAGACTGGTAGGTCTGCTGCGGAGCCAGCAGGTTGGGTCCGGTGATCACGCCGTGGTTGAAAAGCTCAACCCCCGGCGCCAGGTTCGGAACGCCCGACTGGGTTTCGTCCGCGATCATGTTGTGGAACTTCAGGTAGCTCATGCGCAGGCTGTGCGTCATCCGGCTGCCGGTCATAAAGTCGGCGCCGCCTGCGATGGCGGGCGTGTTGTCCTTGTTGCCATAACGCGAGTACCCAAATCCGTACGTGGCATCGTTCAAGTTGTCTTCGTAACCGATACGGAAGAACATGTGGATGCCCTTGGGAGCGTTGTAGTCTTCGCGGTTGACGTAGTAGTTGTCACGGAAAGGCGCGGTGTATCCGCCGTTCAAGGCCGTGAATGGAGCAAGTTCCTCGACGGCGTTGAAGGAGTCCTGCTTCACGCGCTCAATGCTGCCGAAGAAGAACAGCTTGTCCTTGATCATCGGTCCGCCCAGACGGCCGCCCATCTGGTTGCGCTGGAACGGAAAATAGGTGCCGCCGGGGCCCGGTGCCGCACCGGCCCGCTGATCGCGAAACAGGCCAAAGCCTTGTCCGTGGAATTGGTTGGTGCCCGAGCGCGTGCTCACTGTGACCGCGCCTGAACTGGTGAGCTCGGTCGAAATGTCAAGCGAGGAGCGGTTCATCTGGAACTCCTCGATCGATCCCTGGCTTACGTTCAGCGTGGTGGTACCAACGGTTTCGTCTGAGATGTCCTGACCGTCAAGCATGATGCGCGCCGTGCGGCCGTTCACGCCGTTGAACGAGATGGAGGAGTATCCCGCCTTGGTCGGGTCGAACGTTTCGCCGCTCTGCAGCTGAACGCCCGGCTCAAGCTGAGAGAGGTCAAGGAAGTTGCGCCCGCTGATGGGCAGATTATCAATCTGCTGTGCGGTCAGCACGCCTTCCACGGTCGACTGCGTGGTATTCACCTGCAGAGCATCCGAGTTCACAACCACTTCCTCGGTCGCGCTACCCAGCTTCAGCCTCAGATCGCCGTTGGTCGTGGTTCCAATTTGAACCGTCAGCGTGGTCGTTGTCTTGGCAAAACCCGGCGCTGTTATCTCAATCTGATACCGGCCCGGCACCAGAGAGGAAAGGCTGTAGAAGCCCGCCGAATCCGTGACCAGCGATTTCTTCGCGCTGGTACCTACGTTGGTGATGGTCACCGCAGCCCCGGGCAGAATCGCACCCTTTGGGTCAGTAACGGTTCCCTGAATGGCACCCGACGAAACTGTAGCCTGGCCGTACGCAGCCCGTTCCATCAGAGGCGCGATGGTTGCAAGGGTCAGGGCAAGTCCAAGACCGACAACCGCACCATGAAATCGGAATAAACGCATTGTGCTCCTCCACCAAATTGAAAGAAACCGGAAGCCCCGGGAAGGGAACTCCACAGTTCGTATGCTTTGCACGCAAGTCCCGATCTCCAGAAAAGAACGGGGCGCTCCAAGTCAAGAGAACAAAGAAACAAAAACGGTCAAAAAATACGATCGGGACGAACTCCCACCGTGCGGGCGCTTACTGCTCGGCTCAATCCTTTAATGACACGGGATACCTTGTCTCAGAGCGTATGCATGAATATTGCCAATCTCTGCGTATACGTCGGCTGTTTTGTTAATTATCTGATAAATAGAGGCTTATTAATAACGCGTAATGCACTCATAATTTGCGTATATATGAAAATACGTAGCCGTTGCGACTCTTATTCCAAAAATGGGCGGTACGCCTACCGAGGCTGACACTTCCCCTCAGAAGGCCGGGTTGCTCACGCCAAAAACCAAGGGCGCCCCGCAGGGCGCCCTTGGCGGTCGGCTCTCCGCCGGTTAGAAGGTGAACTTCAGAGCCAGTTGCATGGTACGCGCATTCGCCAGGAAGAACTTGCCGGCCTGGTTGAACGCGGGATTCGATGCCGTCTGGAACAGCGTCTGCGCCGTGTATCCCGGCGAGTTGATGTTGTCAATCGTACCCGGCATGTACTGCGCATGATTCAGCACGTTGTAGGCCTGCGCCTGGAATTCAATCGCGCGGCTCTCACCCAGGTTGAACCGCTTGATCGCGGTTGCATCCAGGTTATTGATCGGGTTAATGGGTTCCGTGTTGCGGCTGGATGTGGGCAACATGCCGGCGCCGGCCGTGATGTACCGGGCATTCGGGTTCTTGGCAACATAGGCCACAAGGTCGGCGCTGCAGAGTGTCGTCTTATTTGGATCCACGGTGGTCGTATCCGATGGACAGAGGTAGGCCAGATTCGGATTGGCATACGCAGTTACGCCCGAGCCTGTGTGCGGCGTGCCATTGTTGTTGTAAAGGGTGCGGCTGATGATGCCGGAGTCGCCATTCTGGTTGGAGTTCACGCCGGACAGAACCGTGTAATATTCCGGCGACTCATACGTATAGATCGGAGCCACTTCCCAGTTGCCCAGCAGGTTCTTCGTCATCCAGTTGCCCTGCTTGAAGAACGGCAGATCATAGACGATCGCCATGGTCAGCCGGTGCGTGTGGTCAAGTGCCGAGCGGCTGTAGTCCGCTTTAACGTTCTGCGAGTCCTGAGGACGGCGCGGCGTGAGCACGGTTGAGAACACAGCCGCCGTGGCATCGTCCATCGCCTTGCTCCAGGTATACGACAGGTCCAGCATCAGCCCGTTGGTGAACTGCCGGTTCAGGCTGGCCGCCATGCCGTTGTAGTTCGATTCAGAGTACGGCTGGAACGACGTGATCTTGCTGCCGTTGAAGCCAGCGGCGTAATAAGCCGGAAGGAAGATCGACTCTGACTGGATGATTCCCAGCGTGTTGGTCAGCGAGGCCAACGCCGCGGGAGAGGGTGTCTGCAGATACGTGACCAGTTGGTTCTCGGGCGTAACGCGTGCCCGAACGTTCATCTGTACTTGCGTCGGCAGATGAATGCCGCGCGTGCCAACGTAGCGAACCTCTACCGTGTAGTTCTTGGCAAACACATGCTGCACGCCAAGGGTCCAGTTCTCCGCATAGGGCAGCTTCTGGTCGGGTACATAAGCCGAGGTGGCTTGGCGCTGAGCGATCACGTCCGTTACGCACGGTGTCGATGTGCCTGGTCCCGTGCCCGTCGTGCAGAAGACTGCCAGAGCACCGGTTCCGGGCGGCAGGCCGCCGTTTTGCAGAAAGTCCGGAGATCCCACCGCCGGGCTGCTGCCTGACCCTACGTCATTCGTTGAGAAGTACTGCGGCGGGAAGGAGAGAATGCCGAGGTTGTCAAACAGCACATCCACTGCCATGCCGAAGCCGGCGCGGATGGACGTGTTCGGGTTAACGGCGTAGTTGACTCCAACGCGGGGCAGAAAGTTCTTGTATTGCGGCTTCGGCTTGGAGAACACAATCAAGCCTGGAACGCTCGCCGCGGCATTGAGAGCCTGCGTACGCTCGCCCACCGGAACGGAGGTGAACTCGTACCGCACGCCATAGTTCAAGCTCAACTTGTCCGTGACGCGCCAGGTGTCATTGAAGTAGCCATAGAACGCTGTCTGGTCGCCGTAGTAATTGAAGTTGCCGTTCGACCGTTCGCCAAACGCCGTCGGCGCCAGGTCGTGCAGATACTCGGTGAGATAGTTCCACTCGTAGTCGCCGCGCACGCGCTGCGTAAAGCTCTGGGGCGAGATAAACTTGCGGCCGTCAAAGCCAAACTTGTAGCTGTGCTTGCCCTTCACCCAGCTCAGGTTGTCCGTGAACTGATACATGTTCTGAACAGTGGACTGAGGAGAGTTGCCGTCAGGACCGATAGACAGGAAGCCCGAGTCATACAGGTACATTGTGGGAAACGCATCCAGTCCCGGGAAGGTGTAGTTGCCCGAGGGCGTGGCGTTGTAGAACCGGTTGAAGCCAAGCCGGGCCTCGTTGTTCAGGTTCGGCGTGAAGTTGTGATACTCGCTGATCGCAATCAGGTGGAACCGGTTGGGAATGGGCTGATAGAACGCCGGCAGGCCGGCCGCCGTATCGAGGCCCGTGTACTTGTTGTAGATGTACCGGCCGCGGAAACTGTCCTTGCTCGACATGGTGTAGTCCGTGCTCGTCGTCAGGACATCGAAGTTGCTAAAGTTCGGCGCCTCGATCAGATAGTTTCCAAGCGGGATGTTCGTCGGATTCAACGAGCCGTAAACCTCTGTGGTGGGGTTGTAGCTCGTGCCGTTCGCGTTCGGCGCACCGTCACTGAACACGGTCAGGAACTGCGGGCCGGAAGACTGATTGAAGCAGGCGTTGTCGGCCTTCGCATCCACCTGGGAGGGCGATACCGGCGTGTACTTGGTAAGGATGCCAAGGTTCGTCCCGCTGAAATTCAGGCTGGGATCGGCAAGCGCAGTCATGCCGGCGGCAGTCGGAGTACACACAAAATACTGACCGCTCTGCCCGATGGAATTGCGCTCGAAGTTTCCAAAATAGAAGAGCTTGTTCCGCACCAGCGGGCCGCCCACCTGACCGCCATAGCGGTTGTTGTCATAGCGCGGGTTGGGAACCTTGCCGCCCTGGATCGCGTTCTCGGCATTCAGATTCCGGTTCTGGAAGTACTCGTACGCCTCGCCGTGAATCTTGTTCGTGCCGCCGCGCACAATCGTGTTGAACTGGCCGCCGGCCGAGTGACCAAACTCCGGCGAAAACTGCGTCGTGATCGCAGTGAACTCGCCAACGGCATCGTTCGGCACGTACACCAGAGGACCGGTCACCGACTTGTTGTTATTGTCGATGCCCTCAATCGTGTAGTTGTTGTCCTCCGGGCGCATGCCGGCCACCGTCGGGCCGGTTCCAGCGCCAATGCCGCCGCTCGAGGCCACGCCCGGCACAAGCAATGTCAGATTCAGAACACCCAGGCCCGTGGAAGCCGTGGGCAGGTTCTTCAGTGCTTCAGACTCGAAGGTGGTCTGCAACTGCGTGGTCGTTGTGTCGATCACGGCCGCGGCCTCTGCCGATACCTCAACACTGGTGGAGGCGGTCGCAACAGGCAGCACCAACCGGGCCGTCGCCGTGGCGTTCAGCATCACCTGAAAGTTCCGCAGAACAAAGGTTGAAAAGCCTGGAGCGGAACCGGTGATGTCGTAAGACCCGGCGAGAAGGTTCGTAATATGGAAGTCGCCCACCGTATTGGTGGTCACAGTGGCAGAGACGCCTGTGGCAACATTTTTTGCCGTAACTGAGGCACCTGCGATGGCTGCTCCGCTGCGGTCCAGGACCGTGCCAGCAATATCTCCGCTGGTAGCCTGACCCCAAGCCCCTGGAAGAGTTCCAAGGAATAGAGCCACAAGAAAACTGAACGTCAGAAATGAAGGACGAATTCGGAATGATCGCATGTACTTCCTCCAAAGACTCGGCGGAAGCACAAAGTCATTTAGGAAAGACTTCTGCTGCCACCTGGTACGCTTTGGCGATTCGGTGGGGAAGTAGAGCCGATCCGCAGTTAACAAATCAAACTACAAAAAAGTCGCGCAAAAAGCACAAAAACGCACAGTTCCATCTGCCCTGAAGAGCGAGGACACATGACTCCATCCGTCCGGGTCGCGTACATGTTGCTTGCCGTACGCGTAAACCTGAAAGATTATTTGACATAAAATGTAGCATGAAGCGTGCCATTCTGGACCAGCGCGAAAAATAAAAACAATCTATTGAAAAACAACCCTGTTGCAACGAAAGCGATTTCGCGGCCGACCATCAAATCTATGGGAACGTGGATAACTCAATATAATAATTCTGAAAATAGCAGACTGCGTTTGCTGGAGCCCTCTCTGCCATGCCCTGTAAACCGGATGATGCGAGCGTAGAGTATCCTGCTCCTCATGCAACTCTCTCTGGCCCATGTCGGCGCACGCCTCGGTGCAAAAGACACCTTCGACGCACTCACCCAGATTTATCTCGAGCGCTGCTCCCCCTTTGCTCGCTGCCACACTGAGGCCTTCAAGACTGAGGATGCACTGCTCGACTGGCTCAGCCGCCAGCAAGGCCGCATGCCCGCTATCGCCGTGCTGCTCGATAGCCGTGGCCGCCAGATGACCTCAGAAGCCTTCGCCGCATGGCTTGGGGCACGCCGCGACGAAGGAGCCCAGCACATCGTCTTCGCCATCGGCCCGGCCAGCGGTTGGTCCCAGCCCGCCCGCGACCGGGCCCAGATGCTCTTCTCCCTCGGCCCCCTCACGCTCGCCCACGCCCTCGCTCGCCTCGTGATTGCCGAGCAGCTCTACCGCGCTTTCACCATCCTCTCTGGCCACCCATATCACTCCGGCCACTGAAGACAGGGACGCAGAGAGCAGGTAGCTCCAGCGCGAGCAGCCCAAAGCACACAACCATCTTCATCCCGCTGCTCGATAACTTCGCGTGCATTGATAAGAACAAAAGCCATTCCCCGGCCAAACGGAAACGTCTCCCCCGCATGTTAGCCTCCCCTCAGGACAGGAATTTCTGATCCCCGACCCATGACCCATGAAGGTTGCCTATGACCGACTCCCGACGCGGACTGATCCTGATTAACACCGGCCCCGGAAAGGGCAAAACCACAGCCGCCCTGGGCACCGCTCTCCGCGCCGTCGGCAACGGCATGCGCGTGCTCATGCTTCAGTTCCTCAAAGGCTCCTGGCACTACGGCGAGCTGGACGCCGTGAAGTCCTTCGGCGACAACTTCGTGCTCAAGCAGATGGGCCGAGGCTTCGTGAAAGTCGGCGGCGCGGAGACCGACCCCGAAGATATCCGCCTCGTCCACGCCGCATGGGACGAGGCCTGCCAGGCCATCCTCTCAGGCGAATGGGACATGGTCATCCTCGATGAAATCAACTACGCCATCGGCTACGGTATGCTCGACCCCGCCCAGGTCGCCGAAACCCTCCGCCAGCGCCCCGAGATGGTCCACGTCATCCTCACCGGCCGCAACGCCCATCCTTTATTAGTGGAGCTCGCCGACACCGTCACCGAGATGCGCGAGGTCAAACACGCCTACCAGAAAGGCATCCTCGCCCAGCGCGGCATCGAATATTGAAACCCTCCGCCAGCGTCCGCTCCATATACAATGGCTGAAGCCCTATGTCCTGGTTCAAGCGAGAGAATGGCGAGTACGAGCCGGCCACCGGCGCTGAAGACGCGGCAGAGAAACGTGTCCGCACCGAGGGCCTCTGGACCAAGTGTCCTGGCTGCCGTCAGGCGCTCTTCAAGGCCGATCTCGAAGCCAACCTCAACATCTGCCCCAAGTGCCAGCACCACTTCAAAATCGGTGCCCGACAGCGCATCGACCTGCTCCTCGAACCCGGCTACCAGCTTGTAGACGGCGGCCTGCGCTCCACTGACCCGCTCAACTTCGCTGACGTCAAGCCCTACAAGCAGCGCCTCAAAAAAGCGCAGCAGGACACCGGCCTCGACGATGCCATCATCAACGCCATTGGCAGCATGGGACACCACGAAGTCGTCCTCAGCGCCATGGAGTACGGCTTCATCGGCGGCTCCATGGGCGCCGTCGTCGGTGAAACCATCGCCCGCGCCGTCGATCGCGCGCGCCTCGGCCGCAAGCCCCTCATCGTCGTCGCCGCTTCCGGCGGAGCCCGCATGATGGAGGGCGTCGTCAGCCTCATGCAGATGGCCAAAATCTCCACCGCCCTGGCCCAGCTTGACTCGGCCCGCGTGCCCTACATCTGCGTACTCACTGATCCCACCACCGGCGGCGTCACCGCCAGCTTCGCCATGCTCGGCGACCTCAACATCGCCGAACCCGGCGCCCTCATCGGCTTCGCCGGCCCCCGCGTCATCGAGCAGACCATCCGCCAGAAGCTCCCCGAGGGCTTCCAGCGCTCCGAGTTCCTCCTCGAAAAAGGCTTCCTCGACGCCGTCGTCCACCGCAGGGAGCTCAAAGGCTACCTCATCCGCGCCCTCGACTTCCTCAGAGCTCCCGCCAGCGCCTGAAAAGCGCTCTCATCCCTCACCCTCCCCGCTTTCCCGTAAACTGTTGGCTTTGAGCCGTACTCAAAGGACAACACGACAAATGCGCAGCCGGAACTTCGCTTTCCGCATGGCCGCCGCCATGCTCTTTGCCGCAACTTTCGCAATCGCACAGCAGCCCGCGCCCGTCTTCACATCCATCCCTGCCATTCCGTTTGATTCAGCAGGCCCCGTCATCCGCTCCCACACTCAGCCGCTCAAGCCCTTCACTGTCGCCGGCGAAAGCGGCTTCCTCGTCGGTCAGCAGGACGGCACATTCGAGGCCTGGATCCTGCCCATCAAGCTGCTTTCCCACCTCACCATCGAGGCCAACATCGAGGGCTACGCCGTCCCCATTGACGTCAACCGTCTGGCTGCCGAGGTCGAGGTCCGCCCCAACCGCACCATCATCACCTATTCCCACATCGGCTTCACCGTCCGCCAGATCATGTTCTCGCCCAGCAAAGCGACCGCCGGCACAGGGCCCGTCGTCCTCTTTGAATTTGACTGTATCCACCCCACCAACTTCATCCTCCGCTTCTCCTCCGATCTCCGCTGGATGTGGCCCGAGCGCACCGAGGGTGTCCCGAGTGCCGAGTGGGTGCCGCGCATCGGAAATGCGGATGGCTACTACGTCCTCCACACCGACTACCCCGACCTCGCCGGCGCCGTCACCATACCCGGCGCCGAGCCCGGCATCCTCGCGCCCTATCAGGAGCGCCCCCAGGTCCACCCCGTCGAGCTCAAGCTCCACATTGACCCCGCCCGCGACCACGGCCGCCTCTTTCCGCTGCTCATGGCCGTAGGAACATCTACAGCCACGGCAACCGATCCCGCCCTCGGCGCTACCCTCGCGCACCTCAACCAGAACATCGCCGCCAGCTACGCCGCGCAGGCCGCCAGCTATCAAAAGCTGCTGGCCGGTTCCACATCCATCACCACGCCAGACAAGGCGCTCAATCAGGCGTTCGAATGGGCCGTCATCTCCATCGAGCAGCTCCGCGCCATCGCCCAGCCCACCGGCGAAACCGCCCTCGTCGCCGGCTACTATGAGTCCGGCGACTCCGCCCGCCCCGGCTTCGGCTGGTTCTTTGGCCGCGATGCGCTCTACACCCTCTACGCCGTCAACGGCTACGGCAACTTCGCCCTCTCCAAAGCCGAGCTCGAGTTCCTCATCCGCCGCCAGCGCGACGACGGCAAAATCATGCACGAGTATTCGCAGACCGCCGACAACGTTGACTGGCGCGCCTTCCCCTACATGTACGCCGCCGCCGACTCCACCCCGCTCTTCCTCCTCGCCGTTGAGGACTACGTGCGCTCCAGCGGCGACACTGCCTTTCTCACCACGCACCGCGATGCCATTGAGAAGGCCTGGGCCTTTGAGACCGATCCCGCCCACGACACCGACCACGACGGCATCTACGACAACTCGCAGGGCACCGGCTGGGTCGAGAGCTGGCCCGGCGGCCTGCCCCATCAGGAGGTCTACCTCGCTCTGCTCGATCAGCAGGCCTCCGCCGCCATGGCCCACATCGAAGCGCTCCTCCATGACTCCGCCAAAGCCAGCGCCGCGCAGGCCCGCGCCGTCAAGCTCGCCGCCACAATCGAGAGCGAGTACTACGACCCGCAAAAAGGCTGCTACGCCTTCAGCCACAATCTCAACAACGCCACCGACTACACCACCACCGTCTATCCCGCACTCGCCTGGTGGTCAGGCAATTCCACCCTCGCCCATCCCGGCCCATGCCTGCAGCAGTTCGCCGCCTCCGCGCTCAACACGGACTGGGGCCTCCGCGACGTAGCCAACAACGAGAAGGACTACGACGGCATGAGCTACCACCAGGGCTCCGTCTGGCCGCTCTTCACCGGCTGGGCCGCGCTCGCCGAGTACCGCGCCAACCAGCCCCTCGCCGGCTATCAACTCCTCATGGAGAACGCCAACCTCACCCGCGCGCAGGACCTCGGCTCCATCACCGAACTGCTCTCCGGCGACTTTTTTGTTCCCATGGGACGAAGCACGAGTCACCAGCTCTGGTCCAGCGCCATGGTCATCACGCCCACTCTGCGTGGCCTCTTCGGCATCTCCATTGACGCACAATCCAAAACCATCACCGTCAACCCGCATTTACCGGCAAGTTGGACGCACGCTAACATTCAGAATCTCCCACTGCCCGGTGGTACCGAATCGCTGAACTTCGAGAAACGAGGATCGTCCCTTGAAGTGAGCCTCACGAATGCCAACTCCACGCAATGGCGACTCAGGTCTGACGTGCAGGGAGCCAAGCCCGTTAAGAGCGACGAGCCTACCCTCTCGATCCCGCTTCCGGCTCTGGAGGTCGATCAGCAGCTGTTTGGGTTTGAAGCAAATCTTCACCCGAATGCACCACTGCCAGACCAGCCACCGATTCCAGGAGCGCGGACCTCGCGTTCTCGCATCATTCACTCCGAATATGGCAATCACAAGCTCACGCTGATCTGCGAAGGAATGGCTGGAACACAATCCCTGGAGTCCCTCATTCGAAATGCTCCACTGATTCCAAGGGTTCAAGCGGAATCGGCTGGAGAAAAAGTGAACGCGATCATCTCTGCTAAGGACGGCTGGGCGTTCAAAGACCCGAAAACTCCATTGCTCCTTGTCTTGGATTTCCCTCAGGGCACCGGCTGGAAGACCGTCACCGTCACCCTCACCTGGTAATTCCAAATCATCGGCAGAAACATCACGGCCCGGCATCGCTGCCGGGCCGTTTCTATTCCCTATTCCCTGTCTCTTCAAATCCGCATCGGCATCAGCACATAACGCGACTTGTATTCCGCATCCGGATCCTCCGGCCTGATCTGTCCCGCCGACTGCGAATCCTTGAACTCCAGCCTGACCTCGCCCTCGTTGCCCAGCGACTTCAGAAACTCCAGAATGTAGCCCGAGTTGAAGCCCACCATGATCGGCTCGCCCGAGTACGGCGTATCGATCGTGTCTTCGCTCTCGCCGCTCTCTGTGGATTGCGAGCTGATCTTCAGTTCGTTGCTTTCAAGCCGCAGCTTGATCGCCCCTGACCGCTCATCGGCAAACTGCGCCACGCGCTGGATGGCAGCCGCCAGCTCGCTCGACCGCACCACCACAAACCTCGTGTTGTCGCGCGGCATCACCGCCTCGTAGTTCGGGAACTGCCCCGACAGCTTGCGTGAGCTCAGCGTTCGATGCCCCACGCGGAAGAAAAGCGTGTGCTCGTCATCGGCAAACTCCACCTTCTCGGCATCTGTGTTTGACAGCAGTTGCTGCAGCTCCACCAGCGCCTTCCGCGGAATCAGCACGCGCTTTTCGCCGCTGATGCCTTCCAGCGACTCGCCAGGCTTTTCGACAAAGCTCAGCCGGTGTCCATCGGTTGCCACCATCGCCAGGGACTCCGCCTTCAGCACCAGCAGAGCGCCGTTCAGCGTGTAGCGCGACTCCTCGTTTGAAATCGCAAACACCGTGCGCGCAATCAGCGTCTTCAAAGCCACCGCGGAAATGCTCGTCACCGCGACAGCAGGGAACTCGGGCACCTGCGGATAATTCGCCCGCGCCATCCCCACCATCTTCGTGTTCGAGCGCCCGCTGCGAATCTGCACCCAGTGGTTCTCAAGCAGCTTGATTGAAATATCGCCGTCCGGCAGCAGCTTCACGTAGTCGTAAAGTTTGCGCGCGGGAATCGTGCACGAGCCCGGCTTCTTCACCTTCACCGCCGCGCTCGTCCGGATCGCCTGGTCCAGATCCGTCGCCACAATGTTCAGCCGCTCGCCCTCGGCCTCGATCAGGAAGTTGGACAGGATGGGAATCGTGGTCTTGCGCTCCACCACGCTCTGCGTGGCGGTCAGTTCCTTCACCAGTTCCTGGCGGCTTACGGTAATCTCCATCGCTGCCCCCTGCGCTGCCGGCTTTTCCACTTCTGTTTCCACAATCGACATACACCCAACCTCGCCTCGTGCCCGTCGCGAAAGCCGAAATCAGCCCACTATCACGCTGGCCCCACTCTACAACACCCACCGGCCCCGCGAAAACGGCGGTCTTTTCTTGTTCTTGATTGTATTCATCCGCCCCATTTCCTGCGCGTGGAAAACTAGGCTGCTTCTCTGGATTGCCGGACATGGTTCTCGCAATCGCCGCGCTCCTGCTTTCGCCGGCGTGACGCACCCGCTACGCGACGGGTAGTAGGGGAAAAGGAGGAATAAGAAAAGAAATAAGACAGTAGTACCCGTAGTTCACATAGGAAAAGTGGAAACCTGGCCCAAATCACACACTGGAGAGGACTCCCGCACGGTACTGGATTTCTAAAACTCAGCAGTTCAAATCAGGACAATTGGAAAACCCACCTCCACCCCCTCCATTCCTACCCCAATTTCCCACGTCTCCCACAGCCCACCTCAAAACCCCTGTGCAAACCACGCACGTTTTGTGGAGAGAGCGTCCCCACCAGCGCCAATCCACCACTTCCCACGTACCAGACTTCCACAATCACCACAACCAGAGACAAAATTCCCCATACCGCATCCTCTTCGTATTTTTTGTCAGAAGCGCGGGAATCCACCCTCACGCCATTCCCATTTCTGCACCCCAATCAAAGTCCCCATGCTCAAAACCCACACCTCACCCGCACCTCACTCCTACACTCAATCCAGAGAATCCGCGCATGCCCATCAACATTGAGAGCCTCAAAAGCGAACTCATACGCATGTCTGCAGACAGCGCCCCCGGCCGCGGCTTCTGCACCGCCATCGCCGAGCTGGCGCGCACAGGCCGCTTCGTGCAGTTGCGCGCCGTGCTGCCGGCCGTCGTTTATGACGAGCTCGACGCCCGCTACCGCAGCGACCCCGCGGCCTTCGTCAATGAGTGGCAACACCTCGCCCATGCCATGCGCCACGGCTTCGTCCAGCACGCCCGCCAGCGCCTTACCTCGCTCACGCGCCTGCAGCAGGCCGCCACGCACGCCTCCACCCCTGCCTGGCAACAGATTCAGCGCGCCCTCGACGCCCAGCAGAACGACCTGCTTCGCACCGCCTTCGCTCTTGAGCTCATCGAGTTGGTCGAGCCCGCCCTTGAGCGAGCCACACACCTGCGCGCCTGCGTCGTGGCCGCGCCCAGCAGCGACGAGGCCGACCGCTATCTCGACGAGGCCACGCGCTGCTATTTCTTTGGCCTCTTCACCGCCTGCGCCGGCCTCTGCCGCTCCGTGCTCGAGGAGGCCCTCAAGCAGAAGCTGCCGCCCGGTCTCTCGCGCGTCATCCGCTCGCGCTACCGCAATGCCGCCACCCTCGGCAACCTGCTCCACGAAGTCAACAACAACCTCCAGCTCACCGGCATCGACCCCGATTTCCCACGAGTCGCCAATCAGGTCAATGACACCGGCAAGCGCGCCGTCCATCAGGGCTTGCTCACCCAGGATGAAGCCCGCGTCTGCCTCCAGTCAGCCCGCGAAGCCCTGCAACTGCTGCTCCGGCCATGACCCTGCGCAGCCTTCTATACTGGTCTTTCCATGTCGTACGCAGCCGCCATCGATCAACTCAGCGCCATGACGCCCGAGCTCTACACGCAGCCCGGACACGCGCGCCGCAAGTTTTCTCTCGACGAGATAGCCATCCTGCTCGCCGCGCTCGGCAATCCGCACCACCGCTTTCCCTCGGTCCTCATCGCCGGAACCAACGGCAAGGGCTCCACCGCCTCCACGCTCGCTTCCATCCTCCAGGAGTCGGGCCTGCGCACCGGCCTGTATACCTCGCCGCATCTCACCCGGCCCAATGAGCGTCTGCGCATCAACGGTGTCGAAATCACCGACGACGCCTTCGCCGCGCTCTACTTCAGCGTGCACGACACGGCGCAGCAGCTTGTTCTCGACGCCAAACTGGCCCAGCTTCCCAGCTTCTTTGAGACGCTTACCGCCATGGCGTTTCTCCACTTTGCTGAGGCCCATATCCAGATTGCCGTGCTTGAAGTTGGCATGGGCGGCCGTCTCGACGCCACCAACATCGTCGATCCGCTCCTCTCGGTAATCACCGACATCTCCCTCGACCATACCGAGTGGCTCGGCTCCACCGTCGCCGCCATCGCCCGCGAGAAGGCCGGCATCCTCCGCCCCAACGGCACGCTCGTTACGCTCCCGCAGCACCCTGAGGCCAACCAGGCCCTCGGCGAAGTCGCCACCCAGCTTGCCGTCCGCGGAGTCAGCGCCACGCCCTACATGCCCTCCATCCCGCCCTCCAATGCGGACAAGCCTGGCGAGCCTTATCTCGTTGAAGCTCTCGGCGCGCCCATCGCCGTCGCCTCGCCGCTCCACGGCGAGCATCAGCATCGCAACATCGCCCTCGCCATCGCCGCCGCCGTCGAACTGGCCTCCACCCACGGCTATCCCATCACGCCCGCCACCATCGCCAAAGGCATCCAGCAAACCCGCTGGCCCGGACGGCTTGAGCGCATCATCAACGGCGGCATCCCTTGGATCATCGACGTGGCCCACAACCCCGCTGGAGCATGGGCACTCCGCTCCGGCCTGCGCGATGAATTCGCCGAGTCCGGCGAAGCCCGTCCCCGCACCCTCATCTTCAGTTGCCTGCGTGATAAGCCCCTCGCTGAAATGGCGCAGATCCTTTTTCCGCTCTTTGATCGTGTGCTCTTCGCGCCCATCCATAGCGCCCGCGCCACGCCCATCGCCGACATGCTTGCCGCCGCAGAGGCTACCGGTACGCCCGCCCTCGCCCTCGACTCCGCCGCGCAAGCCATTGACCAGGCCCGCGCCGCTGGCGGCATCGTCGTCATCTCCGGCTCTGTCTACCTCGTGGGAGAAGCCCGCAGTCTCCTGCTCGCCCCGTGCCGTGAGGGAGCCACGCGACCATGAGCCACCAAGCAGCCGTGTCCCACCGCCCTGACCCGCTGTCCCGGCGGTATCGATGGTCAACCAACTTCATTCACGCACCGCTCTTCTTCCTCTTCACCGCCGCGTTTGGCAGTGTCTCGCTCTGCGTGTCTTTGTTTGAGAAGCACGGCCGCATCCAGCACCGCATCGCGCAGGCCTGGGCCCGCGCCTGCGTCTGGTCCTCAGGCTCCCATCTCACTGTTCGCGGTGCGGAAAACCTCCTCAAGCACCCCGTTGCCGTCTACGCCGCCAACCACACGTCCTATATGGACACGCCCGTCATCTTTGCCGCGCTGCCCTTCCAGTTCCGCATCCTCGCCAAAAAGGAGCTTTGGCCCATCCCCTTCATCGGCTGGCACCTCAACCGCTCCGGCCAGATCCCCATTGACGCGGCGAACCCCCGTGCCTCGCTCTCCAGCCTTACCGCCGCCTCCAAAACCCTGCGCGCCGGCATGCCCCTCTTCGTCTTCCCCGAGGGCGGACGCACCCCCGACGGTACGCTCCAGCCCTTCCTCAATGGAGCGGCCTTCCTCGCCATCCGCGCCCAGGTTCCGCTCGTGCCCATTGCCCTCAGCGGCGTCTATGACCTGCTCCCCATGGGCACCCGCCACTTCTACCCCGGCCGGCTCACCCTCACCGTCGGCGAACCCATCCCCACCACCGGCCTCACCCTCCGCCAGGCAGACGAACTCACCCAGCAACTCCGCGCCGCCATCGAATCCCTCCAGCACCCCACCCAGCCATAAGCGCCGCCAATCCCCACACTGCCTTTACCTAGAGCAAAAGCTGTGCCCCCCGCCAGCCTGTCACCCTGATCGGCCCACGCCTCACGCCCTCCCGCCAGCTTGTCATCCTGAGCGAAACGCGCCTCACGCCCCCCAACGAGCTTGTCATGCCGCGCGCAGCGCGTTGGGGTAAGCGGAGCGAAGGATCTGCTTTTGTCTTTAAAACCCTCTGCCGCGATCAGATAGCCTGTTACCAGTGAAAGAATCCTGCCGAACCCCTCAAGAGCCGTGCTATGCTTCCGCAATGGCTACGGCTGCCTCGCGGCCAAAACCGGATTCCCCCCGGCATGAGGTCCTTGTGCGTGTCACGCACTGGCTCACATTCCTCGCCTTCCTCGCCCTGTTCATCTCCGGCGCTGGAATCGTCTTCTCGCATCCACGCTTCTACTGGGGCGAAACCGGCAATGCAAATACGCATCCGCTGTTTTCGCTGCCGCTGCCCACCTCGCGCCCGTGGGTCGACAACGGATTCGGCACGGCCATGCCGGACGCGAACGGCTGGGGCCGCTATCTGCACTTTGAGGCGGCATGGGTTCTGGTGCTCACGGGCCTCGTCTACGTGCTGTGGGGGCTGTCGAAAGGCCACTTCAAACACCATCTGCTGCCGCAGCGGGGCAGCAGAACCTTGCGCGCAATGGCGCAGGTGATCGCCGGCTATCTGCGCCGCGCGCCCGCCGATAACGCGGATGCGCACACCTACAACGCGCTGCAACGTGCCACGTATCTCGCCGTGATCTTCGTCCTGTTTCCCATGGTCATCTGGACCGGCCTTGCCATGTCGCCGTCCTTCACTGCGGCCATCCCTGCCACGGCGAGTCTGCTCGGCGGCCGCCAGTCCGCTAGGACGCTGCACTTCGTCATCACCCTGCTGTTGCTGGCCTTTTTCCTCGTCCATGTCATCATGATCGCGCTCGCGGGTTTCTGGCAGCGCACGCGCTCCATGATTACCGGCCGCGCGCCGGAGGCAAAGGAGGACGCATGAACACCCTTTCGCGTCGCAAGCTCATTACCGGGGGCCTCGCCGCAGGCGCCGGGCTCACCGGCCTGGCCGTGGCCGCGCGCCTCGCCAAAGCCTATGGCCTCTTGCCGCCCGATGCCGGTGGCATCTTCGGCCCGGGCGAGACCCTCACCTATGCCGCCCAGCGCCTGCTCACCGCGCATGCGCCCCAAAGAAACTTTCCCCGCAGCATGATTTCCCAAAACCCATTCGCGGTGCCCATCGCTCCGCCCACCGATGCCTTCAAGCGGTCGCAGGCTCTCGGCTTCAAAGATTGGCGCCTCACCGTGGACGGCATGGTCGCGCGGCCCACGTCGTTTTCAATCGCCGACTTGCGGTCCCTGCCCATTCGCAACCAGATCACCGAGGTGGCATGCGAAGAAGGCTGGTCCTACGTCGCTGAATGGATCGGCACGCCCCTGAGCGAGGTGCTCCATGAGGTCGGCGTGCTCCCGCAGGCGCGATACATCGTCTACTTCTCCATCGAGCCGGGCGAGTGGGAAAGCATCGACATGGCCGACGCCCTACACCCGCAGACCTTCCTCACCATGGGAATGAATGACGGAGATCTCCCCGTCGCGTTCGGCGGACCACTGCGCCTGCGCGTTCCCCGCCAGCTCGGCTACAAGAGCATCAAGTTCCTCCAGCACATCACGGTCACCGATTCCATGAAGAAATTCGGCCAGGGCCTCGGCTCCGCCTCACCCGAAATCGGCTACGCATGGTTTGCCGGCATCTGAGACCAAAGGCCTAATTCACCACGAACCCCGGGTGCCCCAGGTCTCGTTTTTGAGACCAGGGAATCGACTCCCCTCAATCCGCGGTAAATCCACCTTGGATCGGCAATGAACCCTGGGTGCTCCATGCTTCGCTTTTTCCAGCGAAGGGTGGCAAGCCACGACCTCCTCCAGCCGCAGCACGACTGGTCACCCCAGCTACGGCTTTAATTGATCCATAACCTTGCTCTACAACTACGGTCGCTTTCTCAGGTGTCTGAGCAACCGCCTGGCCCTCAAACAGGCTTCCTGCCGATGCGATAAAAAATAGTCCGCAACTCAATAACAAGGCTCTTGCCAAGCAAATCATTTTCGTTAAAGACAGCGCCTTTCTAGTGCATTTGCACCAGTTCTGCGCCAAATTGTGATCAGGCGGCGTGGGGGCGTGTCGGCGGCTAGAGGAGTCTGTGCCGGTATGCGAAGGCTATCGCTTGCGCCTTGCTGTGCAGGCCCAGCTTCTTGATCGAATTGTCGATGTGCCTGCGGACGGTATACGGGCTGATGTGCAGCCGCCCGGCCATCGCTTCGGTTGAATCCCCCTCCGCCAGAAAGGAGAGAACCTCGATTTCGCGGCGGGTAAGGGTCGCAAGCAAATGTCTACGCAGCATGTGTCCATCGCCCTCGTACGGCGAGCACTCGTGGTCGAGCTCGGTGGGATCTTGGCGCAATGTGGAAAGGAATGCGGCCAGTGCAAGTTCCGCCTGTTTCTCGTGAGTTACGTCATGAAACATGTGCAACATAAGCCTCCCCCCACTTTGTGACAAGCGAAGGATGCTCACATTCAACCAGATTGTGCGGCCATCTTTATGGTGGGTCAGGAGCTCAAAGTCTTCCGGCAGTGCGCCGTGGCGGATCCCGCGCCGCACAGGGCAGTCTGGTTGGCAACAGACCGTGCTGCAATTCCTTCCTGCAATCACCCGATAGCACTTCTGATGCAGGACCTCGTGCTCTCTATGCCCCAGGAGTTCTTGTGCAGCTTTGTTCCAGAGCACAATCTTTTGCCTGTCATCCACAACAAACACGCCTGCTTGCGTACTGCCCAAATCTCGCAGCCACTCTGGTCGCTCGTTCATGACGAAGGCTCCGAACGAGGGAGAATATTATCCGCACTGGCGCAGAAATTCAACCCGACCCTGCCGCAGCACTTCGGATTCCGGCTTTGGCGGTTGTCCCGGGTGCCCATATGCGAAGCACCCGGGCCACCACCTATTTGTCAAGAGATTCACTCGTCGCATCGGGCAGCGCATAGATGCGTTTGCCTTCTATCAACGAGAATTTAACTCCTCCTGAACTCACAACAATCGCATAGAACCTCTTGCCCTGATCAAAAGCAACCCCTCGGCTGCTAATGGTCGCAGGTTTGTTAAGAATCGTGATATTGAGGGTGGATTCAAGCGAGCAGTCAGGATTGACCTTGATTGTTCCCGAGGCGGGCAACACAATGTTGCCTGCGGGGCCCAGTTTCTCGTAAAGCGTGCCCTCATAGTCGCCGCTTTTCGAAACGTCATAGCGCAGCAGCAGAACATCGGAGAATATCGGCGCACTCGCGGAGAACTGCACCATGTTTTCGACGGACACTACGTAGCTGCCGGCCGCGGTCTGCGGGCCGCAGTTGTGAGGGGGTTCGCCAGCTCTGCTGATCCGGTGACCCTCACCAATCCAGGTCAGGTAGGGGACACCGTTCACAATGTCCGTAGGGATCGTGCGAAACTCACTGCCATTCTCGAGAAGGATGAAGCGCTCAGTGACAAGCGTGGGATCCGTATGTCCGGGCAGTGTGAGCGAGTAACTGAACTTCCCGGTGCAGTCAGCATTGAATTCCGTAATGGTTGTTTCCACCGGAATCGGATCAGCTCCGCCGTTAATTGACCCCACTCTGATCCAGTAAAAGCCTTCGCCGACTCCGTTTGCCTTCATCGTAACTTCACCAACAGTCGCGAAGGGCGCAAGCATTCCGTTCCAAAACGGCGGGGCAGGTTGAGGGGATCCTGCGAAAACCGCACTCGATCCCTTTTCGTGGAACACATAGGTTCCGGTAAACATGTCCTTGGTGCAAGCTCCCGGTTGCTGCGCCTGGGCCACGGGTGTGGCGAGGCTTAGGCAACAAAGCAGCCCGGCAAAGATGAAAACGAGACTCTTCGCATGCATGGTTTCACCTCCTGCAAAAGCGCTTGGAAAGCACTTTTGTTGGCATCAACGAATCAAGCTGTCTGCGCAGAAGTGAATGTGCCGCGTTTGCCTGCAAAGCCGACCTCAATTCGGTCAGGTGGGCAAACGCGCCATGTAGGAGGCAGGAAAACGATCGGCGGTGGGCAGAATGAGTGACAAATGGGCAGGCAGATCTTCCCCTGCCACGCGTAGCGCTGCACCCCGACTGCCTGTAAGTTTGGCTATAAACGAAAAACCGAATTGCCGCGGCCTACCTACACGCCTGCGGCAACTCGGCCGTCTCCAGCTTCTGCTTTTGGGCCTCGGCTTCTGCTAGAGCCCCGCAGCTTTCCGTCCCTCGCTCTCGCGAAGGTTAATACCCGAGATTCTGTACCCGTCTGAATCTGAGCGTCTGTGTCTGCGAACACGAGCACGTGTGATAAAACCCCACGTAGCTGGCGTCTGCCCCGGCGGCCTCGCTTTTGGGCATCCAGGAGACCACGCCAACCAGTTCGGAATTCCTCGCAGCCCTTTCCGAATGGCTTGTTCTTTTAGTCGATTGTTGAAATGGTTACATTCAACTGAGAGGCTGACGTTATGCCAGAAAAGCGACTGATCGGCATATGGCTTGTAGCTGCCTACTTCTTTGTGAAGGCTGCGTTCCTGGGAACTCAGGTCGTAACCGCCATGGGCGACGTGTCCGCTCGATCAGACGCCATAAAAACGATTGGTGATCTGCTGCCGTTAGTATCCAGGCTTGATACAGGCCCCAGCAGCAGCCTGGCCCTTGCTGCTCTTTTCGTTGTGTTCGGCACCGTTGTCGGGGTGTGTATCTTAATTCGGCAAAGATGGGCAGCCGCCTACGTAGTTGCATTTCATGGAATTGCCTTGGTGTGGTTCTTACTGGCCACATTGGGGCTACATTTCGTTGGACTGCCCAAGTCACCGGACGCGATATCTTCTCCCTATGCCAGGTATGAGATTGTTGCGAGTGTGTTGATGGTGACTTATCTTCTCCAGCCCAGAGTAATGCGGGCATTCGGGTTCTCTGAGGAGGATTAGTTTGAAAGTCCTGATCGATGGCGGGTGGCCGATCCTTCCCCCGTACCATGCTAACTTCCCTCCGACGTGGGTACCACAACCCTTCGCCCATCCGGGTCTCGCCTTTGTTCCCGCTCCCACGCCGTCCAAAACGACTCGATCTCCACCGTACCGCGCAGCCCAGCCGAGTAATGACGACAACTCGACCACGGCCAGTCCTCAGGCTCTGCCACCAGCCAAAACACTGGACCGACTCACAGGAAAGAGACCAGTATCTGCAGCCATGGAACGACTACTACAACCACCAAAGACCCCATGGTAGCCTCAACTACAAGCCGCCCATCAGCCGCTCAGAGATCGGAACAACCTCTTGACCTTCTACAGCCACCCTCATCTGCGGTAAGTCAGCTTCGCGAAGGGTGTGCCACCCGCCAGGGCTCAATTGTGAGGGTAAACTGGTCAGATGTTCTCCCAGAGTGTATCTGTTGGTCGTGGTGGCTCTCCTCCCCGGTCTTCGAAAATCAAAGGACACGCATCTGGTTCCTTGTCTCAGCGCGCAATTCCGTATTGGCTTCTCGCCATCGGGATTGGAACTGCGCTTCTCGGCGGCTGTGCTGGGGGTGGCGGAGGCTCGCAATCAACCTCTCCGCCGCCTCAGGCTGTCGCCATATCGGCCCAGCCATTGAGTCAAACGGTTCCGATCGGCCGAACGGCGACGTTCACCGTGGTTGCCAGCGGAACAGACCCACTCCAATACCAATGGAGCAAAGATGGCATGCCGATCGCGGGCGCAATGAGCGCCTCGTATACAACGCCAGCCGTCACGCTTGGCGACACCGGGTCAACTTTCCAGGTGACAGTAAGGAACGCCACTAGTTCTCTCGCCAGTGGCATGGCCACGCTGACGGCAGGCCCGCGCGGGCCTGCGCCCGGGGATCTTCGCTATCTCCTTTTTGAGCAGGTAACCGCTGCGGGCTTCTTACAGGGCAGCGCCGAACATACCGATATTCTCGGGTCGAGCAGTTTTTCGGCGAATAATACGGTCGGTACTCCCCTGGAGATAGGCTCGAACTGGGCATGCTATACAGGAGTAGCATTTGACTGCGGGTGGGGGTTCACCGTGTACGCTCTGCCCCCTGGTCAGGCAGGTCTCTCCATGTATTATGAGGGCCACGATTATTCGTCGTTCTCCTCTGACATTCAATCGATCGTTGCTCCAAACATCGTGATAGATTCCCTGGATTTCGAGCCTTCCAACGATTGTTACGGCATTTCTTATGTCAAAACAGCCCAAACGGGTGGATTCGATTACAGGCTTGAAGTCGTACCACCAGACCAGCTTCAGGCCGCAGTGGCCAACGATGGTGCGGAGAGCAGGGTCGTCACGGCCGTCTCATTCGATGCGAGTCACCAGGCCAACGTGATTTCCTACGGCTGGACGGGAGACACAACCACGGTTTACGAGGCGCAAACCGTCATCGCTAGCTCGGCAAGCGAAATTGCAGGTCAAGCGACAACGCTGGCCACCAACGGCTACTTCATCAGCGCATTTGGCGGCAACGATACCGATGGATACATGCTGGTCGGAATGCGCGTCCAGGGCGACACGATGCCCCGTCCGATTTATGTGACCACTCAAAACCCGTCCGGTTCGAGCTCCGCCGACACCCTCCCGCAGCAAGACCCGCCGTACGCCACTGAAGTCATATCCGGCGGGTTTTTTGGCAGCTTCACCACCCCGTCAAGCGAGGTTTACGTTTCAGAAGAATAAGCCAGCGGCAGGTGCCCCATCCTTGAACTAACAATGAACCACGGGTGTCCCCATCCTTCCCGCCGGGTGACCCAGGTCTCGCATCTGAGACCTGGGAATCAACACCCCTCAATCCCCAAGTGGCAGGTGGCCCGGTCAAGTATTTCACTCCTGGTTCTCCCTCGATGGTTTGTGCCCCATCCAAGCCGCGTTTTTTGCGGCTTGGGTGGGAAAGCACGATCGCTCGCCTTCCCGCAAGCATA